>DASVEE010000027.1:0-46401 GCA_036380735.1 Thermoanaerobaculia bacterium | reverse complement strand
GGATTGCACTTCGCTGTCGGCGGTGGCCGAGGTCTCGATCACGCGACGGAGGATGTCCCCGAGGTCCGGAAGGTCCATCAGCGGTTTGAACGCACTGATCGGCCTCCCCGCGTCGGTCTGCCGGAAACTGAAGATCCGCTCCGCGGTGGGGTTGAAGAGCCGGAGGACCAGGTCGCGATCGACCATGATCACCGGCGTGTCGATCGAGGAAAGCAGATTCATCAGGTCGTCGCCGAGCACGACCAGATCGGCGTTGCGCATGCGCAGCTCGTCGTTGAGCGTCGAGAGCTCCTCGTTGGTCGACTGCAGCTCCTCCTTCGCCGTTTCCAGTTCTTCGACGGTGCTCTGCAGCTCCTCGTTGGCGGACTGCAGCTCCTCGCTGGTCGCATTGAGGACCGAGTCCGACTCCTCGTGCTCGCTCGTCAGATGCGACATGTACTCGCGAGCGGCCTTCAGCTCGTTCTGCAGACGTTCGTTCTCCGAGGGATTGCCGTGGTGCGCGCCGCCGGCAGACCCGGTGACGGCGGGATCGTGGACTGCCTCGAAGGCGATGACATAGATGCGCTCCTGCGCCGAGGGCGCGGCGGGGATGACCTCGACATTGACGGTCTGCGCATCGCTGGCGGTCCCCCGCGTCATCTTCAGCCGCTCGCACCGGACGGACAGGCCTCTCTGCCGTGCCTTGAACAAGGCGGTGCGAATGTCGATGAGCAAGTCCGGGTGCAGAAGTTTCGAGAGTTTGAAGCTCGGCGTGCCGGAGGCCGGCGCCAGGTACGGCTGCAGGTCGCCGCGGAACTCGAGGATCTCGTTGGCGTCATTGACCACCACGCTCGGATGCGCATAGCGCTCGAGCAGCAGCCGGTCGGCGATGCGGCCCACGTCTTCCACTGCCGTGGCCCCGCTGGGCGGCCGGGCGGCCGCGGTCGTGTCGCCACGCTTCGGCCCTCGGAACGACAGATCGAGACGCGGCCGCGATCCGGGCGCCACCCGGTAAAGCTTGCTCTTCTTGTCGAGGAGGATGAATCCGCTGGTATCGGGCCGCAGGGTCTCGGAAGGGCCGAGCATCAACAGCCCGGTGCCGTTGAGCGCGTAACGAAAGATGGCGGCGGCCCGCTCCTGCTGCTCCGGCTGCAGGTAGATGAGCAGGTTGCTGCACGAGATCAGGTCGAGCCGCGAGAACGGTGGATCTTTGAGCAGATTGTGGTCGGCAAAAATGCACAGTTCACGGATGCTCCTGGCGACGGAGTAGCGGCCGCCGGCAACAGGCGTGAAGAACCGCCCCAGCCGCTCCGGAGAGACCACGTCTTCGATGGTCCTGGGATAGATCCCGGCCCGTGCGAACGCAATCGACTCCTCCTTGATGTCGCTGCCGAAGATCTGCACGCCCCGCTTCAGGTTCTTCTCCGTGAGATATTCGACCAGCAGGATGGCCAGGGAGTAGACCTCCCCGCCGGTCGAGCAGGCCGGGACCCAGAACCGCAGCGGCGCGTCCGGCTGGACGTTCAGGAGCATCGGAAAGACTTTCTTCGCCAGGGCCACCGAACGGGAAGGATCGCGAAAGAAGCGTGTGACCCCGATGAGGACATCGCGATACAGCGCCTCCCGCTCCGCGGGCTCGTCCTCGAGCTGTTTCCGGTACTGCCCGAGATCGCTGATGTTTCGCAGCAGCATGCGCCGCTGGATCCGGCGTTCGATCGTCGGGGTTTTGTAGTGGAGGAAATCGATCCGGTCGCCCGTGCTCAGCAGTTGGACGATGCGATCGAACTCCGCGGAGGATGACGGCCCGGCGACGGCGGCAGCCGGCCGGCCGGCGAGGTCGACGAGCTCGTGCGCGATCTCGCGCGGAGAAAGGACGAAGTCCACCGTGCCCTTGTCGATGGCCGACCGCGGCATCCCGTCGAATTGCGCCGATTCATCCTGCGCGAACGTCACCCCGCCCGCCGCCTTGATGTGCTGGGCTCCCGTGCTGCCGTCGCCGTCGGTGCCGGAGAGGATGACGCCGACGGAGAGCTCGGCCAATCCTTCCGCGAGCGTCGTGAAGAGCCGGTCGACCGGCAGGTGCTTCTTCCCGGGCTCCCGTTTGTGGAGGACCAGCACGCCGGCCGCGTACTCGACGTCGGCTTGCGCGGACATCACGTAGACGCGATTCGCGACCACGGGGGTCGCGTCGACGATCTCGATCACCGGCATCGTCGTGCTGCGCGACAGGATGTCCGGCAGCATGCTTTTCTGGTCGCGCGCGAGGTGCTGCACGATGACGAAGGCCATGCCGGAATCGGGAGGCAGGGCCTGCAGCAGCTCGCGGAACGCGTCGAGTCCGCCCGCGGAGGCACCGATGCCGACGACGCGGCAAAGCTGCTCCGGCACGACCGCGCCGGCTGACGAGCCGTTCTCGTAGGCGGGCTGGCCCGTGCCGGCAGAGTCCCGCCCGGTCTGCCGCCCTGCCGCGGCTCGCTGCTTTCCTTGTCTGGGTTTAGTCATGCGCCTGAAGGACGGTTCGTCACCGGCCGGTTGAGGCAAATACCGTACCGCGACATGACCCCGCTTCATCCACGGAACACGTGGCGGCGCCGCCCGCGCTCTGGCCTTCACGGACAGATACGACAGGCGGCCGCAACTCCGTCCTGTTCGTCGTATCTGTCCGAATCGGTCCTAGCCGTCCTGTCGTCCTCTAACTGGCCTTCTTCTTCGCGGTCGTGCGCTTCCTGGCCGGCGCCTTTTTCTTCGTGGCCGCTTTCTTCGTCGATGCAGCCTTCTTGGTGGTGGCTTTCTTGGGGGACTTGCGCGCGGGGGCCGCCTTTTGCGGGCCCATGCTGCGGCGGAGCACCTCAAGGAGATCGATGACTTCGCCGCCGCCTTCCTCCGCGTCTTCGCGGGACAGCTCGGGGGCGCGCACGATGCCTTCGTTCTTCTTCTGTTTCTCCTTCACCAGCTTCTCGACGCGCTTGGCATAGTCGTCGAGCATCTCGGTGAAGTCGGCTTTGCCGCTGTGCGACGCGATCAGCTTCTCGAACTTCGTCACGTCCGCCGACTTCGGCCTGGCCTTGTCCGGCAGGCCCACGTCTTCCGGTTTGCGCAGCTCGTCGTGGAAGCGCAGCGTCTCGGCGCGCAGGATGCCGTTCTCCGCCAGGATGGCGATGAGGTACTCCTTCGCCCGCATGACGAATGTGGCGATGCCGGCGCGGCCGCTCTTCTCCATCACCTCGGCCAGCAGCCGGTACGCTTTGTTCGAGCCTCCCGCCGGCGTCAGGAAGTAGGCGCGCACGAAGTACATCGGATCGAGCTCGGTGCGGTCGACGAAGATGCGCAGGTCGATCTCGCGCGACTTGCGCGGCTCGATCGCTTCGAGCTCGTCGTCCGACACCACGACGAACTTCCCCTTCTCGATCTCGTAGCCGCGCACGATGTCGTCCGCCTCGAGCGGCTCGCCGTCCTTCGAGCAGACGTAGCGGCGGCGCACCGGGGCGTCCTCCGGCCCGAGCATCTTGAACGCGACCTGGCGCGGCGCCGTGGCGGGAAAGAGGTTCACCGGCACGGTCACCAGTCCGAACGTGATCGTGCCCGACCAGAACGAGCGTACGCCGGTACTCCCCGTTCCTTCTTCTTCGTAATCGTCGTCAGCGGCGGCCACCAGCAGCCTTCCTTTCTTTCTCCAGACCACGGAGACTCGCTTCCAGCACGCCGGTGAGCTTAGCTTCGCCGGTCTGGCGGGGGCGGAACTTCGTCACCTTGACCTTGCCGCCCTTCGCCTTGGTCTCGATGAGCTCCATGACGCGGGCGCGGTATTCGTCCTGGTATTCGGTGGGCTCGAAGCGGTCGGCCAGCGCGGCGAGGAGCTGTCCCGCCATCGCCACTTCGCGCGGGTCGAGCGCCCTCCCCTGCGGCGCGTCGATGGCCGCGGAGTCGACGATCTGGTCGGCGTGCCGCAGCGCGATGAGCATGAGATAGCCGTCCTCGGCACGCAGCGCGCCGACGTACTGCTTCTTGCGCATCACCCACTTCGCGATCGCTTCCTTCTCCTTCTTCCGCATCGCCTCGGCGAGCGCAAAGTAGGCGCCGTTGCTGTCGTCGGGCCCGAGATAGTAGGCGCGCTCGTACCAGCGATGGTCGATCTCGCCGGCGGCGACGAAGCGCGTGATCTCGATGTCGCGCGCGGCGGGCGGCTCGAGCTCCTCGAGCTCCTCGCGCTCGAGCGCGACGAAGCGGTCGCGCGCGACCTTGTACGCCTTGCGCGTCTGCTCGTATTCGATCGGCTCCTCCGACTCGGAGTCGATGAGCTGCTGCTTCACCGGTTCCTTGTCGGTCTTGTGCAGGAGCCGGAAGTGGACCGTGTGGTCCTGCACGGCGGAGTAGAGTTTGACCGGCACCTCGGTTTTGCCGATGCGCAGGACGCCTTTCCACATGGCGCGAGCGGTCACCGTTTCCTCCTCTTCTGTGGCGGGGCGACGCATTCGGGACAGAACGCTTCCTTCTCCGAGACCGCCGCGCAGAAAGCGCAGACGGGACGATCGCAATCGGTGCAGCGCGCCCCGGCGGCGTGGGCGTGAGAGCGGTCGCAGGCGGCGCAGATCTCGTCGAAACCGGAGAGCCAGTACGGCAGGGCGCGTCGTCGTTTGGCAGCCACGACCGCAGTGAGAGCAAGAGTTTTGCCCGGACGGGCCACGCGGTGCGGTCGAACGGAACCGCGGCGACGATGCTGGCCCGTCAACATCGCCGCCGCAATCCCACCTGAAACACCGGCTCGCGGCAACCGGCACAAGGACCCTGAAGACACTCCAGTGTTTCGAATCGGCAGCGGATGGGGCGAGGCTTCGTACCGCGACGCCACCTCGAGACCACCCGTGGACGCGCTACCAACTCTCCACGCTTTGCATCGACTGCAAAGCGTCGGCCAACGAGTTACGTGTTGCGCAAGTCGCGGCGAGACTCCCCGCTCATGGGGGGCACTTCACCATCAGCCCGTGATGCGGGGCGCCTCGGAAAGTCCAGAAAAGGACGAAGATGTGGCCGTTTTGCACGATGCGTAAAACGGCGCGGTTACGCTTTTCACAAACCGGAATGGCCGGATGCATGCTTCTGCTACCATGGGATCATGATCGGATCGAGAATTCGCGAGGCACGCAACAGCCGCAATCTGTCGCTGGCCGATGTGGCCGGGAAGACCAAGGTCAGCGTCGCCACGCTGTCCCGCATCGAAACCGACAAACAGCCGATCGAGGTCGAGATGCTGCTCGTTCTCGCCAAGCTCTTCAAGGTCGCGCCGCAGGATCTGCTGGGCTCGGCCGCGGAAGACACCAAAGGCGTCGACCCGCTGGCCAAGCGCATCGCCGCGCTCAGCAGCAAGGATCGCATCAAGCTGTGGCGCGAAGTCGCCGCCCAGCGCCGCTCCGAGCGCACCAGCCGCCGCGACCACGCCCAGCAGCTCAACGCCCAGGTCGAAGAGCTGGTTGCGCAACTCGACTATCTGCGCGAAGAAGTGGAGACCGTGCGCACCAGGATCCGGCGGCGGAAGTAGGCTGCTGGGCTTTGGCGGTCCGCGCCGCGTGAACGTGCCGTGGGTGTGCGGGGAATGGGTTATACCAGGTACGGTTCGCTACGGCGCTGCTCTTGCTCTTACATGAGGCGGAGCAAATTTTGGAAGAAAGAATTGTCGTCATTGGCGCCTCCGCCGGCGGGGTCGAGGCGCTCTCTCAAGTCATCGGCGCTCTTCCGAGCGATTTTCCGGCCGCCATCTGCATCGTGCTGCACATCCCGGCTGAGTCGCCGAGCCTGCTGTCGATGATCCTCGACCGGCGCAGCGCACTGCACGTGAAAGATGGGGAAGACGGCGACGCGCTGCGCCCCGGCACCGCCTACGTGGCGCCGCCCGACCACCATCTCGTCGTCGGCCGCGACGGCACGCTGCGCGCCACGCGCGGACCGCGCGAAAACCGGCATCGCCCGGCGCTCGATCCGCTCTTTCGCAGCGCCGCGCGTGCTTACGGCAGCCGCGCCATCGGTGTGGTTCTGACAGGCAACCTCGACGACGGCACGGCCGGCCTCATGGCCATCAAGCAGCAGGGAGGCTTCACGATCGTGCAGGATCCTGCCGATGCGATGTTTCCCGACATGCCGCGCAATGCGCTCGAGCACACCAACCCGAATGTCGTCGCTCCACTCGACCAGATCGCCGCGGCCATCATGACGGCGGTCCACGAGAAACCGAAGATCCCCGGGCTGCAGCCCGCCGACACCAGGCGGCTCGACATCGAGACGCTGATGGCGGAGATGGACCACGATGCGATGCATGAGGACGACCGCCCCGGAGTGCCGTCCCCGTGGTCATGCCCCGACTGCGGCGGCGTGATGTGGCAGATCGACGAAGACCAGTACTCCCGCTTCCGCTGCCGCGTGGGTCACGCCTACTCCCCCGAGTCGATCCTAGGCGCGCAGGCCGATCAGTTCGAAGAGGCGATGTGGACCGCGATGAAGACGCTCGAGGAGAGCGCCCGCCTCGCCCAGCGCCTGTCGCGTTCCGAAGGACTGCGCGGCCACGAATGGATGGCCCGCCGCTTCGCCGACCGCGAGCGCGAAGCCCGCGAGCGCGTGGAGATCATCCGCCAGGTGCTCGCCCGCGGGATGACGCTGCCGCCGAGCCATGCGGATGTGCAGGAAGAGGTCAGCGGGGACTGAACGTGTTTTGGGGTGTGCGGGGGTGGCGGTTAACGGGCCCTGGGGTGTGCGGCGAATAGGTCATAGGACGAATAGGACAGATAGGCCTGGCGGACCGTGGGTGCCATGGCTGTGCATGGGGAAAGTAGCGGGTGTGCCAGGGGATCGTGGCGGTGCAACGCAACAGGTCAGTTCACGCGCCACGGCAAACCCCAAAGCCCCCCACACACAGCCACGGCACCCACGGTCCGCCAGGCCTATCCGTCCTATTTGTCCTATTCGTCCCATGACCCATTCCCCCGCAAACCCAAGGGCACGTTTACACGGCACGTTTGCTCAGCCCTGAGAGGAGCGAAAAGCGGCAACCGCTGTTACCATTCGCGCATCGAGTCCATGCGCTTCCGTTGTCCCTTCTGCCGGCGGCAGGTCGCCCTCGACGGAGGTGCGGCCGGCTATCTCGGCGCCCAGATCTACGCGCACCTCGACCAGTGCCCCAAACGCCCCGACAAAGAACCCGATCAGGCGATGTACACACGCGCCATGGCGCTGGCGGACAAGGCGCTGGGCGGGGGTACGAAACGGAAGCGGGGGTAGGCGCTTCGCGCGCCGGCGTTTTCCGTTGTCCGTTGTCCGTGCTGCGCTCCGCCAGGCTCATCGCACAGCGCAGCACGGAAAACGGACAACGGAAAACGGACAACGGACAACGCTCCCCCGTTCACACCGTCTTCACCACTCGTGCGTGCCGCCGGTCATGCTGCCCCTGTTGCGCGGCACTTTTGACGTAGGCGCCCAGTTGCATCACATCGAAGGGCTTGAAGACGATCGCGTTGACCACGGTGGGGTCCAATTCGCGGAGCGCTTCGCGATCGGCGGCGCTGACGACGATGACCGAGGCCGGGCGCTGCTCCGGGTGCGCGCTGAGCCAGCGCACCACTTCCCAGCCGTTGACGACCGGCATCATCAGATCCATGACGATGACGTCCCACCGCTCGCGCTGGAGTGCCTCCAGCGCCTGCTGGCCGTCCTCGGTGAGCTGCACGTCGAGGCGGCGGCGGCGCAGCGTGGCGGCGAGGAGACGCCGGATGGCGGGGTCGTCCTCCGCGACGAGGACGCGCGGCATCGAGGTGGTTCGGGCTGCCATTGCGCGCTCCCTGTGCAACGGTGCTGCCCGGTGGCTGGCCAGCGGACTGCTTATCGTCGTTGCGTGCCCCGGCTCCCCCTCGCCACCGCCCCGCCCGACGGCTTCAGCTACCGGCGCGACTTCATCCTGCGCAGGAAGACGTCGACTAAGATATCCACCACCCATGACGTTCGCTGAAGTCCTCGTCGAGCAGGCCCTCCGCATCCCCGACACCGTCACCTGGCGCTGGCGCGAGCGCAACGGGGACCATGCGGTCCTGGAGTTCCCGGTGCAGCATGAGGGAGGGTTCGAGGTCTCGATCGACGCCTCGCCCGACAGCGTCGGCGTCTACGCGGATGCCGCGCATGCGGAGTACCAGGCGGCGAACGAGGCGGAGCGGCTGGAGGTGGTCGTCACCGCACTCGAAGACGCACGGCTGCTCCTCTCCCCCACGCGCCGCCTGCGCGTGCGCTACGCCGCGGAGCAGCCGTATTCGTGGTGCGTGGAGAAGCTGGTCGACGGCGAGTGGACGGCCGACTTCACCACGGCGCTGCTGTTCTGGAACTACTTCGGCCGGCGATCGGAGGAGGTCTACCAGAACCGGGTGCCGTGGGAGTAGTGGCGCGCATTGCGGCGGCGCTGTTCGCCATCGGCTACTTCGCGCTGCTGGTGGCGAACAGTTGCAACTTCGCCGCGGGTCCCGATTCCTCCGGCTATCTCAACGAAGCGCGGCTGCTCGCCACGGGCCGCACGCACGCCACGGTCGCGCCGCTCACCGACGGCACGCTCGACCCGGCGCTGATCTACCTCTTCACGCCGTACGGCTTCATGCGCGGCGACGCGCCGGGGACCATGGTGCCGACGTATCCGGTCGGCACCTCACTGCACCTGCTGCTCGGCGCCGCGCTCGGCGGCTGGCGCGCCGGCGCGTTCCTGATCGTGCCGCTCATGGCCACGGCCTCGCTGTTCCTGATGGCGTTCATGGCCCGAAGGTTCGGCGCGTCGCGCGGCTGGGCCGCCGTGGCGGCGCTGCTGCTGGCGGCGTTCCCCATCTTCATCTCCCAGGGCGTGCAGCCGGTGAGCGATGTGCTGGCGACGTTCTGGACACTTGCCGCGATCGCCTGCGCGCTGCGCTCCGACGAGCGGTGGTGGTGGGCCGCCGCGGCGGGCGTGGCGTTCGCCGTGGGCGTGGCCGTACGGCCGGCGAACGTGCTGGTGCTGCTGCCGCTGGTGATCGCGCTGCGCTTCCGCGGCGGGCGGCTCGCCGCGGCCGGCGCGGCGGCGCTGCCGTTCGCGCTCGCGCTCATGTGGTACGCGGAGACGCTCTACGGCAGTCCGTTCACCACCGGATACGGCGGCGTCGGCAGCCTCATGTCGTGGCGCGGCGTCCCGCCGTGTCTCGTCAGGCAGGCGACGTGGCTGATGACGATCGGCACGCCGCTGCTTTTTCCCGGCGGACTCTTCGCCGCCTTCGACCGCCGCCTCGGCGGCCGCGAGCGCGCGCTGCTCGTCTCCTGGTTCGCCGTCTTCTTCGTCTTCTATTCGTATTACAGCTACTGTCCGGATCACGCGTCGCTGCGCTTCCTCCTCCCCGCCCTGCCGCCGCTCATCCTCGGCTTCGTGCACCTGGCCTCACGCGTCACGGCGCTGCGCTTCGGCCGTGCGGTGGCGGTGATGCTCGTGCTGGTGGTGCTCGGGCGCGAGGTGACGCGCATCGGCCGCCTGCACGTGCTGCAGCTCGACGACTGGGAGTCGATCTTCCCCGACACGGTCGCGCTCGTGGAACGGCAGGCACCGCGCGATGCGCTGGTGCTGTCCGGCATCATGAGCGGCGCGTTCTACTTCCACTCGGAGCGGCTGGTCGTGCGCTGGGACCAGCTGACACCCGAGACCACCGCCGTACTGCGCGCCCGTTTCCCCGGCCCCTGGTACGCCGCCGTGTCCGAGGTGGAAGGCGGCGCGGAAGCGCTGCGCGCACGCGTGCCGGGTGTGTGGGTGGAGGCGGGGCGCGTGCGTGATGTAACGGTGTGGCGGATGGACCAGGGAACGATAGGACGAATGGGACGAATAGGACCTATAGGACAGATGGGACCTATGCACCACGCCCCCGGCGAAGAATGGCTTTCCCGGCGCACCGCGAAGCGCCGGTTCTTCCGTGAAGCCACGCGCATGGTCCCATTCGTCCTATACGTCCTATAGGTCCTATTCGTCCTATCGTTCCCCGTTGACGCCCGCTTACCGCTTCTTCGCCAGCAGCTTTTCCATCTCGTCCATGACGCGGTTCATCTTCTTCATGGTCAGGTCGAGGGGCTGGGACGTGGTCATGTCGACGCCGGCGTCTTTCAGCAGGTCGATCGGGTATTTGGAGCCGCCCGCCGACAGGAACTGCAGGAAGCGCTCCGTGGCCTTCTTGTCTCCGGCGAGGACGTTCTCCGACAGCGCGGCCGACGCGGTGAACGACGTGGCGTACTGGAAGACGTAGTAGTTGCGGTAGAAGTGAGGGACCATCGACCACTCGTGCTGGATGTAGTCGTCGACCACCGCCACGCCCTTGTCGTGGCCGTAGTACTTGCGGGTGAGGTCGAGATACAGCTTCGACAGCGCTTCGCCGGTGAGCGGCTCGCCGCGCTCGGCCATCTCGTGGGCGCGCAGCTCGAACTCGGCGAACTGCGTCTGCCGGAAGACGGTCGACTTGATCCCCTCGAGGTAGTTGCCGAGGAGGGCGAGGCGGGCGTCGTCGTCCTTGATGTTCTTCAGCATGTGGTCGATCAGCAGCGCCTCGTTGAACGTCGACGCCACCTCCGCCACGAACGTCGGGTAGTCCGCCGTCGGGTAGGGCTGCGTCTTGTTCGAGAAGTAGCTCTGCATCGTGTGCCCGAGCTCGTGCGTCAGCGTCGACATGTCGTCGTACTTGTCGTTGTAGTTGAGCAGCATGTACGGGTGCACGTCGTACACGCCGCCCTGCGAGTAGGCGCCGGCGCGCTTGCCGGTGTTGGGGTAGAGATCGATCCAGCGCTCGTCGAGCGCGCGGGCGATGACCGAGGTGTACTCGCTGCCGAGCGGTTTGAGCGAGGCGAGGATGTGCTTGCGCGCTTCCTCCACCGGATACTCCAGATCGACGTTGCCGACCAGCGGCGCGTAGAGGTCGTAATAGTGCAGCTTGTCGACGCCCATCATCCGCTGGCGAAGGCGTAGGTAGCGGTGGAACGTGTCGAGGTTCTCGTTCACGCCGTCGACCAGCGCCATGTAGACGGACGTCGGGATGTTCGAGGAGTCGAGCGTCGCGGCGAGCGTCGTCGGGTACTTGCGCGCGCGCATCTGGAAGAGGTCGGCCTGGATCTTCCCGTTGTACGTGGAGCCGAACGTCGCCCGGTACTTGCCGAGCTCCTTGAAGAACGTCTCCATCACCTTGCGCCGGTCGTCGCGATTGGCTACGCCGCGCATGGTGTTGAAGGTGGCCTTGTCGAGGCGCACGCTCTTGCCGTCGCTGAGCGTCACGGTGGGGTACGGGAAGTCGGCGTCGGCGAAGATGCCGAAGACGTCACCCGCGGTATCGGTCATCAGGCCCGCATCGGCGAGGATCTTCTCCTCGGCCGCGCTGAGCGTGTGCTCCTGCCGGCGGAGGAGATCCTCGAGATAGACGCGGTAGACGGCGAGCTTCGGCTCGGCTTTGAGGAACTGGTCGAGCTTCGCGCGATCCATCTTCAGGATCTCGGGCTCGACGTAGGCCGCGTCGGCGCTCATACGGGTGGCGATGCTGGCCATCTCCTGCTGCATGGCCTGGTACTTCGCCGAGCGCGTGTCGGCGTCGGAGTTCAGGTGGGCGTAGATGTAGAGCCTGGCCAGCTCCTTGTTGACGCCGGAGAGGGTGTCGAGCGCCTCGAGGAGGCGCTGCGGCGACGAGGCCAGCGTCCCCTTGAACTGCCCGGCTTTCGGCAGGCTGGTCGCGACGAACTGCTCCTTGGCGGCGCGCCAGGCGTCGTCGCTCGGGTAGATGGCCGTCAGGTCCCAGCGGTATTTTTCCGGGATGCTGGCCCGGTCCCGCTCCTGGCTGAGGGCCGGGAACGTGAGGGCGAGCAGGGCAACACTAATGAGGATGAGCTTCCGCTTCTTCATCTGCATGCGCGTCATAAACGCGAGTCTGGCCGGAACGTTTGCCGGAACTTGTAACGGTTTTGCATGGAAGGCCGTCGGATGAAGGAGGAGAATTTTCAAATGATGCGCAAAGCCGCTTTCGGACTCATGCTCCTGCTCGTCAGCGGGGCGGCGTTCGGCCAGGAAGAGCCTCAGCCCGACTACTCGCGCGACAACCTGCAGCGCCTCGTCGCGGAGATCGAAGCGCCCCCGGAGCACCCTCCCCGCGTCGAGTTCGGCTTCGGCACCGTCTCTTTCCGCGCCCTCGGCACGAGCTGGCGCTTCAACTATCTCCCGATCATGGCCCCGCTGGCCGGCACGGCGATGACGACGTCCCGCCAGACCCCCGACGCCTTCTCCCTGCTCGGCACCGCCCCGCCGGAGACCCCGCGCACCTGGCGCGACCGCCGCGAACGCAACGCCGAGCGCCGGCGCATCGAACGGATCACCGGGGGAAGCGCCGAGGTGGGTGTGCGGCGGGAGTAGGGCTCGGGGCTCAGGGCTCGGGGCTCAGAGCTCAGGGGCTGCCGCCCCGATCGCCGTGCTTTTTGCACGGCGCGCCGTGGAAAACGCACGGAGCGCCGTGGAAAACGCACGGCGTGAAGCGGAAATCGCACGGAGTGCCGTGCAAAACGCACGGAGTGAAGCGGAAATCGCACGGAGTTCGGTGGACGTCGCCACCAAGTGCCGTGGAAATCTCACGGAGTGCTGTGGAAAACGCACAGAGCGCCGTGGAAATCGCACGGAGTGCTGTGGACGCCGCACGGCGCGTAGTGGAAATTGCACCGCACGCCGGCGCTGTTCGACCGATCGATCCTGTTCGTCCTTTTCGTGAACCGGCCAAGGTCCCGCGCGAACCCGGAATCGCGCTGCATGAACCCAAGACGGCGCTCGTCCTATAGGTCCTATCGGTCCTGTTCGTCCCATTCGTCCTATCGTCTCGGCCATGAACCCGCAACGGCCGTGCGCCCAATGGATCGATCAACCAACACGTGTCATCCCGAATCGCCCGTATGGGGGGCTGGGCGGAGGAGGGCGCTGAGGGATCTGTGTGGGGGAAAGTACCAACACTGCCTACCGTACGTCCCCCGCACAGTATCCCTCACCCGCCTCCCCCTCCCAGCGCCAATACGGCGGATTCGGGATGACACATTGCGACGGCGCGGTCGGGGATCACGTCCGCGGCAACCCGTCCCCAAGCCAATTCGCGTTCGGCCGCGCGACCCGTTTGATGGATTCGCGCTTGTTCCGCCACCGCTTCCACTTGGACCAGAGCTCCGCGTGCCTGCGCTCGCGCTTCTCGTGGTCCATGATGATCTCGATCAGGCTCCACGCCCATTGCCTCGCCGCCGGCTCGAGGCGCCCGATGATGTCGGTCGCGGACACCATCGGATTCGCTTCGTGCGCCAGATGGGCAGCCCGCGCCACATCCAGGATCGCGTTTACTTCCGGATCATAGGCCGGGTATCGCATCCGGCTAGCCTGCGGCGTCTTCATGCGGTTCGATCCACGACTGATTCACACTTGCCTCAACGTGCCCATCACGTCACCGAAGGACTCGCGGACGGTCACGGTATCGCCGCTGGCGAACGCGATCAGCGTCCCTGCCTCGTGAACGCTGACCGATTCGACGTGCGACCAGTTCACCCCGTAAGGTTCGCCGGTCGAGGTCTCCGTCAGGACGGAGACAAACACCGGAGGAATGAATCGTTTTAGACGTGAGGACTTCGTTGCCATCTGCGTCACCCCCTCGAACATAGCCGCGGCTAATTGAGAGTAGCGCATAGCCGTGGCTATGTACAAGCGCATGCCGCCCCGCACGGAGGAAAGCCGGACGAAAGAGTCAATCTCATTTGGAAAGCGCGTGCGCGAGCTACGGACGGCGCGCGGCTGGACCCAGGAACATCTCGCCGAGGAATCCGGGATGAACTGGCTTCAGGTCGGGCACATCGAACGCGGCGCGAGCGATCCGAAGTTGTCCACCATCATCAGACTGGCGAAGGCGCTCGGCGTTAAACCTGGCGAACTTCTCGACCCGATCAAAACCAGCCGATAGCGTTAGGCTGCAGCGTATGAAGCAGGCGACGAGTAAGCGACACACCGCGCCGTCAGACCCGGAGTTGCCGCTCCGCCTGAGTCCACTTACTCCCCCTCGCTCGTGTCATCAGGGTTTGTCGGTCGAAGTACGGTGAGTGATGCCGCGCGCGGCTGACGACTCCAGCCCTTCCCGAGAAACTCCAGGTAATCCTTCAGGAACTCGATGTCATCGCGCGAGACGGTGCCCGTGTGGCTCGTGATCGTGATGACCGCGTCCATCGTGTCCGTGCCGGTGGAGAATGAACGCTGCACCCCTCCGGCCGGTGGCGGCAGGGGAGCGCTGATGTTGTGCATCGGCAGCGTCGGACGACGCCCCGCTGGTACCTTCGTGTCGGCGTGCATGTCCGTGAACTCCGGGTCAGCATCCATGTCAGACGGCATGGAGGATGACGGCGTCAATATACCGGATTCAACGACCTTTGCGAAGCTCAGCGTGTCACGAAACTGGCGGATAAAGTCATCCACCGTACCTTCGTTGAATCCACGCTCGAACGTTAGATACGTCCGAAGCGTTTGGTCCGAAGGCAGGTCATTGCTGTATTTCGCAAGCAGTTCGGCATGCAGCCGGGGCCGTATAGCGGCCTGCCGCAGGAGCACATCACGGTCCGGCGAGTCGGACAGGATGCGGATCGCTGCGTCCGTCAATTTGACGGTGCGCAACTCTTTCTCGCCGCCCTGCTCCATGAGTCCGAAATGAATAAGCGCAGCTACCGTTTGCAGGCCGCCGCTGCTTTTCGCAGAGAACCCGAAGTGCTGCGCCGCGACGGGCACCAACGTTGGATGCCGCCGCTCCTTTGACCAGAACTCACGCGCCCGATCCACCGCCTTCGCAAGCCCGATGAAAGGATACTGCGGGCTCCGCTGGCGCTTCTTGTCGTCGCTGCTGTCGATGCTCGTCATGACTCATACCTCCGTGTCCGGTAGCGATAAGGTAAAGTTAGGGTCGGTCGGCAAATTTGTCAAGGTATGGCCGGTAGGCTATTGACAACCATGAAGGTAGGGCGCTAAATTGCTAAACATGGAGGTTTGAATGATGATCGTCAGGAGAGCCAATAGCTTCTCGGGTTCCGCCACCGACACGGGGAGCCGCAACAAACACGAAGGGCGTTCCGTGATCGCCTAGGCAGCAGTCGGAACGCCCGTGGTGGTGCAGTAGCAATTTCTACCGCCCCGGCCGGTGCGCTAACACCGTCGGGGCACTTCTAACCGCGCGCTTGAAGCACGCGTTCCAAAAACAGTATCGGCTCCCTGCGCCTTCCAGTCAATCGGGGGGCGCCGTTATAACTTCTGACCCCGATATCCGCCTTCGCATGAACCCGCGGCCAAGTGACGTGGTCTTTCCGCAGGCGTGATCGCCCTTTCACGCCCTCCCCCTTATCCACCCCGCGCATATCTCCCACAAATAATCCTTGCGCTCGATGCTGCCGCAGCATAAATTGTCCGCCATGAACGAAGCGGACTTGTTGAGGCGCCCGCCGCCGGCCTGAATCCGGGCTCCCCTCTCCGGCCGCCGCTGAACGATCCACCGAGGAGCCAGGTCCCCCATGCAGACCGTTCGGGCAGTTTTCCTCGCAGCGATGCTGCTCCTCCCCTTTGCCGCGGCCGGCGCGGCAACAACGAATCACGACGACACCTGCGACATCGCGCAGCTTCCGGCGGCGACGCTGCTGCTGCCGTACTTCGAGGTCCTCGGCCCCGGAGGAAACCACAACCCATGAAGTCACTGACGCTCGCCGCCCTGTTGCTCGCCGCGCTGATTCCGGCGCCCGCTCGCGCGGACGAAAGCTGCGACATCGCCCTCCTCCCCTCGGCGACGCTGCTGCTCCCGTACTTCGAGGTGCGCGTCGACCAGCCTGCCACCCAGGCGCGCACGACGGTCTTCTCCGTCATCAACACCTCGCGCCAGCCGCAGATCGCGCGCGCCACGATCTGGACGGACTGGGGTTATCCCGTGCTGACGTTCAACATCTTCCTCACCGGCTACGACGTGCAGGACATCAACCTCTACGACGTCCTCGTGCGCGGCGTGGTCGCCCCCGATCGAGGCACGTCGAGCACCACGACGCCGGGCTCGCGCTCGGCCAGCAACTCCACCGGCAATCCGAACTTCCTTCCGGGCGCGGCGCAGAGCTGCGCCGTGAGCAATCCGCGGCTGCCCACACCGGTCCTCGACGCCGTGCGCACCGCGCTGACGCTCGGCAGCGTGGCGACCTGCGCGCCGGCCGCCGTCGGCGAAACGCATCCGAGCATCGCCACCGGCTACATGACCATCGACGTCGCGGGCACCTGCTCGCCGAAGGGTCCGCACGATCCCGGCTACTTCGACGAGATCCTCTTCGACAATGTCCTCACCGGCGACTACCGCACGATCCAGCCGAACGCGCAAACCGGCAACTACGCCAGCGGCACGCCGATGGTGCACATCCGCGCGGTCGGGGCGGAGCGGCCGCTCCCCTACACGTTCTACGACCGTTACGCGGTCGGCGGGCGCGATCGCCGCCAGCCGCTGCCTTCGACGTTCGCCGCGCGCTTCATCGACGGCGGCCCGGGCCTGTTCGAGACCGACCTGCTGATGTGGCGCGAGCCGCTCCTCGGCGCCGGCGCACTGTGCGGCGAGTTCGAGCGCAACCGCGCGCCGATCGCGTACGTCGTCCGCTTCGACGAGCGCGAGAACGCCACGGTCCTCGGTGCCTCGCCGCTGATGACGCCGACGGCCGCGCGCGTGCCGACGTCGTCGAGCGACTTCCCCGCGCTCTCCGGCTCGGGCGACGTCGGCGGCTGGCTGTATCTCGACCTCGACGACAGCAGCGCCGAGGGCCGGCCGAGCCAGAGCTGGGTCGTGTCGAACATGTCGGCCGAGGGACGCTACTCCGTGGCGGTGGAGGCGACGGCGCTGACGAACGGCTGCGCCGTGGCCGAGGCGCGCTTCCGGCCGACGTCGCAGACGCAGAACCTCGCGGACGACAGTTGCGACATCGCCGTGCTCCCGGCGGCCACGCTGCTGCTGCCGTATTTCGAGGTGGAGATCGACAAGCCGCAGGCGACGGCCGTGACGACGCTCTTCACCGTGGCCAACGTCTCGTCGCATCCGCAGATCGCGAAGGTCACGCTCTGGACCGACTACGGCTTCCCGGTGCTGACGTTCAACACGGTGCTCACCGGCTACGACGTGCAGGCGATCAATCTCTACGACGTGCTGGCGAAAGGCGTGATCAACACGGAGTGGGGCACGCGCCGTCCGGCCGACAAGGGCGAGACGAACCCGAACTTCCTCCCGACGGCGCTCGGCGAATGCGCGCGCCAGCCGCAGAACCTGAGCGAAGCGATGCGCGACAACGTGCGCTCGGCGCTGACCACGGGACGCTTCCCGCTGATGTGCGGCGCCGAAGCGGTCGGAGGCACGCACGCCGCGGCAGTCGGCTACGCCACGATCGACCTGGTGGCGACGTGCTCCGGCACGATGCCGACCGGCGGCTGGTACGTGAACGAGCTGCTGTTCGACAACGTGCTCACCGGCGACTACGAGGTCGTGCGCCCCGATCCGGCGCACGGCAACTACGCCGGCGGCAGTCCGCTGGTGCATCTGCGCGCGTTCCCCGAAGGCGGCAAGGCGGGCGAATACCTGCCGCCGCGCTTCCACCAGACGTTCTGGACCGACCTGACGGACATGGACGGTGTGCGTCCCGGCGCCGACCGCCGTCAGCCGCTGCCCTCGACCTTCGCCGCGCGCTACATCGAAGGCGGCTCGGGCGGCTTCCTCACCGACCTGCTGATGTGGCGCGCGCCGGCGGTGATGGCTGGCGACTGCGCGTCTCTGCAGCAGAACGCCCGCATGGGCGCGGCCGAGGTCGTACGCTTCGACGAGCGGGAGAACCCCTTCGTTTTCCAGCCGAACTGCTGCTTCGGGGCGCCGCTCCCCCCGCCGGCCATGCGGACTCCCGCCACGGCCTCGGTGAGGACGTCCAGCGACCACTTCCCCCTGCTCACGTCGGGTGACGTCGGCGGCTGGATGTATCTCAACCTCGACAACAAAGCCCGCCCCCAGCGCCGCAGCCAGAACTGGGTGGTGGTGCGGATGTTCGCCGAAGGGCGCTACTCGACCGAAACGGACGCCACGCCGCTGACCAACGGCTGCGTGGGGAGTGCGGCAGCGCAATGACCCGTGCGATGCGGGATGGGACGAAGGGGAACGATAGGACCCATAGGACAGATGGGACCGATGGGACCTATTGGACTGAGGGCGGTAGCGTTGTCCTCGGTCTGATCGTGATCGTGCTGCTGGCGCTGCCTTTGCGCGCGCAGATCATTGGCAATGATGCTTCGTGCGATATCAGTGTGGCTCCGGCGGCGACGTTGCTGCTGCCGTACTTTGAGATCGGCGATACAAAGACGACGCTCTTTACCGTTACGAACGTCTCGCCGCTGCCGCAGATCGCCGCGGTGACGCTGTGGTCGAAACTAGGGAAGCCGGTCCTGCGCTTCGACCTGCAGCTCACCGGCTACGACGTGCAGAGCGTCGACCTGCGTACCGTGCTGACGACCGGCGTCTTTGCCGCGCCCGAGGCGCGTCGTGGCAGCCGCTCCGCGAAACACAATCCGGATCATCAGACGAATGCCTCCGCGCGTTGCGGGCGCGCGACGCTGCCGCAGCCGCTCCGCGACGCGGCCATCGCGACGCTCGAGGATGGAATCGGCTCGGCAACCATCGACGTCGTGGCCGCCTGCCGTGACACCTTCCCCAGTGATGGCGCGTATTACGACGACCTTCTCTACGACAACGTGCTGATCGGTGACTGGATGCTCGTCGACACCGGCGCTGCAACCGACGTCGCCGGATCGCCGCTGGTCCACATCCGCGCCATCCCTGAAGGCGGACCGTCGGGGAGCTTTCTTCCGCGAGAGCGGACTTTCTACGGCCGCCTGGCGGCGGCGGCCGGGCTGCCGCGCGGCATCGATCGGCGACAACCGCTGCCTGGGGTGTTCGCCGTCGGCTGGGGTGACGGAAGTTCCCCGGTCACCACCGACCTGCTCATCTGGCGCGAGCCCTCCGCCGTGCCGCCCCTGTCCACGCAAGACGCCTACTTCTTCTATGAGGACAGCACCGTTCTGGACGCACGCGAAAATCTGTCCGTCCCCTGCTGGCTTCAATTCTGCGGCGGGTTCGGTGGTGTGCCCGTAATACGACTCAACATCGCGAGCACGGATCGGCTCACGATGAGTGGCGGGGACGAGCGACTGCCGCGGGTCTGGTCCGGCGACGTGCACGGCTGGATCTTTTTCGATCTCCATCACGTCTCCGAGTCTCGGCAGGCATGGGTCGTCAGGCTCGACCGGGGCAGCCGTTTCCGCAGGCTCGCCGACGGCGTCCCACTCGGCAACGGCTGCTCTCCGCAGCGGAACAGGACCGACGCGTTAGGGCCGCTGTGAGGCTCACCATGATCCACCGGCTGACCAGGACAACTGCAATGCGCGCCAGTGGCGCCGTCCCATCCGTCCCATCGTTTCCCTGGCCGCTTCACAGGAGGCACATTTGAAAACCATCGTCATCACCGGCGGTACCGGGGACCTGGGCAGCGTGGTGGTGCCGCGCCTTTTGTGCGACTACCGCTGCGTGGTGGTCTACCGGACGCGCGAATCCTTCGACAAGCTCGCCGCGCATGAGAATCTCATCGGTGCGGCATCGCCCGACGATGCCGCGGCGTTCGCGCCGCTGGATGCACTCGTGAACCTCGCCGGCGGCTTTGGCGGCGGCGCATCGCCCGAAGACTTCACGCGGCAGCTCGACACGAACCTGATGCCGTTCGTGCGTGCGGTGCACGCGCTCGCGCCGCACCTCGGCGACGGCGGGCGCATCGTGGCGATGAGCTCCGTCGCGTCGCAGACGACGCCCGCCGGCATCGGCGCGTATGTCGCGTCGAAGGCGGCGCTGAACGGCTACATCGGCTCGCTGGCGAAGGAACTGGGCAAGCGCGGCATCACCGTCAACGCCCTCCTCCCCGGCTCCATCGACACCCCGGCCAATCGTGCTTCGACGCCCGCTTCGAAGCTGGTTCCCGCCGCCGGTATCGCGGACCTCATCGCGTACCTCTTGTCAGACGAATCCCGCCATCTCAACGGACAACTGCTCGGAGTGACACCATGAAAAAACTCTTCCCGGTGCTCCTGCTTTTCGTCTCCCTCAGCGCGAATGCCGCCGTCACGGACAACGACGACACCTGCGACATCGCACTCCTCCCCGCCGCCACGCTGCTGCTGCCGTACTTCGAGGTCGACCTCGAAGGGAATCCCGGCGACGGACGGACCACGCTGTTCACGGTGGTCAACACCTCGCGCGAGCCGCAGATCGCGCGCGTCACGCTCTGGACGGACCTCTCCGTCCCCGTCATCTCGTTCAACATCTTCCTCACCGGCTACGACGTGCAGGCGATGAACATGCACGACGTGCTCGTGCGCGGTTTGATCGCGCCGCCGAACGGCACCGGCGTCGGCACGACGCCGGGCAGCCGCTCCGCCAGCAACATCACCGGCAACCCGCGGTTCCGCGACACGGTGCCGAACAACTGCCGTCCGCCGCAGAACCCCACGCGCATCCCGGCACCTTTCCTCCAGGACCTGCAGGCCGCCTTCACCACCGGCAACGTGCCGTCGATCTGCGCCACGCCGGTGGGCACGCAGCACACGCGCGCCATCGGCTACGCCACCATCGACGTGGTCTCGGACTGCAACCTGAAGCTGCCGAACGACGCGAGCTACTTCGACGACCTGCTCTACGACAACGTCCTCACCGGCGACTACCAGCACATCTCCGGCAGCGGGAACTTCGCGAATGGCAATCCGCTCGTGCACCTGCGCGCGATCCCGGATGAGCTGAGCGCCAGCGAGACGGCGCACGCGCTGCCGTGGACGTTCTACTCCGGCTTCGTGGCGAACCGGCGCGATCGCCGCCAGCCGCTGCCTTCCGCGTTCGCCGCGCGCTTCATCGACGGCGGGCCGACCGGCTTCGAGACGAACCTGCAGCTCTGGCGCGAGCGGAGCTCCGCGTGCGGCAACGCCGCCGCGGACGGCACGATCGAAGTCGTGCGCTTCGACGAGCGCGAGAATCCGAGCGCGCTCGCAACCGTGAGCGGCCTCGCCTCGGCCTCGCTCACCAGCACCGACGCGTTCCCGCAGCTCGGTACCGATCCGGGCGGCTGGCTCTACATCAACGCCGGCACGAACGGCGACCGGCCGCGCCAGGCGTGGATCGCCTCGGTCATGAGCGCCGAAGGCCGCTACTCCACGTCGTTCGACGTCGTGGCCCTCGGCAACGGCTGCTCTCCCGCACCCGCTCCAGGTGCCACCATTCAGCCGCGGCCGAACGAGAATCCGACGGCGAACAACGGCGCGGCCTCGCCGGCCACCACCGCCAACGACGACAGCTGCGACGTCGGGCTCTACCCTGCCGCGACGCTGCTCATCCCGTATTTCGAAGTGCAGACGAACGCCCCGCCGTCCGTCGCGGGGACGACGCTCTTCACCGTCACGAACGTGACGCCGCAGCCGCAGATCGCGCACGTCACGGTCCACACCGATCGCGACTACCCGGTGCTCAGCTTCAACATCTTCCTGACCGGCTACGACGTGCAGGCGATCAACATGTACGACGTCCTGGTGCGCGGCCTCGTCGCCCCCGACACGGGGACGTCGAACGAGACGACGCCCGGCTCGCGCTCGCTGCCGAACGTCGGCGGCAATCCCAACCATCTGCCTTCCGCGGCCACGACGTGCACCGCGACGGGGCAGAACCGCGGACGCATGCCGGACGTCCTCCGGCAGGCCGTCGTCTCTGCACTGACGACCGGCAGATTCGGGCTGCTGTGCGGCGACGCCCAGGTCGGGAACGAGCACCCCGACCTCGCCATCGGCTACATCACGCTCGACGTGGTCGCCACGTGTACGGCGGCGGTCCCGACCGACGACGGCTACTTCGACGAGGAGATCCTCTTCGACAACGTGCTGATGGGCGATTACCAGATCATCCATCCCAACGCCGCCACCGGGAACTACGCGCAGGGCTCGCCGATGGTTCACATCCGGGCGGTACCCGAGGGCGGCGCGGCAGGCTCCGAAGAAGGCGTGAGCATGTCGCGAACCTTCTACAGCCGCTACCAGGGTCTGACGAACAACACGCGCGACCGCCGTCAGCCGCTGCCGTCGGTGTTCGCCGCGCGTGTCATTGAAGGTGGCCCGAGCGCGATGCAGACGGAGCTTCAGATCTGGCGCGAGTCGCGGAACGTCGGCGGCACGTGCACGCAGTACGCGCCCAACGCCGACATGAAGATCGCGGAGCTCGTGAAGTTCGACGAGCGGGAGAACCCGTTCGTCGTCGCCCCTTGCCAGTTCACGGTGTGTCCTGCGCCGACTGATGTCCTCCCCGTCACCTCCAGCACCAGTTCCTCCGGCAACCTGTTCCCCGACCTCACGAGCGGCGACGTCGGCGGCTGGCTGTACCTCAACCTGCGCGACACCGGGACGGGCGCCGGCGCCAACCAGCAGGCGTGGGTGACGACGCGCATGTCGGCCCAGGGGCGCTTCTCCGTGATGGCCGACGCCACCGCCCTCGGCAACGGCTGCAGCGCCGCGGTACCGGCGCCCGCCGCGCCGATCGGACCGCTGCCGTAACGACGACTGATGAACGAATGGACCGGGAGGGCGCTGGGACAAAGGGGTCCCACTCGTCCTCCCGGTCGCGATGGTACGAGGAGAACACAATGAAAGCGATTCTGTGCACGCTGTTGCTGTTCACCGCCGTTGCATCACAGGCCGCCGTCACCGCGAACGACGATAGCTGCGACATCGCCACGCTTCCGGCGGCGACGCTCCTGCTGCCGTACTTCGAGGTCGACCTCCACGCGGCACCCGGCCAGGGGCGGACGACGCTCTTCACGATCGTGAATACGACGCGCGAGCCGCAGATCGCGCGCGTCACGCTCTGGACGGACCTCTCCGTCCCCGTCATCTCGTTCAACATCTTCCTCACCGGCTACGACGTGCAGCCGGTCAACATGCACGACCTGCTCGTGCGCGGCCTGATCGCGCCGCCGAACGGCACCGGCCCCGGCACGACTCCGGGCAGCCGCTCCGCGAGCAACATCTCCGGCAATCCGCGCTTCCGCGACACGGCGGCGACCAACTGCCGTCCCCCGCAGAATCCGAACATCATTCCGACGGTGGCGCTGAACCTGTTGCAGGCCGCCTTCACCACCGGCAACGTGCCGGCGCTCTGCGCGACGCCGATCGGCACGCAGCACACGAGCGCGATCGGCTACGCCACGATCGACCTCGTCGCCGACTGCAACCTGTCGATGCCGGACCAGGCGAGTTACTTCGACGACCTGCTCTACGACAACGTCCTCACCGGCGATTACCAGCACGTTTCCGGTGGCGGCAACTTCGCCAGCGGCAATCCGCTCGTGCACCTGCGCGCGGTGCCGGAGGGCGGCAACGCCGGTCAGGTCATCGAGACCGCGCTGCCGTGGACGTTCTACTCGGGCCGCGTGACGAACGGGCGCGACCGCCGTCAGCCGCTCCCTTCGACCTTCGCCGCCCGCGTCGTCGACGGCGGTGCGGTCAGCTTCCAGACCTCGCTGCAGGTATGGCGCGAGCGCACGTCGGCCTGCGGCAATGCGGCCGCCGACGCGATGATCGAGTTCCAGCGTTTCGACGAGCGCGAGAACCCGAACACGATCTCGTTCGCCCACAGCCATGCCTCCGCCTCGCTCATCGGCAGCGAGGACTACTTCCTCGCCACGAGCGGCGACGTCGGCGGCTGGGTCTACGTGAACGCCGGCTCGAACGGCAACCGTCCGCGGCAGATGTGGGTCGCGTCGACGATGGCGGCCGAGGGGCGGTACTCCACGTCGTTCGACGTGGTGGCGATGGGCAACGGCTGCTCCCCCGCCACGCCGGAGCCGGCGCCCGCACCGCGAGGGCCGCGCCCGAACCTGAACCCCCGCGCGAGCAACACCGCGTCTTCACCCGGCAACACGAACAACGACGACAGTTGCGACGTCGGCCTCTATCCCGCCGCCACGCTGCTCCTCCCGTATTTCGAAGTGGACGTGAACGCGCCGCTGTCCGTGGCGCGCACGACGCTCTTCACCGTGACGAACGTGACGCCGCAGCCGCAGATCGCGCACGTCACCATGTTCACCGACTACGGCTACCCGGTGCTCAGCTTCAACATCTTCCTCACCGGTTTCGACATCCAGGCCGTCAATCTCTACGACATCCTGGCGCGCGGTCTGATCGCACCGGACGGCGGGACCTCGAACGAAACGACGCCGGGTGTCCTGTCCGCACCGAACGTCGGCGGCAACCCGAATCACCTGCCGACGGCTGCCACGACCTGCACCCAGAACGGCCAGGGGCGTGGCCGGCTCCCTGAAGTGCTGCGCCAGAACGTCATCTCCGCGCTCACCGAGGGCCTCTATCCATTGAGCTGCGGCTCGAGCAAAGTCGGCGGCACGCACTCCGCCGCGGTCGGCTATCTCACCATCGACGTTGCCGCGACCTGCACGTCGTCGTTCCCGACGGAGCCGAAGTACTTCGCGGACGAGATCCTGTTCGACAACGTCCTCATGGGCGACTACCAGATCGTGCATCCGAACGCCACGACCGGCAACTTCGCGCAGGGCTCGCCGATGGTGCACATCCGCGCGACGCCGGAAGGCGGCGTGGGGGGCGAGACGGTCGAGACGAACCTGACCTCGACGTTCTACGCGTCCTACCAGCACTCCAGCGCACCGAGGCAGGACCGCCGCCAGCCGCTGCCGTCGGCATACGCCACGCGCGCCATCGAAGGTGGCTTTGCAGGGATGCAGACGGAGCTCGCCATCTGGCGCGAGCCGAAGACGGGACCGAACGCCCCCTGCGCGTCGTACGACCGCAACGCCAACCTCCGCGTCGCGGAGATCGTCCGCTTCGACGAGCGTGAGAATCCCTTCGTGGTCTCGCAGATCTGCAACTTCCTCTGTCCGCCGCTCACACTCGGCACTCCGGTGACCGGCAGTCACCGAACGGACGACGACCTCTTCCCCGACGTCACGTCCGGCGAAATCGGCGGCTGGATCTACCTCAACCTGTCGAACAACGACCAGGTGCAACCGACTCGGCAAGCGTGGGTCACGACCCGCATGTCGTCGGAAGGCCGCTACTCCGTGATGTTCGACGCGACGGGCCTGGGCAACGGCTGCAGCGCGCCGGCGCAGGTGTCGGCGGCGCCGATCCGGCCGTTGCCATAGCGTCAGGGACGACGGACCTATGGGACGAATGGGACGAATGGATCCTGTTCGTCCCATCCGTCCTATCTGTTCTGTCATTCGTCCCATCGTCCGCTGGAGTCCTCAATGAAAAAGCTCATTGTTTTCGCCCTTCTTTTCCTGGCGGCCACCGCACGCGGCGCCGTCACCGACGGCGCCTGCGACCTCAGCACCCAGCCCGCGGCGACGCTGCTGCTGCCGTACTTTCAGGTCAGTCTCGACGAGCCTCCCGGCGAAGCGCGCACCACGATCTTCACGCTGGTGAACACGAAGGCGGAGCCGCAGATCGCGCGCATTACGCTCTGGACGAACGCCGGCGTTCCGCTCATCACGTTCCCGGTGTTCCTCACCGGCTACGACGTGCAGCCGTTCGATCTGCACGATCTGCTCGTGCGCGGCGTCATCGCGCCGCCGAACGGCACCACGAATGAGGTGAGTCCCGGGCCTCTCTCCTCGCCGGACAATCCACACTTCCTTCCCACGGCCGCCGGCAATTGCCGCTCGCCGCGCCTGGAGCGGCACATCCCGGCGCTGCTGCTGCCGCAACTGCACGCGGCGCTGCGGCTTCCGAGTGGCTACGCCGGCGGTTACGCGACGATCGATGCGGTGACCGACTGCGACTACTCCATGCCGTCGGACCCGCGCTTCTTCGAGCTGCTGAGCGACGACAACGCGCTCACCGGCGACTACCAGTTCATTCATCCGCCGAGCCGCTCCGCGCACGGCAGTCCGCTCGTCCACCTGCGCGCGGTGCCGGACCTGCCGAAGACGTTCTACGGACGGGGCGATCGCCGTCAGCCACTCCCCTCGTCCTTCGCCGTGCGGTCGTTCCAGTTTTCGGACACGATGGTGTGGCAGGAGGGCGAGGTCGTTGGCGCCGGCGAGCTCGAGGCCGTGCAGTTCGACGAGCGGGAGAATCCGCTGGTCGTGGCCGATGTGGCAATGCCCGGTGTCGACGGTTGGACGTACCTCAACAACGGGTCGCGGCAGAGCTGGGTCACGATGACGACTGTCTTCACCGAGACGTACGCCACCCCGCTCGGCAACGGCTGCGCGCCGCGCGCTCCCGCCGGCGGCGTGATCCGGCCGCGCGAGCTGACGACGGACAGCTGCGACATCGCCGTCGCTCCGGCGGCCACGCTGCTGCTGCCGCTGTTCGAGGTCGACGTCACGGGACGCACCCGCTCGACCAGCTTTTCGGTCACGAACGTGTCGCCGCAGCCGCAGATCGCGCACGTCACGCTCTGGACCGACCACGGCTACCCCGTCCTCGGCTTCAACCTCTTCCTCACCGGGTACGACGTGCAGGCGATCGATCTCCGCGAGGTGCTCGTCAATGGCCTCATCGCCCCGGAGGAGCAGGGCACGTCGAACGCGGCCACGCCCGGCGCCCGCTCCCTGGCCAACAATCCGAAGTTCCTCGGCAATGCGCCCGCGACCTGCTCGCGCCCGGGGCAGGACCGCGGCATCATCCCGGCGCAAGTGCAGCAGAGCGTCATCCTCGCGCTCACCGGCGGAACGTTGCCGCTGAGCTGCGGCAGCACGCCGGTCGGCGGAGAGCACCGCCTCGCCACCGGCTACGTGACGATCGACGTCGTCGCCACGTGCACGTCGAATTTGCCGACCGACCGCGCCTACTTCGAGCGCGACCTCCTCTACGACAACGTCCTCACCGGCGACTACTCTCTGGATGACGACGACAGCAATCCGCTGGTGCATATTCGCGCCGTGGAGACGCCGCACGCGTCGACGTTCTACGAGAACTACTCGCGCAATCGCGGCGATCGCCGCCAGCCGCTGCCGCGGACATTCGCCGTGCGCGCCGTCGAAGGTGCACTCACGACCGACCTGACGATCTGGCGGCAGCCGTCGACCGGCGCCGGCGCCACGTGCGCCGGCTACGCGAACGCCCGGCTGCCATTCGATACGCCGTTCCGCTTCGACGAGCGCGAAAACCCCGCCCTCCCCCGTTGTTACGGTCCGCCTCCCTGCTCGCCGCACCCCGAGGCTGCTCCGGCTTTCCGCATGGCCACGGACGACGAGCGTCTGCCGGTCAACACCACCGGCCACCCCGGCGGCTGGATGGTGCTGAGCCTCGACCGGCAGTCATGGGTGACGACCCGCATCGGACTGCCGGGGACAAGCATCACGGCGCTGTTCGACGCCACGGCGCTCGGCAACGGCTGTAGTGCCCCGGCAGCAGTACCGGCCGTCCCAATCGGGCGGCTGCCGTAGCCATGGGGAGAGACTTGGGGACTTTGGGGTCAGGCCTTTGTTCTCCGAGATCCTTTATCCTTTTGGGGTCAGGCCTTTGTTCTCAATCTTTGTTCTTCAGTGTCGGGGGCAGGCCTTCGTTCTCGGGGGTGGCGTCCGGGGCAGGTGTGTCTTCCGCACGGGTCTCGCGAGTGTCCGCGTCGTCGTGGTCAGGCCCTTTCGTGCTGCATAATTGCCATAGTCCGCGCAAAGAAAAGACCTGACCCCGGTCGGATGCCCCCCGGTCGGATGCCCCGGTCGCAGCGGGGTCAGGTCGGAACGGGGTCAGGCCTTTTCTGCCGCATAATTTGCGGTGGTCTGCGCTAACGAAAGACCTGACCCCATTGGGGTGCCACGGGGGGGCTCATCGGGTGCGTGTGGGTTGAGGGAACAGCGTGGGATTCATGACTGATCCGCCTGAGCTATTGAACGCGCCGACGATCGGCATCCTCGCCGGCATGGGGCCTCACTCCACAGCACCTTTTCTCGAGCTTCTCCTCGCCGAATGCAAGCGCCAGTACGGCGCTGTCGAAGACATCGACTTTCCGCCGATCGTCATCCGGTCGCAACCGACGCCTTTCTACACGGATCGGGCGACGGATCACGCAGCGATGGCCACCGCGGTTCGTGACGGGCTGCAGAAGCTTGCCCGGAACGGCGTCGACTACCTGGCGATCGCGTGCAACACCGCGCACATCTATTTTGACGAGCTCGCGGCGTCAGTAGACCTACCTCTTCTGGACATGGTGGAGCTAACGGTCAGCCGTCTCCAGGCGATTCAGCGCGTCGCGCTCGTCGCTGCCCGCCCCACCGCCGACGCCGGCATCTACCAGAGGCGGCTTCTGGAGAATGGCATGACCGCCGTGGACCTCGACTGCCAAGCCGACGTCGACGCGCTGTTGCTGGCGACGCGCACCGACACGACTCCGGTCCAATTCGCGCAACTCTGGTCGCAGCTCACGCGCAAAGCCGAATCGGCGAGCGTCGAGGCTTTGGTCGTGGCGTGCCTCGATCTCAGCGCAACTGTGCGGTACGCTGTGACAACGTTGCCGATCGTAGACGCGTCCCAATGCCTGGCTGAAGGGCTCGTACGAGAGTGGCTCGAGCGGCGTAAAGCCGCAAGCAAGTAACCTCGTCGTCGCAGGACGAAGTGCGTCAGCGGAGCGCGACGAGGGCGTCGTCCAGCTGTTGGAGGAGCAGCGGGTCGACACTCAACTCTCGCTCGCATCGGCGGATCAGGCTCGAGACGTACCCCTCGCTCCGCAGTCGGAGTGACGCCGCAATGCTTCGTAGCGTCACGTAGCCTTCGTACCATCCCAGCCACGCGATCAACCGGCGCACCGCGCCGCCGCGAACGGACTTGACGACGTCACGAGGAAGCTGCGCGATACCAGCTACGGTGCCGATGATCGTCTGCATCTCTGGCCGGCCAACTGCCCGTTGCGCCAGAGGATGATCCGTCGACCTCGGCTTCGACTCCACGATCGTCCGCATCTGCTTCAGCCACGGTTCTGTACCTAGGTAGAGCGCGTTCACGAGCTCGTCCCACAGCCGCTTGGTGCACCCGATTCCGTTTTCGACGAATGCCTGGTATTCAGCGCGAGCGGCCGGAAGCTCACTCCCGAAGATTGCAAGCGCTGCTGACACATCGAGCCATTCGGGGGCTACCGTGAGACCCGCGGTCGCCCGATAGCTGGACCAGCGATAGTCTTCCGGCCGCCTCACCATCCCGGCACGCACCGGGTTCAGCACGACGTACCGAAGCACTTGCGTAAAGTACGACTCCTTCTCGACGAGCAGCGCGTGAAAGCGTCCCTGGAAAAGGTGCCCCGATCGCCGGTGGTGGCGGTTGAACCATGCGGCGTACGTTCCTTTCAGCCAGTGCATTCCCTTCGAGAGATTCGGCTCCGGCGTCTGGATCACCAGATGGAAGTGATTGCTCATGAGGACATACGCAGTTACGGACCAACCAAATCGACGTGCCACTTCGCCGAGAAACAGCAGGAACTGCGTCCTGTCTCGATCGCTTTTAAAGATTCGCCGCTGCTCGTTGCCGCGGGACGTGATGTGGTAGAGCGCTCCGGGAAATTCAATTCTCAATGGTCTCGCCATGGGGCGAGATCGTCCCTCGGTCGGCGCCCATTACCGAGGCGCGCTGCAACCCGTGGAGTTTGTGGTCTTGAAACTCCTCGGAATGGAATGTTTCGGCAACTTCACTCCACTCCGGGTGGAGCGACGAGCCACGCTGGACGAACAAAAGGTTGGCAGCGACTACAGGCGAAGCGACCATCGGCGAAGGTGGGGCACCTGCGAGCAAACGGCGACACCGACAAACGGACGGACGAAGGTGTGGCATCTACGAAGCGCTACCTACGAAGCGACGCCCAGGAAGCGACGCCAAGAAACGAAGGCCTGGCACCGACAAACCCGCCGCACCGCAGAAAGGAAGGCCTGGCACCGACGAACGCGAAACGAAGGTGTGGCACCGACGACCAACCAAGGTGTGGCACCGACGACCAACCAAGGTGTGGCACCGACGACCAACCAAAGGTGTGGCACCGACGACCACCGACGACCAACCAAAGGTGTGGCACCGACGACCACGCGAAGGTGTGGCACCGACGACCACGCGAACGTGTGGAACCCACGCACCGTCTACCACTTGGGATAACGCCTGTTGGGTTAACGCTGCCCTACCCGACGTTCGGGGCGGCGATGCCCCAACTCGTGCTCACCAGCCAGTCCATCAGCTCGTGGGCGCGTTTGGGGCGGCTGATCCAGTAGCCTTGGGCGAGGTCGCAGCCGAGGTCGCGCAGCATGCGCCAGGTGGCCTCGTCCTCCACGCCCTCGGCGCAGACCTGCTTCCCCAGGTTGTGTCCCAGGTCGATCATCGTGCGGACGATGGCGGCGTCGGCTTCGTTCGTGGTCATGCCGATGACGAACGACTTGTCGATCTTGATCTCGTCGATCGGCAGCTCGCGGAGGTGCGTGAGCGACGAGTAGCCGGTGCCGAAGTCGTCGACCGAGAGGCGCACGCCCATCGTCTGCAGCAGCGAGAGGATCGCCAGCGCGTGCGCCGGGTCGGCCATGATGCTGCTCTCGGTGATCTCGATCTTGAGGAAACGAGGGTCGACGTCCCACTTGGTCAGCAGGTTGTGGATCTTCGACGGGAGCGTCTGGTCGAGGAGGCTGCGCGCGGAGATGTTCACCGCCACGTGCACCGGCGCGCCGGCGTCCTGCCACGTGCGCACCTGGTACAGCGCGCGGTCGAGCAGCCAGTCGGTCATCGGGCGGATCAGGCCCGTGCGCTCGGCCATCGGGATGAAGAGGCCGGGAGCGACGAGCCCGCGCGTCGGATGGTTCCAGCGCAGCAGGATCTCGGCGCGCGTCATCAGGCCGCTGCGGAGATGGAGCTTCGGCTGGTAGTAGAGCTCCAGCTCGTTGCGCTCGATAGCGTGGCGCATCTCGACCACGAGCGTGAGGTGGTCGGGCGAGGTGGATTCGTAGTCGTCGCGGTGGAAGCTGTAGCCGGTCTGCGCGTGCTTCGCGGAGTACATGGCGACGTCGGCGCGGCGCAGCATCGTGCGCGCATCGGTCGCATGCGTGGGGTACATGGCGATGCCGATGCTCGCGCCGACCTCGAGCACCTGCCCCTCGACGACGAACGGCTGCTCGAGCGTGTTGAGGATGCGCCGCGCGGCGATGGCCACGCTGCTCGCGTCGGGGACGCCCGGGAGCAGCAGCGCGAACTCGTCGCCACCGAGGCGGGCGACGGTGTCGTCGGGCTCGAGCTGGTTCTGCAGGCGGAAGGCGACCTGCTTGAGCAGCGCGTCGCCGAACTGATGGCCGAAGGTGTCGTTCACTTCCTTGAAGCGGTCGAGGTCCATCAGCATCAGCGCGAGCCACGTCTTCTGTGCCTTCGCGGTCTCGATCCCCTGCTCCAGGCGATCGAAGAGGAGCGAGCGGTTCGGGAGGCCGGTCAGCGCATCGTGCGACGCCTGATGGCGGAGCTGCACGACCTGATGCTTGGCGCTGGTGATGTCACGCAGGAACGCGACCCAGTGCGTGAGCTGCCCGCCGTCCTCGACGGGGACGAGCTGGATCTCGACCTCGAACTCGCGGCCATCCTTGCGCCGCGCCGTGGCCTCGGCGTTGAACTGCCGGCGGTCGAACACGTGATGGAGCAGCGCGTCGAAGAGCGCCTGCTGCCGCTCGACGATGCCGAAGATCAGCGGGGTCTGCCCGATGATCTCTTCGCGGTTGCGGCCATAGAGGGTGCAGAAGCCATCGTTGACGAAGGCAATGCGCGGCCCCAGCGCTTCGACGGCAGGAGTGAGGATGGCGATCCCCTGCCCGGCGACGTGCACGGCGCTCCCGAGGAGCCGGAGCTGCTCGCTCTGATACCGCTGTTCCGCGAGCTGACGCTCCAGCACCTCGGGGGTCTCCATGCGATGGTGATGATAGCCGCTAAGTCAGGCCGCCGCGCCGCACTTCCGGGGTGGCAGCGCGCGTTTTCCTTTGCCGAGTTGCACGCGCAGCGCGGAGCCCTGCGTCTGCATCGGCAGCCTGCTGGTGAAGTAGAAGTCAGGGGCCGGCTGCGCACCGGCCGCCATGCCGTTAGGGCAGGGATACCACCAGTCGGGCTGCGTGCAAGGCGTGCCGACATCGGAGTAGCAGCAGATGCCGCTGCAGCCGCCGCTGGAAGATTCCTGACACGTCGGTTGCGTCCCCATCCCGCCGAGCTTCTGACAGGTCAGGCACTGGGCACTGGCGACGGACCCAAAGGCGAAGAGGGCGGCGAAAAGGAACGCGACACGCAGCGTTTTCATGACTTCCTCACTTTGGCCACCATCATCGAGGCGCCGGCGCACCTCCGCTCGGCCGGTTGAATTCCTTTGCCGAGCCGCAGCCGCAGGGCGGAGCCCTCGGTCAGCGCGGGAAGCGGCGTGGCGAAGTACGACGCGGGAACGGCGAAACCCTCTTCCGAGCAGCCCCAGAACCGGTCGTACGGGTCATACTCGCAGTAGGAGCCGACATCCATCAGGCAGCAGTACCCGCTGCAAAAGCCCGGCGTCGGCTGGCAGGTGCCGGGTCTCCATCGATCCTGCGGCATGCAGGCACTGCAACTGGCACTGGCGGCCGAGGCCACCGCGAGAGAAGCGCAGAAGAGCAACACGAGACGAAACTTCATGCACGATCCTCCTTCGCCGCTGAGTATTAATTACGGCAAGGTGGAGTGCAAGTAGGCTGTGCGGTGGGGGCCCTTCCCCCGAGAGCGTCAGACTGCCGCTAATCCGGATTCGTAGCCCACACCGTGGCTTCGGTGACAAACCCACGATCAGCCATTTCCAGCATCGCCAGGATCGTGTGCGCAATATCCGCGGACACCAGTTTGCGGTCGCTGATGCCGCGGCCGGGGCGGCCGGAATTGACCACGAACTCGGTCTGCACTTCGCTGGGGTTCACCTGCATGACGCGGATGTTGTGCTGCCGCAGCTCGGCGCGCCAGCACTCGGTGAGACTGGAGAGTGCGAACTTGCTCGACGAGTACGCCGTCCCGCCGGCGAAACCGCGCTGGCCGGCCGTCGACGCGATGTTGATGATGCTGCCGCGCTTCTGCTGGATGAAATGCTTCGCCGACTCGCGCGCGACCATCATCGCGCCGAAGACGTTCGTGGCGTAGACGCTCTGCATGTCCGCCAGCCGCGTCTCGACGAGCGGCGCGAAGTGGCCGAAACCGGCGTTGTTGACGAGGACGTCGTAGTCGCCGAACGCCTCGACGACCGTGCGCACCAGGCGGATGACGTCGGCCTCGACGGCGACGTCCGCCACTACGGCCAGCGCCCCGATCTCGGCGGCGGCCTGACTCAGCCGTGCTTCGTCGCGCCCGCAGATCGCGACCTCCGCGCCGCGCGCGCGCAATTGACGCGCGGTTTCGAAGCCGATGCCCGAGCTGCCGCCGGTGACGAGTGCTTTTGCCTTCGCGAGTTCCATTGGCCCATTCTGACCTATCATCGGCCGGAACGCACAACGCTCCGGGTCCATATTGACGCTCATGGAAAAGCAACCGATCGAACGCACCGCACTCCTCGTCGTCGACATCCAGGACTCGTTCAAATACAGCCCGGCACGCTGGGCGACGCGCAGCAACCCGGGCTTCGAAGAGAACGTCACGAAGCTGATCGCCACGTTCCGCGACGCCGCGCTGCCCGTCATCTTCGTCCTGCACAACGACTCAGACCCCGGCTTCCGCCCCGGCGACCCGGAAGTGCGCCTGATGGACTTCCTCGACCGCCGCGAGCATGAGCCGCTCCTCGTCAAGAACACGCGCAACTCGTTCACCAGCACCGATCTGCAGGCCCGCCTCGAAAAACTCGGCGTCACGCGCCTCGTCGTCACCGGCATCTCGACGGAGCAATGCTGCGAGACCACCACGCGCGTCGCCGCCGATCTGGGCTACGACGTCGATTTCGTGACCGAGGCGACGGCGACGTTCCCGATCGGCGAGCTGTCGACGGACGCCATCATCGAGCGCACCGAGGCGGTGCTGCGCGGCCGCTTTGCACGCATCGTCACCGTCGCGGAGTTGCAGCAGGAGCTCGCCGTATCCGTCGCGTAACGTTCCTCCTCACGCCGGACGTCGAGATCCTCGACTTCGCGGGACCGCTGCAGGCGCTGGGTGAAGTGAAGCGCCTGCAGCTTCGCTTCTGCGCGACGACACCCGAGGTGCGGACGTCGCAGGGATTGATGCTGTCGCGGCTCGAGCCGCTGCCCGACGTGGATGGCGAAGACCTCGTCATCGTGCCGGGCATGCCGTACCGTTCGACGCTGAAGCCGGAGCGCGCGGTGACGCGCTGGCTGCGCGACGCGGCCCACGCCAACGCACACGTCGCCTCCGTCTGCACCGGCTCCTTCCTCCTCGGCGAAGCCGGGCTCCTCGACGGCCGCCGCTGCACGACGCACTGGTCGCGGACCGAGGAGCTGCAGCGGCGCTTTACGAAAGCGAAGGTGCTGACCGACCGGCTATTCGTCAGCGACGGCGTGACGACCAGCGCCGGCATCGCCTCCGGCATCGACATGGCGCTCGCGCTGATCGAACAGACCGAGGGGCCGCTGGTGGCGGCGGAAGTGGCGCGTGAGATGGTCGTCTACCTCCGCCGCGACGGCGCACAGGAACAGCGCAGCGTCTACCTCGATTACCGCACGCACCTCCATCCCGGCGTGCACCGCGTGCAGGACTGGATCATCCACCACCCGTCGCGGCGGGCGACGCTGGAGGAGCTGGCGGACGTCGCCGGCATGAGCCCGCGCAACCTGACACGGACGTTCCGCCAGTCGACCGGCATCTCGATCAAGGACTTCTCGACGCGCGTGCGCCTCGAGCTCGCGGGTACACTGCTGCACGATCCGGGACTGACCGTGGAAGCGGTGGCGCAGCGCTGCGGCTTCGCCACCGCGCGCCAGTTACGCCGATTGTGGAAAGAGTTCTTCGGCGGCGCGCCACGGCATGCAGTTTTGTGAGGCCCGCCGTCGATTCTGCCGCTGCCCGTTCGTCATCCTCACGAAGGAGATTGCACCATGCGCCTGCTTGCTCTGACTCTGCTGCTGCTGTTCACCCTCCCCGTTTCCGCCGCGACGGTCGCGGACCTGGCGTTCTTCGAAGGAAAGTGGGTGTCGAAGGAGGCCGGTGACATGTTCTGGGAGGAGCACTGGACCGCCCCCATAGGCGACAACCTCCTCGGGATGTGCCGCGCGCAGAACAAAGGCAAGACGTTCTTCTACGAGTTGCTGACGATCGAGCAGGAGGAGAACGGCCCGGTGATGAAGCTGAAGCACTTCAGCCGCGGCCTCATCGGCCGCGAGGAAAAAGGCGAGGTCGTGCTGCTGCCGCTGGTGTCGCTCGAGGAAAACGAAGCCGTCTTCGAGCGCGCCGACAAACAGGTCCGCCTGACCTACCGCCGCACCGGCAACGAGCTGTACGCGCTGCTGGAAAAGTGGAAAGACGGCGAACGGAAGATCACCGAGTTCACGTACGTGAAGAAGTAAGACGTCGGTGGCGACGTTCGGGGTGCGCCGCGTGGGTGGCAACGTTTGTGTTGTGCCGCGTCCCCTCACCCGATTTTTCGCTTCAGGCGAAAAATCACCCTCTCCCCGCAAAGGCCGGGGAGAGGGGCGACGGGGGGCGCGAAGCGCCGCCCCGCAAACCCCTGCACGACGCTCTTCACCGGTTCCCCTCCGGCTATGCGCGAAGCGCAAGCCGTCGCCCCTCGCCCCGGCTTTTGCGAGGAGAGGGTGGCGCGAATGCGCCGGGTGAGGGGGCGCGGTGGACCCCCGAGGCCCGCTTCAGCGCCTACTTGGTGGCTGCCTCCACATCGGTCCGCCCCTGAAGCCGGTCCAGGTACTCCCGGCCGGACGTTTCCTTGCGCACGTAGGCGTCCCAGAAGGCCAGCGATGTCGTGCGGATCATGCCGAAGACGCCGCGCTCGCGGAGGAAGAGGGGTTGGGTGCTGCGCTGGCGCGGGTCGCGCTGGACGGTGCGACCGGTCGTGCGGTCGCGCTCCGGGATGGGCTGCGGCGGGGTGCGGAGGTCCTCCGTCGTCAGGTCGGCGAGGCGGCCGCTGAACGACATGTGGCGGGCGCCTTCGATCGAGACGAACCACTTGTCGCCCGCCGGCGAAAGCTCGAACGCCTGGCGGCGCCATTCCGGCCCCTGCGACTCGTCGGCGCCCTGGTCGAGCGAGCCCGTCATGTACAGGATGGGGCCACGGACGTCACGCCACGATTCGGTCGTCAGGCCGAGCGCCGGCGTCGGCCCCTGCGGGGACATGGCAATGACGGCGTCGATCCGCGGGTCGGCGAACGCCTCGCCTCCGGCGCGCGCGCCGGCCAGCAGCATCGCGGTCTGGGCGCCGTAGGAGTGGCCGCCGACGCCGATGCGCTCGCGGTCGATCTTCCCCTGCAGCTCCGGATACTGCTGTTCGAGGCGGTCGAGCGAATCGAGAATCACGCGCATGTCGGCCACGCGGTTGCGCCAGTCGGCCGGCGTCTGCGAGGCGCCGAGGTCGGCTGCTTCGGTGAGCGGGCGTCCGGTGTCGGCGTGCGTCGGCTTGATCACCACGTAGCCGTTCGCCGCCCAGTAGGAGCTGAGCCCGACGTAGCCGCGGCTGGAGCCGCCGAAGCCATGCGACCAGACGATCAGCGGCGAAGGCCCGCCGCGCGTCGGATACTCGATCGACAGCTCGATGTCCTTGTTGCGTTGCGTGTCTCGCAAAGTGGCGGCGGGGATGACCCCGACGGGGTTCGACGCCGCATCGGCGGAGTAGACGCGCGGTCCGCCGGGCTCGACCGGCGTGAAGGGCTGATCGTCCGGCTGCGAAGCGCACCCGGCGAGGGAGAGAGCAAGCAGAATGAGGAAGAGGCGACGCATGATGCAGGTATTCTGCCTCTCACGTGCGCTGAATCACAGCCGCAACCCTCTCCCCGTCTCCACATTGGCGCATCCCCGACTGACAGGAGTCTGTATGCAGTTGCGAAAAACCGTCTGTGCGACGGCCGTCCTTTTCCTCGTCGCGTTCACCATCGACGCGGCCCCGAAGAAGAAATACAACGCCGCTGCCACGAAGAAGCTGCTGGCGGCCGCGGTGGAGAACCGCGACGACGACACGATTGCCGCCCTGAAGGCGGGTGCCGACCCGAACGCTGCCGATCCGGAGCGCAGCGGCCGCACCGCGCTCATGGCCGCCGCCGGCGCCGGCCGCACCGCGAGCCTCGAACAGCTCCTCGCCGCCGGCGCGAACATCAACGCCAAGGACAAGGACGGCTGGACGGCCCTGATGTATGCGGCCGTCGGCGGCGAATGGCAGACGCTCGAGCCGCTCATCGCCAAAAAGGCCGACCTCGAAGCGACTGACAAAGATGGCTACACCGCCTTCACGATGGCTCTCGTACAGGGCAAAGGCGGCATCGCCGAGCGGCTGATCAAAGCCGGCGCGAACACCACCAAGCCGACTGCGAAAGGCTACACGCCGCTGATCATCGCCACGACCGGCCGCGACCTCAAGTCCGTCCGCCTCGTCCTCGAGCACACCAAGGCCGACGTCAACGGCCGCGACGACGAGGGGTGGACTCCGCTGGAGATGGCCGCGTACTACGGCGACAGCCAGGTGGCCATGGACCTCCTCCGCCACGGCGCCGATCCGAGCCTCAAGGACAAGGAAGGGAAGACGGCGCTCGACCGCGCGAAGGAGCTCGAGCACAAAGAAATGATCGCGCTGCTGACCGGCAAGTGGGACCGCCCGAAAGCTACCGGCACGAAGGTCTCGATCCCCTGCCAGGCCCTCGGCGGCAACGTCGATGCTTTCGTGGCCGTGGACGGCGACGCGCTCGTCGTCACCACCATCTACCCGAAACCGCTCAATTACTACCTCGGCGGCGGCTTCGTGAATCGCGCGAACAGCGCGTCCAAGTACACCTACGAGGGCTTCGTCGCTCCGACCTACACCTTCGGCGGCTACACGCTGGACTACATGGAGTACGGCACGACCGTGAGCATCACCGACCACGACTCCGAAGGCAACGCCACCCAGCGCGGCGTTTACGGCCTGACGATGTCCGCCGACCTGAAGAAGGGCGACGAGAGCGTCGATACCTCGGAGCTCGACTGGGAGTCGACCCCGCGCGCGTCGCTCGAAGACGGCGTCCTGCGCACCCGCATCCCGCTGTCGCTGGTGAAGCTGAAGAAGGGCGCCAAAGTGAAGCTGACGGCCAAGGTCGGCAACTGCGCGGAAGTGGCGTCGCAGGTGGCGTTGAAGTAAATCGCCACCGCGTTCATAGGACGAATGTCTCTGGTCATACGGACCTATAGGACCGACAAGACGGATAGGACGGATGCAGCCTGTTTCTGTCCTATTGGTCCCATAGGTCCTATTTGTCCTGTTTGTACTCCCTCAATACCACCGCCGCTTCCTTGTAGCCCACCCGTTCCAACTCCCCGGCGATGGCCGTCAGCCGGTTGCTGCTGGCGTAGCCGTTGGGCGCCAGCGTACGCGATTTGGTCAGCAGCGTGCGGCCGCGCTCCGTGTCGCCGTTGAGGAGGGCGATGATGCCGCCGAAGCCGGTGGCGCGGTCGCTCTCCGGGTAGAGCGTCAGCATGGACGTCGCCACGCGCGTGGCGGTCTTCAGGTCCTTACCCAGCGCGGCTTCCTGGCCGATGTCGAGCATCGAGCTGCTGTAGTCGGGAAGGATTGCCGAGCCGCCGAAGCGCATCGCCTCGAGCCGGTCGAGGTCCGCCACGCTCGACACCGTGAAGAGGCGCAGCTCGTCGGTGGCGATGCGGTCCCAGTCGCGGCGGAGCGTGGCGATCTGCTGCTCGAACGTGGCCTCGAAACGGTGCGTCCGCGGGATCGAGCGCGAGGTCTTGTAGAGCCGAATGTAGTCGTCGAAGAACGCGAGCTGACCTGCGCGATGGTACTTCTCGAGATCGACGCCGCTCCGCGCGAGCTCGCTCGCCATGTACGCGCCGGCCTCCACGAGTGCGTCCTGCGGCTTCCCTGCTTTGAACGCGCGGAACGCCGCCGCCGGATCACTGCCGGTGGTCTTCCGGTAGCGCTCGAAGTGCGCCAGCCCCTGGTTCCACGCGGTGCCGGTGGTACGCAGCAGGTCGCGGTGCGCCGGTGCGTAGTACGTCAGCGTCCATGCGTCGCCGAGGAAGATCGCGGCGATGCGGTTGGCGAGGATGTCGAGGTTCGCGTCCTCGAAGTTCGTCGCCAGCGCATAGCCGAAACGCGCCGCCGGGATGTAGCCGAGGTCCGTGCGTGTCTCCTGCTGCGCGCCGCCGTGCGCGACGACGTAGCGGCCGCTCTGGTGCGCGATGCCGAACCCGAGACCGTAGCGGACCGGCTCTCCCTTCCGCGTGCGCTGCGCCGTCCACATCGCGTCCAGCGACTCCGCCTTCAGCAGCTTCCCCTGATCGAGCCCCTGCACGAATTTCAGCATGTCGAGCACGGTCGAGCGCGTGCCGCCGCCGGCGAAGCGGCTGCTGATGTCGACGTACTCGGAGTTGCGGAGCGACCCGTTGTGCAGCACGTAGCCGCGCACGCGATTGGGGATCAGCGCGCGTGGATCGTCCATGCGCGTGTCGCTCATGCCGAGCGGCCCCCACACCTCGTCGCGCATGTAGTCGCCGTAGGAGCGGCCGGAGGCGCCTTCGATCACCGCGCCGAGGAGATTGAAGCCGTAGCTGCTGTAGCGGTACTCGGTACCGGGCTCATTGACGAGGTCGAAGTCCTGGAAGATGGCGATGGCTTCCTTCGTGGTCTTCGGCTCGCGGATGCGCCCTTCGAGGCTGTAGTTCTTGTAGTGGCTGATGCCGCCGAGGTGCGCGAGGAGCTGGCGGATCGTAACGGGATGCGTCTTCTTCGGGAAATACGGCACGTACGTCTGCACCTCGGCGTCGAGGTCGATCTTCCCCTGCTCCACGAGCTTCATCACGCCCACGGCCGTCATCGGCTTGGTGACCGAGGCCATGCGGTAGGACGACTGCGCGGTAGCGGGGACGCGGTTCTCGACGTCGGCGAGCCCGAAGCCTTTCGACCAGACAAAATCACCTTTGGCGATGGCGACGGAGAGCGCCGGCATCTTCGTCTCGCGCATGTGAGCCTCGATGAACTGCTCCAGTTGGCGGATCTCCGCCTCGTACTTACTTTGCGCGAACGACGGGAGAGCGGCGAGAGCGACGAGGAGGACGAGCAGCGCACGCTTCAGCATGCCGCTAGTGTACGGTCACAGAACGATGACCGTTGCAACGCCCCAGATGACGGTGGCCACGAGCAGGGCGATGTGTGGCTCGCGGATGCGCGGCAGGAAGTGGTCGAGCCAGACGCCGAAGCGGGAGAACGGCGCGAGGATGTAGCTCGCGGCGAGGATGGCGATGAGGCCGAGCGGCACGATGAGAGCGATGGCCGTGAGGCGCGAGGCGCGCGCCACCAGGATGCCGCCGCCGAGGCAGATGGCGCCGGTGACGAGGAAGATGAAGGCGATGAGCGCGCGGACCGCGAACGACGCGCGGCCGACGCTCAGCGGCAGCCCGGCGGACTTGCGCTCCGGCTTGCGCTGACCATCCATCCATCTATGCTAGTGACAAATGAAGCGTTTCTCGCTGCTGCTGCTCCTGCCGCTGCTGCTGGTCTCCTGCGCGACGGCCGGCCACCCCGATCTCTGGCGCGAGCTGCAATCGTTATGCGGCCAAGCCTTCGAAGGACGCATGGTCGAGGGCACCGAGCCCTCGGACACCGCGTTCGCGAAGGAGCGGATGGTGATGCACGTGCGCGGCTGCACGGCGGACGAGATCCGCATCCCCTTCCACGTCGGCGAGAACCGCTCGCGCACGTGGGTCATCACCCGGACGCCGGCCGGGCTGCGGCTGAAGCACGATCACCGTCACGAGGATGGCTCGGAGGATCGCGTGACGCAGTACGGCGGCGACACGCGCACCGCCGACGGGCTGACGCTCGACTTTTACGCGGACGCGCACACGGCGCAGCTCCTCCCCGCGGCGGCGACGAACATCTGGACGCTGGCCATCGATCCGAAGCGGACGTTCACGTATGGTCTGCGGCGCGAAGCGCAGGGACGCAGGTTCCGCGTGGAGTTCGACCTGACCCGGCCGGTGGCCGCGCCTCCGGCGCCGTGGGGGACGTGATGGCCACTCCCCGCCACTCCCCGCCACTCTACGCCGCGTAGAGTGGCCGGGAAACGATAGGACAAATAGGACTGATAGGACCTATAGGACGAATGGCTTCGCCCGAGGAACGGTAGGGTGCTGCCGTGCCTCTGTCCTATTCGTCCCATAGGTCCTATTCGTCCTATTCGTCCTATCGTCGACAGCGATACTCTTCCCCACGGATGACCACCACCAAGATCCGCAAGTACAGCCTCAAACCGGCGCCACGCCCTCAAAAGACGTACCGCGTCCGCTATGAGGACGACCTCAACGCCGAACAACTGGAAGTGGTCATGGCGCCCGATGGGCCGATGCTCGTCATCGCCGGCGCGGGGTCGGGGAAGACGCGCACCCTCACCTACCGCGTCTCGCGGCTGATCGAGGATGGCGTCGATCCGAGCGACATCCTCATCGTCACCTTCACGAACAAGGCGGCGCGGGAGATGCTGTCGCGCGTCGAGCAACTCGTCACGATCGACACGCGCCGCATCTGGGGCGGCACGTTTCACTCGATCGGCAACCGCCTGCTGCGGCGGCATGCGGAGGCGATCGGCTACCGTTCGAACTTCTCGATCCTCGACGATGAAGACGCCAAGGAGATGATGGAATCCGCCATCTCCGCCGTGGGGATCAAGACGCTGGACAAGCGCTTCCCGAAGGGCGACATCCTCCTCGACATCTACTCGTTCCTGATCAACACGCGCACGCCGCTCGAGCTGCATCTCGAACAGAACTACCCGCACTTCCTCCTCTACCGCGACGAGATGATCACGGTCTTCCGCAAGTACAAGGAGCGGAAGCAGCAGGCGAACGTGATGGACTTCGACGACCTGCTGGTCAACTGGAAGCTCCTCCTCGACGATCACCCCGACGTCTCGGAAGCGCTCAAGCGCCGCTTCCGCACGATCCTCGTCGACGAGTACCAGGACACGAACAAGCTGCAGGCCGACGTCATCGACGCCATGGCGTCGGTCAGGCAGAACGTCATGGTGGTCGGCGACGACGCGCAGTCGATCTACTCGTTCCGCGGCGCGTCGTTCGAGAACATCCTCACGTTCCCGCTCCGCTTCAACGACGCGAAGATCTACAAGCTCGAGGTGAACTACCGCTCGACGCGGCAGATCCTCAACCTCGCGAATGCCGCGATCGCGCAGAACCGCTTCCAGTTCCGGAAGGAGCTGCAGGCGGTGCGCGGCGACGGTCCGGATCCGGCGGTGGTCGGCGTCGACGACGTCTACGAGCAGGCGAACTTCGTCGCCCAGCGCATCCTCGAGCTGCGGGACGAAGGGGAAAAGCTGAGCGACATCGCCGTCCTCTACCGCTCGCACTACCAGTCGCTCGAGCTGCAGATGGAGCTGTCGCGGCGCCTCATCCCGTACGAGATCCGCTCCGGCGTGCGCTTCTTCGAGCAGGCCCACATCAAGGACGTGCTGGCGTACCTGAAAGTCGTGACGAACGTCCGCGACGAGCTGTCGTGGAAGCGGATGCTGAAGCTCTACCCGAAGGTCGGCGAGAAGACGGCGGCCGAGGTGTGGGCGCGGATCAGCGAGGCGGTCGACCCGCTGGAGCGCTTCCTCCGCGGCGTCGAAGCGACGGGGCGCGGCGTCAGCGGCTCGTTGCAGAGCGTGCGCGACCTGCTGCGCCTGATTTCCGTCGACGCGATGAAGCACAACCCGTCGGAGACGATCCGGCTCGTCGTGGAGCGAGGCTACAACGAGTACGCGCGCTCGAAGTTCGCCAACGCGCAGGCGCGGCTCGACGATCTCGAACAGCTCTCGCAATACGCGCTGCGCTACGAGGACGTGGAGCAGTTCCTCGACGAGGTCGCGCTGGCGAATCCGATCGCCGGCGAAGACGTCGCCGTCGTCGGCCCGGAGGACGAGAAGATCGTCCTCTCCTCGGTGCATCAGGCGAAGGGGCTGGAGTGGCGCACGGTGTTCGTCATCTGGCTTGCCGACGGCCGCTTCCCCTCCCAGCGCGCGCTCCGCGTCCCCGGCGGCATCATCCGCATCGAGCCCTCCCGCGTGCACGAAGCGTTGCCGCTGCTCGAAGGCGCGGCGGACGACGCACCCGTCATCGACGAAGCCGGTACGCGAGAGATCGTCATCCCCGGCGAAGAAGAAGAGCGCCGCCTGTTCTACGTCGCCGTGACGCGCGCCAAACAGGAGCTGTACCTGGTGTTCCCGGTCATGTCCCGCGACCGCGGAGGGATGGACATCCTGATGGAACCGTCCCGCTTCGTGCGGGAGTTGCCGGGCGATGCGTATGAAAAGTGGGTGATCGGGTAGGACGATCGGACGGATAGAACCTCCAGAACGAATGGGACCCCGCGCATCCCATCCGTGTCCTATAAGTCCTAGGTCCTATTTGTCCTATCAACGCTGATAAGCTCCGCCCGATGAAGCTGCTGCTGATCTCCTCTTCGGTCGTCCACGGCTACGGGTACCTCGATCATCCGGAACCGGAGATTCGACGGACGCTGGAAGGACGAAAAAGCGTGGTGTTCGTGCCGTTCGCGCTGCACGACCGAGACGCGTACGCCGCCAAGACCGCCGAGCGCCTCGGGCGCATGGGCTTCGAGACCACGCAAGGCCGCGAGCCGCGCGACATCGAGAACGCCGAAGCCATCTTCGTCGGCGGCGGCAACACGTTCCGCCTGCTGAAGGCGCTGTACGACACGAAGGTCTTCGACGCCATCCGCGATCGCGTCCGCGCCGGCATCCCGTACCTCGGCTCCAGCGCCGGAACCAACGTCGCCGCGCCGACGATCCGCACGACGAACGACATGCCCATCGTGCAGCCGCCGACGTTCGACGCCTTCGGCTTCGTCCCCTTCCAGATCAACCCGCACTACCTCGACCCCGATCCCGGTTCGACGCATCAGGGCGAGACGCGCGAAGAGCGCCTCCTTCAGTTCCTCGAAGACAACGAGACGCCGGTGCTGGGCCTGCGCGAAGGCACGGCCGTCCGCGTGGAGAACGGCGTCACCACGCTGGTGGGTACGCGCAACGCGCGCGTGTTCCGGCGGGGCGCTGCGCCGGTCGAGGTGGAGCCGGGTCCGATCGAGGTTTAGCGCGACACCGTTTCCGTTTTCGTCGTCGAACCACGCGCCGGTGTGCGCCGTCTCACGGCCGCGCCTTCGCAACGGCACTAAACTGCTCGCATGCGAAAACTGATGTCTGTGGTGTTGTCCGCGGGGACCGTGCTGCTCGCCGGCTGCTTCGAGATCGAGCATGCCATCGATCTCGACAAGAGCCTGTCCGGCAAAGCCGGTGTGAAGATCGGCGTCAATCTCGAGCCCATGGTCGGCGTCATGGCGCAGATGCAGAAGGAAATGTCGGGCAAGAAGGGTCCGGTCACGAAAGAGGAGCTCGCCGCCGCGAAGGCCGACTTCAAGAAGCAGTCGAAGAAGTCCGAGGGCGAAAAGCCGTCGCGCGCGGAAGTCGAGAAGCAGCTCCCCGAAGGGATCAAGCTTCTCGACTTCGACGTCAAGGAGACCGAATTCGGCATGAAGTCGACGTTCAACTTCTCCTTCGACAAACTCCAGAACCTCATCAACCTCAAGCTCCCCTCGAACGAGAAGGACCCGACGAAGAAGAACGTCGTCGACTCCCCCTTCGGCGGCCTCGAGATCGTGGAGAAAGGCAACGCCATCACCATCCGCACCAAACCGACGAACCCCGCCGAGTCGGTGAAGCAGGAAGCGCAGGAGAACGCGCCGAAGCTCGACCCCGAGATGGAAAAGATGATGAAGGACGCCTTCGCGTCCATGAAGGTGTCGTACCGCATCAGCTCCCCCCTGCAGGTCGTGTCGCACAACGCCACCCGCAAAGAGGGCAACACCCTCATCTGGGAGTACGACATGGAAAGCCTGGAAAAGCTGGAAAAGGCGAAGAAGCTGGATGACGCGGGCGTGAAGGTGACGTACCGGAAGTAGTCCCGGTACGCGGACCCGGTTTTTGGTTGTTGGTTTTCGGTCCCCCAGCCGACAACCAACAACCGAAAACGCGTCGCGCGTGCCGCGTCGCCTGCGCTTATCCTTCCCGCCGTGCCGTTCCGTGAAACCTTCGACCGTCATCGCCGCTGGGTGCCCGCCATCGCTTTCGTCGGTGGCTTCGTCTGGGATGCCGTCACCCTCGGGCAAACCATCAAGACTACCGACCTCTTCATCCTCCTCGGCTATCTCGCCGGCGCGGCGACGATCCTCGTCCTGATCGGGCGGGAGGTGAAGTTCCGCTTCGCGCACTACATCAATGCCGTGCTGCAGTTCTTCTTCGGCGGCATCTTCTCGGCGCTGTTCATCTTCTACTTCCTCAGCTCGAGTGACCTGCCGGGCTACCTCGTCGTCGTCGCCCTCGCCGGGGTGCTCGTGGGCAACGAGTTCCTCGGCAGCAAGTACAACGAGCTGACGCTCTCGTGGGCGTTCTTCACGCTCTGCGCGATCATGTTCTTCAACTTCGCGCTGGCGCATCTCTTCCGCAGCATCAGCATCTTCTGGTTCTACGTCGGGACGCTGATCGCGCTGCTGCTGGTCTTCGCGCTGCGCCGCGTCTCGCTGCGCGAGCGCGCGAGCATCTGGCCCGCGGTGGGCGTCGCCGCGGTGATGCTAGCGCTGCACGCGGTCAACGCGATTCCGCCGGTGCCGCTGGTGAAGAAGGAGATGCTCGTCGCTCACGAGCTGCGCAAAGCGGGCGGCGGCTACGTGGCGAAAGTCGAGTCGCCCCGCTGGCGCTTCTGGCGCACCTCCGCACGCACGTTCCACCGCAGCGGCTCCGAGCGCGTCTACTGCTTCACCTCGGTCTTCATCCCGGAGGGGATCACCACCACGATCCACCACCGTTGGCAGGTGGAGCAGAACGGCGACTGGGTCACGACCAGCGTCGTCCCCATCCGCATCGCCGGAGGCCGCAAGACCGGCTACCGCGGCTACAGCTACAAGCAGAACGTCACCCCCGGCGAATGGCGCGTCATCGCCGAGGCCGAAAGCGGCGCGGCGATCGGGATCATCAGTTTCGAAATCGAGAAGGGCGCTCCGGGGAAGATGAAGGAACTGAAGATGTAGAGGCGTTGTCCGTTGCCCGTTGTCCGTTTTCCGTGCTGCGCTGCACGCCGGGCGCAGCACGGAA
>DASVEE010000026.1:0-24327 GCA_036380735.1 Thermoanaerobaculia bacterium | reverse complement strand
ACCGCACCTCCCTCTGGGCACCTTGCGACGCGCACAACGAGACCGATCGCGCCACTTCGCCCTCGCCAAACGGTCTCGCCGCTACCAGCTCATCGATGCGCGCTTCATCGCTGGGGGGCTAAGTTAGTGCATATGGGGCTTCGCCCGGGGTTTTCTGTGCGATGCCGTACTGGGTGCGCGTCCCCGCTACCCTTCTACCTTCTGCCTTCCGCGGCACACCCGGCCAGGCGTTGAGGCCACGCCGTGCCGAACCACTAGCCCCGGGCTTTGCCCGGCGCGCCTTTCTCATCGAGGATGCGGACGTGTGCGCCCGGCAGCGGCGCACCGGTGACGGCGTCGGAGACGTAGACATGCAGCCGCTCGCCGGAGGCGTGCACGACGAGGTTGGCGCGCGTGACGAGCAGCAGCGTCCGCGCGTGCTTCCCTCCGCCGCTGGCCATGACGACGTACGCGCCCGCAGGAAGGCGCGGCGTCAGCAGGATTCGCTCGGCGCCGACCGCGTGCTGCGGCCGTTTGCGAGGCACCACCGTCCACTCGCGCACCGGCTTGCCGCTCACGTCCTTGATGACCGTCCCCGTCGTCGTCAGATTGACCGGCACGATGCTGAGGTGGATGACGTCGAGGTTCCGAAAGACCAGCGCGAGCTCCTGCTCAGTGTCCGGGAGGACCGTGCCGGCCGCCACGTCGAGCGATGGCGATTCGAGCGTCGCCAGCGCCTGCTGCGCCCGCGCATGGTGCGGCGTCTCCCCTTTCGTGGACTCCGTCAACAAGCGCCGGTACAACTCCGCCGCGCGGACGTAATCCGGACGCAGTCCGAGGTCGTTGTTGTCGAAGACGACGACGCTGCCGTAGTGGTCGAGCTGCGACGCCAGCGCGAACAGCGCGTCGTCGTACCACTCCGTCTTCCCTTCGCGCAGCACGAGCTCGAGCTGTTCGAGCCCCCGCTCCACCCACTCCGGTTTCTGCTGCCGCAGATCGCGGAGGGCGAGGAGGTAACGCGCCCGCGCACGATCGCCCGGCGTGTCGACGATCCTGATCGTGTTGACGAGCAGCTCCCGCTCGATCCTGACGATGTTCCAGTCGTTGACGGCGAGGCCAAAGACGATGTCGCGATAACGCCGCCGCGCCAGCGCGACATCCGCGTGCGCCGCCCAATACTCCAGCGCCGGCCCGTAGTGCGTCTGCGCCGACACCACGTTCTCCCCCACCTCCATATCCCCCAGCACCTCGTGCACCTCGGCCGCAACCCGGTCGTCATCCGCCTCCTCGAGCAGCCGGCTGAAGACCCTCCGCGCCCGCATCCGCCCGTCATACCCCGTCGAGCGCCAGTCCGTCTCCGCAACCCGAAACTCCACCCACCGCCGCTCCGCCGCCGGCAGTTCGAGCTTCACCGCGGCGAGGTACAACTCATGAGCGCCAGCCCACGACTTTTCCGAGTAACGAAGCTCGGCTTGCTGCTTCAAGGCGTCATAGAGGGCGGTGCGATGGTGGCGGCGAGGAGCCAGAGTAGCGAAAGGATCTGCACGCCTTATTAGACACAGCGGGCACGGCCGAAACAAACAGGAGCGGCGAGCAATCGGCTGATGCCATGGCCGAGGAGGAGGTGGTCGGTCGGCATTTCGGCGTGCACCGACCCCAGCGTGACCGCGAGCACCGGGCGCCGGAGGAGGCGAACTGTAACCACCGTGAGCCGTCACGCTGGCGGCTGCCGAGCCGAAGCCAGGCCGCATCAGCTTCACACCGAGTTAGACGCCACCGCGCAACTTCACCAGCTCTACCCACCCAACCGAGTCGTTTAGCGATTCCCGCAGAAGATCCGCTCGTTCATCACTCAACTTCTTCTCGACGTATGTCTCTATGTTTCTGGATGCGTGACCCGATATCGGAGTGCGCAAGGCAAGCTGAAAGTCGATCTCGGCTGCAATATAACGATCGAAGGCGGTCTGCGCCGTTTGCAAAAGCGCAGCGTTGTTGCTCTCCGGCCGTCCGTAATGACCGCTCTCGAGTGCGTCGTGGAGATATCCATACAACTCTTTCACTCGGTTCGCGCTCTCGGTCGCTTGGACCGACGCCTCAAGCGTCTCTGCCCATACGGCATGATAGGTCGTTGGATCAGTTTCTTGCCGAATGTACTCGTAAATCGCATTGTCGAAGAACACCGCTTGTGCCAAGTAGCTGCGGATGTCGTCCTCCGAAACCTCGTCGAACCCGGCTTCATGTGCCACGACATGACGTGCGGCAAAGGCAGCGGCCAGACCGCGCATCATCGCTTCCACGTCCGGCACGACTAGTGGTCTGACTTGATCCGCGGTCGCATCATCAGCAGCGTAATATCCGGACGCAATCCGAAGCGACCCGAGCACATGCCGAATTGATTCACCAAGCAAAACATCGAAATAGCCGGTGATCTGCGGGAGACTCGATACCGGTAGAAGGTGTGCTACGAATTCGCCCAACGATACTCTGCGGTCCTGAAAGGCACGGACAATATCGACGCTAAAGCGTGACTCCCCCTTCAGAAGGTCTGGTAGACGCTCGACGTATGGTGTTCCGCTGTCGATCAGAAGCGCGATCGCGTCGCGAGTCGCCACCTCGACGCACGATACGATTGCGACAACACTCAGAGACCTAGAGAGAGGATCGGGCCGGCCATCTTCTAGACTCTCCTTGATCTTTAGCAGACCGGCCGCTGCTCGAAGCTCGCGATGACCTATCCGCTCCTTCTTCGCGAGGATCTCGTCAAGGATGTCACGCTTGCTCATCGTGAGGATCGTAGCTCATTCCGGGTGCGCCGGGCTGCACAGCTCGGTGCCATGTGGCTACGGCAGAGCGGCGCGGCGGTTGTCGCGCACGACGCTCGAAGAACCGAGTCGCGAACTGCATCGCCGTTACGCTGGCGATGCGGTAGACAGCTCGGCTGCCGGGCCGAAGCCGGGCCGCATCAGCTTCACACCAACGTCAGGCCGCGTCACGTCCAACGATCGCTCTTACCACGTCCGACGCGAGGAAGTCACCAATCGACTGGCTATTCACGACCACCATATGTAGGCGAGTCCACAGGTTCGCAGAATCACCAGTTGGCAACTGCTCAATTTTGATGTCGGTCTGGAGATGCCGTGGTAACGCATAGTCATAGATGACGTAGGGCACGTCCTCTAGCGTCACGTCACCGTATCGGATCTCACCCGTTGCTGGGTCGACAGCCTGCGGATCGAACGCCGCCACTTTGAGGGTTGCGGTTGTCAGAACCACGGGCAGAAAGACCTGATCGCGCCGGCACCCTCTCTCGGTTCTCTCCAGGTACTGCGTCGTAACCGCTACGGCACTACCGAGGCACGGGCAAACCAGATGTCGTAGAAAGGCTCCGCCGCGTTTCCTCGATGCAGGGTGCTCTTGAAACGGTAAGCATTACCCGAAGGGTCCTTCCGACCGGAGGCGTGGCTATCCAGGTCGAGAGAGGTGATGTCTGTTGCCGCGAGCTTCACGATCTCACCCGGTTCCGACGCTCCGTTGTGATCCGCGTCGGTCCAGAGAATGAGCGTGGCCCATGCAGTGTCTCCTGCGTCGAGCCGCCCGTTTTGGTCGTCGTCGAGGACGCGGAGTGCTTCGAAGCCACTCGCCGCTGCCGCGCCGGTCGGAAGGAGGGTGGCGTTACCGAACAACTCGCGACCACCGTCGATGCGGCCGTTGCCGTCGCGGTCCAGCGCCAGGAACGCCATAGGCTCCTGCCGCGCCGTCCATGTAATTCGTTCCTTTGCGCCGTCGCCGTCGATGTCGAAGATGACGGGATCGGTGGCGTCTGCGAGACGGTACCCTCCACGACCGTTATTGATGATGATCGGCGAATACTGGCACTCTTCCGGTGGCGTGAATTCCGTGCACGTGCTGCCGGTTGGCGGACACGTTCCGTCGGCCGCCGGCTCTTTGCAGTTCGGCGGTGGAGGCGCGAGCGGTGCGACACAGTCTTTCGCTGTGCCGCGACCTTGACGATCACCCGCACGATCTACGCCTTCCGCCTCCGTGCGGTAACAGAGCCCACGGGATGCGGTAAAAGAGTGCGAGTTCGCCCAGATGCCCGTATCACTCGATCCGTACCTGGCGTAAGCGTCGGCATGGCAACAGGAGCCGTCGTAACCGGACACAGTCACGTGATGCAACGTATCGATATGGTGTGAAGTTCGGATCGAGCCGGAGTTGTTGAATACCCGTACCTGTGCCCATGTCTCGATGCCGTTGTAGAGGGAGCCGTAGGTCTGTCCAACATCCACCCGGATGTAGTACGTATCTGCCGTCCAGCTCGAACCCGCCACAAGCAAAAGAGCCGTCGTGATCGTCGCGATGCGGATGAACGTCATGGGCAACCTCTCGCCATCTTGCGCAGTGTCTCTGCGAAGACGCGATCGCTTTCAGCGCTGACGGAACGTCCGATGGCGATATTCGGCGCAACGGCCTCATAGAGAAACCGGTCGAATTCCGTGGCGCCGAACGTTCTGCGTAGCCGGTCCAGGCTGCGTCGGCCGGCGCGGCAGACACGGAGAAAATCAGCCTCCGCCTGCTGCGCTTCGCGTTCGACTTGGCCGTCCGTCTTGCGTTCGAGCTGTGCAGGCGAGCGGCTGTCATCCGGTGGCGGAGCGGGGGTATAAGCAACCCGCATCTCCGTGATGTACTCGGCAGCCTCGCGTTCGACCACCTGCCAGAAGTCTGCCGGAAAACCGAGCTCCAATCCCTTCGCTGCTCGTCGGCGACGGCACGCTGCCTCGAACTCCTCGTTGCCGACGGAATAGCAGCCGTCGATCAGGCTGCTAAATAGCTCTTCCGGCGTGAAAAACTCTGGATGATCGGCGCCGACGATGCTTTGGCGCTCCTCGCCGGACTCGGTCCGAACGCGGCCCGGCGCCGTTGCTGAAAACCGCAGCGCCAACCGCTCATCGAGCGTGTACTCCCACGGGTGTTTCTTCGGGCCGTTGCTCGATTGCGCCGCGAGGTCATTGCCGGCAAACACCATCATCGATAGCACGAGAGGAAGCACACTTGCCTTGAAGTCCATCGTCATCTGCTCTCCTGTGCCGTGCCGTGGCACCTTCGCTCTTCCTCGCAGCGACTGGACGCCACCAGACGTCGCCCCGCGGCACATTGAAGCTCTGACTGCGAGCGAAGCACAACGGCCGATTTCATCGGCAACCTCTCTCTTCATTGCTCAGGCGAGTGCCGTCCGTCAGTTCCGTCGCGAAGATGATCTGTCCGCGCGCGATGTGCTCGTACATGAAGCGGTCGAGCAGCGGGCCGAACTCGGCGCGAGCGGCAGCGAGTGCCTCGGCACGGTGACGACACACGAGCGGATACTCCGCCGCGATCTGACGGTTGATCTCCTCCCGACCGGCCGCGCCCAGATCCTTCGCCTGCGTCAGGAGCGCCTCCTGGCGCCGGAGGTCTTCTACAAAGGGGCCGGCGAGACGTTCGAGCCGCTCCCAGAAATCGCGAGGCAGCCCGACTGCGGCGAGATCCTGAACATGCACGTCGCGCCACGTTTCGCCGACGAAGCCGCGGCGAATGACCGATTGAAATAGTTCGGTGGGGACAAATAGCTGTGGCTCCAGGTTGCCGTCAATCACTTCGGCCGGAGCGTTCGGCGCACGACGCGTGCTGTTCTGCTGTGTGGAGCGAAGGTAACGCGTCACCCGTTCGGCGGCCGCAGCAGCGCTCGTCCGTTCCGCTAACCGTTCCTCGAGCGTCCACTCCCACGTTTTCCGCCCCACGTCATCGGGTGACCCGGGTGCCGCCTGAACGGGGCGCTTTCCGTCGGAAGGCGAGGCCGCAAAGGCCGCGATCAGCAACAGGCCCAATGCCACGCTTTTCATCCCGGTACTCCTTCTTAGACGTTCAGGAACGGAGCGATGGTGGGATGTTAGCCGGTCGCTATTAATTCAGTCAAGACACACATCCGTCGCTTGCCGTGGTCAGAGGACACTATTCCGCTAACCTCCGTGCTTCGGCGACAACGCGAGCATTTCCCCAGACGCCCTTCGCGCCGTGCACTGTGGCACCAATGAGACGAACGGAAGCGATTGAACCCAATTCGCGCCGCGGGAGATATCGATGCCGGCTAGTCGGACTGCCGGGCCGAAGCCGCTTCACGAACTGTCAGCTGTAGCGTCGCAGCGAGGCGGCAGTCGCCTGCCCCGTTCTAATCGTCTCTTCGTGGCTCGTAGTGGAGAAACACCACGCCGGTGTCGTACGTTCGGAGATTCACCCGATTCAGCGCAGCGTAGCTCTGACGATCGGGAAAGAGCTGCCGGCCACCTCCGACCAGTGTCGGGCAGATCTGCAGATGGTATTCGTCGACGAGATCCGCGGCGATGAGGTGCTGGGCGAGCGAGAGGCTCCCCCACAACACCATGTGTTGCCCCTCTTCGCTTTTCAGGCGTTTGATCTCCGTAACCGCGTCGCCCGAAACCACGCGCGCCGGAGGCCACTTGCCCCATGGCGCCTCACGAAGCGTGTTCGAGAAAACGATCTTGGGCAACGAGTTCAGACGATCGGCGATGATCTCCTGCTCGCCGGTTGCCGTCGGCCAGAAACTCACGAAGAGCTCGTAAGTCTTTCTGCCGAGGAGAATCGTGTCGACACTGTCGAGGAACTTCAACTGATCGCGATCGGAGAACTGGTCATTCGCGGTTGCGGGAAAAAAGTCCAACTTCCCGTGTCGATCTTCGGCGTACCCATCGAGCGACAGCCATTCCTCGAGAATCAGCTTCCTCATTCCCTCACCCCTGGGCGGCTCCTCGCCGCGCGATCCGTCAGCCGATCGTATCCCACTCGCGGTGCTGGAGAAGGGCCGCCCCTGGCCTCGTCCTGAAGCATCGGGGGGGTACACCTTCTGTCTTCTCACTGCGCCTGACAACCTTCCACCAAATGGAGACTGCCGCCAAGAACGAAAGCTCTGGCCCCCACTCGTGACGAGATCGCGACTAACGAGAGACGGCGCGGCGGGGCGCCACGTCTAGTAGACGCGGGGCTCAGGCGCGAAGAAGGAAGCTCTGGCCCCCAAGCGGCTTCCCCACGCCAGCGGACTTACTTCTTTGCCGCTTCAACGAGTTCTGGCCGGCGAGGTTCGAGCGTCACGACACGATGAGGATGCTCGCGTTCTTTCTCGCGCAGATATTCGCACAGAGCTGCCAGGTCGTGATTGAACCGCGCGGACAGCTCCTCGCGTGCAGCCCGTGTTTCTTTTACGATCGGATCTTCCCACATCGATTCATCGCTCCGTCAGCTCTTGAGGTGTGCAGATCACCGGCGGCTCATACCCAGACAACCGGCACTGCTTTTCGATAGCGCGTCGAATGGTCGCGTTGGCAATGTGTTTACAGTTCCACGAGAGCAGATAGTCCATACCATGCACGGCAGCAACTGCCATATGCAACGCGTCTGTCTCGGCGTTAGCCGCCAAACCGGCCGCCCGGAGCAACAACGGCGCGAGACGCTCCGCCTCTTCCGTGACGGCGAGCAACGGAAGGTCTTTCGCAAGCGCGAGGCGTTGACGTGCCAACTCCGCGTCGCCGATGCTCGCTTCGCCGACAACCACTTCCGAGATGAAGAGGTCGTACTCGTCCCGACGTGACGCCCACCATTCGCGCGTAAGCATCGGGGGTCACACCTTCTCTCTTCTCACTGCGCCTGACAACATTCTACCAAGCGTAGACCGCCCCGCGTGCCCCCGGAACGGGCTGTTCCGAGGTTTAGATCATGAGACGGCTTCGCGGGGGTGCACCACGAGCACTCGACGCGAGCGCCCGTATCTCCTGCGAGTCGAAGCGCGCAGCTCCGCGCGATTCACGGCTTATGAACGTCGGTCCTGTCGCGGTGAGCACCACGAGATCGTCCGCGACCCGCGCGATATCGTCGGCGTCTTCAGAATCGAGGATGACCACGCGGCCACTCGCCGCATACGCCGCGAGTCTTCGGTCGAGATCACTTCGAGCGTGAAACGGCAGCGCTGTCCAAGGGTCGGCAAGAATGAGCGCAGGAGGCGATAGGTCGAAGGCTATGTCCAAGCCGACGCTCTGGCATTCGGACCGCGACAGCGTACCAAGTCGCCGGTCGCCGTTCTCCAGGCGTGCGAGTCCGAGCCCGCGGCGTAGAAGGTTTACGCTGCCGTGTGCCGGGAGCAGGGGGAACCCGCCGTAGTAGAGCGCACGTGGGCCAAGCACACGACCGTCATCGGGGCGCAGCAGACCAGCCGCAAGCCGCAGCATCGCTGAACGCCAAATCGTTGTGCCGCCGATGACGGCGGTCACCCTCCGTGCGCGAAACACGCCGCTGAAGCGAAGTGCCTGCGGAAGAGAAATCCGTTTAACAACGGTGTGGAACACTAGGTCGCTCATTTCTGCACCACGCCTTGAAAGTCATTCCGCACGAATACGAAGAACGTCACCACCAGCATCAGGACGGCGAGCAACGATGCACTCAGCGTCGCGCCGGCCGCTATCCGGCCCGAAGCAACCGCTTCCGGAAAAACCGCGACGATCGCAAGACTCTCCCACGCCGTTGCGTTGCCAGCTAGAACGCGGTTGTACATCTCGCGCCCATCGTCGACAGCAACCCAGGCGACCCGCAGCACGATCAGACACGTCCCGCCTAGAAACCTCGGTCGTCGCAGGCCCAAACTGAAGCACGCCGCGGCCGAAATCGCGGCTGAGATTGCGACGCTACTCATGCTCGACGCCGACTCCGTACGGTGTGCACTCATAGCAATGAGACCTCCAACCACCGGGATTAGCATTGCAGGCAGTGCTGCAACGATCCATACAAACGGCCGGCGAACACCCGAACCGAGCAGGAGATCCAGCCTGCCCTCATTCGCGACCGACAAGAGTCCCGTTCCGGCGGTGAGTGCAAGCGCGATGATGGTCAGAGGGACTAATTGCGGAGACCTCCCGCCGAGTAGCCGGGCCACCAGTACCACCGTTGTGATCGCAAGCGGAAGCAAGGCAGACCACCGGTCAACGACCCCCGCCGCGATGAGATAGAGATAGGTTCGCAACGCTCGCCCTCGACTGACGTGATGGAGCGGAGCGGCGAACGTCTGCCTGCGAAGACACACGAATAGCCGACGTGACGACGTTCGCCGCCCGCTCAATATAGCTAGGAATGTGGCTGATGCGCCGAAGGGAGGTTGCTAGTAGCGCATTCCGGTCACGTCAGTTCCCGCCGCCTTCGCAGTCGCGATCTTCTGCTTCTGCTGGTCGCTGCACGGGAAGTCAAACTCGGCGTCAAACGCGCAGTCAGGAGCGGCGGGTTCGAACGGCGCGGAGACACCGCCGCAGGCTTGTTGATAAAGCACGAACCGAAAAAGAGAGACACAAAACAACGCCAGCTCGCCTCGCCCGAGGACCGGGCGGAGACGCTCTATGCGTTCCATGAACTGTCCAGAGGCGGCACGACGCAGGCTGCTCAGCGCGTCCCGCTGCGTACCGGACACCCACTCCGCCTCCTTCGCCGTCGCGAAGACACCATTCAGCTCTAGTGTGATTTCCAGGCGGGAGTCGTCGATCGGATTCTTGCGCGCTTCGTCGAGCGTCTCGCGCATCGTCGCTGATTTGTAGGGAAACTGCACGGTGGCGCGGACGATCTCCTTCGTCGCCAGATCCAACACTTCGTGCTCGGACGTTTGCTTCAGGAAGTCACGTCTGTCGGTCAGCATCAGCCGGTCGCCGTTGCTGTCCTCCACGAGGTAAAAGTCGCGCGTCTCGGTCTCGTTCGGACGCTGGCTGATCCTCGTGATTCGATACGACAGCTTCGCAGGGCCGTACGACACTTGGAAGTGCTGACGCGACTCACGCTGCTGCCGCTGCGTTTGTGCGTAGCCGTTACTCGTGTGAACGAGAATGAACAGCGTGATGAGAAGTGTGGTGTGACGCATTTTCGGCGCTCCGTTCGTCGGACAGAATCGTTGTGCAGCCTAGCAGCCGTCGTAGTCGCTGACGCAGCCGCCTTTGCAGGCGTTGAATTCGAGCGTGGCGGTCTGGATGCAGGTGATGTTGTTATTGCATTGTTTCTTGTTTTTCTCGAACTGGCACTCACAGTTCGAGAGGCACTCCCTGCAGTTGCTCGCTTGCGTCGGGCAGGGCTGCTCCGCGCCGCCGCCGCCGAACCACTTCTTCCACCAGTCGCCGATGCCGGTCTGGTCTCCGCAGTAGGTCGGGTTGCCGGTCATATCGTAACAGCCGCCGTCGATGAGCGTGGGAGACCAGCTCTCCGCGAAGGAGGACGGCGCGACGGAGAGAACCATGAAGGTGACTATGAGCAGGGCGAAACGCTTGAGCATTCGATTCATTCCTTTCGGGTTTGACTTGGATGATGGAGCGGAGCGATGCAGTAGGCGGTCAAGGACTTAATGACTCATCGGGGTTTCACCTCCTGACGGTGTGGGGTTCGAGGAAGAACCGAGAGAGGTTCGGTGGCGGGCGTCGGCTGACGCATGAGGCGGGTAGAGTGTTTGAGTGGTCCCGCGTCGGTGCCGAGATGTCGTCGGCGTGCAATTCGGAAGGCAGGAAGAGTCCCGCCGCCGAACCTCCTCTCGATCGGTTTCGCCACGGCGGCTAATCCGATGCTTAGTGCTGGCTTCTCTGAATCCACGTGTTCACCTTCTCCCGTACTTCGCGGATCTCGCGTTCCGGCAGAACCGCTAGTGAATGAGCAGGACCAGCGGAAGGAAAATCGAAGACGCCGAGAACTGCGTCGAGACCGAACCGCACCTCGATCAGCTCATCGAGCATTTCTTCCCGCGACAGCGTCAGGCGTGGAACTCTCATTCGGTATAGGTCGGCAGGTTAGGAAGCCGCCGGAAGGCCGTCAAAATGGAGCAGCCAAGTTCCATCCAGTTGTTTCCGCATGGAACCTTTATGGTCCGTCTCGGCCGATGGGTAGGGATCAAGCGCGTTCGAGACACTCCAATCAGAGAGCATGAGTTCATGGAGCGGACGAACTTCGCGCAGCGCGACGAGCATCAAAAGCAGCGGCTCACGCCCACAGACAGCGAAAGGTACGTTGACGCGTCTGGAACTTATCCGGATCAGCCGCGGCATTTCTGTGGAGGAACTCAGCGCAGAGGCGGGCTCGGTTAGACAGCACCTGCGGAAGATCCGTATGGCGGAAGTCGAGCCGGGGCGTGACACGATCGCCGCCATCGTGTCGGCGCTTCGGCGCATCACGCTCGAGGATCTCAGCGCCGAGCAGGTGTTCGAGCTTTCGTCGGAAGAGTCCGGACCCTGGAACCAGCGCGCGTTCGAGCAATTCATCAGGACGACCAGGACCGAACGTGTGCGCACGGCCGCCCTGATCGAGGAACTGGAACGAATACCCCGCGAACGATGGGGTATTCATATGAAGTCGCGGCAGCCAAGCGAGGAGCTTGTTCGGATGCTCGTACTCGCCGGTCGTCGATACGTCAGCGAACGGCCAGCTCACGCCGACGCTCTGCTCGCAATCGCGATCGATCTTGCGCAGGCACTCACGACAGAACGACAGGCGTACAAGTCTTTCCTGCTCGGTCGCGCGCGACTGGAGCGCGCCAACGTGTTACGGCAACTCGGTCTCTATCGCGATGCGCTGTCGGTTCTCGACGAGGCGGAGCGGGATTTCGAAGGCGTGCCGATGTGCAGCCACGAGCTCGCCCGTGCGTGGTTCGTACGCGGCTCACTTCTGTTGAAGATCGATGGACTCGAGGAAGCGCGCCGTGCCTTGCGGCGCGCCATCAGCCTCTTCTCGGCAGTTGCCGACCACCGCCGCGTCGCGAAAGCGCAGGCCGTGGAAGGGATGGTGTTGGCCGACATGCACCGCTACGCGGACGCCCGCGAGTTGTGGCTGACGATCATTCCTGTCTTGCGCGCGGGCCAGGAACGGCAGACCCTCGGAATCGTGTGGCTAAGTCTGGCATGGTGCGAGTTGGAGTTGGGTAGCGGCGATGCCGCACGTACGTGGCTGACTAAGGCCATGGACATCTTCACGAAGACGAAGGATGCCGTGAACTTGATTCACGTTCGCTGGGCGTTTGCTGTTGCGGAGGCACGCTTCGGGGAGCGCAAGGAAGGGTTGCGGTTGCTGCGACGCGAGCGCGCCGAGTTCGAGAAGTTGACGATGTTCACCGACGGCGGAATGGTCAGTCTGGACATCGTGGAAGCCCTGCTCCTGATGGACGAGCACGAGGAGGCCGCCCGGGTCTGCCGTGAGGCCATCGATCTGTTCCTTCGAGCCGGAGCGCGTAAGGAAGTCGTGCGGGCGCTCACGTACCTCCGGGAGGCGGCCGCGACCTCTGCGGCACCAACCGATGCGGTCAAGCACGTTCGGCGAGAGATGCGGCGGGCGGAGAGAGAACAGGACGCGTTCGTTTTCCACCCGCCGCTGAACGGTTCCCCATCAGGGGTTTGGAACCGTAAAACGACTCGCAAGCAGGACGACGAGCATGACGACCTCGAACATGAGTAGACCCTCCTCTAGCCGCGCGATTGGCGGTGGTTGTTGGGGAGGGCGCGCCCGCTCCACATCAAGCTGTTACACGAGACGGAGTTTCATGACACCGCCCGCGGCCGGGGCTTGGTGGCGGGGGTCAGGTATACTCGGCACAACCCCTCGCCGCCCTCCTTCTTCTGCGATGACAACTCCTGCTCATCAGGCGAACACGAACGACCCGGCCGACGCTGTCGCCGATGCCTACGCGGCTCACTACACGCTTCTGAGGTACATCGTGGAACGCCGGTATCACGTTCCGGAAGCCGACGTCGATGCGGTGATTCACGAGGTCTTCGTCGCGTTCATACGCAACCGGCAGAAGGTCGAGGACGAGCGCCGCTGGCTGGTGGGTACTACCTACAACTGGTGTCGCCTGTATTGGCGAAACGCTGGGCGCGACCGTGAGACGGTTCCCGCTGCCACAGCTGACGCCGTCGCTCCCGATCAGCTCATGAAGCGCTTCGAGTTGCGGGACTTGATGCGGCGCCTCGGGAGCAGATGTCAGGACATCCTCCGCCTGCGATACGCGGAGGACTACTCGTCAGCGCAGCTTGCTTCGCATTTCGGAACGACCGTCGAGTACGCGCGGCGAATGGTCTATCGCTGCATGAGGTCAGCCAGGAAACTTGCCGGACGAGGCAACGCATGACCGACGACCACTACGACGATGAGCAGCTCCTCACGTTTGTTGACGGAGGGAGAACGGATTCGATCGTCACCGCCCACGTCACGCAGTGCGCTCGCTGCTCCGTGATCGTCGAGCAGTACGTTGAACTGGTCGACCTCTTCCGCGACCCGGCGACATACCCGCTCGGCGACGACTTCATGCCCGATGCCGCCCGCGTGCATGATGTATGCGGTCGAGCGGCGGCACACGATCGATCGGCCGCGGTACGTGCTCTGTCCCTGCTTGATGAGCGACCCTTTTCCGAGTGGTTGGAGTACCTCGATCGACACCCCTCAGCCGTGAGCGAGGCTTTGGTGGAATTGGTCGTGGAGCGGGCGCGATCGATGCTGCACGTGCGGCTTGCGACAGCGATCGTGCTTCTCGACTTTGCTGAGGCGGTCGCCCGTCGGCTCACCGATGCGGATTCGATCGCCGTCCAACGCGCTGCCGTCGCGAAGGAGCGCGCGAACGCTTTCCGCCTTGCCGGGGAGTACCCTCGCGCTCTGTCGGCACTGGACGAAGCCGACAGGTTCCTCGAGCACCTTCACTCCCCCACTACGTTCGAACGCGCAATCGTTAAAGCAGCGCGTGCGACGGTCTTCTTCGTGATGACTCGATACGAGGAAGCCATGCAGCTCGCGATGGACGCAGAGGCGACCCTCAGTGAGCTCGGGGAACGGTATCGCGTGCAGCAGCTCATGGTGCTGCGGGCGAGTATTCTCGGGGAGCAGGGCCGGCTCAACGAGTCCGAGCGACTGCTCTTGGACATTGCCGGTCAGCTCACGGGGAGCGACGACGCTTCCGAAGATTTGGCTCGTGTTTACGCGAACCTGGCCGAGTGTGAGGCACGCCTCGACCGGTCCGCGCTGGCGCAAGCGTTCGCAAACAAAGCCATCGCGCTGTACGACCTGCTGGGCAATCAATCCGAGGCCATCCGCGTGCAATGGACGTTGGCCTATCGCCTATGGCGTGCCGGTCACATCGATCAGGCGCTGGACGGGTTTCTCGCTGTGGAAGCCGCATTCGAGGCACTCGGAATGACGGCCGACGCCGGAGACGTCGGACTCGACATCATCGAGGTCTACCTGCTCAAAGGCCTGTGGGATGAAGCCGCACACCTGAGCAGGCGATTGGCTGAACTCTTCCAACGGGTGGAGGCGCCCGCACGGTACGCGCAGGCGTACGAAAGCCTGCGAATCAGCGTTACCGCTCGCGAAAGAAATGCCGATGACGTAGTGCAGATGATCGAAGCCCTTCGCGACTCTCTTCGGGGGCCTGACAGCGGCACGATCGGCGAGCCCCCGCCCAACTGAACGCGCGCCGATCACCGGCAGCTTCTGGGAACGGCCCATCGGGGGGCACGCCTTCGCTCTTCTTCGCAGCCACTGCACTCCACCAGACGTAGACCGGCGGTACGTCGAAGCTCTGGCTCTAAAACCATGCTCCCGTAGAATCGCGCATATACTTCCTAGGAGAACGCCATGAAAATATTCATCAGCTGGTCCGGCGACCGGAGCCGCGCGATTGCCGATATTTTGCGCAGATGGCTTCCGAGTGTATTGCAAGCGGTGCGACCGTACTTCAGTCCGGATGATGTGGCGAAGGGCTCACGCTGGTCGTCAGAGATCGCGAAGGAACTGGAAGCGAGTCGCATCGGCTTGCTCGTAATCACACCTGAAAATCAGGAAGCTCCGTGGCTCCTGTTCGAAGCCGGTGCGCTCGCGAAAAATTTGGAACGATCGAAAGTATGTCCGCTGCTCTTCGGGAGTCTCGAACCTACCGACGTGAAGGGGCCACTGGTCCAATTTCAGTCGGCGCAGTTTTCTCAGGACGAAATGAAACGGGTCATGAAAATGATCAACAGTGAACTCGGCGAGTCCGCGTTAGCGCCCGATGTTCTGGAGAGCGTCTTCGCAATGTGGTGGCCGAAGCTAGCGGAGCAGGTAACGGCCGAGCTATCCACGGTGAACGATACGGACACAGAAGATCGACGGTCCGAGCGTGACCTTCTTGAAGAAGTTCTCGCTCTCACGCGGCGACTATCGTCGGATCGTCAGCGGGAGAGAGAATTCGACCATCCAGCTTGGGATGATCTCTTTATGGGCATGCTGCACCTAGCTCGAGTCGCGCGCCTGCGTTCACCTGATGATGAGACGGCGCAAGCTGTGCGCCGGCTTCTAGCCCCTATGTCTCACATAGCGAGAGGCGGCCGGCGAGGGGACCCGCGCACGGGCTTGTCTCGAAATGCTCGCCACATTGTGATGGAGCTCGAAACTATTGCCGCCGACCTTGCCGCCTCTAAGGCGCCGACGGACACGCCAGAGTCCGACGAGAGCTGAGCGAAGTGCTGGCCACTGGGCCATCGTGCATCCGCCGAACGAGTATATCGACAGCGCCGCGATTGCTCCGTTTGAGATCTAGTATCCGGGGCCGTGGGGAGACGTTGTGTCGCGATACTCGTCGTACCGGTTCCAGAGGGGTGCGACCACCTCGCACGCCGTTCCGGTGACGTGGGGGTAGATCAGGCGTCGACACCAGGTGTGGCAACTGGCGCGCCGACGATGCCGTTCCGTGGACGGCGCGCTCTTACCGCCGCCGCCTCTCCCCGTCGAACACTTCCACCAACTCCCCCATCGTGCACTCCAGAGCGTCGGCGAGGTGAAGTAGGGTGCTGAGGGTGGGGATCGTTACGCCTCGTTCGAGGTTGCTGATGACCGGGACCATCGTGCTGCAGCGCTCGGCGACGTCGGCTTGCGTGAGGCCGCGGGCGAGGCGTAGCTCGCGCAGGTGACGTCCGAAGATGAGGGCTTCGTCGCCCCGGCGCTCACGCAAAGCCGGCGACCTCGCCTGGGCAAACTATGGGAGCCGCCGGTGTTCGTCGAAGATCTCCACCAACTCCACCACCCGACACTCCAGCGCATCGGCCAGCCGTAGCACCATTGTCAGGCTCGGGACCTTCACGCCTCGCTCCATGTCGCTGATGAAGGGTTTGCTCGTCGCGACGAGTTCGGCGAGGGCGTCCTGGGTGAGGCCGCGCTCGAGGCGCAGCTCGCGGAGACGGCGGCCGAAGATCTCTCCTTCGGGTTGGGTCTTCGGGGTCACGAAGCAACATCCCGCTTGCGCAGACTCGCTGTCTCTGATACTCTTTCGGGTATCAGGAGAAACAAGACAGCCATGCGCCAACCCTCTCCCAGCCAGATTCGTCGCCTCTTTCTCACACCCCCGGCTTCCGCCGATTTGCGGGTGGCGGCGGAGTTGTTGGGCTTAGCGGTGGCGGACGTCGAGCAGGCCATTGCGAATGGGGAGATTGTAGCGGTTCGGATCGCGGAGGAGTGGCGCGTCGGCCGCGACGAATTGATCGCGGCGGCGATGCGGCTTTGGGATCAGACGGCCATCGAGGACGCGCTGGGCGAGGACGCGGCGGCGGTGCTGCCGGAGGACGTTCGCCTCGTGCTGATGCACGTGCGGTTACCGCGCTATCAGCGGGATCTCTTCGCCGCGCTCGCGCGGAAGGCGGGGACGTCGGTCGATGACGTGCTGGCTCGGGAGTTGGAGGCGGCAGCGGCCGCGCATTTGGATGACCTGGGGAAGGAAGTGCCGGCGCTGCGCATTGGGATGGGGTGGTTGTAGCGGGGGCAGGGTCCGGGCGGAGGAAGAGATCGTGGCAGGTGGGCGAAGCCACGGATAGATGGTCCGGTAGAACGAAATCAACAGCCCCGGCGCACCGCCCTTGTGTCATCCCGAACCCTCCGTATGGGGGGCGGGAGGTGGAGGAGGGTGAGGGATCTGTGCGGGGGGAAGTACACCATTTGCTATGCCGTGCTTCCCCCACACAGGTCCCTCACCCCGCCGCGCCGCCTTCGGCGTCGTGGGCGGGGATTCGGGATGACACGTGGGCAGCGGCGCCCATCGGAACAGAGCCGTTTGGGACAGGTGTGATTCGTCCCCTCATCCCATCACCGTTGTCCCTGACGTTCACTTCGCATCAGCACCGCCATCGCCCTTCGCCCCACCCTTCCCCCTTTTCTTGGGGCGTCCGCGCAGCTTTCTGAGTTCGCGCTTCATGGAGAGGACCTGCGCGCCCACCTCCGTCGTGGGGTCGTTGGCCTCCGGCAAGCGTTTGAGGGCGTGGTAGACCTCCATCCACGAGCGGTTGTAGTCGAGGATTCGCTGCAGGCGTTCGGCGCCCTGGCGCTTTTCTTCTTCGATCTCCTTCCGCTGCTCCTCGCGCAGGAGCATGTTCATCACGATGCCCTGCTCGATGGTGTCGGCCCACGCGGCGGTCGGGATGCGCGGATTGCCGGATTTGACGATGCCGGCACGGGCGCGGCGGACCTGGCGGCGGATGCCGGTGAGCGTCGGGAGGTGCGGCAGCCACGGCTCCGGCGGCAAGCCGGCGCGGATCCGCAGGTACGCGTCCTCGATTCGTCGTTCCCAGTCGTCTCGGATGGACTGCAACTCGGGATCTTCGTTTTTCATCGGCGTGCTCCTCTAGATGGCGTAGATCGCGCGCGGGCGAAATGACCGGGCGCGCGAACGCGCCCGGTCTCCCTCCCATCACAAGTTTACGGCTTCGGATTGACGGACGTGACGGACGACGGCGCCGGCGCCGGCTCGCCGCTCTTTCTGCGGCGCGTGACGCGCTTCAACCGCTTGATCTCCTCCAACTGCGGCCGCAGCATGGCGTTGGCCGGATCGCGCGCCAACTGCGTACCGATGTTGTAGGCCTGCGTGGCGACGAGCGCGACGCGCTCCCGCCGCACGAGGTTCGCGCCGGCGACGCCCTGGAGCATCATCCGCAGCTCGTCCTCCACCGCCGACCAGCGGTTGGCGTCTTCGAACAGCCGGCGCACGCCCTCCGCCGGCTGGGCGACCGCCAGCGAGACCTGGTCGTGCTGGCCGATCATGTTGATCGACGCCTGCAGCACCTCGTTGGATGCCTTCGCCCGGCGGCGCAGCAAATCTCGCTCGGCGCGGCTGAGCGGTGTCACTTCTTGGATCTGGCCGCGCATGGCGCGCAGTTGCTCGACCACCGCTTCGGGCTCGAGCGTCGGTAACGGCTGCGGAAGTTCCACAGCGGCGGCATTGGAGCTCCGGGGATTCTGATTCTGATTCTGTGTAGCCATGTTCTCTCTCCTGAACTGCGAGCATGGCCGGTGGGGACGACGAGCACTTCGTGCACGAGGCGCAGGCGACCACCGGCTGGAGCAGTCGGCGACGCGCCGCCTGTTCCAGGTTGATGTTTCTGGAAAGTGCGCACACTTCCAGAGCCCGCGGCGGAAGGAGCCTCGCTCGACTTCCGCAGGGATGAGAACATTCGCACTTACCAGCGCTGTCGTCTCACCCGTTCGCCGCCTAAGCCGAGAATCTTTCGATCCTCGACCCAAGGCTTAAAAATTTAGATCCGAAATTGCCGGATGTCAAGAGGCACATGAGGCCGGCATGCGGCAGGCCGAGATGCACTGCGCCCGAGGCCCGGCGCACTGCGTCCGAGGCCCGACGCACCGCGTCCGAGGCGCGACGCACCGCGTCCGAGGCGCGACGCACCGTCTCCGAGGCCCGACGCGCCGTCTCCGAGGCCCGACACACCGTCTCCGCGGCCCGACGCACCGTCTCCGCGGCGCGACACACCGTCTCCGCGGCCCGACGCACCGTCTCCGCGGCGCGGACCCACCGTCTCCGCGCCCCGACGCACCGTCTCCGCACCCCGACGCACCGTCTCCGCGCCCCGACACACCGTCTCCGCGCCCCGACACACCGCCTCCGCGGCCCGACACACCGTCTCCGCGGCCCGACACACCGTCTCCGCGGCCGCGCCCATAGGAACAGGCACGACTATCGCTCACCCTCAGCCGATGCCTACGCTGCCGCTGACAACCGAAGAGATCATCCTCGGGCTGCAGGACTACAGCGTCTTCCAGATCGCGCTCGACGGCACGATCCGCACGTGGAACGCCGGCTCGGCCCGCATCTACGGCTTCAGCGAAGAGGAAGTGGTCGGGAAGCCTTTTGCCGTGCTCTTCACGCAGCGCGATCGCGAACAGAAGGCGGCGGAGGAGGAGCTGGCCCAGGCCCTGACGCACGGGTCGACGGTCGACGAGCGGTGGCACCAGCGCGGCGACGGCTCCGCGCGCTACCTCACCGGCATCACGACGCTCGTGCGGCAGGGAGAGACGCCGGTCGGCTTCATCAAGATCTCGCGCGACTTCACCCCGGACAAGCAGCGCGAGCGCCGTATCGAAGCGCAGACGGCGGCGATGCTGGTCCTGACGGAGGAGCGCACGATCGCCGAGGCGGCACCGCGCTTCCTCGCGGCCCTCGGCGAGCAGCTCTTCTGGGACGCGGGGGCGCTCTGGCTCGTCGACAGCTCCGACTGCCTGCGCCACATCGGGTCGTGGAACGGTCCCGGCGGCGACCTCGGCGTCTTCGACGTCGAAGCTCCGCTGCGCGGCTTCCGCCGCGGCGAAGGGATCCTCGGCGAGGTCTTCGCGAGCGGCGCCCCGATCTGGATCGCCGACGTCGCCGCCGCGCCGCAGTTCACCCGGCGCGAGCTGTTCGCCGGGCTCGGGCTGCGCAGCGCCGTCTTCTTCCCGATCGTGCAGGGGCACGAGACGATCGGCGCGTGCGAGCTGTTCAGCCGCGAAGTGCGCGAGCGCGACCAGGAGTTCATCGTCCTCGCCGGCGGCCTGGGCGTGATCCTCGGCTCCTTCGTCGAGCGCGAGACGATCGAGCGGCAGCTCGAGGACCGCAACCGCGCCCGCGAATACATGCTGGCGCGCGTCAGCCACGACCTCCGCGCTCCGCTGACGACGATTCGCGGCTGGGCTCAGCTCCTCAACATCGCCGCGATCGACGCGACCTCCGCGGGACGGATGATCGAAGACGCCGCGGGCGTGCTGCAGATGCTCGTCGACGACCTGATCGACTTTGCGCGCATCAGCACGGGAAAGCTGCGCTTCGACCGCGAGGCCATTGAGCTGGCGCCGTTCATCGACTCGCTGGTGGAAGCCGCCGTGCCCGTGGCGACGCAGGGAGGGATCGCCCTGAGCGTGGAGCTCATCGACGACGACTGCGTGGTCCTCGGCGACCGGCAGCGCCTGCGTCAGGTGCTGGACAACCTGCTGTCGAACGCACTCAAGTTCACCCCGCGCGGCGGACGCGTGACCGTGCGCCTGGCGAGCGAGGAGGGCCACTGCCGCATCGAAGTCGAAGACACCGGCCGCGGCATCAGCCCCCAGCTACTGCCGCACATCTTCGACCGCTACAAACAGGCGGACGCCGCCGCCACCCAATCGGGCCTGGGCCTGGGCCTGACGATCGTCGCCGAACTGGTCCGGCTGCACGGCGGCACGATCAGCGCGGAGAGTGACGGGGAAGGACGGGGGGCGCGGTTTGTGGTGAGGATGCCGGGGGTGGCGAGGTGAGGGGGGGAGAGGACGATAGGACAAATAGGACCTATAGGACAGATAGGACGAATAGGACAAAGGCCGCCGCTGGCAGTACCCCGCAACTCTGACGCCTTTGTCCCATCCGTCCTATCTGTCCTATAGGTCCTATCCGTCCTATCGTTCCCCCCTCCCCCCCTTCCCCCTACACGGCACCTCCCCTGCATCCAGCCTCTTCCGCAGAGCAATGAGTACCGCCACCCCCATCGACATTGCGCCACCCGCGGAGAGCCGCAGGCTTCTCGACGCGCTCGAAGCGGCTTCCGCCCTGCTCGAGCAGAAACTTTCCAGCCGGGACGTGGTCCAGCGGCTGCTCGACGCGGCGGAGAAGCTCTACCCGGCCGATGCGCACGCGCTGTGGACGCACAACTCGCGCGAGCACATGTGGCGCATCGCGGCGTCGCGCGGCCTGTCGCAGGAGTTCACGTCGGTGACGGCCGTGCAGGAGTCGCGGCTGGCGATGCTGCAGCCGCTGACGATCGAGGATGTCGACCTCGCGCCGAATCTCGGCTCGCGGCGGGAGCTTTATGCGGCCGAAGGCATCCGGTCGATACTCGTGGTGCCGCTGCACGCGTTCGGCGAAGGATCGGCATCGCTGGTCAGCTACTACCACCAGCAGCGCACCTTCGATGAGGAAGACGCGCAGGTCGGGCGGATCTTCGCGCAGATCGCGTCGGCCGCGCTGCGGTCACACAAGATCGACCGGCTGACCGAGGTCACGCGCGTCGTCTCGGCGGAGCTCGACCTCGAGCGGCTCGTGCAGAGCGTCACCGACGCGGCCACGGAGCTGACGGGCGCGCAGTTCGGCGCCTTCTTCTACAACGTCCTCAACGACCGCGGCGAGTCGTACATGCTCTACACGATCTCCGGCGTGCCGCGCGAAGCGTTCTCGAAGTTCCCGATGCCGCGCAACACGCCTATTTTCGCGCCGACGTTCGAAGGCACCGGCACCGTCGTTTCGGCCAATATCCGCCGCGATCCGCGCTACGGCACGATGCCGCCGCATCACGGCATGCCGGAGGGGCACCTCCCCGTCGTCAGCTACCTGGCGGTCCCGGTCGTCGCCCGCACCGGCGAAGTGCTCGGCGGTCTCTTCTTCGGTCACGAGGAGGAAGGGATCTTCACGGAGAGCGAAGTGCGCATCGCGGAAGGGCTCGCGGCGCAGGCGGCGGTCGGCATCGACAACGCGCGCCTCTACGAGACGCTGCAGCGCGACCGCGCCCTCTTCGCGCGCAACGAGCGGCGCTATCGCTCGCTGGTCCTCGCCACGCCAACGCCGCAGGCGGTCAGCATCGCCACGGCCGACGGCTCCTTCGCGGAAGACTCCCCTTCCTGGCGTGCGATCACCGGTCATACGGTGGAGCAGATGCAGGGACACGGGTGGGCCGAGGCGGTCCATCCCGACGACCGGCCGCGCGTGGTGGAGGCGTGGCGCGAGGCGCTCGGCTCCCGCACCATGTTTCAGGAGACCTTCCGCCTGCGGAACGCCGACGGCGTCTTCCGCTGGTTCGCCTCGAAAGGCGTCCCGGTCCTGGGTGACGACGGCAACGTCGTGGAGTGGGTCACGACCTCGACCGACATCCACGATCGGAAGACGGGCGAAGACCATCTGGCGTTCCTGGCGAAAGCGAACGAGCTGTTCGCCGCGTCGCTCGACTACGAAACGACGCTGGCGACGCTCGCGCGCGTGGCCGTGCCCGACCTCGCCGACTGGTGCGCGGTCGACGTGGCCGACGACCATGAAGGGTATCGGCGTCTGGCCGTGGCGCACGTCTCGCCGGCGCGTGTGGCGCTCGCACACGAATTGCGGGAGCGGTATCCACCCGATCCGCGCACCGACCGCGTCCTGCAGGTCATGCGCACCGGCAAGTCCGATCTCATCTCCGACATCCCCGATGCCATGATCGCGGCGGCCGCGGTCGACGAGGAGCACCTGCGCATCCTGCGCGAGCTCGGCCTCCGCTCGTCGATGATCGTGCCGTTGCGCGCGCGCGGCCGGATGCTCGGCGCCGTCACCTTCGTCTCCTCCTCCTGGCGCCGGTTCACGGAGATCGACCTGGCGCATGCGGAGGAGTTCGCGCGCCGCGCCTCGATCGCCATCGAGAACGCGCGTCTCTACGGCCGCGCGCAGGAAGCGAACCGTGCGAAGGACGAGTTCCTCGCCACCCTCTCCCACGAGCTCCGCACGCCGATGACCGCCGTCCTCGGGTGGGCGCGCATGCTGCGCATGGGCCTCGACGAGGACGAGTTCAGGACGGGCCTCGCCGCCATCGAGCAGAGCGCGCAGGCGCAGGCACAGATCATCGACGACATCCTCGACGTCTCGCGCATCATCTCCGGCAAGCTGCGCATCGACCCGAAGCCGGTCGACATCCGCCAGATCGCCGACGCGGCGCTGACGACGGTGCGTCCCGCCGCGACGGCCAAAGGCGTCACGATCGAGACGGTCCTGGCGCCCGAGGTCCCGTCGATCGCGGGCGACTCGAACCGTCTGCAACAGGTCATCTGGAACCTCCTCTCGAACGGGATCAAGTTCACGCCGCGCGGCGGCACCGTGCGGCTGGCGATCTCCCCCGCGGGCTCGCTCGTGCGCATCGTGGTGCAGGATTCGGGGCGCGGCATCTCCCCCGAGTTCCTGCCGCACGTGTTCGAGACGTTCCGCCAGGAAGACAGCTCCACCACGCGCGAATACAGCGGCCTGGGGCTGGGCCTCGCCATCGTGCACTACCTGGTGGAGCTGCACGGCGGCCGTATCACCGCGAGCAGCGAAGGAGAAGGACGCGGCGCCACGTTCACGGTCGACCTGCCGGTCCTCGAGCGCGGCCCCCGCGGCACCGAGCAGAACGTCGAAGCGCTCATCGAAGCGGCGGTCCCCGATCCGGCGCTGCTGCCGTCGCTCGAAGGCTCGACGGTGCTGGTGATCGACGACCAGCTCTTCACCCGCGACATGCTGCGGTCGATCATGCGCCGCTGCCACGCGAAGGTGCTGCTCGCCGAGTCGGTGGAGCGCGCGATGGACCTCCTCCGCGAAAAGGTCCCCGACGCCGTCATCTGCGACATCGCCATGCCCGACCAGGACGGCTTCGCCTTCCTCGAGCAGTTCCGCCTCCTCCCGGAGCCGCTGTCGAGAAGGCCGGTCCTCGCCCTGACGGCCTTCGGCCGCCCCGAAGACCGCGACCGCATTTTGGCCGCCGGCTTCGACGCCTACATGAAAAAACCGGTGGAGCCGGTGGAACTGGCCATCGCGGTGGCGAAGCTGGTGGGGAAGAAGTAGGGACCGATACGAATGGGACCTATGGGACGAATAGGACCTATGGGACCTATGGGATCTATGGGACTTATAGGACCTATAGGACCTGCGGGACGTATGGGTCTGCGCTGAAAGCTGGCTGTGCGCCCCCCCTTGTGTCATCCCGAATCCCGCCGTGGGGGGCTCGGCTGGGGGAGGCGGGTGAGGGAACTGTGTGGGGGTAAGTGGCAATACTGCAATGCCGTGTTCCCCCGCACAGATCCCTCAGCGCCCTCCCCCGACCGGCACACCCATACGGGCACTTCGGGATGACACAAGGGGTGGCCCACCAACCGCGCCGTCCCAGCTGTGTCATCCCGAATCCCGCCGTGGGGGGCTCGGGTGGGGGAGGCGGGTGAGGGAACTGTGTGGGGGTAAGTGGCAATACTGCAATGCCGTGTTCCCCCGCACAGATCCCT
>DASVEE010000025.1:0-79916 GCA_036380735.1 Thermoanaerobaculia bacterium | reverse complement strand
GCGGCGAGAAATGCGGGAGATCGTGGAGTCGCGGCCGCGGTCGACCGATCATCCTCTGTCGCAGCGCGCCGTTGGACGGCCGACGATGGCGGATATCGTCACCGCAGTGGCCAGGATCACCCGCCATCCGAGAGAGAGCGTACGTTCGGCAGAAGGTGGCGCTCTTCGCCGGCTCATCGCATGGCTCGGCTGGCAGGAGGGACTGCTCACGTTGCGAACGATCGCTGCCGCGCTCCGGCTGCGCAGTGAAGGCTACGTCTCGACGCTCATCCGACGATGCGAGGCGGAGTTCAGCACCAGCGCGGCGTTGCTCGCGCACCTCGACGGGGCGCTCCGCGTGTTGCGGGCCTGAAGATCCCCAATCTTATCGCTACGATCTGTCCTCCAGAGTCGAGCACGATTGTGTACGCGCCGTGTCTTCCCGCACGGATGCCGGCCATTAAGCTGCGCCACGCGAGTTCGTGTGCACCTCGTTACCCGCGCGTCGGATTGAGCGAGAGCTAAGCCGCACCTTTGAACGGCTTCGCACCCGCCAATCGCTCCACAGCAGGTAGATTGGCTACGCGATGGAGGAGAGGAGCAAAGCTGTGACCACGATTCGCCTCGCGCAACTGGTGGAGTGCAGCCGGTTGTGGAGAGAGCGAAGGTGTGACCCAGTGGCCTCAAGCTAAGCGAGCGGCCGTAAGTCACTCAAACAGTGACACTTACGCGCCTCTAACAACCGCCCGTGACCCCGAACGCTCCCCTCAACTGCTCGCACTCTTCAACGCTGGTCGGATACTCGGTTTGCGATCGAGACTGTCCGGGCCAGACTGCACCTGGAGCGGTCTACAACTGGTGGATCTGCAGAGGCACGGGACAGAGAGAAGCTCTGACACGGAGCTTTACTCCAGAGCAAAGCTCTGGCCCCCAGCAACGGTCGCTGGCTGCGAGACCAGGACCTCGGTGTTCTCCGCGGCGCCGTCTACACGTGTTGGAATGTCGTCAGTCGTGTGAGAAGAAAGAAGGTGTGACCCTGATGGGCTCTCGGGTCATCCGTTGGGGCCAGCATCATCCGTTGGGGCCAGAGCTTTGATCCACGTCGCTGATCGCCGTCGCGCTCCACCAGAGGTAGAGCGCGGCATTTCGGGTGGCGAGAGCAAAGCTTTGGCCCCACAACGGAGACCGTCAGCCGTGTGAGAAGAAAGAAGGTGTGACCCTGATGGGCTCTCGCATCATCCGTTGGGGCCAGAGCTTTGATCCACGTCGCTGATCGCCGTCGCGCTCCACCAGAGGTAGAGCGCGGCATTTCGGGTGGCGAGAGCAAAGCTCTGGCCCCACAACGGACCACAACGGAGACCTTTCGGGTGGCGAGAGCAAAGCTCTGGCCCCACAACGCTGGCCCCACAACGGATTTCGGGTGACGAGAGCAAAGCTCTGGCCCCACAACGCACCACACTGATCGCCGTCGCGCTCCACCAGAGGTAGAGCGCGGCATTTCAGGTGGCGAGAGCAAAGCTCTGGCCCCACAACGGAGCCCATGGACGCCATCCTACAATCCGGAGGCGCGAATTTCGCGGGCCCGCGAGCAAACTTCGCGAGCCCGAACGCGAGGTTCGCGAGCCCGAGCGCGAGATTCGCGGGCCCGAACGCGAGGTTCGCGAGTTCGAGTGCGAACTTCGCGAATCCGGACGCGAACTTCGCGAGTCCGAGTGCGAATCTCGCGAGTCCGAGCGCGAACTTCGCGAGCCCGAACGCGAGGTTCGCGAGCCCGAGCGCGAGATTCGCGGGCCCGAACGCGAATCTCGCGAGTTCGAGTGCGGATTTCGCGAGTTCGAGTGCGAATTTCGCAAGTCCGAGCGCGAATTTCGCGAGTCCGAGCGCGAACTTGGCGAGTCCGAGCGCGAACTTCGCGAGTCCGAGCGCGAACTTCGCGAGTTCGAGTGCGAACTTCGCGAGTTCGAGTGCGAACTTCGCGAGTTCGAGCGCGAATTTCGCGAGTTCGAGCGCGAATCTCGCGAGCCCGAGCGCGAGTTTCGCGAGTCCGAGCGCGAATCTCGCGAGTTCGTGCGCGAGTTTCGCGAGTTCGAGTGCGAACTTCGCGAGTTCGAGTGCGAACTTCGCGAGTTCGAGCGCGAACTTCGCGAGTCCGAGCGCGAATTTCGCGAGTTCGAGCGCGAACTTCGCGAGTTCGTGCGCGAACTTCGCGAGTTCGTGCGCGAGTTTCGCGAGTTCGAGCGCGAGTTTCGCGAGTTCGAGCGCGAACTTCGCGAGTTCGAGCGCGAGGGTTGCCTTTCTGGTATGCCGCGCCCCCTCACCCGATTCTTCGCTGGCGCGAAGAATCCCCCCCCCCAAGGGCCGGGGAGAGCGGCGACGGGGGGCGCGAAGCGCCGCCCCGTGAAGGCGGAGACCGGTGGGAACGTGCCCGCGAACGGGGTAAGAACGATAGGACCATAGGACGAAATAGGACGAATAGGACCGATAGGACCGATAGGACGAATGGGGCTTTTCGGGCGGCGCGAAGCACCCCCGTCGCCCCTCGCCCCGGCTTTTGCGGGGAGACGCGCGAATGGCCGGGTGAGGGCGCACGGCGCAGAGGAAACGGCACTTGCGCGCCCGGCAGTCGATCAGAACGCGCCGCCGCCCGGTCCCTCCGATCCCCTGCCCGCCTCGCCTTGCCTTCCGCTGCTTACGGAACCATACTGGTGCAGGTCCAGCCCTCAACAATTCGTCCTCACGGAAACCCCGGTCTGACGGCGCGCGTCGGTGCGGAGCCGTTCTATGTTTCCCGCCGCGGCGCGGCGAAAGGAAAGAGTCATGGCAACGATCAGCATCAAACGCGTCGAGGGGAAGGTGGTCTACGACCCGTCCCCTCTCAAGCTCGATGTCACCAGCGACTTCGTCGTGTGGGCCAACGAGGATCCGGACGCCGCGCATCAGCCGACCCTCGAGGGGCAGGCCGCCGACTACTGGATCCTCCATGCCTTGCCGCCCGCGGTCGCGGGGCAGCCGGCGGCGACGTCCGCCGCGGTCAACTTCTCCGGCTACTCGGCCGGAGACTCGGTCACGTACGTGGACGGACTCGCGCCGAATGACGGCTCGGGCACGCTGACTTTTTAGTGCCGGAGAGGCACCAGGAGCGTCGATGAAGAAACACGATTCGGAATCCAGCACCAGCGTCACCCGCCGCCGCTTCGTCGCCACCGCGGCCGCCGCCACGTCGGCCGGCCTCCTCGCCGGCTCGATCCCCTTCTCCCTTCGCGCGCAGACGGCACCGTGCGCGGTCGAAACGCTGCGCGCCATCGGCGAGATCCGCAGCGTCAGAGGGAAGCTCAAGGGCATCATCCGCATCACCAACGCGCGCAAGAACCTGCCGACCAATACCGGCCAGCAGAAGCCGATGATGCGCTACCTGGAAGGCGTCGATCAGCAGGCCGGCACCACATGGCCGCCTACCGGCGAGACGGCCTCGCTCCTCCCCGGCCCCACGCTGCGCGTCGGCATCGGCGAGCGCGTCGAGATCACGATGCTCAACCAGGTCCGCGTCGACGCCTTCCCCGGCCTCACGCTCGACAACGCGGAGACCGGAGCCACCGACGGCTGCGACCAGGCCTCCAACGCGCCCAAAGGAAAAACGCCCGATCCGAACTGGTATCCCGGCACGCGCGGCGATTCGTTCCCGAACTGCTTTCACGCCTCCAGCAGCGCCAACCTGCACTTCCACGGCACGCACATCACCCCCGACGCGTTCGGCGACAACGTCCTGGTGCAGGTGCGTCCCAACCCGAACCTCTCGGACAAAGACGTCGAGCCGATCCTCCGCGAAGTCTTCGCGCAGTGCGAACAGCACGAGGGGCCGGTGACGTGGGAGCACGTCCCCGCCTCGTACCGCGACCTGCAGGCGAAGCTCGTGCGCGAGTACGACCTCAACGCGATCTGGAAAGGAACGCGCGGCCCGGTGAAGGACCCCAACGGGAAGGACGTGCCGGCGCTGCCGCTGGCGAACCAGCTCACGCCCGCCAACGAGGCCGAGATCGAAGAGGGACACTGGCCGCCGTACTTCGTCGGCGCGTATCCGAACTGCTTCAAGCTGCCCACCGGCGAAGGGCTGGAGATGGGACAGGCTCCGGGCACGCACTGGTACCACGCGCACAAGCACGGCTCGACGTCCATCAACCTGTTCAACGGCCTCGCCGGCGTGCTGCTCATCGAAGGGCAATACGACAAGGACCTGCTGAACCTCTACCCGGACCTGAAGCAGAACGAGAAGGTGCTGATCGTCCAGCAGTTCACCGATCAGCCGAACCTGGAGCGGCCGGGCGGCAAGGCGCGGACGAAGACCGTCAACGGCACGCAGGTCACGGCGGCCAGCGCCACGGTCGCGCAGGCCGCGCCGACGATCGTGATGCAGCCGGGACAGATCCAGCTGTGGCGCATCGTCAACGCGCAGGTGCAGACGACGATCAACGCGGCGAAGTTCACCGGGCCGAAAGGCGCGGCGGTCTCGCCGCTGCCGCTGTTCCGCCAGATCGCGCAGGACGGCGTGCAGTTCAACCGCACGAACTACAACGACCAGCCGCTGACCGTGCGCGATGCGAACGGCAACGGTACGCAGTTCGATCTGGCGCCGGGCGGCCGCATCGACATCCTGGTGCAGGCGCCGCAACTCGCCGAAGGCACCACCAGCGCTTCGTACGAGCTGGGGGGCATCGTCAACCTCACGGTCTGCGGTGCGGCGCTCGACCAGCAGTTCCCCGACGGCTCGAAGGACGAGACGTACCTGCAGTTCCCGCGGTTCCTCAAGGACATCCCGAAGCCGCGCCGCGAGCGCCATCTCAGCTTCGACTGGGAACCATTCCGCCTGAAGAACGGTCCGGCCACGCAGGGCAGCACGCATCCGGCCTCGAAGACGATGCCGTTCCCGGTCGTCGTCGGCAGCGGCGACGACGCGAAGACCATCGAGATCAACGTCAACCGCGGCCCCTACTGGATGATCGACGAGGAGCAGTTCAGCGACGGCAAGTACTACCAGACCATGATCCTCGGGGATTCCGAGGAGTGGACGATCGTGAACACGACGTCGGTGGCGCATCCGTTCCACATCCACGTCAATCCGTTCCAGGTCGTCGAGGTGTTCGATCCGAACAACCCGACGAATCCGGCGAAGACGTACAAGCGCGAAACCAACGGCGTATGGCAGGACGTGATGCTGATCCCGGGGGCGAAGACCGCGAACGGTTTGCTGGTCATCGATCCGGAGACCGGCAAGTCGGTGGAGAAGGACTGGGGCTTCATCCGCATCCGCAGCCGCTTCGTCGACTTTGCGGGCAGCTTCGTCCTGCACTGCCACATCCTGGGGCACGAAGACCGCGGCATGATGCAGCTCGTGCGGGTGGTGCCGGGGACGACGACGCTGAAGCATCACTGATGGGACCAATGGGACGGACGGGACGGATGGGACCTATGGGACGAATGACGCTGCTGGTTGCCACGATGCTGCTGGTGGCGGCGGTTGCGCTCGCGCAGACGACGGCATCGCTTTCCGGCACCGTGACGGTCAGCGGAGAGCCGCTGGCGGGGGTGACGGTGACGATCTCCTCGCCGGCGCTGCAGGGGACGCGTACCACCGTCAGCGGGGAGAACGGCGGCTACCACTTCCCCGCGCTGCCGCCCGGTGAGTACGCGCTGCAGTTCAGCCGCGCGCAGCTCCTCCCGGTCGCCGACCGCACGACTCTGCGGCTGTCGCAGCCGGCACGGGTCGACGTGGCGATGCAGCTCGCCCCGGGCTCCGACACGATGGTCGTCACGGCCGACGCGCCGGCGGTGCTCGACTCGCCGCAGGTCTCGACCAGCCTGCCGCTCGCGGCGATCGAGCGGCTGCCGGTGCAGCGCAACCAGCTCGCCACCGCGCAGCTCGCGCCGGGCGTCACGGCGAACGCGGTGTCGAACGGACAGCTCCAGATCTCCGGCGGGCCGGGCTACGACAACCTGGTGCTGGTCAACGGCGTCGTGGTCACGGAGAACACGCGCGGCCAGATGCGGCCGATGTACGTGGAGGACGCGATCCAGGAGACGACGATCCTCACGGGCGCGATCTCCGCGGAGTACGGCCGCTTCAGCGGCGGCGTGGTGAACACGATCACGCGCTCGGGCGGCAACCAGCTCGCGGCGTCGCTGCGCGACTCGCTGAGCAGCCCGCGCTGGTCGGCGCAGACACCGGCCGGCGAAGCTCGCGAGACCTCCCTCAGCCACGTCTGGGAAGGCACCCTCGGCGGCTTCGTCCTGCGCGACCGCCTCTGGTTCTTCACCGCCGCGCGCTGGGCGAAGAACGACACCGCGCGCCAAACCGTGGCCATCCCCGGCGCGAGCGCACCGGCGATCAGCTACACCGAGGGGAACGACCAGAAGCGCTACGAGGGGAAGCTGACGGCGCAGCCGCTGCCGGGGCACAACGTCGTGGTGTCGTACTTCGGGATCGACACGCACGGGACGAACGTCCGCTTCAACAACAACATCTACGACGAGGCGAGCCTGACGACGCGCGACGATCCGGAGTCGCTGGTCGCGGCGCAGTACCAGGGGATGGCCGGCAGCCACGCGCTCATCGAGGGGCATTACTCGGCGCGGCGTTTCTCGTCGCGCACCGGCGCGTTCGCGACCGACCTGATCGGCGGCACGGTGTTGCTCGACCGGGCGAACAACAACACGCGCTTCAACGCGCCGACGCTCTGCGGCGCGTGCGACGTGGAACGTCGCGACAACGAGAACTGGCTCCTGCGCGGCCGCGCCTTCTTCGATCGCGCGGGCACGCACGCGGTCGTCGCCGGCGTCGACCGCTTCACGGAGTCGCGCTACGCGAACAACCGCCAGTCGGGCAGCGACTTCTCGCTCTTCGTCACGCGCGTGCAATGGGAGAACGGCGCGCTCTATCCGGTGATCACGCCGACGAACGCGAACGGCGGCGGGTCGTTCCTCCGATGGAATCCGATCCTCGTCGCGGCGCGCGAGAACGAGCTGCGCACCGACTCGGCGTACGTGAACGACGTGTGGTCATTCGGCGAGCGGTGGCAGGTCTCGGCCGGACTGCGCTGGGACCGCAACCACGCGGTCGACAGCGACGGCGTCGTCAGCGCGAAGGACCAGAAGCTGTCGCCGCGGCTCGCGGTGCAGTTCGATCTCAGCGGCCGAGGGGTGGCGCTGGTCAATGCGTCGTACGGCGAGTACAGCTCGCGGATCGCGGACAGCATCGCCTCCGCGAGCCAGACCGCGGGCAACGCGGCGTCGATCGACTTCGCGTATCGCGGTCCGGCCATCAACGCGAACGGGCTCACGACGCCGCTGGCCGACGCGATCCGCATGCTCTTCGACTACTTCAACAGCACGCAGGGTGGGACGGCCAACCGCAATGCGAACAACCTCCGCCCCGGCGGCACCCGCACGGTTCCGGGCTACGCGACGTACGTCGACGGCACGCTGGCCTCGCCGTACGTGCGCGAGGTGACGGCGGGCGTCGGGCTGCAGCTCGCGCCGTCGCTGTACGTGCGTGCCGACGCGATCCGCCGCGACTGGCGCGACTTCTACGCGGCCAGCGTCACCACGGACACGCGCCACGAGAACACGCCGCTGGGCATCCCCGTCGACCTGACGCTTCTCCGCAACAGCAACGACGTCCATCGCGAATACCGCGCGCTGCAACTGCAGGCGCAGTGGTCGCCGCGCCGCGTGCAGAGCGGCGTGCATTACACGTACGCGAAGCTGCGCGGCAACGACGAGGGCGAGAACCCGACCAGCGGCGCGGCAGCGAACCTCGTCCCGTCGCTCTATTACCCGGAGTACTTCGACTACGACGGCGCGGCGCCGGCGGGCTACCTGCCCGGCGACCAGCGCCACCGCGTGCGCGCGTGGCTCGGCACCGACTTCGAGTTCCAGCGCGTGACGCTGTCGGCGTCGGTGCTGCAGAGCTTCGACTCGGCGCTGTCGTACTCCATCGCCGGCCCGATCAACCTGACGCGCGCCGCCGGTGCGCCGGCGAATCCCGGCTACGCCGCGGTGCCGAACGCCCTCCACTACTTCAGCGGCCGCGGCGAGCTGCGCGCGGACGACATCCACGCGACGGACTTTGCGGTGCGCGCGTCGCTGCGTACGGGCAGCGTCGAATGGTTCGCGCAGGGCGACCTGCTCAACATCTTCAACAACGACGGCATCGCCGATCCGCAGCGCCTGGGACTGACCGTCAACACCGCCGCGACGTCGCCCGCGCTGCTGCCGTTCAACCCGCGCACGGAGACGCCGGTGGAGTGCCCGCAGGGCACCGCCGCCGCCGCATGCACGGCGATGGGCGCGCACTACCAACTGGCCGGCAACTTTGGGCAGCCGCTCAATGATCTGGCGTACCAGCGGCCACGGACCGTGCGCGTTTCGCTGGGGGTGCGGTTCTGAGGGAAAGCGGCGGGCGACGATGGGACGAATAGGGCCGATAGGACGAATGGGACGAAGGTGATCCACCTGTAGGTCCTATTGGTCCTATAGGTCCCGTCGATTTCCGCTACTGCAGGTAGGGAATCGCAGCAGCCGGTCACTCCTACGGGTACAGCCCATAAGGAAGGTGATCGTATGGCTACACCGCAGCAACGCACTGAAGAGTTTCTCCGGCGTCCGTTCGACCGCAAGCCGCTCGGGGTTCCGCCACCCGAGGTGACGACGAAGCTGGAGAGCATGGGACCGGAGGGGGCGGATCCGGCGCCGGAGATGCCGTTCTCCGTGTTCATCCCCGCGCACGAAGAGCGCGCCATCACCGCCGTCGAGGAGCTGATGGAGATCGCGAACGAGCGGGGCAACGACGCGGTGCTCGATCGCGTCGAGCAGCTCGCGCAGGAGGTCAGCGTCGACTTTGCGCAGTACTGCCTCATGGTCTACATCACGCACCACCCGAAGGGGCAGGAACTGCCGATCGCACCGCTCGAGGAGCGCTCGCCGGAGCTGGTGGTCCCCTCGTCGCAGCCAAAAGAAGCAGCGGAGCTGGAGGCGCTCGGGGCGACCGGGGCCGAGGCGGCGCTCGACTGGTATCGCGAAGACCCGGCGGCGAACTTTCATCACGAACGGTGGCACGTCGTCTATCCGTTCCGCGGTGTGCCCGATCCGGCGAATCCGCGCGGGCCGCGGCGGCTGAAGGATCGCCAGGGAGAGCTGTTCCTCTACATGCACGAGCAGATGCTCGCGCGCTACGACCACGAGCGCATCGGCGTGAACCTGCCGCTCGTGCAGGCGATCAGCAACTACCGCGGGCCGCTGCCCGAGGGGTACATCCCGAACCTGCAGGGGTTCTCGAGCCGCTCGCCGAACTCGCTGATGACGAACTCGCAGGCGACGACGACGGTGGCGCAGCTCGAGGGGTGGACGCGCGAGCTCTTCACCGACTCGAACAAAGCCAACGCGACGTTCAGCAACGGCGGCGGCACGACGGTGCCGGTGACGGCGGACCTGATCGGCAACACGTCCGAGGCGAACATCGGCGCGGTGCGCGACCCGAAGTACGGCGGCCAGTCGGGCGGCCTGCACAACAACGGGCACGTCGTGATCGGCCAGATCCCCGGCCCCGGCGGTGCGCAGGGCGTCATGCTCGACACCAGCGTCGCGATCCGCGATCCGATCTTCTACCGCTGGCACCGCCGCATCGACGATGCGATGTTCAACTGGCAGGAGAAGCGGACCGCGCAGAGCTTCACCGACGCGCCGCGCGTGACGCTGCGCGACGTGCTCTCCGGCACAGCGGCGAGCGGCAAGAGCCCGGACGTGCTGGTGGTCTCGGCCGACAAGGTGACGGGCGACGCGCAGGCGTTCGGCGACCGCACGTTCGGCGGCGACAACTGGACGAAGGATCCGGTGCAGGGCGGCGTGGTGACCGACCTGCTGAAGACGCGCATGGTGCGCCGCGGCACTGGTGCCGGCGCGATCCAGATGCTCGACCACGAGGACTACTTCTACTTCATTCGGGCCGAGGCGGCGGCGGAGCAGACGGTGACCGTGCGCATCTTCCTCATCGCCAGCGACTTCATCGGCCAGAACGACGAGCGCCGCCGCTGGATCGAGCTCGATCGCTTCCAGCAGAAGCTGAAGTCGGGGCGCAACGTGATCGCGCGGTCGAGCAAGCTCGCCGCGGTGGCGCGCAAACCGGCCTTGCATGTCGGAGAGAATCCGCCGCCGCGCGAGCCGGGCGCCGATCCGAACTACTGCGACTGCGGCTGGCCGTACAACCTGCTGCTGCCGCGCGGCACGCGCCAGGGGAAGACGTACCGGCTGATGGTGATGCTCACCGACTGGAACGTGGACAAGGTGGAGGTCGAAGGGAAGTGCGGCTCGATGAGCTTCTGCGGCAAGCGGGACGCGAAGTATCCGGACGCGCGGCCGATGGGCTATCCGTTCGACCGGAAGTGGCCGGGACGCATCGCCGAGACGATCCTCACGCAGAAGAACATGGCGGCGCGGGATGTGAAGATCCAACTGACGTGAAGGTGGCGGCGCGTTGTCCGTTGTCCGTTTCCGTTGTCCGTGCTTCGCTGCACGACGGTGGACGGAGCGGAGCACGGACAACGGACAACGGACAACGGACAACGTTCCAAATGGACGCCGATGAGCTGCAGCGACGGATCAGCGACGCGTTGCGCGAGCGCGCGGACGAGGTGCGGACGCCGGGCTACTCCGACTACGCGGTCGGGGCGGACGATCTCACGGCGGAGCTGATGGAAGCGGCGCGCGCGACCGGCGTGGAGGGGGCGCTCGAGACGTTCGAGCGCCTCCGCGCGTCGCACGACGGCCGCCGCCTGCGCCGCGCGCTCATGGAGTTCGTCACCCACGATCCCGCCGCCGTCGCCCTGGGGCTGCGCATCCCTTCGCTGGAGGAGCGCGCACCGTGGAAAGTGCTGCCGTCCAAACGGGAGAAGAGCTGACCGATGCCACTGATCCTCGATCGACGCGACACGCTGACCGGCCCGGGCCTGCATCTCTTCATCGCCGGCGTCAGCGCTTACGAATTCCTCCCCGGCAGCGGCTCCGGCGTGCAGGCGGAGAAGACGTTCGGGCTGAAGCAGCTCACCGCCACCGCCGCCACGGCGTGGCTGGTGTGGAAGAAGCTGGAGGCGCTGGACGCGGCGAAGCGGCTGCGGCTTCCGCTCGCCACCGTGCACCTCCTCCTCTCCCCTTCGGCGACGGAGGTGGCGAAGCATCCGGAGCTGGAGGGGCTGACGCCGCGCTGCACGCGCCGCAACTTCTCGCGCGACGCGAAGGCGTGGCGCACCTGCGCCACGGCGAGCAACGACGACGCGACGCTCTTCTACTTCGCCGGCCACGGCGTGCAGCGCCGCCAGCAGGACGCGGTGCTGCTGATGGACGACTTCGGCGATCCGGACGAAGCGTCGCTGACGAACTGCGTCGACGTGCACGACCTCTTCAACGGGATGGCGCCACCGCAGGACGTCGCGGCGAGCATCGCCCGGCGGCAGATGTACTTCGTCGACGCCTGCCGCATGCCGTCGGGCGAGTTCCAGCAGAACGAGTGGATGCGCGTGCCGTCGCTGTGGGACGTCGGGCTGTCCGGCGTCGACGACCGCGTCGCGCCGAAGTTCTACGCGACGATTCCCGGCGCGAGCGCATTCGCCGTCGGCGGCGAGCAGACGCTCTTCAGCTTCGCTCTGTTCGAGGCGCTCGATCGTCTCGCGGCGACGGGGCCGAAAGCGGGTGAAGCGGAGCAACGCTGGCGCGTCACCGCGGCGTCGCTACGGCCGGCGGTGGAACAGGCGCTGGCGAAGGTGGCGGATCAGCACCGCGGCGAGCAGCAGTTCACGACCGACGGCGCGCTCGACGACCAGCCGATCGCCTTCTACGACAAGCCGCCGGACGTGGACGTGGTGGTGACGATCGAGCCGGAGACCGCGCTGCCATTCTGCGAGCTCGACGTGCTGACGGCGCGCAACAAGCCTCACAGCTCGCTCGCGCCGATCGCACCGCATCCGGTGAAGCTGCAGCTTGCGCCGGGCGTGTGGGGCTTCCGCGCGCGGATCAAGGAGAATCCGCCTCAGCCGTTCGAGGAGTTCTTCGAGTTCGTGAAGGTCGAGCTGCCGAGCTTCCCGCTGGTGGCGAAGGTGAAGCCATGACGCTTCTCAAGTTCCACACGAGCTTCACCGGCAAGCTGCGCGACGTGGTGCTGCCGGTGCAGATCCACACGCACGACCTGACGCTCGTGCAGCAGGCGATGACGTCGGAGTCGGTCGACCTCGCGCCGGGCATGTACGTGGTCACGGCGCTCATGCCGTCGGGACACGAGATCACGCGCGTCGTGCCGCTGGAGAACGAGGCGACGACCGTGGAGCTTTCCGCGCCGAAGGGGGCGGAGCTCGAGGAGGCAAAGTATCTGGACTCGCCGCGCGCGATCCTGGCGGAGGTGCGCTCGAAAGCCGCGCCGAAGGCGAAGCCGCCCACGAAGCGCGGCTTCGGCCTGACGAATTCGAAGCGCGGCGCGGTGTCGAGCAGCGCGGCGCAACCGTCCCTCCTCACGCTCTTCGCGGGGAATCCGCTGCGCGGCACGGCGCAGAAGAGCGACCCGGCGTTCCAGAAAATCGCGGAGGCGGAGAACGTGACGCAGTACCGCGTGGAGCCGTCGACGCAGCTCCGCTTCGTGCAGGTGCGGCAGGACGGGAGGCCCGCGGTGAACATCGCGCTGCCCACGAGCGAGCACGCCGGCTGCACGATCGCCGCGCACCGGGAGCCGGATCGCGTCTGGGTGGAGGTGCAGGTGGAGCACGCGGACGCCGCGCTGCTCCTCGGCTATCAGCAGAGCCGCTCCTCGCATCAGGAGCCGCCGCTCGCCGAGCGGCTCCTCGGTAAGAAATACGAGCCGTCCGTCGGCCCGATCGCGGCGGCCATCGGCGCGTATTCGCTGCTGCGCTACGGACACCTCGATCGCCTGCACGACTGGAGCGGCAACCTGATGACTGGCTTTCCTTGGCTGCCCGACGGCGCCGCCATCCGCGGCGAGCACCTCGCGCGCCTGGGGCGCCACCAGGAGGCGCTCGAAGCTTTCGTGCAGCTGACGGACCGCGGCCTCCCCTGCTTCAGCGACGGCCTCGCCGCAACGTGGGAGCGGCTGCGCCTGTACACGTCGCTGGAAAAAGAGTTCCGCCCGGATTTGATTGCCGCTGCGAACGACCTGCACACGCGCCTTGCGCCTTTCATGACCTGGACAAACTTCGATCGTGTGGTGACTACGTTTACGGGGCGGGATTTGAACAAGCCGGATCGCGGGGAGTGAGTCGGGGGACGATAGGACGAATAGGACCTATAGGACGGATAGGACGGATGGGACAAAGACAGTAGGTCCAATCCCCTTCGTGTCATCCCGAATCAGCCGGATCGCGGAGAGCGACGGGGGGACGATAGGACCTATAGGACCTATAGGACGGATAGGACGGATGGGACAAAGACAGTAGGTCCAACAGGCATAAAGCGTGTCATCCCGAACTGCCCGTATGGGGGCGTGGGCGGCGGAGGGCGGTGAGGGACCTGTGTGGGGGAATCGCGGCGTAGAAGTGGTGTCACGTTCCCCCACACAGATCCCTCAGCCCCCTCCCCCGCCCGGCCCCCATACGGGGGCTTCGGGATGACACCAGGTTTGCCCATCGGTCCTATTCGTCCCATTCGTCCTATCCGTCCCATTCGTCCTATCGTTCCCCTGCCCGGCCGCAGTTTCCTGTTCGGTTGCATTTGCAACAGGCCGTGCAGGTGGACGATCGGCGCATGAATCGGTGGATCTCCACGGCTTTTCTTCTCTGCCTCGTCGCTACGGTTGCCATCGCGGGAGGCAGCACTCCCCTCGTGCAGGTGCACAGGGACGATGGGCAGACGATCACCTCGGCCATATCGGTTCCGAAGAACGGGCGCGTGCCGGTGATCGTGCAGTTTCGGGACACGCCGCTCTTCGAGCGCGCGGCGAACGGCAGCGCGTCCGCGAAGCGCGAAGCGCAGCGCGCGTTCGCCGATCGTTTCGCCACGTTCGAGCGCGACCTCACGAACATCGAGCGTGAGCTCGCGCGGCGTCCGGGCGTGAGCACGCAGGCAGCAACGACGGAGGGACGCATCACGCAGCGCTTCTCGCGCGTCTACTCCGGTGCGGCGCTCACCGTCTCGGCGGACGCGATCGAGCGCATCGCGCAGCTCGACTACGTCCGCGCCGTGCATCCCGACCGCACGCTGCGCGCGTCGCTCGAGCGGAGCGTGCCGAAGATTCGCGCGCCGGAGGTCTGGTCGCAGCTCGGGACGCGCGGCAGGAACATCGTCGTGGCGATCCTCGACACCGGCGTCGACTACCGCCACCCGGCGCTCGGCGGCGCATTCGGGCCGGGGCAGCGCGTCGCCGGCGGTTATGACTTCATCAACAAAGACGCCGATCCGATGGACGACGACGGCCACGGCACGCACGTCGCCGCGATCGTCGGCGGCAACGGCGGCGGCATCACGGGTGTGGCGCCAGAAGTCACGTTCCTCGCGTACAAGGTGCTGGACGAAGAGGGCCACGGTCGCGAGTCGACGATCGTCGCCGGCGTCGAGCGTGCCGCCGATCCGAACCAGGACGGCAACCCCGCCGATCACGTCCACGTGGCGAACATGAGCCTCGGCGCACCGGGAGATCCCGACTCGCCGTTGACGCAGGCCGTCGAGCGCGCGAGCGCGGCCGGCGTGATCTTCTGCATCGCCGCCGGCAACGACGGCGGCTATCAGCGGATCGGATCGCCGGGTAACGCGCCGTCGGCGATCACGGTCGGCGCTTCGTCCATCGACGATCAGCTGGCGTCCTTCACGTCGAAAGGGCCGATCGTGCAGTCGCTGGAGATCAAGCCGGAAGTCGTCGCCCCGGGTGAGAACATCATGTCCGCCTCGATCGGCGGCGGCACGGAGCCGATGAGCGGCACGTCGATGGCCACGCCTCACGTGAGCGGGATCGCGGCGCTCCTGCGCGCGATCCACCCTGACTGGCCCGCCGCGCACATCAAGGCCGCGATCGTCGGCACGGCGGTCGGTCTCACCAAAAACGCGATGGCTGAAGGAGCCGGTCGCGTCGATGCGCTGCGCGCCGCGACGGCGGATGTGATCGTGCAGCAGAGCGTGCTCAGTCTCGGCGGCGCGAGCAGCGCCGAGGCGCACTGGCTGTCGCGAAGCACGGTGACGCTGGTGAACCACGGGACGGTGGCGCGGACGCTCACGCTCACCGCGGAGTCGCCGCACGCGGGCATCGGCGTCACGCTCGATGTCACTACGGTGGTGCTGGAGCCAGGAGCGTCGCGCGACGTCCACCTCACCGTCGACGTCGATAGCGCCGCCGTACCGGTGCCGGAGAGCGACTCGCTCTCCTACTCCGGTGCGATCGAGATCGCCGGCGGCGCGGTGCCGTTGCGCGTGCCGTGGGCGTTCGTCAAGGGCGCCGCGGTCACGATCGACTACGACGGTCCGGAGATGTACGAGGCGCTGCTCTTCGGGATCGGCACCACGACCGTGGGACACGTCCCGACGGAATCGCGAGGACGCAGCTCGGTGCTGCTGCCGCACGGCACGTATGACGTGCAGCTGTTTCCGCTGCCCGGCATGGCGGGCGAGCAGCCGGTGATCGTCGTCGAACAGCAGGTCGTCCAGGGCTCGACGACCATCCCGGTACGCCGCGCCTCCGCGGTGCACGAGCTCGAGCTGAGCGCCGAGGATGAGAAGGGCGCCGACATCCGGGAAGGGCGGCGTTGCCAGCAGTACCTCGCGCTGATCGGCCCCTCGCAGACCGTGAACGGCGTCACCATCGTGTCCGCGACCGGAGGCAAATTCCTCGGATCCGCGATCTCCGATCGCTTCACATTGCTGACGTTCGAGCAGTGCAACGACGAGCTCGATCGCAAGCGCGCGTACGGCGGGCAATACGCGCCGCTCACGGGACTCGCCGCATCGCAGAAACTCACGATCGAGAAAAGCGACTGGTCGCGGACGCCGATCCGGATGAAGGTGCCGGAGGGCGCGGTGCAACCGACGGCCGTCATCCTCACGGGCTGGCTGTGGCACGGCACACGCGAATCGTCGGCTTCGTCGTGGGGACTCGCGGAGGCCGTGACGGGTTCCGAATGGGAAGGAACGCTGTATCTGACCGCGAGCCGTCATCCGGCGATGAGTGCCACCGGCAAGGCGCAGATCAAAGGTTCGGCGGCCGTCCGTCCGTGGGTGCTGCTCGAGTCTCCGCGCCTCCGCAGGACGGAGGCCGGCATCATGCCTTGGGCTTACAAGACCGCCACGCCGGCGACGTATGTGGCCAGGGAGAACGAGACGCTCGTCTTCGGCGAGGGGCTCTGGTACGTGCAGCCGATCGTCACGCGAGCCTTGTGGCTGCTGGTCATGCGTCCGGAGTACCGCGGTGCGCTCGGCGAGGATCGTCTCGGCGAAATGACCGGCTCGCGGGCCGTCCTCCGCGACAGCACGGGCACCGTCGTGGACGCACCGCGCGCCGCGGATTGGCGCAACATTGACGTACCGCCAGGACGCTACGACTACGAGGTGACGAAGCCGTTCACGCTGCGCGGCATCGCGGGCAGCGCGCTGCTGCACGCGCGCTTCGATACGACGCTGGAGGACGTCGCGCCGCCGCTCCTGACGACGTTCCAGCTGCTCGACGCGGGCGGCCGCAACCGCACGTCTCTCGTCCGCGGCCAGGGCGGCACGCTGCAGTTCTCCGCCATGGATCTCATCCCCTCTGGAGACCGGCAGGAGCTGACGTTCGCGCCGGTCCGCACGGAATCACTCACGGTGCAGTGGCGCCCCCACGGCACGTCCGCGTGGCTCCCACTGCGCACCACGCACATCGCCACCGAGATCGCCAACACCGCCGCGGAGCAAGCCGCCCTCGGGCACCCGGGGCTGGGCTCCACGTTCCGCGCGGACCTGATGGCGGCGTCCCAATCAACAGCGGCGGCAATCGACCTGACGGTGCGCTTCGAAGATGCCTCCGGTAATTCGTACGAATGGACCCTGGCGCCGGCGGTGGCCATCGACGAATCGGGCGGGCGGCGGAGGGCGGCGGGGCGGTGAAGCGGATGATGGGACGAATGGGACGAGGCGAATCGTCCCGTTCGTACCGCTACGAGGCTGAAGACTATTTCTTCGGGTAAAGAATCAGCAGTTCGTCCAGCATGGCTTCCAGTTCGTCCGCCTTGCCGCTGAACCGGCTCTTGAGAAACGGATCGGCATTGATGATGGCGGTGAACTTCTTGTGGAGGTACGACTCCGAGATCTCCGCGGAATCGAACACCCACTTGATGTTCCGGCGCCCGTGGATGGCGACGTCCTTGACCAGTTGGAGGATCTTCTGCGGGTCGGCGAGCGCTTTGTTGAGTGAGGCCATCGAGTACGCCTTGAACTCGTAGTTCAACGCGCGCCCCCCCTGGGTCACCACGAGATCGGTCACCCGCGCGGAACGGTCCCGCAGCGGGCTCTTGGTAATTCCCACGTCCATCTCGAACATGGCCAGCTTCGGATCGATCTTGTTCTTCGCGTCATTGACGAAGTCGATGATGAACAGCGCGCCTTTCTTCTTCGTGGCGCCCTTGGCGAGATCCTCGACGATCAGATGAAAGCCGGGACTCTGATGGAAGGTGTTGACGAAGTCCCTCACCCGCGGCGTGGTCAGGAATCTGGATACCTTGTTCACCGCCACGCCGGCCCGGTTCAGCGCCGCGATGGCCTCGGGGAGGACACCGGCGTTCGCCAGCGTCGTGGCGACGCGGGGCGTCGTTCGCGTCGGCGTCACCGGGCGGCCGACGGGCTTCGGCGGCACGCTCACCGGTGAGCTGGCGATGGAGCTGGTGACCATGCGCCCATCGTGGATCTCGCCGGCCGCGACGCGGTACATCTCGGTGCGGCCGACCTTCGGCGTCCCCATCATCTCGTCGATGCTGCCAGCGACCTTGTCGAATGCGGCCGCGTTGACGGGCTTGCCGTTGCGAAGGACCTTCGCCGCCTTCACCTCCGCGTCGGTGAGCCGGCTCGCGCCCTTCGCGGCGCGATAGACCTCGGCGGCCGGTTTGCCACTCTGCGCCGTCGCTTTGGCCAGCGCCGCGAGCCCCGCTTTGCCTCCGCGGAACGCCGCTTTCGCCGACGGCAGAACCGAGAGAAGGATATTGAGGCCGCGCTCCCAGTCGGCGAGATGCCGGCCGGTGATCAGGTCGCGGCCGCTGATCGCTTCCAGGGCGGCTTTCAACTGACCGACGACGGGAACGAAATCCAACGCCAGGCTGACCATTCCGGGGACCGCCTTGATCGCTCGGTCGGCGGCATACACGACCGGGTCGCCGACGTAGTAATCGAGCATGCTCTTCGTGCCCGTCCTGCCACCGTACCGCGCTTGAAGATCTCGTGAACGTGCTTCGTCCGCACTTTCCTGGCGGGCCACCTCGATCAGAAACGCTTCATATTCTTCTCGTTCCCGCTGCGCCGCACCTCGCTCCCAATCGGTGTCGAGGCCGCGCACGCTTCGCTGTCGCTGCAGAGGAGGCGGCACCGGCACCGCCTGCTCGGCCACCGACTGGAGGCGCTTGATCTCGTAGTCGGCCATGGCCGCGGCGATTCGGGCCGGGTCCTTGGGTCCGCGGTAGTAGATCCCGAGTTGAATCCACCCGCCTCCTTCGATCTCGTATTCGAGCAGGAAGCGGAGATAGTAGAGACGTTCCGTATCGGTAGAGAACTGGCGGCGGCCTTCCAACATCTGCCTGGGCGTGATCCCGGTGCGTCTCGACTCCTCGATATCCTTCTCCACGTCGTGACGCACGGAGTAGTCCCAGCGCTGCCCGCCTGTGACGATTTGCATCATGCGCTCGACCATGGCCAGCCACGCCTCACCGCTGGCGAGCCCTTTCGGCGCGACAGACACTCCGCGCTCGACGTCGGTGATTCCGTCGCCCATCTTCCCTACTCGTCCACCGGGAGGACCGGTCCGACGGCGCCTTCGATGATGATCTTCTTGTCGATGTCGGGATCCTCGCGCTCGTCGTGCAGCAGCCGGTCGACCATCCAGAGGTTCCGGATCTCCGCGTGGCGCGCCTCGGCCTGGGCCTTCTTCACGTCCACCGCGCGGTGGATGGCCTTGAACTTCTCGATGAGCGACGACGTGGCCGGCAGCGCCTCGATGAACAGCGAGCCGGTGGGAATGGTGATCACGTCCCCGTTTCGATGCGGAGCGGTAATCAGACGCTCGTACTGCGCGCGCAGCTCGGGCTTGACGAGCTCGAACTGTTCGGCGGTCATGCGCTCGCGGAGACAAACGACGTAGTCGACGAACTCGTCGAGACTCCAGTTGCCGAGGTCGTCGGGATCGACCAGCTCGTCGAAGCCGCGCAGCAGGTACGGCTCCATCATGAAGTCCGTCAACGCGTTCGATTCCTTCAGGCCGAAGATCATGTAGTTGCCGAAATAGCCGAGGAGGTTGTCGAGATCGGCGACGCGTGAGAGCGGTCGCGTCTCGTGCGTGGAGAGGTTGCAGAAGACCTCGGCCTCGAAAACCTGTGTCGGATCGAGCGTGTCCACGCCCAGCTTGCGATGCGGCGGATTGCTCATCGAGCCCGGCACCGGGTCGACGCTGGCGAAGCGATAGGTCTGGTCGCCCACGAACACCGGCACCGGCGTCTCATGCAGGCGCAGATAGCGCTGGTCGGGAGGCTCGTGATTCCAGATCGCCTGCATGTAATAGAGGATGTTCTGCTTCACGTGGGTGCGCAGGCGCAGGATCTGGGTGCGCTGGTTGTAGTTCTCGGCCAGGAGCTTCGCGTAGGCCTCGGTCAGCGCGTTCAGCGCGGTGACCTCGCGCTCGAGACGCATCAGCAGATCGCGCTCCTCATCGATGGTCCGCTCGATCGTTTCCTTGAGCGTGTCCTGCCGGCTGGGGCCGACCTCGGGCATGTCGGGGTTGATGAAATCGCCGACGGCGTCGATGGCGTCTTCGACCAGCTCGACGGCGCCGCCGACGATCGGGATGCCGCTGAACCAACCATCGTCGCTGTCTTTGCTCTTCTCGGCGGCGTGCAGCAGCGATCGCTCGAGCAGATTGCGGTACGTGGATGCACGCTGCCGAACGACCTTCAACTGCTGCTTCAGCTCCTGAATGGCCGCGCGTTGCTGGGAGATATTGGTCTTCATCTCCGACAGCGCGACCTGGTCTCCGACCACCTGGCTGGAGAGGTAGCTCAACGCCGGCGCGAACGAATCGTCGAGCAGCACACGGCGCAGGATCCAGTCGTGACTGATCAGCCAGGCCTCGTTGATCTCGTGCGGCTTGGGCATCTCCTGCGCCACCAGCACGACCGGCATGATGCGATGAATGCGCTCGGCGATGCGGTAGCGGCGCTGCAGCTCGTAAAAGAGGAACGTCACCGCCAGTTCGTCGTTCGGATTGGCGATCTCACCCGACTCGGTCTCTTCGACATCCTCCGTCTCTTCGCGGTTGATCTCCACGGTGAGCTCGTTCGTGAGCTCCTGCACCGCTTTCCGCACCGATTCGTTGAAGGACTTCTTGACGTTGTCCGAGACCTGGCCGACCTCGCGCTCGAACGACGTCTTCACCGTCGACGTCGGCGTGAGCTCCGGGTTGCCGGACGACGTCTCGGAGCCGATCTCGAAATGCGTCTTGGCGGTGGCCTTGCGGATGATCTCCTGCTCCACGCGCGAGGTCTGGCTCAACTCGTCCTTGCGGATGCTGACGTGCTTCTCGACCTCTTTCTCCGCGCGCTTGCGATGGCGCTTCACCGTCTTGCTGTACTTGCGCACTTCCTTCGGAGCGAGCGTGATGGTCTTGGCCAGACGGCCGGCCTGGTACTCCAGCGGCTTCCACTCCTGCTGGTAGGTGACGCGAATGCCGAAGTTCACGCTCCGCTCCTGGCGATTGGCGGCAAAGGTGGTGAAGGCGTACGGCTCCTGCAAACGTTGCGTGAGCTCGTTCACGAGGGACGGCAGAGCCTCCGCCGCCGGCGGGTCGAGAACCTTGTCGGGATGGAGCAGATTGTCGATGAAGCCCGGCAGCAACCCGCTGCGCAGCGCGGAGCCGACGCTCTGCGTGCCGGCGCGCGCGCGCTTGACGGCTTGCGCCTCGCTGACCAGCGACTGCAGCGGAGGCGTGCCCGGTTGCGGAGCCGGCCGGCCGCCGCCCATCACGATCTCGTCGTACGCTGCCTCGGCCAGAGTGAGCACGCCTTCATCCACCGCCTCCTGCCAGACGTGCCGGAATGCGACCTGAAGATTGTGGAAGTCGTAGTACGCCGTCGTGTCGGCAGGACTGGGCTGGAAGGCGAGACCCTGCACCTGCGCGTCGACGATGCCGCGCGTGGCGCGTGGCTCCAGCCCCGCGAGCACGCCCTCCTCGGGCGACGTCATCGTGTCCACCAGCCGCGCCAGGTAACGCTTCACGTCACCCGCTTCCAGCACGTCGACGCCAGTGCCGGGGACGTCACCATCCGGCGGCGCCGGTGGAGGCGTCGAGGCCGGAAGCGGCACGTCGAGAGCCGCGGCAGCGGTGCGCTCGTCCGTGGTGATCTCGCGGCAGACGATCGCCAGCGGATCCTCGCGCAGATAGCTCGACTGCGATGAAGGCGGAGGGCCTCCCAGGACTTCATGCAGAGCGTGCGCGGAGATCGTATTGCCTGCTCCCAGCCGCGCGCGGAGGTCCGTGAGCTGCTGGCCGGTCAGCGCGATGCGCGCCTTCATCGGCGCGCGTCTTTGCGGATTGTTGATGACATTGAAGAGATCGTTCGTCATCGCGCCGCGAGAGACCGCCGCGACGGATGCTCCGGGGACGACGAACGTATCCGCGCGCGCCTGTTCCTCGCTGACGCTGCTCAGACTGCGCTGCAGCGCGGGCGCGAACTCCCCGCGGAACGCGGCCGTCACCGCACGCGCCTCATCGACTTTCATCCGCTCCGCGTCCGTGCGGGCGCGCGCCAGGTCCAGGCTGCGACGCGAATCGGCCAGCAGACGCGCGGCCGCCATCGACGCCGGCTCCGGATCTCCCGGCGGCGGCACGACGGGCACGCCGCCTCCTTTTTCGAGATCGCCCTCGGTGAGCGTAATGAGGAAGACCTCCACCGCCGCCGCGCGCTGGCGAACCTCACGCGACATATACAGCGGCACGGTGGTCCGGTCCGGACGTTCGGGCGGCGAGACCGCGATCATCAGACCGACACCCGACGTGTCTGCAGCATCGACGGTGTAGTCGATGCGGAACTCGCCCTTCTCGTTCGTCTCGCCCGATCCCAGCCGCCGCCTCGGCACGGACGGGTCTTTCGTTTCCACGTCGAAAGCCTCGACGATCAGGTTCGCGATGCCTCTGCCAGAAGGCGCCACGAGCACACGACCACGCACAACAGACATCCGAACCTCCCACCGCCAGGTCCCGTTCGTTTTCAGAGGTGCGGAATTCTACATCCGCGTCCCGGATTTTTTCGCGGCCTCATTTCACCACCGCCATGTGGACGGCCACCGTGCGTGGACGCAGACGGCGGGCCGGATAGGACATAAGACCGAGGCTGGACGTCGCAGTCGCCACGCAAGAAACAACACTGTTGTTGCGCACTTGCGCAAAGGCAGAATGACTTTCGGCGATCTTTCCTGCCAAGGAGAACACCATGAAAGTCAGAATCCTGCTGGTCTGTACGCTGTTGCTGCTGGCTGCTGTCCCAACGTTTGCCTTGCCGCTCTGCGGCCACTGCAATGAGTCGAATCAGTGTCAGTCCCTACCCGGCGATTTCGAACGGTGCCGGTACGACTCCGCCACGAGCCGTTGCTATACGACTTTCGAGCGCTGCAGCATTCCCTTCACCCCGTCGCCGGTCCTCACCGACTGGAGAGTCGCCTCGATCGAGATCAGCCGCCCCGCGCCGGAAGCGGTCACGGTTCCGGCTGCGGCCGAGCTGACCGAGGCTGCCGCGCCGGCGGCCCACGCCACCGCGGCGCACTAGCCCAATTCGCCATCACGACCGCGGGAGAGATCGCCGCTTTCCGGAGGTCATGACCATGCGCACATTCCTCGCCGTAGCGTTCGTCCTGCTGCTCGCAACCACCGCATCCGCCGCCACGCTCAACGTCGAAGTGAGCCGCCAGGGCTTCGCCGGTCCGATCCAGGTGGCCGTCGCGCCTCGCGTCGATGGAGAGCCTCCCCATTGGTCCGTGACGAAGACGCTCCCCGCCGGCAAATCCGCGGTGAGCTTTCCCGATCTGACCGAGGGGCTCTACGTCGTCCTGGCAAGCGGACCGCAGCCGCTGCAGCGGCTCAGCGCGAAGGCGAACCTCGGAACCGGCGGCAGCACGATCCGCCTCGTCCTCCCCCGCTCGAAAACCGTGCTGCACGCGACGCTGGCCGGCGAGCCGCTCGCCGGCGCCCAAGTCACACTGACTCACGACAAACTTCGCTGGACTACGGGGGTCCGGACGGGTGACGACGGGCGCTTCGAGGGCGAGTTGTGGGAGCCGGGCGGCTACGGCGTCGGCGTGCGCCGCGAGCCCACTTCGGCGCCGCATACCGTCGACGTCGCGCTCAAACCCGAGCCGTTGACGATCGACGTTCCGGACCGGCACGTCACCGGCCGCATCGCCGCCGGCGGTAAGCCGGTCGCCGGCGCGGTCATCCTCCTGCGCTCCGAGGATAACGAAGGAGTGCTGACGCTCCGCACGCAGTCCGCGCCCGATGGCCGCTTCGAGTTCTTCGGCGTTCGCGAAGGTGCCCTGACGCTCACGGCGCGCGCTCCTTCCTATCTCGACAGCGATGCCGTCACGTTCGACCTCCGCGGTGCACCGGGGCAGAAGGTCCTCGATGTGGAGCTGACGCGCGGCGAGCCGCGCGCGGTGCGCGTCGTCGACATGCGCGACGCGCCGCTCGCCGGCGCCACGTTGTTCACGGCGTGCGGTGGCCACCTCAAGTCGACGACGGTCACGAACGCTGAAGGCATCGCGAACGTCGCGTTGCCGGGCGGCTCCTCCTGCGCGATCTATGTCCTGCCGAACGAAGGGTCCTTCGCCATCCAGGCGGTAGAAGGAACGGAGCCGCTCGTGATCCGCGTCAAGGAAGGGACATCCTCGCTGCGGCTGACGCTGAAGACCGTCGCCGGCGAGCCGTTCTCCGACATGATCGTGCTGATGCGCATCGACGGCATCGCCGTGCCGCCGGCGATCGCACGCCTGCTCGGCAGCCGCGGCTTCCCGCTGATGACGGACGCACAAGGGAGCCTCTCCCTCGAGCGCATCCCCGCCGGCACCTACGAGTTCTGGCCCTACCGCACTCTCGTCGAGGGACAGACGATCTACGACACCGCCACGGACTTTGCCGCGCCGATCTCCATCGCGGTGATGGCGGGTGAGAACAACGCCACGGTGCGCTTCCAGGCGCGGTAGTGCCTGCGGACTAGAGGCGCGCCGCTGTCCTGTAGGTCCCGATCTGTTTTTCGGGTAGGGTTTCCCCTGTCCAATGACTCACCTTGTACGAGTCGTCGTCCTCAGAGGAGATTCCTATGTCCGCGAACCCGCTACCGGACCTCGCACCCGAGGTCGATAAGCCGCCGTATCGTGCGCTGCGCGTGTACGCCTTCGATCCCGGGCGTGGCCGCCGCCTCGGCAATCACATGACCGTCCGGGTCAAGTACGAGGACCTCGAGCAGCGGCTCGAAGGGCAGCAGATCCACGTCATCGACTTCGACGCCACGAACAACCTCTATTACAAGCCGGTCGACCTCAACTCCCCCGCCGCGCTCGTGGAGGGGGGACTCGCGCCGAGCGAATCCGATCCACGCTTTCACCAGCAGATGGTCTACGCCGTGGCCATGGAGACGATCAACATCTTCGAGCGTGCCCTCGGACGCGACATCCTCTTCCGGTTCCAGGACGCGGCCGGCTCGCGCAACGTGCTGCGCATCTTCCCGCACGCGATGTACGAGCCGAACGCGTACTACTCGCGTGAGCTCGGCGCGCTGCTCTTCGGCTATTTCCGTGCGTCGAGCGAGGAAGCCGGCAGCGGACTGCCCGCCGGCACCGTCTTCACCTGCCTCTCGCACGACATCATCGCGCACGAGACGACGCACGCCATCGTCGACACGCTCCGCGACACGTTCATGGAGGCGACGAACCCCGACGTGCTCGGGTTCCATGAGGCCTTCGCGGACATCGTCGCGCTGTTCCAGCACTTCCGCTTCGAGGACGTCGTGCGCGACACGCTGCAGCGCTCCGGCGGGGTGCTGCACCGCTTCGACCTCGCGCCGCGCGGCGCCGTCGCCGACCGCGACCCCGACAGCCCGATCTTCATCGTCGGCGAGATGCCGGAAGGGAACCCGCTCCTCGACCTGGCGCGCCAGTTCGGCGAATCGATGGGCCGGCGCGCCGCGCTCCGCTCGGCCCTCGGCGTCGCTCCCAATCCGCGAGCGCTGGCCGAGGCGACGGAAGCGCACGAGCGCGGAGCAGTGCTCGTCGCCGCCGTGTTCGACGCGTTCTTCAGCTCCTTCATGCACCGCACGGCCGACCTGATCCGCCTCGCGCGCGCGGTGTCGAGCGGCTCGGACGAGATCCATCCCGACATCGCCGCGAGGCTGGCCAAGGAAGCGTCGAAAGTCGCGAGTCACTTCTGCACGATGTGCATCCGCGCCATCGATTACTGTCCGCCGGTCGACATCACCTTCGGCGACTTCCTCCGCGCGCTCATCACCGCCGACACGGAGCTGTACCGCAGCGACGATCACGACTATCGCGACGCCTTCATCCAGGCGTTCCGCGCGCGCGGCATCGTGCCGGACGACGTCACTTCGCTGGCCGAGGAGTCGCTGCTGTGGCAGAAGGCCCCGCCGGACACGCCCGCCTGTCCCGGGCTTTGCTTCGACCTCCTCGAGCCGAACAAGTTCTTCGACGACAACTGCAACAAGCTGGAGGAGGTCGTGCGCGCGCATCCCTTCGCCTTCGGTCTCTGCGAAGACGACACGCACACGAAGGCGACCTGCAACTGCGACATTCCGCGGATTCCGCGCGCGGTGCGGTCGGTGAACATGGTCGTCCGCGGCGGGAGCCAGCGTCCGCAGGTCGAGTTCATCGCGCACATCGTGGGGCACGCGGAGCTCGAGCCGGGCGACACGGAGAAGCGCTTCAAGGGAGGTGCGACCGTCGTGTTCGACACGGCCGGCACGGCGACGATGATCGTGTACAAGAACCTCACCTCCAAGTCGCGGCGCAAGCGGCAGAAGTCGTTCGTCGAGACCGCGCTCGCCGCGTCACCGTTCACCAACTATCTGACCGACGTCACTCCGCCGGCGCTGCACCTGTCGGCGATTCATCGGGGGTGCTGACATGGCCGTGAAGAAGAACACCAGCGGTGCGAAGCTGCGCGTCCGGATGTATCGCGTCGGTATGGGCGACTGCTTCCTCGTCACTATCGGCTCCGGATCGAAAGCGCAGCACATCCTGATCGACTGCGGCGTCCACTCGCAGAGCCAGTTCAAAGGACTCGCGGAAGCTGTCGAGGCGATCGAGGAAGAGACCGGCGGAAAGCTCGACGTGATCGTCGCGACGCACGCGCATGCGGATCACATCAGCGGGTTTGGTACCGAGGCGGAGCGGTTCAGCCGCTTCGAAGTCGGTGAGGTGTGGATGCCGTGGCTCGAGGATCTCAGCAATCCGGCCGCGAAGAAGCTGCACGCCAAAGCGGCCGCGCTGGCGTCGCTGCTCGATGCGCACATGACTCGGGTTGCGGCGGACGGCGCGCCGCCGGACCCGCTCATCGAGTGGGTCACGCTCAACGCGCTCGGCGCGAAGGGGCGCTCCTCCACCGGCAACAACGCGAAGGCGCTGGCGCTGCTCCGCGACGGCTTCGGCGACAAGAGCCGAACGAAGTACCTCAAAGGCGGCGACGTCCTCACCGATGCGGGCGGCATCAAGGGACTCACCGTGCGCGTGCTCGCGCCGTCGACCGACACGTCGTTCCTCAGCAAGATGCATCCGCCCGACTCGCAGTTGTTCGGGCTCGACGAAAACGGCCAGGTCACCACCGACAACCTCCTCCCCTTCGGCGACCGCTGGAACGACAGCACGCCGGTGCTCGACGAGGCGTATCGCGAGCTGCTCGTGCAGCAGTGCGCGATCCCGCTGCAGGCGCTCGCGCTCTCGGTCGACAACTACCTCAACAACACGAGTCTCTCGCTGCTGCTGCAGTACCGCGGCAAGACGCTGTTGTTCCCCGGCGACGCGCAATGGGGCAACTGGAAGTCGTGGGAAGCCGACTGGGAGTCGATCCTCGGCGACATCAGCTTCTACAAGGTCGGCCACCACGGCAGCCACAACGCCACGCCGCACGGAGCGCTCGACCTGATGAACGCCAAAGGCGTCGTGGCGATGGCGTCCACGGACACCGTCAAGTCGTTCAACCGCGGCCACTTCCCGGTGCCGTATCCCAAGCTGGTGGATGCGGTGAAGGAACGGGTTGGGAACCGTTACGCCCAAAGCGACGCGTTGGATCAGGTGGACCGGCCGTTCAAAGTGGGGGAAATGTGGTGTGACTACGAGTTGTGACGTGGAGCGAAAGGACCGAGCGGAGTACGATAACGGCGATGAGTGACTTCACCGTAGAGGTCGAGCGCGAAGAAGACGGACGCTGGATTGGCGAAGTCGTCGATTTACCCGGCGTGCTTACGTACGGCGCCAGCCGCGAAGAAGCTGTTGCCAAAGCAAAAGCACTTGCCTTCCGCGTACTGGCCGACCGCCTCGAGCACGGCGAGCAGATCCCGGAGCTCGACGGAGTCTTCGCGATCAGCGGATGAACTGGCCGTCATCCAAGGCAAGCCGTGTTTTTGCCGCACTGACGCGAATCGGCTGGTCGCTCAAGCGGCAATCCGGCACGTCGCACCGCGTGCTCGAACGTGCAGGCTGGCCGGACTATGTATTCGCGTTCCACGATCACGATGAGATCGGACCGCGGATGCTGGCGCGCATTGCCAAGCGGACCGGTCTGACGCCGGGTGACCTGTAAGCCAGCGCGATGACGGATAGGGCGAATAGGACAGATAGGACTCACCGGAGGCCCATCCGTCCCATCCGTCCTATTCGTCCCATCCGTCCTGTCCCCGCCACCTTTACCCCCGGAATCCGACCGTTCGTACCAACCGCCCCTCACCCTGTACACCGCGCGCCCCGTCGCCCGTATACAGAGGGACATGGCCACCGCTCCGCTTGAACTGCGCATCGAAAACCTTTCCAAGACGTACACGAACGGGCTCAAGGCCCTGCAGAACGTCAGTCTGACGATCCCTCGCGGGATGTATGGGCTGCTCGGGCCGAACGGGGCCGGGAAGTCGACGCTCATGCGCACGATCGCTACGCTGCAGGAGCCCGACTCCGGCGCGATTCAGCTCGGCGACCTCGACGTGCTGCGGCAGAAGGACGAGGTGCGGAAGACGCTCGGCTATCTGCCGCAGGAGTTCGGCGTCTACCCGAAGTCGAGCGCCGAGGCGCTGCTCGACTACTTCGCGGTCCTCAAAGGGATCACCGCGCGCGGCGACCGGAAGCAGGTCATCGAGGCACTGCTGCGGCAGACGAACCTCTGGGAGGCGCGCAAGCAGAAGCTCGGCGGCTACTCCGGCGGCATGCGCCAGCGCTTCGGCGTCGCGGTGGCGCTGCTCGGCAACCCGAAGCTGCTGATCGTCGACGAGCCCACCGCGGGACTCGATCCCGCCGAGCGCGTGCGCTTCCTCAACCTCCTCAGCGAGCTCGGTGAGAACAGCGTCGTCATCCTCTCCACACACATCGTCGAAGACGTCTCCGAGCTCTGCACCCGCATGGCCATCATCGACAAGGGACGCATCCTGCTCGAAGCCGAGCCGCTGCGCGCGGTCGACGAGCTGCGCGGCCGCATCTGGAAGCGCGTCGTCGAGAAGAGCGACCTCGCGGCGCTGGAGCGGCAGCACGCCGTCATCTCCACGCGCCTCCTCGCCGGACGGACGCTCGTGCACGTCTACAGCGAGACCGCGCCGACCGGCTTCGAGCCGGTGGAGCCGGACCTCGAGGACGTCTACTTCTGCACCATGAACGGGCACGTGGCCAACGGCGCGGCTGTTCAAACCCTCACACGGACGGAGCTGCGGCGGCTGAACGGCGTGGCGTCATGAAGGTCTGGAAGACCTTCTGCTTCGAGCTCGCCTACCAGACACGGCGCCGCTCGACGTGGCTCTATTTCGCCGCCGTCCTCGGTCTCACGCTGCAGGTCGGCACCGAAGCATTCCTCGGCAACGCGCGCACCGGAGGCTACTTCTTCAACGGGCCGTTCACCACCGCCGCCGTCTCCGTCATCGGCAGCATGTTCGCGCTGCTGGTCGCGGCCGCGATCGCCGGAGATGCGGCGACGCGCGACATGCAGACGCGGATGGAGCCGCTCCTCTACACCACGCCCATCAGCAAAGCCGCGCACCTCGGCGGACGTTTCCTCGGCGCCTTCGCCATGAGCGCCCTGCTGCTCGCCGCGGTGCCGATCGGGCTGATCGTCGCCGCGCGGTTACCGGGCATCGAGGCGGAGCTGATCGCTCCGTTCCGTCCCGCCGTGTACCTCAACGCGTACACGGTCTGCACGCTCCCGAACGCGTTCGTCACGACGGCCATCCTCTTCGCCCTGGCCGCGTTGACGCGCCGCTCGATTGCCAGCTACATCGGTGCCGCCATCCTCTTCCTGCTGCCGACCTTCGGCAACGAATTCATCGCCAAGCACCTCGGCAAATGGGAGCTGGCGCAACAACTCGATCCATTCGGCTTTACCGTCATGAGCGCGTTGTCGCGCGCATGGACGCCGGCGCAGAAAGGGTCGCAACTCCTCGCGCTCGAAGGCATCCTCCTCACCAATCGCCTGCTCTGGCTCGGCATCGCCGTCGGCGTGCTCGCGCTGACGTATGCCGGTTTCCGCTTCGCCCATCACACCCCGCGGACGTTCATGCCGCGGTGGCTCCGGCGTTCACGCCCTGCGGCGGCACTCTCCCCGAACGAAGAGCAGAGCACCACGCCGATCGCCGTTCCCGCGGTCGAACGCCGCTTCGGCTTCGGCACGCGCGTGCGGCAGATGCTCGTCATCACGCGGCGCTCGTTCCGCGAGATCGTGCTGAGCTGGGGCGCGATCGCGCTGGCGGTCGTGGTGCTGTTCCTCGTCGCGGCGGGGCCGGAGCTGATGGAGCACATCGGCATCCCGCTCCACCCCGTGACGGAGCGCATCCTCGCGCACCTCGCCGGCCCGGGCGATCTCCCCGGCTTCATGGCCATCTTTCTCATGGTCTTCTACGCCGGCGAAGTGATCTGGCGCGAGCGCGACGCGGGCATGAGCGTCATCGCCGATGCGACGCCGGTCCCCGACTGGGTGCCGTTCACGGGCAAGCTGCTGGGACTCACGCTCGTGCTCGTGCTGCTGCAGGCACTGATGATGGGCGGCGGCCTGCTCACCCAGATCCGCCTCGGCCATCACGACTTCGAGGTCGGGCTCTATCTGATCGTGCTGTTCGGCATCTACCTCAGCGGCTACCTCCTCTTCACGGCGCTCGCGGTCGCGGTGCACGTCATCGTCAACCAGAAGTACGTCGGCCATCTCGTCGTGATCCTCGCCTACGCCCTGACCGCGTACGCGAGCGACCTCGGGATCGAGCACAACCTCCTCATCTACGGCTCCGATCCGGGATGGGACTACTCCGATATGAGTGGCTTCGGTCCGCATCTCGCGCCGGTCCTCTGGTTCAAGCTGTATTGGGGCGGCTGGGCGTTGCTGTTCGCGGTCGTGGCGAAGCTGCTGTGGCCGCGCGGCACGTCACGCGGCATGAAGGAGCGGCTGCGGCTCGGGCGTGGCCGTGTGAGCACGCCGGCCCGGTGGAGTCTCGCCGCGGCGGCGGGCGTCATCGTGCTCGTCGGAAGCTTCGTCTTCTACAACACGAACGTGCTGCACGCCTATGCGCCCTCCGACGATTTGACGGCGCGGCGCGCGCGGTACGAGCAGCGCCACGGCCGCTATGACGGTGTGCCGCAACCGCGCCGGACCGCCACGTCGCTGCACATCGAGCTGGAGCCGGCACGCGGTGAGGCCGACATCCGCGGCACCTACGATCTCGTGAACAAGACCGCCGCGCCGATCGACGCCATCCATCTGGCCACGGCACGCGAGGTGGAGACGGACGGCATCCAGTTCAACCGGCCGTTCGCGCCGCGCCTGGTCGACAAGCAACTGGGCCATCGCATCTACACGCTGAAAGAGCCGCTGCAGCCAGGCGACTCGCTGCGGATGCAGTTCCGCGTGCGCTTCCGTCCGCGCGGCTTCACCAACGGCGGTGTCAACGATCGCGTCGCGAGCAACGGCACCCACTTCGAAGGCGACTGGCTCCCCGCCATCGGCTACCAGCCCGACCGGGAGCTGTCGAACGCCGGCGAGCGGAAGCTGCATGGCCTCCCTGCGCGGCCACCGCTGCCGCGGCTGGAGGACGCACGCGGTCGCAACGACGAAACTCGCGGCGAGCGCATCGCGTTCGAGGCGGTCATCGGCACGGCCGCGAACGAGACCGCCGTCGCTCCCGGCACCCTACGCCGCACGTGGCGCGCACAGGGGCGGCACTACTTCCATTACGCGACCGACACGCCGATCCGCCCCGGCTTCGCCATCTTCTCCGCCGACTACGCCGTGCATCGCGCGCGTTGGCGCGACGTGGACATCGAGGTACTCCACCACCGCGGCCATCCGTGGAACGTGGAGCGCATCGTCAAAGGCGTGCAGGCTTCGCTGGAGTCGTTCACGAAAGATCTCGGCCCGTACCCGCACCAGCAGATCCGCCTCGTCGAGGCACCCGGTTCGTCGATCGGTCTTCGCTCGCATCCCATCAACATCCGCTTCTTCGAGGGCTTCGCGCTGCTCAATTCCAGCACCGACGACCGGAACGTCGACTTCCCCTTCGCCGTCGTGGCACACGAGGTCGCGCACCAATGGTGGGGCAACCAGCTCACGCCCGCGAACGTCGAGGGCGCGGCGCTCCTCAGCGAGAGTCTGTCGTGGTACAGCGCCATGAACGCCGTCGACCAGACCTACGGGCCCGAGCATCTCGGCCGCTTCCTCGACATCCTGCGCGAGGCGTACCTCCACCCTCGCGGGCGTGCCGACGTCCCGCTGCTCCGCGCCGACGATTGGTTCGTCGGCTACCGGAAGGGTCCGTTCGCCATGTACGCCCTCCGCGAGTACGTCGGCGAGAAACAGGTGACGCTGGCCCTCCGCCGCCTGATGGACAAGCATCGCAACGGCACGGCGCCGCTGCCGACGACGCTCGACCTCTACGCGGAGCTGAAAGCCGTCACGCCCGAGCCGCTCCGCTATCTCCTGGTCGACCTCTTCGAAGTAAATACCTTCTGGGAGCTCTCCACGAAGGCCGCCACCGCCGAGCCGGCGAGCGGCGGCGCCTGGCGCGTCACGCTGAACGTGGCCGCGAAGAAGGTGGCGGTGAACACCGAGGGCGCCGAAACGGTGCGTCCGATGAACGACCTCATCGAGATCGGCGTCTTCGCCGCGGAGGGCAAGCCGCTGTACCTCCGGCAGCACCGCATCAAGCCCGGCCAGCAGACGGTCACCGTCACGGTGCCCGGCAAACCAGCCCGCGCGGGCATCGACCCCCGCAACATCCTGATCGACACCGTCTGGCGCGACAACACGGTGGAGGTGACGACCGGCAAGTGACGATAGGACAAATGGGACGAATAGGACGAATAGGACCTATAGGACAGCAGCACGCCGGCTAACGGCTGCGGTTTGTCCCATCGTCCTATTCGTCGTCGGTCCTATTCGTCCTGTCGTCGTCCCTGATGCGGATCGCGCAGCAGTTCCGCGGGGGCCGCGGTGCCGCCGCTGAGGGTGCGCAGGAAGGACACAAGTTGCTGCACCTCCTGCGCGCTCAGGCGCAGCGGTTTCAGCTCGCTGTGGCCGGCCGGTGCGGCCGGCGCGCCGTTGTAGTGCGCCACCACGTCATCCAGGCTGGCGAACTGCCCCGCGTGCATGTACGGCGCGCGGTCGGCGACGTTCCGCAGCGACGGCACCTTGAACGCGCGCTCCAGCGTGTGCCCCTCGGACACCAGGAACTCCAGCTCGGAGCACTGGCCGTCCTTCGCATCGCTCCAGCGGCTGCGGCAGTTGAACTCGTCCGCCAGCACGTCCTTCGCGCCGGCCGTCCGGCCGCGGTCCACTTTCGCGATGGCCGCGGCGGGCACGCCGGTGTTGTGGAACTCGTTGTTCGTGAGCAGCGGTCCGTTGTGGCACTGCGTGCAGTTCGCCTTCCCGATGAAGAGGCGCAGTCCGGCGAGCTCGTCGCGCGTGAGCACGTCCGCGGGGGCGCGTCCGCTTGCGACGAGCGCGTCGACGTAGCGGTCGAAGCGCGAGGCGCCGTACTGGAGCCGCCGTTCGTACGCCGCGATCGCCTTGCCGATGTTGACGTATACCTGCGTCACGGTCACGCGTTGTTCGTCGCTCATCGCCTCCCACGCGGCGCGCGCTGCCGGATCGGCGACCGGACCCGCGGCCCGAGGGATGGCGCTCAGTTCCGGCAGCGGTCCGAACGTCCGCTCGTACTCCTCGCGATAGTGCCCGGCGATGACGTGCGCGTACTGCGCGCGCGAGCCGCCGTGCTCCACCGCGCTCTCCAGCGGTCCCAGCGCCTGCGCCCACTGGCTGTCCTTGCGGCCATCCCAGAAGAGGAACGGGCTGTAGGCGGTCGCGGCGATCGGCATCGTGCGCCGGTCGGTCGTGCCGACGCCTTTCGCCAGCGGCGTCCCGTCCTGCAGCTCGCGGTCGGGCACGTGGCAGGTCGCGCACGCCACCTTGCCGTTCGAGCTGAGACGCGTGTCGAAGAAGAGCCGCTGCCCGAGCCGCACCGCGCGCGGATCGTCGGCGACGCGATTCGTCGGGTCGGCCGGCAGCGGCTCCAGCTCGGCGAGCGACAGGCCGCGCAGGATTTCGACTTCCTCGTCCGACCACCGGTCGCCGCGGGTGGCGGCGACGGCGGTCAGCGCAGCGGCGAGGAGCAGAGCGGCGACGATGGCGATGCGCTTTCCGTTCATGATCGCCTCAGACCTGCAGGTTGAACGTCACGTGGTCGGCGCCGGCCGGCGAGACGATGGCGAGATCGAGCTCCCACCAGCCGCCCATGTTGAAGCGGAGGCCTTCGATCTCGTATCGTCCGTCGCCGAGGCTTTTCGTGACGCGGGGTTTGGTGGGAAGACCGTGGCCGTGCTGCGGCATGCCGCCGTCGACTTCGATCGTCGCGCCGTCCACCGGCCGTCCGGCGGCGTCGCGAATCGACACCTGCATCTTCAGCAGGCGGCGCGGCTTCAGCGGCTGGGCAGGCGGCTCGAGCGTGGCGACGTAGCGGCTCTGGACTGACGTGCGCGGGCCGAATCCGAACTGGTCCGCGGGCGGTTTCGAGGCGCAGGCGGTGAACGTGGTCAGGGTAAGAACGGTAACGATGACAGCGAAGATTTGTTTGTTCTTCATGATGATCGCAAGATAGGGATCGCACTCGCGGGACGATTGAATGAGCTCGACGGATTTCTTGTACAAACCGGCTATTCGTGATTCGCGCTGGGAAGGCGACGGTCCGCGCTGGTATCTCTGGGACGGCGGCTTCTTCGCCGTCGGGTCCAGCGAAGGGGTCGTGCAGCCGCACGCGCATCACGCGTTTCAGCTCGTGATCGCCATCGACGGCGTCATCGGCATCAAAGCGGCGCGCGGAGAGTGGCAGTCCGGCCGCGGCCTCGTGGTGCCGCCCGACGTCGAGCACTCCTACGACGGCTTGGGGGCTATCGCGGCCATGCTCTTCGTCGATCCCGAGTCGAGCGAAGGCGTCTGGCTGCGCAGCACGTTCAAGCGCGAGATCGCGTTCGTGCCGGAGGAGCGGGTCGTGCCGGCCGCAAACGAGCTGCGGAAGTTTCTCGAGCGGCCGCACGAGAGCATGGAGATCCGGCCGCTGATCCTGCAGTGCGTCCAGGCCGTGTGCGCCGGCGCGCCGCCCTCGCGGAAGATGGACGAGCGGGTCACGAAGGTGCTGCGGGAGATTCGCGCGTCGGACGACCTCCGGATCTCACTCGAGAGCGCCGCCGCGTCGGTGTTCCTCTCCGAGGGGCGGTTCGCGCATTTGTTCAAGCAGCAAGTGGGGCTCCCGTTCCGCCGCTACATGCTCTGGCGCAAGCTGACGCGCGCGGTGGTGGCCATCGGCCGGGAGCGCACGCTCGCCGCCGCCGCGCACGCGGCCGGCTTTGCCGACGCGGCGCACCTCACGCGCACGTTCCATCAGATGTTCGGCATCGCGCCGTCAGTGATGATGCGCGGCGAGTTCTTCGAGATCGAGTCGCCGTTCTAGGGCGCCGGCACGATGCCGAAGCGCTGCGCCGTGCCTTCACTGCGCGAGATGTTCGCGGTGAAGAACATGTTGCTGGAGACGATGCCGGTGTAGCGCAGCGAGAGGAACGACGATGGCAGCGTGTTGCCGGTGAACGAGGCAGGCGCCGTCGTCGAGAGCTCCGGCCTGCGGGCGGCTTCGAAGAAGCCGCCGAAATCGTGGCTGGCGCCGAGCTGGCCGCTGACCCGGCCGCCGATCGCGCTGCTGGTGGCGTTCTGCGGCAGCTCGAGCTGCTGGTAACGCGCGGGCGCCCCCTCCTGCCGCGAGGCGGAAGCGAAGAACCAGAGGCGGTCCTGCACGAGCGTGCCGCCGGCGGTCAGGCCGTACGCGGGCGCCCCATTCGACAGCGCAAGCTCCAGCGAGCCGGAAAACGGCGCGGTGCCCTTCGGCGTCAGCACCAGTTCCCCGCCTGTGGCCCGGCCGAACTCCGCCGACTGCGCCGCGGCGCCGAACGCGATCAACAGCGGAAGGATCAGGGCTAGTGCACGGGCCATGGGGTGATTCTACTGCACCGGGGGAAGGGGGAACGATAGGACAGATAGGACCGATAGGACGAATGGGACCCCACCCACCCCGCTGCGCGACGGTCGCAGCCCGGCACGCGCGGAAGTGTCAGAGGTCCTATTCGTCCTATAGGTCCTATTCGTCCTATCGGTCCTATCCGTTCATTGGCCCTATTTCACCCCGCTGATGCGCCGCACGTTGTCCATCCAGTTGCGGTCGATCAGGTGCAGGTGCGGATCAATCCCCACCTTCCCCGGTTTGCCTTTCACCGTCAGCGTGATGCGCTGCGCTCCGGAACGGATGCGGTGCTTCTGGAGGTACAGCTCCTCGCCGAGCTCATTCACATTCGTGGTGGGGCCGAAGACACCGATGTCGACGAAGTCGTGCATCGGCACCTCCGTCTCCTTGCCGCTCCCGTCGGCGCGCAGCTTGTGCGCGTCCACGTCCATCGTGACGCGCCACGTGCCGTTGGCGGCAGGCGTCGCGGTGACCGCGGTCGTGCGCAGTCTCCAGAGCGTGATCGTCTCCAGGAAATCTTCGAGCAGGTAGTGGTACTCCGGAGGCGTCGCGAGTTTCAGTTCGCGGTAGAGATCGCGCGTCGTCGCGTACGGAGGCTCGCCGGAGCCATGCTTTTCCACGAGCCGGCGTAGCGCGGCATTGAGCTGCTCCTCGCCGATGTAGTAGCGCAGGGCGTACATCGCCAGCGGCCCTTTGCGGTAGACCAGGTTCGCGTGGTCGGTGACGCGCAGCAGCGGCACCTCGGGGTGCTCCGGCCGTCCGCGGCGGTTCAGGTACTCGATGCGCGTGTTGTACAGGAAGCGCCGCACCATCTCCGGCCCATAGATCTTCTCCACCACCATCAGCGCGCTGTATTGCGACAGCACCTCGGCGATCGTCGGTCCTCCTTCGACCGCCGCGGGCATCACCTGGAAGCCCCACCACTGATGCGCGATCTCGTGCGCCACGGTCATCGAGGCGAGGTCGAAATGCCGGCTCTCGTCGATGCGTGTCAGCCATCCGGTCGTCTCGGCGTAGGAGATCGTGCCGGGATACGCGTGCGCCAGATTCGCGTAGCGCGGGAACTGCGCGATGCGCACGTGCTTGTGCGGATACGGACCGAAGTTCTTCGTGTAGTAATCGAGCGAAGCCCGAGCACTGCGCGCGAAGCGCGGCACGTTGAACGTATGCGTCGGATGGTGGAAGAGCTCGATCTGCACGTCGTTCCACAGCTCGCGGTGCACCGCGTAGTCGGCGGAAAAGATCGCGAACGAGTTCTTCACGGTGCGGTCGTGCGCGTAGTGAAAGTAGCGCCGGCCGTTCTGCATCCACGTGCGGCGCAGCGTCCCCGGTGCGACGGCGAGCTGCTTCGCGTCGGTGCCGATGACCGCCTCGAACGTGATCGACTCGCGGCCCGCGGAGTCGTGAACGCTGCTCGCCTCGTCGAGCGAGCGCGCGAGCGGCCGTGGCGGTAACCCATGCTCGCGGCGTGCACGTGCCGCGCTCAGCTCCCGCGTCGGCTGGTAGCCGACGAGCGGAAACCAGCGCCGGTGATTCGTACGCCGGCCGCCGTTGTGATCGAAGTACGTCCCGTTCCGGACGACCGAGGTGTTCGGATCGTTGTTGGGGAAGCCGCGCGGTGCGAAGCGCAGGGCGAACTGCATCTCCAGCGACTCGCCCGGCGCGAGCGCGCTCGCCAGCTCGTACGTGCGATGTCCCAGCTTGTCGTCGGCGATGGCCACACGGCTCGGCCGGTCGAAAGAGACGGCGCGGTTCTCCACTTCCGGGTTGAGGAACAGATGCACCGCGCGAATCGGCTGCGCCGTCGCGTTCAGCAGCGTGTACGTGCCGCGCACATCGACCACGCGCCGCTCCGGGTAGAGCTCGACGTGCAGCTTCGTCCCCCGCACGGTCGGTTGCGCGGCTCTCTCGAACTTGCCGTAGCGGCGCTCGTACTCCGCGCGCAGCTCCCCCGCCGCGTACGGCGTGAGGTACCCCGCGAGCACGTTCGTGTTGTAGTAGATGTAGCCGCCGACGCTCACGATGAGCAGAACGGCAGCCGCCGTCGCCAGCGCGGCGCCGCGATTGAAGCGCAGACGCACGAGCCGCAGCCGCTTGCGCAGTCCACGATCGCGCCCGCGGATCCAGAGCAGGCTCGCGAGCACCGCGAACAACACCGCCCATCCCGTCCAGTACAGCCGGAACCAGACCACCGCTTCCATGAACGGGCCGAAGCCGCTGACATCCGAGTACACCCAGCCGCCGTCGCCACCGTACAGCAGCAGGTTGTGCGCAATACCGAACCGCCGCCCGAAGACCATGAACAGGTAGCAGAGCACGACGAGCAGGTGACCGAAGTACTTGTTGTTCACCAGCACGTGCACCAGCATCGCCAGCGCGGCGAGCAGCAGGTACTCGGTGAGCTGCAAGCCAAACACGATCTTCAGGTAGAGCGCGGGCTCGAAGCGGAAGTAGCCGGCGAATGCCTGCAGGAGCATGCCCGACAGCATCATCACGCCCTGCAGCGCCGTCAGCATCAGCGCGAGCGCCGCGAACTTCCCGGCGAACAGCGCCCACCCCGGAACCGGATTCGCGTCGGCAATGTCGGCCAGCCCGTTGTCGCGCTCGCGCCAGACCAGCTCCCCCGCATAGAAGGCGGTGAGCAGCGAGATCGCCATGGCCGGGAAGAAGCCGCCGAGGAGCGGTGCGATGAATTGCGTGAGCGGCCAGAAAGGGACGCCGAAGTTGTCGGACATCGTCTGCCCGACGAGGAGGACGAGGATGAACAACGCCACGGAGATCAGGAGGAAATCGCGCGTGAGCACAAGCGCGCGGAACGACTCGCGGGCGACCGACAGCATCTGCCGCAGCCGCGTGCCCGGGCCGAACGACGGCGCCACCGGAATTGCGTCCAGGCGCACCGGCACACTCGCCTCCTCCTCCACCACCACCTTGGCGCCGCGGCGCCGTCCCCGCGCTTCGTACAGGTCCATCCGGAAGCGGTAGCGGGTGAACGCGAGCACCAGCACGCCGGCGCCGAACCAGAGCAGCCGGTTCCACACCAGCGACCCCTCGAACCGCACCGGCTGCGTGTTCCTCTCGTGCGTCGTCCAGAACTCCCACAGCTCGCTGAGCGCGGTGAAGCCGAAAGGATCGAGCAGCGACGCGAGCCCGCCGCGCCCCAACTGCTCCGCCACGATCTCTTCGACCAGCAGGCCCCCGATGAAGAGAACCACCGCGGTCGCGAAGACCGGCAGCGACCGCCGCGTCAGCACCGCCACGGCGAACAGCACCGTCCCGGTGAAGAAGATGTTCGGCAGCAGCAGGAAGAGATAGGGCTGCACGAACGACGCGGCACGGAAGGGGCCGAGGAGCTCCGGACTCACGAGCTCCGGCCGGAGTGCGACCATCAACGCGAACGGCACCACCGTCGCGAGCAGCAGGTTCACCAGCAGGGCGCCGGCGAAGCGGCCGCCGAGGTAGTCCGTCTTCGTGATCGGGGACGTGGCGAACAGCGGATGCATGCGCGTCTCGAGGTCGCGCAGCGCGGCCCCGCTGAACAGCGCCGCCGATACGATCATGCCGATCATGCTCACGAAGACGTGCGTCACCGCAATCCCCGCGGGGCCGTTCGCGTACAGATCGCCGGCGCGTTGCGCCTCATCGATCAGCAGTCCCTTCGCGGCGAAGAACGACAGGCCGACGAAGATGAGGAGCAGCAGCCACGTCGCCGGGCGGCGCATGCGGAAGTCGAGCTCGAAGCGGAAGATCTCCAGCAGCTTCAGTGGCAAAAGGCAGTTCCCATGGTGAGTTGCCGGTTGTTACGCACCCGGCCGGGAAATGTGGACAGGCGTTCGATGCGGAACAGGGAACGATAGGACCTATGGGACGAATAGCACGAATGGGACAGATAGGACCGCACCCACCCGCAGCAACGCCGCAGGGTCCGCACGCCTATACGTCCTATTTGTCCGATTCGTCCGATTCCAGCGTCGTGGTACTGAGTACGTGCACCAGCGCCTCTGGCCAGCGTTGCGACAAACCCGCTCGCGTAGTCGACAAAACCGCTCGCGTGAGCCGAAAAACCGTTCACGTGAGCCGAAAAACCGCTCGCGTGAGCCGCAAAACCGCTCGCGTGAGCCGCAAAACCGCTCGCGTGAGCTGAAAAACCGCTCGCGTGAGCCGAAAAAACCGCTCGCACGAGCTGAAAAACCGCTCGCATGGGCCGCAAAACCGCTCGCGTGAGCCGCAAAACCGCTCGCGCGGCGCTCCAAACCGCCTGCGTAAGCCGAAAAACCGCTCGCGTGGCGATCCAAACCGCTCACATGCCTTCGACGACCACCATGTTCGAGCGCGCGCATCCTTCGCGCACCTTCTTCGCCTCGGCGTACTCGGGCGAAGCGCGCCACGCCTTCGCCTGCTCGACGGAGTCGAACTGCAGCACGACGAGACGCCGCGGCGTCCAGTCACCGTCGAGCACCTCGCTGGCGCCGCCCCGGACCAGATAACGCCCGCCATGCGCCGCGATGGACTCCGAGGCGAGGCGCTTGTAGTCCTCATACCGCACGGGATCGGTGACTTCGATGTCGACGATGATCAAAGCGCTCATGAGGGGCGATTATAGGGGGAGGGGCGCCGTCACCACGCAGCAACGCCGCAAGGTGCCCAGTCCCATCCGTCCTATCCGTCCTATCCGTCCCTTCCGACCACCGCAAGGGAATGCCTGCGACTGCTTGCGTGCGGCGTTACGGCAGTATATAAAGCCGCCACACTCCGAGCACGATCCCCGGCGGCCTCGCGGCTGCTCTGGGCGTGGTCTGAGAATCTCTCGAAAGGTGCTCCATGTCCATTTCCCGTCGTCTGGTGGTTGCGGTTGGCCTCTCCTCCCTCCTCTCCCTCTCCCTCTCCCCCACCTTCGCTCAAACCCCTTCACCCGGCTCGGCGAGTCAGGGTCTCCGTCAGGACGCGGCTTCCTATGCCGCGCAGACGGGGGTCTCGCTCGATGAGGCGGTGCGGCGCCTCGAGCTGCAGTCGGAAGTCGGCAAGCTCGAAGAGACGCTCGAGCAGCAGGAGCCGAGCTTTGCCGGCCTCTGGATCGAGCACACGCCGCAGTATCGCGTCGTCGTGCGCTTCACGGACGCGGCGGCCGAAGTGCGGCTGCGCAAGCGTGTCGCCGGCACGCCGCTCGAAGGCATCGTGCGCGAGACGCGCCGCGCCGCGGCGTCGCTCAGGCAGCTCGAGAAGCGGCGCACGGCTGCCCTCCAGCGCGTGCGGCATCTCGGCTTCGCCGTCGACATCGACATCAATGTGAAAGAGAACCGTGTGGAGATCTACTCGGAGCGCGCCCAGTCGGTCCGCGCGGCGATCGCGGCCGAGCGCGCCCCGCTGCCGGAGCGCGTCGAGATCATGTCCGTGCCCGAACTGGCCAAACCGGCCGTGCTGCGCGGCGGCGACGGCGACCAGGGCTTCTGCTCCGGCGGCTTCACCGTCCGCTCGACCGACTCCACGTCGTTCGGCATCTCCACCGCCGGACACTGCGACAACTACCAGACCTTCCAGGGAATGGCTCTGCCCTTCGTCGCGGAGGTCTTCTATGACGCGGGCGACGTGCAGTGGCACTCGGCCTGCGGCTACACCGACGTCAGCAACGAGTTCAACAGCGGCCTCGGCTACCGCGCCTGCCTCGGCACGCGCACCCGCGCCCAGCAGGCCATCGGCACGTACGTGTGCAAGTGGGGCAACGCCACGGCGCGCACGTGCGGCTACATCCAGAGCAAGAGCTACAACCCGAGCTACATCCCGGGCAACGGCGAAGACTCGTACATCCGCGTGAACGGCTACGGCGCCATCCTGGTGCGGCCCGGCGACAGCGGCGGCCCGTGGTTCGTCGACAACCTCGCCTACGGCATCAGCAGCGGCAGCATCAGCGACGGCGATGCGATCTACATGGCCATCGACTACTTCCACTGGGTCGGCGCGGCGATTCTGACGTACAACCCGGGCTCCGGCTGCGGCGCGCGTCCGGTGGCGACGTTCACCTACTCGGCCTCGAGCACCTGGGTCGACTTCAACGCGTCCGGCAGCTACGACCCGGACGGCAGCATCGTCAGCTACGCGTGGGACTTCGGCGACGGCACGACCGGCTCCGGAGCCGTCGTCAACCACGTCTATCCGTACGAAGGGTACTTCACCGTGACGCTGACCGTGACGGACAACACCGGAAAGACCAGCCAGTCCGTGCAGAGCGTGTACGCCGGCACGTATATCGATCCGTGCGCCGGTGATCCGTGCTGCTACTCCACTTGCTGCGGCAGGCCGTACTGCCTCGAGCAGTAATCGCACACAGCGATCCACAAAGGGGGCGGGCCGCGGCCCGCCCCCTTCTTTTTTCATTACGGTTCCAGCGGTGACGCCGGTCCGCACGAGGCGGGAATGCCGTCGATCATGCGAATCAGCGCGGCGCGCAGGTGCAACACGTCGCCGTACTGGTAGTTGCAGAGCTGCACGCGATGCTCGGGCGCGCCCTCGGGTGACTCGGTGACGATCTGCGGCAGCACCGTGAGGTTGGTGCAGCGGTTCAGGTCGCGGCGCATCATCGTGCCGAAGTAGCCGTTCCCGCCGATCAGTCCCGGCCCCGTGCTGTTGAAGGCGTAGGTGCGCGTGCCCACCGGCCCGACTTGCGTCGTCACGAGCTGCAGCGATTCGGCGTTGAGCAGGACGCGGCCGTCCGGCGCCTGGCCCGTGCGAATGAAGCGGAGGAAGCGCAGGAGGTCCGCCGCAGACGACGTCGCGCCACCTTCGGGCCAGCGGTTCCGCCAGCCGCCGCGCAGCTCGTCCCAGTTCTTGTCGGTGCCGTAGATGGAGTCGAGGTTCACCGGCGAGGCAAGGTCCGGCAGCGTGCGCAGCGGCGTGGTCGGGATGCGTTTGATGTCGGCGAGACGCTGGTGCTGCGGCGAGCCTGGAGCCACGACGAAGCTGGTGTCGGTCATGCCGAGCGGCGCGAAGAGCTGCGCCTCGAGATAGTCGTCGAAGCGCTGCCCCGTCACACCTGCGATGAGGTACGCGGAGACGTAGAGGTTCGGCTGCGAGTAGTGGTATTCGGTGCCGGGTGCGCTGAGGAGCGGCATGCCGAGGAAGAACTTGGCGACTTCGCTCTCATGAACGGTGCGGCTGTCGACCCAGGCCGAGCCCAGTGAATTCTCCTGCAGCACGCATTCATTGAAGAGCCCCGGCTCGTACGAATAGCGGCGCTCGAACTCGCGCATCAGTTTGTACGGCGCGTCCACGCGGCCGTCGTAGTACGTGCTGAAGTTGAAGAGGCGCGGGCCGCTGGCAGGACGCGGGCGGCAGCCGTTCGGGATCGCCGGACCGCGCCGCGCGAGGTACTGGTTGTACAGGTACGCCTGCCGGCACGCGCCCGGCTGGTCGGGATTGCACGTGACGTCGTGCTCCATCACCTCGGGGCACACGCCGCCGGGGCAGAAGACGTAGCCGGTGAACGAGATCGGCGGGAAGCCGCTCGTCATCTGCAGGATGTGCTTGATGCGGATCTGGTTCTTCCACGAGCGCTGCAGCGTGGCATCGTCGAACGCCGTGCGGTTGAACCAGCGCGTGACGGTGTCGGTGCCGCGCAACTGGTCTATCTTCGTCAGCGCGGTGACGAGCGGCGTCTCGAACTTCTGCGGGAAGACGCAGTTCGCCGTCATCGGCGTGCAGGCCGGCGAGGCGTAATGGTCCTGCACCAGCTTGACGAGGCCGAGACTGACGAACGGCTTGGACACCGAGGCGAGGGAGACGACGGAGTTGGTAGCGAAGCCGGGCCCCTTGGCGTAAAGGTTCATCGGCCCGCCGTCCTGCTGATAGCCGATGACGGCGCCGGGGAAAAGCGTGGGATGCGTGGCCGCGATTGCGTCGAGACACGCGGCCGCGGCGGCCCAGGTGCCGGGCGTATTACACGCCGCCGGAATCGCCGGCACGACGTCGGGACAGGAAGGTGGATGGATGCCGGTCTGCGCGAACGAGACGGCGGCGAACAGCAACGAAAGGATGGTGACGACGGTTCTCTTCATGTGGTTCCTCCACACGGCTATGCGGAAGACGAAGAGAAATTTCAGATGGATCGTGAAAAAAGTTGAAGGCGGACGCGGGACAAAGATTGAACGCAGAACGCAGAATGTAGAACTTAGAAGTTGAGACCTCTGCGGTTCTTTCTACATTCTGCGTTCTGCGTTCTGCATTCTGCGTTCTGCGTTCCGGGCCGGCCGGGGAAAGAAAGGGCGGCCCTGGCCGCCCTTCCCACGAAAGCACTACAGGCAGGTCGCCGGCTTGGTGAACGATTCCACGATCACGGGCGCGCTGCAGAAGATGCCGAAGTAGCAGGTGACGCGGCCGTCGGCGCCCTGGCCGATGCCGAACTGCGAGAAGGCGTTCCACACGATGCAGTCCTGCGCCGCCGTCGGCACGGCCGCGAGGATGCCGTCGCGCATGTCTTCGTACGACGGGCGCGCCGGCGTGTAGTTCATGCCGTCGATGACGTAGTCGAAGAGCTGGTCCTGCGTGTAGCCGGCCGCTTCCCAGAGAGCGAGCAGCCGCCACATCGTCGCGGCGTAGATCTCGCCGTCGGCGTGCACGCTCGAGCCGGCGACGTCGCTGAACGTGTTGGGGTAGTTGGTGTACGGGAAGCGGCGGATGCCGCCCGGCGCGTTGTACGAATACTCGCCCACGACGTCATTGCGGTTGATGTAGAGCGAGAGCACGTCGCTCATGCCTTCCCCAATCGCTCCGGCGAGCGGGCCGCTCATCGTGCCGATCATGCGCCACGTGAGGCCGTGACCGTACTCGTGCCAGACGATGTCGGAGTCGAAGTCGCCGTCGCGGTTCGGCGTGGAGCGGTTCCAGAGGTACATCTGCATGCGCGGCTTGCTGCCGTCCGCGGGCGTCGCGAAGTTCGCGTTGTTCGTCCCGCCGCCGTCCTGCGCCTCGGCCAGCACGGCGTCGTTCCCGAGGCCGCCTTTGCCGAAGTTGTTCGTCTGGAAGTTGCCGGCCGCCTCGTTGAAGCCGTGCCGGTACAGTTTGTCGTGGATGACGTTGTTCAGGTAGAAGAGGTTCGACACCGCGGCCATCTGGTTGACGGCGAGCGTCGGCGCCTGCGTCATGTCGGCGGTGAACTCGAACGTCTTGGTCGAGGAGACCGGACGGCCGTTCGTGTCCGCGGCGTTGTTGTTGTCGCGGTCGAGGTAGGCGTCGACGTTGTTGCCCACCGTCGTGTTGTTCGTGACCCAGCCCACCGGCGACTGCGCGTTACCCGCGCCCGGCCCGGTGACGACGGTCTGCGCCGTCACGCCCGGATGGTTGGGGAAGATCTTGTACGTGTCGGAGGCGGTGCGGAGCTCAGCGTAGACGATGCTGCCGTCGCCGCCGACGACCGTGTGCCACAGGTTGTTCGACGCGTTCTCCCACGTCTCGACGAGGTAGCCCTCGATGAGGGAGCCGTCAGCCAGCGGCACCGCGACGCGCGAGGCGGCGGGCGTGCGGAACCAGAAGTCGCTGCCCGGGTTCACCGCACGAGCCGGGTGATGGAAGCCGACCGCGCGCGCGACGGCTTCATCACCGTTGATGGAGGCCGGAGCGATCGGCGCCGGGTCGACGATGTTCTCGATGATGCTGCGCAGCCGCCCCTGCCCGTCGACCGCTGCCTTGACGTAGGTCCCGTAGACCGGAAGACCGGCGACGCGCTGCTCGAAGCGGAGGTGCGTCACGGGCCCGCGGGCGTTCTCGGAGACGGCGTGCAGAGACTGTGCGGCCGGCCCGCGTCCCTTCTGGGAGAGGAAGCCGCGCACGGCATCGGCACGTGCGCCGCGCGACGGCGGGGTGAGCGGCGCGTTGCCGTCCGCCCGGTGGACGCGCGCGCCTTTGGAGCTCAGATCGATGGTGGTTTTGCCGTTCGCGGCGACGAGAGACGGGGAAACAGCGACCATTGCGGCAAGGACAAAGGACGACAGCACTTTCGACATCCAGCCTCCTATGAGTTCCGTCCGTACCCACGGCGCCGCTGCGGCGTCCGGGACACGGTGCGTGTTGTTGAGAGGCGGACATATTAACTTCCACACAGCAGGATCACGTGAGTAAATGTGGACCGGGGGCGGCGAAGCTGCGTGGGGATTGGATGAATGGGACCGATGGGAAATGGGACCTATGGGACCGATGGGACCGATGGGACCCATAGGTAGGCCCCCTTCCACCCACGAAGTGCCAGGGTCCGCAGGCCTATAGGTCCTATAGGTCCCATTGGTCCCATGTCCCATAGGTCCCATCGGTCCCATCTGTCCTATCGGTTCCCCCTGGCCCGCCAGTGGCATAGTCCGCCACCAGTGCGGCCCCATCGCGTGGTTCTTGCGCTGCTGTATGCCGTCGCGTTTGCGGCGCTGGCGCATTACCTGACCGAGGGGTGGGATTACTACCGGACGCCTTTGATCGAGCGGCCGCATCATCCGCAGTTCTGGTCGCTGAAGCCGGCGGGGACGCTCGGACGCGCCTTCGGGATCATCGGCGCGGGGCTGATGACGGTGATGCTGCTCTACTCCGTGCGCAAGCGCGTACGGCCGTTGCGGAAGGCGGGGCCGCTGAGCATCTGGCTCGACTTCCACATCTTCTGCGGGGTCATCGGGCCGCTGCTGATCATCCTGCACAGCTCGTTCAAGGTGCAGGGACTGGTGGCGCTCAGTTTCTGGTCGATGATCGCCGTGGCGCTCTCCGGGGTGCTGGGGCGCTACCTCTATTTACAGATCCCCCGCACGCGCGCCGGCGACGAGCGGACGCTGGCCGACGTGGAGCGCGAGAGCGGCGAGCTCTCCGCGGAGCTCCGCCGCCTCGGCATGCCGGAGGAGCGGCTCGCGGAGCTGGAGACGATCGCCGCGACGCCCGGCACCTGGCAGCGGCGCTCGCAACTGCGCGCCTTCGAGCGGCAGCACGGCGGGCGCGAGCTCGTCGCCGTCATCGAGCGGAAGGCGCGGCTGCACCGCCGCATCGTCCGCTGGCACCGCATGCAGGCGATCTTCCACCACTGGCACATCTTCCACAAGCCGTTCGCCATCATCATGTACCTCTTCCTGATCGTGCACATCGCCGTGGCCACGGTCACCGGATACGGCTTCGGATGAGACGCTGGCTCCTGCTGCTAGCGATGTGGGGAGCGCTGGCGGCGCACGCGCAGATCTCCCCCGGTCCGCTCAGCGAAGCGCACGCGAAGCTGGAAGGGGCGGCGAACTGCCTCAAGTGCCATGAGGCGAAGCAAGGCGTGAGTCCGGCCAAGTGCCTCACCTGCCACACCGCGCTGCGCGCGCGCATCCAGGCCGGCAAGGGGCTGCACGCGCGGCCGGAGTACCGCACGTGCGAGCGCTGCCACAACGAGCATCACGGGCGCGCCTTCCGTCTGATCCATTGGGACCCGGCGAAGTTCGATCACCGCCAGACCGGCTTCCCGCTCGAAGGAGCGCACGCGAAAGCCAAGTGCGCGAGCTGCCACAAGACACGCTCGTTCCTCGGGCTCTCGCAATCGTGCACGTCGTGCCACACCGATCCGCACAAGGGGCAGCTCCCCTCCTGCACGTCGTGCCACGCCATGACGGCGTGGAAGCCGGCGCCGAAGTTCGATCATGCGAAAGCGCGCTTCCCGCTCACCGGGAAGCATGTGAACGTCGCCTGCGCCAAATGCCACCCGACGCCCGCCTTCCGCGGCGTCGCCTTCCAGCGCTGCACCGATTGCCACAAGGACCCGCACGCGGGGCGCTTCGGCCCGACGTGCACGCAATGCCACTCCACCGCCGCGTGGAAAGGCGTGCAGGCGACAGCGAACTTCGATCACGCGAAGACCGGCTTCCCGCTGACGGGCGCGCACAAGACGGCGCAATGCTCCGAGTGTCACCGCGCCGGTAAGTTCCAGGGGACGCCGAAGACGTGCACCTCCTGTCACCGCGATCCGCACGAAGGGCGTCTCGGCAAATCGTGCGAGCGCTGTCACTCCACGACCACGTTCCGCGCCGTAGCGAACTTCGATCACACCCGCACGCGCTTCCCTCTGACCGGCCGCCACACGGCCGTGCGTTGTGCGCAGTGCCACACCGGCGGGAAGCTGCGCGGCGTGCCGATGACCTGCAACGGCTGTCACACCGATCCACACAAGGGCCGCCTCGGCAAAGCGTGCGAAAGCTGCCACTCGACCGCCGGCTTCGCCAAGGTGTCGGGCTTCGACCACGACGCCACCCGCTTCCCGCTGCGCGGCGCGCATCGCACGGCCAAGTGCGAGTCGTGTCACACCACAGGGCGGGCGCTGAAGTTCTCGCGCTTCGACCGCTGCGGCAGTTGCCATCGCGACGTGCATGCCGGGCAGATGACGGGCGACTGCGCCGACTGTCACAGCGTGACGCGCTTCCTCCCCTCGACCTTCGGCGTGGAGCAGCATCAGCGCACGAAGTTCCCGCTCGCCGGGGCGCACCTGGCGGTGCCGTGCAACGCCTGCCACGTGAAGAAGCAGAACGTCGTGCAGTTCCGCCTCTCCTCGGCCGCCTGCACCGACTGCCACCGCGACCCGCACCGCGGCGAGACCGCGCGCTTCGGCACCTGCACGACCTGCCATCGCCTGGAGGCGTGGGGGCGCGTGGCGTTCGATCACACGAAGACCGGCTTTCCGCTGGAAGGGGCGCACGCACGGGTCCGCTGCGCGGAGTGCCACAAGACCGGGTTCAAGGGCGTGCCGCGTGCGTGCGCGGCGTGTCACGTGACAAAGGAACGATAGGACGAATAGGACCTATAGGACCTATAGGACGAATGGGGCCCCGCCCACCCGAGACCGATAGGTCCTATCCGTCCTATAGGTCCTATTCGTCCCATCGGTCCTATCGGTCCTATTCGTCCTATGGCTGCCTACCGGCATGACACGCCGTTTGCACAAGCCCCTTCGCAAGCGTGAAATCCTACGTTTTCGCGGTGCTGACGATCGCCTGCATGGTGGCGGGCTCTCTGCGGCTGGTCAGCCAGCCGCGCGTCGAGAATCCGCATGGGCCGATCGCGGTGGAGTGCTCGAACTGCCACACCGCGGAGAGCTGGACCTCGTTGCGCCGTCCCCTCCTCTTCGATCATGCGAAGCACACCGGCTTCCCCCTGCGCTTCGGGCACAAGGGGGTGAACTGCACCGGGTGCCACGAGGATCTCCGCTTCGCGCACGTCGGCAGCGCCTGCGCCGACTGTCACAAGGACCCGCATCGCGCGGAGCTCGGGTTCGCCTGCGAGCGCTGCCACGACACGACCGGCTGGCATAACCGCTCGCGCATCCTCGAGGTGCATAGCGGCGCGCTGTTCCCCCTCACCGGCGCACACGTCAGCGTCGAGTGCGCGGAGTGCCACACCCAGTCGCCCGATCGCTTCTTCGGCGCCCGCCGCGATTGCATCGCCTGTCACGCCGACGATCTCTCGCGCGCTCGTCCCTCGCACGCCGGCTTCCCGCGGCAATGTGAGACCTGCCACTCGACGGCCACGTTCGAGGGGGCGTTCTTCCCGAACCACGACCAGATCTTCCCGATCTTCTCCGGCCCGCATCGCGGCGCGTGGGATTCGTGCAACGACTGCCATACGAACGAGAACAACTTCCGCGTCTTCTCCTGCATCAACTGCCACGAGCATCGCCGCGACGAGATGGACGACGAGCACGACGACGTGCGCAACTACCGGTACGAGAGCACCGCCTGCCGCTCGTGCCATCCGGATGGACGCGAATGAAAACCGCCGCGCGCGCGGTGCTCGCCGCGGTGATCGTGCTCCTCGGAGTTGCGGCGGCCGAGGGGCAGTTGGCCGTGCGGTATCGGACGGAGAACACGATCTACATCACCGCCGGCCGCGCCGCGGGGATCAACGTCGGCGACCGCTTCGAGGTGCTGCGCGGAGGGAACGTCATCGCCGTCATCGAGGTGCAGTTCGCGGCCGAGCAGTCGGCGTCCGCGCGCATCGTCTCCGAGACGACGGCGGTGCAGGCCGGCGATGCGGTGCGGCGCGTCGGCACTCCGGTCGCGGCCCAGCCGCCACCGCCGCCTCCCGCGATGCCCGGCCTCGGCGGCGGACGCCGTTACGCGAGTACCTCGCTCAGCGGCAACGTCTCGCTCGACCACGGCACCACGGATCGCGGCGACGGCCGGACGCTGGCGCGCGTCAGCGCCCGCGCACGCAACGTCGCCGGGCTACCGCTCATGGTGCGCACGAGACTCCGCGTCGGTCAGGAAGCCGGGCAGGATCGCCACCGGCTCTATGAGCTGTCCCTCCTCTACGAACCGTTCGACGGGCGCGTAGCCGTCGAAGCCGGACGCATCGGCAACACGCCCGCCATCGGCCTCGGCTATCTCGACGGTGCGCTCGCGCGCGTTCGCATCATCGACGGCTTCGAGGCGGGCGCGTTCTACGGCTTCCGCCCCAACATCACCGAGCTCGCCCCCGACACGTCGACGACGAAGTACGGCGCGTTCGTGCGCGTCAATCCGGTGCCGATGGCGGAGCTCACCGTCGCCGGCGTACAGACGCAGAACGACACGGACGAAAGCTCGTTCGTCGCCGTCGACGGCCGCTACTCGCCGAGCGAGCGCTTCTCCTTCTTCGCCCACGGCCGCGCGGGAATCTCCGGCGAAGCGGACCAGGAGCGCGGCGTCGACACGATCCTCACCGCCATCGGCCGCATCGGCGCGAACACCTCGCTGAGCGTCTCCTACGAGCGGATCCAGCCCGGCATCGACGATGACCTGCGCACGACCGATCAGCTCATCGAAGACGAGCTGCGCCAGGGCTTCCGCGTCATGCTGCGGCATCCGAACTACTTCGTCGGCGGCGGCGTCCGCACGGGCGAAGAGGACAGCGTGCTGGCGAACGGTGAGGACGACGTCACGTTCTCCGCCACCGCCGGCCTGTCGCACCCGAGCCTCTTCTTCGGCGTCGGCGCCAGCATCAGCGCCACCGGCTTCTCCTCGCCGCTCAACGACGGTGTCTTCGCGAACACCCGCTTCGCCCGCTCCTTCGGCGGCGGTCACATGGCGGAGCTGACGGCCGGCGTCATCGCCGTCGACGAAGCGGCGCTCGACGACGTCACCATCACCTCGTGGATTCGCGCCGGCCTGTGGATCGAGCTGCCGTACGACGTGTTCACGCGGGCCGAGGTGGAGCTGACCGGCGGCGACGCTGTGGCGGGGCACCGGATTAACGTCGGCGTCGGCTACCGTTTCTGAGGCGGGATGATCTCCGAGGCACTCCTGGTGTGGGGCGCCGCCGCGGCGATTTCGGCGGGCGTCGTGGTGCCGTATGTGCTGCAGTTCCGGCGACGGCTGAAGCACGACCGCGCGCGGAAGACGGAGGCGGCGCAGCTCGGGATCGACAAGCCGAACGCGCAGTTCCCGTTCATCGATCCTGCGCACTGCATCGGCTGCGGCGCCTGCGTGCGCGCCTGCCCTGAAGGCGACGTCCTCGGCATCGTCGGCGGGACGGCGGTGGTGGTGAACGGACTGCGCTGCGTCGGTCACGCGCGCTGCGAAGAAGCGTGCCCCGTCGGCGCGATCGAAGTCGGTCTCGGCGATCTCAAGTCGCGCGCCGACGTCCCGCTGCTGACCGACGACTACGAGACGACCGTCCCGGGGATGTACATCGTCGGTGAGCTCGGCGGCCTCTCTCTGGTAAGGAACGCGGTGAAGCAGGGACGCGAGGTGATGCGCAACATCGCCAGGGGCGACGGCGATGCGCTCGACGTGCTCGTGGTCGGCGCCGGGCCCTCGGGTCTCAGCGCGGCGGCGGAAGCAGCGGCGCGCGGACTGCGCTGCGTCGTGCTGGAGAAGGAAGCCTCCCTCGGCGGCAGCCTCCTCCACTACCCGCGGCGCAAGATGGTGCTGCTGCAGCCGGTGGAGATCGCGGCCGGCGTACGGCTCGACCGCGAGGAGTACGCGAAGGAAAGCCTGCTCGAGCTGTTCGAGACGCTCGTCGCGCAGAAGGGGCTGGACGTGCGCTTTGGCGAGCCGGTCGAGTCGATCGCGCGCGACGGCGACGCGTTCGTCGTGCGCAGCGCACGCGGCGAGCATCGCGCGCGCGCGGTGGTGCTGGCGCTCGGGCGGCGCGGTACGCCGCGGCGGCTCGACGTCGCGGGGGAAGAGCTGCCGAAGGTCATGTACCGCCTCATGGACGCGGAGAGCTACCGCCAGCAGCGCGTCCTCGTCGTCGGCGGCGGCGACAGCGCCGTCGAAGCCGCCATCGGCCTGGCGCTGCAGCCGGGCAACGTGGTGACGCTGTCCTACCGGCGCGACAAGCTGGTGCGGATCAAGAAGAAGAATGAGGATGCGTTCGCGAAGCTGGTCGCCGGCGGGAAAATTCAGACGCTGTTTGGCTCGCAGCCGGTTGTGATCCACCCCGACCGCGTGACGCTGCGCCTCGGCGACGCGGAGCGCGACCTGCCCAACGACTACGTCTTCATCTTCGCCGGAGGCGTGCCGCCGTTCGACCTGCTGAAACAGTGCGGCATCCGCATGGGCGGGGGATGACGATAGGACGGATAGGACGAATGGGACGAATAGGACGGATGGGACCAGGCGCTCCGCGGGTTTGAGGCTGCGTCCTATCGACCCATCATTCAGGGTAGGGAAACTCCCCTCCGGCGACTCTCCTCGGTGGGATCCATCCACTAAAACGGGAAGTATTGGAGGCGCGGCATGGCCGGACAGCAGTGGTGTATCAACATCAATCCAGGGAGTCCCAACACCTTCGTTCCTGACGTTTACCACGACCCGGATACGGAGCCATCGGAGTCACTGGTGGCCTCCACCGGCGATGTCGTGTCGTGGAGCAACCAGACCGAGGAGCCGCACGATCTCTCGATCACCGACGCGAACTTCGAGAATCCCGGCGCCAGCATCACGAAGGCGATCGAGCCGTGGAAGCCGTCGCTGAATGCGTACGTCACCGCGACGGCGGACGCCTCCCCCACACCGCCGGCGACCGTCGAGTTTCCGGTGACCATCTACTACGCCTGCACGGTGCATCCCGGCGAGCACGGGACGATCGAGCTGATCGCGTGACGCAGCAACGGAGAGCAGAGATGAACGTGCGCAAATCGCCTTCTTCCATTCACGCAATTACACGCAGGCTGTCGCTCCTGCTGCTCGCGACGGCGCTGCTGGTGCCGCCGGCCATGGCACAACGCGGAAGCGGAACGGGCGCGAAGGCCACCACTCCGACGAACACGATCAAGTGCACGCCGACGCAGGCGCTGCCGGTGCTCGACGAGATCGTGACGAAGGACGGTGTGCTCAACGGCACGCTGTACACGGTCTCGGAGCAGGTGCGCATGACGACCACCGTCGGCGGGCCGTGCTACCCGCAGTGGGTGCGCGCGTACCGCGCCACCGCTCCGTCGAGCTGGAATCCGCCGTCGTCGACGATCACCGATCCGCGGCCGGGGCCGACGCTGCGCGCGCGCGCCGGCGACATCGTGACGCTGACGTTCCTCAACGTCATCGACGCCAACAAGTTCCCCGGGGTCGACGACGGCAAGTGCGACGAGACCTCCTCCTATCCCGGCACCGGCGCGGGCGCCGACCAGTATCCCGACTGCTTCGCCGGCTCGGTCTACACGAACATGCACTACCACGGGACGCACACGAGCCCGAACACCACGGCGGACAACGTGTTCCTCAACATCCGCCCCGCGCCGCGCAAGACGGGCGGCAGCAACGAGCCGCTGATCACCGAGGCGATGGTGAAGGACGAGTTCGCGAAGTTCTTCGCGCAGTGCACGCAGAAGCTGAAGGCGGCCGGCCCGACGGCCATGTGGCCGCGCCGCTGGAGCGATCTGTCGGCGGGGCTGCAGAAGACGCTGATGGATCCGGTGGAGACGCACGCGCCGGCATGGTTCAAGGCGAACAACGAGCTGATTGAGCAGGGGAACTGGCCGCAGTACTACGTCGCGGCGTATCCGTACTGCTTCCAGCTTCCGCTGTACACGGCGTCGACGGCGACGACAATCATCCCCGGGGCCGCGTCCGCACACGTGCACACGCCGAACACGGACGGAGCGGGATCGGCCGAGGTGGATGAGGCGGCGGCGCCGAAACGTCCGCTGGTAATGGGACAGGCGCCCGGCACGCACTGGTACCACGCGCACAAGCACGGCTCCACGACGATCAACGTCCTGAACGGCATGACCGGCGCGCTGATCATCGAGGGCGACTACGACGACGCCATCAATGCCTACTACGGCAACGTCAACGGTGTGAAGTGGACGCGCTCGTCGAACGCGAAGACGATGGTGATCCAGCAGCTCGGCACGACGCCCGGACTGCTGTTCGGCGGAGGCGGCGGGCCGGGTCCGCAGTACTCGGTGAACGGCGCGCTGCAGCCGACGCTGGAAATGGCGGGCGGCTCGGTGCAGATGTGGCGCATCGCCAACACGTCCGGCCGCGGCGGCGTGTACTTCGCCGCGCCGGCGACGGGGCTGCAGTGGAAGCAGCTCGCACAGGACGGCGTGCAGTTCAACGACGCGAACTACGGCAGCTCGAGCAATTTCAACCGCGCGTTCCTCCTCGCCTCGGGCAACCGCGCCGACCTGCTGGTGAAGGCGCCGAAATACGTGCCGAACGGCAACAACTCGTACGCGGTGCTCGTCTACAACACGGTCGATGCGAGCGACCGGCCGCCGGCCAAGCCCGCGGTTGCGCCGGCGACGCTCCTCACCGTGAACGTGACGCCCGACGGGCCGGCGATGCAGTTCATGCCCAACGCCCCCACCTTCCCCGCGTTCCTCGCCGACATCAAGGACGAGGACGTGACGGGGACGAAGACCATCGTCTTCGCTTCGTCGGCGATTCCTCCCGGTCCGCCGCCGGCGTCGAAGCAGACCATCGACGGCAAGCAGTTCGACGGGGAGCTCGGCGTCGTGGTCGGCCTGAACAAGGCCGAGGAGTGGAAGATCGTCAACAAGACGTATCCGCCGGCGACGGGCAACCAGATCTCCCATCCGTTCCACATCCACATCAACCCGTTCCAGGTGACGGAGGTGTTCGACCCGAACGCCGTGGCCTCGACGGCCGACGGCGCCGGCACGGTGACGGTCGTGATGGCAACGCCGACAGCGAATACATCGACGGTGACCGGTGTCGGCACCGCGTTCACCAAAGACTTCCAGGTCGGCGACTGGATCTGGATCAATGGCGTCAGCACCAGCGGCGGAGCCATGGCGCCGGGGATGGTGATGTCGATCGTCAGCGATACGGAGCTGACCATGGACGCGGTGGCGGGCAACAAGAAGCCGGTCACGACGCCCTCGACGTACGTCGCCGCGATGCCGCTGTACACGGTCGATCCCACGAACGTGCGTCCCGGCCAGTGCCTGCTGGATCCGAACGATTCGAAGACCTGGCAGCCGTGCGGCGCCACCGTGCCGCCGAACAACCGCATCTGGTGGGACGTCTTCCCGATGCCGTCCGGCCGCACGTTCGTCGACAGCCAGGGGGCGACGGTGGTGCAGATCCCGGGGCACTTCAAGCTGCGCAGCCGCTTCGTCGACTACTCCGGCTACTACGTCATCCACTGCCACATCCTGGCGCACGAAGACCGCGGCATGATGACCGTGGTCCAGGTGGCGCCGCTGCAGACGCCGTATTCACATCATTAGATAGGACGAATGGGACGAATGGGACCTATGGGACGAATGGCTCCGCGGAGCGGAGTGCACGTCCTGTAAGTTCCGTTCGTGCCGGGCCTGCGACGCACCGCGTCCGCGCCCCGACATACCCTGTCGGAGGCCCGACACACCCTGTCGGACGCCCGACATACCCTGTCCGAGGCCCGACACACCTTGTCGGAGGCCCGACACACCCTGTCGGACGCCCGACACACCCTGTCGGAGGCCCGACACACCCTGTCCGCGCCCCGACACACCCTGTCCGCGCCCCGACGTCCTATCCGTCCCATGGGTCCTATTCGTCCTATAGGTCCCATCGTCCCCTCTAGTCTTCCGGCGCGGTCAGATCCTCCGGCGCGGGCTGATACGCCAGCAGATCCCCCGGCTGGCACTCCAGCGCGGCGCACAGCTTGGCCAGCGTCGAGAACCGCACACCCTTCACCTTCCCGGAGCGGAACAGCGACAGGTGGGTCTCGCTGACGCCGATCATCGCGGCGACTTCCTTTGCCTTCAACTTCCGCGCGGCGAGGACGGCGTCGATGGTGATGACGATCGGCATGTCAGAAGATCTCGTCGAGCTCGGACTGGATCGTGGCGGCGTGGCGCAGCACCCCGGCGATCGCCTTGAGGGCCAGGCCGATCGCGCCGAGCACCAGCCCCGCGGCATCGAAGGCGATCCAGTGGCCGGCGTCGAAGCCGAGGAGGCGGCAGGCGCCGGGAACGAGCAGGATGCGCACGGCGGAGGCGCAGGCGAGCACGACCCCGACGCGCTCGAGCATCCGCGTCATCGGCAGCGCGAACAACTCGCCGCGCGCGAACGCCGCGAGCGCGTCGCGTACCCACCACAGCCCCAGCAGGAACAACCCCTCCGGCACCGCCGCCGCGGCCTGACACGCCAGCGCGCGGACCGCCTCCCCCGCGAAGCCGCTGGCGAACAGCCGGATCGTGGCGGCGCTGAAGCGCTCCAGCACGACCAGCGTGAGGGAGACGCTCCAGAGGAGCGTCACGAAGCGGCGCATCCGCGCGCTGTGCAGTTGGAGGGCGGCAGTGGCGCTGGTTTTCATCCCCATCACTCCCCTTGGCGACGCCCGAATTGACCGTCGCTGGTGCTGATGCTAATTTAACTCTTACTTAAAGTCATGTACTGCCTCGAAACGTCCGATCTCCACCACCGCTTTGCCCGGCAGGACGTGCTCCGCGGCATCGACATGCACGTCCCGGAGGGCAGCATTTACGGTTTTCTCGGGCCGAACGGCGCCGGGAAGACTACGACCCTCCGTCTGATCCTCGGGCTGCTGAAGACGCAGCGGGGGGAGATCCGGATCTTCGGCAAGCGCTTCGAACGGGAGCGCATCGCCATCCTCCAGCACGTCGGCTCCATGATCGAGAGCCCTTCCCTCTACGACCACCTGACCGCCGCCGAGAACCTGCGGCTGATGCAGGTCGTGCATCGCTGTCCCGGGAGCCGCATCCGCGAGGTGCTGGAGCTGGTCGGGCTGGCCGCTACGGGGAAGAAGCGCGCGAAGCAGTTCTCGCTCGGGATGCGGCAACGGCTGGCGATCGCCGCGGCGCTGCTGCACCGGCCGTCGCTCATCATCCTCGACGAACCGACGAACGGCCTCGATCCGAGCGGCATCATCGAGATCCGCAACCTGCTGATCGAGTTGAACCGGCGGGATGGCTGCACGATCCTGGTCTCCAGCCATCTGTTGTCCGAGGTGGAGCGTGTGGCGACGCACGTGGGGATTCTCGGGCGCGGGAAGCTGCTGTTCCAGGGAACGATCGACGAGCTGCGGCGGCACCGGCAGGAGGTGCTCTCCGTCCGCGTCTCCACGAGCGACAACGCCGCGGCCGTGCAGGCCATCAGCGACGAGGGGATCGCGGCGCGCATGGACGAAGGAGAGATCGTGCTCCCCGCGCTGCCCGGCGAGCGTATCGCCGCGATCAACCGGCAACTGACCCTGCGCAACCTCGACGTCTACGAGATCCGCAGCGTGCGCAACGACCTCGAAACGATCTTCCTGAACCTGGTGCGGGAGTAACGGTGACGGCCACCTTTGTCGACGTCTTTCACAGCGAATGGCTCAAGCGGAAGCGGAGCTTCGCCTCCTCGATGGTGCTGGTGGGGAGTCTCTTCACGCCGGCGATCGTCGCCACCGTGCGGCTGATCCACTGGGAGACGCTCCCCACGCTTTACGCGGCGGCTTCGTTCTGGCCGAGCATGTGGAGGGCGTGCTGGGAGTCGATGGCGGTGTTCTTCCTGCCGCTCGGCGCGATCCTGGCGACGAGCCTCATCACGCAGCTCGAGTTCAAGAGCAATGCGTGGAAGCAGGTGCACGCGCTCCCCGTCAGCACGGCGTCCATCTTCCTCTCGAAGCTGGCGGTGATCCTGGTGATGCTGGTGCAGTTCCTCGTGCTGTTCAATCTGGGGATCTACGCGGCGGCGATGCTGCCGTCGCTGCTGGTCCCCGGCGTGCCCGCGCCGAGCGGCAGCTTCTTCGCGTTGCCGCTGCTCCGGGAGAACGCGGCCTACTTCATCGCCTGTCTGCCGATCGTCGGCGCGCAGTACCTGCTGGCGCTCCGCGCGAGCAACGCGCTGGTGCCGATCGGCATCGGCTTCATGGCCTGGGTCGGCGCGCTGGCGGCCGTTTCGTCGAAGTTCGCGGTGTGGTGGCCGTACGGCTACACGATCGTGCACTACCTGCGCGGCACCCCGAAGGGAGCGCACTTTGCGGCGTACGCGCAGCTGCCGTGGCTGGCGGCGGGGTCTTTTGTGCTGTTGACGGCCATCAGCTACGGGATGTTCGTCACCAGGAAAGAGCGGGGGTAACGATGGGACGGGACGAATTGGACCCATAGACGAATGAGACCTATGGTCCCGTTACAGATTCCCCGCACACCCCGGGGGCACGTTCACGCTTCCTATCGCCGGATCTCTTCGAAGGTGACACCGGCGACAGTGACACGTCACCGACGCTGCTCGGCCACCCGTGGATGCCCATCTCGAATCGTCATTCTGTGGGCTTCGCATCGGCTTCGGCGCGTGGCTCGCGGGCCTCGCCAGGTTTTTCAGCATATTGACCAAACTGGGAGTTGTACCTCTCGCCGCTGATCGGCAGCCTAATCCGTTCCCTCGGGAACATCCGCGTGGTCGGAATGCCGACTGCGCTTTACTTACCTCGCGCAGCGAGTAAGGGGACTACATACATCCGTCAGTGGCCCACGGCTCGACGACGAGCCGTCGATTCAGAGGTCAGACCCAACTCGACTCCGGTAATTTCCACCCCGCTGGCGCGCGTGCCGAAACCATCCAGTCGAAAGACGATGCGGTGAGTCCCGGGCGGCAACGTACCGGCTGCGCCGCCGATATAGATCTCCTCCACCTCCGCCAAACCGACTGCGACATGACGTTGGTCCGTTTCGCGCACCAACATCCCTCCGACAAAGACGCGCAAAAAGCCTTCGCCTGTGGCACCGAAGCGCCGGTTGAAGCGCAACTTATCGACTGGCTGGGTGGTCACCACGTCGATGACGATGTGGGCAGGTGCTTCCGTCGGCACTGCTGAAGCAACTGCGGTGCTTACGTTCGGAGCTTCAGACAGCATGGATACGAAACCGATTTTGATGAGATCAAACAGAAATGAACTTCCAGGTTTCGCAATCCAGGTCACAGCTCTGGCCGCGGAGACGACGGTTTGCAAAGCCTTCACGGGACCCAACCGCTCCCGCCGGGCCGGATTTACCTGCGGAATACAGGAGGAGCCGGTCACTAAACATCCTTCACCTCTTTTGTATGTGGCACCGAGAGAGCTCAGCGACCGACTCATTTCAACAGAAAGAGGATATCCAACGCCACCGCCGCCGCCAATAGGATCGGCTGCCGCGTGAGCGCCGTCACCAACAAACGAGGAGGCGACCGATAGACCATAAAAACGGTAGGGCCTTCCGTGACGAGCTAAAGCGTTGACATTCGGACTGTCTGGGCCGGGCGGCGTGACATCGATGTTGTAGGCGTTCGTCAGAAACAGCTGCGTGCCGTCGAGGCCGAGGTGATATTTAACGAGGTCACGAGTATCGACATAATTGTCCGCCCAGTCCGCGGCTACACCATAGCGTCCTGCATCCCGAGCCGGCTCGTACGCGTCCAAAAAGGTCTCGTGAATGTTGATCCCGGGACGGTTCTCCTGCGCCGTCCAGAGTTTCAGTCGCCGCGTCGCCGAGTCAATCAGGTTCGATCCCGCACTGTGGGCAATCAAATGAAGATGCGTATAGTTTTTGGTTATCAGGTTTGTAGCGACTGCTTCGCCCATCGCCGTGGCATTGGCAACGGCGCTCCAGGGCAGCCCCGTGTCCGCTCTGGCGCTCCAGTCCATCACCCAAACATCCCACCCTTGCGCCTGACACATTTTCGTCAGGGCCCCGGCTCCTACGGACGTGACGACCCGATCCGCGGAGAGCCGGCCACACATCTTTTCCGCCATTTCCTTAACCCAGGTTTGCTCTCCACTGACCTTCGGAGCAGCGCTTGCCCGCCAGCCATGCGTGATCAACACGGCCTTGCCGGCGGCTGCCGGCCACGGTCCTGATTCCTCGATCAAATTAGTGCGTTCCGGCCGCGTCAGCTCCGGGGAAACGGACGTCACAAACGTCGCGCGAGCCCATAGGCCATTCTTCACTGCCGTCCGTCCCTGCACCTGGAAGTAATACGTAGACGCCGCCAGCAACGGCACCGCCGGGGTGAAGTAGGAAGTCGAGACCGTCGTGTTGACTAGACAACCGCTGCAAGCCTGAGTGAGCGGATCTGTCGGCAATGCCGTGGCGCTGGTGGCCACCATGAGCCGATAAGACGCCGCTCCATCGATCTCCGACCAGTGGAACGTGGGCCAGATCGGCGCATTCGTTCCGAGCGGACCCAACAAGGATGGCGCTGGCAGAACGTCGACATCAGTCATCGCGCCCAGCGCAAGACGTCCCGCACCCGTCTGATTGTCCGCTCCCGCGGGTGACACATCCACCGCGCGGCCGGTCAGGAAATTGCGGATTTCTGCGGGAGTTCGCAGCGGATATACCTGCTGGACCAATGCCGCAGCACCGGCAACATGAGGAGCCGCAGCGGAGGTGCCAGCGAAGCCGCCCATACCGCAGTTGCCATAGGTTGCCGTGCAAACGCCGTCGGTTGCGGCGATTTCCGGCTTGACCCGGCCATCCGCAGTCGGACCGCGGGAACTGAACTCCTCCAGGACACCGGTCGCCCAGTTGATCGCACCAACTGTCAAGGAGTAGGCCGAATCCGCCGGCGGCACGACGCTGGTGCTCAGCGTTGCGTAGCGCAGGTACCCCGGGTCAGGATATGTCGCGTCTGCGGCGCCGTTGAGGATCGGGGGTTGTCGGAGCAGTGATTCCCAGTACTGCTGCACACTCTGACCGGCGGCCGCGGACAACGCTGCTTTCGCGCGAAACTCCGCAAGATCCGCACCGAGCGTTGGTGAGGCGACCTCGCTCACTCGATCGAGAAAGCGGTCGACACGCGACGCGTAGGCCTCGGAGATGACGAAGCCCCCGTCGCTCGAAACACCGCGCCGGCTCAACAGCACAGATTGAACCGCCGGCCGGGACGCTCGCATCAGCGCCACGGCTTCGATCGCCAGGAGTGGATGGGACAACAGGGTACGTCTAAGCTCAGCCGAGTGGCGGTAGTACGATTCGATCAGCACCCTTCCGAATCGCGAAGGAGCAAGAACGTGATCCCGAAATTGGCGCAGTTCGCCCAGAAAATCGCTCGGCATGGGATCGTGAGCGGCGGCGACCGCCTCGATCGCGCATTCCGTGCCGGGAGGATACGCGTAGAGGTGCAGTACGGGATTCCGCGTTCCCCGATCTCTTTTCACTCCAATGTGATAGTTGCCTGTCGCGCTCGCGGTGAAAGTGACGAGTTCCGACGGATCGTGTGTGTCGGGACCGCCCTGGCTATTAGTCGAGGAGCCGACGATGGCTCCATTACTGTTCCAAACATAAAGGTCGAAGTCCTGATCTCGCTTTGTCCAATCGTCCCACGCCACGCAGACACGGAGCTCGTCTCCCGAGTTCAGGAATACGGTGTTCCCCTCCTCATTGGAGGCGAAGTTGTGCCATCCATCGGCATTGCTGTCGTTGAACGCCGCGGACCAATGGCGCTGTGCGAAGTTTCCCGCGGCAGAGATCCACAGTATCCCCGCTTCTGCAGCGCGACGTACGAGCGCGTTCGTCGGTCCGGTACCGTCCAATGGTCCGCCGCACGGATATCCCCACGAGGCATTGATGACATGGACGCGCTGATCGATCAGCCATTGAACAGCGAGCTCGAGTTCCACGTCGTTCGAGAAGTTCGCGAGATAAAGCTCCGCCTCTGGCGCAACATCGTGGACGATTTCGGCGACCGCCAAGCCATGTTCTGTGCCGCCCCCGATGTCGCCGCTGAATGACTTGATCCGTGTCGGTGGAATATTCGGGATCTCACTGCCCATCAGCGACTGATAGCCGGAGAAGCCGAGGTCAAGAATGGCGACTTTGACGCCGGCTCCCTTTCGGCCCGCCGCATGCCATGCGATCGCACCCATGGCATTGACGCCTTCGCTCGTGGCTCCAAACGGTGTGGGGGCGTGCGGCCGTCGGACGATCTTCACCTCGTCGGCCGATGCGAGTGCCTGCAGCGCGCTGACAGGAACGCGCGCGAGAATCAGGTCGGTTGCGACCGTTTCTACCGTGGCACCGAGCGTGTGGAGATGACTTTTCACAGCTACCACACTTCCCGGGACGAACTGGATGACCACTTTGACCGTGGCGCCAGAGAACGAAAGTCCGCGCTCGGCAGCAAACGACTGCGCCGCCGCTCGACCGCGCCATCGATCGAGGCGAGCCAGCTCTTGGAATTCCGAAGTGAGCTTGGATGGCTTAGTTTCGAGTGCGACGCTCAATTCACGAGAGCTCGGTGGGTTTTGTGAACGGTCCATCTCGCCCGCCGCCGCACCTGTAGATGACAACAGAATGATCGCGAGCCCGCAGAAAAATGGCGTCCACTTCTTCATTGCTTCTCCTTCCTCTGGCGGAGGAAACGCGCGGCTGTGCCGTCGAAATTGAAAGCCGCAGCCGGACATCAGCTCTTGAGAACCGCCCGGTCAGTGATTGTTGAATTAAGTGTGCGCGTAGCATAGCACCGAGGACGCATGGGCTAAATGCAGACTCGAAAATCTGCTTTTGCCACGGCAAGCTGTCTCATGGCAATGAATGGCTCGATGTCCATCGTCCGGGCTCCCGATTCGACCTTTTTGTGGCGGGACAGGCGCCGGCCGCCAATCCACAATGCCTAGACGCCGCGCACTCGATGCGATCGACGAGCTTCTATTTGTTTTTGTGGTCGGTTCTAGAAGGCTCGGTTGCAGTCGATTCTCAGGGGACACGAGAATTGCTGTTCATCCCGCGATCTCAGTCGCCTTACGACTCACGGCGACACGGCGCACCTGGAACTGTCAGCGCGTTCAGCCGCGGACGAGTGGTGCAATCCGGTGATGCGCCCAGGTCATACCGTCGGAGCGAGGGCGCTACGTGTGTGGCAAGCGAAACACGAGTGGATGCCGGCTGGCTGCGGCATCCACTCGTACGGCAAACTTCAGAAGCGGAACTTGATCCCAGCGGAGATGATCAGCGGGTTCAGCTCCAGCGCTTCGTCATCCGGATCGCCTTCGCCGCGGGCCTCGTACATGATGTATTTGCCGTCGGCGAAGATCGAGAAGCCCTGGCCGAAGTTGACGTTGAGGCCGGCGTTGGCGAGGAACTCGACTTCGCTTTCCAGATCGACCGCTTCCAGCTCGTCCTCGTCGATCGCGCCCGCTTCGCCGCTGATATAGGCCACGCCGGCGCCAATGTACGGGCTGATCAGGCCGCCGCGGGCGAAGTGGAACTGGGCCGTCCCGGAGAGCACGTCGAGATCGAGCTCGCCCGCGTCTTCCGTGATGTCCTGGAAGGAGAGGGTGAGATCGGCACCGAGGCGCTGGTAGGCGAACTCGGTCGAGAAGCCGCCGAACCAGAAGCGGTTGTACAGCACGCCATACCCCATGTCCTCGTCGAACTCGACGTCGGCTTCATCGATGCCGTCGGTGAGCACGGCGTCATCGAACTGAGAGGTGGAGATGAAGATGCCGAACTCATTGGCCGGCTGTGCAGTAGCGGCGAGAGGGAGCAGGAGAAGTGCGAGAGCGATGACTGTACGTTTGATCACGAGATGCCTCCATTGCAACGTGCTTCCAGACGAAGAGTCGCGTTCTGCCAATCACGTGCCGTCCTTATGTCAGCGGAGTCGTCCATCCGCCGCCAACGCACCTCGCTATACTTACGCCCCCATCGAAGGAGTACGCATTGATTCATCCTTACCTGAAAGCAGAGCAGAACCCCCACTTGGAAACCGCCACGCAGCTCGCTGCCGGAATCGTCGCGGCGAATGCCGCGGCGGTCGATGAAGCCGGGACGTTCCCGCGCCAGAATCTCGACGCGCTCGCGTCGGCGGGGCTGCTCGGCCTGTGCGTGCCGGCGCAGCTCGGCGGCGGCGGTCAGTCGATGCGCGCGTTCGCCGGCGTGGTCGAGGAGCTCGCGACCGCGTGCCCCTCGACGGCGATGATCTACGTCATGCACGTGACGGCGGCGCAGGCGATCGCCTCTTCGCCCACGCTGAAGCAGCGCGACGAGATCCTGCGCGAGATCGCGGCCGGCCGTCACCTCACGACGCTCGCGTTCTCCGAGACCGGCTCGCGCTCGCAGTTCTGGGCGCCGGTGTCGCGCCTCGAGTCCGACGGCAACGGCGGCTTCATCACCTCCGCGTCCAAGTCGTGGGTCACCTCGGCGGATCACGCCGACTCCTACGTCTCCAGCGCGCAGCGTCCCGGCGCCGCCTCCCCGCTCGAATCGACGATCTATCTCATCCGCCGCGGCACCACCGGCGTGCGTACCTCCGGCGACTTCCGCGGCCTCGGGCTGCGCGGCAACGACTCGTCGCCCGTCGCACTCGAAGAGCTGCATGTCGATGCGGGTGAGCTCATCAGCGCCCAGGGTGAAGGGGCGAACACGATGCTGCAGGTCGTGCTGCCGTGGTTCTCGATCGGCACCGCGGCGATGGCGAACGGCATCAGCCGCGCCGCCACGGCGCGCACCGCGCAGCACATGCAGGCGACCGGCTTCGCCCACACCGGCACCGCGCTCCGCGACCTGCCGACGCTTCGCGCGCGCCTCGCCGACATGAGCGTGCGCGTCTCGCAGTCGCGCGCCCTCCTCGGCTACACGCTGGATGTGATCGAAAGCGGCTCCGACGCCGCGCCTTTGTTCGTGCTGCAGTCGCGGCTCGCCGCGATCGAAGCGGCGACCGACGTGACCGACCTGGCGATGAAAGCGTGCGGCGGTGCGGCGTTCTCAAAGCAGGTTGGCGTGGAGCGCTTCTTCCGCGATGCGCGCGCCGGCTGGGTGATGGCGCCGACCGCCGATCACCTGCGCGACTTCGTCGGCCGCGCGCTCACCGGCCTCCCGCTGTTCTGAACGGAGACGCAGCAATGGACAACACGATTCTCCTCGGCGCCGTCGCCTACGATCCGAAGGTCGTCTCGATCTGGGAAGGCATTCGCCAGTACTTCAACGAGTCGGGCACGCCGCTCGACTTCGCGCTCTTCTCGAACTACGAGCGGCAGGTCGAGTCGCTGCTCGCCGGTCATATCGACATCGCGTGGAACACGCCGCTGGCGCACGTGCGCGTCCGCCAGCGCACCGCCGGTGCGAGCCTCTCCCTCGGCATGCGCGACTCCGATCGCGACTTCCACGCGAAGATCATCGTGCGCACCGATGCCGGCATCACGTCGCTGCAGGACCTGCACGGGCGGCGGCTCGCCGTCGGCAGCCGCGACTCGACGCAGGCGCGCATTCTCCCGCTGCACTTTCTGAAGGAGGAGGGCGTCGACCTCGGTCGCGTTCACCTCGTCCCCTTCGACACCGACCTCGGGAAGCACGGCGACACGGGAACCAGTGAGCTCGACGTGCTGCGCGCGCTGGTCGAAGGACGCGCGGATGCCGGAGCGGTGGGCGACCTCGTGTGGGTGCTGGAGCAGGCCGCCGGACACGTCGATCCGGCGCGGCTCGAAGTGCTCTACACCACGCCCGGCTTCGACCACTGCATGTTCGACGCGCTGCCGACGCTGTCGCCGGTGAAGCGCGAAGGTTTCGTGCGTTCGCTGTTCGCGATGCGCTGGGACGATCCCGTGCACCGGCGCCTGCTGGAGCTGGAGGGGCTGCGCGAATGGATGCCGCCGCGCGAGGAGGGGTACCAGAGCCTCATCGACGCGCTGGCGGAGGAGCGCACGCTCGCCGCGGCGGGTTAGCCGATGACCGCGGATCGCTGGGAGGAGCGCCCCTCCCCGGCCGGCGCGATCGCCATCGACGGCGGCGACCTGCCGCTCGGCGGCGGTCTGCTGGCGCTCGTGCGGCCGGCGCTGACGCTGCTCGAGCCGGGAGGACTGCTGGCGATCCTCTCGCGCGGCCGCGGCGTCGCGGACGATCTCGAATCGTGGTGCCGCGCCGAGCGGAACGACTACCTCGGCGCGGAAGTTCTCGGCGACGGCACGACGCACTACCTCGTGCGGCGCGGCCGCTTCGGCGTGCATCGCAGCGCGGAGCCGGCGAACGACGTTGCGCAGGAGCTGCCGCCGCGCGCCGATGCGGCAACCGGCTTCGCACCGCACGGCACGGTCGTCGAAGCCGGCGGGCCGCTCTACCCGTTCGATCTCGTCGAGCGCGATCACGTCACGGCTCCGGAAGTGACGGAGCTGTACGAACAGGCCGTCGCGGCGCAATGGAGCGCGGCGCGCGACATCCCGTGGGACACGATCCCGCGGCACGAGCCGGCGCTGGAGCTGGCGGTGCGGCAGGTGATGACGTTCCTCGCCGAAAACGAGCTGTCCGCGCTCTACGTGCCGTCCCGCTTCATCGCGCGGCTGCATCCGGCGTACGTCGGCGTGGCGATGTTCCTGGCCACGCAGATGCAGGACGAGTCGCGCCACATCGACGTCTTCCTCCGCCGCGCGCGAGCGACGGCATCGCCCTCGGCGATCTCATCGTCGACGACGTCGCACTCCCTGCACTCGCTGCTGCAGGTCCACGACTTCACCGAGTCGGCGTTCCTGCTGTCCGTGCTAGGCGAGGGAACGTTCCTCGACCTGCTGGCGTACGTCGAGCGCTTCGCCCCCGACGAAGCCACCGCGGAGCTCGCGCGCCGCGCCCGCATCGACGAAGCCCGTCACGTGCACTTCGGCATGGCCCACGTGCGCCACGCGCTCGCGCACGACGCCACGCTCTACCCCCGCCTCGAGCTGGCCGTGCGCCACCGCGCCGCAACCCTCTCCGGCACCGGCGGAGTCCCGGCCCCGGTCCAGGACGCGCTGACGATCTACGCCGCCGGCAGCAGCGACCCCAAACGCATCCGCCACGGCCACGACGCCTTCCGCGAGCTGCTGGCCACGATGCACGAAGGCCGCACCCGCCGCCTCCGCAGCGCCGGCTTCACGGCTGAACAGGCGCAGATGCTGTCCGACCTGCACACGCCGAACTTCATGTGAAGGGCGGGGGGGACGATGGGTCGAATAGGACCTATAGGACAGACAGACGTCGTTCAGTCCCATTCGTCCTATTTGTCCCATCCGTCCTATAGGTCCTATCGTTTCCCCGCCGACCTTCTCTTCGTGTCATCGGCCCGATCGCTCAACTGAACAGCGCGTCGATCGGTTTGTAGTAACCGCTCCGCGCCAGCGGCACGTACTCGAAGCCGCGGCGCAGCGGGTCGTCGGTGCGCCACGTCGTGTAGTCGATGCCGAGGGCGGAGTAGATCGTGGCGGCGACGTCCTCGGCGCGCGTGTCGCGCGTCGGATCGCTGCCCCATCCGGCTTCGACCAATCCCTCCCCCATCGCGTCGGTCTTCCCGATCGTGCGGCCGCCGCGCACGCCGCCGCCGGCGAAGAGGATGCTGTGGCGCAGATGGTGGTCGCGTCCCTTGCTCGGGTTGAGCGCGCCGACGGTGCGGCCGAATTCACCGCCGACGACGATCAGCGTCTCATCGAGCAGCGTCTTGCCGGCGGTCTCGCCCGGTGTGTTCGCCAGGTCGGTGATCAACGAGGAGAGCGCAAGGTCGAGCTTCGACGATTCGCTGCGCAGATTGAACTGCGCCGAATCCTCGGAATAGATCTCCGCGTGATGATCCCAGTCGAGCCCCGTCAGGTGGATGAAGCGCGTGCCGCGGCGTGCCGCAAGCACACGGTACGCAATGAGGAACATCGCGCCATAGCCGTACGGATCGCGCTCATAGACGTAGCGCGAGGCGGCGGTCTGGTCGTACTTCATCAGCGCACCGACGTCGCTCGACTCGGTGAGCGCGCGCGCCTGCCGATACAGCAGATCGGCGTCGGACGCATCCTTGCCATACGCGGCGTCACGCCGCGCCGCGCCGTCGAGCTTGTCGAGCAACGCCCAGCGGCGGGCGAAGCGCTCGTTGCCCGCCTGGTGCGCGAACAGCGGCGTTCCCTCGGGCTTCGGCTGCGGCATGGTGAACGGGGCGTAGCTGCTCGGGAAGTAGCCGCCGGAGCGCAGCACGGCGCCGCTCGTTGCGCGGAAGGAGAGAAACGTCGGCAGGACGTCGCGCGCCGGATCGCGCCGCGACTCCAGCTCGAGCGAAACGACGGAGCCCATGTGCGGCGCGATCGCTCCGAGCGCGCTGGCCGGGTTGCGCGCGATCTGCGCCCACAGCTGCGCGATGTCGTGCACCGCGGCCCACGCGAGGCACGAGCGGACGATCGCGATCTTGTTGAGATGGTCGCCGAGCTTCGGCATCAGGCCGCGCGGCCAGCGGATCTCGCCGTACGAGGTCGGCTGCAGCTTCGACGGCGTCCACGCCCCTTCCTTCAGGTCGAAGGTGTCGACGTGGCTCGGCGCGCCGGTGAGCGTGATGAAGATGACGTTCTTCGCGGTCGACAGCGTCGGCACGTCGAGCGCTTGCTTGTGCGTCGTGGCCGCGGCGAGCGATGGGAGAAACCATGAGGCCACGAGGCCGGTGCCGGTCAGACGCGCGAACGCGCGCCGCGAAAGCTCCGGTCCGCGAAAGAGGCGATTTCCGGTGTGCTGGCAATCCTTGTTGTGCTTCACGCGCGCTCTCCTCAGTGATTGAACAGGAACTCGAGTTTGTTGATGAGCGCGAACTGCAGATCCTCGACGGCTTCCTCACGCTGCTGCTGTGTGGTGGCCGCGGTGAACGCTTCGAGCGCCGCCGCTTCCTCCGCCGCCGTCGGACGGCGTCCGAGCGTCGCGCTCCAGAGCGCGCGCACGATGTCGCGCGGAGCATCGCCACGCGCCAGCATCACACGTCCACGCGACTGCGGCGACTCGACGCGTCCGGCCACGACGCTGGAGTTGTTCAGAAGACTCAGCATCTGATGCAGCGTGAGCTCCGAGGAGCGCGCCGTGTCCTTGCGGTTGCCGCGCAGGAAGGAGTCGAGCAGCAGGCGCGTCTCGGGCGCCTGGGTGTCCGACGGGACCACGACGTCCGGCAGTTGCCCCGCGCGCAGCACCGGATCGCCACTGGGGATCGGAATCGGGATCCACACGTTCGTCGCCGCGGAGACGGCGTCGTGCATCTCCTCGGCCGTCAACCGTCGCACGAAGCGCCGCGCGAACAGGCGCGTGTACTCCGCCTTCCACTCGCCGGGGTAGCTCGCCGAGAGTTGATACGCCTCGGACAGCGCCATCATGCGCAGCAGCGCGCGGAGGTTGTAGCCGCTCGCCGCGAACGCGCGCCCCAGACGGTCGAGCAGGCGCGGATGCGTGGCCTGGTTCGGACGCACGAGGTCGAAGTTGTTCACCGGCTCGACGATGCCGAGGACGAACATCTCCTTCCAGAGATAGTTCACCGTGGCGCGCGCGAACTGCGGGTGCGCCGTGAGCATGCGCGCGTACGCGGCGCGGCGCGGTTCACCCGGCGCCGGGCGTTCGCCCGTCAGCAGGAACGCCGGCTCGATCGTCCGGCGGCCATCGGCGACCGCCGGGTTTCGCGGCGCCTTGTTGCCGCTCGTCGTGCCGGTCTCGTACTCGCCGGCCGGATCTTCCTCGGCTGCGAACGCCACGTCGAAGGGCGAGCCGGGGCTCGGGCCGAATCGGAGCTTCGCGAAGAATGCCGCCGACTCCCAGAATTGCGCCCGTTTCTTCGAGGTGAGGAACGAGTTTAGCTCGGTCGTGTGTCCGGCGCCGTCGTGACAGGAGATGCAGAAGGTGTTCACGCCGAGGAAGGCGTTGCTCGTCGAGACGGCGAGACCGTCGAAGGTGTCCTGAGGAGGATCGGTACCGAAGATGAAGTCGCGGATGACGAAGTTGACGGGCCCATTGTGGCGCGCGTCGCCGGTGGCGGTGATGAGCTCGCGCACCATCTCGTCGTATGGTTTGCCGTCGCGCACGGAGGTGCGCAGATAGTCGTGGAAATTCTTGCGCGCCGACGGCCCGCTCGCGACACCGAACTGGATCGTGTTGCGGAAGAGATCCCCGAAGAAGAGCGCCCAGCGGTCGCTGAACGCCTCGGACGCCAGCAGCCGGTCGACGGCCAGCGTGCGCCGGTTCGACCGCTGGTCGGCGAGAAACGCATCGACCTCCTCCGGCGTCGGCAGTTGCCCGGTGAGATCGAGCGTCACGCGACGGAGGAACTCCACATCGGTGGAGAGCGGCGCCGGCACGACGCCCGCCGCCTTCATCGCGCCGAAGATTTCTTCGTCGATGAGGTTCACCGGCTGGCGTGAGGCGCGGCGCCGCCCATCGGTCGCTGCCTCCGCGCGCGCGACGAGCTCCGTGCTGCGGCTGACGTCAGCGCGAATCTGCGCCTCGGTCAGCGTCGCGCCGCCATGACATTCGGCAACCGGCGTCCGCGCCGCAGCGGCAACTACGAGCAGGGTGGCGGAAAGGACGAGAGAAACCCGGAGGAGTAACACCAGACAGCACCTCGGTCTCAGCGATTTCGGAAAGCGAGACTAGCACCCGAGGTACGCAGAATGCGCATCACGAATTCGTGACGAAAGCGAGCCGTCCGTGTGAGCGGAAGCGATGGACCGACGGGTTGAAGGCGACCAACGGGACCTATGGACCTGGGCGCGTGTGCGCCCCGTTGGCCCATAGGTCCATCGTGAATTCAGCGGCCGTCGTACGCGCGCTGCAGCTCCGCGATGTCGATCTTCACCATCTTCAGCATGGCTTGCATGACGCGGTTCGCTTTTGCCGGATCGGGGTCGCTGATGAGCTGCCCCAGGATGCGGGGGTTGACCTGCCAGGAGAGGCCGAATTTGTCTTTGAGCCAGCCGCACTGCACCGGCTGGCCGCCGCGGGCGGTGAGCTTGTCCCAGTAGTAGTCGACTTCCTGCTGATCGCCGCAGTCGATCGAGAACGACACGGCCTCGGTGAACGGGAACTGCGGCCCCCCGTTGAGGCCGACGAACTGCTGGCCATTGAGCTCGAACTCCACCGTGACAACCGTGCCTTTCGGGCCGGGACCGGCGTCTCCGTAGTAGGTCTTCTTGCCGACCTTCGAGTTGGGGAAGATCGAGGTGTAGAAGTTCGCGGCCTCTTCGGCCTGCGTGTCGAACCAGAGGAAGGGGGTGATCTTGTCCATCGGTTGCTTCTCCTTCATTCGTCTGGTGGCCCTCGGTAGAGCCACGTTTCATGAACACGTCGAACGGGAAGACGCCGGATCGACATCGGGCGAAAAGTTTTTCATGATGGCGGCCTCATGCCTCGGATTGAACGTCTTGCGGTCTACGTCACGGTCTTCCTCAGCGGTGCGTTGCTCATGGGTCTGGAGGTGGCCGCCTTCCGGATCATCGGCAAGACGTTCGGCTCGGCGCTCCGGGAGACGACGGCCGTCATCGCCATCTTCCTGGCGGCGATGAGTATCGGCTACTGGCTCGGTGGACGGGCCGGCGACCGCTGGCCGCGCTCGACGACGCTCATCGCCGTCCTATTGAATGCGGCGGCGCTGTTGATGGTGGTGCCGTGGCTGGACGCGCTGGTCTCGCCGGTGATTGCCGAGTCGAACCTCGATCTCGCGACGCATGCGTTCGCGGCGACGGCGCTGCTGTTCGCGCTGCCGACGATCCTGTTCGCCTCCGTTTCCCCCATCGCCGTGCGCCTCTTCGCGACGAGCACCGGCCGGAGCGGCTCGACCGCCGGGTCGATCTCCGCGGTGTCGACGATCGGCAGCATCGCCGGGAGCGTCGTGACCGCATTCCTGCTGATCGACTGGCTGGGGAGCATCTCCCGGACCGTGATCACGGTGGCGCTGGCGACGTGCATCACGGCGCTGATGCTGGCGCTGGCGACGCTGCCGCGTCTGCGCACGGAAGGCGGCATGCGCGCCGGCTTGCGGCCGTACGCGATCGCGCTCGCGGTGGCCCTCGCCGTCGGCGTGCCGGCGGTGGCGTTCATCCGCTCGACGAACATCGAGCGCACGCTGATCGCGCAGGACTCCTCCTGGCGCGTGCTGTTCGTCGGCGACAGCCCGTACCACCGCGTGACGGTGCGCGAGCGGCAAGGCAGCGTGCGCGTGCTGAACTTCGCGCTGGCCACGCAGTCGTCGATGCGGCTCGATGATCCGCTCGGACCGGGCAATCCGTACACGGACTCCATGCACATCACCCGCTTCATGCGCCCGCAGCTCCGCCGCGTCCTCATCATCGGCCTCGGCGGCGGCACGACGGCCAAGCAGTTCGTGCACTACTACCCCGACGTGCACGTCGATGTCGTGGAAGTCGATCCCGTCGTAGTCGACGTGGCGCAGAAGTACTTCGGCGTCCAGACGAGCGAGCGCCTGCGCATTTACACCGGCGACGGACGGATGTTCCTCAAGCACTCGAAACAGAAGTGGGACCTGATCATCATCGACGCCTACACCACGAACCGCTACGGCGACACGATCCCGGCGCATCTCGCCACGCGCGAGTTCTTCGAGGAGGTGTCGCGGCACCTCAACGACGGCGGCGTGCTGCACTACCACTGCGCGTTCGGCGGCTCGAAGCTGCTGCTGGCGCTGCAGAAGACCATCGCCAGCGTCTTCGGCTCCACATACGTGACCGCCGGTGAGATTCTGGCGAGCGACGTGGCGCTGCTGACGTCCCCCGAAGAGGCGCTGGCGCGCGCCAGCAGCACCCCGGCGGGAAAGCTGCCCACCTTCGCGGAGCACCTGCGCGGGCTGCAGCCGTACGCCGCCAAAGCGGACGTGCCGCTGCTGACGGATGACTACGCGCCGGTGGATACGCTGCGATAGCGGGGACTGGCGATAATGCGCGCCATGCCCCGCATTGCTGCGCTGATCGTCATCGTGCTGCTGTCCCTGGGCCTGCACGCGCTCGACAGCCGAGTGGCGCTGGTCTCCTTTCAGCGGGTGGCCATCCCCGACGACGTGCCGGCGCACCTGACCAGCGCCATCGCGCAGGACCGGCAGGGGTTGCTGTGGTTCGGCACGCAGGGTGGGCTCGTGCGGTACGACGGTCATGAGTTCCGCGTCTTCCGGTCGAAGCCGAACGATCCGTCGACGCTCGCCGGGAACTACGTGCGTGCGTTGCTCGTCGCGTCGGACGGGCGGCTCTGGATCGGCTCGTTCAGCGGCGGGTTGTCGGTGTTCGATCCGCGGACGGAGACGTTCACGCGCGTGCCGCTCGCGTACGGCCGCGTCGAGGGGCTGGCGGAGGATCGGCAGGGACACCTCTGGATCGCGAGCAACGCGGGGCTGGGCCGCCTCGACGTGCGCAGCGGGCGCGTCGACTCTTTCCGCCACGACGCGAAAGACGCGCGCAGCATCGCCGACGATCGCGTGCGGGGGCTGCTCGTCGACCGGCAGGGCGTGCTGTGGGTCGGCACGCGCGACGGGTTGCAGCGGTGGCTCGGCGAGGGCCGTGGCTTCGAGCGCGTCGCACCGTCGCTCGCCGGGCAGTTCATCACCGAGCTCGTGGAGGATCGCCGCGGCCGCCTCTGGATCGGGACAGAGGAGCATGGCGCGGCAGTGCTGGACGGCGAAAACTTGACGCGCATCGCACCGCGGCCCGTCGATCCCGAGGGGCTGAGTCACTACTGGGTTTACGGGTTCGCCGAGGGCCCGGGTGACGAGATGTGGGTGGCGACGTTCGGTGGGGGCGTCGACGTCGTCGACGCGAACACGTTGCGCGTCATCGACCGGCTGCGGCACGACGCCACGCTCTCGGACACGATCGCGGCCGATCGCATCGGCGCCGTCTTTCGCGATCGCAACGGGGTGATGTGGGTCGGGACGTGGGGCGAAGGGATCGCGCGGCACGATCCGCGAACGCGCGCCTTCCGGGCGCTGCGCTTCTCCCCCAATCGCCCCGACGGGCTGTCGCACGCCGCGGCGGTGCGGGCGATGGAGCTGCAGGACGGCCGCATCTGGGTCGGGACGAACGGCAACGGGATCGACATCCTCGACCGCGGACTGCGCCGTGTCGCCGCGCACCGCCCGAACGCAAACGATCCGGGCGCGCTCGCCGACGGCGGCATCACCTGTCTCGCGCAAGGCGCGGACGGCGCGGTCTGGGTGGCGACGCTCAACTCGATGCTCCACCGGCTGCGCGCCGGCGCGACGAGTTTCGAGCGCATTCCGGTCGCGCGATTGCCGGGTGGACCGATCCGCACGATGGCCTTCAGCGCGGACGGCACGTTGTGGGCCGGGGCGGCCGAGGGGATGGTGCGCGTCGAGCCGCGGACGATGGCGACGAAGGTGTACCGGCAGTGGCCCGGCGCGGCGAAGTCGTCGCCGGCGATCGAGTCGATCGTCGTGGGCGGCGACGGGAAGCTGTGGGTCGGGAGCGACAACGGGTTGTACGCATTCGATCCCGCGACGGAGACGGCGACGCGCATCGCTGCCGCCAACACGCCGGAGGCCCTGCCGAACAACTGGGTGCCCGATCTGCTGCTCGCGCGCGATGGGCGGCTCTGGGTTGGCACTGCCGGCGGCGCCGCGGTGATGACAGCGTGGGATGGGAAGATCGCGCGGTTCGACGTGGTCTCGTCGTCGGCGGCCGAGGCGCTGGTGGAAGATGCGAGCGGCCAGGTGTGGGTGGGGCCGCGGTTGCGCATCGATCCGCGCAACCGGGCCTCGCGCGAGCTCGGCCCCGCGGACGGCGTGGCGTTCCGCAACTTCTTCATCGCCAGCCGGGCTCGCACGCGTGAAGGGCTGCTGCTGTTCGGATCACCCGAGGGATTGCTGATCGTCGATCCGCGGGCGCTGCCGGGGAGTCAGGAGGCACCGGCGATCGTCGCCACCTCCTTGCGCGTTGAAGGCAAGCCGCGCGCCGGGGCGACGGTGCTGCAGGGGCTGGAGCTGTCGGCGGCGGAACGCGGCTTCGCGCTCGACGTCGCGGCCGTCGACTTTGTCGCGCCGCGGGGACAGCTCTATCGCTACCGGCTGGAAGGACTCGACGAGGAGTGGACGACGATGGGCGCGTCGCAGCGCACGATCACGTACAGCCGTCTGCCGCCGGGATCGTACGTCCTGCGCGCGGCGCTGGCGAATCGCGGCTCGCGCGAGTTGCGGCTGCCGGTGACCGTGTTGCCCGCGCTGCATCAGACGACGTGGTTCCGCGCGCTGCTGCTGCTCGCGATCGCCGCGCTGCTGTATGGCGCGTACCGCCTGCGCGTGCGGCAGTTGCGCGCGCGCGAGCGAGCGCTGGAGCGGATCGTGGCGGAGCGCACGCGCGAGCTCGAAACGGCTTACGCGCGCATCGAGGAAGCGAGCCTCACCGATCCGCTGACGAAGCTGCGCAACCGGCGCTTCCTCGAGCAGGCCATTCCGTCTGACCTCGAGCTGGCGGGACGCGGGCACGGCGAGTTGATCGCGCTGCTCGTCGACCTCGATCACTTCAAGAGCGTCAACGACACGTACGGGCATGCCGCGGGCGACGCGGTGCTCGTGCAGCTCGCGGAGCTGCTGCGGACGACGTTCCGCGCCTCCGACTGGGTCGTGCGCTGGGGCGGCGAGGAGTTCCTCATCGTGGTGCGCTTCGTGGCGCGCGAGCGCGCACCGGAGCTCGCGGAGAAGCTGCGCGCCGCCGTCGACGCGCACACGTTCGCGCTGCCCGATGGAACGGCACTGCGCAAGACGTGCTCGATCGGCGTGGCGGTGTGGCCGACGTCTTCCCAGTCGTGGGAACAGGTGATCGACCTGGCCGATGCCGCGCTGTATGAGGCCAAGCGCAGCGGGCGCAACGCGTGGCGCGCGGTGGCGTGAGGGGAACGATAGGACAAATAGGACGTATGGGACGAATAGGACGGATGGGACCCCGCCCTCCCGGACGAGTCCTATCTGTCCTATCCGTCCTATAGGTCCTATTCGTCCTATCGTCTCCTTGTTAAACCACCATTTCCTCTGATCTCTTGGTGGACGGAAAGCAGGCGTTCGTCACGGCCATCAGCCGTTCCATCACAAATGGCAACCCGATCCTCCGGCTGAGGGCTACCTTTGCTCAAAAGGAGAATCGTTTCATGTCCAGGAAATCTCTGTTGTGTAGTGCCGCCGCTCTGCTCGTGGCGGGCTCGCTGTTCGCTGCTTCCCCCGAGCGGACGCTGGTTCGCGTGACCGCCATGACGCCGGCCGCGGGCAGCGACGCGCGGGCGACGATGCAGATGCTGGAGTGGTCCGACGGTACGAAGACCGTGGCCGCGGCGCGCAAGGTGTCGGAGCGCGCGGGCTCGAGCTCATACGCGTGGACGATCGGTGCCGACGGCAAGACTTTCACCGCCAGGCTCGTCGAACAAGGCTCCTCCGAGCCGGAAACGAAGACGCCGAACAACGGCACCGGGCGCTTCGCCCGGAGTGTCGAAGCCACGAGCACGCGCGGCTACCGTCTCACGTATTACCTCGACGGTTACGACATCCGCGGCCAGCACGCCGCGCGCACGACGCTGCAGTTCGGCTGGACCGAGTGCCGCACGCTCACCTCGGTGACGATCAAGCCGGAGCCGTCGACTTTCACCAACACCTGCACCGCGTACCAGCCGTCCGGCATCTCCCTCGGCAAATGGACCGTCGGCCAGTGGTCGACGGATTGCGCCGCGTCCGGACCGGCATTCACCTCCGCCGTGTTCCCGGGCGACTACAAGTCGTGCTGCTCGGCCGAAGGCATGTACTGGTACAACTGGGTCGGCCCGACGGACGTCCCCGACACCACGCTGTGGGACGAGCGCATGTTCATGCGCGTGCACGCCTCCTTCAACCAGGACGGCGACCTCGTGACCTGGTGGTCGCAGTCGTACGACCCGGACGCCACCGGCGCGGAAGGGACGTTCTACGACACGGCCGTCGTCACGCTGCGTACGGCCGGCCTCACCTGCCCCACCGGCCCCGGCCCGGGAGGCTGCACCGATCCGCTGAAGCGCTACTGCATCGAGCCTCTCGCGGCCGGCGGCTACTGCGTGCCGCTGTTCGACGCGGAAGGCAACCAGACCGGCTCGTGCTGCGGCACCACGGACGAAGAAATCGCCGGCTGCGCCATGTCGAAGCTGTAAGCGTCCATGAGGCGCGTTGTCCGTTTTCCGTTGTCCGTTTTCCGTGCTGCGCCGTACGAACAGCCGGGACTACGGACAACGGAGTACGGAAAACGGACAACGCGTCCCCCTGCGGTTGCCCCTCCTGCATCCGCGTGACACAATCCCGCCTCTTTCGAAGAGGCACCGATGGCCAAGTACTACCTCACCACCGCAATCCACTACGTCAACGATGATCCGCACATCGGCCACATGTACGAGAACATCGTCGCCGACGTCATCGCGCGGCATCGCCGGCGCATGGGCGACGAGGTCTGGTTTCTCACCGGCGCCGACGAGCACGGACAGAAGATCGAGCGCTCCGCGGCGAAGGAAGGGATCCTGCCGATCGAGCTGGCCGACCGCGTGGTCAAGGTCCATCACGACCTCTGGCAGCGGCTCAACATCAGCCACGACGACTTCATCCGCACGACCGAATCGCGCCACCGCGTCGGCGTGCTCGAGCTGATCAAGCGCATCCAGGAGCGCAACCCAGACGACATCTACCTCGGCGAGCACTCCGGCTGGTACTGCCAGAGCGAAGAGACCTTCATCCCCGAAAACCAGGTGCGCGACGGCCGCGACGACAGCGGCCATCCCGTCGAGTGGACCACCGAGAGGAACTACTTCTTCCGCCTCTCGAAGTACGGGCCGCTGCTGCTCGAGCACTACCGCAACAATCCGTCCTTCGTCTTCCCGGCGACGCGCCTCAACGAGGTGGTGTCGTTCGTCAAGGAAGGGCTGAAGGACCTGTCGATCTCGCGCACCTCGATCAAGTGGGGCATCCCCTTCCCGGGCAATCCCGATCACGTCATCTACGTCTGGATGGACGCGCTGACGAACTACATCTCCGCCCTCGGATTCGGCAGCGCGGAGCACGAAAAGTTCGAGCGGTTCTGGCCGGCCGAAATTCACCTCATCGGCAAGGACATCGTCCGCTTCCACGCGGTCTACTGGCCGGCGTTCCTCCTGGCCGCCGGCGTGCCGCTGCCGAAGCAGGTCGTCGGCCACGGCTGGTGGCTGCGCGACAACCAGAAGATCTCGAAGTCGCTCGGCAACGTCGTGCGGCCGTACAACATCCTCGACGACTTCGGCGCCGATCCGCTGCGCTACTACCTGCTGCGGGAGATGGTCTTCGGGCAGGATCAGAACTACTCCGACGAGGCCTTCCTCGCCCGTTACAACGCCGACCTTGCCAACGACCTCGGCAACACGCTGTCGCGCGCGATCAAGATGTCCGACACCTACTTCGGCGGGAAGACGCCGCCGGTGCCGTGTGACGACAGCGACCTGCGCCGCGCCGCGGAGGGGGCAGTGCCGTTGTACCTGCTGAACATGGAGCAGCTCGCCTTCCAGCGCGCGCTCGATGCGGTGTGGGAGCTGGTCGTCGCGATCAACAGCTACATCGTCACGCGCGAGCCGTGGAAGAAGTTCAAGGAGACCGGGGCGGACGACTCGCTCTCACACATCCTCTGGAACTGTCTCGAGGCGCTGCGCATCGTCTGGGTCATGGTGGCGCCGTTCATGCCCGCCACGTCTCGTGAAGCGCTCGTGCGGCTCGGCAGCGACCCCGACGCAATCGACGCGAAGGCGCTGCAGTGGGGAGCGCTCCCGGCGTCCGCGCCAGTCCGGGTGACGGACCCGATCTTCCCGCGCGCCGACGCCGCCAACTACATCGGAGAAAAGAAGAGCATGGAAGAGACGAAGCCCGAAGCAGCAAAGCCCGCCGAGGCGCAGCCGGCCGCGGCAACGGAACCGGCGACGCAGGCCGCAGCGCCGGTCGAAACGACGCAGGCAGTCCCGCCGGGACTGGCGAAGATCTCGATCGATCAGTTCTTCGAGACGGAGCTGCGTGTGGCCGAGGTGCGGGCCGCGGAGCGCGTGCCGAAATCGAAGAAGCTGATCAAGCTGACGCTGTTCGACGGCGAAGGGGAGCGCACGGTCGTGGCCGGCATCGGCACGAAGTACGCGCCGGAGGAGCTGACCGGACGCAAGGTCGTCATCGTGGCGAACCTGCAGCCGGCGAAGCTGATGGGGATCGAGTCCAACGGCATGGTGTTGGCGGCGTCGATCGACGGCGAGCCGTCGCTGGTCGCGGTCGACCCGGGCGTCCCGGCCGGCACCAAAGTGCGGTGAGGCTCTTTCTTTGAGAAAGTAGTGACGCCGCCCCGCGGCGGACCTAGATTGGTGAGCGTCGCTGATCCGCAGAAACAAGCCAGCGACCCAGCCGCCGCGCTCGAGCGCGATGCCCCGCTTCCCCCGGCCAGGGAAGCCGGGTTTTTCGTTTTAGGGGTGCGCGCCCGCGGGAACGTGCCTTGGGTGTGCGGGGAATGGGAATGGGACCTATGGGACCAATAGGACCTATGGGCCTGCGGACCCTGGGTGCAGGGTTGCCTGTGGTGACCACTGGCGTCAATGCGCCCAAGGTCCGCCAGGCCCATAGGTCCTATTGGACCCATAGGTCCCATTTCCCATTCCCCGCACACCCAGGGCACGTTCACGCGCAAAAACCCGCCCAAAAAGCGAAAGGCCCTCAGCGCTGTTGCACTGAGGGCCTTTCATAATATCCCGGCGGCGTCCTACTTTCCCACGCAGTTGCCCGCGCAGTATCATTGGCGATGCAGAGCTTAACTGCCGTGTTCGGAATGGGAACGGGT
>DASVEE010000024.1:0-36175 GCA_036380735.1 Thermoanaerobaculia bacterium | reverse complement strand
GCACTCCGTGGAAAACGCACGGCACTCCGTGGAAAACGCACGGCACTCCGTGGAAAACGCACGGCACTCCGTGGAAAACGCACGGCACTCCGTGGAAAACGCACGGCACTCCGTGGAAAACGCACGGCACTCCGTGCAAATCGCACGGCACTCCGTGGCCGTCGCCACTTCACGCTGTGGAAAACGCACGGAGTGCTGTGCGTTCGCCGCTTCACTCCGTGGAAATTGCACGGCACTCCGTGCAAATCGCACGGAGTGAAGCGAAAAACGCACGGCCGGGGCCTTGGGTGACACGGAGGCGCCCCCGTCCACCCAGGGGGACGATGGGACGGATAGGACCTATAGGACGTATAGGACGAAGGGGACGACGCGCGGCGGTCTGCGGTACAGGACCCCGCATGGGTATACGGACCCGCCGCGGTTCAGCCGATCAGCGGCTCAGCGGATCAGTTGCCTGCGCACGGCGTGCTCCGCGAACTCCACCGAGCGGTCCTTGGACAGCTCTTCCAGGAGGCGCTTGCGCTCTTCGGCGGCGCAGTCGACGCCGTACATGTTGGCCAGTTCGCCCGCTTCCTCGTCGGGGAACAGGCGCCGGGCGCGGGCGCCGCAGGCGATCAGGCGCTTGAGCACGGCGTTACGGTCACCGTCGGCGGCGTCGTCGCGGAATTTGAAGTGCAGCTTAGTCATCGTCTCTGCTCCCGAAGAGGTTCCGCAGGTTCAGCAGGCCGCAACCCTCGGTGATCGTCCGTTTGCGATCGCCCATCTGCGCGAGGCGCGCGCTCGTCCTGCACAGCCGTTCCCGCACATCCGCTACGTCGCGCACGCCGTGGCGTGCGTGCATCATCGCGACGGCCGCGGCGACGTGGGCCGTCGCGACCGAGGTGCCGTTGGCGCTGGCGAGGTCGGTCTGACTCCGTATCCGCGAGCGCTTCATCGGTACCGTGGACAGAATGTTCATGCCGGGCGCCATGACGTCGATGTGGCGTCCGGTGTTCGACAGCGCCGCGCGCCGAAGATCCTCGCCGATGGCACCGACCGACACCACGCCATGATACGCCCCCGGATATTCGACGGGGTTGCCGGCGTCGCCCTCATTGCCCATCGCCGCGACGACCACGATGTTCTTGTCGATGAGGCGGCGGAACAGCAGCCGCTCGGCGTTCGATTTTTCGGTGCCGCCGAGGGAGAGATTGACGATGCGGAGGTCGGACTTTTCGATCATGCGCAGCGCGCGCAGGTAGAAGTCGGCGTCGACGTAGACGCCCTCGTCGGTCGGCTTCGGATCGCCGTAGACTTTCCAGATGTCGAGCGTGCAGTTGGTGATGCCGACCATCGGCACGTCATGCCGCTTCCGCGCGGAGATGACGCCGGCGATGTGGGTGCCGTGGCCGACGACGTCCTCGGCGGTGCAGCCGCGGTGGTCGTACATGCGGATCGCCTGCTTCAGTTGCGGATGGCTCGCGTCGACGCCCGTGTCGAGGACGGCGACGGCCACGTCGCTCGCGTCCGGCAGCTCGGCGCGGAACCAGTCGATTGCCCGCAGGTTCCATTGCAGGTTGCGGCGGGGATCGTGCGCGGCGTGCAGCGTGGCCGAGGGCCAGCGGGTGGGGAAGGCTTCGACGAAGTCGAAGACCGGGTCGCTGCCGATGCGCCGGGCGAGCTCGTCCGCATCGGTGCCCTCGTCGATGGCCAGCACCATCATTCCCTGCAGCTCGGGGTTGTCGCTGGCGGCGGCGCTCTGCATCAGGGCGGCGACGACGGCGCGCTCGCGGCCGCGCACCGGCTTCTCCCCGTCGGCGGCGACGGCCGAGGCGGCGCGCGTGCCGGCGTCGCGACAGATGGCGCTGAGCGGGGCGCAGAGCTGTTCCGGCAGCTCGTTCAGCGACTTACGCGCGGCGGCCCGGTGGATGTGAGGGAGGAACGCGTCCGCCTTCACACTCACCACGAGCTGCCCCTTGATGTGCCTCGGGTGCCGTGGCATGCAGGAAATGATGCTACCCCACGGCCGGTTGACGCTCGCGTTAAAGTGGCGATCGCGCGATGAAGTTCACCGACAAGCTGCAGTACCTGCGTTACCTCGTCGACAAACGAGGCATGAAGCCCGTCTACCTGATCCTCGGGCTGACGTACGACTGCAACTCGTTCTGCCGTACCTGCTTCAACTGGGAGCAGCTCCGGAAGAACAAAGAGCACGAGCTGTCGCTCGACGAGATCAAGAAGACGCTGTCGTCGATGGACGACCTTCTCTTCATCGTCATGAGCGGCGGCGAGCCGTTCCTTCGCCGCGACCTGCCGGACATCTGCGAGTTCCTCGCGACGAACAACAACGTCAAGCAGATCACCATCCCGACGGGCGCGATCACGAGCGATCTGATCGCGCGGCAGGTCGAGACGACGCTGCAGCGCTGCCCGAAGACGCAGATCGTCGTGAACCTCTCGATCGACCACGTCGGCGAGAAGCACGACTGGATCCGCGGCGTTCCGAACAACTACGAGCGGGCGAAGAAGACGTACGCCAACCTGATCCCGCTGAAGAAGCGCTACGCGAACCTGACCGTCAACGTGCACACGTGCCTCTGCACGTACAACGTGGACGATCTCGACGACCTGTTCGTGGCCGTGAAGCGCGATTTCCCGGAGATCTCCTTCCACTCGTTCGAGATGCTGCGCGGCGACCAGCCGGACAAGAACATCCAGCCGATCACGACCGACCGCTACCGCGAAGTGCTGCCGAAGCTCGAGGCGTACTGGGACACGTTCACGAACTACGACGGCTTCCTGAAGTTCGTGAAGGTGTACTCGCGCAAGATGGAGCTGGCCGTGCTGGAGCAGGAGACGCAGGTGCGTCCGTGCCACGCCGGTCTCGTGTCGGGCGTGCTCGACGCGCGCGGCGAAGTCCGCATGTGCGAGCTGCGCGACCCGGTGGGCAACGTGCGCGACACCGGGTACGACTGGGGGAAGCTGTGGTTCTCCGAGGCGGCGGACGAGCAGCGCCGCTCGATCCGGGCGAAGGAGTGCCACTGCACGCACTCGTGCTTCATGTCGTCCTCGCTGGTCTTCGACATGCGCACGTGGGGGGCGTACTTTGCCTCGACCGTCGTGAACTTCCTTTCCGATTCATCCCGCCCGGCCGGCGGGATCAATGGAGGCGCAGCGAACAGCGCGGCTTCCTAGCTGCGCCTCCGCTGATCTCTCCTTTTGGTCGGGATGCACTTGCGACCAACGATCGTCGGCCCCGTCTTCCCGTACCGCGCCGGCATTGCGTACTGCACGACGCGGCTCGCCGAAGAGCTGGAGGCGGACGTCATCTCGTTCAGCCGGCAGTTCCCGAAGCGCTTTTATCCGGGCGAGAGTGACGTCGATCCGACGCTGCCTCGCGCCGGCGCACGCTTCCTCCTCGATATCGTGAATCCGTTCACCTGGCTGCGCACCGCGCTGTTGTTGCGGCGGGAGAAGCCGCCGGCGGTGATTTTCGTCTGGTGGATCTGGGTGTGGGCTCTGCCGTATCTCACGCTGCTGCTGTTCCTGCCGCGCACGACCCGGGTCATCCTGCAGTGCCACAACATCGGCGACAAGGAGCCGGCCGCGTGGAAGCGGCTGCTGACGAACCTCGTGCTGCGCCGCGGCAATGTGCTGGTGGTGCACGCGAAGACGGAGGCGGAGGATGCGCGCAGGCGGCTCGGGCAGCGCGCGCGCATCGTCGAGACGTTCCTCCCGGTCCACGAGCTCGGCGGCGCGATTCCGTCGCGGGACGAAGCGCGGAAGACGTTGGCGCTCGACGGCAACGTGGCGCTCTTCTTCGGCCACGTCCGGCCGTTCAAAGGACTCGACATCGCGCTGCGTGCGTGGCGCGAGCTGAGAACCGACGTGACGCTTGTCGTGGCCGGTGAAGCGTGGTGGAAGAGCGCCGACGAGTACCGGGCTTTGGCGGAAGGGTTGCCGAACGTGCGCATGGACTTCCGCTTCATCCCCGACGCGGAGATCGCCACGTACTTTGCGGCGTGCGACGTGGTCCTGGCGCCGTACCGCATCGAGGCGCAGAGCGGCGTCGCGCTCACTTCTTTCCACTTCGCACGGCCGGTGATCGCCACGAACGTCGGCGGGCTGCCGGAGATCATCGTCGAGGGCGGCAACGGGATGCTCGTGCCGCCGGAGGACCCGGCGGCTCTGGCGAAAGCGGTGGACGCGTTCTTCGCCCGCGACGATCGGGAGGCGATGGAGCGACAGGCGGCCGCGTCCGCCCGTAAGTACTCATGGGCGGAATACGCTACGCTGATCGCTACTTTGGTGCAGGAGCCATGAAGTTTTCCCCGTCGAGAATCAAGGTCGGCCTCGAACTGACGTCGAAGTGCAATCTCCGCTGCGGCATGTGCCCGCTGCCGGTGCTGCGCCGTCCATACGAGGACATGGAGTGGTCGCTCGTCGAAAAGGCCGAGCGCGAGATCCACGGCCTCGGGCTGAAACTGAAATGGCTGCACGAGATGGGGGAGCCGCTCCTCTACGGCCGTATCGATGATGCGATCCGTCTGTTCCCCGAGGCGAGCCTCTCGACGAACGGACTCGTGCTGACGCCCGAAGTCGGCGCCAAGCTGCTCGGATCGCCGCTCAAGCGCATCCGTATCTGCGTCGACTCGATCAACCCGAAGGTGTACCCGCAGCTTCGCACCGGCGGCGACTTCGACAAGCTCGTCGACCTGACGAAGAAGTTCCTCGTCCAGGCCAAGGGCGCACCGCTGCGCATCGAGATTCAGAAGATGCGCTCGCGCCTGACGATCGGGGAGACCGTCGACGACTTCAAGAAGCTCTTCGACCTCCGCCAGTTCAAGAACGCACGCGTGATCGAGAAGACGTGCGAGGCGCTCGACGTGAACGAGGAGACCGATCTGCACGGCAAGTTCTACGGCTGCGTGCAGGGCGCGTTCTTCACCTGGGTCGTAGTGTTCGCCGACGGGCGCGTCACGCATTGCTGCTACGACGCCCACGGCGATCAGGTCATGGGCGACCTCAAGACGCAGTCGCTGCGCGAGATCATCGAAGGCGACCGCCTCGCGCAGATGCAGGCCGCGTTCGAACAGCGCGACTTCACGCAGCTTCCGCGCTGCGGCGAGTGCTTCAAGCATGGCGGCGAATCCCACACGTTCAACGACATGCTGTCGGGCGTGCAGAACCTCCCCGGCGCGGCGAAGGACGTGGTGCGGAAGATCCTGGATATCCGCTACCGGTAGCGCGACGCCGCCGCATGATCCTGTTCAACGTCATTCTTGGCCTGGTCCCCACGATGGCCCTGGCGGCCAGCATCGCCGCCGGCACGGACGATGACGTTCATCACCGCCGCATGTTCATCCTGGTGTATGGCCTTTGGGCGCTGACGCTGGCCATGTGGAACTGGATGCGTTCCTATCACGTGGGGTTCATTGCGGTGTGGGGCGTGTTCGGGGTGATCGCGCTGGTGCTGTTTGCGCGCATGCGCCGCCGGCACGATGGGGCTGCGCCGCTTTAGCTTCTGCGTCCTATGGCTTAGCGCAGCGCCAGCCGAGTTCCTGCGCGCGCGTTGTCACCACGTTCTGATCGAGCGCCAGCAGATCCGCAAAGCCGCCCATCACCGTGCGCGCTTCCTCCAGCGACAGATCGCGCGGATTCGCCGTCAGGTCACGCGCGCGAACGACCGTGCAGATTCCGTGGAAGATGCCGCGTGCGTGTTGCTCCGCGATCAGGCGGTAGAGCTGCGCGATGTCCTCGCGATGCACGATCGGCCAGCGGTTGTTGCCGCTGTCGATGATCAGCGGGTCGGTGAGCATCCAGCTCTCCGCGTCGACGATCATGCCGGGGCGCACGACGGCGCCGCCGGCATCGAGCACCACGCGCTCGGTTTCCGCGCGCGCCCCGTGCGGCGTTGCCGTTTCGTCGGCGCCGTCGACGTTGCCGAGAAGAAAGAGCGTGGAGGTGTAGATCAGCGAGGGGCCGCGGAGCGCGTCGACGACGATGCGGTCGACGTCGAGACGATCCGCGCCGCCTTCGATGCCGGCGTGAACGATCGCGTCGTGTTGCAGCGCGACGTCGCGGTAGGTGGCGGGGTCGCGCAGGTCGCCGCGATGCGCATTCGGGACGCGCGCTGCGCTGGCCTCACTGCGCGCGAGCGCCGTCACCGCATGACCTGCAGCGACGAGCGCTCGCGCGATGGCGGAGCCGAGATAGCCGGTACCGCCTGTGAGAAAGATGCGCATCAGCGGAAGGATACCGGGATGTCGTCCATCGTCAGCACGCCCGGGCGGGCCTGCATGACGCGGGGGATGCAGTTGACGACCATGGCCGCGGTGGCGCGATCGCCGTGCACGCCGTCCTTGATCGTCATCTCGACGTCGGGAACGCCGCGGACGATGACCTTGTCCGCCGCCACGTCTTCCGCGCCGACGTACATGCGCAGCTCGAGGCTGACGTTGATGCGGCCGGTGCCGTAGATCGTCTGGTGCACGCCGGCGACCTGGCCCGGCTGGACCTTCAGGTACTGCGTCACGATCTCGCGCTCGGCGACGATCGGCTCGATCTTCTCGTCCGTCACGTGGTCGAACTCCACGCCGAGGCCGTTGCCGACCATCATCAGCGACTCGCGGAGTCCCATGTGCTTGATCTTGCCGGAGGCGACGGCGGCGCGGAACTCGTCGACCGTCATGCCCGCGCCGACCTTGCGCTGCAGCGGCTCGCGGCGCGTGGAGGCGTTCTGGATGCGGATGATCTCCACCGACTTCACGTCCTGGCAGACGGAGGTGATCGTCAGAGGCAGCTTGTCCATGACGAAGCCGGGATTGACGCCGGTGCCGAGCAGCGTGACGTTTCCGGTGCGGGCGACCTGCTGCAGCTGTTCGCGGATGGTGTTGTCGAGCGGGAACGAGAGCTCTTCACACGTGGAGACGACGTGCGAGCCGCGCTCGAGCAGCGACTGCAACTGCGCGGCGACTTCAGTGAGCCGCGAGCCGGTGGAGTGGCAGATCACGTCCGCCTTCGTCTCCAGCTCCGCCGTGACTTTCACGCCGACCTCCCGCCCGAGGCCGATGACCTCGCCGACGTCGCGGCCGATCTTGTTCGGATCGATGTCGACGGCGGCGACGAGCCGCACCCACGGCTTCGTGAGCAACAGCCGGGTGATTTCCGCGCCGATCGGCCCGATGCCGTATTGCGCGACGGTGATGGGTTGCTGATGATTCATCTACGCTCCTGCCAAAAAAATCGGGCGCATTGTACAGGTCGCAAGCGAACGCGGCGGACGTCAGGGTGGAGGTGAGGCAAGGTACGGATGCGTTGCTTTCATTCGTCCCATTCGTCCCAACCGACCCATCCCTTGCATCCGCTCCTCTCCGAGGTACCATGGATTTGCGATGGATGATGAGTTGAAACAACTGCTGGAAACGATTCGGCAGGAGATTGCCGAGGGGTTGACGGCGTCGCGCAGCCACACGGACGAGCAGCTTCAAGCGATGCGGCAGGAGACTGCGGCAGGGTTCGCAGAAACTGAACGGCGCTTGGATGCGCAACTTCAGGCGATGCGGCAGGAGACTGCCGCGGGTTTCGCGGAGTCGCGCAGGCAAACGGACGAGCAGCTTCAAGCGATGCGGCAGGAGACTGCGGCGATGCGGCGGGAGACTGCCGAAGGTTTCGCGGAGTCGCGCAGGTACACCGACGAGCAGCTTCGAGAGATGCGGCAGGAGACTGCGGCGGGGTTCGCGGAGTCCCGCAGGCAGACCGACGAGCAGCTTCAAGCGATACGGCAGGAGACTGCCGAGGGCTTCGCGGCGTCTGATCGACGGTTGGATGAGCAGCTTCAAGCGATGCGGCAGGAGACTGCGGCGGGATTGGCGGAGTCGCGTCGGCATGCCGAGGCGCAGAACGCGGAGACGCGGGTATGGGCGCAGACGCTGAGTGAGGAGACGCGCGTCTGGGCGAAAACGCTTAGCGAGGAAACACGCCGCCATTTCGACGTCGTTGGTGAAGGCCTTCTAAACCAAATGAAGCTCCTCGCGGAGAGCGTGCAGCGCCTGGTTGAAAGGGTGAGCAGCCTCGAGGCACACGTCGAGGACATTGTCGCGAATCTCGACCACCGTATCACGCGTTTGGAAGTGAAAGCATGGAAGGGCTGAGATCGCACTGAATCTGGACGATCCCCCTCGACTCATCCGCTCACTGCCCCTCTACAAAGAGTAGCGGCTGTTCCGTTTCCTCCGCCGCCTCGTCCTCCTCATCCCCCACGAAATTCGACAGCCCTACGCCGGCCAGGCGGAAGCGTGCGTCAGGGGGAAACTCGAAGCGATCGAGCAGGCCGATGGCGATGCGGGACAGTTCCTCGGCGCTCGATGGCAGCTCCGGCGGCGTGATGCGGCGCGTGGCCGTGTAGAAATCGGGCGTGCGCAGCTTGACCGTTACCGTGCGGCCGCGCATCGCTTTCTTCGCCATGTCCTCCCACAGGTCGTTCGAGGCGCGGCGGAGATAGTCCGCGACCTCCTCGCGCGTGATGTCTTTGGCGAAGGTGTTCTCGCTCGACCATGACTTGCGCTTGCGCGACGGCACGACCGGACTCTCGTCGATCCCGCGCGCGAGCTCCCACAGGCGCGTACCCCACTTGCCGAAGCGCGCGATGAGGTCGGATTGCGACCACTCGTGCAGGTCGCCGACGGTCATGATCTTCATGTCGTGGAGTACCGCTTCGGTCGCTTTCCCGACGCCGGGGATCTTCCGCACGGGAAGGCCGACGAGGAAACGCTCCACCTGGTGGGGGCGGATGACGAAGCAGCCGTCCGGCTTGCGCCAGTCGGAGGCGATCTTCGCCAGGAACTTGTTCGGAGCGACGCCGGCCGAGGCGGTGAGGTGCGTTTCTTCGCGGATCTCGCGGCGGATCGCTTCGGCCGTCTCCGTCGCGGTGGGGATGCCGGTCAGTTCCTGCGTCACATCGAGGTACGCCTCGTCGAGCGAGAGCGGCTCGACGAGTGGCGTATGGCGCTCGAAGATCTCGCGGATCTTTCGCGACACCGCCCGATAACGCTCGAAGTCCGGCGGCACGAAGACCCCCTCGGGGCAGAGGCGTTTCGCGCGCGATGCCGGCATCGCCGAGTGCACGCCGAATTTGCGCGCCTCGTACGAGGCGGCGCAGACGACGCTCCGCTCGCCCGGCCAGCCGACGATCACCGGGCGGCCCTTCAGCGACGGATCGTCGCGCTGTTCGACCGACGCGTAGAACGCGTCCATGTCGATGTGGAGGATCTTTCTCACGAGTTTGGATTGAGGATTGAGGATTGAGGATTGAGAATGACCGAATGAGCGTCGAGCGCAGTCATTCTCAGTCCTTCATCCTCAATTCTCAATCCCTGAGCACCCCTGCGTTTTTAGTGCACCGCGCCACGGTGCAGCGGAACTGCGACCGCATGCGCGAGAAGGCGCTCTCCTCCGGCGTCGCCTTCCGGCCGCACGTGAAGACGCACAAGGTCGTGGAGATCGGACGGATGCAGCATGGCGGCGCCATCGGGCCCATCACCGTCTCCACGCTGGCCGAAGCGGAGTGGTTCGCGCGCGAAGGTTTCCGCGACATCACGTACGCCATGCCGATCGCGCCGGAGAAGCTCGGGCGCGCGGCGGAGCTGGCCTCGCGCATCGACCGTCTCAATCTGCTCGTCGACAGCGAGGAAGCGTTCCGCGCGCTCGAGGAGCACGAGTGCGTCTTCGACGTCTTCCTGAAAGTCGACTGCGGCTACCACCGCGCCGGCGTCGACCCCGACAGCCCCGACAGCGTGAGTCTGGCCCGGCGCATGGCGCAGTCGGAGAAGGTGCATTTCCAGGGCTTGCTCACGCATGCCGGGCACTCGTACAACGTGCGCTCGCAGGAGGAAGTCCGGCGCGTGGCGGCCGAGGAGTCGTCCGCCCTGACGCGCTTCCGCGCCCTCCTCGGCGTCGGCGACATCACGCGCAGCATCGGCTCGACGCCAACCTGCTCCATCGTGGATCGTTTCGACGACTGCGACGAAGTGCGTCCCGGCAACTACGTGTTCTACGATGCCTTCCAGGCGGCGGTCGGTTCGTGCTCGCTGGAGGACGTGGCGGTCTCGGTGCTGACGACGGTCGTCGGCTCGTACCCCGAGCGCAACACCCTCATCTGCGATGCCGGAGCGCTGGCCATGTCGAAGGACAGCAGCCCGGAGCACATCCATCCCGCGTTCGGCTACGGCCTGGTGTGCGACGCCGGCCTGCGCCCGCTGCCGATGAAGCTCATCGCGCTGTCGCAGGAGCACGGGAAGATCGCCACCGAGATGCACGTGCCGGTCGGCACGCGCCTGCGCATCGTCCCCAATCATTCCTGCCTGACGGCCGCCATGTTCGAGGTCTACCACGTGGTGGATGAGGGCCGGGTGGTGGATCAGTGGAAGCCGGCGCGCGGCTGGTAGCCGCGGCTGTCCCATGCGTCCTATCGGCAATCGTTCAGCCGCGTTTGGCAGCCGCCGTGCACTTCCGCCACGCGGAGGTTGCACATGCCCAAAGACACCCGTGAGCCGCAGAGCTACGGCAGTGACGCCGACTGGGTGACCGGTAAGACCGGTCAGCAGGTCAACGACCAGGCAGGAGTGCCGGCGCCGGAGCATCGGGAGTTCTACGACGACCGTCAGGAGCAGGAGCGCAGCGCCCCCGATCAGGGTGGCAAGATCTCCGACGTGCAGCTCGCCGAGAGCGACGCCCAGCCGACCGGTCAGGGGGGCGAGGAGCACGACGCCGCCACCAAGGTGACGGTCAAAGACAGCGGCGCCAAGCGCGATTCGTACTTCCGCAAGCGCGACTACGAGTAGGAGCGATACGCACGCGGCGAAGGCGGCTCTTCGACTTCGTCACGGTCGTTGAACGCCGCGTGCGCATCGCCTTCGAGGAGGATGCGCGCCCTCTCTCGCCGGCTCCAAGGTCCGTGACGCGAACGGCAGCGGGGGAGGGGCGAATGGCGGGTCGCACAAAACAGTCACGGGTAAAGTTCGTGTGAGTTGACGCACAATAACTGCCGCGGGAACGTTACTATGCTCGCGTCCGTTGGCGTAGCTCACAGTGCCCGATATCGGCCTCTTACTTTCGACCCAGAATTACGCCGCGAACGCGCTGGCGATCGCCACCGGCCTCACCGCGATCGCCATTCTGGTGTTCGGCATCGCGGTTCTGGCCCGCGGTCGCGCGTCGGTCGCGAGCATTCTCTTTTTCGCCATCACGCTCACGGCGACGGGGTGGCTCGCCTCGTTCGCCTTCATGTACGCGTCGCAGTTCGCCGACGTGGCCCTCGCCTGGGGACGCATCGGCCATCTCGCCGCCTCGCTCATCCCCGCGGCCGTCTTCCACTTCGCCATCGAATACGTCGGCCGCCAGCGCCGCTTCGTCGGCATCGTCTCCCTCGTCTGGCTCGTCTGCGCCCTCACGGGACTCGTCAGCTCGACGACCTCGCTCGTCGTGCCCGCCGTGCGCACCTACGCGTGGGGCTATTACCCCTCCGGCACCGCCTTCGGCTGGGGGCTTTTCATCCTCTACTCCGCCATCCTCGGCAGCGGCATCGCGCTCTTCTGGCGCAGCTACCGCACCTCGGCTGGCAAAGCGAAAGAACGCGCCGGCACGCTGCTCCTCGCGTTCGCGCTCGGCTCCATCAGCCTCCTCGACTTTCTCCCCGCCATCGGCGTCGACATGTACCCGGTCGGCTATGTGACGATGGTGGCGTTCACGATCGTGGCCGCGACGGCGGTCTGGCGCTTCGAGCTGATCGACATCACGCCTGAGTACGCGGCAAGCCAGATCCTCGAGACGATGAAGGGCGCCGTCATCGTGGCCGACATGGAAGGGCGCATCCGCGTCATCAACCGTGCCGCCTGCCAGCTTCTCGGCTACTCCGTGACGCAGCTTGCCGGCGTCCATCTCCGCAAGATCCTGCAGCCCGAGGACAACATGACGACGGGCCAGCTCCTGAACAGCATGGGCGTCCTCGAGCAGAACATGATCCTCCGCGGCGCCGACGGCACCCCGATCGACGTCCTCGCCTCCTCCTCCTTCGTGCGCAACGCCGACGGGATGCCGGTGGGCGTCGTCTACGTCGCCAGCGACTACACCGAGCGCAAACGTGCCGAGGAAGCCATTCGCGCCAGCGAGTTCCGCTACCGGATGCTCTTCGAGACCAACCCGCTGCCGATGTGGGCGTACGACTACGAGACGCTCCGCTTTCTCGCCGTCAACGACGCCGCGATCCGGCATTACGGCTACACGCGCGACGAATTTCTGCGGATGAAGATCACGCAGATCCGTCCTGAGGAAGATGTCCCCGCGGTGATGGAGCGGCTGACGAAGCTCGAAGCGCGCAGCGGGCCGGCACTGTTCCGTCATCGGAAGAAGGATGGGAGCCTCATCGAGGCCGAGGTGACGTCGTTCGAGCTGTTCTCGAGCGATCGCCGCATGCGCATCGTGACGGCGCAGGACGTGACGGCGCGCCGCCGCGCCGAAGCGGAGCTGCGCCAGAGCGAGGAGCGTTACCGCGTACTGTTCGAGCGGAACCTCGCCGGCGTCTACCGTTCGACCGTCGACGGCGAGCTGCTCGAATGCAACGACGCCTGCGCGCGCATCTTCGGCTACGAAAATCGCGTCGAGATCCGGCGCGAGATCACGCCGACGACGAACTTCTACTTCGAGCCCGAGGATCGCGCCCGCATCATCCAGATGCTCCGCGAGCACGGCTCGGTGACGAACCTCGAGTCACGCATGCGCCGCCGCGACGGCTCGGCTGTATGGGTGCTCGAGAACGTGACGCTGCTGCAGGGCCACGGCCCCGATATCCTCGAAGGCACCGTCATCGACATCACCGACCGCAAGCACGCCCAGGAACAGATGGAGTATCAGGCGTACCACGACGTGCTCACCGAGCTGCCGAACCGCCTGCTGTTCCGCGACCGCATCACGATGGCGCTCGCGCACGCCCGCCGCAGCGGCCGCAACGTCGCGGTGATGTTCCTCGACCTCGATCAGTTCAAGCTCGTCAACGACACCCTCGGCCACACCGCCGGCGACCGTCTGCTGCAGGCGATCGGCGCGCGGCTGGTGCACTGCGTGCGCGCCGAGGACACCGTGGCGCGTATGGGCGGCGACGAGTTCACCATCCTCCTCTCCGAGATCGTCGACCGCCGCGGCGCCTCGGTCGTCGCGCAGAAGGTGCTCGAAGCCATCCGCCATCCGGTGTTCGTCGACGAGCACGAGCTCTTCGTCTCCACGTCCATCGGCATCGCCATCTTCCCCGAGGACGGGACCGATGCGGAGACGCTGCTCAAGAACGCGGACCGCGCGATGTACCGGGCGAAGGAGCAGGGTCGCAACCAATACCAGTTCGTCACCTCCGAGTCGTTCAGCGGTCTCGAGGGGCGGCTGGCGATCGAGCGCAGTCTCCACCACGCGCTGCAGCGCGAGGAGTTCGTCGTCCACTACCAGCCGATGGTGGAGATCGCGACGGGCCGCGTCGTCGGCGCGGAGGCGCTCGTCCGCTGGAACCATCCCGTGCACGGGCTGATCGAGCCGGGCGAGTTCATCGCGGTGGCCGAGGGTTGTCAGCTCATCGTGCCGCTGGGGGAGTGGGTGCTGCGCACGGCCTGCCAGCAGATGAAGGTGTGGCACGAGGCTGGGCATGCCTTGCTGCGCATCGCGGTGAACCTTTCGCCGCGGCAGTTCCAGCAGCGCGACCTCGCGGCGATGGTCGAGCGGGTCCTGTCGGACACCGGCTTCCCGCCGCAGTTCCTCGACCTCGAGATCACCGAATCGACGGCCATGCAGAATGCCGAGCTGTCGCTATCGATTTTGCGGCGGTTGAAGGAGATGGGCATCCGCATCTCGATCGACGACTTCGGGACCGGCTACTCGTCGCTGAGCTACCTCAAGCGCTTCCCCATCGACACCGTGAAGATCGACCAGGACTTCGTGCGCGATCTCGCGACCGACGCGAGCGACAGCGCGATCATCTCAGCCGTGATCTCCATGGCGCGTGCGCTGAACCTGCGCGTGATTGCCGAAGGCGTCGAGACGGAGGAGCAGTTGGCGTTCCTCCAGCGCGAGCATTGCGAGGAGATGCAGGGCTTCCTCTACAGCCGCGCACTTCCGGCAGCCGAGTTCGAGATCCGGCTGCGCGAGGCCAGCGGTGTAGCAATAGCCTGAGGTTGACAACGTAGGGCGGCGAGCGCACTATCGCGCCCGTCGCGCCGCAGCATGAGAGAGAGCGTCATGAGCCCGGAGGCGTTCAAGCGGGTCCTCGTCGTGGATGACGACGATGGCGTCCGCCGCCTTTTGACCTCCGTCCTCCGTCAGCATTCGCTGATCGTCGATGAAGCGCGCGACGGGCGCGAAGCCGTCGATCTCGTTCGCGAGAACCACTATGCGGTGATCCTCCTCGACCTGCTGATGCCCGTCGCCGACGGCTTCGTCGTCCTCGACGCCCTGTCGCGCATCGACAACTCCGCGTCACCGCCGGTCGTCCTGGTCCTGACCGGCGCGGACCGCCGCGTCATCGCCCAGATCGACTCCCGTCACGTCCACGGCGTCATCCGCAAACCGTTCGACCCCGAAGACATCGCGACCCTCGTCTTCGCCTGCACGGAAGTCAAGGAACGCAACACCTTCGGCACGATGGCCCTGGCCACGATGATGTCTGGAGCGCCGCTGCTGGCGCTGTTGAAGCTATAGGACGCCCTCTAGGCCTTGTCGCGCCAACTCAGGATTCGTGTTTCTCCAGGTTGGCCGGTTGCCAGCGTTTCATGAAGCGCGGAGAGCAACTCACGAAGATCGGGCAATCTGGTCGTTTGTCCCTTCAGGACGATCACCATCAGACCGAGTGCGGCGACATGCTGTTGGTAGGGCAGATTTCCGTCGACGGTGATGAATACATCGTATCGCGTCGCCGCAAGGCGCAAGAGCGCACCATTCTTGATGTGCTCCCAACCTTCTTGTTTGACGGTCCGCACGTAATGGTTGCTCAGATCGCGGAGCAGACGCCAATCGACGCACTCGTCGAGCAGGATTTTCATTCCGCGAATGCCAGAACCCGCGTCTTCGTCTCTTCGAGGAAGGCAATGACCTGCTCGCGGCTGACCGATGGGAATCCTTCGAGGAAGTCGTCGATCGAGTCTCCCGCTTCGAGATGTTCGATCAGCGTCTGCGCGAGCACGCGTGTACCGCGAAAGACTGGTGCGCCGCTCATCACGTCGGGATCGGAGGTGATGACAGAACTGCCCGTGGCATGCAGTCGCGCCGCGAGCTCGAGGCGCTCGGACTCAGGCAGGCGCAATGCTTCTCTCAGCAGTTCCGTCGTGTCGCGGGTCATCGATGCCAGTCTACATCCGCCGCAGCAGTTCCCCCAGCAGCAGGATCACGCTGCTGGAGATCAGGCCGCCGGGGTTGAGCGGGGTCGTGCCGGGCGTGGCGCAGTCTTTCACTGCCTGCAGGAGGCTGTCGATGTCGAACGGCTTGGGGATGATGCCGCACACCTTGTAGTCGTGCACGCGCGCCAACTCCTTCGGCGTCAGCGACGCCGTGAGCACCAGCACGTTCTTCAACAGCTCGGGACGTGTAGAGTGGAGGAACTCGAGGATTGCGTAGCCATCCGGTTGCGGCATGCGCAGGTCGAGCAGGATGGCCGCATACTGCTTGATGCGGAGTTTCTCCAGCGCTTCGTGGCCGTCGAGCGCGGACTCCACGTGAAAGTCGCGTTGCAGCAGGGCGGTTACGAGCGTGCACGTGGCTTCGTTGTCGTCAACGAGCAGGACGAGCGGCTTCTCGGTCATGTTCATCAAGTTGTCGTTTCTGATTTGCGCGTGTTGCGCGGACGGTGAAAAAATTCTATCACCGGGAGGCCCGAATGAATCGCCTGACTCCCCATCAACAGAAGCAGCATCAGAAAGATGTAGAGAAGCAGAAGTCCTATGACGAAATGAAAGAGCGCAAACAGGCGGGGAAGCTGCGCCGTTCGATGAAGACGAAGGGGAAGGGCGACGCGCGTCCCCAGTCGTTCACCGAGGACAACTGGGAAACGCTGCTCGACCAGCATGGAGGTCCGCGGAAGAAGCGGGCGTCGCTCGAAGATCTGGTAGAGGAACTGAAAACGACGGAGCCCGCCGTCGAGCTCACGCCCGAGGAGTGGAACGCCGCGGGGATCGTCATGGGAGTGGCGAGCGGCCGTTGCCGCGTCTTCTTTGACGGCGAAGAGCGCGATTGCGCCGTGCCGCCGGAGATCGCGGTGCGGCAGAAGAGCGCGCTCGCGGTCGGCGATCGCGTGCGCATCACGGAACAGAGCGGCGTCTGGAAGCTGGAGGAGATCTATCCCCGCCACAGCGTGCTCGCGCGGCCCGATCCGCTGCACGCGCACCGCCAGCGGCTCATCGCCGCGAACGTCGACGTCGTGATCCACGTCGTCTCGGTCAAGGCGCCGCCGCTGCGTCCGCGGCTCATCGACCGCTTCCTCATCGCCATCCAGCGCGGCGGCGCGCAGCCGGTGATCTGCGTGAACAAGATCGACCTCCTGAGCGACGCCGATCGCGATCTCGAGCTCGCCCGGCTCGTGGTTTACCGCGACCTCGGCGTCCCGGTCATCGCCTGTTCGACGAAGACGGGCGAAGGAATCGCCGAGCTGCGCGAGGTCGTGCAGGGGAAGCTGGCGGCGCTCGTCGGCCACAGCGGCGTCGGCAAGTCGTCGATCCTCAACGCCGTCGACACGTCGCTGCAACTCGCGACGAACACGCTGCACAAACGCGGCACCGGACGCCACACCACGACCGCGTCGACGCTCTACGACTTCGGCGACGGCACGTACCTCATCGATACGCCTGGAATCCGCGAGTTCGGCCTCTGGGATCTCGACCGCGAAGGCCTCCGCGGCTACTTCCCCGAATTCGACGATCCATCGGAGCTCTGCCGCTTCACCAACTGCACCCACGTGCATGAACCCAACTGCGAAGTGAAGGAAAGCGTCGAACGGGGAGACCTGAGCGCCGCCCGCTACGAAACGTACGCGCGCCTGTGGGAGGACTTGAAGTAAGGGCGGGGGGGACGATGGGACAATAGGACCTATGGGACGAATACGTCCTGTCAGCCCCATTCACCCCAGCCGAATCGCCGACCCTACGAACGCAACCACGCTGTCATACCCTTCGGGCGCGCTGATCGCCGCGGCGGACGCAAGTCCCCACTGGGTGATGCCGTCGCCGATCAGGTCGCGCAGGTCGTAAGTTCTTCCGCGGAAGGTGAACGGCTCCGTCGACAGGAGCGTCGCGCTGAAGACGTTCGACAGCGTGCCGACATCCGCGCTGGCGACAACCGACACGCGCTGGAACGTGGCGATGCACTGGCCCACCGCGAACGATGACGGATCGTCGAACGTTGCGCCGCCGCTATCGCGCAGGTAGAGGCCGAAAGTCCCGGTGGTGTCGAGGTTGATCGAGATCGGGCCGTTCTGGATCGTCGTCTTTGTGAAGGGCTGCGAGGCAAACGTGAACAGCGCCGTCGCCTCCGACTTCTTTCCGTCGAACAGTTCGCCGTCGATGCCTTGCAGATGCACGAAGTAGCCGACGTCCTCGAGCGAGGCTCCCTGCCCGTAGAACCTTCCGGTGACGTACCAAACCACCTCGGCCACTTTCGTCGTCGTCATCAGCACCGTCCCCTCCGTCCCATTCGCCCTATCGGTCCTATTCGTCCTATCGTCCCTTGTCCCCATCCCGCATCAACCGCAAAAACGCGTCGATGTGGATCGGCCGGCTGAACAGGTAGCCCTGCATCTCCGTGCAGTGGTGCCGCGACAGAAAGTCGCGCTGTTCCGCGGTTTCGACGCCCTCCGCCACCGTCTTCAGCGACAGCGACCGTGCGAGCGCCACCACCGCGCCGACGACTGCCGCGGCGCTGCTGTCCGTCATCACGTTGCCGACGAACTGCCGGTCGACCTTCACGGTATCGATGGGGAAGCGGGTCAGGTAGACCAGCGACGAGTAGCCAGTGCCGAAGTCGTCGACGGCGAGGGACACGCCCATGTCCTTCAGCGCCCGCAGCGTCGGCAGCGTCGCCTCGGCGTTCTGCATGGCCACGCTCTCGGTGATCTCGAACTCGATGAGGCGTGCGTCCACGCCGGTGTCGCGCACGACGTCGCGGATGGCGTCGAGCAGCTCCGGTTCCTGCAGTTGCCGTGCGGAGAGGTTGACCGCCACGCGGAGGTCGCGCCCCGTCACCTTCCGGCAGTGCATCAGGTCGGAGCACGCCCGATGCAGCGCCCACGCGCCGATCGGCACGATGGCGCCGGTGCGCTCCGCCAGCGCGATGAATTCGTCCGGTTGCAGCAGGCCGCGCGTCGGATGCTGCCAGCGGATCAGCGCTTCCATCCCCACGACGTTCCATGTGGCCGCGTCGTAGAGCGGCTGGTAGTGGAGAAGGAACTCGCGGTTGGCCAGCGCGCGCCGCAGGTCGGACTCGAGCGCCAGCCGCCGTGCCTGTTCTTCACGCATCGCCGGCGTGAAGTGCTGGATGCGATTGCGACCGAGATCCTTGGCGCGGTGCATGGCGTGCTCCGCGTTGCGCATCAGCGCCGCGGACGTGTTGCCGTCGACGGGGAAGAGGCTCATGCCGATCGACGCCGACATGTGGATCGCGTTGCCGTCCAGCGTCAGCGGCACCGCGAGCGCGTCGAGAAGGCGCGTGGCCACTGCGCGTGCTTCGTCGTGACCGCTGATGCCGGGAACGAAGACGGTGAATTCGTCGCCGCCGAGGCGGGCGACGTTCTCTTCCGCGCCGGCGATCGAGCGGATCATGCTGGCCATCACCTGCAGCGCGTTGTCCGCGACGACGTGGCCGAACGTGTCGTTCACCAGCTTGAAGTGATCGAGGTCGATGAACAGCACCGCGACCTGTTCGCGCGTGCGCTGGAGGACGGTCGCCAGCCGCTCCTGGAAGTAGATGCGGTTCGGCAGCCCGGTCAGCGGATCGCGCCGCGATTCGTGGCGGATGCGTTGCTCGAACTTCGTCTTGCTCGTGACGTCGCGATCGCTGCCGCGAAAGCCGATCATCCGGTCACCGTCGAAGCGCGGCACGGCGCTGGTCTCGACGAAACATTCGCTGCCGTTCTTATGGCGGAGGCGCTGAACGAGCTCCGTCCAGCCGGAGCGCGCGGCGACGAGGCGGGCGAAGAACTGCTTCACCTTGTCGTGCGACTCGGGGAAGTAGAGCTCCCAGAAGTAGCGGCCGACGAGCTCCGACGCCTTGAAGCCGATCATCCGCTCGACGGCTGGGCTCGACCAGGTGAAGCGTCCGTCGAGATCGAGCTCCCAGATCCAGTCGTCGATGCCGCCGGGCTGCTCTCCCTGACGCAGGGCCTGTTCGGCGCGGCGCCGGTTGGTCACGTCGTGATAGTTGAGGACCAGCGCGCGCACGCCCGGATCGGTGAGCATGTTCGCGGCGATGCCCTGCAGCCATCGCCATTCGCCGGTCTTCATGCGCGCGCGGCACTCGAACGCCGTCGTCGTGCCGGGCTTGCTGAGGATCTCGCGACGCAGCTCTTCGACCCGCCCGACGTCGTCGGAGTGCAGCAGCGCGAAGCCGTCGAGCCCGAGGAGCTCGTCGTCCTCGTAGCCGAACATGCGGTGGAGCGCCGGGGCGAGGTAGATGATCTTCCCGTCGGCATCGACGAGGCAGATTGATTCATAGGCGTCGCCGACGAGCGCCTGGTAGCGCTGCTTGCTTTCGCGGAGCGCGCGGTCGGCGCGATTGCGCTCCGTGACGTCTTCCGCGACGACCAGCCGCGCGTCAACCCCTTCGGTGGCAATGGGGGTGGACGTCGTTTCGACTTCAGCCTCGCTGCCGTCCTTGCGCAGGTGCGTCCAGGTCCGTTTCCGGGCCGGGCGGCTGTCGCGCCAATGCATGCGGGCGCGGTCCTGGTCGGCCGCCGGATGGAGGTCGAGGACACGCATCCTTTCGAGCTCCCCCAGCGAGTAGCCGTAGTGACGCACCGCCGCCGCGTTGACAGCGAGGAACGAAAGGTCGTTCGCGTCGTACACCCACATCGGCTGCGGGTGCTGTTCGAACAGCGTGCGATAGACACCGTCGAACAGACGGCGAGTGGCAGGGGCGAGACTCAAAGCAGTGGCGTTCTCCTGATGGGACCGGGAAGCGGAGGTTAGCGAACGCCGTCTGGTGGAGCAAGGGGGTAATTAAGGACCAGCGAGCCGGCAAGGCGATTGACACGAGTTTGTTTTGCGTTCGTTGCGGGGATTACTCCTCCAGCTCCGTCCCAGCCGCGCCGTCGCTCGAGGCCGAGTACTTCTTCAGGGCCTTCGCCAGCGTCGTGTTCCGCAGGAAATCCTCTTTCGTGTAGCCGCCGTTGTCCCAGCGATAGATCGTCACGCCGCCCGGCTCTTCGAAGAAGAAGCGCGTTCCGACCGCCTTCGCTTTGAACGTCACCTGCTGCTTGCCGTCGCCGCACATCGAGGAGAGGAAGAGCGCGATCGGATGGGGCACCGTCTCCGGCGCCACGACCTTCGGCGGCGCCTTGGGGGCCGGTTTCGCCGGCTCGGCCCAGACGGGGATTGCGAGAAGAAAGAGGACGGCCATGAACTTCCGCATGAACCAATTGTAGCTGTTATGCTCGGGGCCGGTGGACTACTTATCTGACGGACCGGCGGACGCCAGAGAGGTGTTCGTTTTCGCCCACGGCGCCGGTGGCGCCATGGACTCCCCCTGGATGACGAAGTTCGCCCGTGCCCTCGGGCAGAACGGCATCCGCGTCGTCCGCTTCGAGTTCCCGTACATGGCTGCGCGCCGGACGGGAGGCAAGCGCGGAGCGCCCGACCGCCAGCCCGTCCTCCTCGATCACTTCCGGAAAGTCGTGGCCGGCCTCGGCGTGCCCGTCTTCATCGGCGGCAGGTCGATGGGAGGGCGCATGGCGAGCATGGTTGCGGACGAGCTGCACGTCCGCGGCTGCATCTGTCTCGGCTACCCGTTCCATCCGCCGGGACAGCCGGCCAAATTGAGGACAGAGCACCTCGCGGCTTTGCGCACGCCCACGCTGATCGTGCAGGGGGAGCGCGATCCCTTCGGGACGCGGGCCGAGGTCGAAGGTTATTCGTTGTCGTCGTCGATCCGCATAACCTGGCTCAGAGACGGCGATCACTCGTTCAAGCCGCGCGTCCAATCGGGGACATCGGAAGCGGCCAATCTCGCTGAAGGAATTAAGGTTGTAACCGATTTCATCCTGCGTTAAAGTGCGGCAATACAGAACGACGCGAGTGGCTTCGTTCTGGCATGACAGAGTTCCTGATATGCGTCCCCCGAGAGCGCTGATAGTCGAAGACGATCTCCCCACGCGAGAGGCCCTGAGAAAGGTGCTCGATCGCGAAGGTTGCGAGATCGACCTGGCCACCGACGGCCAGAAGGCAATCGGCTGTCTCGCCCAGCATCGTTACGATGTCATCCTCCTCGACATCGTGCTCCCGAAGATCAGCGGGACGGAAGTCATGGAGTACATCGCGAGCACGACACCCGAGGCGCTGGAGTGCGTGATCGTCGTGACGGGGCTCGAAGTCGGCGAAATCCGGAAACTGTTCCCCTCGGTCCGCGACGCCCTGGCGAAGCCGGTGATGCCGACCCGGCTCCTCGCTTCCGTCCGCCGTTGCCTCGCCAGGGATAACACGCGCCAGTCCGGCGTCTCGGTTGCATGATGCGTCGTCCGACGCCATGCGATCTCTGACCGCTTCTCTCTCCCGCGACGAAGTCTCCCGCGCTCTCGAGCTCCCGGCTTCCGTCGTCGACGCGCTCCTCGATTCCGGTTCGCTCCTTTGCCACGTTCGCGACGGGGAGCCGCGCATCCCGCTCGACCAGCTCGAATCCTTCTTCCGCGAAGGGCTGTTGCGGGTCTACCGCGCCGCCGCCGGCGTCACGGCCGACGAGCCGGTCCGCCGCGAAGCTCCGCAGTCCGCCGCCGAGCCGGCCGCCGAGGAGCCGACCGTCGCGCCCACACCGCCGCCGGTCATCCCCATCGCCGCTCCTGTCGAGCCGCAGCACACGAAGCCCGACTCCCGTCTCGCGCCGCGCTATATCCCTCGCCGCCACATCGAAGGCATCTTCAACGACCTGAAGTTCACCATCGTTCAGATGTCGGGAACGGGGCTGCGCATCAAGAGCAAGGAGTCGATGATCCCGGGGACGGAGGCGAAGCTGTCGTTCGCGCTGCTCAACCCGCCGCAGTCGTTCGTCCTCCGCGCGCGCGTCGTCTGGACGAGCATCGCCACCCACCATAAAGGAGGGGAGACGTTCTCGATCAGCGGCCTCCGTGTCACCGAGCACGCCGATCGCCTCAACCGCGCCATCGAGATCCTGCGCGGCACCCACGACCTGCAGCCCGAGCGGCGCGATCTCCCCCGCATCGCCACCGAGAACGCCCCGAGCGGCACCACGGACGACGAGATCGCCATGGTCCTGGGCGCGGTGCAGAAGTTCTCCGGCGATCCGCTGGAAGCCTCCCGCTGGTACGCCCGAGCCAAGTTTGCCGTGTCCGACGAAAATGTCCGCCGCGACGCCCCGCCCCGTCCCAGAGACCGTGAAGAGATCCTCGGCATCTGGGAGTTCCTCGACCGCCAGATCGAAATCCCCAAGATCATCGCGATCGTCGCCTGGCTGAAAAAGACGCGCATGGCGCAGCCGGCGTAGCCCTCCTCCGTGTCATCCCGACGCGCTCCATATGGGGCGGATCGGGTGGGGGAGGGGGCTGAGCGATCTGTGCGGGGGATTCGGGATGAGACGGGGCAGGTCGCCGTCGGCTGGGTGGCGTCCTGCCTGACCTATAGGTCCTATCGTCCCGGCCCTACAGCCGCTCCACCGTTTCCCCGATGATGTAGCCGTTGAAGTTCGCGTTGTCCTTGATCGCCTGGATCGAAAAGCTCGGCAGGGTCGCGATGCGGCTCAGCTTCTGGTACAGCTTCTGGTAGGCCACGGTCTGCGACTCCACCGTCTCCGCCGTGATCGGGATCTCCAGGCCGAAGCGCTCGGCCTCATCCTCGGCCAGGCGGATCGGGCGGCGCACTTCCTCGGAGACCGGGTCCCATTCGCCCACCAGGATCACGCCGCCGCTCTGGAGGTGCGACTCGCAGACGACGAGGTCGCCGTACGTCGCTGAGTCCTGGTCGCCCTCCGTTGTTCCGACGCTGCGTGCCGTGGAGCGGTTCCGTTCCTGACGCAACAACTGGATCAGCGGCTTCGCTTCCTCGACGATCGACACTTCCGCTTCGTCGGGCGTGAGGCGGACGACCTCCGCGACTTCCTGGTTGCCGATGCCTTTCAGCGACACGGAGCCGATCAGCCGGATCCCCACGTAGCCGCCGGCGGCCGCGGCGACGCCGAGGTAGATGCCGAACGGCGTGCGCATCCGGTAGATGACCTGCTGGTCCTCCGTCAGCTCGGTCGAGAATTGTTGCAGGAACGGGATCGACGCCACGATGCCTTCGTTGATCAGATGGCCGTTCTCGTTGACGTATGCGAAGAACTCGCGCTCGGCACCGGTCGATTCATTGCGCGTCGCACGCGAGAGCGGCGCGAAGAAGCGGTACACCTCGTGCTGGTCGTAGCCGTGCGACAGCAGGAGATGCTGGATGTCCTCGATCTCCTTCGTCGTCTTGCCGGTCGTGAGGCGCGACAGCTCGACGATGCCCGGTCCGTAGAACTCCATGATCTGCGTGCCGTCGTGCGAGACCTGCATCGGCAACAAACGGTAGTAGCCGTAATTCAGCGCGATGCGCATCCCTTTGTTGAAGGCGAAGCCGCGCTCGCGGGCGGTCGAATAGAAGCGCTGCACTTCCAGCGACGCCTGCAGCGTGCGCGTTGCGCGACGGGACGTGTAGAAGGCGCCGTCGCCGAGGAACTTCTCAAACGTGAGGCCGTGCCGCTTGGCGATGTCGGCGAGATCGCGCTGGAAGTCGAGCATCTGGCGATACGACGCCTGCTCTTCATCCTTGCCGCCGCGAGCGATCTCACCGAGGGTCTGCGTGAAAGAGGTGATGTCGTATACGAGCCCATAGCGATAGACGATCGGCTCGACGACGCCGCGCCGGCCGAAGTTCATCGGACGGATGGCGCGCGAGTAAACGGTCGTCGATGCCCCGTCGTCCGCGACGTTCTCTCCCTCCGGCGTCGTCTTCATCCATGTGATCCCCCGCCGCAGGTGATAGACGACAAAGTACTCGAGCAGCTTTTTCGACAGCGAGTCGTACACCGGCTGATCGGGTCCAGCCTTGTAGCCGGGATGCGCCGCGATGAGCTCCTGCACGCGCCGGTCGAGCAGCGGTACGAACGTAGGTGGCGTCTCCGGATAGCCGAGCTGCACGATGGCGCGGCGGAAGAGACGGTCGCTCTGCATCAGCTCGTGTGCGCGCGCCGTCAGGTCGTCGAACCATTTGCGCAATCCGGAAAAATCACGGCGCAACGCGCCACTGAAGTACGTCCGCAGCTCGCGCAGGTCGCTGCTGATGAAGTCCTCGGTCGCGATGATGCCGTTCTCCAGGAGCAGGCGAGGGAAGCGCACGGCCGATTCGCCGCCCTCGGAGGCAAGCTCCTCGATCGCCTCGCGCATCGCCGCCGAGTAGCGCTGCCAGATCGCGTACTTCGCCTGATCGGCGGATTCGCGCGAAAGGTTCGGCGCATCCTGCACGGCCTTCTTCGGCAGCGTCGTGAAGACGCGCGCCAGCTGCTGGGAGTGCGCGAGCCAGAAGATGGCGTGGTAGTCGGAGAGGATGCTGGAGCTGAGGGCGTTCTTCGCGAGCTTCAGCACGTACGTGCGGTAGGCCACGAGCGACTCCTCCGCCCGTTGCCGTGCGGGGGCTCCGCCGCCTTGTGTCCGTACGACGAGCTCGTCGGCACACCAGCGGGACAAGCGCGTTTCGAGCTCGTCCAGTGCCGGTGCTTTGGACAGCGGGAAGCCATAGCTGTGCGGATGGATCTCATCGGCGAGAAAAATTTTCGCCGGGATCGGCAGCGATTCGGAAGGACGTTCCACCGCGTCCGCCAGGAAACGTTGCAGATCCACGTCCCTCCGAATCGGAAAGACCTCGTTGCGCTGCTTGAAGAATTGAATGAGGTTGTCGTTCACACGGCGCCCGCGTTCGCTTCACTGCAAAGTGTCGGCCCGGGATGCACTCCCGGGCGGGATGGCCTGTACGGACTCGGCACGTCGCTTGAATTGGGCGCTTCCCGGCCGCAGTTTCCGGCTTTTCAGCATTCAATCCAGTGTCGTCACACCCAGCGGGAGGATTCACCGTGCGGACCAGTGCCATCATTTTTGCGATTTTCTTCTCCGTCTTCGCTTTTGCGCAGTCGAATGTATCCCCCGACAGCCTGCTCGAGCGAGGCCTGACGAGCTATCGCTCCGGAAACTTCCAGGCAGCCGTCGACGATCTTCAGGCCGCGTCGCAGAGCTTCCTGTCTCCCCAGCAGATGCAGAACTACGTCAACACCGGCGAGTTCGAGAATCTCGGCAAGTTCGAGACCTCCCTGGTCTATCTCGCCCTCGCGCAATCGCGCCTGGGGCGTGAGAACGAGGCACGCGAGACGATCCTCCGTTTGATGACGGCGGAGCGCATCGAGCCGAGCTACGCCTCGCTGCCGCTCGAAGCGGACGCGGCGGAGTTCGAGACACTGACGGCGCGCCTCGTGCCCAACGCGAACCTTCCGGGCAACGTCCAGCTCGCACGCGGTGGTGCCACCCCGGCACCGCTCACCACCACGCCGACAGTCATTGTTGCCGAGACGACGCCGGAACCGGCCGCTACGCTGCCGCCAGTCGTCATTGCCGAAACCCCGACGGCGACGATCGTCGACACCACGCCACAGACTTCGAGCGCTCCCGCGCCGGTGATCGCGTCGACCGGACCGACGCCCAATGAAGCGCCGATCCCCGCCGCGACGATCGCCCAGAACGAAACGAAGATGGTCGTGCAGCCGACGCTTGCCGCCGAGAAGGAAGAGCGTCAGCGGATCGTCGAGTTCCTCGTCGCTCAGGAGCGCGAGAAGATCATGAAGGAAGCGGAAGCTCGCTACGCCGAGCTTCAGCGTCAGGCCGATCAGCGCGTCGCGGAAGCTCGTGCCGCCGCCGAGCGTGAGGCGGAAGCTCGCTTCGCCGAACAGCAGCGCGCCACCGAGGCGCGGATCGCCGAGGAGCAGCGCGCTGCTGCCGTCCGTCTCGCGGAGGAGCAGCAGGCCGCCGCCACGCGCATCGCCGAGGAGCAGCAGGCTGCCGCCACTCGCATCGCGGAAGAGCAGAAAGCCGCCGAAGCGCGCATCGCCGAACAGCAGCGCGCCGCCGACGCCCGCATCGCGGAGCAGGAGCGCACGCTCCAGGCGCGCCTCGATGAAGAGCGCCGCAACGCCGAAGCCCGCATCGCCGCCGAACAGCGCGCCGCGGAGACGCGCATTGCCGAAGAGCGCGCCGCCGCCGAGCGTGCCGCCCAGCAGCAGATCGCCGAAGCGCAGGCTGCTTCTCGCCGCAACTACCTGGCCAGCCTCCGGCAGGCCGAAGCGTTCGCTTCCAACGAGCAGATCCAGCAGGCGAACGAGGTCTACCAGCGCGTGGCCTTCGCCGAGGGCGCACCGCGCGAGGTCATCGCGGAAGCGGCCATCGGCCTCTATCGCACCGGCAACTTCCGCCACGCCGTCAACGCCTTCCGCCGCCTCGGCACTTTCGCCAAGGGTGAGGAAGACCTTCGCTACTACAACGCCGTTGCACTGTACGAAACGGGCGCTTACGCGGAAGCGAAAAAAGAGCTCTCCTGCGCGCTCCCGTTCATCGAGGTGACCGACGACGTCTCCCGCTACCGCGCTAAAATCGAACAAACGGCAGCACAGGCAGCCTCGCGCTAAACGGCATCAGCAATTGAGGGGTCCGGAGGCAGAGCCGGACCCCGGGGTCCATTCATGACAGCGGAGACCAGGCGGCGGATTTTTCGCTACGGGATCGCCATCGATCTCGTGATTCTTGCGACCGGTTTCGGTCTGCTCGATCCCGCCGCCTTACCTCTCCTCTTCATCGCGTTCCTCGGCGCCGTGATGCTCTCCGTCTGGAAAGGCGGCTGGTCGAGCGGCGTCCTCGCGATCGTGCTGTCGCTCATCGCGCTGATGTACTTCTTCGGCGCGACGTTCGACGCGACGCGCCTCGTCTCATTCGCCGGCGCAGGCGTCGCGGCCTGTTTCATCATCCGGCAGGTCATGACCACGCGCGCACCGCGGCTGCAGTACGTGGCCTCGGCGCCGGCGAACGTCGTGGCGTTCGAGCGCTCGGCACTCGATCCCGACGATCTCATTCGCGAGTCGCACCAGCGTGAAGTCCTTGCGCGCGGCCTCGAGCGCACCGCGGCCGAGCAGTTGGAGGCGCAGCGCGAGACCATCCGGCGCCGCGAAGAAGAACGCGCACGCGAGGCCGAGGAGCGCGCACGCCGCGAAGCAGAAGAAGCGCAGCGCGAGGCGGAAGCGGTGCTCGCACAGCGGCTCGCCGCCGAGCGCGAGGCGATCGAGCGCGAAGCACGCGAGAGTCACGAGCGCGCGCAGCGTCAGCTCGAGGAAGAGCGTCTCGCCGCTGCACGTGAAGCGGAAGAGATTGCGCGCCGTGAAGCCGAAGCTGCGCGTGTCGCAGCCGAAGCGGAACTGGAGCGGCGCCGCGCGGAGCTCGAGCGCGAGGCGGCGGAAGCCGCACAGCGCGCTGCCGAGGCCGAAGAACGGGCGCGCGCTACGGAAGCGGAGCTCGCGCAGAAGCTTGCCGCGGAGCGCGAAGCTCGCGAGCGCGCCGAACGGGAAGCCGAGGAGGCACGCAGGCTCGCGGAAGCGGAGCGTGTGCGCCTCCAACAGGAAGCGGAGGAACGCGCCGCTCGCGAAGCGGAAGCCGCGGCCGAGGCCGCGCGCACGGCGGCCGAGGCCGAGCTGGCGTTGCGTCTTGCCGACGAGCGCACGCGCGCCGACCGTGAAGCCGAAGAGCTGGCGCGCCGCGAAGCGGAAGCGGCGAAGCGCGCCGCCGCGGCGGAGCTCGAACAGCGGCTGGCCGCGGAACGGGAAGCGCGCGAGCGCGCCGAGCGCGAAGCCGAGGAAGTGCGCCGTCAGGCCGAGGCCGAGCGTGTGCTCGCCGCGCGTGAAGCGGAAAAGGTGAAGCGCCAGACGAAGGCGGAGCTGGCGCGCAAGCTGGCCGAGGAGCGCGAGGCGCGGCAGCGTGCCGAAAGCGAAGCTGCCGCGGCTCTGGAGCGTGCGCAGCGTGAAGCCGAAGCCGCGAAGCAGGCGGCCGAGACGGAGCTCGCGGAGAAGCTCGCCGCCGAGCGCGAGGCCATCGAGCGCGAGATGCGCGACCGTCACGAGCGCCTGCAGCAGGAGCTCGAGGAAGCGCGGCTCGTCGCCCAGCGCGAGGCGGAAGCCCGCGCCCGCCGCGAAGTGGAAGAGGCGCGGCACGCTTCCGAGGAGACGCTCACCCGGAAGCTCACGGAGGAGCGCGAGCGCGTCGAGCGTGAGGCCAAAGAGCGCGTCGAGAAACTCGAGCGTGAGCTCGAGTTCACCCGCCGCGACATGCAGGCCTTCATCAGGCCGCGAACCGGTCTGGTCGACACGGTCAAGGGGTGGTTCCGCCGCGAGCCGCCGCGCCGCACGAATCTGAACCTGAAGACGAAGAAGGTCGAAGCAAACAAGGCGCCCGCGCCGGCGAAGAGCACCGGCCCGGCGGCGCCGCCGCGCCGGCCGGCACCATCACGCGCCACCGAGCGCAAACCGCGCATTCTGCTGCTCGAGAAACGCCGCGGCACCGCCGACACCGTCGTGCCGAAGCTGCGGCAGAAGGGGACGGAGGTGCAGATCGTCGAGCGCTGGGTCGACGCGGTCGATGAGCTCTTCCGCTTTCGTCCGGACGCCATCTTCATCGACACCGAGCTCCCCGACTTCGAGAAGGTCTATCACTCGATCACCGATCAGAATCACAACCTGCCGGTCTTCCTCACCGCGCGCGCCACGCAGGGCTTCATCGCGCCGCCGGCAGGCGTCCGCTACGTCAGCGTGGTCACCCGGCCGTACGATCCGGACGAGCTGCTGCGGCACGCGCAGACCGCCGTCAAGAATCCCGAGAATCTCCTCGCGCGGCAGACGATGTCGCAGTCGACGGAACGGAAGCTGGCGCCGATTCCGCTGGCGCTTCCCGATGCGCCGAAGCCGAAGCCGGTCGCCGTACCGTCGCCCGCCGCCTCCTCGGCGCCCGCGCCCGCACAATTCCCGGCCGCGGCGGCGTCGATTCCGGAATTCATTGCCGTTGCTACCGACGACAAGTACGAGGTCACCTGCATCAATTGCCGCACCGGCTTCGACGCACTCGAATCCGACTGGTGCAGTTGCCTGACGAAGGAGCGCACGCTCGTCTGCACGAACTGCCTCACGTGCTTCTGCAAGGCCGCTCCCGCGTACAAGGAGAAGTTCTGGGTCAGCGCGCCGCCGCGCCTGTTCGAGCGCAAGGCGAGTGAAGCGCGCCACAGCCAGAACGCGCTGCCGCAGAATCCGGCGCCCGAAGACGTGCGCCGACCGCTCGTTTTGACGGTCGAAGACGACGAAGAAATCCAGGTCATCGTCCAGCGCGTCTGCCAGAACCTCGGCTACGGCTTCGTGCACGCTCTGAACGGCCAGGACGGACTGACCGTCGCCCGCACCTACCGTCCGAACCTCATCCTGTCGGACGCGTTCATGCCGAAGCTCGATGGCCGCGAGATGTGCCGCATCCTCCGCGAGGAACCGGCGGGCGCCGACATCAAGATGGTCGTGATGACCGGCCTCTACACCGACACCAAGTACCGCAGCGAGGCGATCAAGCGCTTCCATGTCGACGACTACCTCTCGAAGCCCGTCGCCATCACGGACCTCATCAACCTGCTGCAGCGTCACCTCGAAGGCGTCACCGATCTTCCGGTCCAGGAAGATCTGCACGACCTCCATCGCCGGCACACGCAGGAGGTCCCGCTGCCGGACGGCATGGATGAAGAAGAGGACATGGCGCTCGCCGATCTCCTCGAAGAAGAGGCAGCGGCGGAAGCAGGGGAGAACAACGCCGCACCGGAAGCGCCGCTCCTGCGCCTCGTGCCGAAGGAAGAGCCGCTTCACGACGCGTACGAGGTCTGCTGCTTCACGTGCAACGAGACCTTCGACGCCACCCGCGCCGAATGGTGCAGTTGCCTCGGCCGCGATCAGACGCTCGCCTGCTCACATTGCGGCACCTGCTTCTGCAAAGCGCCATCGGCCTATCGCGAGCGCTTCTGGATCGACGCGCCGCCGTCGCTCTTCGAGCGCAAGATGATCGGCTCCAAGCGCAGCCTCGGTGCGCGCCAGAATCCGCTGCCGCACGAGGTGAAACGGCCGCTGATCCTCCTCGTGGAAGACGACGAGAACATCCAGCTCATCGTGCGCACCGTCGTCACCACGATGGGCTTCGGCTTCATCGTCGGCGCGAACGGTCAGGAAGGGCTTGCGCTCGCACGCGAGTACAACCCCGACCTCATTCTGTCGGACGCGTTCATGCCGAAGCTCGACGGCCGCGAGATGTGCCGCCTGCTCAAGGAAGACCCGGTCACCGCGCGGGCGAAGGCCATCATCATGACCGGCCTCTACACCGACCGTAAGTACCGCAACGAGGCACTCGACTACTTCAAGGTCGACGACTACGTGGCCAAGCCGCTCGCCGTCGATGACCTCATCAAGCTGTTCAAAAAGCATCTTCCCCAGGAAGTTCAGGCGACGATGTGACCGCGGAAGTCATGGCGAGGATGTGAGCGATATGCACTGCCGTACCAGCCTTCTCCTGCTGCTCCTCCCGACCATCGCGTACTCGCAGTCGCTCAACCCGACCGTGCGCGTGCGCAGCGAAGCCGCCGTGCCCGTCTCCTCGGATTGCGAGGAAGGGCTGCGGCAGACGCCGATGCAGCGCGTCAACCTGCACGACACCGACGACTGGGAGCCGGCGGCGGCCACCGCCGCGAACACCAGCGAGGCGCCGGCAACGTCGACGCTGCGCACGCAGTTGCGCAACGTGCAGAAAGCCGCCGAGCGCAACGACGCGGCCGCGTTCTTCGCCGCCCTCGACGCCGCGAAGCGCACGCTGGCCGGCTATCCGCGCGGCGGCGAGCGCACGGCGGCCGAGGAGACCGTGCGCATCTACGACGACCTCGCCCGCGTGTGGCGCTATCAGCTCGACAACCCGACGGGCTCGTTCTTCACGGCCGAATCGGAGCTGCACCGCACGGTGGCCAGCTACCGTGGCTACGATGAAGCCGTCCGCCGTCAGGTCTACACCGACGCGAGCCAGCGCCGCTTCTACCCGGCCAGCGAAACGCGCCGCTTCCTCACCCGAGCCGCCGCCGACCGCCTCGGCGACCCCCGCCGCGAGCGCACCCCGACACCGCGCGTACCGGCCGTCGAAGCCAGCGTCGCCGGCGCCACACCCGACACGACGGCGCTCCCCGCGGTACGCCCGCGCCGCAGCTCGACGCCTGCGTCGCCGTCGTCCGGCTCACCGCGTACCAACCGTCCGTCGCGTAGCTCGGCCCCAGTAGTCGCTGCTGCCGCTGCGATCCCGACACCCGCGCGAACCAGCACACCGGCACCCTTGGCCGCGAGGCCGATCACGAGACCGGCGTCTCCGCCGATCTCCTCCCCAGCAGTAACGACCCCGGCTTTCACTCCCGACCCGATCCCCACGCCCGCCGTCGCCGCCCCCGTAGCCCCCGCGCCGTCCGAGGCCGCGCCAGTGACTTCGGAGGAACCCACCACCACGTCCGAGGCGACCCCCACTAACGCCGAGCGAACCGTAGAACCCTCCGGAGCGACGCGCCGCTACGTGGTGCCGATGCTGTTGATCGTGGTGGGGTTGGGCGTGCTGGTGGTGTTGTTCAAGGCGAAGGGGTAGGCGGGGCAGGGAACGATAGGACCTATAGGACGGATAGGACGTATGGGACCTATAGGACGACGAGCCATCGAGTAGCGGGCCGGATCGGCCCCCAGCAGACCTGCCGGTGTACTCTGTAGTCACGGAGAGACACCCCAATGAAGAGCAAGCTCGTGGTGCTGGTGTACGTGCTATTGCACTGTGTGGCTGCCGCGGCGCAGGAGTCGGCGGCGGTGCGTTCGTATGCCGTGCCGGGTCACGGGGCGCTGAAGCTTTCGGTGCCGGCGGGGTGGACCGACGGCGTTCGCGGACAGGAGGGACTGCCGCCGACGATCCGGATCTCGTATGGGGAAGGGGACGGTGACGTCCTGGTGATGATCACGCCGTTCTGGTCGCCGAAAGGAGACGCGCAGTTCAACTCGACGGAGAACATTCGTACCGCGGTCGAGCGGTCGCGGGAGGCGGTGCTTCCTTCGGCGGTCGAGAAGGAGCTGGTGCTGCGCCCCATCCGGACCGCGAGCGGCGAGGGACACTTCTTCTGGGCGACGGATCGTGCTCCGAAGGCGGGAGAGTATGAGTACGTGGCCAGCGGCGCTGTCCCCGCGGGGAAACTGCTCGTGACGTTCACCATCCTCAGTCACGCCGAGCCGCCTGCCGGCATTGACAAGGCTCTCGCCATCTTGAAATCAGCGATTCACGAGCCGTGACCGCGAAGGGGAGGAAGGTGGTGCGCCCAGCAGGATTCGAACCTGCGACCTTTAGCTCCGGAGGCTAACGCTCTATCCAGCTGAGCTATGGGCGCCCGAGGAAGAGGCTGGATTGTACGGGTTCGAACGCTGAGGGGCAACCTGCGATTTCCCCGCGCCCCGTATTCATCCTATTCGTCCTATAGGTCCTATTCGTCCCATAGGTCCTATCGACCCCCTGTGGATGTACACCGGACCGCCACGCTTCCTTCACGGCTGTGACCGCCGCACGTCCGTATCTTGAAGAGGTACGGAGGTCCACATGCGACGCATCGCCATCATCGGTTCCGGAATCGCAGGCCTCGTCGCCGCGCACGGGTTGCGGCGCGCGGGGCACGAGGTCACGCTCTACTCCGACCGCTCGCCCGAGCAGTGGCTCGACGAGAGCCGCCCCACCGGCACCGCCGGCCGTTTCCCCACCGCCCTGGAGTACGAGGCGGAGCTCGGGCTGAACTACTGGGATGACGTGGCGCCGCGCGGTGAAGGAGTGTTCCTCACGTTCTGCCCGACGGCGCACAACCGATTGATCCGGCTCTACGGGCGCGGGCGCTTCCAGGCGATCGACGTGCGGCTGCAGTCGGCGCGCTGGATGCGGGAGCTGGAAGCACGCGGCGGGCGCGTCGTGATCGAGAGCATCGGCATCAACCGGCTGGAGCAGATCGCGGCCGCGCACGAACTGACGCTGGTCGCTGCCGGACGCGCCGAGCTGGCGCGGCTCTTCGAGCGCGATTCGCGGCGCAGCGTCTATGACGCGCCGCGGCGGCACCTGACGATGATCGCCGCTGCGGGACGGATGTCGGTCGACGACTGCCCCTTCCTCCCCGTCAAGTTCGATTTCCTCGGCACCGACGGAGAGCTGTTCTTCGTGCCGTGGCTGCACAAGGACCGCGGACCGGTGTGGAACATCCTCTTCGAAGCGAAGCCGGGCTCGCGGATGGATCGCTTCGGCGAGGCGAAGAGCGGCGAGGAAGCACTGGCCATCGCGAAGAACGTGGTGCGCGAGCTGTTTCCCTGGAACGCCGAGTGGCTGCAGGAGATGGAGCTCGCCGACCCGAACGGCTGGCTCGTGGGACGCGTGACGCCGCTGGTCCGCCGTCCGGTGGGGACGCTGCCGTCAGGGCGGATCGTGGCGGCCCTGGGCGACACCGCGATCTCGTACGACCCGATCGCCGCGCAGGGGGCGAACAGTTGCGTGAAACAGGCGCGCCATCTCGTGGCCAGCGTCGTCGCGCGCGGCGCGCTGCCGTTCGACGCGCAGTGGATCACGGAAACATTCGATGACTACTACACGTCACAGGCTCAGTACGCATGTCTGTTCAGCAATCTCTTTCTGGAGGAGATCACGATGGGCGCGAAGGAGCTTCTCATTGCGCAGTACGGCAGCGACGGCCGGCTCGGCAACACGAGCGGCCGGCAGCGGATCGCGGATCGTTTCTTCGCCGCGTTCAACGAGCCGCGGTTGATGACGGAGCCGTTCACGGACGTCGCTCGCGCGCGTGCGCTCATCGCCAGTCTCACCGGCCACTCCTGGGTGCGCAGCGCGGTGCGTGGCCGCGCGGCGATCGCGCGCGATCAGCTCAGTCAGCGCTTGCGCCGGCTGGCGGCGGTGTCCGCGCGGCCGCACGGCGCGCACGCAGCTCGCGCGTGACGGCGCGGTGGCACGCGATGCACAGCGTGCGGATGTTCTCGAGGTTCGAGTCGCCGCCTTCGACGACGGCGAGGATGTGGTCTGCTTCCCACCACGTCTTCCGCCCCTTCGTGACGAAGCCGCGCGCGGCGAGCGCACGCAGCTCGAGCATCCGCTGTCCGAAGGAGAGGCGCATCGTGCGGCGGCGGAGCTTCACCGTGTCGATGCGGCAGATCGCGCAGACGCCTTTGTCGCGCTCGAAGACGCAGTCGCGCAGATAGCTCGTGCTCGAGCGGAGCCGCCATTCGTGGACGCATGCGTCGGAGCAGAAGGTCCTCCGCCGCCCGCTCACTTCGGTCTTGCACCAACGGCAGAGGCCGCGTCCATTCACGCCCGTCATCACGCCCATCACGAGGTGCATTGTAGAGCTTCGCTGGTGCGTATGTTGCTGCGCATTTCGAACGTAAAGGAGGGCACGATGGCTTACGACAATCGCGACAGAGATCGTGGCCGCGGGCACAACGACCGCGAAGACCGCGAAGACCGTGGAGACCGCGGAGGCGCGCGCGGACGTGAGACGCGCGACTCGCACGGCCTCTTTGGCTACGAAGGTGAAGGCTTCATGGGCGGCGGCGATTACGACGATTTCGCCCGCCGCGGTTACGGCCGTGACAGCGGCTACGAGCGTGGCGACGATCGCGGCGGCACGACCGGCTTCAACAGCGGCAGCTACGGCACCGGCAGCTTCTACGGGACCGGCGGCTCCGGCCGCGGCGCTTACGGCGGCGGCGGATTCAGTGGCGGCCCGTTCAGCGGCGGCCCCTCGAGTGGCGGTGGCGACTATGACGCCGGCGGCGGACGCGGCGGCGCGGACTACGATCGCAGCTTCCCCCGCTACGGCCCGGGCGGCGACGATCCACGCGGTTTCCGCAACAACACGGAGGGCGGAAACTGGCGGCCCGATCGCGACTCAGGCCGCGGCGGCGCCGACTTCGATCGCGGCGGCATCTGGGGCGGCGGCACCACCGAGCGCCAGTCGTTCCGCGGACGCGGTCCGAAGAACTACCAGCGCAGCGATGACCGGATCCGTGAGGACGTCTGCGAGCTGCTCGAGCGCGATCACGACGTCGACGCCAGCGAGATCGAAGTGCAGGTCGCCGGCGCTACCGTGACGCTCGCCGGCACGGTCACGGACCGCCGCAGCAAGCGCCGCGCGGAAGACCTCGCCGAATCGGTGAACGGCGTGCGCGAAGTGCAGAACAGCCTTCGGGTGACGCGCGGCGAAGGACAGACGTACTAGAACGAAGGGACCGCGGAACCGATAGGACGAATGGGACCAATAGGACAAATGGGACTTATAGGACGGTGGGCGCCCGCGGGTGCAGGGTGATCCCACCAGTGCCATAAGTCCCATAAGTCCTGTTGGTTCTGTCGGGCCTGTTGGGACGGGGGTCAGGCCAGCGCCGGTTCCAGCACCGGCAGCTCCAGCGCGACCGCCGCGGCGTTCACCACCGCCGCGATGCGTACCGCGTCGTGCACGAGCTCCTCGGACAAACCGCCCTCGAGGACGACGTGCTCGTGGGAGCGGATGCACATCTCGCAGCCGTTGATGGCGCTGACGGCGAGGCAGAACAGCTCGAAGTCGGCTTTGTTCGTGGCCGGTTTCGCGATGCGCTGCATGCGCAGGCGCGCCGGTTTCTGCGAGTACGACTCCTTGCCGACCATGTGACGGAAGCGGTAGTAGACGTTGTTCATCGCCATCAGCGCGGCCGCGGCCAGCGCGTCGTCGATCACGTCGGCCCCAACCTCGGCTCTGGCGTCGGAGAGAATGGCGTCGCGCAGGGCGGTGTGTTTCGTGGCGATCGCACATGC
>DASVEE010000023.1:0-48381 GCA_036380735.1 Thermoanaerobaculia bacterium | reverse complement strand
TTCGGTGCTGCGCTCGGCGGCGAATTCCGCAAAGCGCAGCACCGAAAACCGAAAACCGAAAACCAGAAACCCGCGCCCTCTACTCATTCAGAGCCTCGTCGCGGTCGATGGCGTGGCGCAGTTCATCGTTGGAAACGGTGGCGGTGCCCATTTTCATGACCACGATGCCGCCGGCGTAGTTGGCCAGGGTCGCGGCCTCGGCGTAGCTGGCTCCGGCGGCCAGGGCCAGGGTGAAGGTGGCGATGACGGTGTCGCCGGCGCCGGTGACGTCGGCCACCTGGTCGGTGCCGTAGACGGGGATCAGGAGCGGCTGGCCGCCGTCGCGCTGGTACAGCGCCATCCCACGGCTGCCGCGCGTGATGAGGATCGCCTCGGCGTCGAGCGTCTGTTGCAGCGACTGGGCAACTTCGACGAGGCGGGCGTCGTCGTCACCATTGAACAGCGTGACGCCGGCGGCGGCCGCGGCTTCCTCCTCGTTCGGCGTGGCGGCGGTGACGCCGGGATAGCCGAGGAGGTTGTAGCGGGAGTCGAGGGTGACGGGCTTCCCCTTCGCGTAGCGGGTCAGCGTCGCGGCGATGTTCGCGGTGACGGCGCCGTAGCCGTAGTCGCTGATGAGCGCCGCGTCGCAGAGCGCGATCTGGTCGCGGAGAAGGGCGGAGAACTGCTGCGCCTCGCTCTCATCGATCGCGAACTCGTCCTCGATGTCGTAGCGGACGATCTGCTGGCGGCTGGCGTGCGGCATGCCGCCGAGGATGCGGACCTTGGTGGGGGTGTTGTAGCGCTCCGCGCGGAGGATGCCGCCGCACTCGATGCCCTGCTCCGTCAGCCTCTCGATGCAGGTCTGCGCGGCGGCGTCGGTGCCGAGCACGGAGACCGGGAGAGGGAGACCGCCGAGGGCGGAGATGTTGTTGATCGCGTTGCCGGCGCCGCCGAGGAGGATGTCGTCGCGGTACTGGCGGAGGATGAGGACCGGGGCTTCGCGCGAGATCCTTTTCGGGGTGCCGTAGATGAACCGGTCCGCTACGATGTCGCCGTAGACGACGATCAGCTTCCCTTTCATTTTTTCGGTGAGCTGAAGAAGGCGCGACCGGCTGAACACGGGCGAAGGATACAACAGGGACGTGGAGCGCAAACTCATCGAAGGCGTGGACTTCTACCGCGAAGGACCCTACTTCGTTTTCACCGAAAAGTACCTGCGGGACCGCGGCTATTGCTGCGAATCCGGCTGCCGCCACTGCCCCTGGGGATTCAGGAAAGACAGGCGCACGGACGTGCCGGTGGAAGACACCGAAGAACGATAGGACGAATAGGACCTATAGGACCTATAGGACGTATGAAAGGCCTGGCCCGCATGAAGAATTCTTCATCGCGCATGACGAATTCTTCATCCCGGCCGAAGAATTCGTCATCCGGCTTCGATGAATTCTTCATGGCGTTCGAAGAATTCTTCGTCCGGCGCCGATGAATTCTTCATCGCGTTCGAAGAATTCTTCATCGCGTTTGATGAATTCATCGTCGCGTTCGATGAATTTGACCTCGTTCTACTGCACTTCGGCAGGCGTCAGCTCGGCTTCCTCGAGCGCCTGCTGTTCCGCGGTCGTCAGGATGTGGTCGACGTCGATCAGCAGGTAGACCTCGTCGCCGTGGGGGACCACGCCGACCAGCAGCTCTCCGCGGATGCCGCGCACGAGCTGCGGCGGGGGGAGGAACGCGTCGGTGGAGACCGTGACGATGCGGCGCACCTCGTCCACCTTCAGCCCGATCACGCCGGCGACGGTGTGGGAGACCAGCACGAGCGGCTTCTCGACCCGTTCGGGCGCTCGCGGGAACAGCCGGTCGCGCAGGTCGACGATGGGGATGACCTCGTTGCGCAGGACGACGATCCCCTCGACGAAGTCAGGCGCCGTCGGCACCGCCGTCGAGCCGCTGTACGGGATGATCTGCCGGACGGCCATGATGTCCATGACGAAGGTCTCGGGGCCGACGCGGAACGTGATCAGGCGGAGCTCGCTCATGCTTCCGTTGTCCGTTGTCCGTTTTCCGTTGTCCGTACCGCGCCGCGAAGCTCCACGGAGAACGGACAACGGACAACGGACAACGCGCCGTTCACGCTTTCACCCGGAACTTCCGCACCTCTTCGTCGAGGCTGCGGATGGCGTCGTTGAGGAGGCCGATGGCGGTGCTCATGTCGGCGGCGGAGTCGCGGTTGCCGTCGGCGATCGCCCGGACCTGCTCCATGGTCACGACGATCTTCTCGGACTCGGCGGCCTGGTTGGCGGCGACCTGGAAGATCTCGTGGATCATGTCGATCATCCGTTCGGCGGCCGTGGAGATCATCGAGGAGCCCGACTTCTGCTCGACCATCGCCTGCCGGACGTATTTGGTGACTTCGCGCATCGACTCGACGGCGCGCATGATGTGGTCGGAGCCCTGCGCCTGCTGCGTGGTCGCGCCGTTGATCTGGCGCGTCATCTCCTGCAGGCGGTCGACGGCGCGCGTGACGGTCTCGCTCCCCTTCGCCTGCTCCCGCGTGGCGTTGGCGATCTCTTTCCCCATGTTCGACGCTTTGGACGTGGAGTCGAGGATGTTGTTGAGCGCGCGGCCGGCTTCGTGAGAGAGGGCGACGCCGGTCTCCACGACCTTCGCGCCCGAGGACATGGCCTTGAGGGCGTTGCCGACCTCCTCCTGCACGGAGCGAATGAGGTTCGCGATGTCGCGCGTCGAGGTGGCGGTGCGCTCGGAAAGCTCGCGGATCTCGGCGGCCACGACGGAGAAGCCTTTGCCGTGCTCCCCCGCCTGCGCCGCGAGAATGGCGGCGTTGAGCGCGAGGAGGTTCGTCTGCTCGGCGACGTCTTCGATGACGTTGAGGATCTTGCCGATGGCGACGGAGCGCTCGCCGAGCCGGGCCACGACGGTGTTGGCCTCGATGACCGACTGACGGATCTGCTCCATCCCGTCGATCGTCTCGCGCACGGCCTTCATCCCGCTTTCCGCGGCCTCGGCCACGGCGAGGGCGATGTCGTAGGAGCGCGCCGCGTTCCCTTCGACCTGGGCGATCGACGCCGACATCTCGACCATCGAGGAGGAGGTGTCGGTGACGAAGTTGGTGAGGTAGACGACGTTCTGGTCGACCTCGTTGATGGAGGAGACCATCTGCGTCGTGGCCGACGCGGTCTCCTCGACGGAGTTCCACAACGTGTCGGTGTGGCGGCTGACCTCTTCCATCGAGGCCACCATCTCCAGCATCGAGGAGGAGGTTTCCTCCGAGGAGGCCGACAGCGCCTCGACGTTGTCGGTGATCTTCCGGACGCCGCCGTTGAGGTTCTCGACGGAGCGGTAGGTCTCGTCGATGATGGCGCGCTGCTCGTCGACGCGCTCGATCACGGTGCGCGAGCGGCTGTCGACAGTCTCCACGACCGACTTGAGCTTGTTCTGCGACTGCCCGAGCGACTTGATCGTCCGCTCCAGGTTGGCCGCCATGACGTTGAACGCCTCGGCCAGCGTCCCGATCTCGTCGCTCGTATGGACGGTGACTCGCTGCGTCAGGTCGCCCTTGGAAATCCTCGTCGCGGTTTCGACGAGGTCGAGGACCGGGCGCGAGATGTAGCGCGCGATGAGGTAGGCGACGAAGCCGGCCAGGCCGAGGACGAGGGCGGTGACGCCGAAGCTCCAGCGGCGCAGGTCGCTGAGCGCGGCCGACGCCTGCGTCTCGTTCATCAGGAGACGGAAGTAGCCGATCGGCTTGGCGGTGCGCTCGTCGGCGTCCGGCGCGTGCAGAGGGATGACGTACGCGTGGAGCGAGTTGCCGACGTCATCGCCATGCATCTCGCGGACGAGGCCACGCAACTGCTCCGGCGTCGCCTTCGACCCCGCCAGCAGCTTCCCCTCGGCGTTGACGAAATCGGCGTAATCGACGCCCCGGGTCTTGGCGACGTCGGCGGCGATGCTCTGCAGCTGGTCCTTCATGTCGAACTGCACGAAGGACTCGGCCGTGGCCTTGATGGTCTGGCCGATCGCCTCACCCTGTTCGAGCGATTGGGCAATCATCGCCTGCCGCACGCGCCATTGCTGCGTGAGGAGGATCGCCGTCGCCACGAAGATGGTGAGCGCGGCAAACGCAAAGACGAATTTGGAGCGGAGTCCCGCCCGGAGCATGTCGGAGTTCTTGGCTGGCAGCATACGACCGGGCGGAAGTGTAGCAGTCCTGAGTTGTCTGTCCGTCAGCGCTGCTCGATCTTGAAGCGGTTGACGCCCGCCGTGATCTCGTCGCCCGGTTGCACTTTGGTGTTGCGCGCGGGGAGCGTGTTGAGGAAGGTGCCGTTGCGGCTGCCGAGGTCGCGGACACGAAGGATGCCATCCTCGTCACGGATGACCTCGAAGTGCTTGCGGGAGAGGAACTCGTCGGGGACGCGGACGTGTCCTTCGCGGCCGACGACGAGACCGGAGGGCGGGATCTCGAACTCCTGGCCGTTGAGCGGCCCGGCCACGCAGACGAGGACCGCGCGGCCGTTGGCGTCGGCGGCGCCGGTACGTGGACGTGGTGGAAAGTTGGGCACGAGCCGCTGCTCGCCGACAGGGCCGACGAGGAGGCCCGGCTCGGCGGTCGGCTCGATGCTGACCAGCGCCGCGCCGATGCGCAGGAGGTGGATGCCGTCGTCGATGACGGCTTCCTCGATGGCCTGCCCGTCGAGGAAGGTACCCATGTGCGAATCGGCGTCGCGAAGCACGAGCTGCTCGCCGCGGACGTTGATGGAGCAGTGCCGGAGCGACAGCTCCCCCTCCTTCAGCTCGACATGACACCCCTCTCGGCCGATCCAGAGCGGATGCTCGTGGATGGTGAAGACGGTCGGCGCCGCGCCGCGCGCCGTAATCCGGATCGAGCGCGGCCGCGACGGTCCCAGCGCCTCGGCCGAGATCTCGGCGTGCGCCTCCGCCGCGGCGCCGTCGACGCGATACGGCTGGAGGTCGAGCTCGCGGATTTCCTCCGGGTTCATGAGGCGCGCGAGCACCGCCGCCTTGCTGCCGGCCAGCCATTCGCCGCAGTGGCAGGTGGCGATGGAGTTCGGCAGGCGCACCGCGATCACGCCGGGGACGTCGTACGCCTGCGCGCACTTCGGACAGCGGATCAGCGGCATGGGCGAATCATAGCGTAGGGGGCAATGGCGCCTGGCTGCAGGGAACGATGGAACGAATAGGACGGATAGGACCTATAGAACGAATGGGACGAAGGCAGCGCCAACGGCATGCTCTGCCGGGTGGGCGGCCATGGGGTCCTATTGGTCCCATCCGTCCTATCGGTCCCATCGTTTCCCCTGTTTAGCTCACCAAAGTTGCCGCTGGTGGATGTCTAAAGTGGAACCTATACTTCGCCGCACACCAACAGGAGAAGTCATGAATACCGCCGATTCCGCCGTCGCGCGAGTCCTGACGCCGCTGTCCGCTTTGCTCGGGAAGCCGTTGAGTCTCGCCGATGCGCACGCCCCCATCGCGAGCAACGCGTTTTCCGTGCGCCTGGAGACGCCGCGCATCACCATCGTCTCGGGCGATGCGAAGCCGTTCACCGACGCGGAGCGGAAGCTGATTCAGGAGCTGTTTCAGCTCGTCATCCGGGCGGAAGAGAGCGAGGCGCGTTACCAGGAGCTGGAGCAGCGCATGCTCGGCCTGCAGCGCGAGAACCTCGATCTCATCGTGCGCAACCGGGCGCTGTCCGAGGTTTCGTCGCGTGACACGCTGACGGGGCTGTACAACCGCTGGTACGTCATCGAGAAGATCGACTGCGAGATCAATCGTGCTTTGAGGCATGGGTCGCCGATGTCGGTGCTGCTGCTCGACCTCGATCATTTCAAGCGAGTCAACGATACGTGGGGGCATGCGGCGGGCGATGCGGTGCTGCAGTCGGTCGGGAAGCTGCTGCGCGACAGTTGCCGCGTCTACGACATCCCGGGACGCTACGGCGGCGAGGAGTTCTGCATCGTGCTGCCGGAGACGCGGCTCGCGAACACGACCATCGTGGCGGAGCGGATCCGGACGCGGCTCGAGGCGACCTCGATGCCGGTCGGCGACGAGAGCGTGACGGTCACGGCGTCGATCGGGATCGCCGGGATGGACTCGAGCGACGAGGCGATCCTCAGTCCGGCGGCGCTGATCGACCGGGCGGACCGGGCGCTCTACTCGGCGAAGAATCACGGACGCAACCGGATCGAGCTTTGGGACGAGCGGCTTTTCGGCGACACTGAGCTCGGCATCGACCACTGATCCGCGGTCACCGAATGGTGACGGTGAGCCAAATCACGGCGGCGTCTGGTCTTCGACCGTATCTTGAGCGTCGTCCAACCAACGAGGAGCCAATGCGAACCAAATCTGTGTTTTTGAGTGCTGTTCTTCTTCTGTCCCTTTCTACCGCTGCCCTGGCCCAGAAGCCCGCGGTGGGTGTCTCTGAATTCAAGAACGAAACGGCCGCGAACTGGTGGTCGTCCGAAGTGGCCAAAGACCTCGCCGGCATGCTGGCGAACGAGCTGGCCGCGACCGGCAAGTTCAAGGTCGTGGAGCGCAACAAGCTGGGCGCCGTCCTCGACGAGCAGGATCTGGCCGAGTCGGGCCGCGTCAAGAAGTCGACCGCGGCCAAGAAGGGTGAGCTCACCGGCGCGAAGTACATGATCTTCGCCACCGTCAGCGCCTTCGACAGCAAGACCAGCGGCATGGGCGGCGGCCTTTCGTACAAAGGCATCGGCATCGGCGGCAAGAAGGAAGAGGCATACATGGCCGTCGACCTGCGCGTCGTCGACACGACCACCGGTGAAGTGGAGTTCGTCCGCACGGTGGAAGCGCGCTCGAGCAGCTACGGCGTGAGCGGCGGCTACTACCGCGGCGGCTGGGGCGGCCAGCTGGCCAAGTACGAGAACACCCCGATCGGCAAGGCGATCCGCGGCTGCGTCATCGAGATCACCGATTACCTGGCCTGCGTCATGGTCGACCAGGACGGCTGCGAGTCGGAGTACCAGGCGAAGGAATCGTCGCGCCGGGCGAAGACGAAGAAGTCGATCAAGCTCGACTAAACGACCTCACATCGATCGTCAAAGGCCAGCCGCGAGGCTGGCCTTTTTGTTTGTTTCGACGGCTCAAGGAGTTACGCCTCTTCCGCCTCTTCCACGCCTCACTTACGCTCCGAAAGGCGTAACTTACGCTTGACTTTCGCCCTATTACCGCCTACATTGAGTGGTGTGAGGGCGAAATGAAGTATCTGACCGAACGACAGCGCGACATTCTCAACTTCATCCGCGACTTCCAGAAAGCACGCGGGGTTGCGCCGACCCACCGGGAGATCTGCGACCACTTCGGCTTCTCCTCGTACGGCACGGTTTACAAGCATCTGTCGCTGCTCGAGAAGAAGGGGCTGATCCGCCGCGACTGGAACCAGAAGCGGGGCGTCGAGGTCGTCGAACAACCTGCGCAGGCGAGCGACACGCCTCCGTCGCCCGGCAGTTCCGGCTCCTCCTCCAGCGTGCGCGAGCTCCCGCTCTTCGGCTACATCGCCGCCGGCCGGCCGCTCGACATCGACGTGCAGGACGAGATCATCTCGGTGCCGGAGCATCTGACCGGACGAGGCGACAACTACGTGCTGAAGGTGCGCGGCGACTCGATGGTCGACGACGGCATCTTCGACGGCGACCTGGTGATCATCGCCCGCCGCGAGCGCGCGGAAAACGGCCAGATGGTCGTGGCCAACGTCGCCGGCGAGGTCACGCTCAAGCGGTTCTACAGCGAAGGCGAGCGGGTTCGCCTGCAACCTGCGAATTCAATGATGGGTCCGATCTACGCCGCTGCCCGTGACGTCGCGGTGCAAGGCGTGGTCGTCGGCCTGATGCGGCGTTTCTGAGAACGAAGTAGCACACCAGTGAGGACACCATGGATCTCGTACTGAAACTGCGTGAAATCCGTCGCCTCCGGGGCCTGAGCCAGAAGGATGTGGCTCGCCTCTCCGGGGTTGGAGAAAAAACGATCAGCTCCTTTGAGACCGGCCAGCGAATCGGCTCGCTCAAGCTCGCGCAGCTCAAGCGCATGCTCGCGGTCTACGGCATCACCGAGTCCGAGTTCTTCGGCGGCACCATCGAGCGCGAGATCGCGCCGTGGGAGCTGAACGAGGAAGAAAGCGCCGCGCAGCGCCTCGTCGACGAGCTGCGCCATCTGCCCAAGCCGGTGCAGAAGACGATGCTGACCAAGTTCCAGCTCATGCTCGACGGAGCATCCGGTGCATCGGAAGTGCACCACCACATCCGCGACAAACAGCCGTCGTACGTGCGCGAAAACCCCGACTGGCACGTCGTCGCCTCCCGCAACTAGAGAGGGATCGCCCCGCACCTTCTCTCCCGGTCAGGTGCGGACGAACCGAAGGGCGCGGCGGCCGTGGCAACACGGCCGCCGCGTGATCCTGGGACGGCCCCGTCACCCGGGGCCGCGCGGTGCCGGCGGGGAACGATAGGACCTATAGGACGAATAGGACCTATGGGACCAATAGGACAGAGCACGGCGACAGCCCTTGAGTTGACCTGCGGGGTTGCCACAGGCGGACTGTTGATGCCACGGCGGGACGTGGGGCACACGGCCGCCGCGTGATCCTGGGACGGCCCCGTCACCCACGGCCGCGCGGTGCCGGGGGGAACGATAGGACCTATAGGACGAATAGGACCTATGGGACCGATAGGACGGAGCACGGCGACAGCCCTTGAGTTGACCTGCGGGGTTGCCACAGGCGGACTGGTGATGCCACGGCGGGACGTGGGGCACACGGCCGCCGCGTGATCCTGGGACGGCCCCGGCCGACCCACGGCCGCGCGGTGCCGGCGGGGAACGATAGGACCTATAGGACGAATAGGACCTGTGGGACCAATAGGACGGAGCACGGCGACAGCCCTTGAGTTGACCTGCGGGGTTGCCACAGGCGGACTGTTGATACCACGGCGGGACGTGGGGCACACGGCCGCCGCGTGATCCTGGGACGGCCCCCGCGACCCACGGCCGCGCGGTGACGGCGGGGAACGATGGGACCTGTAGGACGAATAGGACCTATGGGACCGATAGGACGGAGCACGGCGACAGCCTTGGCGTTGACCTGCGGGTGTTGCCGCCTGAACTGTTGATGACGCGGCGGACGTGGCGCACACGGCCGTCACGTGATCCTGGGACGGCCCCGGCCGACCCGGCCGCCCACGGCCGCGCGGTGCTGGCGGGGCGGCACTACGTTGCCGCAACCCATAGGCATCCACTCACACAAGGTCCGCCAGGCCTATTCGTCCTATAGGTCCTATAGGTCCTATTCGTCCTATCGTCCCTATCCCCCGCCCACCCCGTCGAACCTTCCCCCCCAGCAAACCTAGAACCGGAACCCGGCCGAAAACAGATACGTGCGTGGTAGCTGGTAATCCCCCTGCTGGGTCAGCGTCGTCGGGGTCAGCGCCTTGCCGAAGTTCGGGGATTTTACGTAGTGCACGCCTTCGACCGGCTTTTCGGTGAACGGGTTGAACGGCATGCAGGGCTCGCCGCCGTTGAACTGGGTGCATTCGTCCTGCTGCGCGGCGGTGTAGACGGTCGTATCGCCGCTCACCTGTCCCTGTTCGTTGAAGACGTTGCGTAGCTCGGCCTGGGCGAAGAACTGCAGCTTCCCGAACAGCGGTCGGCTGTTGAAGTTCACCGCCAGGCTGGTGGCGGTGATGACGTCCCACCGAAACGCGCCGCGCTCGCTGATGAAGTAGTTGTCCGCCGTCGGCAGTCCGATCTCCTCGTAGCCGTACGGATTCCCCGAGATCGGCGGTTGATCGCGCACCAGCAGTTGCTGGGGGTCGATCGTCGCCACGAGTTCGTACGGGCGGCCGGAGTCGAGACTCTGCAGCAGGCTGACGTTCACCAGGCCCATCGCCGTCGGCTGGTCCCACGATGCCCACGCCCTCACCTTGTGCCGCTGATCCTCCGGCAGCCAGCCGACGGGGTTGCGCCGCTCGTAGCCGAGGTATTCGGGATAGTGCTGCGGTCCGGTGGCGGGGATTGGTCCTGCCCCCGCCGTCTCGCCGATGTGGTTGCCGCGCAGCCCGGAGAGCGTGTAGTTGCCGCCGAGGCTGAGCCGCGCGAGCGGCTGGTACGAGGACTGGACGTGCAGCGCCTGATACTCGCGCATCAGGTCGTTGGTGTTCGTGATGACCCCCTGGTCGACCATGCGCTGCGGCAGCGGATCGAACACCTTCCCGGTCGTACTGTTCGTGTACATCGTGTAGAAGTCGCTCCACGTGCGGTGGATCAAGTCGGCGCGCACGTAGCCGCGCTGGCCGAGCTGCATGCCGGCGCCGAACGTCAGCTCCTTCACGCCGGGCGTCTTCAGCCGGTCGTCGATCCGCCGGCCGACGCCGTTCGTGCCGCCGTCTGCGAGGTGCTCGCCCGACTGGATGACGTCCGTGCCGCCGATGCTCTCGAACCACTCGAAGAGCTGGCGGAGCGCGTTGCCGGTCGAGCCGCTGACGGTATCTCCGCTGTAGCGCCAGACGAGCTGCGACGGCGCGCCCGCCGCGGAGGTCGCATCGCCGATGTTGCCGTCGGCGATGCCGGCGGCGTAGGTGCCGTAGCCGGCATTGATGCGCACGCGGCCGTCGCCGAGGACGTCGTAGATCGCCGCGAGGCGCGGGCTGAAACGCTCGTCGTCCGCCACACGCGCGCCGGAGCTGTCGTTGCCCACGTTGCGGTCGAAGCGTCCGCCGAGGTTGAGGCTGAGGCGCGCGCCGATGTCCCAGCGGTCGTTCAGGAAGAACGACCGCGTCTTGAACTTCGTGCCGCGTCCCTCCTCGAGCACCGGCCAGAAGACGATGTAGTCGCCCGGCGCGAAGGTCGTGATGGTCTCGCCCGTCTCGGGGTCGCGCCGCGGCTGGTGGAACGTCCAGACGGTGAAGTCGCTGCCCGACTGGTGGTTGTTCGCCAGGATCTCGCTGTACCAGTCGTCGAGACCGAGCGACAGCGTGTGCGAGCCGAGCCGCGGCGTCGCCAGGTAGTACGTCCCCTTCATCGTGAGGCTGCGGTTGTTGCGCTCCTCGTCGCCGCAGACGCCGCAGAAGCTCGGCGCACCGAGCCACGCGTTGTCGAAGACGCTGTAGACGTTCGTCGTGCGGGCCACCTCTTCGATGCTGCCGTCCGGTCCGACGTACTCCTCGCTGCCGGAGTTGACGAAGGCGAACTTCTTCCGGCCGATGAGAGCATCGAAGAGGAAGCTGTTCGTCAGGACGCCGCTGTACTGCAGGGTGACGAAGCGGTTGGGCAGCTCGCGCTCCCGATCGAGCGCCGACGGCTCGAGCGCCGCCGCCACGCTGGGGAAGGCAAAGTTGCGCTGGACCTCGTCGATGTTGAGCCCCGAGGCCGTGATGCTGTGGCGCGGCGTGACCTGGCCGGTCAGCTTCAATTCGAGGCGTGTCTGCTCGCGGCCGGTCGTGAACGGCACGGTGCTGTTGCGGAAGTACGCGGGGGCTTCGAGCTCGAAGTGCCGCCCCGCCGCGAAGAACCAGAGACGGTCGGGCACGATCCTGCCGCCGAGGGTCGCCTCGTACGTCTGCAGCAGATCGCTCACCGGTCGGTCTTCGCCGCGCGCGCCGCGCGCCGTCCAGCTCGGATTCTGCAGCGAGTCGCGGAGCGAGCCGCTCGTCTCCTCGCCGCCGCTCTTGGAGATCGCCACGACGACGCCGCCGGAGAAGCGCCCGAACTCCGGAGGCACGGCGCCGCTGAGCACCGTCGTCTGGTCGAGTGCATCCTCAATGTAGAGATCGTGCGGCTGGCCCCGCAGGTTCTCGTTGACGACGGCGCCGTCGATGACGAAGAGGCTCTCGTACGACGGCGCGCCGGAGATGATCGTGCCGCCGTTCGGCCCGTTGTTCGTCACGCCCGGGGCGAGGCTGATGGTGCCGAGGAGCGTGCGGTTCACCGGCAAGGCCTCGACCAGGTCGGCGCGGATGTTCGTCTGCACGTCCGGCGATTCGAACATCGGCGCGGAGGGGGTGACGGTGATCTCGTCCGTGCGGCTGATCTTGAGCTCCGCGTCGATCCTCGCGACCTGCACGAGACCGATGCGCAGCTTCTTCGTCAGCGTCTTCGCCCCCTCCATCTGGAAGCGGACGGTGTAGTCGCCGGGCGGGAGCGCGCCGAAGTGATAGACGCCGTTGGAGTCGGTGATCGTGGCGCGCACGCCGATCATGTTTTTCGACGACAGCAGCACCGTCACATCCTCGGCCGGCGAGCCGCCGAAGCGGACCGTGCCGGTCAGACGCGCGCTCATCTGCGCGACGACGGGCGCCGCGAACAGCAACAGCAGAAGTGCCACCGGGAACCTGGCCTGACGCATGGTTGCCCCCACTGCATGACGCCAGCCTGCACCGGCGCCTGCTGCAACTCACTGACGGATGTGATCTTTATACCGCTTTCGCGCTTCGGCGGCACCGCTCAAAATTCGGCAAGCCGAACCGCCCGTTGCGTTCTGTTGAATTTCGTACAAATCGTGGAAACGCTAAGGATTCCGCGCGGACAAGACGCTGCAAACGGCCCGCGGTTCCGGTCAACGAGCGGTGAACGCACGGAAAATTTTGGCGGACGGTGGAGCGAATCAGCGGCGCGCCCCGCGCCGCGTCAGCGCCTTCAGCGCCGGATGAGGTGCTGAAACGCCAGCTCCAGCGTCGGGTACTCGAACGCGAACCCCTCCGCCAGCGCGCGCTTTGGAACCGCGCGTTGCCCGCCGAGCAACACCTCGCTGGCCATCTCGCCGAACGCGGCCTTCAGGGCAAAGGCCGGCGTCGGCATGAACGAGGGGCGGCGCATGGCGCGCCCGAGGGCGTGGGCGAAGTCGCGGTTGCGGACCGGCTCCGGCGCCGTGATGTTGTACACGCCCCGAACGGTGTCGCTGGCGATGGCCCACTCGATGGCGCGCAACGCGTCCTCGCGATGGATCCACGACAGCCACTGCTGCCCGTTGCCGACCGGACCGCCGGCGCCGAACCGGAACGGCAGCATCATCTTGGCGAGCGCGCCGCCGTCGCACGCGAGCGCCACGCCGAAGCGCAGCACCGCGAGGCGCGAGATGCTCTCCGCCGGACGCGCCGCCGCTTCCCACTGCTCCACGAGCTCGGCGAGGAACCCGCTGCCGCGCGAGCCACGCTCGTCGAACAGCTCGTCGCCGCGGGAGAAGCCGTAATAGCCGACGGCCGAGGCGGCGATGAACGTCCGCCGCTTGGCAGGGTTGCGCTGCATCGCGGTGACGAGCGCACGCGTCCCATCGACCCGGCTGGCGACCATCCGCCGCTTCCGCGCCTCGGTCCAGCGCCCCGCGCCGACGTTCTCCCCGGCAAGGTTGATGACGACATCCGCGCTGGCGACTTCCTCGGTCCAGGCGCCGTCCGCGCCGCGGGCGTCCCACTGCACCCCGCGCCCGCGCTTCACCTTGGCGGGGTTGCGCGACAGCACGACGACGTCATGGCCCCGCGCGAGCAGCCGTTCGACCAGCGGCTCACCCAGAAACCCCGAAGCACCCGCGGCAGCGATCTTCATGGGCGATTCTAATCAGATCGGCAAAAAAAGTGCCGCCGGTCCTGAGCAAGACCGGCGGCGGAGGAGAAGAGGAAAGGGGTTTGTAGGAGATGTTGCTTCAGGGGGTTCGGTTCGGTTCTGGTTCGTCTCGTTCGTCTGTACTTCGCAGCGTGCTCGATAGGTAGGACGCACAATCGCGAAGGAGGTTTCGCGTCGGAAAGGGCTTAACAGATCCGTGACGCGCAGGCCCCAGACGCGTCCCATAGGTCCTATCCGTTCCATAGGTCCCATTCGTCCTATCGTCCCTCAACGGATCCGGGACCGCGCCACCACCCGCCGCGGATCGGTCCGTTCCCCCTTCTGCAAACCGGCAAACGCGATCATCGCCGCGTTGTCGGTGCAGTACTGCTTCTCCGGCAGGCGGACGATAACCCCGCGGCTTTCGCCCCAGGCGAGCATCCGCTCGCGGAGGACGCCGTTCGCGGCGACGCCGCCGGCGATCGCGACCTCCGTCGGCTTCGGCGCCTCCAGCCGCGGCCACAGCGTGTCCAGCCGGTCGAAGAGCTGCGCCAGCAGCGCGTTCTGGAACGTCGCGCAGAAATCCGCCAGCAGTTGCGCGTCACCGTTGACGCTCACGCCGTGCTCCCGCGCCAGCCGGATCGCGCCCGCCTTGATGCCGGAGTACGAAAAGTCGAGCGACTCGTCCTTGAACTGCGGCACGGGGAAGGGGAAGCGCCGCGGATCGGCGGTGCCGAGGCGGGCGTGCTTTTCGATCTGCGGCCCGCCGGGGTACGGCAGCCCGATGAACTTCGCCACCTTGTCGAACGTTTCGCCGATGGCGTCGTCCCGCGTCCGGTTCAGCGGCCGCACGTCCTGATGACGCACGTCGTAGATCGAGGAATGGCCGCCGGAGATCACGAGGCTGAGGAAGCGCTCCGGGAGCGGCATCGACGCCCCTTCCTTCTTCAGGAAGGGCGAGAAGATGTGTCCCTCGAGATGGTTGACCGGCACGATCGGGATGCCGAGGCCGTACGCCAGCCCCTGCGCGCCGGCGACGCCGACGAGCAGCGCGCCGATCAGCCCCGGCCCCGACGTCACGGCAATGGCGTCGACATCGCCCCACGTCGCACCGGCGTCCGCCACCGCGCGCTCCGCCAGCGGAAACAGGTGCTGCAGATGTTCGCGCGACGCGATCTCCGGCACCACGCCGCCGAACGGCTGATGCCGCTCGATCTGCGAGGCGATGAGATTGACGCGCACGCTGCCGTCGTCGCCGAGGAGGGCGACGGAGGTCTCGTCGCAACTGGTTTCGATGCCGAGGATCATGGGGAGCGCGTTGTCCGTTTTCCGTTGTCCGTTTTCCGTGGCGCGCCGGGCTGAGTCCGTGACGTTCTCCGAAAGGCACGGACAATGGACAACGGAAAACGGACAACGCCCGGCAACTATAATGCCCTTCCTTTTCGCCATGAAAGAAGAGCTGGAAAAACGCTACGAGCCCGAGAAGTTCGAGAGCCGCCTGTACGAACAGTGGGAGGCCGCCGGCTACTTCACCCCCGTCGACGATCCCGAGCGCCCGAAGTTCTCGATCGTCATTCCCCCGCCGAACGTCACCGGCCGCCTGCACATCGGCCACGCGCTGGTCAACACGCTGATCGACATCGTCGCGCGCTGGAAGCGGATGAGCGGCTTCAACACGCTGTGGGTGCCGGGCACCGATCACGCCGGCATCGCCACGCAGATGATCGTCGACCGCGAGCTGACCAGACAGGGCCTCTCCCGGTTCGACCTCGGCCGCGAAAAGTTCGTGGAGAAAGTGTGGGAGTGGAAGGAGCGCCACGCCACCGAGATCAAGGACCAGCTCGTCCGCCTCGGCGCCTCCGCCGACTGGACCCGCGAGCAGTTCACGCTCGACCCGAAGCTCTCACGCGCCGTGCGCTACGTCTTCGTGAAGCTCTACGAGGACGGCCTCATTTACCGCGACCGCGCACTCGTCAACTGGTGCCCCTTCTGCCAGACCGCGATCTCCGACGTCGAGGTCGAGTACGAGGAGCGCACCGACAAGCTGACGCAGATTCATTACCCCGTGGCCGATTCGGATCGCCGCCTGACCGTCGCCACGACGCGTCCGGAGACGATGCTCGGCGACACCGCCGTCGCGGTCCATCCCGACGATGAGCGCTACCAGGACCTCATCGGCAAGAAAGTGCTCCTCCCGATCGCCAACCGACGCATCCCCGTAATCGCCGACGCCGTCCTCGTCGATCCGGCGTTCGGCACCGGCGTCGTGAAAGTCACCCCCGCGCACGACCGCAACGACTACGAGACCGGCCTGCGCCACGACCTGCCGCAACTGCAGGTGATCGGCGAAGACGGCAAAATGACCGCGGCCGCGGGAGCCGACTTCGCGGGTCTCGACCGCTTCGAAGCGCGCAAAAAGGTCCTCGGTCTGCTCGAGGCGCAAGGCCTTCTCGGCAAGATCGAAGACCTCACGCACAACGTCGGCAGCCACGGCAAGTGCGGCACGACCATCGAGCCGATGCTCTCCCTGCAGTGGTTCGTCAAGATCGAGCCGCTGGCGAAGCCCGCCATCGAAGCCGTGCGCAGCGGCACGATCACGATCACGCCCCAGAGCTGGGAAGCGACCTACTTCAACTGGATGGAGAACGTCCACGACTGGACGATCTCACGCCAGCTCTGGTGGGGCCACCGCATCCCCGCCTTCCACTGTCCGAACGGCCACACCACCGTGACGATGGACGATCCCGCGGCGTGCCCGGAATGCAGCGCACCCGTGACGCAGGAGACCGACGTCCTCGACACCTGGTTCTCCTCCGCGCTCTGGCCGTTCTCCACGCTCGGCTGGCCCGACGAAAACGCCGCCGATCTGAAGACGTTCTACCCGACCGACGCCCTCATCACCGGCTTCGACATCCTCTTCTTCTGGGTCGCGCGGATGATCATGATGGGCCTCCGCTTCACCGGCCGCGCGCCGTTCGAGCAAGTCTTCCTCAATGGCCTCGTGCGCGACGAGCAGGGGCAGAAGATGTCGAAGACGAAGGGGAACGTGATCGATCCCCTCGACGTGGTGAACGAGGTCGGCGCCGACGCCCTCCGCTTCACACTCGCCATCAACGCCTCCGGCCGCGACATCCCCCTCGGGCGCAGCCGCATCCAGGGCTACTCGGCGTTCGTGAACAAGATCTGGAACGCCTCGCGCTTCGCGATGATGCATCTCGACACCGACCTCCGCGACGCGAGCCAGATCGACCGCGACGAGCTCCGCACCGTCGAGCGCTGGATCCTCTCGCGCCTCAACACCGCCACGAACGAGGTGAACAAGTCGCTCTCGCACTGGCGCTACGACGAAGCGGCGAACACACTCTATCACTTCTTCTGGGGCGAGTTCTGCGACTGGTACATCGAGATGGTGAAGCCGGTCCTCCTCGGCCGCCACGGCGACGAAGCGGCCCGCGAGAAAGCGAAGCGCGTGCTGCTCGAAGTGCTCGACCGCTCGCTCCGCCTCCTCCATCCGTTCATGCCGTTCGTGACCGAGGAGATCTGGCTGAAGCTCGGCGGCGTGGAGCCGTCGATCATGGTCGCGCCCTACCCCATTGCCGAGCAGATCCTCGAAGACCCGGAGGCGGAGCGCCTGATGACCGCGGTCAAGGCGATGATCACGACCGTGCGCAACGTGCGCGCGGAGCGCGGCTTCACGCCGAAGGACCGCTTCCGCCTCACCATCCAGGCGCAGAACGGCCGCGAAGCGAACTTCTTCCGGGACGTGGCCTATCTGCTCATCGACCTGGCCCGCCTGACCGAGGTCTCGCTCAACGGCGAGGTCCCCGCCGGCGCCTACCAGGACCTCGTGGAAGGCTTCCCCATCGCCATCGAGCTGCCGGAGAAAGTGGTCACGCCCGAGCAGCTCGAGCGCGCCCGCCGCGACATCGAGAAGAGCGAAAAAGAGCTGGCCGCCCTCGACGCAAAGCTGGTCAACGAGCAATTTCTGAAGAACGCCCCGGCGCAGGTCGTGCAAACTGCTCAGGCGCGGCAGGCGGAGCTTCGCGCACGCCTCGGCAAGCTTCAGCAGAATCAATGATCGGTATCGATACGCGCAGCATCGTCGCCCGGTTGAGGACCATCGAGTCGCTCGCGCTGGTGCCACGTGTGGCCTCGACGAATCTGGTGGCCCGCCGCATCGTCAAGGAATGCATCGACAACGAGCTGTCGCTGCCGCAGGCGCTGATCATCGCCGGCGAACAGATCGCCGGCCGCGGGCGCAACGACCGCCACTGGTCCTCCCCCGCCGGCAAAGGGATCTACGCCACCACGATCCTCACACGCCCCGTCCGCGAGCTCCCCGTCATCCCGCTGGCCATGGCGAACCTCGTCGCCACCTTCCTCCGCGACGTCTTCGCCGTCGACGCCCGCATCAAATGGCCGAACGACGTCCTCGCCGGCGGCCGCAAGATCGCCGGCATCCTCATCGAAGCCCGCGTCCACGACGACCGCGCGCACCTGATCATCGGCGTCGGCATCAACATCGAGCCCGTCGCCGACGACACGCGCCCCAACGCCGTCGCCCTCTCCGAGCTCTCCCCTCGCAACTACAGCGGCATCAACACCGCCACCGTCGCCTTCATCGAGCACCTCGACGAATACCTCTCGTTCTCCTTCGAGCACGACGCAGTGATCGAGCAGTGGCGCAAGCTCACCATCCACAAACCCGGCGACCGCATCCACTGCGTCATCGGCGAACGCACCGTCACCGGCACCTGGAACGGCATCGACGCCCACGGCCGCGCCCTCCTCCGCGACGGCGACGAAGTGATCGCCGTCAGCGCCGGTGATCTGATGCTGGGCTGAGTGTTGGGTACAGAGAACCACCGGGAGGCCTCCGGCGTCGCCTGTCCCCAACGGCCAGCACAGCACCTGATACCATCGCTGGTGGTGGCCAACCTTCTCGTCGTCGACGTCGGCAACACGAACATCGTCCTGGGGATTTACCGCGATGACGTCCTGGCCAGCTCGTGGCGTCTGGCGACGGCGCGCGACCGGACATACGACGAATACGGCATCCTGGCGCGGCAGCTCGTGGGCGATGCGCTGCATTCGTCGCTCGAGGGGGCGATCGTCTCCTCGGTCGTACCGCCGCTGAATGGTGTGGTGGCGCTGATGATCCAGAAGTACTTCGGGATCGACCCCGTGTTCGTCGAGCCGGGTGTGAAGACCGGGCTGGCCATTCACGTGGACAACCCGCAGGAAGTCGGGGCGGACCGCATCGTCAATTGCGTGGCGGCGCACCACACGTATGGCGGGCCGACGATCATCGTCGACTTCGGGACGGCGACGACTTTCGATGTGGTGACGGCCGATGCGAAATACATCGGCGGCGTGATTGCGCCGGGGTTGAACATCTCGGCCGAGGCGCTGTTTGCGCGGGCGGCGCGCCTGCCACGCGTGGACATCAAGCGCCCGGAGCACGTCGTCGGCACCAACACCGTCGTCAACATGCAGTCCGGCATCTACTTCGGCTACCTCGGGCTGGTCGACGGCATCCTGTCGCGGATGAAGCGCGAAGTGCCGAACGTCAAAAGCGTCGTCGCCACCGGCGGTCTGGCCGCGCTGTTCGAGCGCGACAGCGAACACGTGAACCTCGTGGACGCGGAACTGACGCTCAAGGGGCTGAAGATCATCTATGAGCGCAATCGCGTGAAGCGGGGGCGGAAGTGAAGAACGGACTGAACGCAGAACGCAGAACGCAGAACGCGGAATTGAGAAGCGCGCGTTTTCTACGTTCTACGTTCTGCGTTCTGCGTTCTGCGTTCATCCTTCTCCTGGCCGCACCCGCCTTCGCCGGCGGCTCCGTGATCGCCCGCAAGGCCGCCCTCTCCACCGCGCACCCACTGGCCACCAAGGTCGGCGTCAACGTGCTGCAGCAGGGCGGCAACGCCATCGACGCGGCGGTCGCCGTCGCCTTTACGCTGGCGGTCGTGCATCCGCAGGCGGGCAACCTCGGCGGCGGCGGGTTCCTCGTCTACTACGACGCCAAGTCCAAGGGCATCTGGACGCTCGATTTCCGTGAGGTCGCGCCGCTCGCCGCGAAGAAGGAGATGTTCGCCACGGAGAGCAGCCTCACCGGACCGCTCGCCGCGGGCGTGCCCGGCACCGTGGCCGGGCTGGAGGCGATGTACAAACGCTTCGGCTCGAAGCCGTGGAAAGAGCTCATCGCTCCTTCGGTGAGCATCGCGCGCGAAGGGATCCGTCTCGACGACGAGTTCGTGCGCGACTTCACCCCCGAGCTCGAGAAGCGGAAGCTCGATCGCTACGCTTCCACCACCATCATCTTTGCGCCGGAGGGGAAGCCGCTCGCCGCCGGCACGCCGCTCATCCAGACCGACCTCGCGCTGACGCTGGAGCGTCTCGCCACGTACGGCGCGAAAGACTTCTACGACGGTGAGCTCGCGAAGCGCATCGTCGAGGGCTCGCGCAACGCCGGCGGCGTCCTCGGCTTCCGCGATCTCCGCGACTACCAGCCGGTGTGGCGCGCGCCGATCCGCATCCGTTACGGCAACTACGACGTCTACACGATGGCGCCGCCGGCCGCCGGAGGGCTCGTCATCGGCGAAGCGCTGAACATCCTCAGCGGCTACGACCTCGCGAAGAGCGGCTTCCAGACGACACGCTCGCTCCACCTCCTCATCGAGGCGCAGCGGCGCGCATATCTCGACCGCAACAAGTACCTCTCCGACCCCGTGAACTCGCGCATCCCGTATCGCGAGATCCTCTCCGCGGAGCGCGCGGCGCAGTGGCGGCGCACGATCACGCTCGATCGCGTCACGCCGACGGTGACGCTCAGCGAACCGAACGCGATGGCCGTGGCCGAAGGGGAGCACACCACGCACTTCACCATCGCCGACGCGCAGGGGAACGTCGCCGCGATCACCACGACGCTCGGCGCCAACTTCGGCAGCGGCTTCGTCGTCCCCGGCACCGGCTTCTTCCTCAACGCCGCGATGGACGACTTCAGCGCGCCCGGCAACAAGCCGAACCGCCACGAGCTCGTGCAGGGGAGCGTGAACGCCATCGAGCCCGGGAAGCGCATGGCTTCCTCCATGGCACCGACGATCATCCTGCGCGGCGGCAAGCCGTTCCTCGCGCTCGGCACGCGCGGCGGTCCTGCGATTCCGAATACGATCCTGCAGGTCTTCCTCAACGTGGCCGTTTACAACCAGTCACTGCAGGACGCCGTCGCCGCGCCGCGATGGCATCACCAGGCCCTGCCCGATTTGATCGCGTACGAGCGCGGCAAAGCCCCGCAGGCGGCGCTCGATGCGCTGTCGACAATGGGCCATCCCGTGCGTGCTCGCGACAGCATCGGCGACGTCCACGCGCTTCAGTTCGACGGCATCCGCATCATCGCCGTCGCCGATCCACGCCGTGGCGGCGCCGCCGGAGGTTATTGAATGCAGCAGCAGAAGATCGAAGCCGCGCGCGAAGCGCTCCGCGAAGTCCGCAGCGGCATGACCCTCGGCCTCGGCACCGGCAGCACCGCCTCCGAGTTCGTCCGCCTCCTCGGCGAAGCGCTCGCCAGCGGCCAGCTCCGCGACATCCGCTGCACCTGCACCTCGGAACAAACCGAGCAGCTCGCACGCGAAGTTGGCGTCGCCACGATGTCGCTGGCCGAGGTCGTGCCGATCGACCTGGCGATCGACGGGGCCGACGAGATCGACGCAGACCTCCGCCTCATCAAAGGACGCGGCGGCGCCCTCCTCCGCGAGAAGATCGTCGAGCAGCAGGCCTCGCGCTTCCTCGTCATCGCCGACGACACCAAGATCGTCGAGAAGCTGGGCGTCGGCACGCTGCCGATCGAGGTGACGCCGTTCGCGCTGGAAGTCCTGCAGCGCCGCTTCACCGAAATGGGCCTGCAGCCCGTCCTGCGCCTGCGCGACGGCCAGCCGCGCATCACGGACGAAGGACACCGCATCCTCGACGTGCGCGTCCCCGATCACGCCGACATCGCCGACGTCGTCGCGCGCATCCGCGATCACGCCGGCGTCGTGGAAACCGGTTTCTTCCCCCACGAAGCCAGCGAAGCCATCATCGCCAGCGAGAGCGGCGTGAGGCGGATGAAACGCCGGCAACGGTAGAGCCAGCCGCGTACCCACCGAAAACCAAAAACCGACAACCGAAAACCAAAAACCAAAAACCGCCCCCCCTACCCCTCCGCCTTCTTCACGTTCACGTTGAATTTCCACTGGTGCTCTTCGTACCAGAACGAGACGTGGGAGAAGAACGGCTTCTTCAGCGGCTTGTTGATCTTCGTGTCGAACAGCGGGTAGAGGTTGGTCGGCTCGTCGTAGTGCCAGACGATCTCGGCGGCGCCGACGGTCTTCTGGGCCGGATGCTGCTGGAAGCTGCGGAGGTTGTCGTAGACCTTGTAGCAGATCAGGCCGCGGTAGACCGGGCCGCGCATGCTCGGGGCAGTGCCGAGGATGGGGAAGCCTTTCTGCGTGACCTTGGCGATGTACTCCATGCCGCCGTCCGCGCGGGTCGACTCCGTGACCGTGACCAGCCCCGCCTGCTCGAGCTTCCGCAGCGTCTGCACGGCGAGCCCGTCGTACGCATCCTTCGGCGACGACGGTCCCCACCAGACGCGCTGCGGCACTTCGGCGTAGGTCGGCTCGCGGCGCTGCAGGTAGGGCTCGATGATGGCGCGCGCCTTGGCTTCGGTGAGCGGTTCTTCGCGCTGGCAGGCCACGGCCAGCAGACTGATGGCGATCGCCAGAAAGACCTTTCGGTTCAGCATGACGGTGACGGTAGCAAACTCAGCGCCGACCGGAAACGGAACGATGGAGTCGCCGGCCGCAGCCACCCTATTCATCCCATCCGCCCGCACGTGCGTGATATCTTTGTCTGTCTATGCAGGAGAAAACGATCACCATCCCGTCGGTTCTGATTGATCGCGTGATTCGCGGCAGCGCGGCTTTGAACGTGCTGCTGGTCGTCGGCGCGAGCGCGCTGATTGCGATCGCGGCGCAGGTGGCGATTCCGCTTCCGTTCAGTCCGGTCCCGATGACGCTGCAGCCGCTGGCCGTGATCCTGGTCGGGATCGCCCTCGGCTCGACACGCGGTGCCGCCGCTGCGGCGCTCTACCTCCTCGAAGGCATGAGCGGCCTCCCCGTCTTCGCCGAAGGCAAGGGCGGCGCGCTGTGGCTCCTCGGACCGACCGCCGGTTACCTCTATTCGTACCCCGTGGCCGCCTGGGTCGCCGGACGCCTCTCCGAGCGCGGCCAGGCCGGCAGCATCCTCCGCGCCGTCCCCTCGATGCTCGCCGCGCTGGCGATCGTCTACCTCGGCGGCTGGTCGTGGCTGGCTGCGCTGACCTCGCCCGAAGCCGCCTTCACCATGGGTGTGGCGCCGTTCGTGGTGGCCGACATCGTCAAGGTGGTGCTGGGCGCCACGATCGTGCCGTTCGCGCAGAAGTGGATTTCGCGCATCTAGGACGATCAGGAAAAGCAGCAAAACAAAAAACCCGGCTTTCGCCGGGTTTTTCATTGATGACTGGTTGATGGGGCTACGGCGTGGTCACCGCGTGTTCGTGGGTGGCCGGTTCCGGCTCGGCCAGCGGCTTGGATTCGCGGCCGGCGCGGTCGGTGGTCTTCTGCTCCGCCGCGGACTCGTCCAGCAGGGCGATGTTCAGCACGTCCTCGACGTGCTCCACGAAGTGGAACGTCATGTCGCGCTTGATCGGCTCCGGGACGTCGATGAGGTCGCGCTCGTTGAGCTTCGGCAGGATGACGGTGTTCAGTTTCGCCGCGCGAGCCGCGAGCACCTTCTCCTTCACGCCACCGATCGGCAGCACGTCGCCGCGCAGCGTCACTTCGCCCGTCATGGCCACGTTGCGGCGGATCGGGCGGCCCGTGAGGACCGAGATGATCGCCGTCGTGATCGTGATGCCGGCGGACGGACCGTCCTTCGGGATCGCGCCCGCGGGGACGTGAATGTGGATGTCGTGGGTCTCGAAGTAGTCGGGCGGAATGCCCTGCTCGTCGGCATGGGCGCGCGCGTACGTCAGTGCGGCCTGCGCCGACTCCTTCATCACCTCGCCAAGCTGGCCGGTGAGTGAGAGCTTGCCTTTGCCGCGCACGGCCGTCGCTTCGATGAAGAGGATGTCGCCGCCGACCGCCGTCCACGCCAGGCCGGTCGCCACGCCCACCTGATCGCGCTCGAGCAGCTCCTCGGCGAAATGCTTCATCGGCCCGAGGTACTTGTCGACGTTCGCGTCGGTGATGCGGTAGCTGTCCTGCACCTTCCCGTCGGCGACCTGCACCGCGATCTTGCGGCAGATCGTGCCGACTTCGCGCTCCAGGTTGCGCAGGCCGGCTTCCTTCGTGTAGCCGGTGATGACGCGCGTGATCCCCGAGTCCGTCCAGACGACCGGCGTCTCGTTGATCCCGTTCTCTTCCATCTGCTTCGGGATGATGTGCTGCTTCGCGATCATCAGCTTCTCTTCGTCGGTGTAGCCGGAGAGGCGGATGACTTCCATGCGGTCGAGGAACGCCGGCTGGATCGTGTCGAGCACGTTCGCCGTCACGATGAACATGACGTTCGAGAGGTCGTACGAGACGCCGAGGTAGTGATCGCGGAAGGAGTAGTTCTGCTCGGGGTCGAGGACTTCGAGCAGCGCGGACGACGGATCGCCGCGGTAGTCCGCGCCGATCTTGTCGACTTCGTCCAGCATGAACACCGGGTTCGACGTGCCGGCCTGGTTGATGCCCTGGATGATGCGGCCGGGGAGCGCGCCGACGTAGGTGCGGCGATGGCCGCGGATTTCCGCTTCATCGCGGACGCCGCCGAGGGAGATGCGCACGAACTTGCGATCGAGGGCCCGGGCGATGGAGCGGCCGAGCGACGTCTTGCCGACGCCGGGAGGTCCGACGAAGCAGAGGATCGGTCCCTTCATCTTCTGGCCGCGCAGCTTGCGCACGGCGAGGTACTCGAGGATGCGCTCCTTGATCTTCTCGAGGTCGTAGTGATCCTCGTCGAGGATCTCGCGAGCGCGGCTGAGATCGTGGTTGTCGCTCGACATGACGCCCCACGGGAGGCCGGTCATCCAGTCGAGATACGTGCGGATGATCGACGTCTCGGCGGAGTCGGGATGCGAGCGCTCGAGACGCTTGATCTGCTTCTCGATCTCCTCGCGCGACTCGGGCGGAACGCTCTTCTCGTCGAGCTTCTTGCGGTAGTTCTCGACTTCCTCCGCGAGCTCTTCGCCTTCGCCGAGCTCCGACTGAATCGCCTTGAGCTGCTGGCGGAGGAAGTACTCGCGCTGCGACTTGTTCATCTCCCCCTGCGCCGCGGAGGAGATCTCCTGCTGCATGGTGAGCAGGTTGATCTCGCGCGTCAGCAGCTCGTTGACGCGCTTGAGGCGCTCCATCGGATCGATGGTCTCGAGGATCTGCTGCGCTTCTTCGAGCTTGAGGTCGAGGTTCGACGCGGCGAGGTCGGTGAGGCGCGCCGGATCGTCGAGGTTCGCCGCGATCACCATTACCTCGGGGCTGATGTTCTTGCCGAGGGAGACGGCGCGGTCGAGGTTCTGCTTGACGGCGCGAATGAGGGCTTCGGTCTCGAGGCCGCGGTCTTTCGTCACCGGTTCTTCGATGCGCGTGATCTTCGCTTTGAAGAAGGGCGCGGTCTGGATGAAGTAGTCGACGCGCGCACGGGAGAGGCCCTGGACGAGGATGCGGATCCGTCCGTCCGGAAGCTTCAGCATGCGCATGATGATCGCGACGGTGCCGACGCGATACAGGTCTTCCTCGCCCGGGTCTTCGTTCTGAAAGTCTTTCTGCGCCGTCAGCATGATGACGCGGTTCTCGGCCAGCGCCTGATCCACCGCGTTGATCGACTTTTCGCGGGAGACCGACAGCGGGACGATGATGAAGGGAAAGATGACCAGATCCTTCAGCGGCAGGACCGGAAGGACGTCGGGGATTTTGATTGCCTCTTCTTTCGCGGTTTCGTTCGCGTCACTCATGTCGACCTCTCGTACGGGCGGGGGAACCTGATTCGTCTATTCGTGCAATGGCTGTTCCCGCTTTACTTCAGCCGGTGCAACTCTTTCACAAACGCGTCCACGTCCTCGAAGCGGCGGTAGACGGATGCGAAACGGACGTAAGCCACGGGATCGAGCTGGCGCAATCGCTCCATGACGAGCGTGCCCAGCTCCTGACTGGAGATTTCGCGGCGGTCGCCGGCGTCCTGCATCGTCGCCTCGATCGTATCGGCGACGCGCTCGAGCTCCGCCTGCGGCACCGGCCGTTTCCGACACGCGATCTGCAGACCGCGCATCATCTTCGCGCGGTCGTACGCCTCGCGGCGCTGGTCGCGCTTCACCACCTGGAACGTGGGGACTTCGATCTTTTCGTAGGAGGTAAATCGCCGTTCGCACGCCGTGCATTCGCGACGGCGCCGGATCACTTCACCCTCGCGGCTCTCGCGCGAATCGACGACCCGGTCCTCCAGATTTCCACAGAACGGGCAGCGCATTTCCGGGCTGCTTGTATCACAGACGACCGGGGGGAGGTTTTCGGTTTTCGGTTTTTGGTTTTCGGTTTTCGGTTTTTGGTTTTCGGTCGAGGGCGGTCACGCTTGGACGGGCAGCCGCCCGGGCGCAGCACCGAAAACCGAAAACCGACAACCGAAAACCGACAACCGAAAACCGACGCCCCCCCTCACTCCTCTTCCTTCGGCGTCGTCACTTCGCGCCAGCGCAGCCCTTCCTTGGCGAAGAGGATCAGCCCCGTGACCAGCACCGGCGCGGTGCCGATCAGGTGGAACAGCACCGCCACCGCCACGGAGAGATCCACGCTGAAGCCATAGAAGTTCACCAGCACGAGCTGACACGCTTTATGGAAGCCGCCGACGCCGCCCGGCGTCGGAATGGCCAGGCCGACCGTCGTCACCCCGGTGACGAAGAAGCTCGAGTCGTACGGCAGCGGATGATGCACCGCGAGCGTCGCGAACCAGAACTGCGCCGTCAGGCAGAGCCAGATCAGCGCGGTGCAACAGAGGACCTTCACGAATGCGGTGCGGTGCCGTGCAATCTCCGTCGTCGCCGCAAAGCTGTCGAAGAAATGCATCCACGAATCGCGAAACCGCTTCGGCAGCAGCTTGCCGAGCTTTTCGTGCAGCTTGCGGATCACGTGGCGGAAGAAGAAGAGTCCCGTGATGAGGAACGCCAGCGCCGCGAGGAGGATCCCCGAAACGACCGCGCCCGTCTTCACGATGAAGAACCAGCGCGCCACTTTCGGATCGTGCGAGAACTCGTTCCAGCGGAGCAGCGCGAACGTGACGAAGAGCAGCAGGATCGTCGACAGGTCGAGCACGCGCTCCGTCAGGACCGTCCCCAGCGCGCCGGAGAAACGGTGCGACGTGCGCCGGGAGAGCAGCGCCGGCCGCGCGACGTCCGCGGCACGGATCGGCAACACGATCGACAACATGAAGCCGACCGTGTTCGCGAAGAACGTCGCATAGAACGGCGGCGGTGAGTCGGGATCGAGAATTGTCCGCCAGCGTACAGTTCTGAAGAGCAGCGCCCCGAAGTTCGCGACGAACCCGACCACGATCCAGGCGACGTTCGTCGTCTTCAGCAGGCGGCCGACGGTGGCGAGGTCCGCATTTCGCAGAAACAGCCACAGAAAGAACACCGTCAGGGCGACGATTGCCGCGAGCTGGAGAATGCGCTTCAAACGGCGCGAGTTTACACGGCCGTCCCGAACCATGTTGAAGATCTACACAGACGACGTCTTTCAGCAACACAGTACCGGACCCGGCCATCCGGAGAACGCGCAGCGTCTCGCCGCCGCACTCGAAGGTGTGTGCCGCAGCGGTCTCGGCAATGACGTCATCCGCGACCTCCCCCTCCACCCCGACGCCGATCGCATCATCGCCAAGGTCCATTCGCGCGAGTACGAGCGCCAGCTCGAGGACGCCTGCCGCCTCGGCCTCCGCCTCTTCCACTCGATGGACAACCCCATCTCGCGGGCCACGTTTTCCGCCGCACGCAAAGGGGTCTCCACCTCTCTCACTGCAATGGAAGACATCTGGACCCATGGCGGCTCGCAGCGCGCTTTCGTCATTGCCCGCCCCCCCGGCCATCACGCCGAGCGCAACGAGGCGATGGGCTTCTGCTTCTTCAATACCGTTGCGTGCATGGCCGAGTGGCTGCGCGAGCAGCCCGGCGTCGAGCGCGTCTTCATCTTCGACTTCGACGTCCATCATGGCAACGGCACGCAGCACATCTTCGAGGATCGTGATGACGTCTACTACGCCTCGATCCACCGCTATCCGTTCTATCCCGGCACAGGCGCCGCCGACGAGATCGGCGTCGGCAAGGGACGCGGCTTCACGAAGAACATCCCCGTCGAAGGCGGCAAAGGCGACTCCGCCTTTTTGCGTGCAACGGAAGACGAGATCGTGCGCATCATCGACGACTACCGCCCCGACGCCATCCTCCTCTCCTCCGGGTTCGACGCCCACGTCCGCGATCCCCTCGGCGGCATGCGCATGACGGAGCAGGGCTACGGCGAGCTGACGCGGCGCATCGCCGAAGCCGCGGAGCGTTGGTGCAACGGCCGCGTGGTGTCGCTGCTCGAAGGCGGCTACGACATGGAAGGATTGGCCGCGAGCGTCGACGAGCACGTCCGTGCGCTTACAATCGATGGATGTCCGAATACCAGCACCAGCAGCCGACCGTAGTCCAGCGCGACAACTGGTTCGCCCGTAACTGGAAGTGGCTCGTCCCGGCCGGCTGCCTCCTGCTGATCCTCGGCCTGGCCAGCTTTGCCGGCGGCATCCTGATGCTGGCCTACGGCTCGTTCAAGCAGAGCACCCCGTACTCCGACGCGCTGCGCCGCGCGCAGGCCAACCCCGAAGTCGTCGCCGCGTTCGGCGAGCCCATCGAGGCCGGCATGATGATGGGCGGCTCGATCAAGCTCGAGAACGACGACGGCACCGCCGACTTTACCGTGCCGCTGTCCGGGCCGAAAGGGAAGGGGAAGCTCCACGTCGTCGGCACCAAGACCGACGGCGAATGGTCGTACGGCCGGCTGGTGGCCGTCCTGCCGGACCATCGGGAGGTCGATCTGCTGGCATCGACGCGGCCCGTGCCGATCGAGCCGGCGGAGCCGGAAGCGCCGTAGCCCGACGCACCGCGCGTCCCCGTCCGCGCGCCACGATCGCGGTCCGCGTCATCGCGTGGAGCGGTTCGTCCGTCGTCGACGGCGGATGAACCACCGACGTCGATATCCCGACACATCGATCGAGACGGCCCAGCCACCATCGTCGATGTCCCCACACATCGACCGAAGCGGCCCGGCCGCCGTCAACAGTGGATCATCCACCACCATCGATATCCCGACACATCGATCGAGACGGCGCGGCCACCATCGTCGATATCCCGATACATCGATGGCAGCGGCCCAGCCACCATTGACAGCGGATCAGCCACCACCTTCGATGTCTCGACACATCGATCGAGACGGCCCGGCCACCATCGTCGATATCCCCACACAGCGATGACAGCGGCCCGGCCGCCGTTGACAGCGGATCAGCCACCACCGTCGATGGCGCTGGCAGCAGCCGCAATAGGACAAATAGGACGGATAGGACCTATAGGACTGAGAGGACGCGGTGCGCAGCCATCTGTCCTATAGGTCCTATCTGTCCTATTCGTCCTATCCGTCCTGGCGCCGCTTATCCGCCAGCACACGCCCGTACAGCTCTTCCAGCCTGCTGATGCGCAGCTCCTTGGAGAAGCCCCGCACCACGTGTTCCCGGGCGGCTCGGGCCACGGCGGCGGCCTCGGCGCGGTCCTCCATGATCGAGCGTAGCGCCAATGTCAGCGCCGCGCGGTCCTTCATCGGGATCAGCCAGCCGACCTCGGGTGAGGACACCAGCTCCGCGTTGCCGCCGGCGTTCGTGGCGATGACCGGCTTCTCCATGGCCATCGCTTCCCGCACGGTGCCGGTGATGCCGGTGCCGGCCCAGGAGGCGTCGACGACCACGTCACACGAGGCGAAGACGTTCGGCATGTCGCTGCGGTACTCGACCGGCGTCACGTGCGACTCGATCCCCACGCTGCGGGCGTACTCGCGCACCTCGTCCTTCTCCACGTCCGTGCGGCAGCCGATGAGCAGCAGGTGAATCGCCGGATGGAGCGCGGCGACGTCGGAGACCGAGTCGATCAGCTCCTTCCACCCTTTCCAGTCGCGCACGCCGACCTGGGCCACGACGAAGCGGTCGTCGGCGATCCCCTTCTCGCGGCGGAACGCGCGTGCGTCCCAGCGCGCCGGATCGAAGAGCGTCACGTCAGTGCCGGCGTACACCACCTCGACCTTCGCCGCGGGCAGCTTGCCGCTGGCGACGATCACATCCTTGATCTGCTGGCACACCGTGACGATGCGGTCGACGCGCGGCGTGCGGTATTTGGCGCGGTTCCAGACGTCGAGCGGGAACGACACGCCGCGGTTCACGACGAACGCCCCGACCGGCGCGCCGAGCGTCGCCGCCAGCGCCAGGCCGTGCGCCACGCCTTTGTGCACGTGGATGACGTCCGGCTTCTCCTCGCGGATCAGCCGGCGCAGCGCGCGGATGGTGCCGACGTCGAACGGATGGCGGAACGCGAAGCCGTGGAAGCGAACGTCCTTTTCGGCCGCTTTCGACGCCAGCGTCGCGTCGGGGCGGCTGACGATCGTCACCTCATGGCCGCGCTCGCGAAGTCCCGATGCCGCTTGGAACATCTGGTGCACCGAGCCGGTGTTGAACTGATTGAACTCGAGAACCTGGAAGATCTTCATCGTGCTGTCGGCGCTCGCGGCGCTGGCGAACTGTAACACCACGGATCGGACGCGCCGAGGGTACCTCCGTGCCGAGGCGGAGCACGCGGGGGCGCCGCGGCGGCCGGTGATCGTGATTGCCGGCTTCGGCGTGACGCGCCTCGTCGATCCCGAGACCGGCCGCCACGTCTGGGGCACCGCGCATGCGATGTGGCAGCGCACGTATCCCGACGACCTCGACCTGCCGCTCGACGCCGAGGGAAACATCGGACGCGACCGGCTCGTGCCGCGCGGCTGGGTCGGCTCGCGCGGCCCGGTCAACACCGGCTGGCAGCTCTCGATCGCCCTGCGCAAATACGGCGGCTACACGCTCGACGAGAACCTCTATCCCTTCTATTACGACTGGCGGCTGCCCGCGCGCGAGAACGCACGGCTGCTGGCGGCGCGTGTCGAGGAGATCCGCCTCGAGCACGACGGCGCGCAGGTCGACCTCGTGACGCACTCCGCCGGCGCGCTCATCGCCTCGACGTACCTCAAGCTCGAGGGAGGCGCGGACGACGTCGCCCGGCTGGTCATGGTGGCGCCGGTGCAGCGCGGCGTCATCGAAGCGTTCCGCATCTTCGTCCGGCCTGAGCGCTTCATCCGCCGCGGCTTCTCGCCGGAGATGGTGGCGACGTGGCCGTTCATCACCGAGCTGTTGCCCGAGAATGGCCGCATCTTCATCGACCCGAGCGGGGCGGCGCTGCCGTACGACGTCTGGGAGTTGGCGACGTGGACGCGCTTCGTGCCGCTCGACGCGCGGCACACCGCGGCGCTCGCACGGTCGCTGGCGAACGCGCGCGCCTTCCGCGACGAGCTGCGCAACACGCCGATGCCGCTCACCCCGACGGTCATCGCCGGCGACTGCGTGCCGACGGCGAGGCGGGTGCTCGTCCGCGGCGACAACACCTTCGTCTTCTATCCCGGGGAGCTGACGGACGCCGCCTTACGCGACGTCCTCTTCGAGCCCGGCGACGGCACCGTCCCCATTTCCAGCGCCCGCGGCGATGCCGCCACCATGACCCTGTGCGACGGCCATCAGGGGATTGCCGCCGATCCGCACGTGCACCGGGCGATATTGCGGGCGCTGCGGTAGGCCACGGGGACGATGGGACGAATAGGACAGATAGGACGGATAGGACCCTGGAGGCTTCATGAGAGCGTGCGCGGAACGCGCCTCCACCATTCTTCATTCGAAATTCGAACTTCTTAATTCTCCGCCGCAGCCATCGACGCACGCGCAGCGCCGGCCCCGCCTTATGGCCACCGTTGCTGGTGTGCCGCGCCCCCTCACCCGATCCTTCGCTGACGCGAAGGATCACCCTCTCCCCGCAAAGGCCGGGGAGAGGGGTGACGGGGGCGCTACGCGCCGCCCGTTCAAGACCCGGCCCCGATCATTTCCAGCCGTTCCTCTGTATCTTCTGCGGCCCCTCGACCCACTCTCTTTGCGACAGTGATATCTTCCGTTTCATGCGCCGGTCCAGCGTCTTGCTCCCAGGCGATCGGTTTTTTGGCCGAACCTGGCGTGTTAAGATGCCAAGCTCTTGATTTCACGGGAGTTGAAGCGGCAGGGGTGGAGGCAGTCTTGCCGAAGGACGACAAGCAACCAAAGGAACTGAAAGTCACAGACAAACGGATCTTCACCTCGGACGGCGAGATCCGTGAGGAATTCCGCGAAGACATCAGACCGGCTGAGCCCACGGTGACGGCAACCGCCCCGCCGCAGGCCGCGGAGGCACAGGCGACCGCGCCACCGCAGTCGGAGCCGCAGCCGGCGCCCGAACAGCAGCAACCTCCGCGCGAAGAGCGTCGCAAGATGAAGGACCGCGCGGAGAATCCGGGGACCCAGTTCACCAACTTCATCGAGCCGCTGATCGCCCAGGGCTACATGGCCCTCGGCCTCCTGCGGAACCCATACGAGCCGCAGCAGAAGATCGACACACGCGCCGCTCGGCAGATGATCGACATCCTGCAACTCCTGCAGGAGAAGACGGTGAACAACCTCACCCCGGACGAAGAGGATTTTCTGGCCACGCACCTGGGTGAGCTGAAGCTCGCCTTCGTTCAACGGACCAAGAGCATTTGATGAAAGTTCGCGTCGCCGTCATGGTCGCGCTGCTGGCGCTCCTGCTCAGCGAAGGAGTGTCGGCACAGCAACAGCCGTCGCCGCGCGACGTGTGGCCGCAGGCTGCCGGCGCGGCGAGCGACGGCGACCTCGACACCGCGAACCGCCGCAAGAACGAGCTGCTCACGACCGGACGCGGCAACGGCATCCGGACCTATCCCACGTTCGCCGGCTCCGCCGCGGCGCTCGCACGCGGCGCCACCGCGCAGAACGACAAGCCGCTCGCCGGCTGGGGCGTGCAGACCGCGGAACAGCTCGACCCCACGTCGCCCGCCGTCGCCTTCAGCCGCGCCGACGACGCCGCCGCGCGCAACGACTGGGCCCAGGCGATCCCGCTCGTCTTCTCCGGCTTCACGCGCCTCTTCGGCAACACGCGCACGAACCTCCTCGGGCGCGCCGACCTCGTCGTCACCCTCGTCATCGCGCTCGCGCTGACGCTCGTCGTCTTCGCCATCGCCCTCTTCGTCCGCTACGGCCGCAGCATCGCGCACGACTTCCGCGAGATGCTCCTCAAGCGGCGGCTGCGCGGCGGCTCCGTCACCGTCCTCGGGTTCGCGCTGCTCTTCCTGCCGCTCTTCCTCTGGCTCGGGCCGGTGTGGCTCGTCTTCTACTGGCTCGCGCTCATCTTCGGCTACGCCTCCGGCGGCGAGCGCGTGCTCATCGTCATCCTCTGCCTGCTCGCCGCGGTCGCGCCGCTCGCGCTCGACCTCACCGCGCACTGGATCGCCGGCATCGACAGCACGGTCGTCATGGCCGCGATGTCCGTCGCCGATCACGCGTATCAGCCGGAAGCACTGCGCCGCATGCAGGAGCTCGTCGCCGTCATCCCCGACGACCCCACGCTGCAGCTCATCCTCGGCAATCTGCAGCTCTTCGAAGGGAACGACGATCAGGCGGCGGTGCACTACCGCCGCGCCGTCGAGCTGCGCCCACGGAGCAGTGCCGGCGCGCACGTGAACATCGGCAACCTCCACTTCCTCAACAACGACTTCCCCGCCGCGCTCACCGAGTACAGCACGGCGCAGCAGCAGGACAAGAGCCTCGCCATCGCCTTCTACAACGCCTCGGTCGCGAGCGGCGAGACGTACAAGTTCAACGAGCAGGCGCGCTTCCTCGAAGCGGCGCGCGACCTCGACCGCGGCCTCATCGGACGCCTCACCGACAGCCCGCTGCCGCAGAAGGTCGTCATGTATCACCCGCCGATCGTCGAAGCGTGGCGGCTGCAGGACGCCATCGCACGGCGTGGCGGACCGGCGCGCATCCTCTTCGGCAACTACTCCACGTTCGATCCGCTGACGAGCGCGATGAACCCCGTGACGGTCGCCGCGCTCGCGTCGCTGCTCCTCGGCGTCGCGATCTGGCTCAAGCGCCGCCGCGGCGGCTTCGCCGGCGCCTGCATCAAGTGCGGCCGCACGTTCTGCCACCGCTGCAAATCGGCGCGTGAGAGCGCGACGTACTGCACGCAGTGCATCCACATCTACCTCAAGCGCGACGGCGTGTCGCTCGACACCAAGCGCAAGAAAGTCGAAGAAGTGAGCGACCATCACCGCGGCATGCTCGTGCGCAACCGCTTCTTCGCCACGTTCCTCCCCGGCTCCGCGCAGGTGCTCGAAGGACGCACCACGGCCGGCTCGATCGGGATGATTCTCTTCAGCTTCTTCGTGGCGGTCGCGATCTTCGTCGGCCGACTGGCCCCGGCGCTCGGCCCCTCGGCGGAAGTCGCGCAGCTCATCGTGCGCGTCGTCGCCATCGTCCTCGCCGTGGTGATGTGGATCGTGTTGTCGCTCCCGGTGTACCGCCGGAGGACGACGGGTTAGTCATGGCACTCGAAGGCACACTCAGAGACTTCAGTCTCGCCGACATCTTCCAGCTCATCGGGCTGCAGAGGAAGACCGGCGTGCTGACGCTGCGCGGCAAGGACGACACCGTGACGGTGACGTTCCTCGACGGCAAGGTCGTCGGCGCCGACTCGCTCAACCGCCGCCTCGAGAACCGCCTCGGCACGGTGCTGATCAAGACCGGCATGCTGACGCAGGATCAGCTCGGCCGCGCCCTCGAGATCCAGCGCGAGACGCTCCAGCGCCTCGGCTTCATCCTCACCCACTACGGCATCATTTCGCAGGACGCCCTGCGCGGCGCCATCCAGCTGCAGATCATGCAGATCGTCTATCGCCTCTTCCGCTGGAAGGACGGCGATTACCACTTCTCGCAGGAAACCACGATCGAGTACGACCGCGAGAACGTCACCCCGATCACCGCCGAGTCCATCCTCATGGAAGGCGCGCGGATGATCGACGAGTGGCCCATCATCGAGAAGCGCGTCCGCTCCTACGACATGGTCTTCCGCAAGAAGCTGACGGACCAGGAGATCGTGGTCGTGGGCGCGGACGATGCCGACGAGATCGACTTCGACATGGATCCGGGCACGCGCCGCCGCAAACCCGCCGCGGCGAGCGCCGACAAGATCCGCATCTCGCAGGAAGAGAAAGCCATCTACGACCTCGTCGACGGCACCATGACGGTCGGCGACATCGTCGAGGTCTCGCGCCTCGCCGAGTTCGACACCAACAAGGCGCTCTACGAGCTGCTCACGCGCGACCTCATCGAAGAAATGCGCGGCTCCTCGGCCGCGGCCGTCCTCGCGGAGTCGACCCCGGTCGATGAAGGCGACGTCGCCGAGACCCCCGTCCCGCTGCCGCTCGTCATCTTCCTGGCCGCGCTCGCGATCGGCTCGCTGGTCACCTCGTGGAAGAACCCCCTGAACGCCCTCCACCCCTTCGCGCGCGAAGCCTCGGGCGTGACCGCGGTGCGCAAATCCATCTCCCTGCAACGCATCGCCGCGATCGGCCAGGCCATCGAGCAATACAACGCCGTCCACGGCCGCATCCCCCAACGCCTCCAGGAGCTCGCCCCCCACTACCTCGACGGCGACCTCCTCAAAGACCCCTGGGGCAACGCCTACCGCTACGTGCCCCGCGCCGAGCGCTACCTGGTCGTGGGCTCCACCCCCGACGGCACCCAGACCGACATGGACCTGTTCTTACAGAGAACCGTCGACGTAGCCGCCGCCACGTCCACCGTCTCCCGCCCGGAAACGGGAGGGATCGTGTTGATCGAATAGGACGGATGGGACGGATAGGACGAATAGGACCAATAGGACTAATAGGACGTATAGGACCGACGAAGTCCACATCTGTCCTGTAGGTGTCTCTTAGTCGGCGCCACACGCCACGGCCTTTGCCCGGAATGGCCGCCAACACGCAGCCGCGCGGCGGCCCCAGTGTGATCGCAAATGGCCCTGGCGGTGGCGGCCCCCCGTGTCCTCCCGAACCCCCGTATGGGGCCTGGGCGGCGCCCCCCATGTGTCATCCCGAACCGCCCGTATGGGGGGCTGGGCGGGGGAGGGCGGTGAGGGATCTGTGTGGGGGAAGGTAGCCGCGCTGCCATGCGTGCTTCCCCCACACGGATCCCTCACCCGCCTCCCCCACCCGACCCCCATACGGCGGATTCGGGATGACACATTTCACCGGCACAGCTGGGATTTCACGTCCGCGGCGCGCGTCCCAGGGCAAACCCGACGACCTACTGGTCCTATAGGTCCTATTCGTGCTCTTGGTCCTATCGTTGTCCTGTCACACGCGGCACCACAAACCGCAGTCTTTCCGCGGCCAATCCAAACACGACCGGCGTCTGCGTCAGCGGTTCCCCATCGGCGTAGACCTCTAACGGCGTTTCGCTTTCAAAGCGGAATTCCGTGCCGCGCGCTTCCTCCACATACGAGTTCTTGACGTGGGAGCCGTTGTACGCGCGTGGCAGCGTTTTCAGTAATTGAACGCGTGACGTGCGATGGACGATCACCGCGTCCAATTGGCCGTCGTCGATCAGCGCGTGGGGGACGATGCGGATGCCGCCACCGTATTGGCGGGAGTTGCCGACGCAAGCGAACATGATCGACTCCTCGCGCACGCCGTTGATGCGCACCGTGTGGGGGCGGAACTTTGGCAGCACGCGAAAAATGGAGTAGAGGTACACCAGCGAGCCGCGCAGGTATTTCGCGTTGCGGTTCGCGTACGCCGCCACCTCGGAGTCGAAACCGAAGCCGGCGACGCCGAGGTAGCGGTGGTTGTTGGCGAGGGCGACGTCGACTTCGCGGATGTCGCCGTCGAGCACCACGTCGCATGCGCGGCGCACGTTGCGCGGAATGCCGCAGACGCGCCCAAAGTCGTCACCCGAGCCGCCGGGGATCAGCGCCAGGATGCCCTGCGCCAGATCGAACTCGCGGATGGCCATGTTCAGCGAGCCGTCGCCGCCGCAGATGACCACCCGGTCGTAGCCGCCGCGCGAGCTCTCCGCCGCCAGCCGTACGAGGTCCAGCGGATTCTCACTGGCGGTGCAATCGACGCGCGCGCCACGGCCCCGCAGGTACGCCTCTGCCTCCGCGATGCGCTTGCGCGCACGGCCCCGCCCGGCCATCGGGTTGTACAGGAGTTTCAGGTGCACTGGACTTGCAACGATTGTAGCGTTAAGAATCGCCTCGCCATGACGAAGTTGCGCACCATCCTCATCCTCTTCGCCCTCGGACTCGGCTGCAAACCGGCCGCGGAGTCGCAGCCTATCCAGACCGAGCCGCTGAAACGCGGCGGCACCATTCCGCCGACGGTCAGCGCGTCGCGGCGCACGCCCGTCGTCACCGTCGCGCACAACGTCCTGCCGGCCGTCGTGAACATCGAGACCGAAGCCACGATCCGCCGGCGGACGAGCGACCCCTTCTTCGATCCCTTCGGCTTCTTCGGCGGTGGCCGCGAGCGCAACTACACCTCGCAGTCGCTCGGCTCCGGCTTCGTCTGGTCGGCCAAAGAGGGGATCGTCGTCACGAACAACCACGTCGTCGAAGGCGCCTCTCGCATCAACGTCAACTTCAACGACGGGCGCCGCATGTCGGCCACGCTCATCGGCGTCGATCCCGACAGCGACCTCGCCGTGCTGCGCGTGGAGGCGAAAGACCTCGTCGCCGCGCCGATCGGCTCCTCGGGCGATCTGCTGATCGGCGAGACCGTCGTCGCCGTCGGCAATCCGTTCGGCCTCTCCGGCACCGTCACCACCGGCGTCGTCTCCGCCGTCGGACGCTCCGTGCCGTCGCAGGAGAACGACCGTATCTTCACGGACTTCATCCAGACCGACGCCTCGATCAACCCCGGCAACTCCGGCGGTCCGCTGCTGAACATCGAAGGCAAAGTCGTCGGCATCAACGTCGCGATCTACGCGCAGGGGCAGGGCATCGGCTTCGCCATCCCGGTCGATCGTGCGAAGAAGATCGTCGATGACCTCCTGCGCTACGGCGAGGTGCACAGCGCCTGGATCGGCGCCGTCACCGCGACGCTGACGCCGGAGGAAGCGCGGCGACTCGACCTGCGCGCGACGCGTGGTGCGCTCGTGGCGCGCGTCTTCAGCGGCTCGCCGGCAGCCGAGGCGGGGTTGCGGCCAAACGATGTGATCGTGTCGGTCGACGGGAAGCCCGTCGAGTCGCGCGAGCAGTTCTCGACGCTCACCGCCACGCTCACCACCAGCCGTCCCGTGGCGCTGACCGTCCTTCGCGGTGGCGCGCAGCAGAACATCCAACTTCGCCCCACCGATCCCCCCGCCAACCTCGGTTTGCGCGTCCTCGAGCAGGTCGCCGGCTTGCGCGTGACCAACGAAGGCCAGGCCGTGATCGTCGACGCCGTCACGACCAACTCACGCGCGCAGCGCATCGGCATCGAGCCGGGCGACTACGTGGTGGGGGTGAATGGAGCGAAGGTGACCTCGACCGAGGAGCTGAACCGGGAGCTCATGCGCGGTGCGGAACGGTCGTCGGTCGTGCTGTCGGTGGCAAGGGGACGGTACGTGTACAACCTGACGTTCCCGATGGGGATGTAAGGCGCGTTGTCCGTGGTCCGTTTTCCGTGCTGCGCCTTACAACGCGATCGACGCATGGCGCCAGCACGGAAAACGGAAAACGGGCAACGGACACGCGTCGCTCAAAACAGCGCCATCTGCAAGCTGGGCGGTTCCGGCTCCGGCGCCACGGGGCGCTTGAACTCCGCTTTCTTGCGGCCCAGCAGGATGAACAGGTTGCGGCGGATCCATTCCTGCGACTCGCGGTGGTACCGGTACTGCCGCTCGTACTGGTGGAAGCGGCGGTTGTGCGCGGCTCCCAGCATGTGGTGCAGGTACTCGTGGTAGATCACCGACTGGATGAAAAACGCGGGGATGTTCGGGGCGTTCAGCAGCGGGTGGATGCGGATCTCGCTCGTGCCGTGGTTGTACGACCCCAGGCGGATGCTGCGGCGCTTCTTGCGGGAGATCTGCTGGCCCCAGCGCACCGGCAGCGGTGGCACTTTATAGAAGTAGGTGCGATGCACGTCGGCCGCGAGCGACTCGAGGTGATGGTGGGTGGCCTCCGGGAGAGGAAGAGGGATCCGCTGTGCCGTCTTCGGCATTGCGGTGATTATAGTTGGGCGACACCTGCCGCCCAACCAACCGCTACCGTTTCACGTTCTCGAAGGCGTCCGTCAGCGACGCGGCCGCGGTCGACGTGAGGATCGCCGAGCCGGCGGCGATGAGCTCGTCGCCCTTCTTCATCCCCAGCCAGACGCCGATCCCGACACCGGCCAGGACCGCCAGCACCGGGAACGCCTGTACCTGCTGCTTGACGGGCTCGGGGATGAGGTTCTCCACCTCTTCGAGCAGCGCCTCGGGGCCGCCCTCGATGAGAGCAGTGCCGAGCCCCGCGGCGCGCTCGCGAATCGGATCGGTGAAATCGTTCATGGTTCTAGTCCTCGTCGTCGCGGCGCAGCAGCAGACCGATCACGAAGCCGACGCCGACCGAGATCAGCAGCGCCTTGCCGGGATTCGACCGCACGTAGCTGCGCACCTGATCCGTCACCGCGCCGATGTCGACGTCGTCGACCTTCTCGCGGACCGTGTTGTAGCCGTCGCGCACGCGCTCCGACGCGGCCGAGTACTTCTCGTTCACATACTGTTTGGCGCGTCCGAAACGTCCGCCTTCCTCTTCGTCCCCGGCGGCGCCGGTATCCGCAGAAGTTGTGGTGTTGTCAGCCATTCGTACCTCCTGTGCGCCCGCAATCCTACCCCGATACAATGCGAAAAAAATGCACATCCGTCTCGAGCACGTCTCGCACGACTACGGCCGCAGCGAGGAATCCGCCGCCGTGCACGTGCTCGACGACATCTCCCTCACCATCCCCTCAGGCGATTTCGCCGTCCTGATGGGGGCCTCCGGCAGCGGCAAATCGACGCTGCTGAACCTCCTCGGCGCCGTCGACCGGCCCACCACCGGCAAAGTCTTCCTCGGCGACGACGAAACCTCCGCGCTCGACGAGACCCGCCTCACCCACCTCCGCCGCCGCGCCATCGGCTTCGTCTGCCAGTTCTTCAACCTCATCCCCACGCTGAACGTCTTCGAGAACGTCGCGTTCCCGCTGTCGCTCGTGAAGACACCACGCCGCGAGCTGAACGACCGTGTGGCCGAAGTGCTGCGCCGGGTGAGGATCGAGCACCGGGCGAAGCACTTCCCGAACGAGCTCTCCGGAGGCGAAATGCAGCGCGTCGCCATCGGCCGCGCCCTGATCCACCGCCCGCCGCTCCTCCTCGCGGACGAGCCGACCGGCAACCTCGATTCGAAGACGGGCGAAGCCATCCTCCAGCTCCTCCGCGACCTGCACGCCGAACAGAAGCCGACCATCGTCATGGCAACGCACAGCGCGCACGCGGCGTCGTTCGGCGACTACGTCATCGAAGTCGCCGACGGAAAAATCAGCCGATGATCCTCCGCGCGCTCGTTTTGCGACCGTTGCTGCGCGAGAAGATCCGCACCACGCTCACGATCCTCGGGATCGCCGTTGGTGTGGCCGTCGTCGTCGCGATCCAGCTCGCGAACCAGAGCGCCCTCCGCGCGTTCAGCGAATCGGTCGACGCGGTCGCCGGCCGCGCGAACTACCAGATCGTGCACGACAGCGGCGTGCTCGACGAGAACGTCCTGCTGCGGCTGCAGCCGCTCTGGTCGCAGGGCGTCCGCTTCGCCCCCGTCATCGATCTGGAGGGGTTGCTCGAGCCGGAGCAGCTTCCGATGCGGCTGCTCGCGGTCGACCTGCTCAGCGATCTCCACTTCCGCGAGTACAAATACGCGTCGATCCTGACCTCGAAGAGCGGCGCGCCGCAGACATCCGTCACCGACTTCCTCGAGCTGTTCCGCGAAGACTCCGTGATCCTGCCGACGCCGTTCGCACGCGAGCACAAGCTCGCCATGGGCAGCCGCGTGACGATGAACTTCCTCGGGCAGCGCCGCACCATGACGGTCCGCGGCCTCCTCGAAGCACGCGGCCCCGCCACCGCGTTCAACGGCGCCATCGCCATCTGCGACATCGCAACCGCGCAGAAGGCGTTCGGGATGCAGGGGAAGCTCTCGCGCGTCGACATCCTCGTGCCCGGCGACCTCGCCCCCAAGCTCACGCTTCCCGCCGGCACGCGCCTGGAGCGCCCTTCGCGCCGCAACGAGCGCGTCGAGAAAATGCTCCGCGCTTTCCGCGTGAACCTCTTCGCGCTCGCCGGCGTGGCGCTCCTCGTCGGCATGTTCCTCGTCTACAACACGGTGCTGATCTCGATCCTCCGCCGCCGCAAAGACGTCGGCGTGCTGAAGACGGTCGGCACCGCACCGCGGCAGATCTTCTTCGCCTTCCTCGCCGAAGGCCTGCTCTTCGGCATCCTCGGCTCCATCCTCGGCATCGTCCTCGGGCAAGTGCTCGCCAGCGGCATCCTGCGCGCCGTGGGACGGACCATCAACACGCTCTACGTCGCCTCCGCGCCCGAAGCCGTCGTGCTGACGCCGGGCGTCATCGTGCTCGGCCTCGCGGTCGGCATCCTGCTGTCGCTGCTCTCCGCGATCCAGCCGAGCATCGAAGCCGCGCGCATTCGCCCGCTGGCGATGATCCGCGGCGCACGCGCCGTGGCCGCCGGCTGGGGAAGGAAAATCGCGCGGCCGCCGCTGGCGATCGTCTGCTTCGTCGCGGCAGCACTCATCTCGCGCATCCCGCCGGTGCGCGGCATCGCCGTCGCCGGTTACGTCGCCGTGCTGCTCGTCGTGGGCGGCTTCTCGCTGCTCGCGCCGGCCATCGTGCGCGGCACGTCGATGCTGTTCGCGCGGCCGTTCCGTGCGCTCTTCGGCATCGTCGGCCACCTCGCCGCCGCATCGCTTCCGGCGTCCTTGCGGCGCACCTCCATCGCCAGTGCCGCGCTCTCGCTCGCCACCGGAATGATGGTCGCGGTCGCGCTGATGGTCGGCAGCTTCCGCGAGACCGTGCGCATCTGGGTTGACCAGACCGTCAGCTCCGACCTCTGGCTGCGCCCGTCGAAAGGGCTGACGAACGCGCCGAACGCCGTCTTCCCCGAATCGATTGCGGCGGAGCTGGAGCGCGTGCCGTTCATCGCTGACGTCGATCGCGCCAGCGGCCGCGACATGCTCTACGAGGACGACCTCATCGCCGTCGGCAGCGGCGAGTTCGACATCGCCGCCGAAGCCGGCGACCTGCCGATGGTCGCGCCGCGCTCCGCGCGCAACGCGCTCATCGAAGCCGTGCGCCGCAACGGCGTCTTCGTCTCCGAGAGCTTCTCCATCAAGTTCGACAAAGGCGTCGGCGACGTCATCACGCTCGCCGGCCGCCGCTTCCCCATCACCGGCGTCTACCGCGATTACTCCAGCGACCGCGGCACCGTGGTCATGGACCGGCCGCTCTACGTGCGCACGTTCGGCGACACCTCACTCAACAACGTCATCGTCTACCTGAAGCCGGGGACGAACGTCGACGACGCCCGCCGCGCGCTGGAGCGCCAGTTCGGCCCCCGCTACAACGCGTTCGTCGTGACCAACGCGGAGATCAAGAAGCAGGTCATGACCATCTTCGACCAGACCTTCATGATCACCTACGCGCTCCTCGGCGTCGCCATCATCGTGGCCGTCCTCGGCATCGTGAACACGCTCGCCGCGCTGATCCTCGAGCGCACCCGCGAGCTCGCGCTCCTCCGCGTCGGCGGCTTCTCGCGCGCGAACGTGCGCACGATGCTGGTCCTGGAATCTTCGCTGCTCGGTCTGGCCTCGACGATCGCCGGTCTCGTCATGGGCTATGCGCTTTCGTGGATTCTCATCTACGTGATCAACAAGCAGTCGTTCGGCTGGACGATCGAGTTCCACACGCCCGTCGTTCTGATCGTGTCGTCGCTGGGGATTACGTTTCTTGCCAGCACTCTGGCTGGGCTGGTGCCGGCGCGCCTGGCGAACAGCATCGACATTGCCGCGGCCATCAAAGGCGAATAGGACCCGTGGGACCTATGGGACACATAGGACTACGACGCGCGCTGGCGTAACACTTCATAGAGCGCGATGCCAACGGTCGTGGATAGATTCAGCGACCGCACATGCTCCGAGTGGATCGGCATGCGCAGCATGCGTGATGCGTAGCGTTCATGGATCTCGGGCGGGAGTCCGCCGGTCTCACGCCCGAAGACCAGCACCGCGTTCTCTGGAAACGCGGCTTCCCAGTAGAAGCGCGACGCCTTGGTGCTGAAGAAGAACGGCTCGCCGAGGTGGGGCAGCTCGCGCTCGAAGGTGGCCCAGTCGGGCCAGACGCGGAGGTCGACGTGCTCCCAGTAATCGAGGCCCGCGCGACGCACTTCGCGCTCGTCGAGGGAAAACCCCAGCGGCTCAATCAGATGCAGCGTCGCACCCGCGGCGAGACACGACCGCCCCGCGTTTCCGGTGTTCCAGTGAATCTCCGGGTGAACCAGCACGACGTGCAGCGCCATGGGCGGGCATTATGCCGATGGGAACGATGGGACCAATAGGACAGATAGGACCTATGGGACAAGGGCGTCCTGAATCCGTCGCATCGGTTCTATCCGTCCCATTCGTCCCATTCGTCCTATCCGTCCTATCGTCTCCTACGCCGCTTTGCCGATCGCCTCGAACTCCTCATCGGTCAACCGGATCCCCACTGCTTCCATGTTCTCGTCGAGGTGTTTCACCTTCGACGTGCCTGGGATGGGCAGCATCACTTTCGCGCGGCGCAGCAGCCACGCCAGCGCGACCTGGGCGGGCGCCGCCTTGTGCTGCGTGGCGATGCTCGCCAGCGGCCCGCCGTTCTCCGCGAGCTTCCCCGTCGCGAGCGGGAACCAGGGGATGAAGGCGATGTTCTCGCGCTCGCAGTAATCGAGCACGTCTTCCCACGCGCGGTCGGCGACGTTGTAGCGGTTCTGCACCGACACGACGTCGAAGAACTTCCGCGCGCGCTCGATCTGCTCGACCGTCACCTCGGAGAGCCCGAGGTGGCGGATCTTTCCTTCCTCCTGCCAGCGGCGGAGCGCGCCGAACTGCTCCTCTTCCGGCACGTGCTCGTCGATGCGATGCAGTTGGTAGAGATCGATGCGCTCGAGGCGAAGGCGACGCAGGCTTCCTTCGAGTCCTTCGCGCAGCCGCTCGGGCCTCGCGTTCGGCGTCCACTGGTTCGGCCCGCCGCGATCGAAGCCGCCCTTCGTGGCGATGACCAGATCCTGCGGGTACGGATGGAGCGCCTCGGCGATCAGCTCTTCGCTGACGTACGGACCGTAGGATTCGGCCGTATCGATGAGGTTCACGCCCAGCTCGACGGAGCGGCGCAGCACGCGCAGCGCTTCGTCGCGGTCGCGCGGCGGCCCCCAGATCCCATCGCCGGTGATGCGCATGGCGCCGTAGCCGAGCCGATGAACCGGGATGTCGCCGCCGAGGTGGAAGGTGCCGCTTTGCGATGCATTCATGCGGAGGGGACCTGCACCAAGAATGCCGGAACCTTTTCGCAGAGCCGTCGTTGATATGACCGCAATGCGATGCTGGAAATCCATGAAACCTCTTCTTGCCGTAGCCCTCTTCTTTGCCTTGCCCGCCTGCGCCCAGGGAACTCTGACCACAGAAGAAAAGCAGCGCCTCGTCGCCGACGTCGCCGCGACGTTCGAAGAGCGCTTCGTCAATGAAGCACGCGGGCGCGAGATCGCCGCGGAGCTGCGCCGCATCGAGCTGCCCGCCGCCACTACGCCGGCGGAGTTCGCGACGGCGATGACCGCCGCCATCCACAAGATCGAGAACGACGGCCACCTCCGCCTCACCTGGAACGCCGGCGGCGGTACGCAGCCGGGACCTCCCGGCTTCTCGCCGGAAGTCGCGCGGAAGAACAACTACGACTTCCGCCGCGTGCGTCACCTCGACGGCAACGTCGGCTACTTCGAGGTGAACCTGCTCCATCCGCCGCAAGCCGCGCGCGAGACCGTGACGGCGCTCTTCCAGTTCCTGCAGCACGTCGACGCGATGATCATCGACCTGCGAGGCACGCGTGGCGGCTCACAGGAGATGGTGAACCTCATCAGCAGTTACTTCTTCCCCGCCGACGGACGCGAGCTCCTCACGAGCCGCTTCCGCGATCAGGCGCCGCGTGTCTCGCGCGTCGTCGACGTCGGCGGCAAGCGTCTCGAGAAGACCGATCTCTACATTCTGATCGGTCCCGGCACCTTCTCCGCCGGCGAAGCGCTCGCGTACATCCTCCAGCAGTACGGCCGCGCCACGATCGTCGGTGAAAAGACTCACGGCGGAGGACGTCACAACGCCTTCGTGCCCCTCGGCAACGGCTTCACGTTCTCGGTTTCTGTCGGTGAAGTCGTGCACCCCGTGTCGAAGCGCGGTTGGCAGGGCACCGGCGTGATCCCTGATGTCGTGACCAAGGCCGATGACAACCCGGTGGACGTAGCCCATAACCTGGCCTTGCAGAAGATGAAGAAGGGTTAGTTCATCAATAGGACGGATGGGACCTATAGGACCTATGGGACCGAGCGAAGTCCCATCTGTACTATAGGTCCCATTCGTCCCATTCGTCCTATCGGACGGCCGCTACGGCGCGCGGAACGCGCGGTCGTAGCCGGTCATCTCCACGTAACCTTCGCCGCGCACGGGCGCGTTGGCGAACGATCCGCTCACGTCGATCATCCCTTCCCAGTAGGTGACCTGGGTCGACCCTTGCGTGATCAGCTCCTGATCTTTGAGCAGCGGCTGCGCCGTGAGCTGGATGTCGAGCGACGGGATGCTGATGCGCCACCCCATCGGATACGTCGCGCCGCTCTTCGGCGAGCGCCACTTCCCCAGTGGCGTGATGCGCAGTTGCTCGCGCGTGACGTGGAGAATGCGGCCGTCGCTGAGCACCACGGACCCGGACGACGTCACGTCAGGCGTGCCGTCGGTGCGGCGGATGATGTAGAGCATCAGCTCCGTCTCGTTGTCGAGCTGGATCGAGAACCAGTCCCACCCGGTCTGGTTCTCGCGCAGCATCGAACTGCCGAACTCGTGATCCATCCACGCCTGGCCGCTGCAGCTCTGGCCATTCACCCGGCCGGTGGCCTCGAGCCGCGTCATCGAGTAGTAATGCGACGCGTAGCCGACGCCCTGCGCCTTCACGCTGATCCCGTTCTCCCCGTGCACCGCCGGCGCCTTGCGCGTCCGCAGCGTCAGGTCGATCGCATCCTTGCCGGCGAATGCCACCAGCCGCCACGAGCCGTCAGGGTTCGTCGTGGCGCGCCACCCTTCGTTGAACACGTCGAGATGCCCGGTCGCCGCGCGCGCCGTGAAGGGCGACGTCCGCGTCAGTTTCTCGTAGTAGCGGAACTGCTTCCCCTCGACGTCCGTGATGGCGAAGTGCGCCAGCGAGAGATGCCGCAGATCCCACCGCGACCCCGCCTGCGCCCCAGGCGTCACGCCGACGCGGAAGAACGTCACCTCGAAGCCGAAGCGCCGGCCGCTCTCCGTCCGCAGGTGCCCGGTGTAGTACCACCACTCCGTGCGGTACTCGTCGTGCGAGCCGTGGTCGCGCGGGAACTGGAACTCGTAGCCGGGGAGAGCCAGCTTGAAATCAGAAGCGAATGCAGAATTTCGAATTTCGAAGGTCGAATAAAGAAGGAGGACGGCGAGCAGAGGCGCGAGCTTCTTCATTCGACCTTCGCAATTCGAAATTCTGCATTCACTTCCATTCCGCCATAATATCCAGTCCCATGGCCGAGCAGCCCCTCCCCCCGCCTCGCCCTCGCTTCCGCACTCTGGCGGGCGAGACGAGCATCCCCATCGATGCGGAGGATCTCCTCGTGCTCGCGCGCCGCTACGCCGATCAGGGGATGTACGACGAGTCGATCCATCTCTACGAGATGGCGGAGAAGCTCAAGCCCGGCTCCGTCGCCCTGCGCATCAACCTCGCGCGCGTCCGCGACCAGAAGAAGGCGGCCGAGGATTCGCGGTACGCGCTGCAGAAGCTGGAAGTGGTGGCGGAGCGCGCCCGCGATGAGATCGACTCGTCGCAGTACGTCGGCCTCGCCCAGTACTACATGGCGAAGGATCAGGCCGCGAAAGCGACCGAGCTCCTCGAGATCGCCAAGCTCAAGACTCCCAACAACTACCGACCCTTCGAGATCCTCGGGCGCCTCTACTACAGCCAGGGCGAATGGGAGCTCGCGCACGAAGAGATCCAGCGCGCGCGCAAGCTCAACCCGTTCGACCGCGGCCTCGCCGAGATCTCCGGGCGCGTCGAGTTCGAGCTGAAGAACTTCGACCGCGCCCTCGAGGACTTCATCGACGCCTTCCTCCTCGCTACCGACCAGAAGGGCGAGTCGACCGAGCCCGTGCGCCGCATGATCAACACGCTCAAGCGCGTGCACAGCATCGACGCCAAGGACCTCAACGCGCGCATCAAGGAGCGCGTCGAGCAACTGCAGCTCGCCACCGAGCGGCTCGAGTTCCGGAAGGAAAACCTCTTCCGCGTCGGCAAAGACCTCAAGGACCTCACCGCCAAGATCACGCGCGCCGCGGAGAAACGCGACGACCTCATCACCGTCTCCGCCGAGCTGCGCCGCCTCACCGTCTTTCAGCACATGAAGGACGAGCAGATCTTCCGCCTCTCGAAGCTCGTGCGCGTCGAAGGCTTCCCCGCCGACGACTACGTCTTCCGCGAGGAAGAGAAGTCGATGGACTTCTACGTCATCAAAGACGGGCGCATCGAGATCCGCAAGGAAACGCCCTTCGGCCCGCAGATCCTCGGCACGCTCCTCCCCGACTCCATCTACGGCGAGATGAACTTCATCGACCGCCTGCACCGCTCCAGCGACGCGCTGGCGAAAGAGAATTCGTCCTGCTACACCTTCTCCTTCAGCGCCCTCGACCAGCTCATGGACGAGGACAAAGAGCTCGCCGTCAGCCTCCACTGGGCCTTCTGGCGCTCGCTCACCGAAAAAGTCCGCGACGCGAACGAACAGCTCAAGCTCTTCTTCCAGGAAGACGCCAAGAAGGGGCAGGGGCGCAAGCGCGAAGGCGGCAAGCGGGAGATGCAGCAGATCACCGTCAAGTCGGAGGAGAAGGTCGACCTCTTCCGCGAGCGCGGTCTCTCCGCCGCGGAAATGAAGCTGCTGGCGACGTTCTCCACCGAAGAGCGCTTCCGCGAAGGGTCGATGATTTTCCGCGAGGGGGAGAGGGGCGACAAGCTCTACATCGTTCTCGACGGCCGCGTGCGCATCTCCAAGTTCATCCCCGGCGTCGGCGAAGAAGCGCTCACGGTCCTCGACCGCGGCGACTTCTTCGGCGAGATGGCCCTCATCGACGACAAGCCGCGCTCGGCCGACGCGAAGGCACACGAGACCGACGCCACCATCCTCTCCATCGACCGCGCCACGCTCAACGAGATCCTCTCGATGGATCCGCACGCGTCGCTGCAGTTCCTCAACCTCCTCTGC
>DASVEE010000022.1:0-13559 GCA_036380735.1 Thermoanaerobaculia bacterium | reverse complement strand
CACGAGGTTGAGCCGGCCCCGCTTCATGGTCATCCACCCGAGCCCCACTCCCATGCCGGGGCGCGGGACGTGATGGCCGCGATGGGCGTCCCGCAGGGCATGCTCCAGCCGAGATGTGGGCTCGCCGATATTGGCCTCCAGATAGGTCATGAGATCGTTGACGTTGGAGTTGAGCCCGCCGCCCCCGGCGAGCGCCGCGACGTCGAAATAGGGCGCGACCGCGCCTTGCTGGTCGTGGCCCCTGGTCATCCACGGCGCGAGCGCGGCCGTGCGGCCGTAAGCGGTCATCGACATGCCCAGCGGGCGTAGCACGCGGTCGGCGACGAGCGTCTGGAAGCTGTCCGCGCCGGCCGCGCGGGCGAGCGCGTGGCCGAGCAGGCCCATGCCGAGGTTCGAATATTCGAACTTCGCGCCCGGGTCGTGCTCCAACTCGTAGCGATTCAGGAACGCGTGGAGCTGCTCAGCCGCGAAATGCGCGTAGGGATTGCCCGGATCCGGGGACACATAGCCCGTCGGCAGCCGCGGCAGGCCGGACATGTGCGTCGCAAGGTCGAGCAGGGTGATCTGCCGTCCGTTGCGCGAGGGCACGCGCACGCCGGCGGGCAGGTATTTCGCGACGGGGTCGTCGAGTTTCACCTCGCCGCGCCTGACCATGTCGGCGAGGACGGCGCCGGTGAACGTCTTCGTGATCGAGCCGATCTCGAAGACGGAACGGGCCGCCAGAGGCCGCGCGCCTTCGCCGGCCTCGCCGAAGGTCAGGACACGACGGCTTCCGTCCGGTTCGATGAGCCCGACCACGATGCCCTTGGCCTGGCGCTTGTCGATATAGGGGAGGACGAGCTCCCGTACCGCCTCGTCCGGGGGAAAGAACGCGGCCGGGCGCGCCGGAGCCGGCGCCGGCTGAACCGCGGCCGCGGGGACTTCCTGCGCTACCGCAACGGTCTCAAAGAGAAGTAGGAGTGCCGCAATCGGCGCCAGTCGTATTTGTCTCATGCAGGCTGTTACGTTGGCAGCCTCGGAATGTGGACAGCCATCAGCGATTTCGCGCCTGCAGTAGCGCGAGAAAGAAAGGGGAGTCGCGGCGGCACCGGGTCTACTTCTCACCGGCGGGCACTCGGATGTCCGAATGGGCAAACGACCTGCGTGTTGCGCGGCGCAGTCCTTGCCAGTACGAGTTTCCATGAAGACCAGACTGGTAGTCGCCGCCTTGATCGTGACAGTCGCTCTGCTCGGCTGCCGCGGAGAGGGAGGCGGGGGTGCGGAGACCAGCGCCACGGAGACCAGCGCCACGACCAGCGTGGCAGCTGCGCCCCAGGCTGCCGCGCCGACGGAGCGCCCTGACGCTGAGGCGGAGGCGCGTTCGCGAGCCGCGTTGGAGCAGCGGCTGGCGGAGATCGAGACAGCGATTCAGCGGCTGCCCGGATTGATCCGATCGATCCGGCAGGACATGCGACTGCACCTCAACGCGGCGCATGTCGCGGCGGCCCGCAGCAACGGCGTCGGCCCCGTGCGCGACGGCGCCCACCTGTCCACCCTCGTTGACCGTGGTGCACTCGTGCAACTGCCGGAGTCCACCCAGTGGTGGGTGCTGCGGGATCTGAATGACTCGCTGCCGTACGTGACTCCCGCTACGCAGGCGGCCCTGGAGGAGGTGGGGCGACGGTTCCACGCACGGCTCGATGAGCATGGGCTGCCGCCGTTCCGTCTCGACATCACCTCCGTGCTGCGCACGAGCCAGCAGCAGTCGGCGTTACAACGTCGCAACCCCAATGCGGCTGACACGACGAGCTCTCACGAGTTCGGCACGACCGTCGACATCGCCTACCTCAGCTTCGCCGCGCCTCAGTCGCTCGACCACCGATCCGTGGCCGCGGTCATTGATGACCAGGTCAGCCCGGCACTGCGCGCGGAGATGACCGCGCGCCTGGAAAGTTTCGGGACGCTCCACGCGCCGCATCTCGAGGGCGAGCTCGGCGCCGTGCTCCAGCAGCTCGAGCGTGATGGAATGTTGTTGCCCCTGCGGGAGCGCAGCCAGCCGGTCTACCACATCACCCTCGCCCGCGACCGGTAGCCAGCCCCGCCTTGTATCGACACGGCTCCCGCCCGTGATTGTGGAGCAGTCGCGGTCACACGGAATCGCCGGCGTTCCTTGCGCATCGCTCCCGCTTCGTGCGGGTGAGGGGCTTTCACCTCACTCGGTCTTCGTGGTCACTCCTGCCGAGGCGGTCACCGAAGTCGTGTTCGCCTGCTCCTCGGTAAGCTTCACCGCCTGTGCGTTGTCCTCATCGTCGTCGTGCTGTGCTTCCTCCAGCTCGCGTCCCATGTAGATGCGCGCCCAGAGATAGGCCATGCCGAAGCCGGCGATCGAGTAGGCGATGACGATGGAGGGGCCGACGATCATCCCCGCGGGGCCGAGGACGCCCGACTCGCCGATGCGCGAGGCGAAACCGTCGATGGCCCCCGGAATGGCGCCGATCTGCACGAGACCCGCGCCGACCAGGATTTTCGTGAGCCAGTCCGAGATCTCCTCGAAGTTCGAGTTCGAGCTGTAGTCGTTGTGTCTCTTCTTCGTCCCGTCGGCCACGGCCGCGGCGCCGCCTGGCGGGGCCTCGACTTTCACTGTCTTGGGGATGCCGAAGGTCAGCCCGATCAGGCCTCCGACGAGCGCCGCCGCCAGCGCCAGGAGGAGGCCGCAGGCGAGGATCGCCAGCCCGGTCGGCATCGCTTTCGGAGTGGCCGCCTGCGTGGCGGCCGTCGCACCGCTGGCCGGCGTGGTGGTCTTCGCCGTCGTCGCGGCCGTCGGCGCCTGCGATGCGCGCGGCGTCCCCGCCGTCCATGCGTACAGCGCGATCGCGATCACGCCACCGACCATCGCCAGCGTCAGCGCGCCCACCCACGAGACGTTGTCCCGGACACTGCTGTCACGTTCCTGCATGGGTCTCTCCCTCGGATAGGAGAGACGGCAGCGGGCGTTTCCCTACCCCCCGACGCGCTATCCCGCCGCTGAATCATCAAACCTGTACGGACATTTCCGTCGCCTCGCCGCGGTGAGATCGAGAGAGCAGGAGACGATCGTGGCCAGGTGTTCGCCGAGCCGCGATCGAAAACCGCGCCGATCCTGCCGAAAGCGGCGCTCTGTGCGCGCGAGGTGCCGACGGGCTATGGTCGTCGCATGCAAAAGAACTATGACGTGGTGATCGTGGGGGGCGGGCCGGCCGGCCTCTCCGCCGCGCTGGCGCTCGGACGGGGACGGAAGCGCACGCTGCTCTGCGACAGTGGCCCGCCGCGCAATGCCGCCGCGGTGCACATGCACAATTTCGTGACCCGCGACGGCACGCCGCCGGCGGAGTTCCGGCGCATCGGCCGCCAGCAACTGGAGACGTATCCGAATGTCGAGGTGCACGAGGAGCGCGTCGAGGAAATCGGCGGCGAACGCGGTCACTTCGAGGTGCGTCTGGCGAGCGGCATCGTGCGCGCGCGGCGCATCCTCCTCTGCACCGGGATGGTGGACGAGCTGCCGGAGCTCGACGGCTACCGCGCGTTGTGGGGGAGCGCGATCTTTCAGTGCCCCTACTGCCACGCGTGGGAGATCCAGGATCGGCGCTTCGCGTATCTCGCGTCGAAGCCGGAGATGTTGAGCTTCGGCCTCTTCCTGCGCGGCTGGACGAGCGATGTGGTCGTGCTCACGGATGCACGGTTCGACGTTCCGCCGGAGCTGCGTGCCGCGTTGGCGCCGGCGGGCGTCGGCGTCGACGAGCGGCGCATCGTGCGTCTCGTCGCGAACGGTGAGCGGCTGGAGCGCATCGAGTTCGCCGACGGGGCGCCGCTCGCACGCGACGTGATGTTCGCGCATCCGCCGCAGCGGCAGGTCGACCTCGTCCGCGCCCTCGGGGTGGAGCTCGATGCCGCCGGCTTCGTACGCGTCGACGAGCTGCACCGCGAGACCTCGGTTCCGGGCATCCACGCCGGAGGAGACCTCGTGTCGCCGGCTCAGGGGGCGATCATTGCCGCCGCTTCCGGCTCGTTTGCGGCGGCGCGGCTGAATCACGCGCTGACGATCGAGCTGGCGTCGAGCGGCGCACTTCCGTGAGCTGGCCGGCGGTGTCGCGTTGCATGGCGCGCCACGCCGCCGGCGTCGCTCCATGCTCGCGGCGGAAGAGGCGGATGAAGTGCGTCGGATCGGCGTAGCCGACGCGTTCGGCGATGATCTCGACCTGCTCGTCCGAATGCAGCAGCCGCCGCCGCGCCTCGGCCATGCGCCCGGCGATGATCCAGGCCACCGCGCTCCGCCCCGTTGCACGTGTGAGCGCGGTCGTGATGTGCGACGGCGTGCGGTGCATCGCCGCGGCGACGGCCGTCAGGGTCAGTGGCTCGAGGCAATGCCGCTCGATGTAGCGGAGCGTCTCCGCGACGAGCGTGGTCTCGGAGCCCGCCTCCTGCGCGGACTCCGCCGCCCGGCGCACTTCCGTGAGGATCAGCGTGAGGAGGCTCTGGCGTGCCAGTGCATCGGCCGGCGCGACGCTCAGCTCGCGGAACAGCGTCTCCAGGAACGGGTGCCGCCCGGCCGGGATGCGCACGATCGGAGAGGCGCCGTTCCGTACGCGGTCGAACGGTGCGAGCAGCCCGGCCGCCGTCTCCGCGGCGAGGCACGGCACGCAGAAGCCTGCGTACCAGACGTCGGCCTGACCCGCTTCGACGGAGCGATGCGGCTCGCCCGCCGGCACCATCAGCACGTCGCCCGCGGCGAGCGTCCACGCCGTCCGAAACTCGATGCGCGAGCTCCCGCTGACGCAGAAGACGAGCCCCGCGTAGTCATGCGTCACCGCCGACCGCGGCGCCGTCGCCGGAAACCCGGTCTGCCTCCCGGCGAAGATCGGCCCGGCTCGCCCGGCAGCGTCGTCGATGCGGATGGTCGGCTTGGGCATGGTGCGCTACCGCTTCCGCGCGAGGGGGAGCATTCCGGAGAGCACGTTCTCCTCCGGGTGCGCGCTTCCGTGCAGGAGGGGGAGGGCAGCGGCGCGTAGAGACAGCATCAAACACGATCATAGCTCGTGCGCATGTCGAGCTCGGGAACGGCACGATTAGTCGTTGAACGGGTGCGTACGCTCGGTGACGCCGTCGGTGGTCAGCCGCGTCAGCACTCGTCTCGACTCCTTGCCGAGTCGGCGCAGGCCGCGGAGAAAGTCGTCCTGATCGGCTGCCTGCTCAGTTTTCGTCAGCGCCTCGAAGTCAACGCGACGACAGAACGCCACGCCGCAGTCGACCGCCGTGATCCATGCCTTTGGGCGCTGAACGAGGTGACGGATGCGCGCGCCGATTGGCCCTGTGAAGACCACCGTCGTGCTCCCGCCCACGATCCTCGGCGACTCCAGGACATCGCGAATCATGCGAAAGACACGCGGCGCGGCGGTCAGCGTCGCATCGAGAAAGCACAGCGTCGGATAGCGCGCGAGCTCCGCGCCGGCCGAGCGCCACTCGGGCGTGTTGGCACTGACGACGATCTCGAATGCGCTGTGGTCGAGCATTCCCGACTCCATCGCCGGCTTCAGCCGGCGCACGCGATCGTCCAGATCGCTACTGCCGCGCGCGATCACCGAGATGCCGATCGAGACAGGCGGCGGAGGAGGCGGCGGCGATGGAGGGAAGGTCCCGGTGAACAGTTTCTGAAGCGGCGGGCGAGGGTCGTAAAAGTAGGTTTCCCAGAACTCGTAAAAGAACACACCCACGAAGACGACCGCGATCCAGACCAGAAGCGCTTCGATGGGGTACTGCTCTTTGAAAGACCAGGCCCGAATGTACTTGCCGATCATCGCTTTGTCCTGGTAACACCACCAGCAGTTCGGAAGCCCGAGAGTGATCTCCCATATCGCGGATGTGAGAAGAACGTACAACCCCGTCAACGAAAACGCGCGCCAGTTCACGAAGTCCATCACCGCGCGGTACATCAGGATCAGTGGCAGGAACGCGAAGAGAACCAGGAACGTGTAGTAGAACGGGATGGCCCGAGTCCAGGCCTGCAACGTTTTTGGACCGAGCGTCTCGTAGTAGACCCTCCACGCGATCCCCGCGCCGAGCGTCAGTGTCGCGACGATCGCGACGCGAGGCGACAGCTCGATCAGATGGCCCGGCGCCGGAATGAGTCCCTGCCGCTGATGGACGTTGTACCCGGAAAGCCAGTGCATGTCCGCCCAGACGTAGACCAGGACGACCGCGAGTCCGCCCAGGATGTAGAAGAGGTACTCCTCGATGGGGATCTCGCCGCCGATCGCGCGGAGACAACGAAGGTATGCCGTGCCGGGAGGACATTTGTCGAAACGGAGGATCGCGGCACCGAACGCGAAATCGAGAATGAGGCCGGCGATGAAGATGTAGCCCGCGGAGGCGAGCAACGCCTGCCGCCTCCGCGAGCCACGGTGAGTTTCGCGCAGAAAGCGCGGGAGCAGAAATGCAATCGGAACGATCCAGAGCAGCAGGCTGACCCAATACTGCACGTGGAACTCGCCGAAGAGCTGGAAGGGGATCCACCACGAGAGGAGGATCGCCGCCAGCCACTCGTACGAGCCGTCGCGAAGATTGGCGCGGATGCTCATAGGGACAGGGTCACGTTGGCGCCGAAGGACCAGGCGCGTTCCTTGATGCGGTTCTCGAAGGCCTCGCTCGGATCGAGGAAGTTCACGTCGAAGGAAAAGGTCACGCCCTTCGGGACCTCGATGTTGAAGGTCACGTTCACTTCCCGAGCGGCCCCGCGGGCTCCGTTCTCGGAATAGCGGAGCTTGTACTCCCGAAGTCCAACGACCGTGGAGCGGCTGTTGACGTCATTCTCGACATCGAGCAGCGAGGCCACAAAGTCGAAGATGCTGGTCCTGGAGTTCGTGTACGTGAGCGCCGTGTACCGTTTGTTCGACAAGCCGATCGGCACGTACTGAACCCCCTTGCTGTTCATCTTCGGAATGAAGGTTTTCAGGAAGAGTTTGTCGGGTGAAAATGCCGGCTCCCCGATGTAGCCCTCGTCGCGATTCGTTCCCGGCTTATTGCCGGTTCCCTGGCCGATCGCGAGGGAGACTGTGTGCGGCGAGGTGGCGGCGTTGGTCCCGTTCGCGATCAGCATCGAAGGGGTCCAGGTCACTGTCAGGAGCCAGACGTGTCCGCTGCCGTTGCAGAGCCGCGGAGCGACGGCTGAATAAGGCGTCGCCGTGGGATCGCAATTCGCCTCCACGTCGACTTCCTTGCGGCTTTGATAGAAAGCGACGCTCCCACTGACGATGTTGCGCAGCACGATGCCTTCTTTCGTCGGAGCCGGCGACGAGCCGGGGCGGGAGAAGAAAGCCTCGCCACCGTAGGTCGTGTAGGTGCTGTTGGCGAGCTTGTCCTCGCCGCGCACTACGTACAGATCGCCGGAGCGGAAGATGGAGAGGTGGCGCTTCATCGTGATCATGCCCGGGTCGCGCCGGTTGGCATTCGGTTGGGCGGCTTTCACCACATCGTGCCGGCTCACGTCATCCCGCCAGCTCTGGAACAGCGAAAGTGACCGGGCCTGCAGGAACCAGTCTTTCCGGTCCTGGTTCGTTTGCAGCGGCACACCGGCGGTGCTTTCCCTGCGGATGACGTGTCCGAGCCCGAGCCAGCGCCATGAGTAGAGGAAGCCCTCGCCGGATTCGGAAATGGCGATGCCACTCGATGGGGTCAGGAAGTCTGCCTTTCCAAACTTGAGAGACAGCCCGTTCACGCCGTAGATCGTGACGTTGTATTCCGACACCGTGGTCTTGTCGATTTCAGCACCGTAGTTGCCGTCCCGAAAACTGAGCGTCGCCGAGCCGTCGGCGCGATCGCTCAGATTGGCAGTGAGATTGATCGAGCCGCTGCCTCGGTACGCTTGCGTATTGCCGTCGATGTAGGGGAGGTCTGCGCAGACCGAGGGCTCATTTTCGGACTTGTAGTCGGCAAGTGTCGGCGGGTTTGTACAGAGTTGCGAATCGAGGAAGGCCGTCGTGCGCTCCTCGTCCGTCCTCGTCGTGTCCGGCTTTGCGAGCTCCGCTTCAAGGGCCGCCTTGACCATGTCGGCCGTCGGCACGACTCGGAAGTCCGGATCGACACGCCCGCTGAGCGATAACTTCGTCTTAAACCCAGTGCTCGACGCGCGCTCCGTCAGTACCGACTTCCTGTCTTCGTCAAACGGATTCGAGAGGCTCAGATAGGCGGCGGCGTTGCCGAGCGTTGCCGTCTCCCCGTAGAGCGAGACTTCGAACTTGATGAGCGACTTCGGGAAGAGGGAGATGATGCTCGCGTCGAACAGGGTCGTATTTTGCGGCGCAACCGAGCGGGTGATTTTGCAGGGCTGGCCCGCCGTGCACTGGAACGCCGCCTCATCGATCACCCCCGTGCGCGCGGTGGCCGGAAGGGTGATCGAGATCAGGAACGTACGGTCCTGCGTGCGATTGCGGAAGACGACGCCCGCCGGCGTCTGATCCGGCGGAAGCGGCTGACCGCCGGGAAGACAGTTGATGCACGCCGGATTCCGCGGATTCAGATAACGCCAGTTCGCGACGCCAGTGTCGTCGAGAGGAACCACGACCACGCGCATCGGCTGACCGTCATCTTCTGTCGGCGTCAGGTTCGCAGAATCGGACACCACGATGGTCACGGGTGCAGCCGCACGGACCTGCTCCTCTGCGGGCTCTTTCTCGAGCACCTCGCCGGGGGCAGGTGGGATGGACTCCTGTTCGATCAGGAATGTGTACCTGTCGCCCTTGAAGGGGACACCATCCTTTCCGCCGAACAGAGCCGCATCGAACAGCACGCGCGGGTGGTCAGGCTCCTCTTGTCCTATGCGAACCCTTTCCAGTTGGATCTTCGCTTTCTCGACCGAGACGTTGGTCGCGGCGTCCGCCGCGATGGTGGACCGTTCCTCGGAGCTCAGGGTGTCGAAGACACCTTCCGGAATCTGCAGCGAATACGCACCGAACGCACGGGGGACGTATCGCGATACGTTGAGGACACCATTTCGACGGAAGGTGAACGTGGACGGCTCCACGGTCTTTGTGACTGAACAGGCGCAGGCCTCGAGTGCTTTGTAAAGATCGACCGTGCATCCAGGTTTCGTACAGCCCTTGCGAATAGCCTCGCAGTCGGCCGCGCCACAAGTGGCCACCTCGGGAACCGGACGGCAGCGCGATGGATCATCCGAATTCTCATCCGGTTTGCAAAGGGTCTTGTAGTGCTCGAGATCAAGCTTGCAGGTCGGCGTGCAGTACTTCGCCTTTTCCTTCTCCGTCAAACCCGCGTTTGTCTGCGCCGGCGGAAATTGGAGCGAGATCCGCAGCCTCTGCCGGGTGAGGTTGCGGAAAAAGATGGCAACCGGAGCGCCGGCGGGGATCGATCCGCCGCTGCCGAGGTCGTGACTCGGTCCAGCAGGATCTCCGGTCGTCACTTTCAAGCCGTGGACCTTCACCGTCACGGCTTTCGTGATTTTCGCATTCGGGTTCGCCGGGTCGGGCGTCTCGACGCTGACGACGTGCTCTTTTTTTACATTGAGATCCTCCTCGACGTTGAGCGTGATCGATTTCCCGTTGCCGACCGGGAGCCTCTCGATCACGGCGACCGAAGGCTCGATGCCCGCGCACGGAATTGCGATGAATACAACGATAAACATCACGAATGCTCGAGATCTCACGGGTTCCTCCCGACGGTTTTTAAGACAGACGGACACGCGGCGGCAATTCGCCGTGGACGACGTGAACGTGCTGATTGGACCTATTAGGGAGACTCCTTGCGGGACGTGCTGATCGCGGATCGCAAGTCGAACTTCGTCACGCGCGAGCGGGAAGAAGTTCCGTGAAGTGGGTGAGTGCGGTACAGACCAGAGGTTTCATTGGCAGCGGGATGATCAGTAGCCAATGGCGCGGCTGGCGAAATCACGGGCGCTGCGGCCACTTCCTCTGACGGAGGAAGCCAGCTCGCGGCGATGGTGATGCAGATTCAACAGGATCTCTGCACGCCGGGCGCAGCCGGCACGGGAAACCATGAATCGCGGCCCTCCTTCTTTGAGGAATTGTCGGAAGAAGAAGGAGGTCGACATGAGTCAATCCCATGGTTTCAGCGATTTCGTGCGCAAGGGGGAACTGGCGACGCCACACTCGCCGCTCTTCGAGGGGGCGTTTGGGCGGCTGTTCCGTAAGCTGCGCCCGCTCGCACCGCCGGGAAGCAACGACGCGGCAAAGCTCCAGCAGCTCAAGGATCTCGCCGGCGCGATGCTCGAGCCGGCGCAGTTCGATCCGAGTCTCGACAACAAGAAGATTCCCTCCGGCTACACCTACTTCGGGCAGTTCATCGACCACGACATCACCTTCGATCCGACGTCGAGCCTGCAGAGGCAGAACGATCCAAACCGGCTGGTGAACTTCCGCTCGCCGCGCTTCGACCTCGACTGCATCTACGGCCGCGGCCCCGACGACCAGCCGTATCTCTACGACCAGGCTGCCGGCGACGCGACGAAGCCGGAGGGCTCGCACTTCCTCATCGGCAGGACTCCATCCGGCGAGCTCGATCTGCAGCGGAACGACCAGGGGCGGGCCATGATCGGCGATCCGCGCAACGACGAGAATATTATTGTCTCTCAGTTCCAGCTCATGTTCCTCCGCTTCCACAACGCGATGATGAAGGCAGTGCGGCGGAAGAACCTCTCGAACCGAGAGTTCTTCGAGAAGGTGCAGCGCGAGGTGCGCTGGCACTACCAGTGGGCGGTCGTGAACGACTTCCTCAAGCGGATCGTCGGCGAGAAGATGTGGGACAAGACGCGGCCCTCGAAGGACAATCCGTCGAAGCCGCGCCTCCGCTTCTACAAGCCCGAAAAGTCCGCCTTCATCCCTGTCGAGTTCTCCGCCGCCGCCTACCGGCTCGGTCACAGCATGATTCGCGGCCGCTATCACCTCAACACCGTGCTCAAGGACCTGCGCGGAGACGCCGGTCCGATTCCGATCTTCCTCCCGCCGAGCACCAGCCCCGGTACTTTCGACGACCTGCGCGGCTTCCGTCCGCTCCCGCAGGTCTGGACGATAGAGTGGAATCGCTTCTTCGACCTCGGCGGCAACGAACTGCAGCTCAGCCGGAAGATCGACGCGAAGCTGGTCACGCAGCTCAACGCCATTCCCGCCGGCCCCGGCATCGAGAATCCGCTGGCCTTCCTCAATCTCGTCCGCGGCTGGCGCCTCGGTCTGCCCTCGGGGCAGTCGGTCGCGCACGCCATGGGCATCAAGGCCATCAACGATAATCGCCACGATCCGCTCTGGTTTTACATCCTCAAGGAATCCGAGGAGAACGGCGGCGAGCACCTCGGGCCGACCGGCGGCACGATCGTGGTCGAGGTTTTCTGGGGGCTGCTGCAGGCGGACCCGCTGTCGTACCTGAACATCCGTCCTGACTGGAAGCCGTGGATTCCGCAGGCGGGATCCGAGTTCGAGATCGGCGACATCATCCGCTTCTCGGGCGCGCCGATCGACGACGCCGGTCTGGCTCCGCCCACGCAGTAACGACTCGCTTCCAACTCAAGAGCGCCGGCACAGGCCGGCGCTCCATCGCGCTTCGTTCGGGGCGCTCTCACGAGACGCGCTTTATTTTCACCGCAGCCCCTCTGCTTCCTCAAGTGTCGAGGTGCGAGAGGAGCGCGTCGAGAAAATGGGCGGCGAACGCGGTGACTTCGAGGTCCGTCTGGCCAGCGGCATCGTGCGCGCGCGGAGCATCCTCCTCTGCACGATTCCGGTGACACGGGCGCTCATGGATCATGGCATCACCGGCACGCAGCCCCCCGACGCACTACCCGCCGGAATTCGCGTCACCCAGGCCGGGTTCTTCTGCGGCCTACACTCAATAATTATGGAGCTGCGCACGCCGTGCACGGTGTGCCGCTGAGGCACTACCTCGTTTACCGCACAACCACAGGGAGAAATTGTCTACATGAATTCGCCACTTCACCGTGCCACGCCGGCCGCTTTCCGCAATATGGCGGCGCGTGCACTCAGCATCATCGTCCTCGCCGTCATGGCGCTCCATTCGTCCCCGGCGGAGGCGCAGGCCACGCCCTGGAGCCTCACCAAAATCCAGCGCCAGGCTTACCTGAATTACTACGCGCCGGTGCTGCTCAAGCGCGGCGACGAAAACAACGGCAAGCAGGGCCGCGACTGGCTGAGCAACTTCGACTTCGACCGCGACGGGAACTACTCCAACAACCGTCTCAACTGGCTCAACATCGGCCAATACCTCACCGGCTATTACCCCAACTGGCGCATCCGCCCGACGCTCTACACCGCCCTCATCGAATACATGGACGGCGGCAGCAAGTCGCTGGTCCTGCTCTATCACGTTTACAACGCCGCGGATAAAGACGGCAGCGAGATCCACGACTGGGAGCGCGTCGAGATCGTCGTGCACGGCATCAGCGGCACGCCGGGCGGCAGTGGCGAGTACGTCAATCACGTCACTGTGACGATGCACAAAGAGCAGATCATGCGCCGTTACTACGACAGCGGGATCACGTTCATGCAGACGCCGACCGGCAAGCACGTAATGCTCTGGCAAGCCGACGAGAGCAATCTCGACGGCCCGACCTACGGCTATCACGGTCACGCGCTGCATCACGTCAGGACTGCCTACAGCACGATCGCTGGCCAGATGAACTCCACGACAGCGGACGCCAAGGTGGCAGTCACACAGTCGGACAGCAAAAACGTGCACTACGTCTTCGTGCCCGAGGGGTCACAGTCGGCGGTCGATACGTGGCGCGCCAAGCCGCTGGCGTCGTGGAATGCGTCGACCCTCGCCAGCCGCGTCGACAACGGCGATACGGTGCGCTGGTCGACCGTGAAGCGGTTGACCTACGAGCTGCAGGACATCGCGGACATCATCCCCACTCACTGGTCTGCCAATGCCTGGTACACCCACTGGACGGCGGACGACCTCGAGGACGTGCTGATGGAGAGCCCGGTCATCAATGAGGCGGGCCAGGCCGAAGTCGCCACCGGCATGCAGCGCTTCTATACGAAGTCGAAGGACATCGGGAAATCGAGCCTGACTGATGGACGCGAAGGCGTGCCCTCGAAGAAGTGGTTCTACGGCGGCTACTCGGCCGAGCTGAACTTCGAGGCCCCGTACAGCGGCGACGAGTTCGGCGGCTTCGAGGGCCTCGGCGTCGACAGCTATGGACGGACCCGCGGCGCCGCCAGCGGCTATTACAACTCGCACAACTCCTACCTGTGGCAGCACGACTTCTTCGTCCATTCCGGCGTCATCACCAGCGATTCGACGAACTACGAAGCCGGCATGTGGCTCGCCGGTGCGTGGTACACCGCCGCGAACGGAGGATTCGACGGACGCTGGGTCCAGCTCTTCGACGACCGCCCCGAGTACGAGGCGGCCGCGCCGCCTCCGGTCACCTGCTCCGCAACGGCCGCGCAGCAGTGCGAGATGAGCGGCGGGACGTGGAACTCCACGACCTGCTCCTGCAGGGCGCTCTGCTCCGGCTGCCAGATTCCGTAAGCGTCTTTTTTTGAGAGGCGTTGCCGGCGTCA
>DASVEE010000021.1:0-158736 GCA_036380735.1 Thermoanaerobaculia bacterium | reverse complement strand
GGCTCAGGGCTCAGGGCTCAGGGCTCAGGGCTCAGGGCTCAGGGCTCAGGGCTCAGGGCTCAGGGCTCAGGGCTCAGGGCTCAGGGCTCAGGGCTCAGGGCTCAGGGCTCAGGGGAGAACGCCGCTTCGCGGCTTTTCCTGAGCCCTGAGCTCTGTGCCCTGGGCTCTACCCCTGAAAACACTCACGGCGCCTTGCGGCGCCGTTCGTGGTACATCTGAATGTCGTTGGACTGCTGCGGCCAGTTGGTAGGGTTCAAGGAAGCTAAGTGAGTAATCGTCCAAAATCGGTCCAATAGTCAAGGAGGGAGCCCGCAGCAGCCACTGAGCGCAAGCGAAGTAGACGGGACTCGCGCTTTCGAGGTTCGTACTTCATGTCGCGAACCTTATTCATCGTGCTCTTCCCCACTGCGAAGGAGCTGCCAACTTTGCCATTCACCGTTATTCGCGGTGAGAAAAAACCCCTTCCGAGCGGTCGCAACCGTCGAAGTCCTAGCAGCTAAGACACTTCCAACGTTCTGCTTGTGAAAAAAAGCACGTGTGATTTCTGTCTCCATACCTCGGCAAGTTTTTCCAGCGCTGGCTTCCGCGTTGCAATTCTGTCCGAGTGCCATGAAGAAATCTTTCCACCTGGTCCTCTGCGCCGTCGCTTTCTCTGCACTTCCACTCGCCGCTCAGGACTGGAGCATCTCCGCCGGCAGCGGTCCTTTCGTCTTCGGGGACTTCATGGAGCGCAGCCTCGCCCTCGGTCCACCTGAGGGCCCCGGCGCGGTACGCTCGACCGTGACCCTGACCGCCGGCACGCGCGCCGGCCTGATCGCCGACATCGAGCGCAGCTTTGCCGACCGCTGGGCCGTCCGCCTCGAAGGCACCTTCACCCGCGCCCCCCTCACCCTCGGCGACAGCGACGATGGCTTCGAGCTCGAAGCCGGCGACCTCGACGTCATGACCTTCGCCCTCCCCCTCGTCTTTCGCATCAACCCGGAAGGGACGTTCCGCTTCTATCTGAAGGGCGGCCCCGCCAACGCCATCTATGAGGTGGAGCGCAGCCCCAACGCCGCCCGCCCCATCTTCGACGGAACCCGCAACCGCTGGGGCGTCACCGCCGGTGCCGGCGTCGGCTGGCACTTCAGCGAACAGTTCGTCATCGAAGGGCAGATCTCCGACGTGGTGACGTCCTCCCCCTTCGAGCGCGGCGACTTTGCCGGCGGTGAAGATGACGAAAGCCTCGACATCCCCCGGCCGCACAACATCCACACGAGCGTGGGGGTGCGGTGGCGGTTTTAGACGCGCAGGCGCGCGTTGGCCGTTTTCCGTTGTCCGTTTTCCGTGCTGCGCGATGGGCTACCGTTCAGCGACCAGCGAATTCAGGTCGGCCAGCAAGCGGTCCAGCGGTAGCCGGTAACCGCTGGCCACTTCGGCCAGCGTTTCCACCTCCGCGGAGGAACACCCCGCGCAACCACCGATGTGGTACGCCGCAAACACCCAGCGCGCACTCGGGTGCAGCGCCAGCGCATCACTCACGCGCATCTCCGGGGTGAAGGTGGCCATGTACGGCTGATTTTAGAACGATAGGACCGATAGGACCGATGGGACTTAGGGGTCGGGGTTCTGTCCTATCCGTCCCATAAGTCCTATTCGTCCTATTCGTCCCGTCGTTCCCTACCCCCCCGCCACCGGCGGGATGAACGCCAGCTCATCCCCTTCCTGCAGCACGGTATCGGGCGCGGCGTAGCTCTCGTTGACCGCGGTCATCGGCGGCAGCGCGTACTCCGCGAGCTGGGCGTGTTGCGCCCGCAGTTGTGTCCAGACGTCGCGCGCGGTGGTGCCGGCCGGCAGGTCGAGGGGCAGCTCGTTCGTGCCGGCGATGTCGCGCAGCACCGCGAAGAGGAGGAGGCGCACTTTCATCGAGGGCAGTCTACCGCGCCGTTACGGGGATAGACTTCGGCCGTGACGTTCTTCACCGACGATCCCATCGATCCGCGCGCGCTCGTCGAGCGGGTGATGCGCCGCAGCGACGGCGCCTACGTTCTCTTCGAGGGCGTCGTGCGCAACCATCACGAAGGACGCGCCGTCGAGTCGATCCTGTACGAGGCGTATCGCCCCATGGCGGAGAAGGAGATGGCCGCGATCGTGCGAGACGTCGAGCGGGAGTTTCCCGACGTCGCGATCGCCGTCGTGCACCGTCTCGGGCTGCTGTTCGTCGGTGACGCGTCGATCGCCATCGTGTGCGCCTCGCCGCATCGCGCGGAAGCGTTCGCCGCGTGCCGCATGACGATCGACCGCATCAAGGAAACGGTCCCCATCTGGAAGAAGGAGCGTGGTCCCGGCGGCGAGGAATGGGTCGGCTGGGCGAATTGCAAACATGGCGAGCAGCAACGTACGTGACGATCAACTCCCCCGAGGAGCGGGGGGCGCGGCGGAAGTGAAGCCGCTGCCGGCGGCGACGGTCCTCGTCGTGCGCGACGCTCCCCTCGAAGTCCTGATGCTCCGCCGCACCGAGACCAGCTCGTTCGTCCCCGGTGCGTGGGTCTTTCCCGGCGGCATGATGGAGCCGATCGACCGCGAGCTCTCCGGCGGCTCGTTCCTCTCCGCGATGCGCATCACCGCCGCGCGCGAGCTGTTCGAGGAGACCGGCGTCTGGCTCGGCGCGCCGCTCGAAGACTCCGAGCCCAAGCGCCGCCGTCTCCTCGCCGGCAGCCTCGGCTTCCGCAGCATCTTCAACGAAGCGCCGGTCGAGCTGGACCGCCTCGTCTGGACCGCGCGATGGATCACCCCCGTGGGCATCCCCAAACGCTTCGACACCTACTTCTTCCTGGCGAAAGTCTCACGCGACGCGGTGGCCACCGCCGAAGAGCAGGAAGCGATGGAGGTGCTCTGGATCGCGCCCGAAGACGCGCTCGCCCGGAATGCGGCGGGGGAGCTGGGGATGGTGTTTCCGACGATCAAGACCCTCGAAGCGATCTCCGGCTTCACGTCCGCCGACGCGCTGCTCGAGTCGCGCCGTGGGATCGAGATCCCGGCCATCGAGCCGATCCTCGTCATCGAGAACGGGCAGAAGAAGATCGTCCTCCCCTGACGAGGACATCGCCGCGCATGGACATCCGACGCCTCACCGCTCCGAATCCCGGCCCGTTCACGCTCGACGGCACGCAGACCTACCTCCTCGGCAACACCGCGGTGCTCGATCCCGGCCCGGCCATCGAGGAGCACATCGCCGCGATCCTCGACGCGCAGCCCGGTCTGACCACGATCCTCATCACCCATCGCCACGGCGACCACGCGCCCGCCGCGGTGCCGCTGCGCGCGAAGACCGGCGCGAAGGTGTACGCGCCGCGCAACGTGCTGGACGACACCAGCGTCGACGTGCGCCTCGCTGGCGGCGAGCAGCTCGTCATCGACGGCGAAACGCTCGAAGTCATCGCCACACCCGGCCACACGAACGAGCACGTCTGCTTCCTCACGAAGGACGGAGGCCTCTTCACCGGCGACACCGTCCTCGGCACCGGCACCACCGCCATCTTTCCGCCGGACGGCCACATGGGCGATTACCTCCGCTCCCTGGCCACGCTGCGCGCGCGCAACCCGCGGCGCATCTATCCGGCGCACGGCCCCATCCGCGAAGACGCTGTCGCGCTGATCGACGAGTACATCGCCCATCGCTTACTACGCGAGGAACAGATCCTCGCCGCGATCGCCGCGGGTGATACGACCATGACGCAGATGCGCACGCGCATCTACCCCGACCTGGACGAACGGCTGCACCGCGCGGCGGAGATTCAGTTGACCGCGCACCTCATCAAGCTGCGCGAAGAAGGGCGAGTGCCACCGGGGGAATGGAACCGATCGGAGACATAGACCGCGGCGGCGCCTGATTTTGGCGGGCGTTCGTCGACGCTCGCTGGCGGATCACTGCTTTCGGCCGGCGGCGCACCGGGCTTCGGTGGCCGCTCACTGGTTTTCGGTGGGTGGGTCAGGCGGCTGCGGTGGCGGTTCACTGGCTTTTGGTGACCGTTCACCGGATTCTGGTGACGGGTCACTCGACTTCGCCGGTTTTCGGCAGCTGGTGACCGAATTCTGGTCGGTCTGCAGCGAATTTCAGTAGCTGGTGACTGAATTTCGGTTGATTGATGACTGAATTTCGGTTGTCACTCACTGATTTCCGCTTGCAAGTGACTGATTTTCGGTCACTGGTTGCCGGCATTCGGTGGGCATCTGCTGATTGGCGGTTCCCGGTCACCGATTTTCGGGAGTCGGTGACTGATTCGCGGTGATCGCCGGTGAAGCTGCTCCCATTCGTCCCATCTGTCCCATAGGTTCGATCCCTCCCATAGAATGGCGCCCGACATGCGACATAAAGACTTCATCGAAATCCACGACTACACCGCGGCCGAGGTCAACGAGATCTTCGAGCTGGCGGCGGACATGAAAAAGAACCCGAAGAAGTATCGCGATGCGCTGCAGGGGCAGACGCTGGCGATGATCTTCGAGAAATCGTCCACGCGCACGCGCGTCTCGTTCGAGGTGGGGATGTTCCAGCTCGGCGGCCACGCGCTGTTCCTCTCCTCGCGCGACATCCAGCTCGGCCGCGGCGAGCCGATCTACGACACCGCCAAAGTGCTCGCCCGCTACGTCGACGGCATCATGGCGCGCACGTTCGCGCACAAGACCGTGACCGACCTCGCCGAGTACGCGAGCGTCCCGGTCATCAACGGCCTCACCGACCTCTCGCACCCCTGTCAGGCCATGACCGACTACTTCACCGCGTGGGAGAAGTTCGGCGGCGAGTTGAAAGGCCGCAAGATCGCGTACGTCGGCGACGGCAACAACATGGCGCACTCGCTGATGTTCGGCGCCCCGAAGGTGGGGATGGACATCTGGGTCGCCACGCCCTCCGGCTACAAGCCCGACGTGGAAGTCACGGCGAAGGCGCAGGCCGACGCGGAAGTACTGGGCCGCAAGGTCGTCATCACCGAGTCGATCGAAGACGCCGTGCGCGACGCCGACATCGTCGAGACCGACGTCTGGGCCTCGATGGGACAGGAAGGCGAATCCGAGAAGCGCGCGCGCGACTTCAAGGGATGGATGATCGACGGCCGCTTCATGTCGATGGCCAAGAAGGAATCCATCTTCCTGCACTGCCTCCCGGCGCATCGCGGCGAGGAAGTTGCAGCCGAAGTCATCGATGGCCCGCAGTCGGTCATCTATGACGAAGCCGAGAATCGCCTGCACATCCAGAAGGCGATCATGCATGTGTTGATGAAGAAGTAAGCGTGGCCGACACACACACCCGCCACACGCGTGGCCTCATCGTCGTCATCGTGCTCGGCGTCCTCTTCTTCACGCTCCTCGGACTGATCATTCTCAAGTCGGGGGAGCAGAAGCCGAACGTCGCGGCGATCAACGAGACGCTCACGGTCCTGCCGTTGCGCATCCGCGTGCGCACCGAGCCGAACGCGCGTGCGCCCGTCGTGGCGACGGTGAACAACGGGCAGAAAGTGCTGCTGCTCGAGGATCAGGGTGCGTGGGTCCGGGTGCGCACGAGTGACGGTCTCGAAGGGTGGGCGGAGCGCGCGAACCTGGAGCGCACCATCGAACAGGAACGCCGCCTCGCCCGTTTCGCGGCGATCAAGCGCCTGCCGCCGCTGCGCGGCGAGGCCAACGACCGCACGCAGCTCTTCGCCGGGCCGGGCATCTTCTACCCCCTCGTCGGCGAGCTCGCGTCGGGCACCGCCATCACCGTCTACACGCGCGATCACGACTTCTACGCCATCGATCACCAGGGGCAGGTCGCGTACGCCCCGATCGACGCCATCGACGTGACCGCGCCGAGCGAGCATCAGTTCGACGTCGCAACAGCCAGCGCGCCGCCACCGACGTCCACGTCCACGTCGACACAGATCGCCGGCACCGACACCGCCGCCGTGCCGCCGACCGACACCATGCCGGAGCCGATCCCCGAACCGGCGCCCCCCGTCGCCGAGCCCGAGCCGGTCGACACGTCCCGCGTCTACGCCGCCGTGCCCGCGGGCGGCACCCAGCCCGAAGAAATCGACCGCGTCGTCCCCCGCTACCCCTCGCGCGCCCGGGCGGCCGGCATCCAGGGAGCGGTGGTCATCCGCGGCATCGTCCGCCGCGACGGCACCATCGACAACGTCGAAGTCATCAAAGACCTCCCCCACGGCCTCGGCGACGCCGCCCAGGACGCCGTCCAACGCTGGCGCTTCCGCCCGGCGACCTACCGCGGCGAACCGATCGACGTGTACTACACCGTGACGGTGAACTTCCGTCTGAGGTAGAGGGACGATAGGACGAATAGGACAGATGGGACCTATAGGACAAATGGGACAGAGGTAGGCGGCCTTTGTCCTATTGGTCCTATTCGTCCTATAGGTCCTATAGGTCCTATCGTTCTACGGCGCCCCGCCGCCACTACGCGCGTCACGCAGTCAGGCGCGCAAACGCTGTATTCGCCTGGTTCGACGTACAGGACGATTCCTTCGTCCGTCAGCCACGATGGCGGGCCGGCGGTCGGATAGAACGGCGGCAACAACGAGTTCACCGACGCCTCGGCGGCTCCGCGACGGATAGTCGCTCGATTCGACGGCACGACCAGGCGGCCACCGGTTTCGCTGAGGACGATGTTGATCGGCTCCGCTGGATCGCCCAGAGGCACGGTCGCCAGCTTCGACGGCAAGCCCGGGTCGGCGATGGCCATCGTGACGGCCGTCATTCCGGGCTCCGGCGTGATCGAGAACCGTCCCATCGGACTACTCGTCGGGCGGCGGAGCATGGTGGACGCGGCGGTGCGATAGGTGATCGACGCGCCCGCTACCGGCTGCCCCGACGGCATCGAAAGCCACACCTCGTACTTCTGCTCGGGGCGCATCACCAGCGTCACCGGCGGCGTGTCATCGTTGATCTGTACAGTCATCGGAGCGGCGTAGCGTCCCTTCGCCTGAGCCTCGATCCTGGCCGCTCCCACTTCCACTCCGACGAGCTCGAACGAGCCGTCGTCCGCAAGCAGGTCGGCAATGGGCGTGCCGCTTCGCGTGACGATCACGCCGGCCTTGACGGGCTCGCCGGCTTCGTCAACCACCCGGCCGGCAACGCGGCCGGCGGGCAGGTCGAGATCGACGCGGGCCTCGCCCTCGAGTTTGCGCACGTCGACCTCCTGTTCCGCGAAACTCTGACCGTTGCGCACCAGTTTCGGCGCGACCGTCCACTTCCCCTCGAACGGCAGGGCGAGCGCGAACTCGCCCTCCTCGTTCGACGTCGCCGTGAGGCGCTCGCCGTCGCTGGAAGTGAACTTCAATCGCGCGGCTATGCCGCGTTCGCCGATGCGCACGCGTCCCTTCACAGGCACGGTGTCGACGGCGATCAACACGGCCGGCATGCCGGGCTCGATCTCAACCATCCGAGAAACGTGCACCGCGCCCGCACCGTCGACAATCTGCACTTGATGACTGCCCGCCTCGAGGCCTTTGTCGCTCCAGCGACCGTCCGCCGAGACGGCGGTTTTCGCAACCGGCGCCGCGTGACGTGCATGGGGGTCGAGCCGTAACAGGCGCAACTCCCAGCGACGGCCAGCGGGATCGGTCGCTGGCGACACGGCCACTTCGATCTCCGCGAGCGGTCCGAGTCGGAGAGTGCGCCGTGAAACCGTCTCCCCGCTGTCACCGACGTTCAGTTCGACATCCTCGGCGCGCGAATGCTCCGGCGCTTCCGCCCAGAGTCGCCACGTCCCCGCGGGCACGCCCGCAAACTGGAAGAAGCCGCGGCGATTCGCTTTCGCGGAGTAGGAGCTGAGCCGCACTTCATCGGCCGGGACACCATAGGTCAGCGGCGACAACCTGACGGTCGCTTTCGTGAGGTCCGCGTCGCGGACCTCCGACGCTATCCAGCCTGACACACTGGCGCCGCGCGTCAACGTGAACGGAGGCACCGTCACCGCATGCTCCGGCGATAGCAACGCGTCCCAGACGTAGTGGGGAGCGTAGCCGGCAACTTCGAGCCGCACGTCGACCACTTTCACCGGCAACCGGCAGTTCCATTCGCCCAGCGTATCGATCGCACAGCGCGTCGAGACGCGGGCTTTCCTTTCGTCATACGACGCGGTGAGCTCCCGAGGCATCACCGTTTCGCCTCGGGCCAGCGTGACACGTCCACGTAGTTCGCCGAGCGGCAGCGGCGGCTCCGCGGCCTGCGCCATCGTCAACAGCAGCAAGGTGACGAGCATGGGCGGCCTAGATGACGAAGCAGGGCTCTCCCCCGCACCACTGCCAGCACTGCACGCCGGCACCGCCCATTCGGTAGCAACGCTTCTCGATGACGCAGCCGCTGTACAACTGTCCGTCCACCTGCGTGTAGATCGAGGAGTCGCGGCAGTGAAGGACCTCATCGCCGCCGACGAAACAGATGTCGCAATTCGCGGAGAGGCTGAGCGGCACGAACAGCAAAACCAGAGCGAGCAAGTAGCGCATGAGCGTCACTCCTTCTTTCCATCCATCGTACGTCCGGGAAGCCTCCCTCGCCCCCGTGCGTTCTCAACGCGTCCATGTCCCAGCTTCACTTTCCCGACACTCCCGGCGATCTCATCGGTGCTCACCTTTCGACGAAGGGGGGGCTGCATACTGTCTTCGATCGTGCGGCTGAGATCGATGCTTCGGCGGTGGCGCTGTTTGCCAAGAATGGGAACCAGTGGAAGGGGAAGGATCTCACCGCGGATGAGCTGGCGCTGTTCACGTCCAAGCGCACCGTGCGGCCGCTGCTGACGCATGCTTCGTATCTGATCAATCTGGCCACGACGAATCCGGAGTTTCTGCGCAAGTCGATCGCGGCCATGACCGATGAGCTGGACCGGGCGGAGCGGCTCGGGAGCCATGCGGTCGTCCTCCATCCCGGGGCGCACCTCGGGTCGGGGCCCCACGCGGGACTGGACCAGATTGCGCGCTCCCTCGACGAGATCCACGCCGCGATTCCGAATCATCGCGTGGTCACGCTGCTCGAAACGGCCGCGGGGCAGGGCACGTGCGTCGGCTGCACGTTCGAGGAGCTCGCCACGATCATCAACCTCGTCGACGACAAGAGCCGCGTCGGGATCTGCTTCGACACCTGCCACGTCTTCGCCGCCGGCTACGATCTGCGCACGCGCGATGATTACGAGCGCACCATCGATGACATGCTGACGCACGTGGCGATCGAGAAGGTCGGCGCGTTCCACCTCAACGATTCGAAGAAGCCGCTCGGCTCGCGCGTCGACCGGCACGAGCACATCGGCGAGGGGCAGCTCGGCATCGAGCCGTTCCGTTTCCTGCTGAACGATCCGCGCTTCCGCTTCGTGCCGAAAGTGATCGAAACACCGAAGACGGTCGAGGTCGAGTCGGACCTCAAAAACATGCGTTTGCTGCGCAGCCTCCTTGCGGCTTAGCGCCCGTTTTCATTAAAGTCGCGCGCCTATGGCGAAACCACAGTCCGGCACGCGCATCGGCTACGAGAACAACCGCATCGTCGTCCCCGACGACCCGATCATCCCGTACATCGAGGGTGACGGCACCGGTCCCGATATCTGGCGCGCCACGCAGTACGTCATCGACGGCGCCGTGGCGAAGATCACCGGCGGCAAGAAGAAGATCCACTGGTTCGAAGTCCTCGCCGGCGACAAAGCGAAAGCGCAGGTCGACGACTACCTCCCGAACGAAACACTCGACGCGCTGAAGGAGTACCGCGTCTCGATCAAAGGGCCGCTGGCGACGCCGGTCGGCGGCGGCATCCGCTCGCTGAACGTCACGCTCCGCCAGGTCCTCGACCTCTACGCGTGCGTGCGTCCCGTGCGCTACTTCGACGGCGTCCCTTCCCCCGTGCGCGAGCCGCACAAGGTCGACATGGTCATCTTCCGCGAGAACACGGAGGACGTGTACGCCGGCATCGAGTGGCCCGCGAACACCGACCTGGCGAACCAGGTCATCGAGTTCCTCAACTCGATGGAGCGCCGCTCGACGAAGATCCGCGAAGGCTCCGCCATCGGCATCAAGCCGATCTCGGAGTTCGGCTCGAAGCGCCTCGTGCGCAAGGCCATCGAGTACGCCATCGCCACGAAGCGCGACTCGGTCACGCTCGTGCACAAAGGCAACATCATGAAGTTCACCGAGGGCGCGTTCAAAGACTGGGGCTACCAGCTCGCGCGCGAGGAGTTCGGTGACGTCACGATCGCCGAATCAGAGCTCACCGGCGCGGCTCCCGCGGGGAAGATCGTGATCAAGGACCGCATCGCCGACTCGATGTTCCAGCAGGTGCTGCTGCGCCCGACCGAGTACTCCGTCATCGCCACGACGAACCTCAACGGCGACTACATCTCCGACGCGCTCGCGGCGCAGGTCGGCGGCCTCGGGATGGCGCCGGGCTCCAACGAGTCCGACGAAGTCGCAATCTTCGAAGCGACGCACGGCACCGCGCCGAAGTACGCCAACCAGGACGTGATCAACCCGGGATCATTGATCCTCTCCGGCGTGATGATGATGCGCCACCTCGGCTGGTACGACGTGGCCGACGGAATCGAGCGCGGTCTCGCGAAGACGATCCAGCAGAAGACCGTGACCTACGACCTGGAGCGCCAGATGGCCGGCGCCACCAAAGTCAAAACCAGCGAGTTTGCCCGGCACATCGTGGAGAACATCTAGGCGGCCAGCTACCGGGCACGATAAGACCCCTTAGGACAAATGGGACCTAGAGGACAGATGGGATCGGGCGCGGTACGTTCGGTTCTATAGGTCCCATAGGTCCTATTCGTCCTATAGGTCCTATTCGTCCTATCGTGCCCCGCTACGCCACCGCGCTGCGGTACTCCAGGAACCACGGTTCCCGCCGGCCGAACTTCGTGGCCAGCGCCACGCCGACGCCCATGACCGAGGCGACGCCCCAGATCAGCGTGCCGACCACGGGGACAAAGCGCAGCGCGCCCAGAATCAGCACGCCCAGCACTACCATGGCCAGATCGCCGCGCAGCCACGCGCGCTTGCCCAGCTGTTCGCGCGAGCGCGGCCGCGCCACGATGGTACCGATGGCGTGGAAGACGGCGATCATGCCGTAGATCTTCGAGAGCGTGGCCAGGATCGCCAGCGCGACGAGCAGCGGCACGCCGATCAGGTACGGCACGAGGTACGTGAACACCACAGCCGTCAGCACGAAGCTCGTGAACGCCACCAGCCCGAGGACGAAGCAGTGCAGCGCGCTGGCGCGCACTTCGAGCGAGGAGAGGCGCACCTCGCGCCCGCTCATGAAGGTCCACACCACCGCCGCGATCAGCCAGACGAAGAGCAGCGACGCCGTGATGGCGCTCTTGCCCATCGAGGCCAGCGCGCCGTCGGGCGACGCCAGCGACCACACGCGTCCGTCGACACGCCCTTCGGCGTTCTGCAGGCTCGCCGCACCGTGGAAAAGGTTCCCTTTGACGCGTCCCGCCCCCGCAAACGCAACGGTCCCGCCGAAGACCAGGAGGTCGCCGCCGATCGTCGAGCTCACGGTCACGTGACCGCCGTAAATCTGCACCGTTCCCTGTACCGGCCGCGCGATCTCCGCCGTCTCGGCGAAGAAGTACGTGTCCTGCGTCGACTGCGACGGCGTGGCGACCGCCAGCGCCGCCACCAGCACGACGAACAACGTCAACAGCGCGAACAGGCGGGCAGTTTTACGCATCGATTCCTTTCGGCGCCCGCCGGAGCAGGAGGAAGAGCAGAGTGTTGACGGCGAAGAACGAGATCACGACGGCGATCTGGAACACGCGCGGCGCGGCGCGCAACGCACCACCGGCGTGATTGGCCACGTTCCAGGCGAATTCGAACGGCGAGAACGACGAAGCTGCGCCACGCCAGATGCCGGCGATCGGAGACTGACCGGAAACCAGGAAAAGCGTGGCCGCCAGAGCGAGCGCCGCGAGGGCCGCCGCGGCGACGAGTCCCCACGGACGGTGCGACGCCCCTTCCCACGGCGCGAGCGGCAGGGCGTCGAGCTGCACCGGACGCACCGGCAGCTCGAGCTCCGCATCGAGCTCGCCGAACATCTCCCGGCACTCAGCGCACGTATCGAGATGAGCCGCGTGAGCCTCGGGGTCTTCCAGGTAATGGTCGCACGTCGTCATAACGGTTCCACGAAATTGCCGAGGGCATCTTTGAGCAGGTTACGGGCCCGGAACAGCTTGTTCTTCACCGTTCCGAGCGGGAGCTTTTTCATCGTGGCGATCTCTTCGTACGACATCTCCGCGAAGTGGCGGAGCTGAATGAGCTCACGGTAATCAGAGGGGAGGTTCTCGACGGCTTTGTCGATCGCGGCGCTGAGCTGCTTGTTCTTCATCGCCCGGTAGGGGGAGACCCCGCCGTCAGCGAATTCGCGCTCCTTCCCCGACGGCTCCTCGTCCGACGACTGCCGGGCAATCGGGACCTCGGGGAGACTCTTCTTCCGAAGCGTATCGATGGCACTGTTCTGCGCGATGCGGAACAGCCAGGTCGAAAACTGATACTTCGGGTCGTAACGATCGAGCGCCAGGTAGACCTTCACGAAAATTTCCTGGGCCAGATCGTGAGCTTCCTCGTAGCGATGAGTGATGCGATATACGTAATTGATGACGCGCTTTTCGTAGCGCTTCACCAGCTCCGTGAATCGATCACGCTCGCCGCCGAGGATCCGTTCCACGAGGGTACGGTCATCGAGGTGCTCACGTTCCGCCATTCGGTTGTACGTTTCCGGTACCAGTCGGGTTTATCGCGCGGATGATAACCTCTCGCGCAATGATCGAAATCGTCGATCTGACGAAGAAGTACGGCGACTTCACGGCGGTGGACCGGCTCAACCTCACCGTCGAGGCGGGCGAGATCTTCGGCTTCCTCGGGCCGAACGGCGCCGGGAAGACCACCACGATCCGCGTCGCGGCCGGGCTGTCGCTGCCGACCTCCGGGGTCGTGCGCGTCAACGGCGTGGACGTCGTCACCGACCCAGTCCGCGCGAAGGCCGTCACCGGCTATGTCCCTGATCGCCCTTACCTTTACGAGAAACTGACCGGCCGCGAGCTGCTGCAGTTCGTGGCCAATCTCTACCGCAAAGAGTGGCGCGACTGCGAGGCGCTCGCGCTTGAGCTGCTGCGCTACTTCGAGCTCCACGACTGGATCGACGCCCGCATCGAAAATCTCTCCCACGGGATGAAGCAGAAGCTCGTGATCGTCTCGGCGCTGGTCCACGATCCTGCCGTCCTGATCATCGACGAGCCGATGGTCGGCTTGGACGCCCTGGCCCAAAGGCAGGTGAAACGCCTCTTCCGGCGCCTGGCCGACGAAAAGAAGACCGTGTTCCTGACGACGCACACCCTTTCCGTAGCCGAGGCCGTCTGCGACCGCATTGCCATCCTGTCGCGGGGGAAGGTGGTGGCCAGCGGCACCGTCGCGGAGTTGAAGAAGGAAGCGCCGGGCAGCCCGCTGGAGGATGTGTTTCTGTCACTGACCTATGAAAGTTGAGTTGACGCGTGGTCCGTTGTCCGTTGTTCGTATCCCGTGGCGGTACGCCACGCGATGCCCCACGGACAACGGCCCACGGACAACGGACCACGCGGCGGGCCGGCGGCGCCCATGACCCGCCTGGACGCCCTCCGCACCCACTGGCGCACCACGCTGGACAGCCGTGACGTCGACGTTCTGCTGGCCGACCACCTCGGCCGCACCACGGCGTGGATCTTCGGTCATGGCGACCATGAGCTCGACGCGGCCGCGGTGGAGCCCGTCCTCCGCCGGCGCGCGGCCGGCGAGCCGCTGCAGTACATCCGCGGACGCGCCGACTTTTTCGGGCGGGAGTTCTTCGTCGATCCGCGGGTGCTGATCCCGCGACCGGAGACGGAACTACTCGTCGAGGCGGCGCTCGCACGCGCGGCGCAGGGCGCGCGCGTCGTCGACATCGGCACCGGCAGCGGCTGCATCGCCGTGACGATGGAGCGCGAGCGTCCCGACCTGCACGTCGTGGCGGTCGATCGCTCGCCGGCGGCGCTGGCTGTTGCGAAGCGGAACAACGACGCCCTCGGCGCGAACGTGCGTTTCGCCGGCTCGGATCTGCTCGACGGGCTGAATGCGACGTTCGACCTCATCGTCTCGAACCCGCCGTACATCCCGGCGGCGGACGTCGAGACGCTCGATGCCGTCGTGCGCGATCACGAGCCGCGCATGGCGCTCACCCCCGGTCCGCGCGGCACGGAGATCATCGAGCGCATCCTCGCCGGCGCCAGAAGGGCGCCCGTCCTGCTCGAGATCGGCTACGGTCAGGAGGCCGACGTGCGAGCCGTGGCGGCGGCGCACGGGTACGTCGTCGAGACCGTCATCCCCGATCTCGCGGCCATTCCACGGGTCGTCGTATTATCGGCCCATGGTGACTGACCGCTGTCTTTTCTGCCGGATCGTTGACGGCGACATCCCCGCGAAAAAGATGCACGAGGACGGCGACGTCGTCGCGTTCCACGACATCAATCCGCAGGCGCCGACGCACATCCTCGTCATCCCCCGCCGCCACATCGCCATGCTCAACGACCTGACGCCCGCCGACGCGAACACCATCGGCACGACCATCGTGCGAGCCACGGAGATCGCGCGCAGCATGCAGCTCGATCGTGAGGGCTATCGCCTGGTGATCAACAACGGCGAATCGGCCGGCCAGACGGTGTTTCACATTCACGTGCACATCCTGGGTGGACGCACGTTCGGCTGGCCGCCGGGATAAGAACGCTGGCGCGTGTTTTCGGTTGTTGGTTGTTGGTTTTCGGTTTCACCTACAACCAAAAACCAGAAACCGCGCCGTGCGCGTTACGCGGGCGGCGGCACGCGGAACCGCGTGCCGGTGCCGCTGAACGTCAGGCTGCGGCCGCTCTTACGGCGGCCGCCTTTGCGGCGCGTGAGGAAGTCTTCCTTGGTCTCCTTCAGCGTCGACGGCACGTACGTGGCGCCCGAGGCGAGGGTGCGGGAGCGGTCGCGCGAGAAGGCGGAGCCGCCGGCGACGATCATCAGCTCGGGGAACGCCGTGGCCAGCAGCTGCAGTAGCTCGTAGCCCTGTTCGAGGTGATCGGGGTTGGAGCAGGAGACGAACACGGCCTCCGGCTTCACCTCGTTGATGAAGGCGACGAGCTCCTGCTCCGGCAGGTCGGTGAAGTAGTCGACCGAGTACTGCTCGCTGCGGAGGAGCTGCGTCAGCATCAGCGATCCGAGGGAGAGACGCTCGCCGGCGACGGAGACGGCGACGATGTGGCGCTCCGGATCGGGCTTGCCGGCGTTGCGGTCACCGAAGCGGATGATCAGCTCGCGGATGACGTCCTTGATGAAGTGATCGTGTGCGACGGTGATGCGCTTGCGCTCGAGCTCTTCCTGTGCGAACGACAGCGTCGGGATGAAGAGATCCGTGAACATCTCCTCCATCGTCGACGCCTCGGCGTTGCGGTCGGCGATGGCGATCGCGCCGGTGCGGTCGCGCACGAGGAGGCGGTTGTAAAAGCTGAGGTAGCCCTCGAGCGGATCCTCGCTGCCGAACATGATGGAGAAGATCCGCAGCGCCGGGATGAACTCGCCGCCGACCGTGAGACACACGGTGATCGGCGTCGCGAGCAGCAGTCCGACGGGGCCCCACAGCCAGCCCCAGAAAATGGCCGCGATGAGAAGTGCGATCGGCGAGACGCCGACTCGATGACCGACGACGATCGGCTCGATGAAGCCGCCGACGAGTTGATCGCTGAAGACGAAGAGGCCGAGGACGGCGATGCCGGTCCACCAGTCGGGAAAGACGGCGAAGGCGAGGAACGTCGGCAGCGCGGCGCTGAGCACGGCGCCGATGTACGGCACGAAGCGCAGCAGCCCGGCCAGGACACCCCACAGCGCCGCGTGCGGCACACGGAGCGCCCACAGCCCCAGCCCGATGAGGATGCCGAAACCTATGTTGAGTAACGCGATCGTGAGCAGGTATCGGCTGATGCGTTCCGACGTTTCGCCGATGGCCTGTGTGGTGACGGTGAGATGCGCTCGCCCCGCGAGCCGGAGCATCTTGTCGCGCAACGACTCGCGGTCGCGCAGGACGAAGAACACGATGACGACGACGAGGAACGACGCGGCGACGACTTCCACCGTCGGCGCGACCTCTTCGTAGCGGTCGCCGATGGTCTTGCGCTCGACGACGCTGACGCGCAGCTGCGCCTGCTCGGGGATGTCACGCGCTTCGGCCACGCGCTGCAGCGCCCGCTCGAAGCCGGCAAACGCTCCGCCGGACGTGCTCCGCAGCCAGCGCACCTTCTCTTCCATCGGACCGCTGGTCGCGGCCTTGCCGATCTCCTGCGCCACCAGGTTGAACTGCTGGTAGATCCACCAGCCGCCGATCCCGAGCGCACCGACGACCACGGCCAGCGAGATCGTGATCGCGCCGATGCGGCGGAGGAACGTCCGTTCGAGCACGCCGACGATGGGCGTGAGGAGGAAGGCGAAGAGGATGGACAGCGCGATCGGAACGACGACCGGCTTCATCAGGTAGAGGACGGCGATGACGACGATGGTGACGAGGAGGATGCGGGCGTTGCCCTGCCTCCGCTCGGCGACACGCTTGTCCGGCGGCAGCGGCTCGGTCGGCATCGTCGGCAGACGACGCATCGAGAGCGTCCGGTCGAACCTGTCAGTGTCTTCGTCGGTGGGATACACGGCTTGTCAACGAGTCTACTGCAAAGGACGTGACGAGGTTTCGCGCAAAGCCGGCAGGCGCCGGCTTTTGCGGCGTCAGATACTCATGATCAGGAGCGATGGCACCGCCCTGTTCTCCCATCCGTCCTATAGGTCCTATTCGTCCTATAGGTCCTATTGCCTTTTAAGGCCGCGCCGCACGACGCCGCCCGCGGCCCGGCTCCGTCACCGACACGTTGAACCCGGCAGACGGCGCACCGCTGCCGTTGGCTACCGTCACGGTCAGCGTTCGCGCCGTCGCGAGGTCGCTGGCCAGGACGGTCGCGCGCAGCTCGGTGGTGCTGACGAAGATCGTCGGCCGTTCCTGGCCGTTGATCCGCACGCGGGCGTCGCCGGTGAAGTTCTGGCCGCGAACGACGATCTGCGTCTCGGTGCCGCCGACCAGCAGCCCGGACGGGGTGACGTCAGTGACGAGCGGCTCGCCGAGGCCGAGGATCTGGAAGAACACCGGGATCGACTGGGCGCTCGTGCCGTTGCGCACGGTCACGGCGAACTCGCCGGGCTGCGTCAGGACGAGCGCCGGGATCGTCGCGCGCAGCTCCGTCGGGGAGATGTACTGCGTCACCCGCTCGCCGAGGAACTCGACGATCGAGGTGGGGAGAAAACCGGTGCCGGTGATCGTCATCGTGAAGCCGGCGCTGCCCGCGCGCACCGAGCTCGGATCGAGGCCGGTGATCGTCGGACGGACGATCTGCAGCGTACCCGCCGCCGAGACGAGACCGCGCTCCGTCACCGTGATGGCGGCGGCGCGAGGCGACGCGAGATCGGCGGACGTGAGCGTCGCCGAAAGCGTGCCGCTGCCGGTGTTGTACGTCGTCTCCAGCGGCTGCCCGTCGATGCTGATGATCGACGCGCTGCTGAAGCCGGTGCCGCTGACGTTGATCGATGCCCCGAGGGTGCCGGCGGCGATGGCCGTCGGATCGATGGCCGTGATGACCGGCACGTTGCCGATGAGCTCGAAGTACTCCGGCGCCGACACGAGGCCGCCCGGATTCGCCACCGTCACCTCGGCCACGCCCGGCGTGGCAAGCATCGCCGCCGTCAGCTCCGCCACGATCTGGCGGTCGTTGATGAATTGCGTGAGCGGCACGATCTGGCCGCGGAAACGGACGATGGACGACGTGCTGAAGTTGCGGCCGTTGATGATCAGCGAAAGCGACTGCGCGCCCGCGTCACCGGTGGCCGGGGAGAATGATTCGATGACCGGAAGCTGGTTCGCCGCGACCGGCAGCTCGACTGGCGCGGAGCGGTCGCCCTCGGCGTTCTCGACGGTGATGAGGAGGATGCCGGCGTTCGCCACGTCCAGCGGCAGCAGCGCGACGCCGAGGCGCGTGGCGCTCTCGAACGTGGTCTGGCGCGGGACGCCGTTGACGAAGACGACGTCGCGATTGGTGAACTCAGCGCCCACGACGATGACGTTCAGCTCCGGCGAATTGACCGGGAGCGAGCCCGGGATCGTGCTGTTCACGATCGGCGCGTCGGCCGCGGTGATGTAGAGCGGCTCCGCGTTCGACGTGCCGCCGCCGCCCGTCGAGTTGACGACGGTGACGGCTCTTTCGCCCGGCACATTGAGCTCGCTCGCGGCGAGCGTGAAGCGCAGGCGCGCGCTGGAGACGAACGTCGTGGTGCGGCGGTTGCCGTCGAGCTCCACCTGGCTGCTGCTGTTGAAGCGCTGGCCGTTGACGGTGACCGTCACCGCCCCCTGCCCCGCGCGCACCGCGTGCGGCGTCAGCGATTCGATGATCGGGACGTTGCGCCCTTCGATCGTCAACGAGAGCGCGTTCGAGCGCTGGTTGCCGGGATTGAGCACGGTCACGGCAACGGCGCCGGGCACGTTCAGAAGATTGGCGAGCACCTGCACGCGCAGCTCCTGCGAGCTGACGAACGTCACCGGACGCGCCTCGGTGGCATTGAGGTACACGCGCGAATCCTCGTCGAAGTTCTGCCCGATCAGCCGCATCGTGAAGCTCGCCGCGTCTTCCTGCACGCGGTCGGGATCGAGGGCCGTGAGGACCGGCATCAGCGGCTGGTTGCTGACCGTCAGCGCGACCGGGGAGCTCGTGCGGTTGTTGGCGTTGCGCACGCGGATGGCGATGCTGGCGGCGAAACGGAGACGGTCGGCGGGGATGACCGCGTCGACGATCGTGTGGTCGACGTAGGTGGTCGCGAGCGCCGTGTTGTCGAACAGCACCACGGCGCCGGGTCCGAAGTTCACGCCGGTGACGCGGATCGTGGTGTCGGGGGAGCGCACCGGCACGGCCGGCGGGTCGATCCCAGTGATGGTAGGCTCGTTCGGCAGGACCTGGAACGTCGCTTCCTGCGAGATGCCGTTGTTGTTGACGACGGTGATGCGGAGCGTGCGTGCGCTCGAGGTTTCGGAAGCGGAGAGGGTGAAGCGGAGCTGTGTGTTGCTGATCCGCGTCGTGTCGCGAAAGCCGCCGTTCACGCGCACCTGCGAGCCGGCGATGAAGTTGAGACCCGTGACGGTGACCTGACCGCCGCCGAGGCCGGCAATCATCACCCTCGGCTCGAAGGAGCTGATGACCGGATCGTTGCTGTTCTGTGCAAAGGCCGCCCCCGCCAGCGAGAGAAGCACCGCAACCACCACTGCCACACGTTTGCGCATACAGGTCTCCTGACCCCGTGAAGGGCCTTGCCTATTATGGTACGCGACCAGGTGCGGAAGAATTCCGCCGCCCCCGGCAGGCCCGGCCGTGGGTTGCAGTTTGGTGACCGGCAACGATAGGACCAATAGTGCCGCCGGCTAACGCCGGCTCCTATGGTGGGTGGCCAACTAGCCCCGGGCTGACGCCCGGGGCTAAACGGCGCTGCCGCCCGCCTGAGGCGGGCTGGTGGACGGCGCGGATGGCTGCGTTGATTGGTATGTGCGGCGCGCCGCCCTCTGTCCACCGCGGGTACAGCATGGCGGTGTACCTCCGCGTGGTGGTTGGCGGCGCGCGGCATCGTCGCCGCGCACCGCAGAACTACCTCGGGTGGGTGGGTCCCATAGGTCCTATTCGTCCTATGGGTCCCATTCGTCCTATCGTTCCCTGTTACTTCTTCGACCAGCGCAGAATCGGCTGGCGTGCGGCGCGGGCCTCGTCGAGGCGGCGCACCGGCGTAGTGTGCGGGGCGCTGCGCACGAGCTCCGGGCGCTCCTGCGCTTCGCGGGCGATGGCCAGCATCGCTTCGCAGAAGGCGTCCAGCTCTTCCTTCGGCTCCGTCTCCGTCGGCTCGATCATCAGCGCGCCCGACACGATCAGCGGGAAGTAGATCGTCGGGGGGTGGAAGCCGTAGTCCATCAGCCGCTTGGCGATGTCCAGCGTGTGCACGTCGTGCGGCGTCTGGTGCTTGTCGCTGAAGACGACCTCGTGCAACGACGGCGCGTCGTACGGCAGGTGGTACGCCTTCTTCAGCCGCGCGCGGATGTAGTTGGCGTTGAGCACCGCGAGCTGCGCCACGCGGCGCAGGCCCGTCGGACCCATCGAGCGCATGTACGTCAGCGCGCGGACGAGCACGTTGAAGTTGCCGTTGAACGCGCGCACGCGGCCGATCGAATCGGGGTGCGAATCGTCGAGGTAGAACGTCCCGTCTTCGCGGCGCTCGACCGTCGGCGTCGGGAGGAACGGCACGAGGCTCTCGCTCACGCCGACCGGACCGGCGCCCGGACCGCCGCCGCCGTGAGGCGTCGAGAAGGTCTTGTGCAGGTTCGAATGGATGACGTCGATGCCCATGTCGCCCGGCCGGGCGATGCCGACGAAGGAGTTGAGGTTCGCGCCGTCGCAGTAGAGGTACGCACCCTTCGCGTGAAGGATGTCCGCCATCTGCCGGATCTCGCTCTCGAAGACGCCGAGCGTGTTCGGGACCGTGATCATCAACGCGGCGACGTCTTCCGTCACCGCTTCGGCGAGCGTCGAGAGATCGACGGTACCGCGGTTGTTCGATTTCAGCTCGCGGATCTGGTAGCCGGCGAAGGCGGCCGACGCCGGGTTGGTGCCGTGCGCCGAGTCGGGGATCAGGATGTACTTGCGCGCGTTGCCGGTCTTCGCCAGCGCCTTGTGCACCATGAGGATGCCCGTCAGCTCGCCATGCGCGCCGGCGACCGGCTGCAACGTGACGCGCGGAAGGCCGAAGATCTCCTTCAGCGTCTGCTCGAGATACCAGAGCAGCTCGAGGTTCCCCTGCACCTGATGGTCCGGCTGCAGCGGATGCGACAGCGCGAAGCCAGGCGTGCGCGCGATCTCCTCGTTGAGCCGGGGGTTGTGCTTCATCGTGCATGAGCCGAGCGGATACAGCCCGGCGTCAATCGACACGTTCAGCTTCGAGAGCCGCGTGAAGTGACGCATCACGTCGACTTCCGAGACCTCGACTTCATCCTTGATTTCCTCGCGGCGGAGCGCAGCGGGGAGCACGGCGTCGAGCGACTGTTCCGGCACGTCGAGCTTCGGCAGCAGGTAGCCGCGGCGCCCTTTCTTCGAGTGCTCGAAGATCAGGCCGACGCTGTTCGACTTCTGCGCGACGTCGCGCTGTTCGACTTCAGGTTCGAGTGTGGTCGTCATCGGCGCTCCCGGGAAATCGCCGCGCTGAGTTTCGCGGCGAACTGGTCGAGCTGCTCCTTCGTGTGCAGCTCGGTCACGGCGACGAGGAAATCGTTCTCGTGACCGTCGTAGAACTGGCCGAGCGGAATCCCGCCGAGGATCTTCTCGTGCTCGAGGTCCGCGAGGATCTCGGCCGCGGGGAACGGCGTGCGGACGACGAACTCGTTGTACACCGGGCCGCTGAACGGCAGCTCGACGTTCAGCTCGCGCAGCTTGCCGCGCAGATACGCGGCCTTCTGCAGGCTCTGCGTCGCGACCTCGCGCAGTCCTTCTTTGCCGAGGAGCGTGAGGTACATGTTGGCGGCGAGCGCGATCAGCGCTTCGTTGGTGCAGATGTTCGACGTCGCCTTGCCGCGGCGGATGTGCTGTTCGCGCGTGGCGAGCGTCAGGACGAACGCGCGGCGGCCGTCGACGTCGACGGTCTCGCCGACGAGGCGGCCCGGCATGTGGCGCTTGAGCGCCTCGCGGACGACCATGAAGCCGACGTACGGGCCGCCGTACTGCGGCGCGATGCCCCACGCCTGCCCTTCGCCGACGCAGATGTCGAAGCCGTGCTCGCCCGGCGGCGTCAGGATGCCGAACGACGTGGCCTCGGCCACCACCGCGATCTTCGGGAGGTCACCCGTGGCGGCGGCGATGGCGTCGTAGTCTTCGACGACGCCGAGGAAGTTCGGCGACTGGATGGCCACACCGAACGCACCCTCGAGTTCCGCGCGCAGCGCGTCGAGGTCGACGCGGCCGTCAGCGCCCCAGCCGACTTCGACGACGTCGATGCCGAGGTTCTGCACGTACGTGCGCAGCGTGGCGGTGTACTCGGGGTGGACCGTCTTCGCGACGACGATCTTCTTTTTGCCCTTGCTCAGCCGCTCGGCGAGGAGAACCGCTTCGCAGAGGGCCGTGGAGCCGTCGTAGAGCGAGGCGTTCGCGACGTCGAGCCCCGTCAGGAGGCACTGGTGCGTCTGGTACTCGAAGATCGACTGCAGCGTGCCCTGCGAGACTTCCGGCTGGTACGGGGTGTACGAGGTGAGGAACTCGGAGCGCAGGAGGATCTGGTCGATCATCGCCGGCTGGTAGTGATGGTAGGCGCCGGCGCCGAGGAAGCTGACGTGGTCGACGCTGGTCTTGTTGCGCGAGGCGAGCTCGCGGAACCAGCGCCGCGACTCGATCTCCGACCACGGGCCGGGGATGTCGAGGAGGCGGTCGAGCTTGACGTTGGCCGGGATGGTGTCGAAGAGGCGGTCGATGGAATCGACCCCCACGACCTCCAGCATCTCGCGGACGTCCTCGGCAGCGTTGGGGATATAGCGGTGGGTTTCGTCGAGAGGATCGGGGAGATTACTCATTGATTACCTATGAAGTCAGAACGCAGAACGCAGAATGAAGAGACGGGAAATCCCTCTTCATTCTGCGTTCTGCGCTCTCTCGTCCTGCGTTCAATCGGAGCGTCAGTGCGCCGATTCTTTTTCGATGTACTCCTCGTACTCCTCGGAGGTCATCAGCTCGTCGATCTCGGTGGCGTCCTTCATGCGGATGCGGATCATCCAGCCGTCGCCGTACGGATCGGTGTTCACGAGCTCCGGCTTGTCGGTGAGCGCTTCGTTGACCTCGATCACTTCGCCCGAGATGGGCGAGAAGAGCTCGGAAACGGCTTTGACCGACTCGATCGAGCCGAGCTCGTCGCCGGCGTCGAGGATGCTGCCGACCTGCGGCAGCTCGACGAAGACGACGTCCCCGAGCTCTTTCTGCGCGTAGTCGGAAATGCCGATGGTGCCGACTTCCCCTTCGGCGTGAACGTACTCGTGGCTCTTTGCGTACCTGTTGTCTTCCGGAATGCTGCTCATCGGATGGCTCCTCCCGTCACTTCGCGCGCTTGTAAAACGGCGTCGGCACGACGCGCGCCCGAGTCTCTTTGCCGCGGTTCAGAATGGTGAATTCGCTCCCCTGGGCCGACTTGTCGAGCGGAAGATATGCGAGTCCGATCGCTTTTTTCAATGTCGGCGAGTGGGTACCGCTGGTGACGACGCCGATCTCTTCCGAGCCTTCGACGATCGGATATCCGTGACGGCCGATGCCGCGATCGAGCATCTCGAAGCCGACGAGCTTGCGCGGCGGCCCTTCCTGCTTCTCACGGGCGAGGACGTCGCGCCCGGCGAAGTCGCCCTTTTCGAGCTTCACGATCCACGCGAGGTCGGCCTGGAGCGGGGTGGTGGTGTCGTCGATGTCGTTGCCGTACAGCGCCATCTTCGCTTCGAGGCGCAGCGTGTCGCGGGCGCCGAGGCCGCACGGCTTCACGCCGAGCTCGTTGAGCCGGCGGAGGATACGGGGCGCCTCGTCAGGAGAAACGTACAGCTCGAAGCCGTCCTCGCCGGTGTAGCCGGTGCGCGAGATGATGGCCTGCGCACCGTCGATCACACCCTGCGCGAAGCGGTAGTACTTGATCGAGGGGAGCGGCACTTCGGTGAGCGGCTGGAGGATGCGCTCCGCTTCCGGTCCCTGCACGGCGAGCTGAGCCCAATTCGCGCTGACGTTCTGCACGTCGACGTCGAGCCCTTGCGCCGCGTCGCGCAGCCACTCGTAGTCCTTTTCGGTGTTCGAGGCGTTGACCACGACGAAGTAGTCGTTGTCCGCGATCTTGTAGATGAGGATGTCGTCGACAAAGCCGCCGTTCGGGTAGAGCAGCCCGTTGTAGTGCGCGCGTCCGTCTTCGAGCTTCGTGACGTCGTTGCAGGTCGTGCGCTGCAGCAGCTCCAGCGCCTGCGCGCCGCGGACGGTCACTTCGCCCATGTGCGAGACATCGAAGACGCCCACGCGATTGCGGACGGCGTCGTGCTCCTCGAGGATGCCGCTGAACTGGACCGGCAACTCCCACCCGCCAAAGTCGACCATCTTCCCGCCGAGCTCTTTCTCGACGTCATTCAATGGAGTTTTTTTCAGCGGCTGATCGGATGCGGTGTGCTCGGCCATCGTTGCCCTCCCGGAAAGGAGGCGTAACGTAGCACAAATGGGCGGCAGGGCAACCCGATAGGACGGATGGGACGAATAGGACCCATAGGACAGATAGGACGGTCCACCCTGTGTCATCCCGAATCCCCCGCCCCCGACGCCGAAGGCGGCGCGGCGGGGGTGAGGGACCTGGGCGGGGGTCAAAGGCGCAACTGCACAACCCACGCGCGCTCCCAGTCCCATTCGTCCTATTGGTCCTATAGGTCCTAGAGGTCCTATTCGTCCTCTCGTCCCCCGCCCCTAAGCGCGCGGATGCGCCTTCTTGTACACGGCGATCAACTGCCAGTCGTTCAGGTGCGTGTACTTCTGGGTCGTCGACAGCGATGCATGCCCCAGCAGCTCCTGGATGCCGCGCAGGTCGGCGCCCGCGTTCAGCAGGTGCGTGGCAAACGAGTGCCGCATCGTGTGCGGGGAAATCCCGACGCGCAGCGATGCATCGCGCACGTAGTCGTCGAACAGCCTGCGTACGCTGCGCGTGGTGATGCGCTCGCCGCGGTAGTTGACGAACAACGCCTGCTCGTCCGGGTCCTTCACCAGCTCCTGCCGGACGTGCAGATACGCACGGATCGCCTCCTCCGCCTTCGTGCCGAACGGCACGATGCGCTGCTTCGATCCCTTGCCGCGCACCTTCACCAGCCGCCCCCGCAGCTCGATGTCGTCGAGGTCGATGCCGACCAGCTCGCTGATGCGGAGACCCGACGCGTAGAGCAACTCCATCCACGCGCGGTCGCGTACGCCCAGCGGCTTCTCGACGTCCGGCTGTTCCAGCAGCAGCGCCACATCGGACGTCTGCATCACCTGAGGGAGATGTTTCTCCTTCTTCGGCGTAGCCACCGACCGCGCCGGGTTCATCTCCACCAGCCCTTCGCGCATGAGGTACTTGAAGAACGTGCGCAGGGCGGACAGCTGCCGCGCGATCGACGCGCGTGCAAGCTTGCGGCGCCCGAGGTGGGCGAGATAGGCGCGGATGGTCAGATGATCGACGCGCCGCAGGTCGAGCTGGTCGCGCGCGACCGTCAGGTAATCATCACAGAGGAAGGTGACGAACGATTCGAGGTCGTCGCGGTACGCGGTGATCGTATTGACCGAGACGTTCCGCTCGTAAGTGAGGTAATCGAGAAAATCGCCGATTTCGCTTTGCACGCCCAACCCTCCCGTGAATCGCTTCGATTCTACTCGCTCTGCTGCGAGCGCCGCGCCCGGCCGCCCCCTTGCCCTTACAATTCACGCCCGGTGATCCACGCCATCGTCCACCAGGGGTTCCTCGGAACGGCCATCGAATACTTCGCCGTCGTCGTCGGCCGTGACGTCGACCGGCGGTTCTGGTTCGAGCAGATCGAAGCGCCCCGCGGTGACGTCATCCGCTATTTCGGCGGCAACTCCGAGGTCGTGCTCAACCCCGAGGGAGTGCGCTTCCGCGGCAACGGCGGGATCTTCGGCGAGTACATGTTCGGCGGGCACCTCCCGGTCGGCGACCTGCTGAACGACGAAGTGGTCAACCGCCTCGTCCTGTTCGGGACCACCGTCGACAAGCACGAGCTCCGTTTCACGTCGCAGACCGAGGGCTTCGAGACGTGGGACAACCTCTTCCTGCAGGGGAACGCGGTCGCGAACTACCTCCTCTTCATCGACGACCGCAAACGCTACAAGGACGTCGCCGATCGCCAGGCCGCGACACTGCGCACGCTCGGGAAGCTGCTCAAGCGCTCGCGCAAAGTGGGCGCCGGACAGTTCCTCGCGCTCGCGCACGAGCTGCTCGAAGCGCTCGGCGAGCCCGACTCGACGATCATCCTGCTCCGTCTCGTCCATCGCGCGAACCAGCGCTTCGCCGACGCCTGCCGCCAGGCGTACGCGGAGACGCGTGCGCTCGACGACGTCGCGCCGGTCGAAGCCGGCATCGGCAAGATCGAGCCGTACCAGCGCGAGCGCATCCAGATCGACGTCATCTACCACCATCCCGACAACCAGTCGCTGATCGATGAGTACAAACGCATCCTCGCCTCCTGCGCGGGCTCCACGATCGATCACTCGGCGCGCGCGCGCCTGATGCGCCTGCGCACGCTGTCGCTGCGCAACGAAGTGCCGCTCTCGATCTTCGACACGCTCGAGGAGATCGTGCTGCAGGAGCCGCGCGTCGCCACGCGCAAGGAAGACGAGCCCGACTACATCCAGACCACCCGCGAGATCCTCGGCGGCTTCCTCCTCGGGCGCAACATCACGCGCAAGCTCTCCTCGCTCGACCTCGTGCAGCTCATGGAGAACAAGCAGCGCGCGGCGGCGAACCGCGACCAGACGTTCGAAGAGCTGCTGCTCGAGACCGGCCGCCTCATCGACGAGATCGGCCGTGAGGAAGAGGACTTCGAGCGCCTCGAATCCTTCGGCGAGCTGATCACACTGTTCGACCGTATCGACCACTCCACGACACTGGTGAACAAGCTCGCGTTCATGGACGACGTGGAGCTGACGCAGGAGCAGGTGCGCTCGCTGCTCGGCAACATGCAGGTCTTCGAGAAGCTGCGCCGCGGCCTCTTCCAGCAGCTCTTCATCGATCCCGTGCTGTCGAACGAATACGCGCTGGCGTACGGGAAGAAGAAGCTGTACGCGCTGACGCTCGGGCTGATCGGCATCGAAAACAACGAGTCGTCGATCGGCGAGGTGACGCAGGCGATCGTCACGCTGAACCGCAGCGAGCGCGCCTACTTCGCGGTCTACAACCTCGCCCGCCGCCGCATGGCGAACTTCTACCTCGAGCTGAACACGGCCGAGGGACGCGAGACGTTCCGACGCGAAATGGGCGCGGAGATCGCCCACGACCCCGAGCTCCGCGAGCTGCAGGCATCCATCAACGAAGCGCTGCTCGAGGAAGTGATCACCAAGATCCGCCTCGAGGCGTTCTACATCAACCAGCTGCTGCCGCGGATCATCGACGAACAGGATTCCCGCCTGCGTAACGACTTCCTCTCCAATTCCGGCCTCGACCGCTTCCAGGTCGAAGAGCTGGAAAGTGAATACTTTGAGATGCGCGCTTTCCCGCCGCAGTTGCTGGAAGCGATTCGGTAGTCGCGGGACCTATCGGTCCTATTCGTCCTATCCGTCCCATTCGTCCTATCGTCCCTGTGGCTTCAATGATGCTTGGGTGATTGACTGCAATGACGAACCGCCTCTCCCACGAAACCTCCCCCTACTTGTTGCAGCACGCGCACAACCCCGTGGACTGGTATCCATGGGGCGAGGAAGCGCTGGCCCGTGCACGGACCGAGGACAAGCCGATCTTTCTGTCGATCGGCTACTCCGCGTGCCACTGGTGCCACGTCATGGAGCGGGAGTCGTTCGAGAGCGCCGAGGTCGCCGCGATCCTCAACGAGCACTACGTCTCGATCAAGGTCGATCGCGAGGAACGCCCCGACATCGACTCGATTTACATGCAGGCCGTGCAGATGATGACCGGACACGGCGGCTGGCCGATGTCGATGTTCCTCATGCCCGACGGGCGGCCGTTCTACGCCGGCACCTACTTTCCGCCCGACGATCGTCACGGCCTGCCGGGCTTCCGGCGCGTGCTGCTGCACGTGGCGGAGGCGTACCGCTCGCGCCGCGCGGACGTCGAGGAGGCTTCGAACCACGTTCACCAGGCAATCGAGTCGTCGCTGCAGACGCGTGGCACCCGCGGCGCCTTCGACCATCACTCGCTGGAGCGTTGCGTGGCGAAGCTCGCGCAGACGTACGACTCGCTCAACGGCGGCTTCGGCGGCGCGCCGAAGTTCCCGCCGTCGATGTCGCTGGAGCTCATGATGCAGGTCGCGCGGCGCAGCGGCGACGACCGCCTGCGCGACATGGTCGTGCACACACTGACGAAGATGGCGCAGGGCGGCATGTACGACCAGGTCGGCGGCGGCTTCCACCGCTACTCCGTCGACGCGCACTGGCTCGTCCCCCACTTCGAGAAGATGCTGTACGACAACGCGCTGCTCGCACGGCTTTACACGCGCGCCTGGCAGTGGACGAAGGAGCCGCTCTTCTCCAAGACCGCACGCGAGATCCTCGGCTTCGTCCAGCGCGAGATGACGTCGCCCGACGGCGCGTTTTACTCGACCCTCGACGCCGACTCGGAAGGCGAAGAAGGGAAGTTCTACGTCTGGACCCGCGCCGAGGTGATGGAGATCCTCGGTGAGGACGAGGGGCGGATCTTCTGCGCGCTGTACGACGTCACCGACCGCGGAAACTGGGAGGGACACAGCATCCTCAACGTCCCTCGGCCGCCGGAGACGGTAGCGGCGGATCTCGGCATCACGCTCGACCGGCTCGCGGATGTCGCGCTGCGCGGCAAGTGCAAGCTGTACGGCGTGCGCGCGGCGCGCATCTGGCCCGGCCGCGACGAGAAGCTGCTCGCCGGCTGGAACGGCTGGATGCTGGCCGCGTTCGCCGAGGCCTCGGTCGCGTTCGACGACGAGTCGTACCGCGAGTCGGTGCGCCGCAACGCCAACTTCCTCCTCACACGCATCGTCGACGGACGGCTGACGCGGCACGCGAAGATCGCCGGCCTGCTCGAGGACTACACCGGCGTGGCGTGGGGACTGACGCTGGCGTACGAGGCGACGCACGAGCGGCGCTACCTCGACGGCGCGCGCACGCTGGCCGACGCGATCATCGCCCGCTTCCGCGACGAGAACGGCGGCGGCTTCTTCGACACGCCCATCGATCACGAGCAGTTGATCACGCGGCCCAAGGACCTCTTCGACAACGCCACGCCCGGCGGCAACTCCGTCGCGTGCGACGTCCTCCTGCGGCTGGCGCTTCTCTTCGGCGAGGAGTCGTACGCGCGCATCGCCACCGAGACGCTCGAGTCGATCTACCCGCTGGCGGAGCGTTACCCCTCCGGCTTCGGCTTCCTCCTCAGCGTGGCCGAGTGGCGCGTCGGCCAGCCGAAAGAGATCGTCCTCACCGGCGACGTGACCTCGCCCGAGTTCCAGACGCTCCGCCGGGTCGTCGGCACCGAGTACCTGCCCCACCGCGTGCTCGTCGCAGGACCGGGCTCGGCGGATCTGCCGCTGATGGAACAGCGCCCCATTTCGGAAACGAAGGCCTACGTTTGCATCGGCTACGCGTGCGAGGAACCGACCGCCGACCCGGAAAAACTGCGGGCGCTACTAGGCTGACGGGTAGTGATCGGACAAATAGGACCTATAGGACTAATAGGACGAATGGGACGGTGGTTGTCCTGTAGGTCCTATCCGTCCTATAGGTCCTATTCGTCCTGTTTGTCCTATCGTTCCCCTTACGGCGTCTTCGGCACCACGATCGGCTGCGCCACCACCGGCGCGCTCTCGTTCCCCGTCTTATCCACCGCGGTGATGGAGTACACGTACGTGATGCCCAACTGAATGGCTTCGTCGCCGAAGTGCGTCTGCCGCGCCGGATGCGGGGTCAGTTTCAGGCGCGCCGTCCCCTCGGTCCGGTAGACGTTGTAGCCGTTCAGGTCGGGGACCTCGACCGGATCCCACAGCAGCCGCACGACTTTCGTCTCGATCAGCACCGTCACGCTGGCCGGCGGCGGGGGCGCTTCGAGGTCCTTGAACGTCGCCGAGGCGGGCGCCGAGGCGTCGCTCTCGATGCTTGGGCGGTCGAAAGAGGCCACGGCCGAGACGCGGTACGAGTGATCGCCGTACGGCGGGTTGTCCGTATAGGTGGTCGTGGTGATGGGGGCAGTATTGATCGGGACAGCGAACTCGCTCAGCGTCTCCTCGGCGCCGAGGCGATAGATGTTGTAGCCGGCGATGACCGGGGCTTCCTCGCCCGTTACGGCCCGTTCCGGCCGCGTCCAGTTCAGGACGACGCCCTTCGCCTGGGCCGCCGCGGTCAGTCCCCTCGGAGCCTGGGCCACCGGGAGCGGCACCATGGTGGCGAGGTTCGAGTACGCGCTGCGCGTGTCCTCCCCCTCCGTCACGACGGCGTAGTTCAGGCGCACGGGGCGCCCGTCCTGAGTCCGGAACGGGGGGGCGTCTTCAAAGACGAGGCGGCTTCCTACCGTCGCGCCCGCAAGGTTGGCGCTTTCTATGCTCTCGATGCGGGAACTGAGCTTCTCGAATTGCGCGGGCACGAGTGGAGGGATCTTGCTGAACAGCATCACCGGGCGAGGCAGCGTCGGATCGGCGTCGCCCGGCTGCAGGGTCTCAGGGTTCACGCCCGTCGGCGAGACCGGAAGCTCTTCGACATAACGGTAGACGCTCACGCGGCGGAGGCCCGTCAGGTTTTTCCCCGCCGTCGAGAGCGACGGGTAGCTCCAGGACAGGAGAACTTTGGAAGCGCGCTGTGTTACAACGAGGTCGCTCGTTGCCTGGGGAATCACAGGGACCGGCGGCCGCGGGTCACCGCGCTTGCCGCAACCGACGACGACCACTACCAAGAGGAGCGCCAGAAGTTTCTTCACCGGCGCGGATTCTAACGGACAACTTCAGGACGGATAAACGACATGTGCGGAATCATCGGATACGTCGGCACGCGTGACGTCGTGCCGGTTCTCATCGGCGGCCTCAAAAAACTCGAATACCGCGGCTACGACAGCGCGGGCATCGCGGTCGTCAACGGTCAGGGCGTCGAGATCGTGCGCGCCGAAGGGAAGCTTTCGAACCTCGAGGGGAAGCTGGTGGGCAAGGAGCTCCACGGCAGCTTCGGCATGGGCCACACCCGCTGGGCCACGCACGGCAAGCCGAACGAGAACAACGCCCATCCCCATCGCGACTGCAACGGCAACGTCGTCGTCATTCACAACGGCATCATCGAGAACTTCCTCCCCCTCAAGAAGAAGCTCATCGACGCCGGCCACGAGTTCAAGACCGAGACGGACACCGAGGTCGTGGCCCACCTCATCGAAGAGACGATGAAGGACGGCACGTCGTTCGTCGAGTCGGTGCGTAAGACGCTCAAGCAGCTCGACGGCCACTACGCGCTCGTCATCATCAACGCCGCGGAGCCCGGCACCATCATCGCCGCCAAGCAGGGCCCACCCCTCGTCATCGGCCTCGGCGAAGGCGAGAACATCGTCGCCTCCGACGTGGCGCCGCTCCTCGCCTACACGCGCAACATCATCTACCTCGAGGACGGCGAGTACGCCATCGCCAACGACCAGAAGGTCGAGGTGTTCAACCCGAAGGACGAGCCGGTGACGCGCGAGCCGAAGCGCATCACCTGGGATGCCGTCGCCGCCGAAAAAGAAGGCTACCGCCACTACATGCTCAAGGAGATCCACGAGCAGGCGCGCGCCGTCCGCGACACGTTCAACGGCCGCATGTTCGAGGAGTCGGGCGAAGTCTTCTTCAACGACCTCCAGTTCACCCCCGAGGAGTGGGCGAAGATCCGGAAGATCCACATCGTCGCCTGCGGCACGTCGTGGCACTCCGGCCTCGTCGGCAAGTTCATCCTCGAAAACGCGGCGCGCGTGCCGGTCGAAGTCGACTACGGCTCCGAGTACCGCTACCGCGATCCGATCATCGACGACACCACGCTCGTCATCGGCGTCACCCAGTCGGGCGAAACCGCCGACACCATCGCCGGCATGCAGGAAGCGAAAGCGAAAGGCGCGAAGCTGATCACGATCTGCAACGTCCTCGGCGCCGCCGCCACGCGCATGTCCGACGGCGTGATCTACACGAACGCCGGGCCGGAGATCGGCGTCGCCTCGACGAAGGCGTTCACGACGCAGCTCACCGCCTTTTACCTCCTGTCGCTCTACATCCGCCAGCTCCGCGGCGACGACAAGGACGACATCCGCTACGCGATGCACGAGCTGAGCGTGATCCCGCACAAGATCGAGCATCTCCTCCGGACGCAGGAGAAACACATCGAGCAGCTCGCGAACAAGTACCACAAGGCCCAGGACTTCCTCTTCCTCGGGCGCGGCGTGCACTACCCGATTGCGCTCGAAGGTGCGCTGAAGCTGAAGGAGATCTCGTACATCCACGCCGAGGGATATCCGGCGGGCGAGATGAAGCACGGCCCGATCGCGCTGATCGACGAGAACCTGCCGGTCGTCGCCGTCTGCACGCACACGCCGGTGTACGACAAGGTCGTCTCGAACCTGCAGGAAGTGAAAGCGCGCGACGGAAAGCTCATCGTCATCTGCGATGAGGGCGACGACGCGATGAAGAAGATGGCCGACGAAGCGATCGAAGTCCCGTGGACCATCGAGCCGCTGCAGCCGATCCTCAGCGTGATCCCGACGCAGTTGCTGGCGTACTACATCGCCCTGCGCCGCGGCTGCGACGTCGATCAGCCGAGGAACCTGGCCAAGAGTGTCACAGTCGAATAGGACCTATAGGACGAATGGGACCGAGGTGAGTCCCATTCGTCCTATCCGTCCCATCTGTCCCATTCGTCCTATCCGCGCTTACCCGATCTGATCGCTGAACCGCAGCGACCGCAGAAACTCTCCCACGTCGTACGACAGCGACGCCCCTTTCGGCACGAACGCGAACTGCAGGTAAACGCGCCGTCCGTTCAGGGCAAGCTGGCCGCGGATCGATCCTGCCGGGTCTTCGTCAGTCTTGGGCACGTTCGCAATGAAATGCACTCCCCAGCGGCTGCCCACGCGGCCCGGGGCGCTCTTCACCATCGTGCCGTTCATCCCTTTGACGAACTCGGTGACGAAAGCGGCCTGCAGCTCGTCGACCTTATCCAGCGGCACAGGGCCGCCGAGATCCCAGTACGCCAACGCGTAGCCGTGACGCCGGTACTCGGCCGACATCATCACCATTTCGAACGTCTCGCCGTTCGCGGTCTCCTTTTCGACACGCCGTTCCGGCTCGCCCGGAAAGTCGACGCGCACCGACGGGCCGTTCCACGCTTTCCACGGAACGCGCATGTACATCACCGAGTCGTAGCCCCAGTAGAGCAGGCCGCTGATCAGGACGGTGACCAGCGCTTTGACGATGATGCCGGGGACGGGTGACTTCTCCACCGGCGGCGGCGCCACACGCTGCGACATCGTCTTCGGCAGCGCGTCGACGGTCATCACCACGTCGATGTCGAAACCGTCGTCGAGGCGGCGCAGCACGTAGGTGGCGTTGCCGACCTTGAACTCGCGCGACTCTTCTTCCGGTGCGAGGGGACGCGCGACGAGCCGTCCATCGACGCGAATGAACGTCTTGCCGGTCTGCGCATCGACGTCCACGACGATCTGATGCTCGACACCGCCGTCGTCGGCGGCTGTCCAGGTATTCGCCATATTGTTCTCTCTCGGACCTGATTGGGAGGCCTCTCAGTATAATCGGAAGCATCCCGCCATGATCCTGCTCCCCATCGGCCGCGACGAGTCGGAGATCCAGCGCCACGCGTGGATCTCGTACTTCATCATTGCCGCGAACATCCTCGTCTTCTTCCTCGCCGGCATCGCCGAGCGCAACTCCCACATGGTGAGGATCGAGAAGAAATGGGACGAGACGCTGCAATACGCGGTCGAGCGTCCGTACCTGAGGCTGCCGCCCGAAATGACGGCGGTGCTGCCGGAAGGTCTGCGGCACCAGCTCAGCATCGCCGCCCGAAACGCGCCGCAACCGTCGGCGCGGCGCATGCGCATCGAGCAAGAAGAGCTCGACCTGCTCGCGGGGCAGGCGCTGAAGCTGTACCGGCAACTGCCGTTCATGCGCTTCGGCTACATCCCGGCTGAAGGTGGTGCGGTCACGCTCCTCACCTCCCTCTTCATCCACGCCGGCTTCTTCCACCTCCTCGGCAACATGCTGTTCTTCTTCGCCTCCGGGCCGTTCATCGAGGACGTGTTCGGACGGCCGCTCTTCGCGCTGCTCTACGTCGGCGGCGGCATCGTGGCGACGCTGGCCTACGCCTCGCGGCATCCGGAGAGCACGATTCCGCTGGTCGGCGCGTCCGGCGCGATCGCGGCGGTGATGGGGGCGTACCTCGTCCGCTTCTTCCGCTCGAAAGTGGAGTTCCTCTTCATCCCGTTCCTCTTGCGGCCGACGTGGCACTTCCGCTTCTTCCTCCCCGCGTTCGTCGTGCTGCCGCTCTGGTTCCTCGAGCAGGTGTGGGAGATGGCGTCGTCGGAAGCGAGCAGCGGCAACAGCGTGGCGTTCTCGGCACACGTCGGCGGCTTCGTCTTCGGCGTTGCCGTCGCCGCGATCGTGCGCGCTACTGGCTTCGAGGAGAAGTTCGTCAACCCGGTCGTGCTGAAGCAGACGACGTGGAAAGCGGACGAGCGCGTGCTCGACGCAATGAATGCACACCGCGCCGGCGATTTCGTGACCGCGCGCCAGCAGCTCAACGCGGCGCTGACGGCCAACGCGAACGACGTCGAGGCGCTGCGCGTGTCGCTGGACGTGGCCCGCGACGCAAACGACGCGAAGACGCTCGACACCCACGCCACGCGTCTGCTGGGGTGTTACCTCGAGCTGAAGGACGACGAGCTCGCGCAGACGCTGATCCACGACTTCGGCGGCGACCGCCATCTGCCGCCGCTGCCGAAGTTCTTCTCCCGCGCCGCCATCTACGCCGAGCGCCTCGGCCAGCGCCGCTGGGCCGTCGACCTCTACGAGCGCGCCCTGGAAGCCGATCCCAACAGCCCGAACGCCGTGCCGTCACTGGTGAAAGTGGGCTCGCTGCTGAAACTCAGCGGCGACCTCCGCGGCGCCCAGGACGCCCTGCAAAGGGCCCGCGCACACCCGTCATGCTCCGCGGAGTGGGCGCCCACCATCGACGCCAAGCTCTCGCAGCTGGGTTTGCGTTAAGGCCGATAGGACGAATAGGACCACTGGGACCAATAGGAGCTTCTAGAGTCCTATCCGTCCTATAGGTCCTATTTGTCCTATCGTTCCCTCTACGTCCGCACCGGGCGCACCGTGCCCGCCGCGCGCGTCATCAGACCACCCAGCAAAAACACGCCGCCCAGCAGGATGTGCACGACGTGATCGGCCGTCCCCACTTCGAAGACGCCGGGGATCACCTTCAGCATGCGTGCGTCGGACGGGCCGGGATGGCCGCTGGTCGGCGCGCCGTCGGTGCCGGCTACGAAGCCGGCGATGCCGAGGCCGAGGTACACCAGGCCGAAAACGATGCAGAAGGTCTTCGCCGCGGAGAGGGAGCCTTTCCATCCGATCCACGCCGCGGCGGCGCCGCTGACGAGGTGGATGACCGAATGGGTCGCGCTGAGGTGCATGCCCAGCAGCGCGGGGGCAGCGAAACCGGCGATGCCGATGAGCAGGAACCCAATGCCGAGGATGAGACAGACGGTCTTGCCATTCAACTCCTCCGACCTGTTCAGCTCTTGGCGATCCACCCTCCGCCGAGACAAAGATCATCCTGATAGAACACGACGGCCTGACCGGGTGCGATCGCGCGGAGCTTGTTTTGAAAAACAACGCTTGCACAACCGTTGCCGAGCGGCGTCACCGTCGCCGCCACGTCCGGCATGCGGGAGCGCACGCGCGCCTGCACTTCCACCGGCCCCGTGGGCTCCTCGCCGCTGATCCAGTGGACGCGCTCCGCGCGCAGCTCCGTCTTCTCCAGCAGTGACGCGGAGCCGATCGTGACGCGCTTGGTGAAGGGGTTCACGTCGATGACGTACGTGCGGTCGGGCGTGCCGCCGATCTGAAGACCGCGTCGCTGGCCGATCGTGAAGTGCCAGTAGCCGTCGTGGTGGCCGAGCACGTTGCCGTCGGTATCGACGATCTCGCCGGCGCCTTCGCCAGGCGCGAGCCCCGCCTCCTCCGCGACGATCTTGGCGTAGCTGTCCTTCTGCGGCACGAAGCAGATCTCGTACGACTCCTTCTTCCGCGCCACCGGCAGCCCCGCCTCGTCGGCGATGTCGCGCACTTCCGGCTTCGTCAGCTCGCCGAGAGGAAACAGCGCGTCGTGGAGCTGCTCCTGATTGAGCTCGAACAGAAAGTAGGTCTGGTCTTTCGCCAGGTCGAGTGCCTTGCGCAGCTCGAGGCGTCCCGCGGCGTCGCGCGTGATGCGCGCGTAGTGGCCGGTGGCGATCTTCTCGGCGCCGATGGCGATGGCCTTGCGGTGGAAGAGGTCGAACTTCACGTGCGTGTTGCAAAGCACGCACGGGCTGGGCGTCGTGCCGGAGAGGTACGACTGCACGAACGGCGTGATGACCTTCTCGTGGAAGTTCGACTCCAGGTTCAGCGTGAAGTGCGGGATCTCCAGCTTCCAGGCGACGCGGCGCGCGTCGGCGAGATCGTCGATCGTGCAGCAGCCGCCGTACGGCGAGTCGGCCGCCGCCAGATTGTTGTACATCTGCATCGACAGACCGACGACGTCGTGCCCCTGGGCCTTGAGGAGAGCGGCGGCCGTCGACGAATCGACGCCGCCCGACATCGCGACAGCAATTTTCACAGACGCCTCAACGGCGCGTCTCGTGCATAATTCCAACGTTTCTGCGGTGGAAGTGGACGTGGCTGAACGAGACTTGACTGTGAGCGGAGGGACGCCGGTGCGCGTGCTGGTCGTCGATGACGATGCGAACATCCGCAAAATGATCATCGCCGCCCTTCGGCGCGAGGGCTACCAGTTCATCGAGGCGCCGAACGGCCGCGAAGCGCTCGACCTGATGCGCAGCGACCACCCCGACGTGGTCGTGCTCGACCTGATGATGCCGGTGCTCTCCGGCTGGGACGTCCTCCGCGAGCGCCAGTACGACGCCGAGCTGAACAAGATCCCGGTGATCGTCGTCTCCGCCAACCGCGACCCCGAGGTCGCCAACGCCGTCGACAAAGGCATCTGCGCCTTCCTCCCCAAGCCGTTCGACATCGGCGCCCTCAGCGCGCTGGTGCGCAGTTGCATCGCGCCGGGGTGATAGGCCCGGGTGGGCCTATGGGACCTATGGGAAATGGGACCTATGGGACAGATGGGACCTATAGGTAGTCCCCCACACGCCCTCCGGCCGCAAGGTCCGCAGGCCCATAGGTCCTATTGGTCCCATAGGTCCCATTTCCCATAGGTCGCATAGGTCCCATCGCCACCGGCCCTACATCTCCTGCGCGTCCAGCACCGCGATCGACGCCATGTTGACGATGTCGTTCACGTCGACGCCGCGCTGCAGCACGTGGACCGGCTTGGCCAGCCCCTGCAGGATCGGGCCGATGACTTCGGCGCCGCCGAGGCGCCAGAGCAGCTTGTAGGCGGCGTTGGCGGCGTCGAGGGTGGCGAAGACCAGCACGTTGGCGTCGCCCTGGATCGCGCTCCAGGGGTAGTCCTGCTGCGCGATCTCCGGCACGACTGCCGTGTCGGCCTGCATCTCTCCTTCGACGATCAGGTCGGGACGGCGCTCCTTGAGGATGCGCACGGCTTCGCGCACCTTCTCCGCCTGCTCGTGGTTCGTGGAGCCGAAGTTGGAGAACGACAGCATCGCGATGCGCGGCTCGATGTTGAAGCGTTTCGCTGTCTCCGCGGTCAGCGCGGCGATCTCCGCCAGCGTCTCCGCATCCGGATTGATGTTGACCGTCGTGTCGGCCAGGATCACGGTGCGTCCCTTGAACATCAGCAGGTACGCGCCGCTGACGTGCTTCACGCCGGGACGCGTCTTGATGATCTGCAGCGCCGGACGGATCGTGGCCGGGTAGTACGCGCGGAGGCCGGCGATGACGCCGTCGGCGTCGCCCGCTTCCATCATCATCATCGCGTAATAGTTGCGGCTGTTGAGGATGCGGCGCGCGTCGGCCATGGTGATGCCGTGGCGGCGGCGGAGGACGTGGAACTGCTCGACGTAGCGGTCGAGCTCTGCCGCCTTGTTGATGTCGATGATCGTCAGCTTCGACGGGTCGACGTTGTACTTTTTCAGCAGCGGCGTGATGTCCTCGTGATGCACGAGGAGGATCGGCTGCGCGAGCCCTTCGTCGATCAGGATCTTCGCCGCGCGGATGATCTTCTCCTGCTCCCCTTCGGGGAACACGATGCGCTTCGGATCGCGGCGCGCGCGGCCGTAGATGTCGTGCATCAGGCCGCGCGAGCGCCCGAGCATGTTCTCCAGCCTGCGGCGGTAGGCGCCGTAATCCTCGATCGGCTCCTGCGCCACGCCCGTCTCCGCGGCGGCGCGCGCCACTTCCACCGGCACGTTGAGCAGCACGCGGTAATCGAACGGTTTCGGGATGAGGTACTCGCGGCCGAACGTGAGGCGGTCTTGCCCGTAAGCGCGCAGCACCGAGTCCGGCACGTCCTCCTTCGCCAGATCCGCCAGCGCGCGTGACGCGGCGAGCTTCATCTCGTCGTTGATCGTCGTCGCCCGGCAATCGAGCGCTCCGCGGAAGATGAACGGAAAGCCGAGGACGTTGTTGACCTGGTTCGGGTAATCGGAGCGCCCCGTGGCCATGATGATGTCTTCGCGCGCGGCGGTCGCTTCCTCGTAGCCGATCTCTGGATCCGGATTAGCCATGGCGAAGACGATCGGGTTCGGCGCCATCTTGCGGATCATGTCCGGCGTGACGATGCCGCCGGCGGAGAGGCCGATGAAGACGTCGGCGCCGTCGAGCGCGTCGCCCAGGGAGCGGCGGTTCGTCTCGATCGCGAACTCCTCCTTGTACGGCGTCATGTCGTCCTTGCGCCCCTTCCAGATGACGCCGTGGCGGTCGGTGAGCGTGACGTTCGCTTTCGTCAGGCCGAGCTTCAGGTAGAGCCGCAGGCACGCCATGGCGGCGGCGCCCGCGCCGGCGATGACGATCTTCACGTCCTCGATCTTCTTGCCGGCCACTTCCAGCGCGTTCATCAGCGCGGCGGCGGAGATGATCGCCGTGCCGTGCTGGTCGTCGTGGAAGACCGGGATCTTCATCTCCTTCTTCAGCCGCTCTTCGATTTCGAAGCACTCCGGCGCGGCGATGTCCTCGAGGTTGATGCCGCCGAAGGTCGGCTCCATCAGCTTCACCGCGCGGATGAACTCCTCCGTGTCGCGCGTGTCGAGCTCGAGATCGAAGACGTCGATGTCGGCGAAGCGCTTGAAGAGGACGGCCTTTCCTTCCATGACCGGCTTCCCGGCGGCGGCGCCGATGGCGCCGAGCCCGAGGACGGCCGTGCCGTTGCTGATGACGGCGACGAGGTTCCCTTTGTTCGTGTACTTGTAGACCGTGGCCGGATCGTGGGCGATCTCCAGGCACGGCTGGGCGACGCCGGGGGTGTAGGCAAGAGCGAGATCGCGCTGCGTCGCCGTCGGCTTCGTCGGCACCACCTCCGTTTTTCCGGGACGTCCGGAGGAGTGGTAGTCGAGGGCTTCGTCGCGATTGTCGTCAGGCATCGGTTCTCCTTGGCGGCGGATTATATGAATGCAGAACGCAGAATGCAGAACGTAGAACCCACCGCCGGCAACCACTCTCTTCATTCTTCGTTCTGCGTTCTGCGTTCTGCGTTCACGGGCACCCGGCCGGGCGGGCTCCCATTCGTCTCCTCGTTCCCTCCACGCAAAAACAAACGGCACCGGTTTCCCGGTGCCGTCGATCAACTGCTTTGGGGTTTGCTTAGGAAACTTTGCGCTTGCGCGGCGCTTCTTCGCGCGGCGTCACGTCGGTCGTGCGGCGCTCGGCCATGGCCGGCTTGCGCTTCGACGACCAGCGGTCGAGTGCCAGCGCAACCAGGGGAACGATGAGCAGCGTCGAGTACGTACCGGAGACGACGCCGATCGTCAGGATCCAGGCGAAGCCGCGAATGACTTCGCCGCCGAACGCGAGCAGCGCGACCAGGACGAGGAACACCGTGCCGGCCGTGAGGATCGTGCGCGAGAGCGTCTGGTTCATCGCCAGGTTGAGGTGCTCCCCGAGCGACATCGGCTTCTTGATCTTGCGCTTGTTCTCGCGCACGCGGTCGTAGAGCACGACCGTGTCGTTGATCGAGTAACCGACGAGCGTCAGGAGCGCCGCCACGACGTTCAGCGAGAACTCGAGGCGCATCACGATGAGGAACGTCATCGCGATCAGGACGTCGTGGAAGATGCAGATCATCGCCGCTACGCCGAACGAGAGGTCGAAGCGCAGCCAGATGTAGATGCCCATGGCCAGCGTCGAGAGGACGAGGACCCAGAACGCCTTCGCCTGGAGCTCTTCACCGACCTTGGGGCCGACGGTCTCCTGGTTCAGGACGTTGAAGGCGCCGAGGATGGCACCTTCGCCGAGCACGCGCGCGGCCGCGGCGCTGAGGCCGGGGGTCGACGTCACCTGCTGCATCGAGCTGAAGACGCCCACTTCCGAGCGCTTGTCGATGATGCGCCCGGCGAGGTTACCGTAATACGTGCCGGCCGCTTCGTTGGTGCCCTTCGCGTCCGGATCGCGCTGGCGCAGGAGGGCGCCGATGCGGTCGCTGCCGACGAAGTTCAGGTCGAGCTTCTGGCCGTCGGCGGCCTGCGGGTTGAGGCGCGTGTGGAGGCGGTTGACGACGTTCTGCGCGTAGTCGCCTTCCGTCGCCTGTTTCGGCAGGCGGATGAGCACTTCGTTCTCAGCCGCGGCGCCGTACTGCTGGATCGTCGCCGCCGGCAGCTCCGCGCGGAGCTGCGCGATCGGAACCTGCTGCTGGAACTTGAGGACGACGTTTGCGCCGCCGGCGAAGTCGATGCCGAGGTTCACGCCCTGCGTCAGGAACAGGACCACGCCCGCACCGATGACGATGAGCGAGAGCACCAGGGCGCGGATGCGCCACTTGACGAAGTCGTAATTGGTGTTCGTAAAAATCTGCATGGTGGTGGCTCCTGGCGCTTAGATGCTGATCTGCCGCTGGCGTTCCGTCGGCTTGTAAACGATGTCGAAGATGATGCGCGACACGAAGAAGGCCGTGAAGACCGACGCACCGAGACCGATGAGCAGCGTGACGGCGAAGCCCTTGATGGAGCTCGTGCCGAACTGGAAGAGGAACAGCGCCGAGATGATCGTCGTGAGGTGCGTGTCGATGATCGTGATGAAGGCGCGGCCGAAGCCCTGGTCGATGGCGGCGCGCGGCGCCTTGCCCTCGCGCAGCTCTTCACGGATGCGCTCGAAGACGAGCACGTTCGAGTCGACGGCCATGCCGAGCGTCAGGATGATGCCGGCGATGCCCGGGAGGGTCAGCGAGGCACCGAAGTACGCCATCATCCCCAGGAGGATGACGAGGTTGAGCAGGAGCGCGAGGATCGCGTTCACGCCGGCGCCCTTGTAGTAAATGATGATCGTGATGACGAGGAGGAGGAAGCCGATCACCGTCGCCGTGACGCCCTGGCGGATCGAGTCGCGGCCCAGCGAAGGACCGACGGTGCGCTCTTCGAGCGTCGTCAGCGAGGCCGGGAGGGACCCGCTGCGGAGCACGAGCGCGAGGTCGTTCGCCTCTTCCTGCGTGAACTGCCCCTGGATGACGCCTTCCCCGCTGATCTCGCTCTCGATGTTCGGAGCGGAGACCACTTCGTTGTCGAGGATGATGCCGAGGGGACGGTTGATGTTGTTGCGCGTGACTTCAGCGAACTTCGGCGCGCCGTCGGCCGTCAGCGAGAAGCCGATGACCGGCTCGCCGACCTGCCCCTTCTGCACGCGGGCGTTCTTCAGGTCGCGGCCGCTGACCGGGACCTGCTTGCGCACGGCGTAATACTGCACGCCGGTCGTGCGGCCCATGCTGTCGCGGCTCTTGCCCTGCAGGACGTCCACTTCCGTCTTCAGGTTCGCCGGAACCGACGCCATCGCCGCTTCCGCCGTGGGGCCGATGCCCTCGACGAGACGGAACTGGAGCTGCGCCGTCGTCTTGATGATTTCCTTCACGCGGGCCGGATCGTCGACGCCCGGAAGCTGGATGCCGATACGGTCGGTGCCCTGCGGCGCGATGTCCGGCTCGACCACGCCGAGCGCGTTGACGCGGCGGTCGATCGCTTCGACGGCCTGATTGATCGTGTCGCGGCTGAGCTGCTGGAACGCCTGCGTCGTCATCTTGAAGACGATCGAGCCGTCAGCGGCGCGCGAGGCGCTGAAATTCGGGAGGTACTCCTTGCCGATGACCTCGTAGTCACCCGTGTTGCCGCCCGCCGGCGGCGTCGCCTTGAACGAGGTGTCGTCGACGCGCTGGGTCGTCGGGACCGGCTTGTTCTGCGACCGTGCCTGGCTCTTGAGGAGCTCGGCAGCCTGGTCGGCCTCGAGGCGCGCCGCCTCGTTGATGTTGACCTGCATGACGAGTTGCGTCCCGCCCTTCAGGTCGAGCCCGCGGCGAATCGGCTCGGGATTGTTCTTCGTCGGGATGATGGCGATCGTGAAGATGGCCAGCACCGCGAGGACCAATCCGATTTTCCACAGCACGTTTCTGTTCAAGGTGTTTCCTCCCGGAGCTTTTGCGTCACTTCGACGGCGCGTTGATGACGCTGGCAATCGCGGAACGCAGTACTTTTACTTTCACGTTTTCGGAGATCTTCAGGATGACAGTTTCGCCCTCAACACTCTGGATCGTTCCGTAAATCCCGCCGCCGGTGACGACTTCGTCCCCTTTTTGCAGCGCGCTCAGCATTGCCTGCTGCTGCTTCCGCTGCTTGTTGGCCGGACCGATGACCAGAAAGTAGAAAACCAGGCCGATGGCGATGATCGGCAGAAACGTCGTGATCAGGCCCGCAGCACCACCGCTGCCGGCCGCTTGGAGCAGAGCCATTCCAGTCATCATTTTTTCTTCTCTGTTGGAGCGCCGCTAGCCCGCGTCCACGCCTGCGGCCTGAGACAGGAAAGCTTCGCGAAATGCCCCGAAGGAATTGGACGCGATAGCCTGCCGGATCGACCGCATCAAGTCAAGATAAAACGAGACGTTATGGATCGTGTTGTAGACGGACGCGGCTATCTCGTCGTTCACGTACAGGTGCCGCAGATACGCCCGCGACACCGTCGTGCACGTCGTGCACGAGCAGTTCGGATCGAGCGGTCCCTCGTCCGCCGCGTACTTTGCGTTCTTGATCGCCACCTTCCCCTGGCTGGTGAAGAGCGAGCCGTTCCGCGCGTTCCGCGTCGGCATCACGCAGTCGAACATGTCGATGCCCGCCGCCACGCCGTTGACCAGGTCTTCCGGCGTCCCCACGCCCATCAGATAGCGCGGACGCTCCACCGGCAGCAGCGGCGCCGTGAAGCGCACCACGTCGAGCATCTCTTCTTTCGGCTCGCCAACGGAGACGCCGCCGATGGCCACGCCGTCGAAGTCGAGCGCGGCGATCTCCTCCACGCTCCGCTTCCGCAGGTCGTAGTGGATGCCTCCCTGCACGATGCCGAACAGCGCCGAGGCACCGGTGCGCGCCGCGAGTGACCGTTTCGCCCAGCGATGCGTCAGCTCCATCGACTTCTCCACTTCCGCGTGCGAGATGCCGTAGGCCGGGCACTCGTCGAACGCCATGGCGATGTCGACGCCCATGCGCGTCTGGATCGCGACCGACGTCTCCGGGCTGAGAAAGTAGGGCGAGCCGTCGATGTGGCTGCGGAACTCCACCCCCTCCTCCCGGATCTTCCGGATTTTCGAAAGAGAGAAGAGCTGGAAACCACCCGAGTCCGTCAGGACCGCGCGGTCCCACCCGATGAACTTGTGCACGCCGCCGAGCTTCTCGAGCAGGTCGACGCCCGGCCGCAGCATGAGATGGTACGTATTGTTGAGGATGATCTCCGGCCCCAGCCGCGAGAGCTGCTCGGTCGTCAAACTCTTGACCGACCCGAGCGTCCCCACCGGCATGAAGACCGGCGTCTGGATGGTGCCATGACGCGTGACGAGCTCACCGCGGCGCGCGGCGCCGTCGGTGGTGGTGACGTTGAAGGTGAGGCGTGACTGCATTCGAGGCGTTGTCCGTTTTCCGTTTTCCGTTGTCCGTGCCTTATCGCCGCAGCGTCAGCCGACGCGCAAGCGTACGGAAAACGGACAACGGAAAACGGACAACGCGGCGGCGTCAACCGCCGCCCTACTGCACCTTCATCTGCTCCACTTTGACGTTCGCCGGCAGGCTCAGCGCGAAACGGCTGTTCGGCACCGGCTGGTTCACCCGGATGTTGGTGAACTCGTAGCGGGTGACGTCGCCGTCCCCCTCCGTATACTCGATCTTCGACGTCAGGTACGTCTGTTTGTCGATCCAGATGCGGATCTTCCGGACGCGCTTCTTCACCGCGTTCGTCTTCGGCGTCAGGTCCAGCGCATACGTCGCGGCCTTCGGGTTGTCCGTGAACGTGAAGTCGAAGTAGCGCGCCAGCTCCTCGATCGCGCCCGACGCCCCCATGTACTTGAAGATGCGGTCCTCGAAGCGCTTCACGTCGATGCGCTCCGCCTTCGACAGGTCCGGGTAGTACGTCGTCAGCGCGCCGTTGGCGATGACCATCTGCACCCGCTTCGGCGCCTCGTACTGCCAGAGGACGTTGTTCGGCTTCGAAAAGACGAACGTGCCGGTCGAGACCTCCGGCTTCGCCAGCAGCGCCAGCTCCTTCTCCTGGCGGAACTCCGCCTGGAGAGTGTTGGTCTTTTTCTGCTGTTCCTGCACCTTCTTGATGACCGAGTCCAGCGTGGCGGGACGCTGTGCGGCACCGGCAGGGATGGCAAGCAGGAGCGCGGACACGACGGCCGCGGCGAAGCTGATTCGTGGGGTTAGGACCATGCAGGACCCAACCTTTGCCCGCAAGTTGATTATTTCCCGTGCTATCCTGCTGCGACTACCGAGGTTATTGATATGAAAAGGACTTTCGTCGCGCTCGCGTTGGCGCTCTTCGCTCTTCCTCTGTCCGCCGCGATTCAGTACGAGTTCTTCCAGAAAACCACCTCGGACGGTGACAACGCACCGCCCGCCGACCTCTCCGCACGGGCCACGGTCGACAACGGCCGGACGCGCGTGGACGTCATCTCCGGCAACGTCTATCCCCCCGGCTCCTACGTCATCAGCTCCGAGGGGGGGCGCCGGATGCTCTTCGTCGACCCGACGATGAAGACGTTCACCGAGGTCAACACCACGAGCTTCGTCTCGGGAATCGGCGCGAGCAACATCCAGATCGAAAACCTCAAATCCGACCTCCAGACCATCGGCGCCTCGGACATCATCGCCGGCCATCCGACCACGCAGTACCGGCTGACGCTCAGCTACGACATCACCGTCATCTACCGCAACATGCCGCTCAAGCAGAGCGTGCGCACGGTGATCGACAAGTGGACCACGGTGGCGTTCGGTGAGCTCGTCGAAGACGCCGTCTCCAATGCGTCGCTCCGCACCGGCAACCTCGAAGTCGACAAGGTGATCGATCTCGAAGCGACCCGCATCAAAGGCTTCCCCCTCCGCCAGAACGTGACCGTGACGACGATCAGCCACCGCAAGCGCTCCGTCTCCGGCTCCGACCTCAAGTTCCCCACGACCCGCATCCGCCAGAAGGAGATGTGGGTGACCGCCATCCGCTCGACCGCCACGAACAACGAGACGTTCACCGTCCCGGCAGGCTTCAAGAAGATGGACGTGCAGCAGCTGCCGAAAGGCGCCACGGAGATCGTGACGCTGACGCCGGGGAAGTAGCCCCACCGCACACACCCGTTTTCGGTTTTCGGTTTTCGGTTGTTGGTTTTTGGTCCCCCCAACCGAAAACCGAAAACCAACAACCGAAAACCGGCGGTCGGGCGGCTGTGCTACGATCTTTCCGCGAACTCTACGTAATGAAGATTCTTCGCGCCCTGGGCGAGAGGTTGGGAGGCGTGGTGCGACTGCCGCGAGCGTACTTCGCGGTCGTACTCCCCATTGCCATCCCCCTCGTACTCGCCGCCGTGAACCTCCAGCCGAAGCTGGACGGGAGCACGACCTCCCTGGCCAGTGCTGTCGTCACCCCCGACCTCAAATATACGGACCTGGCGGCGTCACCGTCGGCGGAGCTCCCCGAGCACGCCATCGTGCTCACGTTCGAGCAGAACGACACCCTCGATGCCGTCCTCCTCGCCGGAGGCTTGTCGCGCTCCGACAGCGCCGTCCTCACGCGCGAGTTCGCCAAGCACATCGACGTTCGCCGCCTCCGCCCCGGCCACCTCATGCGCTTCCACTACGACGCGAACGACGCCGTCGACGCCATCCAGATGAAAGTCACCGGCTGGGGCGAGCTGAACGCGTTGCGCCGCGCGGACGGCGGCTTCGACGTCAGCCCCATGCAGGCCACGATTCGCGACGTGCAGACGGTCGTCTCGTCCGAGGTCACGTCGTCGCTTTATGAGGCTCTGCGCCGTTCGGGCGAAGGGCCGGGCCTCGTCCAGCAGCTCGCCGACGTCTTCCAGTGGGACATCGACTTCTTCGAGCTCCGCAACGGCGACTCCTTCAGCCTCGTCGTGACCAAGCGCTACGCCGGCAACGATCTCGTCGGCTACGGCCCCATCACCGCCGCGCGCTTCAACCACCGCGGCAACACCTACGAAGCCTTCCGTCACGAGCACAGCGACGGCCGCGCCGGCTACTACGCCCGCACCGGCGCTCCGCTGAAGAAGCAGTTCCTCAAGGCGCCGCTGAAGTTCCCCCGCCTCACCTCCGGCTTCAGCAAGAAGCGCTTCCATCCCGTCCTGAAATACTTCCGTCCTCATTACGGGGTAGACTACGGCGCGCCCGTCGGTACGCCCGTCATGACCACCGCCGATGGCGTGGTCCTCGAGGCCGGCTACAAGGGCGGCGAAGGGAACTACGTACGCATCCGCCACTCCTCCCGCATCGAGACGTACTACCTCCACCTCTCCCGCTTCGCGAAGGACGTGAAGAAGGGGACGAAGGTGACGCAGGGCGACGTCATCGGCTACGTCGGCAAGACCGGCCTGGCCACCGGGCCGCACCTCGATTACCGCGTGCGCGACAACGGCGCGTGGCTCGATCCCCTCAAGCTCAAGTCCATCACGCCCGACCCGCTCGGCGGCGACTCCCTCCGCCGCTTCCGCAACCACGTTGCGCAGACGTTGCCGAAACTCGACAGCGATCAGCGTACATTGGCCGAAAACGGACAGAAGCGCCGGGCACTCTTCTAGCAAAATCGGGTTCCCACACATGAAAAAAGTCATCGTTCGCGCGCCAGTGCGTGCCGATCTCGCTGGCGGTACCCTCGATTTGTGGCCGCTTTACCTCTTCCACCCCGGCTCGCGCACGGTCAACGTGGCGATTTCGTTCTTCGCCGAGTCGGAAGTGGCTGAAACCGGCGACGGCGCCATCGAGCTGAACTTCGCCGACACCCAGTACAAGCAGCGCTACGAATCGCTCAACGCGCTCGCCGCCGATCCGAAAGCGGCGCTGGTGCATCGCGCGCTGGAGCACTTCAAGCTCACCGGCATCCGCATCACCACCCGCACCGACGCCCCCCGCGGCTCCGGCCTCGGCGGCTCCTCGGCGCTGACGATCACGCTCGTGCGCGCGCTGTCGGAAATCGCCGGCCAGCCGGTCGAAGGCGAGAACCTCATCTGGCTCGTCCGCGACCTCGAGACCCGCCTCCTCGGCGTCCCCGCCGGGATCCAGGACTACTTTCCGCCAGTGTTCGGCGGACTCGCGTCACTACACCTCGTGCCCGGCACGCCGAAACGCGTCGCCCTCTCGCACGCCTCCACCGACCTCGGCGCGCACTTCCTCCTTCATTACACCGGCGTCCAGCATTTCTCCGGCACCAACAACTGGGAGATGTACAAGCGGCAGATCGACGGCGACAAGCGCGTCCACGACGGCCTCGCGGCGATCGCCCAGACCGCGCTGGAGATGGAGCGCGCGCTCGAAGCCTCGAACTACGAGGCCGCCGGCCGCGCGCTGGCGAAGGAGTGGGAGAACCGCAAGGCGCTGATCGAAGGGATCTCCACGCCGGAGATCGACCAGGCCATCGAAGCCGGCGCGCGCGCCGGCGCATGGGGCGGCAAAGTCTGCGGCGCCGGCGGCGGCGGTTGCATCGTCTTCCTCTTCCCGCCGGACCGCCGGCAGGCCATCGTCGAAGCGCTGTCCGCGGTACCGGGACGCGTCCTCGACGCCACGCCGGTCCTCCACGGCCTCACCATCGATACCGATGCCCAGGTGGCGGCCGCGCCGCGCTCGCGCTTCCTGCACGCGCGCCGCGACCGCTCCACGATCGAGCAGCTCTACGTCTACGGCGGCAGCGGTGACTACCGGCCGTTCGTCCTCGCCGAGGGCGTCGTCACGCACGTCGAAGGACGCAGCGGTACCCACCACACCGCGATCCGCTCCTACGTCGCCCCCATCGAGCCGAACGGCGGCGAAGTGCTGTGGCACCACGCGTCGCTGATCGAGCCCGAGGAGCTCGACATCCGCGCCACGCCGGAGCCGCAGCACAAGACCGTCTCCGCGCTCGCCCCCGAGGCCCTCGTCGCCTCGGCCGCGCGCTCGGAGGAGACATTCAAGCAGTTCCTCGAGCAGAACGAGCGGCTGCACATCTTCCATAACCCCGCGTTCGGGTTGTGGAGCGAACCGAACGAGCCGCGCGAATCGTTCCTGCAGCGCTGCCTCGAGGAGGCGAATCGCCAGCTCAACGACGAGTCGGAGCGCCTCGAAAGCACGTTCCGCCGCCGCATCGACCAGCTCCGCGAAAAGTCCGAGCGCGAGCAGCGCGAGATCGACTCCAAGGAAGAGGAGCGCGATCGCGACGAGAAGCGCCAGGACGTCAACGTCGCCTGGGGCCAGGCCCTCTACAACATCACCAGCGGCCGCCCCGCCGCCATCGCCGACGCTGGCGTTTCCGTTCGCGAAGTCGACTACCGCGAGAACATCGCCCAGATCCAGCGCGCCTGGGAAAAGGAAGTCGAGATCCGCCGCGACGAGCTGACCTCGAAGGCGAAGGCCATTGAGGACGTCTCCGTCGTCCCCACACCGCGCAACATCGAAGTCACCAAATACATGATCCTCTGGGCCGCGAACCTGCCGTAACGGGCACGTTCGCGCCCCTCACGGACGCCACAGCTGCTGTCTCCACACCACCGGCAGAAACCACAGCGGACTCCCCGGAGCGACCACCATCGACAGCAGCGCGATCGCCGCGACGCCGTCGTGCCCAAACGCAAGAATCACCGCAAGCACCGCCACCCCCGCCCCCACGAGCGGGAACCCCGACACGAAGCGGTACCCCTCCAGCGATCCATGCCGCCGCCGGTAGAGAACCCCCCGCCCCCACGACAGCCACGCATTCACCCCCGCCACGCAAAACGCCACCCCCACGAGCCCCCACGCCACCCAAGGCGTCCCCGCGTCATGCGCCGGCACCCGCCACGCCCACACCCCGATCCCCACCGGCACGACCGCCATGGCGAGGAACGCCAGACACGTGAACACGCCGCGAACGGTCATCGTCGAGTAGACGCCCCGCACACGGCGAAAGTGACGCGCCATTCCCCTCCAGTTCGCGGCGCGTAAGGCGCGCGGTCAGCGGTTCGTCCCATAGGTCCTATTCGTCCCATAGGTCCTATTCGTCCTATCGTCCCCCGCCAGAACTTCTGCCCACACCGTCGGTAGAAACCACAGCGAGCTCCCTGAGGGGAAACGGGCAAGGGAACCTGGACGATGGATCTATGAGCGCCCAGCCCGCACAGGTCCCTCACGTTCGTTCGGGATGACCACCGGGAACGGCAGGTCACGGGCCGTGGCGATGGACCTGGTTACGCCCCCAACCCGCCGCGCTGCGCAGCGCCTTGTCGCCCCTCGCCCCGCCCAAGCGGGGAGAGGGATGTCCTTCGCCCGAAGCGAAGGACGGGGTGAGGGGCGGTCGCCACGAAGCCGGAAACCAAGCACCCCGGAATCCCCCGCCCGGCGAGGCGGTTACGCACCCCACGCGCGTGATACCATCACGCCGAGTCGGGCAGTAGCGCAGCCTGGTAGCGTACCTGAATGGGGTTCAGGTGGTCGCCGGTTCAAATCCGGCCTGCCCGACCAAATCAAAACCCCACCCCTCCTCCACAACCGACGCCTCATCGACCCGCCGGGTTAATCGTCCATGGACATTCCTGAGCTTGTTCGCGCGCTCCTGACTGGCGACCTGCTGACGGCACGTCAGTGCGTCGCCGACGCCCAGCACGTCGTGCAGTGGGACCAGTTGTCGAAGCCTGTCGGCCTGACCGAGCGTGAGCTGACGGTTGCCGCCGGTCTCGTCGAGCTTCTCGCGTCCCGTAGCGGCGCAACACCTCCGGCGTGGACCGCGTCGGTCGGCGCCCTGCAGGAGCCGCTGGTGCTCGACCCCGGACTGGAAGAGATGCCGCGGTCGTTCGCCCGTGCACAAACCGCCGGCCCTGAGCCACTTCGCAAGCGAAACATCGTGGCGTCACCTGGGTTCCTGGAGGTTGCGTAGGGCGCTCCAGTAGCGTTCCGATGGAGGCCAGACCTTAGTCCGACGCTCTGCCGAAGAACGGCGTCCCCTTCAGCCCCTCAGTTTGATCCGCAGCGTCAGCGCTGCTGACATGCCTCAAACTGGCGCTCAGCGAGGGTGAGCCGGATTTGAAACTCATTCTGGACTGAGAGAGCTCTGACGGCAGCGCGTCCAAGGCCGCCTCGATGCGCACGATCCACTGCACCAGTTGCGGGTGCTCTCCATTCGTCAGCCTTGCAGCTCCGTCATCGGATCTTTCTTGCCCTGTCCGGCAACATTCGCAACACAGACCAGGAGGTACAGGACGACGATCGCATTCCTCATTGATCCTCCTCGGCGTAATTCGCCACGTCCGCCTACTTCAACGCCAAGGCACTCAGATCCGCCTTATCGAACGGAGAGATCAGCGCCGTCGGCTTGCACTCCAGCGCGCGTGCGAGCCGGATCATGGTGTTCAACGTCGGGACGCGTTCTCCTCGTTCGATCTCGCTGATGCGGCCTTGCGCATAGCCTGAGCGTTCGGACAGGTCGGCTTGCGTCAACCCGCGCTTCTGACGCAGCTCGCGCACGCGCTCGCCGAAGATTTGTGATGACGTCGGAGCCGCTGTCACTTTTGCGTGCTCCAGCCGTTGACGAACTCACATGTGAGATATATCATAGGTGAGTTATCGAGGAGGCGCCGCACCATGTCCGATCCAGAGCTCGTCGCACGCATTCGCTCCATCTTCCTACACGAGCGCGCATCCGTCAGCATCTCTGAAGCGGCAACACTCCTCGGGTGGTCGGCCGAGGCGATGATGACGGCGATCGAGCGGGGAGAGGTCGAGGTCTCGACAGGCGCTGCCGGTGAGGCGATCCCGCTGCAGGAGCTCTTCGCCAAGGCGCTGGAGCAGTGGCCGCTGGAACTGGTCGAGGAGTCGCTCGGCGACCGTGCAGCGGAGGTGCTGCCGGACGCGCTCCGCGTCGGCAACTTGACCGCTCCTCTCCCGCGGTATCAGGTGGCGATGCTGGCCTACCTCGCGCGGCGGCAGCAGACGACCATCGGGCAACTGCTGACGCACGAGCTGGACGAACTGGCCGTGGAGCATCTGCACGAGCTCTCGTCCGCCATCCCCGGCTTCGCCGAAGCGTTCCACTGGCCCTCCGGTAACGAAGCGTCGTAGTGCTCCATCACGATCCCGGCGGCCACGTGCGCTACCCTAAACGTCCTATCGCTCCCCGCCCTACCACCGCCCCCGCCGCCACCACCCACCCACCCGCACGGCCGCCGCCCGCGCCGCAATCGCGCGCTCCACCTCCCCGACGTACGCCGTCAGCGAGATCGTCTCCCGCCACGGCTCCACGAGCGTCGCGGCGCGGGCGCGAAGCGCGTCCAGCTCCGCCACCGCCTGCTCCACCGTCCGCGCGATCGCCTCGGGCGTCAGCTCCTCGAACACCATCCCGGCGGCGTGGCCCGCCTCGATCTGCTGCGCCATCCACGTCCCCGCCGTCGCGAGCACCGGGATGCCGAACACCACCGCCTCCGCGAACACGCCCGACGTCCGTTGGCGGTACGGGATCACCTCGTACGGAAAGAGCGCCAGATCCGCCGTGCTCAGCGCGGCGATGTACTCCTCCTGCTTCACCGCGTCCGAAATCGCGATCACGTTCGGCTCCACGGCGACGCGCGCAATCCGCGCCGCCTCCTCGTCGCTCAGCGAGTTGTTCATCAACTGCACGAGGAACTCGACGTCCAGCCGCGCACTGCATGCCCGGATGACGTCCGGCACCAGATACGAGCCCTTCTCCGCGCGCATCCCGCCGAGGATCGCGATGCGGGGGCGTTCGTTCGGTTGCTTCGGCAGCGGCTCCGAGTACGGCAGCGGTATCGACGCGTAGCCCACCTCCGCGCCGAGGATGCGTGACAGCTCCGCCGCGAGCGGCTCGGTGACGGCGAAGAAGAGCAGCCGATGGCGGTCGTTCCGCGACAGCCCCGCGAGGAGCTCGCGCACCTTGCTGAGCTCGGCCATCTGCCGGTCGTACTCCTCGCGCGTTCCGCGGTTCCAGCGGTCGCTGAGGAACGTGATGACCACCCATGGCTTCTTCCGCCGCGGCAGTTCCGTGAGCCAGCGCGTCAGCGCATGCGTTTCGAGCTGGGTGGCGATCGTCGTCATGACGCAGTCGTCGGCACGCACGCTCGGGTCGACGTGCTCGTGCAGCATCGCCACGAAGCGGTCGCTCCGCTCCTCGAAGCTCCACTCGCGGCGGAACGTGGGGTCATCGAACACCGGCTTCGCATCGAGTGCGTGGACGATCTCCGGCGGAGCGTAGCGGTGGATGAACAGCTCGAGCTTTCTTCCGCGGCGCGCGCATTCGGCGATCATGCCGTGCGCCTCGTTGAAGTGATGGCTCGTGTAACCGCCGAGGCGGTGGTGGAGGGAGATGAATTTCACCCCGCCATGAGATCATGCGCCGCCGATGGCCGTCATCGAACCGTACGGAGGCCCCCTGATCGATCTGTTCGACGGGTCGGCCGATCCGGCCTCACTCCCGTCGATCCAGATCTCCGAGCGCTCGCGTTGCGACCTCGAACTGCTGGCCACCGGCGCCTTCTCACCGCTCGACCGCTTCATGTCGCGCGCCGACTTCGAGTCCGTCGTCGCCACGATGCGCCTCGCCGACGGCACGCTCTTCCCGATCCCTGTGACGCTGCCGGTTGCCGACGACCTGCGCATCGACGAAGGACAGGACGTCGTCCTGCGCGGCCCGCACAACGAGTTGCTCGCCGTCATGACGGTCGAAGAGATCTACGAGTGGGACCGCGGCGACGTGGCCGCGCGCGTCTTCGGCACCACCGACGCGAAGCATCCGCTCGTCTCCGAGATGGCGACCTGGGGACGCCGCAACATCAGCGGAAAAGTGCGCGTCCTCGACGTCGGCTCGCCGCGCGACTTCCGCGAGCTGCGCCGCACACCGGCGCAAGTGCGCGCGCTGCTCGCCGAACGGGCGCGCAAGAACGTGATCGCCTTCCAGACCCGCAACCCCGTGCACCGCGCTCACGAAGAGCTGATGCACCGCGCCGTCGAAGCGGTCGACGGCGTCCTGCTCCTGCATCCCGTCGTCGGCATGACCAAGCCCGGCGACGTCGATCACTACACGCGCGTCCGCACCTACCAGGCCGTCGCACGCTACTTCGATCCCGAGCGCATCGTGCTCTCGCTGCTGCCGCTGGCGATGCGCATGGCCGGACCGCGCGAGGCGCTGTGGCACGCCATCATCCGCCGCAACTACGGCGCGACCCATTTCATCGTCGGCCGCGATCACGCCAGCCCCGGCACCGACTCGCAGGGCCGGCCGTTCTACGGCCCCTACGACGCGCAGCAGCTCGTCGCCGGGCTCGCGTCCGAGATCGGCATGCAACCGATCCCGTTCGAAGAGCTGGTGTACGTCGAGGATCTCGGCCGCTACGAGGAAGCGTCGCGCGTGCAAACCGGCAGCCGCGTGCTGTCGATCTCCGGCACCGACGTCCGCGCCCGCCTCGAAGCGGGCGAACCTCTCCCCGCCTGGTTCACCCGCCCGGAGGTCGCGCAGATCCTCGGCGAGAACGCGAACCGCCGCCGCGGCTTCTGCGTCTGGCTCACGGGACTCAGCGGCGCCGGCAAATCGACGACCGCGGAGCTCCTGGTCAGCCGCCTCCTCGAGGCAGGGCGCGAAGTCACGCTCCTCGACGGCGACGTCGTCCGCACGCACCTCTCGAAAGGCCTCGGGTTCTCGAAAGAAGACCGCGACGCCAACGTGCTGCGCATCGGCTTCGTCGCCTCCGAGATCGTCCGCCACGGCGGCGCCGTCGTCTGCGCCGCCGTCAGCCCCTACCGCGCCGCGCGCAGCATGGTGCGCGAGCTCGTCGGCGCGCAGCGCTTCCTCGAAGTCTTCGTCGACACGCCGCTCGAAGTCTGCGAAGCGCGCGACGAAAAAGGGATCTATGCGGCGGCGCGGCGCGGCGAGATGCGCGGCGTCACCGGCATCGACGATCCTTACGAGCGGCCGCTCGCCCCCGAGCTGACGGTCGAGACGACGGCGGCCACGCCCGAGATGAACGCGGACGCGATCCTCGCGCTGCTGCGCGAACGGAAGTTGCTGTCATGAACAGCGTCGTAGGTCTGCTCACCGAGAACGCGCCGCGCATGCTCACGCAGGCCACGCGCCTGCTGCGCTCCCTCCGCTGGTTCGGCGGCGCGCTCTCGAATGCACGCGTGGTCGTCTGCGGCGTGGGCGAGCTGGAAGCGAACGCGCGCGCAACGCTGGAGTCACTCGGCGCGGAGGTCCGCACCGTCAGCCGCTTTCATGCGCGCAACCCGACGGCGAACCGCCATCAGCTCATCGCCTCGTTGCTCGACGAGCCGGAAGACGTTTACATCCTGCTCGACTGCGACACCCTCATCGTGCAGGACCCGTCGCGCTACCTGCGTGACGACGTCTTCCAGGCGAAGATTGCCCCCGGCGCCACCGTCACGGACGCGGTGTTCGAGCGGCTGTTCGCCCACTTCGGCATCCCCAAGCCGCCCCGCTCGCGCACGACCGCGCTCACCGGCGAGGCGACGATTCCGTACTACAACGGTGGGGTGCTCGTGCTGCCGAAGCCGATCATCCGCACGCTCGCGCCGGTCTGGCGCCGTTTCAACCAGGAGCTGGCCGACCACCCCGAGCTCGTGTCGAATTCGGTGCGGCACATGCATCAGGCCAGTCTCGCGCTCGCCCTGGCGCAGACCGGCGTGCCGTGCGCCGACCTGCCCGAGGAGATGAATCACCAGATCAACGCGACGCACTTTGCCGCGCCGCGGTGGTTCGTCGATACCGATCCGGTGATCCTCCACTATCACCATCTCGCCACCGACGACGGCTTCCTCATGCCCTGCCCCTACCCCGCAACGCAGCGGCGCATCGAGCAGTTTCACGCGCGCATGCGTGCCGAGGGATTCGTGCCGCAGACGGAGGCCGTCGAAGCATTGCCGGCGGCGGAGGAACGTCCGTCGAGGCCAATCGTCGTCCTCGGCATGCATCGCTCCGGGACGTCGCTCACCACGCAGCTCGTCGCCGCCCTCGGCGCCTACGTCGGCGGCCCGGACGACCTGCCGCCGCCCGACATGTTCAATCCCACCGGCTTCTGGGAGCACAAAGAGGTCGTGCGCCTCGGCGACGAGATCCTCGCCGCCCTCGGCTCGAGCTGGATGGTCACGCACGAGGCCGACGTCGCGCGCCTGCCGCACGAAACGCGCGCCGCATTCGTGCAGCGTGCGCGCGACATCGTCGCCCGGTCGCTTCAGGGACACGGCCCCTTCGTCGTCAAAGACCCGCGCATGTCGCTCCTCTTCCCGATATGGCGGGAAGCCTTCGGCGAGCCGGTGTGCGTCCTCGCCTGGCGCGATCCGATGGCCGTGGCGCGCTCGCTCGAGACGCGCGACGGCCTGCCCCTCATCGTGTCGCTCGCGGCGTGGGAGCAGTCGACGCGTACGCTGCTGCGCGACAGCGAAGGCTTGTCGCGCGTGCTCGTCTCCTACGAGCAACTGCTCGCCGACCCGCAGCATGTGACGCGCGAGCTGCACGCGGCACTCACGAGCTTCGGCGTCGAAGGCCTGACGCTGCTTTCAGCGGAGCAGCTCCGGCAATTCGTCAACACCGACTTCGACCGCAGCGGCCGCACGCGCGAGGACTCGCTGCTCGACGAGAGCCAGCGCCAGCTCGTCGCCGACCTGACCAGCGGCGCCGCGCTGACGAAACCGGCCGCTCCGGTGCCGCAACGCACCCTCCAGTTGCTCGCCGGCTACGCCACGCTGCTCACGAAAAACGCGACGCTCACCGCTCAGAACCACGCGCTGCTCGCGCGGAACGCCACGCTCATCGCGAAGAACGCAGCGCTCCGCGAGCAGCTCAGCACGCGCGACAACCTGCTCGATGCGGTCTTTACCTCCCGCACATGGCGCCTCGCCCGACGCCTCATCGCCGCAATCACGCGAAGGCGCGGCGTAACCGCCGAAGACCGCTGGCGCGCCATGCGCGACCGAAGACAGGACCAATAGGACCTATAGAGAGAGCCGCCCCGGGCGCCCGTCACAAACCGAAGGCGGTTCCTGACGTTCCTGATCGTCAGCGCCATCCTCGCCGCGCTCGGGCTGGATGTTGTCTCGTCCAAGCAGACGTGTCGCGTGAGCAGCATTGGGCCAGGGGAACGATAGGACGTATAGGACCTATAGGACGTATGGGACTCATGGGACGAATGGGACGTCGAGCGGCCATCCGTCCCATCCGTCCTATGAGTCCCATTCGTCCCATCGCACCTGAGACGCGCACCCCCGCACCTCAGACCCGCAGCGACCCGCGAAACCCCCTCGCCGCGTAATACGACGACGCGCCGTTGTGATAGACGAAGACGTGGTCGTAGCGGCGATCGCAGAACAGCGCGCCGTCGAGCTTGCGGATGTTCGCGGGCGTCGCGATCCAGCTCGACGTCTTCAGGTCGAACTCGCCGAGCTTCTGCAGCGCGCGATACTCCTCCTCGGTCAGGAGCTCGATGCCGATCGCGGCGGCCATGTCCATCGCGCTGTCGGCCGGCTTGTGTTCTTTCCGCGAGTCGAGCGCTTCCCGGTCGTAACAAATGCTTCTGCGCCCGGACGGGCTCTCCGCCGAGCAGTCATAGAAGAGGTACGCCCCCGTCTTCGCGTCACGGCCGACGACGTCCGGCTCTCCGCCGGTGCGCTCCATCTCCGCGAGCGACCGCAGCTTGGCCGGATGCGCCTCGAGCCGCGCCTGGACGTCCGCCCAGTCGATCCCTTTGTGGCGATTCTTGTGTTTCTCGAAGCGCGCCTTCAGCGTCTCGAGGAGCTCTTCGCGTTCATCAGCAGACGGCGCGTCACCACGCGAGGTCGCACTCTTCTTCGTCGGTTTCGCCGCGCCTTTGCTTGCGGCGGTTTTCGTCGTCTTCGGCATCCAATCCTCCGGCGGAGATGATACGTCCGCGGGCGGCGCGCGGCTCGACCGTCGCTGCCGGTAGCCAGCGCAGAGTCGCGGGCAGGACGATAGGACGTATAGGACCAATAGGACGGATGGGACGAATGGGACGAATGGGACTGGATACGAAGGCGCGCGAGCGTCGGGTTGGGCCCCCAGCCCTCCTCAGGCGGGCGGCAGCGCCGTTTGCCCCCGGGCGTAAGCCCGGGGTTACTGGCCACCACCATCGGAGCCGGCACAGCCGGCGGCACACCCCTGCGACCAATGCGGAGGGTCAGGCCTTTTCCGGTCGAAGGAAAGGTGTGACCCCGCCGCCGCACTCGCGGCGCTTCGATAGCCGGTGCAGAGTCACGGGGAGGACGATAGGACGTATAGGACCAATAGGACGGATGGGACGAATGGGACTGGATGAGAAGGCGCGCGAGGGGTCGTTTTGGCCCCAGCCCGCCTCAGGCGGGCGGCAGCGCTGTTTGGCCCCGGGCGTAAGCCCGGGGGTTGCTGGCCACCACCATCGGAGCCGGCACAGCCGGCGGCACACCCCCTGCGCGCGAAACGAAAGGTCTGACCCGTACCACCGATGCGCGGGATTGATCCGTCCGCCGTACGACGGGTTACCCTCTGCACGTGGGCATTGAGGCGTGCTGATTCTCTGGGCGATGCTGGCGGCGGGCGCGATCGCGGTGGCAATATCGGTATGGTCATCAGCATGGGCGCCTCCGCGCGGGAGTCCGGGTGCGGCATGGTGGCCGGCTGTTTCCTTTCGTTCGTCGGTGGACTCGTGGCGGCGGGCGCGATCGCCTTCATCGCCAGCTGGGTGTTCTGGGGCATGAAGCCGCACGAAACGACGGATGCCTCTGCCGCCAGGGACGTGCTCAGCTTTCCTGTCGGCGCGCCGGTCACGCAGGTCCGCAGTCGGACGTCCAGCATGCCCGACTCCTACAAGCAGTTCCTGCGCTTCCACGCCCCGCCGCCAACCATGGCGTCCCTCGTCAGCACGCGCTTCAAGCGTTCGAGCGCGGACGAGTGCCGGCGGGACGCGACGCACGGCAGATCAGACGCACCGGAGTGGTGGACCCCCGCCGCGACGCCAACCGCGGAGTGCTACACCGCCGAGCCGTACGACGACAGTTTCGCCTCCGGCATGGCGTGGCTGCACTACGACCCGTCGTCGGGACAGGCGCACTTTTACTACATCGCCGTGGATTGATCCGCGCCGCAAGACTTCCGGTCCCCACGTTGCGTTGCCGTCCCGCTGAGCGCAGCACGGACAACGGACAACGGACAACGGACAACGCCCGCCACGCGCCGTCACCGAAAATCCAGCTCAATCGCCGCACCCGGCGCCAGCGTCTGCTCCACGCAGCGCGAGCCGGCGCAGGCGCGGTAGAGGCCGGGCGAGACCGCCGGCAGCTCCAGCGCGGCGCCCGGGACCACCGCGCCGCCGTGACTGCGCGACCACGACAGCAGGTCGCCACCCCAGAGACGTTTGCCATCCTGCTGCAGGCTGGCGTTCGGCGTGTCCATGCCGAGGAGGCGGACGGTGCCGCCGTCGCTGGGGACGTGCAGCACGAGGTCGGAGCCGTCGACCGGAGCCTCGAACGCGCGCAGCGCATGACCGGGCGCCATTACCGTCAACGTCACGCCGCGCGCCGCCTCCGGCACCTCGGTCTCGAACGCGCCCTCGAGGTCCGTCGTCACGCGCGTGTAGAAGCGCGTCGCCTCCGACTGCACGCTCACCAGAGCGCCGGCCACCGCACCGCGCAGCGACGTCACGCGGCCCCGCACCCGTGTCACCGGCTGCAGCCGCAGCTCCACCTCGGCCGGCGGCCCTTCCGCCGCTACCGTCACCGTCATGGCGTTGGTGACGCGACGTTTTGTGGCGGTGCCGCTCTGCCCGAGGATGGCGAACGTGCCGTCGGGGACTCCGGCGAAGAGGAAGCGTTCTGTCTGGCGCAGCTTCACGGGGATGCGATAGGACGGGATAGGACAAATAGGACAGATGGGACGAATAGGACGGAGCAGCGCGGTCCACTAGCAAAAGTCGAGTGGCCACAGGTGGGTGCGTCCTATCGGTCCCATTCGTCCTATAGGTCCCATTCGTCCTATAGGTCCCATTCGTCCTATCGGTCCTATTCGTCCCATGAGCTGTCCCAAACCCGTAGCGCGGTGGCAAGGCCCCGCGGGTCAGCGGCATAGGCTCCCGGAGAGTGCCGGCCAGGAACAACACCGCATTTGCGCGGCCCGGGGATCGCGCTTGGACTGCGCAGCGACGCTTCACCAGCTGCCGCTTTCCACAGTGACAGCGTCGAGTTGCCACTTTTCTGGCACACCACGGGGGCCGCAGCTGGACGCTGCGGCTGCGGAAAGCGGCAGCTGGTGAAGCAGCGCTGCCGCAGTCCAAATGTGCCCGGGCCGTATGTTGGGCGAACTAAGACGCGAACACCTCCACCGGCGTCAGCGTCGCCGGAGCGAAGCCGGGCTGTTCGACGACGACGGAGTAGGTGCCGGGCTCCAGGCCGGCGAGTTGGAAGAAGCCGTTCATCGCGACGGCGGCCGTGACCACCGGCCTCCGCATCCGTTCCCGCAGCAGCGGATCCGCCCCCTCGGCCACCACGCGCACGAGACTCGCCTTCGCGTTGGCCAGCTTCCCTTTCTCCTCGACCTGCGCCCAGCCCGAGACCGAGCTGCCGCGCCGCAGGCGCAGCGCGCCGGCTTTCCTGACCGAGCCGGGTGCGACGGCCACGTCCCAGCGGTAGAGCGGCACGAAGGCGGCGGCGCGGAAGGCGAGATCGAGCGCCGGAGCCGCCGGCAGGTCGCAGCGCCAGCGGCGGTCGCGATCGACGGGACAGACGACCGAGGCGCCGCGGGGGAGCGGATGCGCGGTGCGGATCGGCAGCTGCTCGATCGTGACGGTGAGCGTCTCCGGCGGCGACAGCTTCGCGTCCGCGAGCTCGATCGTCCCCTCCAGCCGCCCCGTCGGCCAGACCTTGCGCGTCACGACGAGCGGCGCGTCACCCGGCTCGACGACCAGCATCTCCGGCTGCAGCCACCAACCTTCGATGGAGCCGGAGACGATCCAGCGGCTGCCCGCCGGCAGCGAGGTCTCGGCGCCGGCGCGGACGTCGCGGCTGTCGTCCGGATCGACAGCCGAGGTGAGTCGCAGCACGCCGGAAGGCGCGGCGCCTTCGACCGGCTGCAGCTCGAGCCGCACCACGCGCACCGGCGCTTCCGCCACGGCAGCGAAACCGGCGAGCAGGATCGCGAGGAGCATCAGAACAGATGTACGTTCGCGGTCCGTCCGCGTCAACGGGAGCGGATGCGTGTCTGTGGGTCGTGCGCGGCGATTCCGACTCGCGCTGCCGGGCTACGCCGTCGCCACTTGTACCGCCGACGCTTCGAGCGCCGTCTGCACGGCGTCCAGCTCGCGCTCGATGTCTTCCGGCGGGATGACGGATTCGAGGATCAGCGGGCAGCCCTCGGGGATGCGGTGAGTGACGGAGCTGAAGGCGAGGCGCGTCGTGGCGCCGAGGGCGCGATGTTCGCCGCGGGTCCCCACCTCGCTCACGTGCACCTGGCGCAAGCGTCCGCCGAGCTCGCGCAGCATCTGCAGCGCCGACGCCATCGTCGGATCGATCTGCCGCGCGTGTCCGAGGTCGAGACAGAAGCTCGCGTCGGGATACTGCTCGAAGAGCGCGCGCAGTTCCGCCGGCGTGCGCCCTGTCGTCTTACGGTCGTCCATGTTTTCGATGCACAGCCGCGCGCCGAGACGGCGCCAGAGCGACGGCGTCCGCAGGATGTCCGGATGGGCCACGATCGGCCACGGCTCCGGCAACTGGACCAGCAGCTCGAAGACGCTCTGCTCGTCCAGCGTTTCCAGTTTGCTCGGGGCGTGGACGGAGACATAGGAGAAGTGACGGAGGTCGAGCGCGCCGGCGGCCGCCGCGAGGGCCGGCAGCTCGTGATCGCGAAGGGCGGAAAGCTCCACCGCGTCGATGCGCTGCCGCGTGCGCTGCAGCTCGACACCGCGTGCGACGTCACCTTTCGCCAGAGCGCCGGTGGAAAAGCCGATCGGTCTCATGTCAGAACACTCCGTAACCGCGAATCAGGCGCTTGAGCGCCGGATGAGCATCGAAGAACAGCCCGGTAACTCCTTCGCGAAAGGCGTGACTCGCATCGCGCAGCCCTGCATAAGCCGGTTCGTCGAGCGCGCGCTCGAACGGCACCTTCTCCAACGCCTCGCGTTGATCGGGATCGGAAAGCACACCGAGAAAGGCGTCGTACGAGGAGAAGATTCTGTTCGCCAGCTCCTTGTCGTCGCATGCCATCACCACCCGCGCGAGCAGCTCCAGCGGAGTCACCTCCGTCAGCGTGCCGATGTGCTTCGCCAGCGCGTGGTAGTACTCATCGTCATCCCCTACCTGCTGAAGCTCCGCTGAGGGAAACACCTCGGCCGCGAACGCGGCAATCATGCCCCAGGTGAAGAGCAGCTTGCGCGAGAAACGAAGCTTGATGTTGCGGATGCCCCATCCCTCCCGCTGCCGCTCCCACATCTTGGAAGCGTAGTCGGACGCCATCGTGCGCCAGTAGCGGACGACGTCGTTCAGGAAGAAGTTCGGCACGCTCTGCCGCACGCCGCTCCTGCTTTGCACCGAGCGATCATGCACGACATAGCGGGCAAGCACGTTCTGGATGACGCGTTCCCGGACCAGGGGGTTGATCAGGGCGCGCGACTCCGACAGCAGAAGGATGCGGCGCGTCAGGTTTTCGTTCGAATCGCGCGTGCCGGCGATGTAGTGAACGAGCTCGTGACTGGCGACGATGCCGCCGAACGTTCCGGTGCGGCCCACTTCCTTCGTCACCACTTTCCTGATGCGGTTCGCAATGTCGCCGGCGAGGATCGCGTGGTTCGGATCGGACGGACCGTCGACGAGGAGGATCCAGTCGGCGTCGCTGCCCGCGGTCGCTTCGCCTCGCCCGAGCGAGCCGGTCACGACGACAGAGAAGTTCGCATCGGCGAGGTCCGCGAGCTCCGCTCCGAGGAGCGCCAGCACGTCATCCGTCTTTGCACGAGCCGCGCGGATCGCGTCCCACTTCGCGCCGCTTTGCGCTTCCAGCATCTCGATGGCGGACGGCACGAGAGGAGTTTCGCAGATCCGGCGGCGCGACGGTAGGTTCTACGGCTCGTAGCGTCTCGACGAGGCGTGAGGACGAGACGCGCGATCTCACGCGCGACCGCCGCCGCTCACGCACGCGTGTCGCGGTAATCCTCCGGCCGCAGGTCGCGGCACGAAGCGGGATGGATGGTGCGGACGAACTGCCACGATTCGAAGGCTTCGTCGTCGATGATGATCGTCGGCTTCGGGAGGAACGAGCGGAAGCAGTGAGCGATGCCCAGCTCGTTCGCGACGGTCCGCGCGTAGTCGTCTCCGCCGCGGCTCCAGAGATAGAGCACCGCCCCGGCCGCATGCAGGTCGCGCACGTGCTGCACGACGTGCGGCATGGGGATGCGCTTCGTCCCGACGCTGCGCACGAGCGTGTCATCGACGTCGATGTAGATCACCGCGGCGCGCGCGGCCCTGGCCTCGGAACGATCATTCGTCATCGGCAGAGTGTTGCACACGAGCGGCGCGCCGTTCCTCGGCGAGCCCGTCACGGGCTACGCCGCCGCTCGGCCAGGTAGCGCACGAACGAGCTGAGACCGGAGAAGCGGTACGACGGATCGACGTAACGCTCGACGACGTAGAAGGCGAAGTAGTACGCCCTGCAGAACGCCCACACAGTGATTCCGAGCAGCAGAGCCGTGGTGAGGCGCGGCTGCTGCGCGATCAGCAGCGCGGCAGCGGCCGTGCCGGCGATGATGAACAGTGCTGCTTTCAGGTAGAGCAGCGCAGGTCGAGTGAGGTTCTGCATCTGGTCTACGGATGATTGGGGCGGGAGTCACGCGACGCGATGACGGCAGAGCCGTGGACGACCGCGACTCCCGGACGCACCGCCACCAACGGTGCTCGCAGCGGCGCTGCCCGTCGTCCGCCGGCGCCGGCGTTCCAGCCGCCACGATCGGCGTTCCAGCCGCCGCGATCGGCGGTCCGGCCACCAACATCCGTGCTGGCGCTACCGGCATCGGTGCTCACACCACCAGCAATCGGACCCGAAATCACCGCGAGCGGACTCGAAACCGCCGTGAGCGCACCGAAAATCGCGGTGAGCGCACCTGAACCCGCGATCACCGCACCTGAAACCGCGGCGAGCGCTCCGGAAACCGCGGTGAGCGCACCCGAAACCGCGGTGAGCGCACCTGAAACCGCGGCGAGCGCTCCGAAAACCGCGGCGACCGCACCGAAAACCGCGGCGCGCGGAATCCAAACTGCGATCGTCGCACCGGAAACCACGGTGATTGCACCTGGAATCGCGGTGATCGGAGTCGAAACTGCGCTGGTCGCACCGGAAACCACGGTGCTCCCACCTGAATCCACGGTGATCGCACCTGAAACCACAGTGATCGCACTTCGAACCACCGTGATCGGTGAACCAGTCACCGTGAGCGGTGCTTCAACCACCGTAATCGGACCCGAAACCACGGATGGCGGACCTGAAACCACCGCGATCGGTGCTCAAAACGCCCGCTCGGGGACTGAGACCCACCGCGATCGTGCTCGAAGAGACGTGAGCGTCGGGGTTGAGGGATGCGCCGCCGGCGATGCCTGGAGGCGACAGCGCAGCGCCGCGCCACCGTTCGGACGAAGAGCGAGGACGAGACGGTGATCGCCAGGCGGCCGGGCTTATCCGCTACCCGGCGAAGAGCATCTCCGCGAAATGCTCCGCAGCCACGCCTACGGCTTCGAGCCGCTCGCGAGCCTCCGCGGTGATGCCAATGGAATCGACCTCGAACCGCACGGCAAAGACCGGAATGGCGATGGCGTCGATGGCGCTCAGTGACACGACGTGCCGGACGCGCAGCAGGAGGTACTCGCGGCGCTCGCACTCCTCGGGCACACCGTCCAGGACGGCCGGCACGAGCGCGATGGCATCCCCCGCAATGCGCTCCAACTCGTCTGCCACACGCCGCGAGACGAGCAGGCCGTTGGCCGCGTCGCCGGCGATGTCCCCCGGGCAGCCCCCGCTGCGGACCGTGTAGCGCACCGGCACCTCTCGGCCGGAATCGCCGAGGCGTCCGCGGGCCAGGAAGCCGCGAGCGGCTGCGGCGTGAGCAGCGGCTGGCCGCGAAGCCGTTGCAAGAGGAAGAACATCGTGCGGCGATCTTACGCGCGAGCCCGGTCACGCCGCCGGCCGGCCCAGGTAGCGCACGAACGAACCAAGACCGGAGAAGCGGTACGACGGATCGACGTAACGCTCGACGACGTAGAAGGCGAAGTAGTACGCCCTGCAGAACGCCCACACGGCGATGCCGAGCAGCAGAGCCGTGGTGAGGCGCGGCTGCTGCGCGATCAGCAGCGCGGCAGCGGCCGTGCCGGCGATGGCGAACAGTGCGGCCTTCAGGTAGAGCAGCGAAGGGCGAGTGAGGTTCTGCACATTGTGTCTACCCGGATGATGCGATTTCACGCGCACTCACCATCTGCTGCAGCGGCGCGTACATGATGAGAGTTGTACGTCCGTTAGATGAGAAACTTCGTGAGGTCGATTCGTTCGTGGCCCTTCCGACGGCTCAGAGTGAATCGACCGTTCCGTCTCTTGATGCGCACATGCCAGTACCGCCGGGCTGGGGAGACCGTTTCATGCAGGCCCGACAGCCAGCGCGAGAATTCCGCGAGCGGGATCAATAGCACCGTGGCGGCATCTCCGCAGATGAAGGCAACGAACGCCTGCTTTCCCTGCTCAAGGAACTCTTTTTGGTAAGGGTGAAAAGCGAACCAGAAGCCACCTTCCGGAGCGGTTCCATACGTTCGCGAGTATGCGCTAACGAGTCGCACCGTTTCATCTGAAGACGAAAACGTACCGCGGGAACGCTGGATCAGAGGCACTTTCAGCTTTGATGCGACACGCGCGGCCGATTCCCGCGCTACCGCCACCATATCGAGTCGCGGAGTGGCGGCATCCTCTTCTTCGTCACCGTCATCATCCGAGACCTCTGCCACATCCAGCGCGGCAACAGGCGGCTCTGGCAGCGTATCCTCAGCCGTCTCGAACACTAGGTCGACGATGTCATCCACTCGCGTGAACTCGTGCGGAACGAGGATCTCGCCGACTTTCCGAACCACGCCAGGATGATCCAGCCGCTGCCGGAGATCGAGGAGCTTCAGCAATGCATCGATGCTGATGAGCCTCATCTCCCACGCGTGCCGCGACCCTCGAATCTCCGCCTCCAGCCCGCCTGTATCCTGACGGCCGACGATGATCAGACAGGAGGACTCGTCCTTCGGGATCGTGCCGGCATTGATGAGACTATTTCGATATCCCGCAACAGTCTTCAGCGAGACACGGTAAGCATCGGACGTCTTGACCTCGACGACCAGAACATGACCGCTCTGCAGGGTCCACAAACCGTCATAGCCAATCTGACCCGAGACGCCGCGGTAGCGGCCGGGCCGAACCGTAAAACCGAGGCGTCTTCCGATCTCGTTGATGATGTCCTGCAGCGCAAACGCTGCCGCCGCGAACTTCTCGCCGCTGAGACACTCGGCGCAATACGCTTTTAGCTTCTCCGGGCTGACACGGCTCAGATATTCACGAAATTCACGTGACGTCTCGTTATCTTCCGAAAACCGGCCGTCGCCAGCAAACGCGATGATCTGCTCCAAGCGTTTGTTTTCAACTGTCGAATCAGACTGCCACAGATCCAAAAGCCGCATCGATCCTCCCGCCGAGGGAGGGTATCACCCCATAGCGCAGCAGCCGAAACCGGCGCTGCGCGATGTTCTATGGTTCTCTCCTAATCTGGATCCAGCACGGCGCAACCTCGTAACGCGACTTGCGGATCACCCCTGAGCGATCAGCCAAGTTCACGAGGCTGAAGAAAACCGCGAGTCGATCAGACGCTGACTTTATCTGTAGCGTCGTAAGACGATCATCGGCGTCAGTGAGTCGATCTCCCTTGATTGACCGCCTTTCCGGGCGTTTCGACCTTCACATGCACTGCACGCTTCTAAGGAAAAGGCGGTATAAGCGTGGACCGCGCAACGTGGGACGCTGCGACAATCGTCAATCTCCCGTGGAGATCTGAAACAGTCGGGCCAGCGCGGCGCTGAGCGCCTCGCGATCAGCTGTTTCACATTCCCAAACGACGATCACGCGCCACCCACACTGCTCAAGCTTTGCTGTCGAGCGTCGATCGCGCTCGACCGTGTCCTTGAACTTACCGGACCAGAACTCGACGCGACTTTTGGGTGTATATGCTAGCCGGCAGCCTTGATGACGGTGCCAAAAACAGCCGTGCACAAACACAACCGTCCTCCAGCGCGGCAGGACGACATCAGGACGTCCAGGGAGGGCACCCGAGTGAAGGCGAAAGCGCAGGCCGAGCCGGTGGAGCGCGGATCGAACGATCCGCTCGGGTGTGGTGTCGCGTCCGCGGATGCGACCCATGTTCCAGCTACGCCGCTCCGGTGAAAGGCTGTCGACCATCGCGTCAGGCGAGCAGCGAATAGACGATTGCTGCGATCTGATGAGCCAAGAATGGAGGCACTGCGTTTCCGACCTGCTGGTATTGACTCGTGCGCGGTCCACAAAAAAAGTAGTTGTCGGGAAATGTCTGCAGGCGAGCTGCCTCGCGCACCGTGAGACTCCTCGCCTGCGATGGATCGTAGTGGATGTAGTAGTGGCCATCCTTGGCAATATGCGAAGTGATCGTCGTCGAAGGGTGATCTTTCACCTGCACACGGAACCGATCCGAGAACTTGCCTTCCTCGATCCCTTGAAGAACATTCGCGTGGGCAGGCAGCAGTTGCGGCGGGAAATCGGCCAAACGAGGAGATCGCGCATTCCCGTTCCCGGCGGCAGCGAAGGTGGCGGCAAAGAAATATCTCTGGACATCGGCCGCGAGGTGGCGCCGACCGCTGTGGTTGCATGCGCCGCCGATCCGGCTATCGTAAAACCACTTCGGTCGGTATCGCGGCCGGTTGGAACTTTTAACGAACTCTGCGCCAAGATCCGTTACACCACGGGCTCTCTCTAGCGCCTCGGACAGAACATCGTGCAGCAGTTTGTCAGGTCGCACCGATTTGATGATTTCGGCGCCGCGAGCAATGGCGGCAAGCCACGAGGTGGCGTCGTTCGAGGTGCCTGACAGCTGGCTGCGCAGCGGTGGCAGGTCACCGATGGTCTCGGCAATCGTCGGCACTGATCGCGCCCGTTTTAGGACGCCCGGAGCACGGCCGCTGCCTTCACGAACGCCTAGGACGATCACTCGATGGCGCGCTTGCGGTACCCCGTAATTCTCACAGCGCACGAGGAAATCAGATGGTTCTGGTTGCGACCCGTCCTCGACCTGTTCGCACGAGATGGCATACAGACGATACGAGACCCGTTTGCGCGACGGTTGATCCGGATCTTCGGGTCGCTGCAGGTCGCTGAGTATCCTCTGGAACGTGTGCTTCCCGTCCAGTGTCGCCGACAGGATCCCTTTCACGTTCTCCATCACGAACACGTCAGGCTGGTGACGCGCCAGAATCCGCAAGTATTCGCGATAAAGGTAATGCCGATGATCGCGTTCGAAGTTTTCGTCTCCGGCACGCCTCGCACGGCCAACGAGTGAATACGCTTGGCATGGCGGCCCACCGATCAGAACCCACGCATCGGAACCGGTGATTACCTTCTGGACACGTCGGTCGATTTCTGCAGGCTCTTCGGCGCCAAGCTCGGCCCGCCAAGCCTCACGGTCTGCTTTTGCTGCTTCACGCGGGAACGCACGGTATACGTCCTGCTCCTGAACTTCTTTCCGAAGAAAGCGGTAGTAGGCGTCCGGCACGTCCCCCTGCGGAAACTGCCGGAAGAAGCTCCGCAGACGGAGCGTCTGCCGCGCGGTCGGATCTTTCTCGATCGATAGACCAATCCGGAACGCAGGACCAGACGCGGCAGGTGAGAATGCGGAGAATCCCTCTCCCAGACCACCAGGTCCTGCGAACAAGTCGATCACCGGGATACGCTTCTCCGCCATATCAGGTCAGGTGAACGTCCACGCCGTCCGCTGCAATCCTGAGGTGCTCGAAGCCGGCCAAGTTGATGTCGTAGTCGATCCTTTCCACACCTCGGAGTTCGCGGCCGAGTATCGGCCACGTGAGCCGAGGGAAGTCGTCACGTACCGCGTACAGATGTTCCTCTACGATACGGAGGCGCAGATCGTCCCGTCCGGGAGCGGTTGCCGCCGGATAGCCTGCCGCTGCTATCGCCGCCTCAAATGCATCGAGCACCTCAGCGGCGGTTCCGATTGCTTCACTGCAGGACGCGACAAGGACCGGCAGCGTGTTCCCAGCTCCAGCTTCCTCGCGCGCGCGGAGGCTGAACAGGATCAAAGAGCCGTTCTCAGGACCCTGAAGCTGATCGATGCCGTTGACGCGATGAATGAGTCCTCTAGATGATGTCGTTGCTTTCACTTCGACCGATCGACCAACCCATTCGAAATCATGACGACTTCCGAACGGTCCGCGCCACCGACGGATCGCCTCAGCCGGACCGACCCGCGGGATGAGCCAGAAACGAAGGAACCACAGCTCGGCGAACAGGCCGATTTCCTGTTCTCGCGTCAGCCCCAAATCGGCTGGCACTGACCAGAACCGTCTCCACAGGCCGATAACGGCTGCCACAGCCGCTGTCGGTTCTGCTCCTCGATCATTCAGCCGATCGCGCAGGTCACGAGCGATCAGATCGAGAGCGTCTCTTCCAGGCACGTCGACAGCTGTCACATCGATGTATCGACGCCTGTCTGGCCCGCCTTGTACGTCGAGTTCCAGCGTCCTCACTGAGAGGCCACGGCTGCGACGGTCATCGAGTGACGGGTCGGCTCTCGCGAGCGGAACGAGGATATGCGCGCGCCCGTCTTTATCGAGCGCGAGAAGCAGTCCAGCGGCAGTCTCTGGATAAGCAGGACGCGCGACTAGACGATCCCCTGTCGGATTCTCCATCTGTAGCAGAGACCAGATATCCGACAGATCACTCATTCATCCACCGGCCGCCAGCGTGCGGTGCCTTCCAGATAAGCGCGAACAGGAACATTCTGACGCGAGGGCGGAAATGAGATAGCGATCGCGATGAGGTCCCGCGCGCGGGGATCCGAGAGGTTGTCGTACAGCGGCTTTCGATCGTCTGCGCGTTCCTCCGGGCGGGAGCGTCTGCTAATCGGATAAAGCAGCAGCAAAGCCTCTTCGGGCGGACGCGCATACCGCGCCGCCTGATTCGCGCCGATCCCAGCGCTCTGGAGTCGCCGCGCCTCTGCTCTTTGAGCGTCAGTTAGACCAATCGCCTCGTCGCCTGGACTGGTAATGACCCCCAGCGAGTCAGTCCGGAGAATACGCGTACGGCTGATCTGATTGAGCACCACACCCGAACCCCATTCCGCTGTTCCGAGCTCAACACTTCGCGTTTGAAGACCACGCGCCGCGACAGTCCATCGCACCAGTTCCCCGGCACCCACCAGCCGCTCGATGTACGCGCGGATGAGAGGAAGTGACACCCCGCTGCTGTCTTCTACCTGCCAACTGCGGAGAAAAGACATGACGATGTCCGCAGGCACGTCCTTCCACACCCATCTTCCATCCGCGTTGCTTGCCGGGTCGCCGAGGCGCGCGATGTATTCGCGAATCGTCAGGCGGTTGCTCTCCGCGTGCAGCGCTAGTGTGTCTAGGCGGCTGAGAGGAAACTTGAAAGTTTGAGCAAGGGCGCCGCTGTACGACTGACTCAGCTCAGTACGTTCGGCGAACCGCCTCTTCAGTGGAGCTGTCACTTGCATGGTCGGGTGGCTCCAGATCCTCATCCCGACGTCGTAGGGCGTGAGTCCCTGCTGCTCGTATACCTGCAGGTCCTCGCGCAGCTGGAACTCGACAAAAGCGAGGTCGGTGAACCAACTGGCCAGCTCTAACGTCGTGTGGAGGCGGGTCAGATCCTCGTAGCCTTCCCGAAACCCGAACCATCGCCCCATCTGCATGAGCGTGTCATAAGTAGCGCTGCGCCGGACGAAATAGCTGATGAGCAAGCCCTCCAGGGTGAGGCCACGGGCGAGACGGTTACCGCCAACGGCGATCGCCTTCAGCGAGGGTTCTCGTTCGTAGTCGAGGCCTTCGCCTGTCTGGCTGTTGACGACACGGATCTGCACCGCCTCGAAAAACGGACCGAGATGCGGCTCGATTAGGTCGAACGGGCGCTCGCGATCAACGTGCGCGGCGCGCGTAACCGGCTGAAACTGGGTCGCCCATCGGTTTGCCAGTCGCTCGCGTAAGGTAGCGCGGTCATACCGCCATTCGTCACGCAGCTGCTCGAAGAGTTCCCTCAGCCGGTTGGCGAGCACCTGCTGCTCCATCACTAGTCTGCTGACGTGAACGAGCATCGTGGCCGGCGCATCGCGGTCGCCGCGCGCCGCGCGCCCGGCGCCGGCAAGCACAAAGTCAAGAACTGCCACTTCGAGCGACGGAGGAATCGTGCCGTGCTGTAGAACGACCAAGTCCTCGGTTGATACAGTTCGCACGACGTCGAGGCCCTGCGTCCGTGTTTGATCCTCCGGGTTGAGACGCCCGAACAGTTCCTCAGCGCCAACGTAGCCGTGTGGCCTCGGAAGATCCACGATGAAATCCTTAGGATAAAGATCGTTCTCGCGTTCCGGGTCAAACGTGTCGTGAGGAATGAATATGTTTGCGTAGGGCGTCGCGGTGTACGCTACGTAAGCTCGCCGGCGGAACCTCCTCAGCACATCGCGGATCAGGCCGTTGATGATGGACGGTGGCTCGTAATCATCAGGAACTGGATCGTCTTCAGCCTGATAGGTACCACGAGTGTCGATGCTCGCCTGATCAGCTTCGTCATCTACCACCAGGAGTGGGATCGCTTCCCTCACCTCGTCGGGAGCCTCGTCCAGCCATGCGAGAAGACGCCGCAGAACCGGCCCATTCTTCTTCACGACCAGCAGGACCGGCTGAGATCCCTGAAGCGCCGCATGATTCGCATAGCCGCTTCGAAAATCGCCATCCAGTTCCTCGCGCGTGAATTCATGCCACTGGCGTCCAATCGGCGGCAGCGGCACCGCGTTCGGACGCGATGTGTTGTAGCCGACGAGCTCACGTTTCAACCTGATCTGCGTCTGGCGCCGCAGCCCATTGTCGGTTCCCGCGAGTACGATCACCAAGCGGTACCCGACGTCCGCCGCTTTGGCGATCAGCGCTGTGTAGTTGGCAGTCTTTCCGCTCTGAACATAGCCGAGCACAAGACCGCGAATATCAAAAGCCTCCGCGCTCGGAGGCGAAAGATGATTAAGTATCCGATTCGAGACTTCGTCGAGATCTCGAATTGCATTCATCTGCCAACCTTTGACGAGAGCGAGGTGTTGACGGAGCGCTGGCCAGTAGTACCAGCCCGTGCGATCGACATCCGTCAGCCAGTCGCGGCGATGCTCGCCCTCTATGAAACGGACTGGCGTCAGGACGATCAAATCCTCGCGAGCGAGCCGCGCACGAATCTCCGCTTGCTGGTTTACTGGTACGACGGGGTTCGCGATAGCTGTCTCACGGTCGACCCCTGCAGCCATCAGGAACCGAACGAGACGAAGAGCCTCCTCCGGACTCATTCCCGCCCCTGCAGAGCAGCTCTCGCCCGACGTACGACACGCTCAACCACCTTTCGCTCTCGCGGCTGCGCAGCATTCAGTATAAGGCTGGCGATCGAGTCGAACGTCGTGACGTCGGATTTCGGCGACAGAACGGTTGCCGTGAAGCTGCTGGCGACATGCACTTCGCGATGCGTCTGCATTTCGACCGAGGCTACTGCGCCGCTCGATCGAGGCTGCGTCCCTTCGGGAGTACCATCCTTTTTACGGTATCTGTCCTGTGCGATTCGGATTACCGGCTTGGTACCATTTTCAAGGGTCTCGCGAAGCTGCGGCGGGAGTTGCACGCGCATTTTCGCGACATTGATCTTGAATGCGGTGTCGAGTTCGGGGCTGAAGCTCAACGCGACTCGCGCCAACTTCGAGTGCTCGTCAGGCGTGCGCAGACCCGACCAGCCCCCGCTCTGGATCATCCGACCGGCCCGATAGATGTAGAAGCCCTGCTGCTGATTCCATCTACCTGCACCTGCAATTCGGAAAGCTTCCGGTGAACTGAACTCGAGCTGGTGCGGCAGGACGAATGGTTCCACACGAACGGTTCCTTTCACGCCTTCATCGTCGAGCTTCAACTCAAACGGTTCGAGTTCCTTCGTCTGCCGCTCGCCGCGTGCAAATGGATCCCAAGGCGCGAGGGTGTTGCCGTTCAGAATGATCTTCAATTTCTTCCCGCGAACCTCACCCGCGAGGAATCGGTGGAATACCATCGACAGATGCAATTCGAGTTCGCGGCACATCGCCATGAGTTGCTTTCGCGCCACTTCCGCGTACGAGTACCTCACGACTCGATCGATGTGCTCCCAAAGCACGACTGTTCCGGGAGAGTTCGCAAGCGGCTCGCGCAAAATCCCAGACATTGCGTCGCGTGAGATTGGAAGGACTTCCCACCGATCATTCTTTTCTATGTGATCAATGTCCCACGCGTACGCCGTGATATCTGCGCGTGTCTCGCTTGTACGACTCGCGACCGTCAGTCGCCTGCACTGGCTAAGTGATGCGGTTTTAAGACCGAGGCCGAAACGACCGAGGTCATGCTCTCGATAAGTCGTTTTAGAACCATATCGGAGCGCTTCGCGGATCCCTTGCGGGTTCATGCCGTGGCCGTTGTCTGCGATCCTGATGAATGACGCCTCCCCTGCGTAACGGACTTCGATGGTGACGACCGAGGCGCGAGCTGCGATGGAATTGTCAACGATATCGGCGACCGCTTGAACGAAGTCATATCCCATGTCGCGAAGCGACAACATCAACCTCTTGGCGGACGGTATCACCTCAAACGCATCTTTCCCCAATCAAGGGCCTCCTCGCTTGGCGTTAACTGACAGGTATTTTGGGCAAATCTAACATTAAACATCCGCTGCCAGCTTCAACCTACGATGAGACCCGAATGCTGGTCATGTACGTCCCGTGCGCCTCAAAGTCTCGTCTGCGCACCTGCTGCCCCCGGTCCGGAACGTGGCTGAGACTCTTCGATGGCCGCATCAGACGGAGGTACTCGTCTCGTGTCAGGACGCGGAGATCAAATGCCCCGTCAGCTCGCTCGAAGGCGCCGATGACCTCGTCGACGCGAAGGAGCATGTCTGAGAGCACGCCGACATACAGCGTCCGCTCGTGAGCGCACTTGATGACCACTCGTTTCCTGCGGAACAGACATTCGTTGCTGACGTTCCGCAGCTTGACCGCTCCGATTGCTTCCGCGATCAGAGCGCCGGCTTCGCGACCCCATTGGCTTGCACGACGGCCGCTTTCTCGATCCTGTGGCATTTGCTTGTCTCCCTTGTCACTTCGGCAGCAACGCCCGCAAATCCGTCTTGTCGAACGCTCCCACGAGGTCCATCACCTTGCAGTCCAGCGCCACAGCCAGGCGGATGATCGTCGTCAGGCTCGGCACCTTGAGGCCGTGCTCCATGTTGCTGATGTAGGTGAGCGACATGCCGGCGGCATCCGCCACTGCCTGCTGGGTCAGGCCGCGCTTCTGGCGGACCTCGCGGAGACGGCGGCCGAACAGCTCACCTTCCGGCTGCGTGGTTGGCGTCACCACGTGCTGCACCTCTTGCTCTTTAGAGGTAATCTCTGTACTCTATCGAGCAAACGAAGGAGGCGCACGTTCATGCTCGACCCAGACCTCATCCACCGCATTCGCAGCATTTTCCTCCAGCAGGGTTCGCACGTCACGGTTGATGAGGCTACCGCACTCCTGGGGTGGTCGCGGGGGGAGATGTCTCGGGCCGTTCGCGCTGGAGAGGTGGAGGTGGGGGCGACGGGGCTCGGGAAGCGCGTGGGGCGGGAGGAGTTGATGGCCAAGGCTCTGGAGCTGTGGGGGGCGGAGGCGATCGAGGAGGCGCTCGGGGCGGAGGCGGCGGGGGTGTTGCCGGCCGGGATGCGGCTCGCCGAGCTGCACGTGCGGCTGCCGCGGCATCAGGTGGCCATGCTGGAGCACTTCGCCGAACAGGAACGGACGACGGTCAGCGGCGTGCTGGCCCGGGAGCTCGACGGGATGGCCAGCTCTCACGCGGACGAGCTCCGCGGCGCAGTCAGCGGGTTTGCCGAAGCGCTGGCGTGGCCCGGGCGCGCTTGACGCGCGGAGAGGCGCGCTCGACGCGCGGATTGAGGATTGAGGATTGAGGATGGCTGCGCGGGTTCGGGGCTGTGCGGGGCGCGTGGGCGGGGGCGGGGGCGTCTGCTGCAGCACCCCCGGGCGAAGCGCGGGCGCCGGCCAGCCTGCGCCTGTGTGCAGGAAGGTGCAGTCCTGCTAGCCCCGGGCTTTGCCCGGCGGAACCGCACGCCCGGAAGATCCGCCACCAGTCTTCTGCTGCGATGAGTGGGCGTGACGCGGCATTGGCGGGGGTTTGCGTGGCAGTGGCGGGGCTTCGCGGGGTAGCGGCGCCGCTTCGCGGGGCAGCGCCAGGGCTTCGCGTGGCGTCGCCGGAGCTGCGCGTGGCGTCGCCGTAGATTCGCGTGGCAGCGGCGGGGCTTCGCGTGGCGTTGGCGTCGCTTCGCGCGGCATTGCCGTAGCTTCGCGAAGGATCAACGATAGGACGGATGGGACCTATGGGACGAATGGGACCTATAGGACAGGGACAACTGGCGAGAGCCGGGCCGTCTGCGGTGATGAACGGGTGAGACGTGGCATTGCCGGAGCTTCGCGTGGCACCGCCGTACCCTTACGTGGCATCCGCGTAGCCTCGCGTGGCAGCGTTTTACCCACGCGTGGCATCGCCGTACCCTCGCGTGGCATCGTTTTACCCTCGCGTGGCATCGGCGTAGCCTCGCGTGGCTTCGTTTTACCCTCGCGTGGCATCGGCGTAGCCTCGCGCGGCATCCGCGTAGCCTCGCGTGGCATCGTTTTACCCTCGCGTGGCATCGCCGTACCCTCATGTGGCATGCGCGTAGCCTCGCGTGGCATCGCCGGAGCCTCGCGTGGCATCGGGGAGTGCAGCATGCTCTGGCGCACAGAGCACGAGGTCTGCGGTTCAGAGCATGCGGTGTGGCGCTCAGAGCTTGGGCTCTGCGGCCAGAGCACGAGGTCTGACGACCAGAGGATGAGCTCTGCGGCTCAGAGAGCATGCTCTGGCTCTCAGAGCATGGGGTCTGCCGCTCAGAGCTCGAGGTCTGCGGCGCAAAGCATGTCGTCTGGCGGTCAGAGCACGCCGGTCCGTGGAACGCGCACGACAGAGACGCTAGGGCGTGCTCGACGCCAGGCGTGCTCTCATTGCGTGTACTCGAAAAAGTAGGCGCGCGCCTCTCCGTGCGTCGCTGCGATCCTAATTTTCGGATCGCGGGAGATTTCTCCGGTCTCGATGTTGCGCAATGCGCGGCCGGTGTCGTTTTCGATCACGACCGGCTCAGCGGAGGACGTCACCGCAATCACGCCACGTTCGACGAAACGCCAGGAGGCTTTGTTGTCGCTGCTGTCGAAACGGCGCGTGACGGGTTTGCCCCAGTCGCGGAGGTAAATGGGATCGATCTCGTCTTTCGCCGAGGACGCGGCGACGTAGCCATGGCCCGTGAAGAGGCGTGCGGTCGCGACGACGACGCGAATCGCGGCAGGAGAGCCGGTCGCGTAGTTGAGGTGGCCGAACCGGACGTGCGGGTACTTCGCGGCGATGGGCTCGATCATCCGCTCCATGACGAAGTGACTGCTGCTCCATGGATTTTCAGTGTCGTTCCACGACCGCAGTTGAAACGACGGTCCGGCCGGACCGGTGATCAGGCTCTCCGTGAGGTCCCAGTCGACGTGCGGCAAGTAGTGCTCCGCGGCGCGATATCCCTGGTTCGTGAAGACGATGCCGTGCGGAAGTTGCCGGCGCAGCTCGGCAAGGAAACGGGAGAAGGCGGCATCGTACGGAACGTCGGGGTGGCGCAGATCGTAGGCCGCCCTCGCCGCCGGATGCACGCTGTTCACCGTGGTCGTATCGAAGAACACGCCGTCGTAGCCGGTCGCGTCGAGTCTCTGCAGAATGTCCGCGACGCGGCCGAACTCGTGCTGGGGCAATGCGGGATCGAAGTACCACGCCGCAGCCTCCGATCCAGCCCAACCGCGCAGCGGCTCTTCGTTGAGAAGATGCCGGCGGTCCGACAATAGGGACGTCTGCCACGTCGTCGCACGCGACTCGTAGAACGCGACCGACCATTCGTACAAAAGCACCTTCGTGCCTGAGGCATGCAGGCGCTCGACCTGCTCCGGCGGCAGCGGATCGTGCGTCACGAGGATGTCGAAACGCGAATACCAGGCAAGCGCCTCGGGTGTGAGCACCGGCGCGTAGCAAAACGCGAACGCACCGCGCCCGGCACTCCCGGAGCCGGCACTTCGCGGCCGGCCTCGCTGCGCCGAGACATCGGCAGCCAGAACCAGCAGCGACACGAGCATGACTCCAGTTCGAATGGACACGCCGCCGCCCAGTCCAATTCCTGCTCCAGCCAGAATTCGACCGTAACTGGATTTCAATGCAATGGCTTACGCTTTTACGCCCGTCGATCGCCCTCTTCAAATATGGACGTGCGTCCAGACTCCGGCCGCCAGCCCGGGCGTTACGCCGAAAGTTGGACGCATCGTCCGGCGGTGACCGGTCGGACCTCGTGCCGGCAGGACGGCGACGTGTACGTCGCTGCGGCTGCCACGACCCAGATCATGGCCATGACCAGCGAGCCGGCGGCGCCGAACCCCGACGTGACGCCACTCCTGGCCCTCGCGTCCCCGTGCCGGGGAACTTCGCGTCCTCGGCGCCCCCGGCTCAGAAGTCGAAGAGATCGGAGAGGAAGCTCTCCTTCCGCTTCTTCTTCGGGTAGTCGCCGCGGTAGGAGTGGTCCGATTCGTAGCTGCCCCGCTGCGGCGGACGGTCGGCGTAGCCGCGCTCCTCGGACGCCGGCCGGGACGGCACCGACTTTTCGATCAGCTTATCGAGCTCTCCGCGGTCGAGCCAGACGCCGCGGCAGTTCGGGCAGTAGTCGATCTCGATCCCCTGGCGGTCAGTCATCAGCAGGTTGACGTTTTTACAGACAGGGCAGTTCATGGCTGGTCGCAACAGCGTCCGACGGGGCGTGAATCCCACCGGTGCCACAGGCATCCGGCCGCGCGGCGCGGGAGTCGTCTCCGTGGGTCTGATGGCCGCCGCCGTGTGGCAGGAACGATGGACGAAGGGGACGAGGACGGAAAGCGGAGTGAATGAAGAATTTCGAATTTCGAATGAAGAATTGCGGAGGCGCTTCGCGCACGTACTCTGAAACCGATCATCGTGTGCGCGCAGCGCACCACCTCAATTCTTCATTCGAAATTCGAAATTCTTCATTCCGAGAAGGGGCAATGCCGGGCTTGTCGTTGGGTGAATCGAGGTAGCGGTCCTTCGTCTCCGGTGCGGCTACACTGCACATTCCATTTTCGGCCACTGGAGAATCGCTCTTGCCGTCACCGTTTCGGACTCTCTTCCCCAGCGCTCTGCTCGCGTCGCTCTTCGCCGTTCCGCTCGCCGCGGCCACCTTCACCGTCAACTCGGCCGGTGACGCGGGCGACGCGGTCATCGACGGCGTCTGCAACGACGGCAGCGGCAACTGCACGCTGCGCGCGGCGGTCATGGAAGCGAATGCGACGGCGGCGCTGGACACGATCGCCTTCAGTGCTCCGCTCACGATCGGCACGGCCGGCGTCACACTGACCAATCCAGCGATCATCGACGGCACCACGGTCCCGGGCTACAGCGGGACGCCGCTCGTGCGCGTCGCGGCGATCGGCGCTCCGGTGAACACCATCGAGGTCGCCGCGGCGGCGGCGGGGTCGGAGCTCAGGGGCTCATCGTCACCGGCAGCTCGCAATTCGAATTGCGCCTGCACGGGGGCGCAACCGTGCGGCGCTGCTTCATCGGCGCGGTCACCGGCGTGCCCGGCGAAACCGGGGCGGCGCAGGGCGGCATCTTCGTGGCCGCCGGCGCCACCAGCACCACCATCACGGAATGCACGATCGGCGGCAACAATGGCGACGGCATCGTGATCATCGGGGCGACCACCGTGACCTCCTCCACCATCGGACTGCGCGCCGACGGCACCACCATCGCGGCCAACGCGCAACACGGCATCCACGTGGTCGGACCGGCGCACATCGGCCCGTACAACGTGATCTCGGGCAACGGCGTGGATGGCATCCACTCTTCGCTCTCCACCCCCGCCATGGGAGGCGCGAACGGCCCGGCGATCGACGGGAACCGCATCGGCACCAACCGCGACGGCATCGCGGCGCGCCCGAACGGTCGTCACGGCGTGTTCATGAACGGCGACCACACGGCGCTGAGTTACAACGTCATCTCCGGCAACGGGCAGCACGGCGTCTACTCCGATCTCCCCGACCGGCCGCTCCACGCCGTCCTCACCGGCAACACCATCGGCCTGGGGAGCGACAGGTTCGCGACCGTGCCGAATGGGGTCGACGGCATCCACATCGCCAGCAACGCCATCACCATCGGCGGCCTGCCGGCGGCGCGCAACTTCATCTCCGGCAACACCCGCTCCGGGATCCGCATCACCGCGGGCGAGGGCCACACGATCCAGGGCAATTACATCGGCACCGAGCTGAATGGCGTCGCGGATCGTGGCAACGGGGCGGAAGGAATCTACTGTGCCGGACGAGCCACCATCGGAGGCGGCGTCGTCACCGGCGAGGGCAACCTGGTCTCGGGCAACGACGGGCAGGCCGGCATCGCCATCATCCATCCCGGCTGGGCGTCGATCCGCGGCAACTTCGTCGGGGTGGACCGCACCGGCGCCACGGCGCTGCCGAACGCCGGCGACGGCATCGTCGTCACGTCCAGCGATCCGGCGGGAGTCGAGATCGGCAGCGGCGATCCGGGCGCGCGCAATCTGATCGCCGGCAACGGCGGGAACGGCATCACCGTCACCGGCGCGAACGCGCGTATCGCCGGCAACCGCATCGGCGTCGACTTCCTCGGCCACACGCCGATGCCCAACGGCGGTGACGGCGTGTCCGTCACAGGGGCGAACGTCACCATCGGCGGCACTACGGCCGACGCGTCGAACCACATCTCCGGCAACAGCGGCGCCGGCGTGCGCATCGTGAGCGCGGCGAACGTGACGGTGCAGGGGAACTCGATCGGCACCGATGTCCAAGGGTTCCTCGCCTTTCCGAACGCCGGCGGCATCGTCATCAGCGGCAGCGCGGCTTCGTTCGCGACGATCCGCAACAACCACATCTCCGGCAACAGCGGCCACGGCATCGAGATGAGCGCCGCGAACACGACCGGCATCCGCATCGAGGGAAACCGCATCGGCACGCACATCGACGGCATCATGCCGCTCCCGAACAGCGGCAGCGGGATCGTCTTCACCGGCGCCGGCTCCAGCGGCAATTTCATCGGCGGCCTGGCGTCCGGCGCCGGCAACAACATCAGTTTCAACGACGTCTCCGGAATCACGCACAACATCTCCTCCGGCACGACCATCGCCGGCAACACCATCCGCGCCAGCGGCGCGGGGATCAGCATGGCCTCGAGCAGCGGCAATCACCTCGAGGGGAACACGATCCGGCAGCACGCGACCTACGGCATCGCCATCAGCGGCGGCACCGGCAACCGGATCACGCGCAACAGCATCTACGCCAACACGGCGCTCGGCATCGACCTCCTCCCCCCCTCCGGCGTGAATCCGAACGATGCGCTCGACGCCGACAGCGGCGGCAACCAGCTGCAGAACTATCCGGTGCTCACCGGCGCGTATCGCTATCCCGGCCCCGCCGGACGCGTCACCGGGACGCTGCACAGCGCTCCCGGCTCGACGTTCACGCTCGAATTCTTCAGCTCCGCCTCCGGCGATCCCGAGGGACGCACGTATCTCGGCAACGCCACCGTCACCACGGATGGAGGTGGCGACGCGGCGTTCGACGTCACGCTGGCCACCGCTCCGGCAGCGGGCGACGTCGTCACGGCGACGGCCACCGATGCGGCGAACAACACCTCCGAATTCTCCGCCGCGGTGACGGTCACGGAGCCGGGCGTGTTGACGCTCGACCGCGCCAGCCATGCGGTAGCCGAGGATGGGGGGACGTTTGCGGTGACGGTGAACCGGAGCGGGGGGAGCGAGGGAACCGTGACGGTGTCGTGGGGCACGGGCGGCGGCACGGCGAACCCCTACTTCGATTACGAGCCGGGCGGCGGCACGCTGACGTTTGCGCCGGGCGTGACGTCGCAGACGGTCAACGTCACGATCCTCGACGACGCATTCTCCGAGAGCAGCGAAACCTTCCACCTCGAGCTGGCCAACCCCTCCGGTGGCGCCGTCCTCGGCACGCCGTCGCTGATGACGGTCACGATCCTCGACAACGAAACGGCTCCGTCGGTTTCGGTGGCCGGCGGGTCGAGCGGCGAATCGCCGACCGGCTCGATCACGTTCCAGGTGACCCTCTCGGCCGCGTCCGGACAAGCGGTGACGGTCGACTACGCGACCTCTGACGGCACGGCCACGGCGGGAGCGGACTACACGGCGACCTCCGGCACGCTCACGTTCGCGCCGGGCGAGCAGACGCTCTTCGTGCTGGTCCCGGTCACGGCCGACGCGCTGTACGAAGGTGACGAGACGGTGATCGTGACGCTCACGAATCCGTCGAATGCCTCCATCGCGGACGCCACCGCCACCGGCACGATCGTGGAGGACGACAGCCCGGCCACGGCCGATCTGTCGATCGCGAAGACTGGACCGGCGGCCGTCGGGCCGCACGTGCCGTTCCAGTACACCATCACCGTCTCCAATGGCGGACCGCAAGCGGCCACGAACGTCGTGGTGACGGATGCGCTGCCGCCGTCGCTGACGTTCGTCTCCGCCACCCCGAGCCAGGGCACCTGCAGCGGCACGACCACCATCACCTGCAACCTCGGCACGATCGCCAACGCGGGAACGGCCACGATCGCACTGACGGTCTCCTCGACCGCCACCAGCGGCACGGTCACAAACACCGCCACGGTCACGGCGGCGGAAGCGGATCCGAATCCCACCAACGACAGCGCGACGGCGGCTCCCGCGGCGGTGCTCGGCGCGGCCGTTCCGACGCTGTCGGAGTGGATGCTGGTGCTGCTGGTCATGGCGCTGGGAATCGTGGCGCTGCGGCGGTGCTAGGGGACGATAGGACGAATAGGACCTATAGGACGGATAGGACGAATAGGACGAGGAGGAGTGGGAGACCGCGAAGGGACGGCCACTCGGCCGGGCGTATCCTGCCTCCGATGACCAGTACGCTCATGCTCGTTCTGATTGCCGCGGTCGCGGGCGTCGCCGTCGCTCTCCAGGGGCAGTTCATGGGGGAGACGGAACGGCGCGTCGGCACCGTCACCACCCTCCTCATCACCTACGGCCTCGGCGGCGCCATCAGTGCGCTGCTGTGGGTGCTGCGGCGCGCGCCGGCTCCGGGCGGCAACGTGCCGTGGTACGGCTGGACCGCGGGAGGGCTCGGGCTGATCATCGTCGGCGGCATCGGCTACGCGGCGCCGCGGCTGGGGCTCTCCCGGACGCTCGTCATCACCGTCGCTGCCCAACTGATCGCCGCCCTCCTCATCGAACAATTCGGGTTGTTCGGCTCCACGCCGCGGCCGGCCGAGCTGACGAAGATCGCCGGGGTGCTGCTCACGATTACCGGTGTGTGGCTGGTGGTTCGGTAGCGGCCCTCCGCAAATGGCACGCTCTGCGCGTTCCACCCCGGCCGATGGATGAGCGGGCGACGCGGCAAGCGGATGAATGGCTGTTGATGCATGTGCTGCGGCGGACGTGGTGGCATGTATCGGAGGGGTGGGGGGCGGTGGATGGGCGGCACCGGCGGCGGTGGATCGCGACGATGGTCGGTGGGCTCGCGGCGCTGCTGCTGCTCACGGCGACGCTGGTGTTCGTCACGCGCGGGCTCGAACGCGCGGGGAAGCTGGCGTGGGAGCCGGACTTTGTCCGCTCGTTCGAGCGCAACGCGCCGTTTTCGTTCGGGTGGGCCATCTGGGTGGAGAGCCCCGGCAACGGGATCGTGCTCTGGCCGCTGGTGCTGGTCTCCGCGGCCATCGCGGCGTGGCGGCGGCGCACGCTGCTCGCACTGACGATCGCCGGCGGGTTCGTGCTGCTCGACGTGGCGGTGCTCATGGGATGGCAGCTCTGGGAACGCGCGCGTCCCGACCTGATCGCCGGCGGCGTGGCCTCCAGCGCGGAATCGTTCAGCGCCTTTCCTTCCGGCCACGTCAGCCAGACGATCGTCGCCTACGGGTTACTCGTGGCGCTGTGGCTGCGGGGGACGCATCTGCGCGCGGAAAAAGTATTCGGCTGGTGTGTCGTGGCGCTGTTGACAGCGGCCGTGGCGGCCGGGCGGCTGCGGCTGGGGGCGCACTGGCCCAGCGATCTGGTGGGCGGGGCGGTCATTGGGGCGTTCTGGCTGGGGGTGTTGCTGCGCGCCGTAGGGGAAGAGCGGCATGGGCGGCAATCGGCAGGGTGACGATAGGACAGATAGGACGGATGGGACGAATAGGACGTAGAGTGGCGGCGCGCCTGGCGCACCGCCTAGAGCAGCTGCAGCTTCCTGGGAAAGAAATCCTGGCGCATGAGCTCCTTGGCGCGGGCGATGGTTTCTTCGGCGATGGCGTTCGCGCGGCGGGTGCCTTCGCGCAGGGCGCTGATGACGTCGTCCGGGCGCGCCTCGAACTGCGCGCGGCGCTTGCGGATCGGCTCTAAAAAGTCGTTCAGGACCTCGACGAGCTTCTTCTTGATCACGACGTCGCCGACGCCGCCGCGGCGGTAGAGCTCCTGGTGCTCGTCGAGCCACGCGCGGTCGTGATTGAACGCCTCGTGCAGGATCCACAACGGGTTGTTCTCCACCGTGCCGGGATCGGTCGCCCGCAGGCGCGTGGGGTCGGTGTACATGCTCATCACCCGGGTGCGCACGGTGTCGGCGTCGTCGGAGAGGAGGATGGCGTTGTTGAGCGACTTGCTCATCTTGAGCAACTGCCCGTCGGGTCCGGGGGCGCCGAGGCCGACGAGGCGCTGGACGCGTCCGAGCTTGGCCTCGATGACGGGGAACAAGCCCCCTTTCGCCACGTAGTCGCGATCCTCGGTCTCCGGATTCACGCCGCAATAGAGCTGGTCGAAGCGGCGCGCCACCTCACGCGTCATCTCGAGGTGCGGGAGCTGGTCCTTGCCGACCGGCACCACGTCCGGGCGGAACGCGAGGATGTCTGCTGTCTGGCCGACGGCGTAGAGCGGAAAGCCGAACGGATAGTTGTCGCCGAGGCCTTTGTCGCGGATCTCGTCCTTCAGCGTGGGGTTGCGCATGACGCGGTTGAACGGGAGCAGCATCGCGAAGAAGAACGTCAGCTCGTCGATGGCCGGCACCTCGCTCTGCACGAACATCGAGCTGCGGTCCGGGTCCATCCCCACGGCCAGCCAGTCGGTGGCGACCTCCAGCACGTTCTGCCGGATCTCCTCCGGCCGCTCGGCGCGTGTGGTGAACGCGTGCTTGTTGGCGATGATGAAGTAGCAGTCGTACTCGTCCTGCAGAGCGAGGCGGTTCTCGAGGCTGCCGACGTAGTGCCCCAGGTGCAGCCGCCCGGTGGGGGTGTCGCCGGTCAGCAGTCTCGGTTTTCTGGTTGCGGTCATGGTTGTGGGTGCCTGTACGGCACGTTGCGGAGCTTACCGCGCGCCGCTTACAGACGGAAGGCGGGGGACGATGGGACGAATGGGACAGATGGGACGAATAGGACGGATGGGACGTCTGCTGGTCCGTTGGCCCCTCACCGATAGACGTTGCGTTGGAGCCAGCGGCCGAGGAGGGTTGCCTCGGCGAGGCCGGGGAGTTTGTTGATGCTTTGGTCGACGTGGTTGGCGGCGGCGCGGCCTTCGTCGCCGTCGAAGAGGAAGCCGGAGACCCAGCGGGCGAGGGCGTCGGGCTGGTGGGAGGCGCCGACGGGGGTGTAGAAGCGGGTCATGATGGCGCGCACGAGGCGGGCAACGCGGGGGTCGGCGAGGCGTTGCTCCGCCTGCCATAAGTAGAACGCGTAGTGCCGCGCCTCGTCGCGGATGATGCGGCGGAGCAGCTCGTTGAGGATGGGGTGCTCGTTCTGCGCTTCGAGGCGGCGGTATGCCTGGATCGTCGTGCACTCGTGGACCGCTCCCCACGTCATGTGCAGCGCGAGGAAGTCCTTCCACCCGGCCGACAGCATCCACGTGACCGCCCGGTCGAGCCGGTCGCGCAGCGTGGTGCGCGCCTTCACGCGCGGAGGTACGGGGCGCCCCGCGCGCTCGAGGAACTTGGCGAGGGCGCGGCCGTGCATCCCCTCCTCGTAGAGCCAGCAGATGAGGAAGGGGCCGACATGCTCGTCCTCGAGCGCCCGCTTGGAGAAGATCGTGCGCGGAAAGACGACGGTGTGGCTCTCCACGTCCTGCATGTACGCGAGCACGCGCAGGACGTCATCCGGCAGCGGATGATCGGGGATGGCGTCCCAGTCGATCCCTTCGAGATCGATGGGGCGCGACCCGGTCATGAAGCGGCCGAACTGCGGCGGGTCGTTCGGCAGGACCGCTCCGCCGGCGGTGCGGTTACGTTCCGGCGTGAATTCCGCGGCTTCCCACGAGGCGTGCGGCAGGGGATTCGTTGCATGCATGGGATGAGTATGCGCCTGTCTGCGGGGGTGACGATGGGACGTATGGGACGTATGGGACGTATGGGACGACGTGTTGCGCTCTACTGCAACCCGTACTGTCCCATCGGTCCCATCGGTCCCATTCGTCCTGTTGGCGTCTCAGTCGTTGATGATGACCACGCCCGGATCGTACGGCCCGACGAGCTGGCAGTCGCGCGCGGTGATCTTGGACGAATTGTCCGGGATGGTCAGCGACCGGGTGCCCTGCACGAAGCAGTTGTAGAGCTCCAGGAAGGAGCCGCCGTTCGAGGCTCCGCCCCAGGTGGTGCCGGCGTTCTCCGCGATGACCTTGCAGTCGGTGAGCTCGACGTAGCTGTGGGCGAAGCCGATCACGCCGATGGGCTGGGCGCCGCCGCTGGCGACGACCGACGTGTAGGCCAGGCGCACCTGGGAGCCGCCGCCCTGGGAGCTGTAGTCGATGGAGACGGCGACGAGGTTCGAGCCGTTGCCGTTGTCGACGGCCTGCAGCGCGCAGTTCTCGACGTCGAAGTTCTGCGCGGCGTCGCAGTTCACGGCCACGGCCCAGTCGCCCCAGGTCTGGCCGGTGGAGATGATCGTCATGTCCTGCACGGCGGCGTTGCTGCAGCCGCGCACCGTGCCCTTGTCCCACTGATGCGGCCCGGCGGCGGCGGTCACGGTGGTCTGATCGGTGCCGGCTCCCTGGATGAACACCCACGGCTTGCAGACGACGACCTCGTTGTACGTGCCGGGACCGACGGAGACGGAGTACTGCTTCCTCTGGCTGGCGTCGGTGATGCTGTTCAGCGCCTCGCCGATCGTGGCGAACGTCTTGCCGCCGGGCCAGACCTGCACGGTGTTGGCCGCGAGCGCCGCCGCTTTGGGAGCGAGGGCCAGCACGGCGTGGACATTGGCCACGAACAACGGGAATTCCTTCGCCGCGAGCTCCGGCTGCGCCACGAGCGTACCGGTGGCCTTGATGGTGGGATCGAACATGGACTGCTCTCCTCTTTCTCGATTTTGGGGTCTGAGGAGCGGAGGATACGCGCGCCGCGTCAAAGGCGCATGAAACGAATGCGACAAAAACGACCTGACCGTCCGGGCGCGACGTGGGGTATGGATCGCGTGGCGATCACTCGATGAACTGCATGCGCGCCGGGACCGTCACGCGCAGCACGGCTTCCTGACGGAAACGTGTTTTCCAGGCGGCGGCGATCTCGAGGATCTCGGCGTCGATGGCGGGATCGTGGGGGTGGACGAGCTCCAGCACGAGCACGGGTTCCCGACCAATCACGCCGTCGTTCCCCCGCCACTGCCCCTCGGCGCGCCACATGGTGAAGCCGTCGGGGAAGCGCGGCGTGACTTCATCCTGCACGAAGGCGCGCCATTCGGCTTCCGTGACTTCGCCACCGCCGGGAATGGAGAGACCGCAGAAGAGGCGGTCCGCCAGCGCCGCCCGCGAGGTGTCGGGTGGCGGGATGGTCGCGCAGGCGGTGAGGAAGAAGATCAGCAGGAGTGAAGCGCGACGCATGGGTGGGAGTGTAGCGCGGGGTGTTGCGGGGGACGATAGGACGAATAGGACCTATAGGACAGATGGGACGAATGGGACGGCGGCAGTTCTAACGGACCTGTAGGTCACGCGCGTCCCGCCGAGCCGCCCACGCCAGCAACAACCCACTGCCAGCGACGATCCACAACGCGCCCGGCACCACGGAGAGACTGCGTCCCTTTCCGAAGAACGGTTCCCCGAGGTTGCCGGCATCCTGCGCGAGCGACACCTTGCCGTCGCGGAGGGCCGGCATGATGTAGCCGGTGAGGGGATGGTAGAGGCCATCGAGCGGCATGGGATCGACGGCAGTGGCGGCGACGTGAACGGCGATCGAGAACAGGCCGCCGAGGAGCCAGAGCCAGCGGAGGCGGTCCGCGAGGAACATCATCGGGATCGCGAGCAGCGGCACGATCGGCAACAGGTAGCGGGGGCCGAAGGCGGCGCCTCCGTGGAAGCCGTTGAACGACGCGATGCTGATGAGGAAGAGCAGCGCGATGGCGGCGATCGCAGCGAGCTCCGCGCGGAAGCGGCGCCGGCGGATCATCACCACCGCGCCGGCGAACGCGAACAGCAGGATCGGCGAAGCGTAGAAGAGGCCGCGGTACTCGGAGAAGGTGATGGCCCAGAGGCTGGAGAGGCGCGCGGTGCCGAAGACGCCGAGGAGGAGATCGGGCTGGGTGAAGGCGGTGCTGCGCTCGACGGGCGTGGTGAACGGCGAGCCGAAACAGAGCCACTGATACACCGCGAGCGCGATGGCGAACGGCACGCCGCCGGCGACGAACAGCAGCGCGTTGCGGCGCGCATACGACCAGGCGAGGAAGGCCAGAATTAGCGCGGCGATGGCGGAGAGGAAGAAGCACGCGCCGGCAATGCCTGCCGATAGTCCCGCGAGGAACGGGCGCTGTCGCAACAGCGTCAGTGCGAGCAGCAGAAAGAACGCGCTGGGCACGTGCGCGAAGAGCATCGTGGAGTACGGCAGCACCATCGTCCCGAAGGCGATGATCACCGTGACGAGGACGACGTTCCAACGCGGCACGTGCAGTGTGCGCCGGCCATAGAGGAAGAGCACCGGCGCGATCAGCGCTCCGGTGAGGCCGCAGGTGAAGATCGTGACGAGCTGTTTGTTCGTGCGCCAGTACTCGCGGAACGTGACGGCGCCGCGTTGCTGCAGCGAATACTGGATGGCATACGGCACCACCGCCAGCGCCGACAGGCCCGGCGGCTTGTTGCTGTAGATGCGGCCACCCACGCCTTCGGCGATGTCGCCCTCACGCACGGTGAAGTCGTCGATGGCGAACGTGCGCGCCTCGACGATGGCGCGCGTCAATGCGTAGTTCGCCTCCTGATTCGCGCCCCAGCCGCCGTAGAAGTAGACGGAGGCGCCGAGGGTGAGGACGAAGAGCGCGAGGGCGCAGCGGCGGTCGTGCATGGCGCGGTTGCACGATGAGGCAAGGGCGCGGTGGTGCGCAAGACGCGCGTAAGTATTCGGGCGACAGGGCAATCCGACAGCCGGAATGTTCGTCGTGGCGCGGTGCTGGCAATCGACTCTGCTCGTGAAGCCGCAGAACGCCGTCAGTCATCCCCAGCCACACGCAGGACACCCGGCCAATGGTCGACGGCGGCGGATGCTCACCGCCGCGGCGATCTTCGGCGGTACCGTGACGCTCGTCGCGGCGGGGGGCGCGCTGTTCAACCCCTCACGCGGTGCAACGCGAGCGTGGTACGACGCGCTGGAGAAGCCGTCGTTCACGCCACCGGACGCGATCTTCGGACCGGTGTGGACGCTGCTGTACGGGATGATCGCGGTCTCGGGCGCGCGCATCTGGCTGAAGGAGCCGGGGCCGGCGCGCACGTCGGCGCTGACCGCGTGGTTCGGCCAGCTCATGCTGAACGCGGCCTGGAGTCCGCTGTTCTTCGGCGCGCGGCGTCCAGGCCTCGCGCTGGTGGACATTACGCTGATGCTGGTCGCCATCGCGGTCTACATCCGGCAGGCGCATCGCGTCGACAAGCCGGCGGCATGGCTGATGACGCCGTACGTGGCCTGGGTGAGTTTCGCCACGCTGTTGAATGCGGCCATCGTGCAGTTGAATGTGGATGGGGCGGTGGAACGATAGGACGGATGGGACCGATGGGACGAATGGGACCGATGGGACTTCATCATTCGTCCTATTGGTCCTATTGGTCCTATATGTCCCATTTGTCCCATTCGTCCCATTCGTCCCATTCCCCCCTCACCGGCGGTACACGTCCGTGTTCACGTACTTCAGGCCTGAATCGACCATCAGGGTGACCACCCTGGCGCCGGGGCCGAGGCGTTGGGCGATCTGGGTGGCGGCGATGACGTTGGCGCCGGAGGAGGTGCCGGCGAAAAGGGCTTCTTCGCGGGCGAGGCGGCGGGCCATTTCCTTGGCGTCGTTCGTGGGGACGGGGATGATCTCGTCCACGATGGTGGCGTCCCAGAGCGGCGGGACGTAGCCGATGCCGATGCCTTCGATCTTGTGGGCTCCGGGGCTGCCGCCGCTGAGGATCGGGGATTCGGCCGGCTCGACGGCGACGATGTGCACGTTCGGGTTGTGGCGTTTGAGCACCGTTGCTACACCGCGGATGCAGGCGGACGTGCCGACGCTATGGACGAAGGCGTCGACGTGGCCGCCGCTCTGGGTCCAGATCTCCTCGCCGAGCGTGTGGTAGCCGGCGATGGAGTCTTCGTTGCGGAGCTGGTCGGTCCAGTAGGTGTGCGGCTCCGCGCTGAAGCGGCGGGCGGTCTCGATCATGTCGAGGATGAGCTGCTTCGTGGTCAGCCCTCCGTCGCTGGGGATCAGCGTGAGCTCGGCGCCGAAGGCGGCCATCTGGTCGCGCTTCTCCTGGCTGAAGGCGTCCGAGGTGACGATGCGCAGGCGGTAGCCTTTCGCGGAGCAGACGAGGGCCAGCGACGCGCCGGTGCTGCCGCCGGTGTACTCGACGACGGTGTCGCCGGGGCGGAGGCGGCCGTCCGCTTCGGCGCGGGCGATGGCCGCCTGCGCCATGCGGTCCTTGACGCTGCCGGTGGGGTTCTCCCATTCGAGCTTGACCGAAACTTCCGCCGCGCCGGCGGGGATGACGTTGCGCAGGCGGACGAGGGAGGTGTTGCCGATGGCTTCGAGGATGTTCATGCGCCGAAGGTAGAGCGCGCGGACGCGGACCGCCATTGGCAAAGACGCCACTTTTCGTATCATCCTTGCCATGCGCGTGCAGGTCCTCGCTCTCGATGGTGTCTTCGATCTGGGGTTGTCCGCGGTGCTCGATGCGCTGCAGACGGCGAACGAGTTGATCCAGCTCGAAGGGCTGGACGTGCCGCGGTTCGAGACGACGCTCGCCGGCGTGCGCAGGAGCGTGCGGACGGCGCACGGCTTCCGTGTACCGCTCCAGGAAGCGGGGCGGCGACGCCCGGACTGCGTGGTGGTGCCGGCCCTCGGCTACAAGATGCCGGAACCGCTGGAAGCGGCGCTGGCGCGGCCGGACGTGCGCGATGCCGCGGCGTTCCTGCGGGAGCGCTCGCGCGGCGGCACCACGATGGCGGCGGCGTGCATCGGCACGTTCGTGCTCGCGGAGTCGGGGCTGCTCGACGGCGAGCGCGCCACGACGACGTGGTGGCTGGCGCCGCTCTTCCGGCGCCGGTATCCGGAGGTGCAGCTCGACGAATCGAGCATGATCGTGCCGTCGGGGCGTCGTGTGACCGCGGGCGCGGCGCTGAGCCACATGGACCTCGCGTTATGGCTGGTGCGCTCGGTGAGCCCGGAGCTGGCGGCGCTGACGGCGCGGTACCTGATCGTCGATACGCGCGCATCGCAATCGGCATACGCGCTGAGCGATCACCTGGTGCACGCCGATCCGGTCGTGCAGCGCTTCGAACGGTGGGCTCGCGCGCGGCTGGCGCAGGGGTTCTCGCTCGACGAAGCGGCGACGGCGGCGGGCGCCAGCAAGAGGACGCTCGCGCGCCGCGTGGAGAGCGTGCTGGGCAAGTCGCCGCTGGCGTACTTTCAAACGCTGCGCGTCGAGCGCGCCGTCTATCTGCTGCGCACGAGCAACGCCAGCGTGGATGAAGTGGCGCAGCAGGTTGGCTATGCGGATGGGGCCACGCTGCGGGTGCTGTTGCGGCGCACGCTCAACGTGGGGTTGCGGGAGATTCGCGGGGTGTGACGGGGGACGATGGGACGAATGGGACCTATAGGACAGATAGGACGAATGGGATCACCTCGAGCGGCCTGCGCACGTTGATCCTGGGGGCTGTGGAACGGCTGTCCACAGCCCCCACGAAAGTTTCTACGCGCCTGGTTGCGTGATCGGCAGGCGGGGCGGCGGTGCTTCCACCACGCCCTCCAGCAGTTTCGCGTTGATCGTGGCACCTTCGCCGTCCTGGCGGAGGGCGCCCTGGTTCGTCACCGGGGAGAGGCGCTTGGTCAGGCGTTGCTCAGCGAGCAGGGCTTCGAGTTTCGGGCGCACGGCGAGCGACTCGGCCGTCTCCTGTCCCGGCCACGCGAGGTTCACCACCTCGAGGTGATCCTCGGACAACTTGTACTGCTCGTACTGGTCCGGCACGTTCTGGTACGCCTGCTGGAACTGGTTGATGTTGGGGTTCGTGATGTTGGCGTAGTTGACGACTTCCTGGTTGTAGCGGACGTACTTCCAAATGGCGCCGTCCAACTCCACGACGATGGCTTCGACCTGGTTCGGGGAGACGACGTTGCGCCACTGGCGCTGGCCGGTGATCTGGCTGAGGCCCTGCGCCACGTCGTCGGTGGTCATGAAGTAGACGGGCTCGCCCGGCTGGAGGCGCGCTTCGCCTTTGACGACGGCCGCGAGGTCGCGGCCGACGAGGCGGCGCGTCTCGCCGTGCGTCTTCGCCACCTCGCGCGCGGCTGCTTCGGCGTCGATGCCGGCGAGCCCGAGGAGCGTGGGGAGGAGGTCGGCGTGGGAGGTGAGGGCGTCGACGCTGCGGGCGGACTCGGTCACCGGCTTGCCGGTGATGATCAGCGGCACGTGGGTCGTCTCCTCGTACGCCTGATACCACTTCTGATGCATGCCGCCGTGCGCGCCGAGCATCTCGCCGTGATCGGAGGTGAAGACGATGATGGTGTCGTCGGCGAAGCGGGAGCGCATCAGCCGGTCGTAGACCATCATCACGTGGTTCTCGGCCTCGATCTGCAGGTAGTAATAGAACTGGCGGTAGAGATCGACCGTCGGTTGGGGGAAGAACATCTGGCCGTAGGTGTCGACGTAGCTCTGCTGCACGGCGGGCTTGGTGCCGAGGTTTTCGTTCTGCGTCGGCGGCGGCGGGATCGGCGGCACGTCGGCGTCGGTCGGATACGGCAGACCCCACGACTGCCAGATCAGGCCGAAGAAGACGATGTCGTGCGGATTGACGTAGGAGTTGACGAGCAGCCACGGCTCGTCGGTGGATTCGTCGCTGTCGAGGCGGTCGAGCAGCGCGAGCGCTTCACGCGCGTACAGCGGGTCGCGCGTCCAGCCGCAGTTCGCCTGGTTGCTGCCGTGCGGCTCGGGGCCGATCCAGCCGTCGAAGCCGAACTTGTCGAGGCGGTTCGCGCGGCGATAGAGGTCGGTGTTCTCGACGATCGGCGTGCCGTCCGTGGTGTTGGACAGCAGCGAGTTGTGCGTGCCGGGGATCTCGATGTCCTCGTGCGAGATGTGCCACTTGCCGCGGTAGTGCGTGCGGTAACCGGCGGCGCGGAAGTAATCGCCGAGGGTGGGGACCATGTCGGGATCGAGCCAGAACATGCCGGGGTCGTACGTGGTCTTGCCGATGCCGTCGGTCTGACTCACACCGTGCAGCGACGGGTACTGGCCGGTGAAGATCGACGTGCGGCTCGGCGCGCACGCCGCGGACTGCACGTAGTGGCGGGTGAAGTCGACACCGCTCTTGCGGAGGGTGCTCTGCGCCCGCAGGTTGCGCTCCATCCAGGCGCGCAGCTCGGGGCTGTCGTAGACGGTGGGATACCGCAGCTCATCGACGAGGAAGAGAAGGACGTTTGGACGTTTTGCCATGCCTGGGGAGAGGCACGAAACGGACATTTCCCTACCCTCATGACGAGCGACGAGAGGTAAAGCCGGTGGCAGCCGCCGGCCGCGCTTAGAGTTTTATTTGCACCTGTAAGTCAACGCTGATACACTGCGTGCCTTCCGGAAGAAAATCGAACCCATCTAACCCCATCCCAACCTGGAGACCCTTCCCTACATGCGTTCTTTCCTTCGGCTGTCCCGCAGCATGGCTGTTGCTTTGTTCGTCGCGGCGCCTCTCGCCGCCCAACCGTTGCCCGAGCCCGGCAACGCTCCTGTTGCGATCACGAATGCCGCCGATGTGGCGCAGCTCGCCGGGCGTGGCGTCGCCGCCGGCTCCGCCTCGAGCGCTGCCGCGTTCGACCGCAACGGCAACGAGATCGTCTGGCGTGAGGTGCGCAGCGGCACCGACTCGCTCGGCGCGCGCCACACCTTCTACCGGCAGTACCTGGTCAGCAACGGCGTCGAGACGGAGCTGTTCGGCTCCGAGATCGGCATGCACTACACCAAGGCAGGCGCGCTGCGCTCGATCCTTGGACATCAGTTCCGCGACGTCGTCATCGCGAACCGCGCGTCATTGAAAGCGGCGGACGCGGTGGAGCGCGCCGTCGCGCGTCTGCAGCATCATCCCGGCTTCCGCGCAGAGCGTGCGGTCAACGCGTCCGATCGCGCCTATCGCACGAAGAACGCGCAACTGAAGCTCGTGCAGACGGATCGCAAGAGCTTCCGCTACACCTGGTTCACGCTGGCGCGCAATCATGAAGGCGTCGAGCACAACGTGGCGATCGATGCGCAGACCGAGGAAGTCCTCTCGGTGACGGACCTGCACAAGGGGTCGAACTGCCATCCGTCGTCGCCGTGGTCGTGGGTCAGCGCCAGCGGCCACCCGGTGCGTCCCGACCTGCGCAATAACGGCGTGCGGCGCTCGATCCGCGCGAACGTGACGAACGATCGTCCGTGGCCGTACACGCGCGAGGGATACTGGAACGGCACGCCGAACATCTCGATCACGCAGGAGACGACGAACTCGCCGTTCTTCTGCTTCACCGGCGTGCCGGCCTCGTACACGCTGTTCCCGGTCGGCATCGATTCCGGTGTGGCCACGTACCGCGACCGCGGCGACGGCTTCATGGGCTACGCGGCGGGCGACGCGATGTACAACTCGCGCCAGACGATGATGGCGTTCTCCACGCTCGGCCGCGCCGGCTGGGACGGCAACTACGGCGACTCGAACGTCGTCATCGAATCGACCTACCTCGGCAACTACGTCGACGTGGCGTTCTTCCGCATGAGCGGCAACAACGATCCGCGCGTGCCGATCACGCCGTTCATGGGCATCGCACCGGCGCAGGACTACTATCATCCGGGAGCGAGCCTCGATCACATCGCGCACGAGTGGGGCCACGGCGTGATCTTCACCTCGGCGAACTTCCCGACCACGACCATCGGCCTGCAGATGCATGAGGGCTGGGCGGACGTCATCGGCACCGCGGTCGAGAAGCTGCGGCAGCCGGCGGGCACGGGCCTCGAGCAGAACTCCGACTGGACGATGCACGAGGACACGGCGCACGGCGGCTACGCGCGCGGCGCGATCGACGACGGCACGAGCGGTCACATCTGGGTCGGCATCAACCTGACGTCACGCACGTACAACGACCGCCTGCACAAGGATGACGCGCCGAGCGACAGCGCTCCGCACGCGTTCGGCAACATGCTGCAGGTCGTCTACCGGCTCATGGCCGAAGGCGGCAAGAATCCGGTGTGCGTCCGCCAGCCGGGATTTGCCGGCTGCAACGTGACGTCGAACGCCCTCGGCGCAACGAAAGCGGCGCAGATCCTGTTCGACACGGTGACCTGGTACACGCCGTCGACCGCGCAGTGGGCGGACCTGGCGGAGTACGCGACGTACGCCGCGTTCGACCGCTACAACCAGTGCGACTACCTGCCGACGCGCAACGCGCCGTCCGAGCAGAGCGCCGTCAACGCGGCGTTCACGGCCATCGGCTATCCACGCCTGATCGGCACGATCACCTGCCAGTAACCTGCTGTCGATCGATCACTCGAGGCCGGGCGCAAGCCCGGCCTCTTTGTTTTTGGGTCCTGTGAGCCGCGACACGGCGCACCCGCCGCGCTGAAACGATCTTCCCTCTCACATCACTACGGATGGAAACGATCGAGGGAGGATCTATGAAGCGTTTTGTGGCAGTGGTGTTTTTGCTCGCGGTGGCAGTGACGGCGCAGGCGGGGCTCGACAGGACGGCGGTCTCGCTCTACGGGAGCGACGCGAATCCGTGCAGCCTGACGGCGCCGTGCGCGACGTTCGCGAAGGCGATCTCGGAGACGAATCCGCTGGGAGAGCTGATCGCGCTCGACAGCGGCGGGTACGACGGCTTCACCGTCGATCGCGCGATGACGATCACGGTCGCGCCGGGTGTGGTCGTCACGGTCGGCCAGGAGCCCGGCGTTACGAATTGGGCGATCAAAGTGAATGCGCCAGGGAAACGCGTTTCCCTCCGCGGGCTGATGGTGGTGACGAAGGGCAGCGCCATGGGCATCGTCGCGCATGACGCGGCCGCGACGTACATCGACGACGTGGTGATCGAAGGGAGCGCCTGCGAGATCGGCTGCGGCACCGCGATCTTCGGCCGCCGCGGCGATCTGTTCGTGAACCACGCGCGCATCCGCAACGTGTTCCAGGGGATCAACCATAATCCGCTCGAGCCGAGCACCGCCACGATCACGAACACGACGGTCGACCAGGCGGAGCTCACCGGCATCGGCATCGACAATTACGCCAAGGGCGTGATCCGCAACACCGTCGTGACGCGCTCGGGCAAGGCGTTCTCCACAGGCGCACTGACGAAAGGCGCCAAGCCGGAGATGACGCTCGTCGACTGCATGGCCACCTCCAGCACGACCGGCGTGATGGTGGGCAACGCGTCGAACGTGCACATGGAACGGACGGCCGTCAGCCGCAACGTCACCGGAGTGTGGAACAGCGGCGGCACGATCTTCACCCACGGCAACAACATGGTGTCGGGGAACGGAACCGACGTGTCGGGCGTGGTGACGGCGGCGGGGTTGATCTAAGAAGCGATAGGACGGATAGGACCTATAGGACGAATAGGACCTAGGACTGATAGGACCGCCGGGGGGTACTTTGGTCCTATCCGTCCCATCTGTCCTATAGGTCCTATCGTTCCCCGCTGAACAACCCATTCAGCTCCGCGAAGGGCAGCGCGCCTTCGAGCGCGTCGAAGTTGCCGGTGGCCAGCAGGCCGCGTGCGGCGCGGTCGAAGGCGCCCCACGCAACGCGCGCCAGCGCGGCGCCGAGGGAGATGCGGCGCACGCCGGCGGCGGAGAGCGTCGCCAGCGACAGTGTCGGGCTGGGTGCGAAGACGAGCACGTTCAGCGGCTTCGGCGCGACGAGCTGCACGAGCGTGGTGATCTCATCGAGGTCGCTGACTCCCGGCGCGAAGAGACAGTCGGCGCCCGCCGCGGCGAAGGCGACGAGACGCTCGCGTGCGATGCGCGAGGCGTCGGGATCGCCGATGAGCCACGCCTCGCAGCGGGCGGTGAGCACGACCGGGATGCCGGTGGCGTCGATGGCCTGGCGCGCCGCTTTGATGCGGGCGATGGCCAGCTCGGTGTCGTAGAGCGGCTGCTCGGCTCTGCCGGTGGAATCCTCGATGGAAACGCCGGCGATGCCGGTGGCCACGGCGAGCGTCACGTTCGCGGCGACGTCTTCCGGCGCATCGGCATAGCCGGACTGGAAGTCGGCGCTCACCGGCAGCGTCGTGGCGGCGGCGAGCTCGCGGAAGTGGGCGAGCACGGTGTCGCGATGCAACGCCGTGACCGTGTCGGGCTTCGCTTTGGTGAACGCGAAGCCGGAGGAGGTCGTCGCCAGCGCCTGATAGCCGAGGTGCTGGAGGTAGACGGCGGAGCCGGCGTCCCACGGGTTCGGCAGCAGGAAACAGCCGGAGGCGTGCAGGCGGTGAAACTGCTCGCACGCGGAGAGTTGCTTTTGACGCGCATCAGACATGGGGCGATTCTAACGGGCACAAGAGGCGGGGGGAATTCCGGTTCCTCCCCTCGCGTATGCGGTGTCACATGGAACAGCAGCAACAACCGACCATCCGCATCACCCTCGACGACACGACCGCCCAGGGCGAGTACGTGAACTTTGCCAACATCATCCACTCGCCCAGCGAGTTCGTCCTTGACCTCGGGCGCGTCGTCCCGGGCCGGCCGGACGTGAAGATCTACAGCCGCGTCATCATGACGCCGCTGCACGCGAAGCAGCTCCTCGAAGCGCTGGGGCAGAACATCGCCATCTTCGAGCAGAAGTTCGGCGAGATCCGGGTCGACTCGGCGCAGCCGTTCTCCAGCAACGAACCGTCGAATTGATGGCCAGGATCAAGATCATCGGTGCGGGGCTCGCGGGCTCCGAGTGCGCCTTCGCGCTCGCCCGGCGCGGCCATGAAGTGACGCTGTGCGAGATGCGCCCGGTGCGGCAGACGGCGGCTCACCAGACGTCGAACCTGGCGGAGCTCGTCTGCTCGAACTCGTTTCGCTCGTCGGCACCGACGAACGCGGTTGGGCTGCTCAAGCAGGAGATGTCGCTACTCGATTCGATGGTGATCCGCTGCGGCACCGAAGCGCGGGTACCGGCCGGCGACGCATTCGCCGTCGATCGCGACCGCTTCTCCGCGTACGTCACGACCGCCATCGCCACCACGCCGAACATCACGATCGTGCGCGAGGAAGTGACGTCGCTCGACCGCGGCGATCACGACTTCCTCGTCGTGGCCACGGGGCCGCTCACCAGCGATCCGCTCTTCGACGCGATCAACGACTTCCTCGGGCGCGACGGTCTGTACTTCTACGACGCGATCGCACCCATCCTCGCCGCCGACTCGCTCGACATGTCGAAGCTCTACTGGAAATCGCGCTACGGCAAGGGCTCGGCGACCGATTACCTGAACGCGCCGATGACGCAGGCGGAGTACGAGGCTTTCGTGGCCGCGCTGCTTTCGGCGGAGCTGTTCGCGGCGCACGACTTCGAGCAGGCGGTGCATTTCGAGGGGTGCCTCCCGGTCGAGGAGATCGCAAGCCGCGGCATCGACACGCTGCGCTTCGGCCCGATGAAGCCGGTCGGCCTCGAGCATCCGGAGACGGGCGAACGTCCGCACGCGGTGGTGCAGTTGCGCAAGGAAGACCTCTCCGACGAGTACTTCAACCTCGTCGGGTTCCAGACGAAGATGAAGGTCGGCGAGCAGAAGCGCGTCCTGGCGATGATCCCGGGCCTGGAGAACGCGCAGTTCGCACGCTACGGCTCGATGCACCGCAACACGTTCATCAACGGTCCGAAGCACCTGCGCCCGACGTTCCAGGCGAAACAGGACGACCGCATCTTCTTCGCGGGGCAGATCACCGGCGTCGAGGGTTACGTGGAGTCGTCGGCGGTGGGCCTCCTCACCGCGCGCTACATCGACGAGCTGGTCCGCGACGGACGCGCCACTCCCCTGCCGTACCACACCGCGCTCGGCGCCCTCGGCCGCCACGTGAGTGAGTCGTCGCCGGACCGCTATCAGCCGTCCAACGTGACATGGGCGCTGATCGAGGATGTGGTGGGGCGCGCGAAGAAGCCGATCAAACGGGAACGCCAGGTGGCGATTGCGCTGAAGACGATCGAAGAGATCGCGCAGAAGGCGGCGTAAACCGCCGGGGGAATCGGCGCCGCTGGTCCCTCTACGGGGACATGATCATCTCCGTCATCAACCACACCAACGGTCAGATCCAGGACGAAGAGCTGCAGCGCGTGATCCGGGCGATCAATCGCCAGATCAAGGAAGACTTTGCGCCGTACTGGCGCCTGAATGCCACGCTGCGGCTGGAAGGACGTACGCTCGAGCGTCCCGGCAACGACAACATCGACGCCGACATGCGCGGCGACGCCATCCTCTACCTCTGGAATACGGCCAACGCTTCATCGGCACTGGGTTACCACGAGCGCAACTTCCGCGGTATCCCTTACGGTTTCGTCTTCATCGAGGTCGCCGAAAAACTGAAGGAGGATTGGACGGTCACGCTGTCGCATGAGGCGCTGGAGATGATCGGCGATCCGGAGACCAATCGGCTCGTGATGGGACCTCATCCCGGCGGTGAGAAGCGGGTGGTGTTTCACTGGTTCGAAGTCTGCGATGCGGTGCAGGGAGAGTCCTACGAGATCGATGGCGTCCGCGTATCGAATTTCGTCCTGCCGCTCTACTTCACGGGATCGCGCGACGTCGACGAACCGAACAGCCGCAACGACTTTCTGGGCCGCTCGCCGCGGCTCGCTTCGTTCCAGGTAAAAGCCGGCGGCTACGTGGGCTACTACGACCCCGCACTGGGCGAGCACAAGAAGCATTTTGCGAGCGACGCGGAGCGGGAAGCCCGGCGGCTGGCCGAGCAAGGCGCGGCAAAGCTCACGCGGCGCGCCCAGAGATTCCAGCAGTATGCGCAGCGCCTGGATCAGGATCTGAAGCCTTTCGACGTGGCCACCGACCCCCAGACAATCGAGCTGCCATCCGTGCCTTTCCCGATCACGCTTCCTGTGTCGGAACCGCTCGGGGAGCAGCAGTTGAGGCCCGGCGACGTGCTTCTGTCGCATCGCAGCGGCCCCTTGAGCAAGGCGATCGCGCTGTTCGACGATAGCGAGGCAACAGCAGCGACACTTTACCTGGGCAACTCCGCCGTGCTCGCCGTGGGGCGCGATGGGATTTCGCGGCGTGACCTCGACGGCGACACGAGCGGCGCGGATTGGGTCGAAGTGCGTCGCCTACCCGGCGCCGTGAAGATGGAACCGGTCCTCATCCGCGCGCAGCGCTATCTCGAGCGCGGCAAAGACTATCTGTACAAACCCGAGTTGCTCCTCGCCTTTCTCGCACTCGCACGCAAACCGAAGAACACGCCCGCACTTCACGGACTCCTCGTGCGAATCCTGGAAACCGCGACCTCGATCCTCGCGCGCCGTATCGCGGAGCCGCGCGCGCCGCTGTTTGGATCGGAGCTCGTCTATCGCTGCTTCGACGAAGCCATCACCGGCGGCGGCGTTGCGTTTGCTCTCAAGCTGGCGAAAGAGAACCAGCCGGCACGGCGTGTCCTGGACTCCGTGCGAGGACGGGGAATCGCGCGTGGCAGTGTCCTGGAAATCGTCAGCACTCGTCCGTCACGGGCCGACGAACCCAGAAGCTTCGGCGCCGAGGTTCCGTTCGAGCAGATCTTCAATCAGTACATCATCGAGTCGATCCATCACCGCGCACGGGAAGTCGAACTGTTTCCATCGGAACAACTGCGCCGGGCCACCCTGCAGTTCGCGCTCGCCTACTACGCCGTACAACATGGCGGCGACCTCATCACGGATCCCCGCACGGCAATCGAGAACCTCATTCAGACGGTGAAGGACTTCGTTTCACCCGGCGACCTCCAACTGACGCCCAGTCTCGAGACCGTCGGACAACTGGTTCATGTTCCGAGCGAAACGACCAATCACTTCGCGAACGCCTGGAAAAACTTCACACCGAACGAGATGCGCCTCTCCGCTTCGGGCGAGCCGAGCGTCTCTTCGTAGTCGGCGCCGGTGAGGTTCTCGAGCTTCAGGAACGGGGTGAAGCGGCCGTAGTGGTACTGGAGGTTGAGATCGACGTTCGTGTACGACTCGTTCGTGACCCGCGTGAACGGCGCGACGGGGAGGAGGTCGGCGCGCGTGCCGGTGTGGAGCACGACCACGCTCGTGTCGAGGTTGCCGCTGCGGTAGTTCGCGAAGACGGAACCGGAGTGGCGCGGCCGGTAGAGGAGGTCGCGGTCGAAGTCTTCCTCGTTGGTGTCGAGGAAGGTGTACGACGCTCCCGCGCGCAGAGCCGGGGTGAGACGGCCGTTGAAGCCGAGCTCGAGCCCTTCGGTCGTGGCGCCGCCGATGTTGAGGTAGCGCTGCTCGGTGAGGTCGAAAATGATCAGATCTTCGTACTCGCCGCTGAAAAACGTGGCGGAGAACTGCGCGTCGTTGCCGAACGTGCGGTCGTAGCCGAGCTCCCACGCGCGGCCGTGCTCCGCTTCGAGAAGCTCGTTGCCGTAGAACGGGATGAAGAGCTCCGTGGCGCTCGGCGCGCGGAACGACTCGCCCCACGCACCGCGGAGCTTGTTCGCACCGATGCTGACGGCGGCGGCGGCGCGCGGTGAGAGCTCGCGCCCGAGGGTCTCGTAATCGTCCCAGCGGGCGCCGGCGCTGAGCTCCACGCGCGCCGCGCCGAACGTGTGCGAGAAACGGTCTTCGACGAAGAGCGAGCGCTCGTCGCGGCGGATGTCCTCGAAGTTCGCGGCTAAGTTGGTGACGTCGCTGTCCTCGTGGCGCTCGAGCTCACCACCGACGATCAACGTGCCGATGGGCGTGCGCGTGGACGTGGCCAATCGCGCCCGGCGCGTGAACGATTCGAGCGCCACCTCCGTGATCCCCTCGGGATCATCCGGATCGTTGAAGTCGTCGTCACGACGGCTCTCCGCAAGCGTCAGCTCATAGCCGAAGCGCCCGAGGGTCTGGGCGATGGGGATGGCGAAATGGCGCTCGCTGCCTTCGTGGATGCCGAAGTCGTAGTCGGCAACGCGCGCGGTCACGCCGAGGGAGAACGTGCCGGGTTTCCAGCGCCAGAGGGCGTGGGCGGTGTGGTGCTCGCGGTCATCTTCGTCGCGCGTTTCGATGGCACCGGAGAAGGTCTGCGTCCCGGCGAGGTACGCCGCGGCGACGTTCGCGTTGCGCAGGCCATCGCCGCCGATCTCGGCGACGGCGCGGAGATCGCTCTTCGTCGGAACCGTGACGACGTTCACCACGCCGGCCATGGCCTCGGAACCGTAGATCGAGGAGAAGGGGCCGCGCGCGACCTGGAGCTGCTCGACGCCGGCGGTGGAGAAGGCGCCGAGGCTCGGGCGCTCGAGCTCGATGCCGTTCCAGAGGTAGAGGGTGTGCTCGGGGTTCGCACCGCGCGTGAACAGCGTGTCGTTGCTGACGTGCACGCCCGGCACCTCGCGGAGGATCTCGGCGAGATCGCGCTCTGTGCGGAGCTCGATGTCGTCGCGCGTGGTGACGGTGACGGAGTTGGTTGCGGTGACGATCTGCAGAAGCAGGACGAGTGCGGCACGCATGAGGCCGCGCAGTTTATCTTGTAGTAACCAAGGCGGCTACGGGCAGCGGTGAACGAAGGGCAAATAGGACCATCAGCGGGGAACGATGGGACGAATAGGACAAATAGGACCTATAGGACGGATAGGACAACCGCTCGGGTGGGCGGGGTCCTATTCGTCCCATTCGTCCTATAGGTCCTATTCGTCCTATCGTTCCCCTGTCGGCGCGGTCAGAAGACGTCCGCAAAGACAAAGCCGTCCCGTTCCACCACGATGCCGGTCTGGATGGCCAACGGCTCGCGGAACATCGGACCGTCGTAGGCGAAGGTGTGGAACTCGCCGCGCTCGCCGCAGGGGTCGACGCCTTCGGGCAGCTCCGCCAGCAGCGCCTCGTCGAGATCGCGGCCGGCGAATCTCGCGTCGAGCACTCTTGGATCGACGCAGGTCAGCCGCGCACGCAGGCCGCCGTCGAGCATCTCGCGGATCAGCGTCCGGGTGTTGCTGCCCCACAACGGGAAAATCGGGGTGAGGGCGGTGCCGGCGAGTTTCGACTCGCGGTATTCGCGAACATCCTGGAGAAACAGGTCGCCGAACGCGAAGGCGCGGACGCCTTCGCGCTCCGCGCGGCGCACGAGGCCACTCATCGCTGCTTCGTACTCTTCGTTCGAGCAGGGGCTCGGAATGTCCACACGCCACAACGGCAGGCCGACGGCGTCCGCCTGGCGCTCGAGCAACTCCGTGCGCACGGCGTGCATGGCCACGCGCTCGGCGGCAGCGTTGATGGTGGTCACCAGGCCGACGACTTCGTAGCGCGGATCGGCGCGGAGCCGGTGGAGCGTCCACGCGGAGTCTTTGCCGCTGCTCCACGAAAGGAGCGTCTTCACCTGAGCCGCTCCCACGCCTTCCCTTCGAGGCCGAACGAGAACAACTCCGGATGCAGCACTTCGGCGAGCATCTGCAGCGACTCGACCAGCCGCGGGCCGGGACGGTTGAAGTACTGGAGCTCCTCGCGCTGCAGCCAAGGGGAGTGCTCCCCCGCGCGGCCGAAGAGGTTGATGCCGCCCGCCATCTCGACGAGCTCCGGCATCCAGTTGCCCGCCGTCATGAGCGGCTCCAGCCACTCGATGGTCGCGACGCGAGGCTTGTGCGTGGCAGCGCGTCGACGCCGATCGGGAAGTCGCATTCGTGCGACCTCCCGACCAGCGTTTCACCGAAGCTGAGCGCGGTGAAGATCTCCGTGGCGCTCGGAAGAAGGGACACGATCCTCACTGTGACTCGGACACTCCGGCCCGAGCGGCAGGCAGCAGCGTTTGCCCTACATGGAAGAGGCCGAAGAGGCACGCGGAGAAGATGAGGTCCGACGCCAGCGTGTTGCCGAAGTAGGGAATCGCGTTGACGAAGCAGGTCACCAGACCGTCCCACGTTCGCGGGTAATACATGCCGAGCGCCCACATGCCGAAGTTCGAGAGGACGAAGAAGATCGTGGCCGAGGCGAGCGCACCGCCGCCGATGGCCACGGGTGACGTGCGGCGCTCGCGCAGGAGCATGCCCAGCACCGCGATCAGCGCGTAAGTCGCGTAGAGCAGCGGCATCAGTGCATGAAGCCCTACGAACAGATCGCCGATGAACATCGTGACTAGCGGAATCACGACGGCGGTCCAGCGGCGCTCGAACGTGGCGCCGGCGAACAGGGCGATGGCGCCGACGGGCGCGAAGTTCCACGGATGCGGGACCACGCGGTACACGACGCCGACGATGACGAGCAGCAGGGCGAGCCAGAAGCGCGCTTTCATCGGATGTCGTACCTCACGCCGATGATGGCGCGGCGGCCGCCGGAGCGGTAGCCGAACACCTCTTCGTACTCTTCGTCCAGCGCGTTCTCGATCTTCACGTAGGGCGCGAGCGCGCCGACGTTCCAGCGGAACATGAGGTCCGCGGTGGTGTACGCGTCGTTCTGCACGACGCCGTACGGAAAGAGGTCGGTGACGTCGTCGCGCTGGCCGTTATGCAGCACGGCGACGTGCAGAGTGAAGGGATCGAAATCGTAGCCGAAGGCGATGGAGCCGGCGTGCTCCGGGCGCCGCAGCAGCGGCTGACCCGTGGCTTCGTCCTCGGTGTCGAGCCACGTGTAACTCGCGGTCACCGAGGCGCGGCCGAAACGCTGCGCTCCGCCGAATTCGACGCCCTGCGTGGTCGCTTCGGCGATGTTCTCGTAGCGCGTGGCGCCGAAGAAGATGAGCCCTTCGTACTCGCTGCGAAACGCGGTCACGCTGAAGGTGCCGTGCTGCGTGAAGCGCTCGTACCCGATCTCCGCATTGCGGCTGCTTTCGGGGTCGAGGTCTTCGTTGCCGAAGAACGGCGCGTAGAGCTCACCGATGGCAGGCGCACGGAACGCCTGGCCGTACGCGGCGCGAAGCTTGTGGCCATTGCGCAGCCAGGCGACGCCGAGGCGCGGCGACAGCTCGCTGCCGATCTGGTCGTAGTCGTCGTGGCGCAAACCGGCGGCGATCTCGAGGGAGCCGTTCGTCAGCGGCAGCGAGAAGCGGTCCTCGATGAAGAAGGAGCGGCTCGTGCGCTTCTCCTCGTTGAGCACGAGGAACGCGCTCTGGTTGTCGACGACGGCGCGCTCGTATTCGCCGCCGATCGTGATGGCGCCGAACGACGCGGTCTTCACACGTGCGGTGGCGAACGCCTGCCGCACGCGCGAGTCGGTGGCGGAGGAATCAGGGCCGAAGGGACCATTCGGATCGGCGAAGTCTTCGCTGCGGCGGCTTTCGGAGATGCGCAGCTCGTACGCCTGCGCGCCGCGCTCGTAGCGGAACGGCACCGCGAGCTGCGATTCGGTTCCTTCTTCGCGGCGCTCGGGGCTCGGCTGGAACGCGGTGCCGGCGGCGTTCGGGATGAAGGGGATGCCGAGGTCGTAGCGGCTGTGGCGCGCGAGAAGTCCGAGCGTGAGGCCGTCGGCGATGCTGTATTGGGCGCCGCCGAGGAGCGAGGTGCCTTCGAAGTCGTCGTTGACGTCGAAGCCTTCATCCTGACGCTGCTCGAGCGCGACGTGCGTGCTCCACGGACCGTTGACGTAGGCGCCGGAGATGGCGCCGTTGAAGAGCCCTTCCTCCCCCGCTTCGACGTCGGCACGCAGGTGGCTGGCCGAAGGCGCGGTGAGCACGTTCACGACGCCGCTGACGGCTTCGGAGCCGTAGAGCGCGGAGAAGGGGCCGCGCACGACTTCGACGCGCTCGACGCCGGCGGTGGAGAGCTGGCCGAAGTTGTAGCCGGAAAAGTAGGGGTTGTTCAGCTCGATGCCGTTCCAGAGGACGAGCGCCTGCTTGGAGCTGCCGCCGCGGATGAACATCGTGGCGATCTTGCCGGGCGAGCCGGTGCGCATGATGTTGACGCCCGGCACTTCGCGCAGCACGTCGGCGACGTCGCGCGCTTCGCGCAGCTCGATCTCCGCGCGGGTGATGACGGTGGCAGCGGCGGGCGTGGAGGCGGTCGTCTCGGGCAATGCCGAGGCGGTGACGACGATTTCTGCGTTTGCAGCGGGGACGGCGGTGGCTTGTGCGGCGAGTGGTGTGGGGAAAATGAGGAACAGGACAGCCAGAAGCGGCTTCATACGACTCCTTTCGCTTCCCTCCGAAGCGTGACGACTGAGTGGTCTGAAGCGGTAGGTCTCCTGGCTTTCGGGTCGTCCTTCCCACACCACCCTTCCCGCTTGCGCAGTGGGGACCCATCGAGGGTCGGGTGTGAGTCGTCGCCGATTTACAGTGGCGGGGGCCGCGCCGGGATTTCACCGGCTTCCCTTGCACCGAATCAGTGCGGGTTGGAAAAGAACTGGGCGGAGTATACGGGGTTTGGGGGCGCGGTGGGACGAATGGGACAGATAGGAAATAGGACGAATGGGACGGATAGGACCTATAGGCCTGCGGACCCTGCGGCCTTGGGGCCGGTCGGGGGCTGCCTGTTCGTCCTATCCGTCCTATCGGTCCTATAGGTTCTATTTACGGCCGTCGCCGGAACTTGTCGTACAGGATGGTCTGGTGCGTCTCCATGGTGATGTCTTCGCCGCCGATGAAGACGCGCTTCACGTTGGTGCGGATCTCCAGCGGGTCGCCGTCGGTGATGATGACGTTGGCCAGCTTGCCCACTTCCAGTGAGCCAAGGCGGTCCGCCACGCCGAAGATCTGGGCCGGGTAGAGGGTGATGGCTTTCAGCGCCTCCTCCTTCGGGAGGCCGAACGCGGCGCAGGCGGCGGCGTGGTACGGCAGGTTACGCGCGTTGTGCGCGTCCTGCGTCTGGATGGCGAAGGGGATGCCGTTGTCGTGCAGCGCCTTGGCGTTCGTGAAGAGCAGGTCGTACGGATCGTCTTCGCGCGGCGGGAGCGCGAGAATCGGTCCGAGCAGCACCGGGACCCTGCGGCGCTTGAGCTCCGGGAGCACGCGCGCGACGTCGGTGCCGCCGGAGAGGATCACCTTCAGCTTCAGCTCGTCCGCGAACTCGAGCGCCGCCTTGATGTCGCGCGCGTAGTTCGCGTGCAGCACCACCGGGACGCGTCCTTCGACGACCGGCACGAGCGCCTCGAGGACCAGGTCGCGCTCGACGCGGCGCGTCTTCGCGTTGACCGCGCGCCCGTACGCCTGCGCGTCGCGGAAGAGGTCGCGGAGTTTGTCGAGCTGCGTGGAGTACTGCTTCTGCCGCTCGCGCTCCTGCTCCTCCTCCTGCGGCTCGCCGGAAAGCGGCGCGCTGCGCACGCGGGGGAAGCGGAGGTGCATGGCCAGCGGCGCCTGCAGCACCATCTCCGGCGGCGTCCAGCCGGCGAGCTGAATCAGCGCGCTCTGGCCGGAGATGATGCCGCCCTCGGGTACCGTGACCACCGTCGTGACGCCGTTGACGCGCGTCACGGGGATGACGTTGCTGTGCGGATTCACCGCCACCGCCGCGCGAGCGTTCGGGTTGAAATCGCCCACCTCGGACGTGTCGACCGTGCCGGCGACGGCGTCGATCTCGACGAGACCGACGTTCGTGCCGGAGTCGATCAGGCCGGGATAGACGGAGAGGCCGGCGCCGTCGATGACGGTCGCGCCGGCGGGCACCGTGACGTTCGTGCCGATCGCGGTGATGACGCCGTTCGCGAAGACGATCGTGCCGTTCGCGATGGGCGCCGAGCTGACGGGGTAGATCGTCGCGTTGCGGATCGCCACCGTCGGCTTGGTGCCGGGATTGTTGAAGATCAGCGACTGCGCGGAGAGGTTCGTGGCGGCCAGGAGCAGCGCCGCAATCAGCGTGCGTTTCATTTTCCGGGGCTCTCCTTCGTCGTGGCAGCGGGACTCGGAGCCGGTGTCGTGGCGGCGGGCTTCCGCGCGTCAGCCTTCTTCGCGTCCGCTTCCTTCTTCAAGCGCTCTTCCTTTTCGCGGCGCAGCGCCTCGCGCGTCTGCAGGTCGCGCTGCCGGTCGAAGACGACCTCACCTTCGATGAACGTGGTGTCGACGCGCGCATAAGTGGAAAGCGGGTGCGCGGTCCAGATGACGACGTCGGCGTCCTTGCCGACTTCGAGGGAGCCGATGCGCTGCTCGAGTCCGAGCTGCCGCGCGGGATTGATCGTGCACAGCCGCAGTGCCTCTTCCTCGGTCAGCCCGCCGTACTTCATCGCCTTCGCCGCGTCCTGATTGAGGTGCCGCGCGAGCTCGTCGGAGTCGGAGTTGACCGCGGTGACGACGCCGGCGCGATGCATCAGCGCCACGTTGTACGGGATCGCGTCGTACGCCTCGACCTTGTAGCCCCACCAGTCGATGAAGGTGCCGCCGGCAGCGCCGTGCGCCGCGATCTCGCGCCCGACTTTGTAGCCTTCGAGCACGTGCTGCAGCGTCTTCACCTTGAACCCGAGCTCGTCGGCGAGACGGAGCAGCATGATGATCTCGTCGGAGCGGTAGCAGTGCGCGTGGATGTCGATGTTGCCGCGGAGGATGTCCGCCATCGTCTCCATCAGCAGGTCGCGGCGCGGCGGAATGGCGGCCTCGCCGCGCTTCCGCTTGGCCTCGTATTCGTCCTGCTCCGCCATGTAGTCGCGCGCGTCGAGGAACGATTTGCGGATGACTTCCTCGACGCCCATGCGTGTGCCGGGATACTGGCGCGGCGTACCGGGGGGCGGCGTGAAGTTCGCGCTCTTCGGGTTCTCGCCGAGGGCGAACTTGATCGTGCGCGGCGCTCCGGCGACGACCCATTCGGAGACCGGGCGTCCCCACTTCCACTTCACGATCTGGCTCTGGCCGCCGATGGCGTTCGCCGAGCCGTGGAGGATGAGCGCCGTCGTCGTGCCGCCGGCGAGCTGGCGGTACGCGGAGATGTCGTCGCTCGTTAGCGCGTCGGCGATGCGCACCATGCCGGTGTTCGGCAGCGAGACCTCGTTGACGCTCCCCTCGACCGCCGTGTGGCTGTGGCTGTCGATGATGCCGGGCGAGACGAACTTGCCCGTGGCATCGACGACGCGCGCACCGGCCGGCGTGGCGACGTCACGCCCGATCGCGGCGATCTTCCCGCCGCGGAGGACGATGGTGCCATTCTCGATGACGCCGTTGGTGACGGTGAGGATGGTGCCGCCGCGGATGACGGTGGTTTCCTGGGCCAGGACGCTGCCGGCGAGGAAGAGGGACAGTACCGCTGCGCCGACGCCCCTCACCCGGCGCATCCGCGCCACCCTCTCCCCGCAAAGGCCGGGGAGAGGAGCAACAAGGCTTTGCGCTTCCGCGCGTTTTGCCGTTTGTCCCATCGTTGATTGTGCGGTCGTGCTCATGCGCCTTTCCTCCCGCTGAAGGGCCAGCTTCCGATGGTGGTCGTCACGGTGCCTTCGACGCTTTCGGCGGTGACGGTGCCGCGGAAGTTCCAGTCGCTCGACTCGGATTCGTTCTGCGTCTCGGCGGAGATGGTGAACTCGAGGGCGGTGCCGTCGAAGCTGCCGTTGCGGATCTCGCCGGAGCCCTGGTCGCCCGAGAAGGAGCCCGTCACCTTGCCGTCTTCGAGGCGCAGCGTCACGTTGATGCTCACATTCCCCTGCGGCGCGCGCACGGTGAGGTTCCAGGTGCCGTCGATGGGCGAGGCCGCGCTCTCCGCCGGTTTCTTGTCATCCGCCGGCAGCCGCAGGTCGCGGCCGTCGACGAAGACGCGGCGCACTTTCGCGTCCTTGCTGAAGATCGGTTTGTCGGTGATGACGAGGTTGGCGATCTTGCCGCGCTCGAGGGAGCCGAGCTGCCGGTCCACGCCGAGAATGCGCGCCGGCCACAAGGTCGTCGCCCGCAGCGCATCCGCCTCGGACAACCCGTTCTCGATCGCCTTACGAATGCCGGGGAGGTAGTCGCCCGCCTTGCCGGAGCCGGAGACGAGCGCGAACTGCACGCCGGCCTTCGCCAGCGCGCCGGGAGTGGTCGGCGCAAGCTGGCGCTCGCGGATCACGCGCAGCGGCTGGTCTTCGCGGTCCTGCTGATCGGTCGGAGCGGCGGGCCACTTCACGCTGACGAGCGTCGGCACGTTCTTCAGCTCCGCGGTCAGCGCGTGCGCCTGGCGCGCGCCGGCGACGATGATGCGGAGCTTGTGCTCGGCCGCGAGGGCCTGCGCGCGGCGGATCATCTCTTCGGAATCGGCGACGAAGACGACCGGGAGCTCGCGACGGAGCACCGGGCCGAGCGCGTCCAGCGCGGGATCGTCGGAGGGACGCTGCAGGCCGGCGGGGTTGCGCTCGTAGATCTCACGCGCGCTCACATGCTGTTGCGCGTCGAGCAACGACTGCCGGATGTAGGAGATGACGCCCATCAGCGAGTCGGGGTAGGTCCAGGTCGGGCGCGTGTTGAAGGAGACCTGCATCGCCGCGGGCGACTTGATGACGCTGGAGGTCAGCGGGCCGCCGCCGAGGTTCACGACGGCGGTCTGGCCGTTGAAGATGCCGTGGGACGGAGCGGTGTGCACCGTCGTCACGCCGACGGCGCGCCGGGCGGAGGCGTCGTCATCGGAGATGCGCGCATTGCGGAGGGCGAGGGAGTCGGCGGTCGGCTCGGCCGGACGCTCCTGCGCTGCCGCCGCGGCGCCGCCACCACCACCGCCGCCGAAGCCGCGCCGCGGTGGAGGGGCGGCGAAGCCGAGGGAGGTGTGGGCGTCGATGAGTCCCGGATAGACGTGCAAGCCGGTGGCGTCGATCGTCGTCGCGTCCGCGGGGATCGCCACGTTCGCCCCGACACTCTCGACGAGCCCCGCGCGGATGATGACGACACCGTTGGGGATGTCCGCGCCCGAAACGGGATGGACAGTGCCGCCGGTAATGGCGTAGACGCCCGGCGCATCGCCCCGCGTCATCAACGGAAAGGAGAGGAAAACGAGCAGCGCCAGCGAGCGCCCGATTCTCATGCGGTCCGACCTCCGGGCGGGAATGGTAACTCACGAGGGCTCAGGGTTCGGGACTCAGGGCTCAGGGGCTGCGCCGCACGAGGCGTTTCGCGAGCCCGGCACAGCGCAGCCCCTGAGCCCTGGGCCTGAGCCCTCACTGTTGTGCTAACCTCCCCATGCCACCATGGTCCTCTTCAATTACGCGACTAAAGAGATCACCGCGAAGATCGTTTATTACGGTCCTGGCCTCTGCGGAAAGACGACGAACCTGCAGTTCGTCTACGACTCGCTGCCGTCGAACAACAAGAGCAAGATGCTCTCGCTGGCGACGAAGACGGACCGCACCCTCTTCTTCGACTTCCTCCCCCTCGACCTCGGCAAGATCCGGGGCATGCGGACGAAGCTGCAGCTCTACACGGTGCCGGGTCAGGTCTACTACAACTCGACCCGCCAGCTCGTGCTCAAGGGGGCGGACGGCGTGGTGTTCGTGGCCGATTCGCAGGACTTCGCGGTCGACGCGAACCTGGAGTCGCTGCAGAACCTCGAGGACAACCTGAAACGGCAGGGCATCCGCCTCCGCGAGATGCCGCTGGTGATCCAGTACAACAAGCGCGACCTGCCGAATGCGCTGCCGATTCCCGAGATCGAGAAGGAGCTGAACAAGCTCAACGCGCCGCATTTCCAGTCGGTGGCGACCACCGGCCTCGGCGTCGAGGAGACGCTGAAGGGGATCACGCAGCTCGTCCTCACGCACCTCATCAAAAAGTACGGCCTGGAAGGGTCGGAGCCGCTGGAGAAGGAAATCCAGATCCTCAACGCGCCGTCCGCCGACCGGCAGGCGGAGTCGCTGTGGGACGATACGGACGATGAGCCGGCGGCCGTGGCCGCGCCGGTGTCGGCTCCTGCTCCCGCCGCGGCTCGTGCCGCCGCCGCGCCGGCCGCTGCCGCGAGCGCGGCGCCGCACGGCGAGATGGAGTTCGAGCTCGACGAATCGGCCGACGAGACGATTCCGCTCGTGGCGACGGAACTGGTGACGCCGACGAAGACCGTCGCCGCGCCGGTGCCGTCGGCGCTGACGAATCCGTTCGAGGACGTCAGCGACTACTACAGCACCCCCGGACCGGCGGCACCGCTCGGGCTGCCGGAGATCCACGCGCCCGCTCCCGATATCATGGAAGTGCCGATGACGTCGATCGAGATCCCGCTGCCGCAGGGGATCCTCGACTCGCTGCCGACGCTCGATCCCCGCAGCAGCACGACCGTGCTGGCGACCCCGCCGACGCCAGCTCCGCAGGCCGACCGCCGCGCGAACGAGCCGCTGGTGAAAGAGGTGAACATCCCTCTGAACCTGTCGCTCGATGAGATCCGGCAGCACCGGCGGCTAAGGCTGAAGATCACGCTCGACGTGAATCTGTTGCCGTAAGGGCGTGTTCCCACGGGGAACGATAGGACGAATGGGACAAATAGGACGAATAGGACCTATGGGAGTCCTATAGGTCCTATCTGTCCCATTTGTCCTATTGCTGTTCAGGTCACGCGGCCGACTCACGCGTGGAGCGCGTCTATGGCGGAGAGAGAGGGATTCGAACCCTCGGTAGAGGTTGACCCCCTACGACGGTTTAGCAAACCGTTGGTTTAAGCCACTCACCCATCTCTCCGGGAGACAGCGCAGTGTGCAGGAGCGGAATGGTAAAGGCTAAACCCCCGGACTGCAATTCCCCTGAGGAAAGAAAGAGGGCGGCGCCTGGCGGAGGAGGTGGGATTCGAACCCACGGTACGGTTTCCCGTACGGCGGTTTTCAAGACCGCTGCCTTAAACCACTCGACCACTCCTCCGGGTGCGGCGCGGTGAGAAACCGGAGTTTAAAACAGAAGATGCCCGACGTGACGGCCACCGCGCAGCGTCCCATTCGTCCCATCTGTCCTATAGGTCCCATTCGTCCCATCGATCACTCGATGGGCACCCGCTCCAGCGGGTCCTTCGCCGGGCCGTTCAGCACCGAGCCATCCGGCTTGAAGCGTGATCCGTGGCAGGGGCAGTCCCAGCTTTTCTCGGCCGCGTTCCAGGCGACGTCGCACTTCATGTGGGTGCAGACCGTGGAGCAGGCGATCAGCGCCCCACCCTCGTCGCGGTAGACGGCGAGCTTGCGGCCCTCGACCTTCACGATCTTTCCCTCTCCCGCTTTGACGTCGAACGTGTCGCGGGTCTCGACGTTGCCCGAGGTGAACCGGTCGCGGAGGAGGCGCACGGGGAACTCGGCGTTCTCCTTGATGTAGTCGGTCGTGGCGCCGCGCAGGTGGATGCGCATCGGGTCGAACAGCTTCGCCCAGCGGTTCTCGACGCCGGTGATGAGGTCCGTGACCAGCATGCCGCCGGCGGTCCCGAACGTCATCCCCTGCCCCGCGTAGCCGGTGGAGATGTAGAGCTTTCCGTGGCCGCCGATGAACGGGACGCCGTCGTGCGGCTCGATGACCTGCCCCGACCAGCGGTACGCCAGCGGGTGCGGCCCGAACTGGTCGTTTGCATATTGCTGGAGCTGCGCGAACGAATCTCCGGTGTCCTCCTCATGGCCGACCTTGTGGTCGAAGCCGCCGACGATCATGAAGTCGCCTTCGTCCGTCTTCTGCCAGCGGGTGTAGTGATACGGATCGGCCGTGTCCCAGAACAGCCCCTCGGGATGCGGCTCGCTGGCGCGGAAGGCCATGGCGTAGGTGCGGTACGCCGCCGCTTTGGTGTGGATCGTCTGGAAGCCGGCGATCGGCACGTTCGTGGCCATGAAGACCGAATCGGCGGTGAGGCGCCCGTGCGGCGTCTCGACCACGCACGGCTCCCCCTCCGTCACGTTCGTGGCCTGCGTCTGCTCGAAGATGTAGCTCCCGTCGCCCGGTACCCGCTCGGCCAGGCCGCGCAGGTACGCCATGGGGTGGAACTGCGCCTGGTTCTCGAAGACCACGGCCCCGCGCGTGGCGAACGGCAGCGGGACGTCGGTGATCCAGCGCGTGTCGCAGCCGGCCTCCTTTGCCGCGCTGGCCTCGTTCTTCAGCCCCGCCACGTAGCGGCGCTTCTCGGTGTAGAGGTAGCCCGGGACGCGGACGAAGCCGCACTCGATGCCGAAGCGCTCGACGTTGGCGGCAATTCTTTCAATCGCCGCCCGGCTGGCCTCGGCCATGATCTTGGCGTCGTCGAGGCTGAAGTTCCGCTTCATGTAGTAGTAGCGGGCGTCGATGGCCTCGGTGATGTGCGCCGTGGTGTTGCCGGTCTCGCCGCCGCCGACGTGCTCCCGCTCGATGACGGCGACCTTCTTCCCCCTCTCCTTGAGAAGGACGGCCGCGGTCAGGCCGGTGATGCCGGCACCGATGATGACGACGTCGACGTGAAGGTCGCGGCGGAGCGGCTCGTAGCGCGGCACGGTCGCGGTCGCCAGCCAGAGAGAGGTCGTTTGCTGATCCATGCGGGAAGCCGCGGGCAAAAAGCGTGCGAGTTACGGCTGTGGCCGAAAAAGGCTTGACAAACCAACGAATTGAGCCATTCGGGCACATTTCGTGCTCCCTTTGAGGCTGCCTCACGCAGGTAGAAAAGCCAGTTCACGCAGTACCGATTCTTGAATCCCGAAGGAGATCATTCATGGCAACGAGCAAACGCGGTTTTGCGTCTATGGACCCGAACAAACAGCGTGAGATCGCCAGCAAGGGCGGCAAAGCTGCCCACGCCAAAGGCACCGCGCACGAATTTACGTCGGATGAAGCACGCGTCGCCGGCCGCAAGGGTGGCGAAGCAGTCAGCCGCGACCGGGCGCACATGGCAGCCATCGGTCGCGAGGGCGGCCACAGCCGCGGGGCGCGCGCACGCGCTCAGCAGGGCAGCGGCGGCAATGGCGCGACCGGCAGCAACAGCGGCCGCACCGACGTGGCGCAGGGGACCGGCTCGCAGCCGTTCGTCCGTCAGGTCAACGAGGAGCGGAGTGGTTTCGAGTCGAGCGGCGGCCGTAACAGCGGCGGCATGGGCTCGAACGACCGCAACAGCCGCGAGCGTGACGAGCGCGAAGGCTCCGGATCCAACTCGTACGGCGGCAGCCGCGAGAACTAGACGTGCCGGCGCGCGTCGTGTCGATTGCGGATTACTGGGACCTATAGGACCCCTGGGCCTATAGGCTCCCATCCTCCCGCATGACGGCATCGCCCGGCGCGCCGAACATCCGGTCCACGAGCTGACCGCCGAGCCACCCGGCAATCATCGACAACGCGACTCCCGCGCCGGACAGCGCGAGCGTCGCCACGTCGAGTTGTTCGACATTCGCGCGGCGGAGCATCCAGCTCGCGGCGAACAGCAGCAGCACCACCACGTTCGCGACGCCGTGCAGCGCGCCGATCCGGCGCGCCCGCGTCCCGCGCGGAATCGCCAGCCAGTCACGTAACCCCAGCAGCGCGGCCACCAGCCCCAGCACGACACCGATCGCAATCATCCGGAACGCCGCCCGCTGCAGCTCCGGACGGTGCATGGCCAGCCAGGCGAGATCGAAGAAAAACGAAGTCGCCAGGAGGCCCAGCGGAAACACGATCACGACCTGGTGCAGCTTCATCGCGGCGTCTCGCTCCACGCTAATTGGAGCACATCCGCGAGGTGATGGGTACGCCGGCCCGTCCCCTGCTCGAGCTGTTCGCGGCAACTGAAGCCGTTCGCCACGACCAGCGTCTCCTCCGGCGACTCCCGCACCAGCGGCAGAATCACGCGCTCGCCGAGCTTCATCGAGAGGTCGTAGTGCCGCCGCTCGAAGCCGAACGCCCCCGCCATGCCGCAACAGCCGGAGTCGGGATGCTCGAGGTCGAGGCCGATCTTCCGCAGCACCGCCTCCTCCGCGTCGAAGCGGATGACCGACTTGTGGTGACAGTGCGCCTGCACGATTGCTTTGCGGTTCAGCATCGGCAACGCGAACCGCTCCCCTTCGAGCATGATGAACTCGGAGAGCGTCAGCGCCGACTTGGCGAGCTGCTGCGCGCGCGCATCGTGCGGCATGAGGCCGAGCAGCTCGTCGCGGAAGACGGTGACGCAGCTCGGCTCCAGCCCGATCACCGGCGTTCCCTGCGAGAGCTCCGGCGCCAGCGCGTCCAGCGTCTCCTGCAGCAGTCCTTTGGCCCGGTCGAGGAAGCCCCAGTCGTAGAGCGGGCGTCCGCAGCACAACCCCTTCGGCGGCAGCACGACCTGGTAGCCGGCGCGCGTGAGCGCGTCCGCCGCGTTCATCGCGGTCGACGGCGTGAAGTAGTTGTTGAACGTGTCGGGCCAGAGGATGACGCGCTTCCCCGACGTGGGGCGCTCGCGCCGGTCCGCGTTCCACTGCTGGACGAACGGCTTGCGCGCGAACCGCGGCAGCCGGCGCTCCGGCGCGATGCCGATGAAGTTCTTGCCCAGCCCCGCCATCAGGTTCGCCAGGCGCGGCATCTTCGCCCCCAGCGGCGCCCACATATGGATCAGCCCCATCGTGTACGCCGCCAGCGGCCGCAGCTTCCCCTTGTAGTAGTGCGACATGAACTCGGCCTTGTAGGTGGCCATGTCGACCTGCGTCGGACAGTCGCCTTTGCAGCCTTTGCAGGCGAGACAAAGGTCGAGCGCTTCCTTCACCGCCTCGTTCTTCCACGTCGACGGCGTGGTCTCCCCTTCGAACATCTCGAACAGGAGGCGCGCACGGCCGCGCGTGGAGTGCTCTTCCTCCCGCGTGACCTGATAGCTCGGGCACATCGTGCCGCCGTCGAGGCGCCGGCAGCGGCCCACCCCCACGCACCGCAGCACCGCATGGTTCATGCGCCCGTGGTCTTCGGTGTACTGGAAGTGCGTTTTCGGGTTCCACGGGGCGTAGTCGCTCCCGAGGCGGAGGTTTTCGTGCGGCTCGTAGGGCTGGATCAGCTTCCCCGGGTTCATGCGCCCTTCCGGATCCCACAGCGTCTTGAACTCGCGGAACGCGCCGATCAGCTCCGGGCCGAACATCTTCTCCAGCAGCGCGCCGCGCGCCTGCCCGTCGCCATGCTCGCCGGAGAACGAGCCGCCGTACGAGGCGACGAGGTCAGCCGCTTCGTCGAGGAACATGCGGAACTTCTGGATGCCGCCCGGCGTGGTCAGGTCGAAGTTCGTCCGCGTGTGGACGCAGCCGTCACCGAAGTGGCCGTAAAAGTCGCCGCCGAATTCGTAGCGCTCGAGCAGCTTGCGCAGGTTGCGCAGGTAGCTGCCGAGCTTCTCCGGCGCGACCGCCGCGTCTTCCCACCCCTCCCACATCAGCGGCTTCCCCGGCACGTGGCCGGTGGCGCCGAGGCCGGACTCGCGCACGGCCCAGACGTAGCGCGCCTCGCGCGAGTTGTTGTCGAAGATCCGCGTGCGCTCGGTCGCAAGCGTGGCCTGAAGACGCCGCGCCTGATCGAGTGCGTCGTCCAGCGTCGCGCCGCCGAACTCGACGAGCAGCCAGCCGCCGCCCGGCGGGAGCAGCGCGATCCCGTACGGGTTCATCTTCTTGTACTGCTGATCGCGCACGAGGAGGTCGTCGAACCCTTCGAGCCCGATCGGTCCGTGCGCCAGAACGCGCGGCACGTCGTCCGCCGCGTCGTACACCGTGGGATACGCGAGGACGAGCAGCGCCCGGAAGGGAGGGCTGTGCACGAGCTTCGTCTTCGCTTCGAGGACGAGCGCGCAGGTCGATTCGCTGCCGACGAGCGACCGCGCCACGTTGAAGCCGTTCTCCGGCAGCAGCTCGTCGAGGTTGTAGCCGGACACGCGCCGGGCGATCTTCGGGAAGCGCGCGCGCACGAGATCGGCGTAACGGTCGCGAATCGACTTGAGCCCGGCGTAGATCTCCCCGCGGCGGCCCCCCTCGCGGACGATCGCCTCGAGCTCCGCCTCGGTGGTCGCGCCGACGCGCATGCGCAGGCCGTCGTACGTGAGGATCTCGAGCTCCTCGATGTTGTCGACCGTCTTGCCCGACATGATCGAGTGCACGCCGCACGAGTTGTTGCCGATCATCCCGCCGAGCGTGCATTGCGCGTGCGTGGCGGGATCGGGGCCGAACGTCAGCGTGTGTTTCTCCGCCGCGGCGCGCAGGTCGTCGAGGACGATGCCGGGCTCCACGCGCGCATATTGCGCGGCAGGGTTCATCTCGACGATGTGGTGCATGTACTTCGACATGTCGAGGACGACCGCCACGTTGCAGCACTGCCCCGCGAGACTGGTCCCCGCGCCGCGCCCGAGAATCGGCGCGCCGAACTTCCGCGCCAGCGCGACGGCAGCGATCACGTCGTTGGCGTCCTTCGGCATCACCACGCCGATCGGAACTTGCCGGTAGTTGGACGCGTCGGTGGAGTAGAGCGCGCGCGACCCATCGTCGAAGCGCACCTCCCCGCGAATGGCCGCCTTCAACGCCGCCGCGAGCCCCGCCGCGTCGACGTCGAGCGTCTGAATGCGATCGCGATGCTCGAGGTGCCCCGGTCCTTCGCGCTCAGAGTGAGGAAACGGAACCGGATCCCATCGACGGAGCTCTTTGCTCATGCGGTGGCAGTATCCACCAATCGCGCCATCGGCTGCTGCGGCGTGCTGCGTGGCAACAGGGAACGATAGGACAGATAGGACCTATAGGACGGATAGGACTTATAGGACTGCCGTTGATCGACTTTGTCCTATCTGTCCTATCTGTCCTATTCGTCCTATCGTTCCACCGTCACGGCGTGCAGCAACTTGCGGGTGCGCAGCTCCACCAGCGAAACGGTCATCTTTTTCGCGGTCAGCTCCACGATGGCGAAGCCGTGTCTGCGGTAGGCGTCGCCGCCGATGACGCTGCGCCTTCGTGAGGCCGCGCCGCTGACGACGTACATCGGTTTGCGGGAGCGCGAAATCTCCAGGTGGTGATCGTGCCCCGACAGGTACAGATCGGCGGCCTGCGTCTTCAGCACGGGGGCCAGCAGCGTGCGCATGCGGCCGCCGTCGCTCGGTTGGAGGCCGTGGGGGCCGTGCGATTCGACCACGTGGTGGCCCGCCGCCAGCTTCCACGGATCCTCGGTCGTCAGCGACTCCCGCACGAAGTCGAGGACGGCGTTGCTGCCGCTGCACTGGAGCTTCACCGGCTCGGTGTCGAGCATCGCGATCGTCGCCAGGCCGGGCCAGCGCACGACGTAGTTGCGGGCCGGCATGCGCCACGTTCCTCCTCGGTACTCGACCTGCGCGTCGGGCTCGACGACGGCGCTGTTGCACTTGCTGCTGCCGTCGCCGTAGTCGTGATTGCCGAGGACGGGGTAGAGGGGGATGCCGAGCTCGAAGAGGGCGCCGTAGACCGTGACGAACTTCGCGTCCGCGTCGGCGCGGGAGATGCCGCAGGGATAGAAGTTGTCGCCGAGGACGAGGATGGCGTCGAAGGAGCCCTGGGAGGCGATTGCCTCGGCCAGCTCGCGCGGCTTCACCTCGGGGTTGGCGCGCTCCGCCGCGTCGCCGGCGTCGCCGATGACGGCGAGGCGGAGGCGCTCACGCGGCGGGTGCACTTCGGGGGCGGCGGTCGTGAAGACGAAGCGCTTACAGAGAGGCGCGTCGCCGCCCTTCGACTGAGGATCGGAGGACGACGACGCGCAGGCCGTGACGACAAACAGCAGTAGAGCGAGGACGCGTTTCACTTACGCCGGCTCACGAGCTTCGAGAACCGGCTGTTCTTCACGTCCTGGTAGAGGAAAGCGAGGCGGTTCTTCTCGAACCATTCGAACCACTGGTCCCAGTCGATGCGCTCGAGCGTCTCGCGGCCGCTGAAGCCGGGGTAGTCGATGCGCAGGACGCCTGGGTCCTTCTTGCCCGAGGTGCGGATGACGTGGGCGGGGAAGCCGCCGCGCGCCTCGACCCACTGGCGGATCTCGTCGTGATCGGTGGTGGTCACGGCGGAACGCGAGGTGCGGCTGCCGGAGCTCGAGGCTTTCTTGCTGCTGGCGCCGGCCTTCCTGGCGCCGCCCTTACTGCTGCCGCTGCCGGAGGCTTTCTTCGCCCCGCCGCCGGAGGAGGACTGCTTCTTCGAGCCGCCGGTGAAGACACCGATGATGCGGCTGAGGAGGCCGGAGGACTTGGAGCCGCCCTTTTTCGAGCCGCCGCCGGTCTTCTTCGAGGAGGAGGTCGAGGCCTTCTTCGATGAAGCTTTCTTCGAAGCGTTTGATGATTTCTTCGAGCCGTTTGAAGTTTTCTTCGACGAGTTTGATGATTTCTTCGACGAGCCAGCGGCCTTCTTCGAGGGGGTCGACGCTTTCTTCGAGGAGGTCGACGCCTTCTTCGAGGGGGTGGACGTCTTCTTCGAGGAGGTCGACGCCTTCTTCGAGGTCGACGCCTTCTTCGAGGGGGTCGACGTCTTCTTCGAGGGGGTCGACGTCTTCTTCGATGAACCGACTGCCTTCTTCGAGGAGGCGGACGCCTTCGTCGAGGAACCGACTGCCTTCGTCGAGGAGGCCGACGCCTTTTTCGACGAACTGGCCGCCTTCTTCGAGGAGGCCGACGCCTTCTTCGATGACCCGGCGGCGTTCTTCGTCGAACTGCCCGCCTTCTTCGCGCCGGCGGAGGCTTTCCGCGAGGACGCTGCGCCGCGCTTCGCGCCACCCGAGGACGACGTGCCGCTGCTTCGACCACCTTCGGTGCCGCTGCTGCCGCCGCCGCTCGTGTCGACGTCGACGTTCTCGCGCGACACCAGCTTGTTGAAGCGGTTCTCTTCCTCGTCCGACAGCAACAGCGCCAGCTTGTTCCGATCGAACCACTCGAAGAACTCGTCCCACCCGATCTCCTCGAGGGTGTCTTCGCCGCTGTAGCCGGGGAAGTCGATCCGCAGGATGCCCGGATCGTCTCCTTCACCGGTCCTGCGCACGCTGGCGGGACGTCCGCCGCGCGCCTCCACCCATTCGCGAATCTGGTCGTGATCGATCGTCGGCTGTGCTGTGGCCATCGTGTTGAATCCTCCGCTTGTTCGTTACGCTTTCGCTCGCTGCAAATGCGTTGCCCGGAGAATCACGCGTGGCGCAACACGACGCTGCGCGGGGAACGATGGGACAAATAGGACGAACGGACCTATAGGACAGAGAGGACGATGCGCGCCCCTCTGTCCCATAGGTCCCATCGTTACTCTGTTGCTACTGCAGGTACTCCAGCAGGTAGTCCGTCGCTTCGCTGGAGTGGATCAGCGACAGCTTGCTGATGATCTCCTTCTTCATCCCCGGATCCTTTTCCTTGCGCGCCAGCGCCACGAGGGCCTTGGCGTTGCTCTGGAGGAAGAGGCCATGGATCACGGCCTTGCGCACCTCGGCGGAGCTGTCGGTCTCGTAGAGCGACTGCAGCGCCTGCGCCGACTTCGCGCCGCCCATCAGGCCGAGGTTCTTGATCGCGGCGATGCGCAGCTCCGGGACGCGCTCGGTGCGGGCGATCTCCGTCAGCTTCTCGGCGCCGCCGCCGATGAACATCGCGCGGATGATCTGCTTGCGGATCTTGATGTCGTTCTCGGTGGTGTAGAGCTCCGCCAGCGCGGCCTGCGCGCCCATGACGCCGAGCTGCGAGACGGCGTCGCCGCGCAGTTCGGGGTTCGGCTCCGCTTTCGCCAGCGCGAGGAGGCGGTCGCGATCGCCCGAGACCATGTACGAGCGGAGGATCGACTTCTTGATCTTCACGTCGTTCGAGGACGCGTAGACGTCGGCGAGCAGCTTGCGGCTTCGGTCGCCGCCCATGATGCCGAGGTACTTGAGCGCCTTGGCCTGGAGGTCGGGGTGCGAGCCGTCACGCGCCAGGCGAGCCAGCACTTCCATCGCCCGCGGCGCCTGCGACTGGCTGAGGACGAAGATGGCGCGGTCCTTCACCTTGGCCGAGGAGTTGCCGGCGAGCACCTTCTCGATCGTCGGGATGGCGCGCTCCGGATCGGTGTGCATCAGCCCATTGAGGGCCATCAGCTTGAGCTCTTCGTCGGAGACGTTCTCCGGCTTGATGGTCTGGCCGGCGGACTGGCGGATCTCGACTTCGAGCGCCTTGCCGTCCTGCGCCCACTTGCTCTTGGGATGATTCTTCTGGAGGTCGAGCAGCGTCGCCAGCGCCTCGGAGCGCTGCCCCATGCGGTTCTGCGTGTACGCGAGCCAGTAGGTGGCGGCATCGGCGTAGTCGCCCTTCATGCGCGCGACTTCACGGAACATGTTCGCGGCGGGCTGGTAGTTGTTGCTGTCGAGCGCGTCCGACGCGGCGTCGTACATCTGCTGTTCGCGGTCGGCGGGATTGGCCTGCAGCGGCGCAACGAACAGCAGCGCGGCGGCGAGGACGAATGCGGTGATCGTTTTCATCGGTCTTCCTCAGAGAGAAGTCGTGGTCGGGTTGTGGGTGCGCACGGGCGCTTCGTCCCGTGCACTGCTGACGCGCACCTTGAAGAGCAGGCCCTTCGCGTCGATGCGCTCCTGCAACTGCTGCAGCTCTTCCCCGTCGATGGTCGTGCCGGCGTGAGACAGCTCGACGAGAATGGGCTCCAGGTCGGAGAGGACGTTGGCGATGCGGGCGTCCCCGCGCTGCGCCGCCGTCTGGCGGTAAATACGGTTGGAGGCGACGAGCTCCCCGGCACGGTCGGCCGGATTGCGGAGCCCGCGCTCGGGATCGGCGTTGGCGACTTCGAGCAGCATCCGCTCGGAGCTTTCGAGGTGATCGCTCACCACCACGAGAAGAATGCGGCTGCCGGCGTTCGCGTCGGCGCCCTCCGGAGCGGTGCGCACTTCGCTGCCGCCGGCGGGACGGTTGTGGCTCGCCTGAAGCGGAGCAGTAGCGGTCGCGTTGCGCGCGTTCCACCACTGGCCGAGGAAGAAGACGGCGATGAGGGCGGCGGCGACGGCGGCCAGCGGCTGCCACGCCTTCCGCTTCTTCTTCTCGCTGCCGAGCTTCCAGCGCAGGCGGCGCCACACTTCCTCGCCGTAGTTGCCGGCCGGCTCGGGGATCGAGGCGTCGTCGACGAGGGCGAGCACGAGGCGGAGCTCCTCGTACTGGGCGGCACAGGCGGGACAATCGCGCAGGTGCTGCGCGACGGCGGCGCCGTCCTCGGCGTCGCGATAGTGATGCGCGACGAGCGTTTCTTCGTTCAGGTGCTGCATGGGGTCGACCTCACAAAGGGCTGCAGGGCTTCACGGAGCTTGCGGACCGCACGGAAGATGGTGTGCTTGGCCGCATTCACCTGGATGCCCAGGGTTTTGCCGATCTCCTCGACCGGCATTCCTTCGAAATGGCGGAGCATGAACGCGGTGCGCTCGTTCCCGGTCAGGCGCTCCAGCGCGGCCGTGACGTGCACCTGCAACTCCGCACTCAGCAGCAGCCGGTCCGGCTGCGGCGCTTCGGTACTGATCTCGTGCTCGAGGGCCTCGGCATCGCCGCCGTACTGCTTCTCATGACGGCCGCGCGACCGCAGCAGGTCGAGCGAACAATTGATGGCGATGCGGTGGAGCCAGGTCGAGAAGTTCGCCCGGTCCTCGAAATTGTGGATCTGGCGGTACGCTCTGAGGAACGTCTCCTGAACCACATCGTCCGCGTCGTGTTCGTTGCCTGTCATGCGATAAGCCACTCGGAAGATGGGCCGGCTGTGACGCTCCACGAGCAGGCGGAACGCATCCGCATCACCCTGCCGGGCCCGCTCGACGTTCACAGCGTCGGTCATCTCCATTCGGACAGGTTAGACTCGGACACTCCCGATCGGTTAGCTGCGTCACTTTCTGCGCGCGGCCTTGGTCGTATTCTGCGCAGGGTCCGTATCTTTTTCGTGATCCGTTGTCCGTTGTCCGTTTTCCGTGCTTCGCCCGGCGATCTCTTCCGCAGAGCGCAGCACGGACCACGGAAAACGGACAACGGATAACGCTTCGGAAGCTACACTTTCGAAACCTAACCAACGTTGAAACGTAACGTCTTTAAGCGCACCGGTGGACGACGTGTCTAAATTCTGGCGTACCGCATCATTAGTGATCGTGCTCATGGGGCTCCTGGCTCCCGTTGGTACGGCCGCGGAGCGCACCCTCGTCGTCACAGCGCAGGATCACTCCCTGGAGGGAGCCGACGACTGCGAGCACTTCCATACGCAGACGATGACCTCGTTCCCGGCGCAGGCTCAGGCGCAGGAGCAGCGTGAGGTCGGGCTCGCCGGCATCCCCGTCCTCAAAGTCCGCACCATCCAGGAAGGCGGCATCCTCGTCAAAGGATGGGACAAGCCGACCGCGCGGCTGATGATCTGCAAATCGGCCGTTTCGGAAACACAGCAGCGGGCGCAGCGGATCCTCGACAGCGTCACCGTCACTTTCAAGAGCGGTGAGATCGCCGCCTCCGGCCCCGTGGTCGACGAGACGCAGTTCTGGTGGGTCAACATGATCCTCTTCGTCCCGAAGGCCACCTCCCTCGACATCGCCTCGGAGAACGGCGGCATCGCCGTCCGCAACATCGGCGGCAACGTGACGGCGCGCGCCCGGAACGGCGGCGTCTCCCTCGCCTACTGCACGGGGGAGAACAAGATCACGACCGAGAACGGCGGGATCTCGCTCGACCGCATCAGCGGGCGGCTCGACGCGGTGACGCAGAACGGGCCGATCTCACTGCGCTTCCGCAACGCCGTCCCGGCGCTCGAAGCAAAGACGACCGAGGACGAGATCCTCTGCAACGTGAAGGGCGGGACCTGGACCGCCGACCGCCGGACGCTCCGGTTCGGCAGCCGCGCACCGTTGATCCGGCTGACGACGCTGGCCGCGCCGATCATGATCGAGCAGGTGCGATGAGTTACATCCACGGAACGTCGGCGGACGAACAACGCCGGCTTTCGTTGATGAACGACGTACTCCTCAACCCCTCCTCCCTGCGCGAGCTCTCCCTCACCGGCGACGAGCGCATCCTCGACCTCGGTTCCGGCCTCGGGCAGTTCTCCCGCGCCATGGCGCGCGCGGTGCCGCGGGGCTCGGTGGTCGGCATCGAACGCGACCCGGAGCAGCTCGGCAAAGCACGAGCACTGGCCTCGGCCGACGGCGAGGAGTCGCTGGTCGACTTCCGCCCGGGCGACGTGCTGGCGCTCGACCTCGGGGAAGACGAGTGGGGAAAGTTCGACGTGGCTCACACGAGATTCGTCCTGGAGCACGTGCCCGATCCGCTGCGCGTCGTGCAGACGATGGTGCGCGCGGTCCGCCCCGGCGGCCGCATCGTGCTGGCCGACGACGACCACGACGTGCTGCGCCTCTGGCCCGAGCCGCCGGGCATGACCGACCTCTGGCGCGCCTACATGCGCACCTACGACCGCCTCGGCAACGACCCCTTCGTCGGCCGCCGGCTGGTGTCGCTGCTCCACGAAGCAGGCGCGCAACCGGTGCGCTCCACCTGGATCTTCTTCGGCGGCTGCGCCGGCATGCCGATCTTCGACACCCTGGCCAGGAACATGATCGGCGTGGTGCTGACGGCCCGCGAAGCGATCCTGGCCGGATCGCTGTTCGACGAAAAGCTGTTCGACGCCACCGTCGACGCCTACCACCAGTGGGCCCAACGCCCCGACGCCGCGCTGTGGTTTGCCATGTCGTGGGCCGAAGGGGTCAGACCCCGATAGGACTTATAGAACAGATGGGACCTATAGGACCGGCTTGAAGTCCCATTCGTCCCATAGGTCCCATCTGTCCTATTTGTCCCATCGTTCCCCGCCCCTAAACCACTCGCTTGGCGCCACTTAAACGTGCTCCGCCGCGGCATGGAAGATGCACTTCTTCACCGCCACTATGGCTGCACTTCCAGAGACCGTTCTCAGCGAGCAGAGTCTCCGTTTTTACCGGCATGCGCTCTCCATTCTGAACGGTGCGGACATTCCGCATCTCGTCGGCGGGGCGTACGCGTTTGCGCGATATGCGGGCATCGAACGGCACACCAAGGACTTCGACGTCTTCATCCGGCGTGAGGACTACCAGCGCGCCGCCTGGGCTTTCCAGAAGGAAGGCTACAAGGCGGAGCTGACCCATCCGCACTGGCTCGGGAAGGCGTTCCACGGCGAGGATTTCGTCGACCTGATCTTCAGCGCCGGGAACGCCGTGGCCGAGGTCGATGACCTCTGGTTCGAGCATGCGGTGCCGGAGAAGGTCTTCGGCGTCGACGTGCTGCTCATCCCGGCCGAGGAGATGATCTGGTCGAAGGGGCTGATCATGGAGCGGGAGCGCTACGACGGCGCCGACGTCGCGCACGTGATCCACGCCGTCGGGCACAAGCTCGACTGGAAGCGGCTCCTCGCGCGCTACGACACGCACTGGCGCGTGCTCTTCTCGCACATCGTCATGTTCGGCTTCATCTACCCCTCGCACCGCTCGAACGTGCCGCAGTGGGTGATCGACGAGCTGACGCAGCGGATGCGCGACGAAGCCGCGCAGCCGGACGCGGCCGACAAGGTCTGTTTCGGCACGATCATTTCACGGCAGCAGTACCTGACGGACGTCGCGGTCTGGGGCTACAAGGACGCGCGTCTGGAACAGGAACTGATGACCTCCGACCAGATCGACCACTGGACCGCCGGAATCGCACAGGACGGAAGCCCGAAGTGATGGAACGAACGAGTTTACGCATCGCCGCCGTTGCCGACATTCATGTGAAGAAGACTTCGCAGGGAACGTTGCAGCCTCTCTTTCAGCACGCCACCGAAAACGCGGACGTCCTGCTGCTCTGCGGCGACCTGACCGACTACGGGACGTGTGACGAAGCGAAAGTGCTGGCGAAGGAGATCACCGCCGGGCTCCGCATCCCCGCCATCGCCGTCCTCGGCAACCACGACTTCGAGTCGCACAAAGAGGACGAGGTCGTGCAGATCCTCACGGACGCCGGCGTGGTCGTCCTCGACGGCGATTCGCACGAGCTGCATGGCGTCGGCTTCGCCGGCGTCAAAGGCTTCGGCGGAGGTTTCGGCCGCCGCGCCCTCGGCGCCTGGGGCGAGAAGATGATCAAGGACTTCGTCCACGAAACGATCAACGAATCGCTCAAGCTGGAAGCCGCGCTGGCGCGGCTGCGCACGCGGCAGAAGATCGCCGTGCTGCACTACTCGCCGATCCAGGCCACCGTCGCCGGTGAGCCGCTGGAGATCGTCGCCTTCCTCGGCTCGAGCCGGCTCGAAGATCCGATCGACCGCTACCGCTGCACCGGCGTCTTCCACGGCCACGCCCACCGCGGGGCACCCGAAGGGCAGACCAAGGGCGGCGCGCCGGTCTACAACGTGGCCATGCCGGTGCTCGCGCTGCAGAATCCGGGAGCACCGCCGCTGAAGATCGTCGAAGTGCCGATCGGTGAGCCGGTGACGGCGTAAAGACTGACAGGACGCATGGGACCGATGGGATGCTGCGTGCGTCCCATTTATCCTATTGATCCCATTGGTCCCATTCGTCCGATTAGACTTTCACCCAATGAAGCACCTCGCGTTTCCTGACGGTGTCACTCGTGACGATCTGGTCGCCTGGTATCGCACCATGCGCGCGCGGACCCGCTCCCTCTTCGACCTGGTCACGCCCGACAGCTACTACGAGCGCCCCATCGCGCTGCGCAATCCGATCGTCTTCTACGAGGGGCACATCCCCGCCTTCGCCGTGAACACGCTGCTCAAGCTGGCGATGAAGCAGCCCGGGATCGACGAGCAGTACGAGCGCATCTTCGAGCGCGGCATCGATCCGGAGGACGAAACTGCGGTCGGCAGCCCGACGGACGTCTGGCCGTCGCGGCGTGCAGTGCAGGCGTACGGCACCGAGGCGGATGCGCGCATCGAGCAGGCGCTCGCGTCGGGCGTGCTGGAGGACGACGGCGTGCCGCAGCTGCGCGGCGGCGAAGCGGCGCTGACGATCCTCGAGCACGAGCTGATGCACCAGGAAACGCTGCTCTACATGTTTCACAACCTGCCGTACGACCGAAAAGTCGTACAGGCGTACGACCGGAAAGTCGTACAGGCGTACGACCGGAAAGTTGCGCCGGCCGCGAAGACCGTCGAAGCCAGGACCGGCAGCATCGATCACAGCGCGGTGCGCATCCCCGCCGGCCGCGTCACGCTGGGCGCGCCGCGCGACGGCGCGTTCGGCTGGGACAACGAGTTCCCGCACCTCGAAGTGCATGTCGATGCCTTCGAGATCGGCCGCCACAACGTCACCAACGGCGACTGGCTGGCGTACATGAAGGCGACAGGCGCTCCCGCCCCGCACTTCTGGGTGGAGCACGAAGGGGAGTGGCGCTGGCGCGGCATGTTCGCGCTGCTGCCACTGAATCTCGACGCGCCGGTCTACGTCACGCACGACGAAGCGGCGCGTTACGCGGCGCATCACGGGAAACGGTTGCCGTCCGAGGCGGAGTACCACCGCGCGGCGTACGGGACTCCGGGGGGTGAGGAGCGCGCGCAGCCGTGGGGCGATGCGCCGGCCGACGCGACGCGCGGCAACTTCGATTTCGCGGCGTGGGATCCGGTGTCCGTCGGGTCATTTCCCGAAGGCGCCAGCGCGTGGGGCGTGCACGACCTCATTGGCAACGGGTGGGAGTGGACATCGACGGTCTTCGACGGCTTCCCCGGCTTCGCGGCGATGCCGTCATACGCGCTGTATTCGACCGACTTCTTCGACGGCGCGCACTACGTGATCAAGGGCGCGTCACCCGCCACCGCCCGGCAGCTCGTGCGCCGCCCGTTCCGCAACTGGTTCCGCTCCAACTACCCGTACGTCTACGCGACGTTCCGCTGCGTGCGCTGAGAGGGGCGATGGGACGGATGGGATAGGAAAACCTGTCCCCTTCGTCCTATAGCTCCTATTCGTCCCATCGTTCGCCTCCATTCCCGGTAAGGAATCACACTAGTCCACCGGCATTGGCGCGTGGTCCCATGCACTCCTAATAACCAAGGAGATCGCATGAAACGAATCAGCATTCCCGTGCTGTTGGCGCTGTTCCTCGTTCCCGCAGTGTTTGCCGCGCGGCCACCCCGCGCCGATCGCACGAAAGTCACGATCGCCTGGGCGGACGGCCGTGCCGCGCACGTGCCGGTCACCGGGCGTGAGCTCGGCGGCGAAGACATCGCCCAGTACGAGACGTATCGCGTCGTGGCACTCCCCGCTCCGGCCATCGCGCAACTGGAACGGCGCCTGCGCGAGCAGGGGCTGCGCTTCACGCACCGCGACGACTTCGACATCCTCTACGTCCCCGGCGCGCAGCTCGACACGCGGCGGGAGAAGTCCAGCTACGGCGTCGCCGGTCTGCACGTGCTGCAGCTCGCCGGGCCGCCGATCCCGGCATGGACGGAGGCGATCGAAGCCGCCGGGGCGCGGATCGTTTCGTACGTGCCGCAGAACGGCTACCTGGTTCACGCCACGGCGGGCGCGGCGCAGGCCCTCGGCAAGCTGGAGTTCGTCCAGTTCGTCGGCGTCTACGAGGCACGGCTCAAAGCGAAGAGCGAAGCAGGGGTGGTTGAGCTCGAGCTCGCCGAGACCAGCGAGGCCGCCGCGGCTCTCGACGAGATCCGCCGTAACGATCCGCAGGCGCGCGAGACGGCCCGCTATGCCAATCGCATCATCGTCCGGGCAACGCTCTCCCTGCCGGCGATCGAGCGGCTGCTCGCGGACCCGCGGATCATCGGCATTACGTCGGCGGCGGGCGAACAGCGCATTTCCGACGAGCGCCAGGTGATGTCGGTGACGTCGAACCTCAACGTCGCGCGGACGCAGCCGACCAACCCCACAGGCTATCTCTCCTGGTTCAACAGCCGCTGCACGTACTGCAGCAATCTGCACGGGGAGAACTTCGTCGTCGGCATCGCCGACACGGGGCTCGACGGCGGTTCGACGGGAGCGCGTCATGCCGATCTGGCGGGGCCGGCCTCGCGGATGCGCTACGGAGCCATCTTCGACGGGACGACGAACGACGACACCGTCGGTCACGGCACCATGGTCGCGGGCATCATCGCGGGCAACGCCAGCACCGGCGCGCGCGACGCGAACGGCACCGGCTTTCTGCTCGGCATGGGAATCGCCCCGACGGCAGCCATCCTGAGCACGAAGATCTCGGCGAACGGCGTCATCACGCAGACGAGCAACATCTTCAACTGGGCATTCGACGCAACGAGCCGTAACGTCTACATCCAGAACCATTCGCACAACTTCTATCACGCCGGTTCGCAGGGCCTCTACACGCAGCTCTCGGCGCAGTACGACGCGGCCGTGCGCGATTCCAACGGCACGACCGCCGGCGGTGGACCGATCACGCTCGCCGTCGCCTCCGGCAATCGCGACCTCGGCGCGACCAACGCGCTCGTCCTCCCTGCCGGCACGGGGAAGAACGTCATCTCCGTCGGCGGCGCGGAGAACTACCGCGACCTGGCCGCGGAGAAGACGCCGAACTGCCGCAACGTCGCCGCCGACGGTTTCATGACGCTGGCGCGCTACAGCAAGCGCGGCACCTCCGTCCCGAACACCGCCCCCGACAACTCCGTCTACCAATGGAGCACGTACATCAAGCCCGACCTGACGGCGCCGATGACGTTCATCTCCTCCGCGCGTCCACCGGTCTTCGGCGCCTACTGCAACACCGCCTTCTACAGCCAGCCGTACATCGTGGAGAGCGGCACGAGCTTCGCGGCGCCGGTCGCCGCCGGTGCCGCCGCGGTCGCGAGCCGCACCTACTCCCGCTATCTCCGCGTCGTCGATCCGGCACTGGCGCGCCCGTCGCTGATCAAGGCCATGCTCATCGGCACCGCCCGCTCGATGGAGGGCGGGACGAACCGTCTCACCGCCACGACCAGCACGACGATCGGCCCGCGGCCCAACGATCAGCAGGGCTTTGGCCTCCTCAGCCTGGAAGACCTCCTCGGCGGCGCTACCGCCAAGACGTACGTGAATGAAGCGCACACCTTCACCGCCTCAGGCCAGGCGTCGTGGCAGGCGATCTACTACCGCCGCGACTCGTCGAAGCCGATGCGCGTGGCGCTGACCTGGACCGACGCTCCCGGACCGGCCGACGACCCGGGCGATCAGCAGCCGGGCGTGCCGCCGCTGATGAACGACCTCGATCTCTACGTCAACACACCGTTCTCGCAGCCCGGCTGGTTCCCCGGCACGCGCATGAGCTGCCTGCTCGATCACTACGGCAACAACATCAACACCGGCGACGACTCTCCCGGCATCCAGTGCAACGCCTCGACCTGGGGCGTCGGCCAGGACTTCCGCAACAACGCGGAGCTGATCGTCAAACAGCCCGACCCCACCTGGCCCATCGGCGGCGTGTTCGTCCGCGTCGACCCGAAGCAGGTCGGGGCGCAGGCGAATCCCGCCGTCACCGGCAGCAACCAGGACTTTTCGCTCTACGCGTACAACCTGAGCCAGCGCGGCGACCTCGATCACGACGGCAAGGTCGACTTCGTGTGGCGCCATGCGACGTCCACGATGGTGTCGATCTGGGGCGCGGGCGACATCAATGCCGGCGTGGTGATCGCCAACCTCGCGCATCCCTGGAAGATCGAAGCGCTCGGCGACTTCAACCGCGATGGCAGCGACGACCTCGTGATCCGCAACCCCTCTACCGGTGAGGTGAGCATCTGGCGCTTCAACAAGACGACCGCGGTCGGGACCACGGCAGTGGCGACGGTCTCGACGGAGTGGGAAGTGTCCGGCGCCGGCGACTTCGATCGCGACGGCCACCTCGACATCGTCCTCCGCAACTACGCTTCAGCGAGCGCCGATTACGGCAAGACGCGCGTCTGGTTCATGGACGGCACGACGCAGGTCGGCTCCGGTGACGTCACGACGGTGATCCCCGACGCCAACTGGCGGATTGAAGGCGTCGCCGACTTCAACCGCGACGGCCAGGTCGATCTGCTGTGGCACCACAGCAGCGGGGCGGTCGGCGTCTGGTACATGAACGGTCTGTCGTACATCACCGCCGTAGGCATCGGCACCCTCACCGGGGCGAAGGTCGGCAGCGTCGGCGACTACAACGACGACAGCGTCAACGACATCATCTGGCGCAACCAGACGACCGGCGCGATCACGCTCTGGACCAACAACAACGGCACGTTCACCTCGAGCACTTGGCCGTACAGCACGCCGGACCTGAACTGGCAGATCGCCGGACCGCGATAGGACACTCGCGGAAACTACCCTTCTGTACAGCTTGACGACGGCGGGAGTCGTGCAAATGATTGCCGCCGTCATGGAACCTAAGACTTACAAAGCAAAAACGTTCGATCTCTCCGACCTCACCGGCATCTCCAACGAGACTCTCGAGATGCACTTCAAGCTGTACGAGGGCTACGTCACCAACACCAACACGCTCAACACGAAGCTCGCGGAGCTGGTGAAGGACGGCGGCGTGCCGGCCGAGAAGATGCCGGAATTCTCCGAGCTGACGCGCCGGCGCGGCTTCGAGTACAACGGCATGGTCCTCCACGAGTACTACTTCGGGAACATGAAGCGCCAGGGCGGCGGCGACCCGGGCCGCAAGTTCCGTGAAGCCGTCGAGCGCACCTACCCGAGCTTCGACATCTGGCGCGCCGACTTCGTCAGCGTCGGCAAGATGCGCGGTGTCGGCTGGGCCATCGCCTACCTCAACCCCGAGACCGGCTGGGTGTCGAACCACTGGATCGACCTCCACGAGACCAACAACGTCTCCGGTTTCGTCCCCCTCCTCGTCATGGACGTCTGGGAGCACGCCTTCCTCCTCGACTACAAACCGGCCGAGCGGCCGAAGTACATCGATGCGTTCCTTTCCAATATCGACTGGAATGCGGTCGATTCGCGGATGAAGTGAGGCGAGGGCTCAGGGCTCAGGGCCCAGGACTCAGGCGATGCCGCGACGGGGGAAAACCCTCGTGAAGCGCAGCCCCTGAGCCCTGAGCCCCGGGCCCTGAGCCCTTTTCCGCTTTTTGGCGTAAACCTTCTCGCTCCCCCGCCGTATCATCGCTCCATGACCACGCCGCTCATCGAGGTCTCGGGGCTTCGCAAACACTACCGGTCCTCGTTCCGCAAGCCGCACATCGTCGCCCTCGACGGGGTCGACTTCGACGTGCGCCCGGGGGAGCTCTTCGGTCTGCTCGGACCGAACGGTGCCGGGAAGACGACCACCGTCAAGATCCTCCTCGGCCTCACGCACGCCACCGAAGGAAAGGCGCTCGTCGACGGCCTCCCGGTCAAGAACCCTGAATCGCGCCGCCACGTCGGGTATCTGCCCGAGGGGCACAAGATCCCGGGGTATCTGACGGCGCGGCAGACGCTGTCGATCTTCGGCCGCATGTCGGGGATGGAAACCGCGGAGATCAACCGCCGCATCACCGAGCTGCTCGACATGGTGCGCCTCACGCCATGGATCGACGTCCGCGTGAAGAAGTTCTCCAAAGGCATGACGCAGCGCCTCGGCCTCGCCGCCGCGCTGATCCACAGGCCGAAGGTGCTGCTGCTCGACGAGCCCACCGACGGCGTCGATCCGGTCGGCCGCCGCGAGATCCGCGACCTCCTGCGCGAGGAAGCGTCGAAGAACGGCACCGCGATCCTCCTCAACTCGCACCTCCTCTCGGAGATCGAGCTGACGTGCGACCGCGTGGCCATGCTGCGCAAAGGCAAGGTCGCGGCGTACGGCACGATCGCCGAGCTGACGAAGCGCAAAGCGGAAAAGTACAAGATGGTGGCGACGCAGGTCGACGACTCGCTCGTCGCCGCGTTCCGCGACTCAGGCGCCGGCGTCGAGCGCGTCAACGGCCACATGGTCCTCGACGTCGACGGCGTGCAGCACCTCAACGCGCTGGTGGATCAGCTTCGCTCGCGCGGCGGGATGCTCTCGGAGCTGACGCCGGTGCGCTCGACCCTGGAAGACGTCTTCGTCGACCTGATCCGCATGGATACGGATCCGCAGCAGCAGGTCGGCGCCATGCGCCCCGAGGCGGAGCCATGAATGGAGTCATGAACGTGACACGCCGCCCCGCCGATCGCCCCCACCACGGAGCCAACCAATGAAAGTCCTCTGGGCCAACATCGAAGACGTCATGCGCGAAGCCGCCGCCCGGTGGACGCTGGTGGCGTACTTCCTCCTCTCCACGATGTTCATCATCATCTTCGCGTTCGCGGTGAACCTCGACATCGTCGACGGCGCGCTGGCGGGTGCGAAGCTCTTCGGCAAAGAAGTGAACATGGACGGGGGGATGAGCATCGAGAAGATCGTCGTCGGCTTCGAAGGCGGCTTCTCCGGCTTCCTCTACTTCATCTGCACGTTCCTGGCGATCTTCGCCACGGCGCATCTGGTGCCGCGCATGCAGGAGCGGGGAACCATCGACCTCTATCTCTCCCGCCCCGTCGGCCGCGTGCGCCTGCTGCTGTCGCGCTACATCGCCGGACTGATCCTGGCGGGCTCCAACATCGTCTACCTGATGGGCTCGATGTGGTTGATCGTGCTCTGGAAGACGGAAGTGGCGCACCCGCGCTTCCTGATGGGCGGCGTCATCATCTTCTTCGTCGTCGCGGTCCTGCTGGCGTTCGCTTTCCTCGTCGGCGTCGTGACGTCGTCGACCGCCGTCTCGATCATGACCAGCTACGCGCTGTTCTTCTTCGGCTTCATGCTCGCGGCGCACGACCAGTACGCCGCGATGGTGTCGAAGGACTGGCAGGCGTGGCTGATCGACACGATGTACTGGGTCGTACCGAAGAGCACGGAACTGTTCATGGGCGTCATGACGTTCGTACTGGAAAGGGAACCAGGCGGTCCGATCCAGGTGACGCCTTACTCGTATCTCTCCACCGCCGCGTTTGGAATCATCAGCCTCGCTCTAGCCTCGTGGTTGTTCACTCGAAAGGAGTTCTAGATCATGAACCGTCTCGCCAAATCCCTCGCAATCGCCGCGGTGGCCCTGACTGCCGCTTTCCCCGCGCTCGCCAAGACGGACGCACTCTCGCTCGTGCCGGCCAACGCCGTCACGGTGGGCGTCGTCAACGTCAGCGACATGCGCACCAGCCCGCTCTCGGGCATGCTCTTCGACCACGCCGACCGCATGGGCGGCAACGGTGAAGCCAGCAAGTTCCTGACGGAAGCCGGTCTCGATCCGAAGAAAGACATCGACGTCCTCGTCGTCGCCACGGCCCCGCGCACGAACCTCGGCAAGGAAGCCGACGTCCTCGTCGCGGCGGAAGGCCGCTACAACGTCGAGCGCCTGACCTCCGCGCTCGTCACGCGCGGCGCCATCAAGAAGGCCGGCTACTACCTCCTGCCGGAAGAAGCGAAGACCGATAACGGCGAGCGCGGCGCGGTTGCGTTCCCCGACTCGAAGCTCGCCCTGATGGGCACTGAGCGCGCCGTCGCCGGCGCGCTGGCCGCGTACGCCAACGGCGGCACCGGCTTCCGCACCACCGGCGCCCTCGCGCCGGAGCTCGGCCGCATCGACGCCAAGGCCACGGCCTGGGCCATCGTCGACGTGACCCGCGCCCAGCGCCTCGCCGGCGCGCGCGTCCCGCACGCCAAGCAGGGCAACGACGCCCTCAACGCGGCGCTCAAGAGCGTCTCCACGATGGCCGTCTGGGCCACCGACACCGGCGACGCCATGAACCTCGGCGCCTTCGGCCTGGCGAACGACGAAGAGACGCTGATGCTCCTCGAGGACACCCTCCGTGGCGCCCTCTCCGCGATGCGCCTCGCCGTGAAGGACAAAGCCCCGGAGCTCGTCTCCCTGCTCCGCCGCTTCGAAATCTCCCGCACCGACACGTCGGTGTCGATCCGCGGCTCCGTCCCGGCCTCCACGATCCGCGACGTGATGAAGCACAAGAGCGCGTCCAAGTAAGCCACGCCCCCGCTGACTACCGGCCCCAGGCGCAAGCCTGGGGCTTTTTTGTTTTTCAGGGGAACGATGGGACGAATGGGACGGATAGGACCAATAGGACAGATGGGACAGATGGGACACCCCCCCACCCTGTCCCATTCGTCCCATCGTCCCCAAAAACCGTGTGATCCGTGACCTTTTCCACCGCCGCAACGGGTGTACTCTCGGGTTTCGCCATGAAACAGCAGGTTTTCGCGCTCGCCGTGATCAGTGTTCTCGCTTTGGGGGCGGCTACGCCGCGGACGCCGGATGCGGTGACGATTGCCAATCCGATCCTGTTCGTGACGCAGGTGCCGGTGCCGGCGGACTTTACGACCGTTGCCTCGACCTTCGGCAATCACGAGGGGCAGATCGACTCGGCGCCTCGCGGCGGCGATCTCTGGATCCGTTATCCGGACGGCACGCTGAAGAACCTCACGCGCGCGGCCGGCTTCGGGATGGAGGGGATGCAGGGCGCCAATGCGATCGCGGTGCGCGAGCCCTCGGTGCACTGGAGCGGCACGAAGGCGCTGTTCAGCATGGTCGTCGGCGCGCCCACGCGGCAGTTCGAAGTCCGCGTCGACTATTGGCAGCTCTACGAAGTCACCGGCCTCGGGAAAGACGACACGCCCGTCGTCCGGAAGATCGCGAATCAGCCGGCGAACTTCAACAACATCAGCCCTCTTTACGGCACCGACGAGCGCATCCTCTTCACCTCCGATCGTCCTCGCAACGGCGCGCGCCATCTCTACCCGCAGCTCGATGAGTACGAGGAGGCGCCGACTGTCACCGGCATCTGGAGCCTCGATCCCGCGACGGCCGATCTCCGTCTGCTCAACCACTCCCCCTCTGGCGCATTCACGCCGATCATCGACAGCTTCGGGCGCGTCATCTTCACGCGGTGGGATCACCTGCAGCGCGATCAGCAGGCCGATACCGACGAGACGGAGATCGACACCTACGGGACGTTCGACTACTCCGACGAAAGCGCGACTGCGCAGCGCCTGAACCAGCGCGTCGAAGTGTTCCCGGAGCCGCGCAGCAGCCGCGACGATCTCCTCGGGGGCACGAACCTCGAGGGGAACAGCATCAACCACTTCTTCCCGTGGGAGATCAACGAGGACGGCACGGCGGAAGAGACGCTGAACCACATCGGCCGCCACGAGCTGCACAGCTATTTCAACCGCGCGTTCAACGACGACGCGGCGCTCGTCGAGTTCATCGATGCGACTAGCGGCCGCGCGAACGCCAACGACCTCCTGAACATGTTCCAGATCCGCGAAGACCCGACGCATCCCGGCCGCTATTTCGGGACCGAGGCGCCGGAGTTCTATACGCATGCATCGGGGCAGATCGTGAACATCGACGCGGAGCCACTGCGTCCCGCCGATCAACTCGACCTCACCTTCGTTACCGCACGCGTGACGCGGCAGTTCATCGAGAGCGGCCCTAAGCCGCCGGATCACTCCGGCCATTACCGCGATCCGCTGCCGCTCGCGAACGGGACGCTGCTCGCGTCACACACCACCGAAGTGCGCCCCGACCGCAACGAGGGCTCGCGTGCGAATCCAAAGTCGCGCTACGCGTTCCGCATCAAGAAACTCGAGCCACAGAACGGCGCGTACGCCGCCGGCGAAGCGCTGACGCCGGGACTGACCGCGACGGTGTCGTACTGGGATCCGGACGTCCTCGTGACGTGGTCGGGCGAGCTGTGGGAGTTGCACGCCGTCGAGGTGCGCGCGCGTCCGAAGCCGGTGCGTCGCGCCTCGCGCTTCGAAGAGCCGGAGCTGCGCATCTTCCGCGAGGAAGGCGTCGACCCCGCGCAGTTCGAGCGCGACCTCGCGTCGAAGAACCTCGCGCTGATCGTCAGCCGCAACGTGACCTCGCGCGACATCGCCGACCGCCAGCAACCGTACAACCTGCGCGTGGCCGGCGGCGGCGCCAGCTCCGCCACCACGAGCGGCAAAGCGTACGACGTGGCGCACCTCCAGCTGTTCCAGGCCGACCAGTTGCGCGGCATCGGCGGCGCCGATTCACCCCGCGCCGGCCGCCGCGTCCTCGCGCGGCACATGCACGAGGCGACGAATCCGCCGACCAGCGGCCCGCAGGCCAGCGTGAAGATCGCGGCGGACGGCTCGATCGCGGCGTTCGTCCCCGCGCGCCGCGCGATGAGCTGGCAGATGACCGACCCGGGCGGCACCCCCGTCGTACGCGAACGCTATTGGCTGACGATGCAGCCCGGCGAAGTCCGCGTTTGCGGTTCCTGCCACGGCGTCAACACGCGCGATCAGCTCGGCCGCGCCGCCCCGCAGAACTTACCCGAGGCGCTGCGCGACGCGCTGCGCTTCTGGAAAGCGCAGCAGCAACCCGCTGAAGGCGGGCGGCGCCGCGCGGTGAGGAAATAGGACCTATAGGACGAATAGGACTGATAGGACCAAGCAGATCGAGACGCGTCACACGAAAAACAAAATCGGTCGACTCCGTCCCATTCGTCCCATTCGTCCCATCGGTCCCATCCGACCCATAGGTCCCGTTCGCCGCTACCTGGTCGCAGCAGGCGCCGGCGCGGGCGCCGGTGGCATTTCCGGTTCTTTCTTACCGCGGTGGCAGGTCCAGCAGCTCACGCGCGGATCCGACGGCGCGGCTTCGGTCGTTTCCTCGTGATGCCCTTCCGCGGCTTCGACGCGCTCCATCCAGGCGCCGTTGATCTGCGAGGTCATCTGCATCATGACGCGGGCGACGCGCTTCTCCTCCTTCGTGTCGGCGGCGAAGTCGAGCTGCTCTTTCGGCTCGGTCGCGGTCACCACGTGGCACTCATTGCACTTCACGCCGAGGGAACGGGTGAAGCCGCGCATGATGGTGAGGAGTTGCTCGCGCGGAATGTCGCGGGGGAGGATCTGCAGGTTCTTGAACTGCGATTGCGTCTGCGCCGCGGCGGTGGCGACCGGGCGCTGCTGCATCGAAGTGCAGCCGAGGATGAGGAGCAGGGAGAGGGTCGCCGTCATCTTCATGCCGGCGACCTCGTGCACGTCCCGTGCGCGCGTCAGCGCGAGGCGACGAACTTCGACTTCTTCAGGTACTCCTTGTCGGGGTAGTACGCGAAGACGGCGGAGCCGCCGCGGACGGTGTCGATCATCTTCTTGGCGACTTCTTTGCGAACGGCCGGGCAGCCCCAGCTGCGGCCGAGGCGGCCGAGGGCGCGGATGGCGGCGCGGCTGACGTAGGAGGCGCCGTGCATCACGATGGCGCGGTCCCAGGCCATGTCGTTGAAGCCTTCCTCCAGCCCCTTCAGGCGGAGGGAGTAGCCGTTGCTGCCAAAGTACGGATCGGCGGTGACGAAGAGGCCGATACTCGTGGCGAGGCTGCCGGACACGTTCGAGAAGTTGGTGGTGTGGGCGTCGCCGCTGTTCTTGCCGTGCGCGACCAGCTCCCGGAAGAGGAGCTTCTTGGACGCGAGGTCGAAGGTGAAGAGTCGCGGCTGCGTGGAGGGGAGCGAGTAGTCGATGACCGTGATCAGGTCCTGCCGCTTGACCAGGCCCCGCTCGGCGGCGCACGCCGTGGCGTCGAGGGCGAGGCGGAGGACTTCCGCCTTGAGCCCCGGAGCCTGTCGCAGAAGCGACGAAGTGTCGGAGAACTTCGACTGGCACGGCTTACCGAACGCAGCCGGCGCGACAAACAACAGTACGCCAATGGAGGCGAGAGCGAATCGCTTCATTTTGATGACCACCGAATCTTTGGAGTAGCCGCGACCGACTCGCGGCAAACATATGGTAGCAGATGTTATCTTGTAATACTTCATGAGCTCGGTGTCACTGCGCGCCCTCAACCGTGCCACTCTCGCCCGGCAACTGCTGCTGGAGCGGGCAAAGATCGCCGCCGTCAAAGCCGTCGAACAGCTCGGCGGGATGCAGGCGCAGCTGGCGCGGCCGCCGTACATCGGCCTCTGGTCGCGTGTGGCGGACTTCGAGCGCGAGCAGCTCACGAAAGCGGCCATGAAGCGGCAGCTCGTGCGGGCGACGACGATGCGCGGCACGCTGCACCTGCTTTCGGCGAAGGACTACGTCGCCTGGCGCTCCACCTTTCAGCCGATGTTCGACCGCGTCACGCTGGACAACGCCGCCGAGAAGATGGCGAACATCGACATCCAGCGGCTGGTCGCCGACGCGCGCCGCTTCTTCCCCTGCACGTTCGACACGTTGCGCAAGCAGCTCGTGGAGCTGCATCCCGGCTGGGATGATCGCGCCATGGGTCTGATCGTGCGGATGTACCTGCCGCTGGTGCAGGTTCCGTCGGCGGACATGCCGTGGGGATGGCACGGCACGGCGGACTTCGAGGTGGCGGAGACGTGGCTCGGAAAGCCGGTCACGAAGGCGGCGGCGCTGTCGGCGCTCGCGCAACGCTTCCTCGCTGCTTTCGGGCCGGCGACCGCCGCCGATTTCCAGACGTGGTCCGGCCTCACCGGCGGCAAAGAGATCTTCGAAAAGCTGCGCCCGAAGCTGAACACGTTTCGCGATCCGAAAGGACGGGAGCTGTTCGACCTCCCCAAGGCGCCGCGCCCGCGCGAGGAGACGAACGCGCCGGTGCGCTTCCTCCCCGACTATGACAACCTGCTCCTGGCGCACGCCGACCGCTCGCGCGTCATCCCCGACGAGTACCGTGGCCGGATCACACCGTCGAAGAACCTGCGCGTCCTGCCGGTGTTCCTGGTCGACGGCTTCGTCGCCGGCACATGGGACGTCGAGGCGAAGAAGGGCACCGCGACGCTGCTACTCCACCCCTTCGCGCCGGTGCCGAAGCTGTACAAACGCGAAGTGGAAGAAGAAGCGGACCGTCTGATCCGCTTCATTGAGGAAGGGGCGGAACGCGTCAGCGTGCGCTGGCAGTGAACCGGGCACTATAGGACGAATAGGACCTATGGGACAGACGGGGAGGGATGGCTTTGCGGGACCTGCCCTTCAGATGATCCTGCCCGTCCTGCTCAGCGGGGCTGTGCCCGCGTTTCGCAGTCGTCGTATTCGTCCCATCTGTCCTATAGGTCCCATCCGTCCTATCGTTTTCCTGCCCGTGCCTACTTCAACGCCGACCGCCGCCGCCCCCCTGCCTCCACGGCAAACGCAGGAGACAGCGTCCACACCGTGGAGTTGCCGGCGTCATCGGCCACTTCGACCCTCACGTCGATGGCGCCCGGCCCGCTGCGCGCCGCCGGGGCCAGGTTGACACGGTAGAAGATGCCGTCCGGGTATTCGCCCGTCGAGGTCGCGGTCAGCTCGTGCCATGCGCCGCCGTCGCGGCGCCACCACACCTTCGTCGCTTCCGGTGCGATGCGCTGGTACGTCGATTCGAGGTTCTCTTTGAGGTGATAGTCGGCCGCGGAGAAGGCCAGCATCGCGTTGCCGTTCATGGGGACGCTCTGCGTCGCCCGGGCGTTCCCGTCGAGGACACGGAACGACGTGATCGTCGGCGCCAGCACGTCGTTGCGCCGCGTGTCGAAGCGCATCAGCGACGTTCCGGCCGCCTCACGTCCGGCGATGAAGTACGCGCGGTTCGTCATCTCGAGCTCGTACGCCATCGGCGTTTTCGTGTCGAGGCTCATGAGCACCTCGCCGATCGCTCCCGACTTCAGCACCCTCCCATCACCGCGGAACACGGCGGTCGTATGGCGGCTGTCGCGGTTGCGCCAGTCGTTGAGCTGCCCCATGAAGTTGCCGGTCATGAACACCTGGCCGCTCGAGGAACGGAACATCGACATGCGGGAGAAGAACGGGCCGTTGCCGAACGTCAGCGTCTCGCCCGGCTCCGCCCAGTAGGCGGACGGCGTCGGATCCTGCGCGCTCGAGGAGACGACGCGCCCGCCGCGTCCCTGCAGCGCCGGCACGAGGAGCTGGCCGCGCTCGGAGCGGGCGTCGAGCATCGCCGCGGCAACGTACGTCCCCTGCCGCTCCGTCACCCACACCTGGCCGCGCCATGCGCCGCCGGCGTCGGGCAGATCGGTGTAGTTGTCGGGCGTCACGTACGACCCCGGCGCGTAGGCCACGATGTACGGGATGTAATAGATCTCTTCGAGTGGATCGTTCGGCAGCGGGTTGAGTTGCACGACCGCCGACATCAGGTCACCCGGCGTGCGAGTCAGCGTCCGCGGTTGCGCGGTCATGCCGTGGACCGTGTCGTGCTCGACGACGTAGAACTCGTTCGCGCCGAGGTCCGCCAGCACTTCGAACGGATGGATCTCCCATTTGTCGCTCACCGGCGAGACCAGCACCTCGGAGATGCGGCCGCTCAGCGGCAGCGGCAGGAAGGAGTCGGGATGGCGCACGACGCGCAGCTGCGCCGAATAGCCGGCCTTGGTGCCGAGGCGCTCGGCGCGGGTGAAGAGGCGCTCGCCGCGGTGATCGGTGGCCGAGAACGTCAGCGCCGCCATCGGCTCGTCGGGGGAGATGTTGAAGACGTGCGAGCCGGTCAGCACCTCGTGCTCGCGGAAGTGGAGCCGCAGCCTGGTGCCGTTCTCCTTCGAGCTGACCACGAGGTCGTACGTCCCGGCGGGCAGCAGCCACTCGCGGACGTGCGGATCGATCTGCGCGAACAGTCCGGCGTACGCGGTGTCGCTGAACCAGACGGAGTTGGCGCCCTGAATCTGCGAGTTGACGAGCGCGCGCGCCGCTTTGACGGTGCCCCACGGCAGATGCAGCGGCTGCGGGCCGCCGTCGATGCGCACGAGGCCACCGACGCCGAACGAGCGTCCGACGACGGCATCGGCGACCGTCAACTTCAGCGTGATCGTGACGTCGCGCGAACTGCCGGGGTTCAGCTCGAACTCGCCCGGCGCGAACGTCAGCACCGCACCGGCAACTTCGGCCGCCGAGAGCGTGTACTGGCGCTTCTCCATCGAATGATTCGTCAGCCTGACTTTCTGCTGCGACGTCCATGTCGCGTTGGCGATGTTTGCGAGGCCAAAGCTGACGTGCGCTGGCGACACGAGGAGCGACGCCGTCGCCGCGCGCATGCCGTCGACGAGACCGGCGCCCTGCGCCATCACTTCGTCGTTCAGTGTCTTCGCGGTCGTGATCAGCGCCGACTTCACCTGCGCCGGGGTCCATTCGGGATGGAGCTGCCGCAGCAGCGCGGCGAGGCCGGCGACGTGCGGTGTCGCCATCGACGTGCCGCTGATCGTGCCGAACGCGCCGCCGGGGAGCGTGGAGTTGATGTTGTCGCCTGGCGCGACCACTTCCGGCTTCACCGCGCTGTCGAACGTGTTCGGTCCGCGCGAGCTGAAGATCGCCACTTCCTTCGTGCCTGTCGACGCGCCGACGGTGATCGCCGACTCCGCGTTGCCGGGGCTGCCGATGCGGAGGTAATCGCCGTCGTTGCCGGCCGCGATGCAGAAGACGACGCCCGCGACGGTGGCGTTGTCGACGGCGCGCGAGGTCGCGTCATTCGGTCCGCCCGGGCCGCCGAGCGAGAGGTTGGCCACGTCGACGGCATCGTCGAGGTTGCCGTCGTCGTTCGGGTCGAGGGTCCGCTCGATGGCGGCGATGATCTGCGAATTCAGGCCGCGGCCGTTCGAGTTCAGCACCTTGAAGGCGATCAGCGACGCTTCCGGAGCAACGCCCGTGAAGCTGTTGCTCTTCGCCGCGATGATGCCGGCGACATGCGTCCCATGGAACTGGTCGTCCATCGGATCTGCGTCTTTGTTGACGAAGTCCCAGCCGCCGATGACCTTGCGTCCGGGGCCGAAGCCGCCGCCGAAAGCGGGGTGGTTGTAGTCGATGCCGGTGTCGAGGACGGCGATGACCATCCCCTGTCCGCGCGAGCCGTGGGTCGACCAGATCTGCTTGGCGCCCACCTGGGCGACGCTGTCCTCGACCGCGTAGGCCTGTACCTCGGTGTCGTAGTGGATGGCGGCGACGTACGGCAGCGCGCGGAGCGCGTCGATCGAGGCGGCCGGCAGCGTGACTGCGGCGCCGTGGAAGGCGCGGTAGTACTCGTCCGTGATCGCGATCTCGCCGGCACTCTTGCCATGGGCGAGATTGGCCACGTCGCGGCGGAACCGCGCGCGCGTGTCGTCGTAGCTCTTGGCCGTGACGCCGCGGCGGACCGCGAGCGGCGCTTCACGGAATTCGACGATGACCCGCTCGGAAGCGAGCAGGGGGAAGGCGGACAGCAGGAGGATCAGAAGAAAACTACGTTTCATGCAAGTGCTCGAATATCACGCGATTGCGCAAACCGCTGTGAGATGAACGTCACTGCGGCATAACAACTTCCGATACGTACGGAACACGTTGCCGAACTGTTTATTTGGAGGGCGGAAGCGGCCGGTCAGCGCCGCCGCGCGCCGACCACCCGTCCGACTTCGTGCCGGTCGGCACCGGCCGCCAGCAGAGAACGCAGGAGCAGATCCACACTCACGGTGGGGTCCGCCGCCTCCATCTTTGCGACGCGCGACTGGCTGGAGCCGACTCGGCGCGCAAGCTCGGCCTGCGTCCACTCGTGCTCCTCACGCAGCTCCCGGAGACGCCGCGCGAGCGCGAGCTTGATTTCCACGAACTCGGCTTCGCCGGGCGTGAGCTCCAGGAAGTCGCTGGCGTCACCGATGCGCCACCCTGCTGCTTCGAGCTTCTTTCGCTTCTCGCTTCTCACCGTCAGTTCTCCCGGACAGCCTGCTGGTAGGCGCGCAAACGTTTGCGTGTCACGTCGATCACCTGCTTTGGAGTGGCGCGACTCTTCTTCTTGAACACATCGAGGATCACGATTGCGTCATCGTCAATGAAGTACACGATGCGCCAGGTGACACCCCCGTCGTCGACTCTGAGCTCGTGGCAGCTTGGCCCGATCGCCGGCATCGGCCGCGAGGCGGGCATTTCGATCAGCTCACCTTTCTGCAGACGCCTGAGCAGGAAACCGGCTTCCACTCGCGCCGCACGTGAAAAGGGAGGCGTCTTCACCTCGCCGTGCAACCACACCAGCGGCTTGCTGCCCGTCATCAGCCGCTAACGTATGTCATAGCCGACATATTCACAAGCCCGCCGCTGACGGCGAAGGTACCCCGCTGCCGCTACACGAACCGGCGCAGGTGTTCCCGCCACCAGGGCCAGTCGTGGCCGAACGCGCCGGGCCAGATCTCCAGCAGGTTGGGGATTCCCTTCGACCAGAGCAGCGCGGAGAAATCGCGGTTCTGCTGGACGAGGGAGTCGTGCTCGCCGGTGGCGATGATCCAGTCGATGCGCGACAGTTTGCCGACCCACTCCGCGTCCATGTTGGGGATGTACGCGGTGGGGCAGTTGAAGTAGCAGTTCTCGTCCCAGTAGCCGTCGGTGAAGGAGTGGATGTCGAACACGCCCGAGAAGAGGACGGCCCGGCTCACGACCTCGGGGTAGCGGCCGGCGAAGTTCGCGGCGTGGTACGCGCCGAAGCTCGCCCCGAACACCGCCAGATCGCCGCGCTGGGCGCGGTTGTGGATGTACGGGACCATCTCGTGGCGCAGGTAGGCGTCGTACTGCATGTGCCGCGCGGCGCGGATGGCCGGGTGAACGCCCTTGTTGTACCAGCTCTCGTTGTTCACCGTGTCGACGAGGACGAGCTGGATCTCGCCGGCGTCGACCTTGTCGCTCAGCGAGCCGGCGAGATGGAAGTCCTCGTTCTCGTAGAAACGGCCCGCGGACGTCGGAAACAAGAGGACCGGACGCCCGAATTTGCCGAACCAGAGGAACTCCATCGTGCGTCCGAGAGAGGGGCTCCACCACTGTCCATATTCTCTGTACATTGCCGAATGGGGGGCGATTCTATACGATCCGCCGCCAATCAAGACTGGCAGGAGCTGCAGCAATGCGCAAAAAAAGAATCGGCCTCCTCTTCGGCATGGAAGACACGTTTCCGTGGGCGCTGATCGACGCGATCAACGCACGCGGCGGCGACCAGGTCGAAGCGTCGGCGTGCGAGCTCACCGTCCTCAAGGATGACGGTGTCTTCCCCTACGACCTCATCCTCGATCGCATCAGCCACGAGATCCTCTTCTACCGCACCTACCTCAAGTGCGCCGCCGCCTCGGGCGTCATCGTCGTCAACAACCCCATCTGGTGGTCGGCCGACGACAAGTTCTTCGACAACCTCGTAGCCAAGGCGCAGAACGTGGCCGTGCCGCGCACGATCCTGCTCCCGCACAAGGAGCATCCGCCCAACACCGAGGACAAGTCGTTCCGCAACATGCGCTTCGTGAACTGGGACGACGTCTTCGCCTACCTCGGCTTCCCCATCTTCATGAAGCCGGCGTACGGCGGCGGCTGGAAGGACGTGTACAAGGTCGACAACCCGGCCGAGTTCTTCGCCGCGTACGACCAGTCGCGCGACCTGGTGATGATGGCGCAGGAAGCGATCAACTTCACCGAGTACTACCGCTGCTACGTCCTCGGGCGCTCCCGCGTCAAGATCATGGCGTACGATCCGCGCCAGCCGCACCACCTCCGCTACGTCACGAACTACCCGGACAACCCGGCGCTGATGGACCGCATCCACCGCGATGCGATCGCGCTCTGCGAGGGGCTCGGCTACGACATGAACACGGTGGAGTTCGCCGTCCGCGACGGCGTTCCCATCGCCATCGACTTCATGAACTGCGCCCCCGACGCCGACCTGCACTCCGTCGGCGAAGAGAACTTCAAGTGGATGGTCCAGAACATGGCCGAAGTCCTGATCGAGAAGGTGACCGGCCCCCACAAGTTCGAGCTGGCCGGAAGCTGGCCCCAGGTCATGAAGGTCGACAAACCAGTCGATCAGCCGCTGTAGCTCTCCACGATGGGACGAATGGGCCATCTCCCATTCGTCCCATAGGTCCCATTCGTCCCATAAGTCCTATCGTCCCTCCGTGGAGGCGCCCATGAGCGAAACGACCGTCAAGGCCCCGTGGCATCTGTGGTTGATCGGCATCATCGCCGTCCTCTTCAACTCGATCGGCGTCTTCGACTTCATCATGGCCATGGCTCAGGGCGCCACGTACATGGACAAGGCCGGGATGACCCCGGAGCAGATCGCGCACTACGAGGGGATGCCCGCCTGGATGACCGTCGTCTGGGCGATCGGCGTGTTCGGGGCGTTCCTGGCCTCCATCCTCCTCCTGATGCGGAGGAAAGCGGCGTTTCCCGTCTTCGTGGTGTCACTCAGGCATTCCTGGTGAGCCTCCTCTATACCTACGTCCTCACCAACGGCGGCCCCATCATGGGGCGGCAGATGGCGATCACCAGCGCGGTCATCGCCCTGCTGCTGCTGTTCTTCAGCTGGTATTCGCGCGCGATGACGAAGCGCGGCGTACTGCGCTAGCTGCCCGAGCCGGGGCCACAGTTGCCCCGCGGCGAAGCGTTGGCCTCGAGCCTGCTATTCTTCGCCGCATGCCGCCAACACCATCCTTCACCCTGGGGATCGAAGAGGAGTTTCAGGTCGTCGATCCTGATACGCGCGAGCTGAAGTCGCACATTCAGGAGATGTTCGCCGAAGGCGAAAAGCGCCTGAAGGACGAGATCAAGCGGGAGATGCACGACGCCGTCATCGAGGTCGGCACTCCCATCTGCTCCGATATCTCCCATGCCCGCCGTGAGATCACGCGGCTGCGCAAGGAGATCATCGGCCTGGCGAAGGAGAGCAACCTCTGCATCGCCGCGGCCGGAACGCATCCGATTTCGCACTGGGCCAGCGTTCCGATCACCGATGCGGAACGCTACGACCGCATCGTGTACGAGCTGCAGATGCTGGCGCGCGCGAACCTCATCTTCGGCCTGCACGTGCACGTCGCCGTCGAGGATCTCGAGACGCGTATCCAGCTCATGAACGCGGCGAGCTACTTCCTGCCGCACATCTTCGCCCTCTCGGTGAACTCTCCGTTCTGGTGCGGCCAGAACACCGGCTGGAAGAGTTACCGCGCCAAGGTGTTCGAGCGCTTCCCCCGCACCGGGCTCCCCGATCACTTCGAGCGCCTCAGCGACTACGACAACTACGTCCAGACGCTCGTGCGCACCAACACGATCGACAACCCCAAGAAGATCTGGTGGGACCTCCGTCCGCATCCTTTCTTCCCGACGCTCGAGTACCGCATCTGCGACGTGCCGATGCGCATCGACGAGACGGTCTGCTTCGCCGCGCTGTTCCAGGCGCTCACGGTGAAGCTGTACCGCATCCACTCGCGCAACATGACGTGGCGCATCTACGGCAAGTCGCTGCTGAACGAGAACAAGCAGCGAGCCGCGCGCTTCGGCACCGGCGGCAAGCTGATCGACTTCGGGCGGAGCGAGGAAGTGCAGTACACCGATCTCCTCGACGAGCTGCTCGAGTTCATCGACGACGTCGTCGACGAGCTCGGCTCACGCAAGGAAGTCGAATATGCGCGGGAGATCGTCCGCCGCGGCACCGGCGCCGATCGCCAGCTCGCGGAGTACGCGAAGCGCGGCAACCTCAAGGACGTCGTCGACTACATCATCTCGGAAACTCAGCAGGGGGTGGCGTGAGTCTTGATCGATGAACTGTTGCTCATGAAGCGCCGCGACATCCACGAGCCCCACGATTTCTTCGAGTACATCCAGCTCGACGACTCCGTCCCTGCTGCCGACCCGTCGTGCATCGACGTAGCGCTGCTCGACATGAACCACGCGTGGCCGAACATCGGCCACGACTCGCTCGTGCACGTCGTGCTCGAAGCGGCCGAAGAGCTGCGCGCGGAGCTCGTGGCGCAGGGGCGGAAGGTACGCGTGCTCTCGTTCGACGTCCGTCGGAGGCTGCTGCTGCCCGACGCGCCGGACGGCCGCTTCCGCATCTACATCGGCACCGGCGGCCCCGGTCATCTCGATCCCCGTCTCAACGACGGGAAGAGCGAGTGGAGCCAGGGGATCGACGAGTCGGATTCGTGGGAGACGCCGCTCTTCAACCTCTTCGACGCGATCCTTGCCGATCCGAAAGCGTCGATGTTCGCCGTCTGCCACTCGTTCGGGCTCGTCTGCCGCTGGTCGGGCATCGCCCATCCCGAGCTGCGCGCGGAAAAGAGCAGCGGCATGCCGACGAACATGCTGTCCGACCAGGCCGTGCAGCATCCCTGGTTCCACGAGTTCGCCGACGCGCTGCCCGATCACCGCCACTTCCGCGTCGTCGACAACCGCCTCTTCGATCTCGTGCTCGACGACGCGGCGAAAGGGCTGCCGATCGCCTACGAGTCGGAACAGAGCAAGGGCCTCACGATGATCGAACTGGCCCGCGATTCCTCCAACACCATGCCCCGCTTCCTCGGCGTGAATCACCACCCCGAGATCATCGATCGCGAGCACATCATGCAGGTCCTCGACGAGAAGCGCCTGCACGGCGAAGTCGGCGAACAGTGGTACCGCGAGCGCGCCTCGATGATGAAGGACCTCTTCCACGGCGAAAACGAACGGCAAAGCCGGTTGACGTCGCGGTACACGCTGATCGGCCCCATTGCATATCAGTTGCGGCAGATCATTCAGGGGTAGGACGTCCTATTCGTCCTATCGTCCCTACTTGTACCGGTAGATCAACAGCACCGGCGCGCCATCCCGCCGCCACTCCGCGACTGGCTGCAGCCGTTTGAGCGCATCGCGGTCCAGTTCCGTCGACCACTCCCGCCGCAGCACGAACATCAGATACACCGGCCCGGGCAGCGACCGCGCTTTCTCGATGGAGGCGTTGATGCGCACGCTGATGTCGGGGCGCAGCCGCACCGGTGCCACCAGCACGACCGTGTGCCCGGCGATCGGCACGATCAACTGCGAGCCGCGCGGCGCGTGCTGGTTGAGCCAGCGTATCCCGTGGCGGTAGCTGGCGCCCCAGTAATCGCCCGCCTGCGGGATACCGCGCTGGTAGGCGCCGGAAAGTCCGCCGGTGACGAAGTTGAAGTACGTGGTCTCGAACGGATGACTGCTGACGGTGGCGTACGCGCTGGCCGCGACGGCGATCGCCGCGACGGCATGCCGTAACGCGATCGCCTTCCATCGGCTGACGAGCCACGCCGAGATCTCCACCGCCGCCATCCCCGCCATCGCCGCAAGCGGCGGAAACAGCTCCAGGAAGTGGCGCACGCCGTCGAAGTTGATGGCGCCGGGCAATGACAACCGCGCCACCACCACGAGCACCCACGACAGCAGGAAGACGCTGACCGGCTCGCGACGCGCGGCACGCCTCACGACCAGCGGCACCGCCGCCGCCATCAGCAGCAGCGTCAGCGGCGGCGTCGTGATCAGCACCATCTGCAGCCACGGGGCGAGGTTCTCCTCCGCCGTACCGCCGCGCGCGCGTCCACTGATGTACTGGAGGTAGTTGCCGACGCGCTTCACCGGCGCGGCCCAGAGGTACGGCCACGTGACGAAGAAGACCGCCGTCGCCACCACCCCTGCCGCGATGAGCGCGATGAACAGCTTCCGCTCCCTGCCCCGCCACGGCTCCGTACCGCGCCAGAGCACGTACACGATCACCACGAACGGCAGAAAGAACGCGTTCGCCTTCGTCCCGAGCGCCAGCCCCCACACCGCGCCCGCCGCCAGAATCCCGCCGAATGACGCACGCTCGTACGCCTGCTGGAACAGCAGCAGCGCGATGGCGAAGAACACCAGCTCCGAGAAGTCTTTCAGGTTCGCGAACAGGTCGCAGACGATGCGCGGCATCAGGAACAGCAGCAGCGTCGAAGTGAGCGCCGCCGCCGTCGAAGCCACACGCTCTACCCACCGGTAGAACACCAGCAGGAGCAGCGCGCCCGTGAAGAGGTTCACCGCGTAGAAGCCGTCGAACGGATCGAGAGAGCCGCGCAGGAGCTGCGACGTCGCCGCCGCGAGCGTGAAACCGACCGGCAGGAACTCCCACGGCTGCTCGCGCATGGTCGACAGTCGCAGGTCCGGCACGTGGCCCGGCGGATACGGATCGGCGTCGAAGTCGAGGTATTTCGCGTCGAACGTCGTGAAGTACGAGACGTAGCGCTGGCCGAAGAAAAGCTCGCCGAGGGCGGCGTCCCACGTGACGTTGTACTGATCGAGCTCGGAGAAGCCGGCCACGAGCAGCACGCCCACGAGCAGCAGCGGCACGAGCCAGCGCATGTGCGGCGGATTGTACGCGCGATAGAATCGCCGCCAATGCAGCAACGCGGACTCAACATCGTCGCCATCGGCGGCGGCACCGGTCTTTCCACTCTGCTGCGCGGGCTCAAGGCCTACGTCGACGTCGAAGGCACCTGGTCCATCAACCGCCTCGGCGCCATCGTCACCGTCACGGACGAAGGCGGCAGCTCCGGCGTGCTGCGCAAAGAGTTCGGCATGCTGCCACCGGGCGACATCCGCAACTGCATCGTCGCGCTCGCGGAAGAAGAGCAGTTGCTGTCGCGCCTCTTCTCCTACCGCTTCGACGCCGGCTCCGCCCTCGAAGGCCACGCCCTCGGCAATCTGCTGCTGACCGCGATGACCGACATCACCGGCAGCTTCGACAAAGCGATCCTCGCCGCGTCGGAGGTCCTCGCGATCCGCGGCGACATCTACCCGTCGACGCTCTCCGACATCCGTCTGCGGGCGACGCTCGAAGACGGATCGGAGCTGATCGGCGAAGTCGCCATCAGCGGCTCGATGATCGGCGAGCAGCCGGCGACCCACTCACGCCACGCGCGCATCGTCCATCTCGGCATCGATCCTCCGGACGCGGAGCCGCCGGAGCGCGCGCTCACCGCACTCGCCGAAGCCGACATGATCATCATCGGCCCCGGATCGCTCTATACATCGGTGCTCCCGAACCTGGCGATCAAGAAGATCGCCGACGCGCTGCGCCAGTCACGCGCGCTGCGCGTCTACATCTGCAACGTGATGACGCAGCCGAACGAGACCGACGGCTACAGCGCGGAGGACCACCTCAGCGCGATGATCGAGCACGCCGGCCTCGTGGTCGACGTGATGATCGTGAACGGCCGCCGCCCATCCGAGCAGATCCTGCAGAGCTACGGCCGCCTGAACCAGCAACCCGTCGCCTTCGACGTCGCCGCTGTCCGCGACCTCGGCGTAACCCCCTTCTTCGGCGACATCATCGCCGAGGGCAACTTCGTCCGCCACGACTCCGCGGCGCTGGCCGGAACGATCTTCCGCCTATACGACCGCTACGGCCGCACCCTGGAGCGCATGCGCCGGGAGTGATGGGACGTATAGGACGATAGGACAACACCGAGCCCGCCTCAGCGCTTTCTAGCCCCACCCACCACCGGAGCCGGCCTGCGCCGGTGGCACTGCGCCAGTCGCGCCGGAAATTCTCGAGTGAAAGAACTCGACGATCACCGCGCCCGGCTCTTGCAACTGGTCGCCCGCGAAAGAAAGGAACCAGAGAACGGAAGAGCGAACGACAGCACTGCGGCCACTCGCATGCCGGTCATGTCAGCTCCTTTTGTTGTGTTCGACGATACGATGGCCCAAATGAACGCCTCTGCAAGCAATCTGGAAGTAGTCATCCTCGCCGCCGGCCTCGGCACGCGGATGAAATCGGCGACGATCAAGATCCTCCATCGCGCGGCCGGACGGCCGATCGTCGATTACGTTCTCGACCTGTCGGCGGGACTCTGCGACCGGCCCCCGGTCATGATCATCGGCCATCAGCGCGAGGCCGTGCAGAGCGCCATCGGCGAGCGCGCGCGTTACGCCGTCCAGGCGGAGCAGCTCGGCACCGGCCACGCCGTCCTGCAGGCGGCATCGGTGCTCGAAGCCGAGGGCGTGGCGGGCAAGAAGATCCTGATCCTCTCCGGCGACGTGCCGCTCACGCGCCCCGGGACGCTGCAGCGCCTGCTCGACGAGCACGATCGCGCCGGCAACGCGCTCACCCTCCTCACGATGAAGCTCCCCGATCCGGCCATGTACGGCCGCATCATCCGCGACGGCGGCGGCGCCGTGCAGCGGATCGTCGAGGCGAAGGACGCCAGCGCCGAGGAGAAGCGCATCGACGAGGTCAACGCCGGCATCTACGTCTTCAGCGGCGAGCATCTCTTCGACAACCTCCGCAACCTGTCGAACAGCAACGCGCAGGGGGAGTACTACCTGACCGACCTCCTGGCGACGCTGCGCGAAGCCGGCCACCGCGTCGGCGCCCTCATCGCCGACGACCCCATCGAAGCCCTCGGCGTCAACTCGCGCTCCGACCTCGCGCAGGTCGAAGGGGAGATCCAGCGCCGCGTCGTGCAGAAGCTGATGGCCGAAGGCGTCACGTTCCGCAACCCGGCGACTGTCGTCATCGACTCCACCGTCACCATCGGGCGCGACACGGTCGTCTATCCCTTCGTCACGCTCGAAGGAACCACCTCGATCGGTGAGGGCTGCGTCATCGACCCCGGCTCACACCTGGTCAACGTGACGGTCGGCGACGACGTCCACATCAAGACAGGCACCGTGGCCGAGGATGCCGTCATCGAGAAGGCGGCGAGCGTCGGCCCCTACGCGCATCTCCGCCCCGGAACGAAGCTCGGCCCCAAGGTGAAGGTCGGCAACTTCGTCGAGACGAAGAAGGCGGTGTTCGGCGCCGGAGCCAAAGCCTCCCACCTCTCCTACATCGGCGACGCGGAGATCGGCGCCGACGTGAACATCGGCGCCGGCACCATTACCTGCAACTACGACGGCGTGAACAAGCACAAGACGGTGCTCGAGGACGGCGTCTTCATCGGCTCCGACACCCAGCTCGTGGCGCCTGTGCGCGTCGGGAAGGGCGCCTACGTCGGAGCCGGCTCCACCATCACCAAGGACGTCCCCGCCGATTCGCTGGCCCTCAGCCGCACCCCGCAACGCGTGGTCCCGGAATGGGCCAGCCGCAAACGCGAAGAACAGGCCGCGGCTAAGGCAAAGAAGCAATAGGACCTATGGGACGGATAGGACAAATAGGACGCATAGGTCAGAGCCCGGCCGCCAACGCATAGCTCTTGGCGTCGTTCGTCCTATAGGTCCCATTCGTCCTATAGGTCCTATAGGTCCCATTCGTCCCATCGTCCCATCGTCCTATCGTCGGGCGAGGGCGCTACGTGGACGCTTTACCGCCGCACCAGATCCAGCCGCATCCGGCCGAAGTCGATCGTCACGTTGAAGTTGCGAAGGAAGTTCTCGCCGATGATGCCGGCGGAGGGCTCGTGCTCTTCCGACTCGTACATCGGAATCGTGCGGAACGAGCCGTTCCACTTGTCCACGCCGACGGAGACGCCCTCCAGCTTCGCGCCGTTCTTCTGGGCGCCGCCGAGGCCCTGAAGCACGGCGTTGTGGCCGCGGGGGGCGATGAAGCTCACCGGCAGCTTGTGCATCTGCGAGTCGTTGAGGAAGGTCACCTCGGAACCAGTGTCGAGCACGAAGAGGAACCATCCGCGGCCGTTGACGGTCCCGCGCACGAAGGGGCGGAAGCCTTCGAAGAAAAGGTTCTGGTCGGGCGCCGGGACGCGGTCGCGTGAGGTGAGCTTGGTGAACGTCACGCGATTGCGGTCGAAGTTCAGGTCGATCCGGAACTCCTTCAGCAGGTTGGCGCCGAGGAGGAAGTCCATCTTGAACTCGCGCTTCCCTTCGTCGGTGATGAGGAAGCTCATCTTCGCGTCCGGCATGATCGCCACGGGGACGTTCTCGACGATGATGGCGCCGATCTCGATGCTGTCGAGCATCCCGAACTCGACCGAGATCGGCTCGCCGAGGAGGCCGTAGAACTCGCCGCGGAACGTGCCGAGCCGCCGGACCGAGAGCTCGGTAGCCAGCCGCTGCGAGATGATCGAGAGGACGGCGCCGGAGTCGATGATCCCCTGCACGTCCTTCGCTTTGTTGAGACGGATGTCGAGGCGCGGCACGTTCGGGCGGCCGAAGCGCATGGGGAGCTCGTCGCTGGGCAGCCCCTGGAAGCGATACGCCGGCTGCTTGGTCATCTCCGTCAGGTAGTCGATGTGCCAGCGGCGGACGCCCAGTCCGTGCTCCATCGCGATGTTCGCCCATTCGAGCGACGTCTCGTAGTTGTTCTGGAGGTACTCGACCTGGGAAAGGTCCCACGCGATCTGCGCGTAGCTGGTGCGGAAGGGGCCGAGGTCGAGCGCGGAGCGGAGATGCTGGCGGGCGTCGTCGTAGCGGCCGGCGGCGAGGCAGGCGGTGCCGAGCGCGCCGAGGTCCGCGGCGTTCTTCCGCTGCCGGGCGACGAGCACCGGGCCCATCTCGATCGCCCGCAGATAGTCATTCTTGCGGATCATCGAGTGCACGTCCGTGCCGCGCTCGATCTTCGACGGCTCGAGAATGAGGGGGCTGATCGACACGTCCGAGTAGAGCGAACAGCCGCTCATGGCCAGGAGAAGCGCTGCGGACGGCAACGTCTTCACGACAGCTCGACGAATCGCATTCATGGTGGTCCCCCGTTGTGTCGGCGATTCTACGAGTGTTCCGTCCATAAGGCTGCCGGCGTGTCGTTTTGGTACAGGGCGTTTGAGGGTCTGTGACAGGCCGGATGCGCGACACGTCTGGCAATAAACATGGGGCAGGTGGGACGAATCCCACTTCCGACCCCGCGAACCGCGCCGTCGCGGGGTGAGTGGCGCCTTGCCCGTCCCGTTGTCCTATCCGTCCTATTCGTCCCATCACGTTCCAAAATTCAGGGTAGGGATGGAAGCCTCTTCTTCCACACCTAGCTCAGATGTCGATGCGCGGTGGCAGACGGCGGGGGGAGGCAGCGCGAGAGATCGCGCCGGCCGCGTTCGGGTGGGGTCGTGCTGTCATCGCCACGCTCGGGCACGCGTCGCTGCCGTTCGGGGAGAACGTCATCGTCGGCTCGCTGGCGGAATCGCCGCAGCTCGGCGGGCGCGACCGCCTCTCGCTCCTCGGGCAGTTCGCCGCGCATCAGGCGTTGCTGCAGTTTGCCGGCATCGCGGACGGCGACGTCGATCCTCACGAATGGGCCTACGTGGCCAAACGGGGGAGCGACGTCCGGCTGATTCGGGTCGCGGCTCGCGCGTGCAACGCGGACGCCGCGCCGCCCGTGCTGACGCTCGCGCAGCAGTTCGCGCAGCTCGTCGGCGCGGAGCTCGGCGTGCTGCGGCAGTCATGGGCTCGCGCGGAGGCGATCTACGTCGAGGCCTTCCTGCGCCTCGCCGTCGACATCGCGGCCGACCTGCGCTGGCTGCGGCGCGCGGCGCACGGCACGATCGCCGCGCCCGGCCCGGAGGCGCTGCAAGCGCTGGCGGGCACGTACGGCTACGACGACCCCACCTGCGTCGCGACGATCGCGCAGTTCGACCCCGAGGCGGTGGTGCTGCGAGGCACCTCGCCGCTGGAGCGCTTCTCCGCGCTGGCGGAGCTCGGCGCGTTCGAGGGCAGCGAATCGGAAGTCGCGGAGCGCATCGTGGCCATGCAGCGGCGGCTGTTCGTCGTTGCCGACGCGGATCGGTTCGACGAGTCGTCGCGACGCGTGGTCGAGATCCTGCGGCGCCTCGGCGGCGCGACATGGATCGTCCCCGGCGCACCGAACCCGTTGCCGCCGACGCGGCACTTCATCGTCTCGCCACGTATTGCCGCACGCGACGCGCTGCGCGTCGAAGATTACGACCGCTTCGTGGAGAGCGACGCCTTCACCGCGTACGTCGCGCACGGCCAGCTGCCGCCGGCGGAAGCCGCGCTCCCCGCGCTCGTCGAGCCGGCCCGCTCCTTCGTCGGCGCGCTGGCCCTCCTCGGAACGCGCATTCCGCGCGACCTCGCACAGCGCTTCCTCGGCGATTTTCTCTACAGCGGCACGCTCGAAGAGCTGGCCGTCCCCGGCGTCACCTCGGTCGACGCCGATACCTTCACCTTCGCCAGCGAAGCCGTGCGGGAGCAGGCGGCGGCGCTCGTCGTCTCACGCGCCGCGCTCTGTCGCGTGGCCGCGTCGATGATGAGCGGCGTCGAAGCCGCGCGGCTGTGGCTGGAGGCGGGCGACGCCGAACGCGCGGCCGAGGAGCTGGAGCGCGAGTCGTGGGCGTCCAGCGACGAAGTCGTGCGCGCGCTGCGGGGGATGCCGCTGACGCCGAAGCTCGCGCGCCTGTACGCGAACGCGCTCATCGACTGCGGCCGCTATGACGACGCGCGCGCGGTGCCGCTCAGCGGTGAGGAGAAGGAGCTCGTCCTCGCCCGCGCCGACCGCCGCACCGGTGATTACGCAATCGCTCTCGCACGGCTCGACGGGATCGACGCCTTCGACGCGCGCCTGCTGCGCGGCGAGCTGCTGCGCCTCCTGCAGAAGGAGAAGGAGGCGGCGCAGGCGTTCGCCTCCTGCGAGCCGCGCACGGACGAAGAGCGCATCCGCCTCACCTACGAGCGCGCTCAGCTCGACGGTGCCACGACACCGGCGGAGCTGCCGCCGGAGCACTACCTGGCGGCGCGGCTGGCCATGTATCGCGCGGTCGATCCCGAGGAGGCGGCGCAGTGGGCGACGGTGTCGCTCGAGCGAGCGCGCTGCACGATCGAGCGGATCGACGCGTGGCTCGACCGGCTCTACGCCACGTTCACCGCGGGCCGCTGGCCGGAAGCGCGGCACATCGCGCTCGACGCGTTGCAGGCGGTGGAGGAGACGCAGGGCGACCGCGCCGCCGGCGGCATCCTCTTCACGCTGGCGTATCTCGCCGCGGATGACGGCCAGTGGGCGCACGCCGCGCACTGCATCGCACGCCTGCGCCACTACTACTCCGAGACCAGCGATGCCGCGCGCCTGCGGGAGCTGCAGCTACTGACTGCGCACCTCGATTTTTCCCGCGGACGCTTCGCCGACGCACGGCGCGAAGCGCAGGCGCTGCTGGACAGCCGCCCCGAACACCCCCAGATCCGCGAAGCCGCCGCGCTGATCCTCGATGAGATCGATGTAATTGAACAGCGCGCGGCGAACGATAGGACGAATAGGACCCATAGGACGAATGGGACCAATACAACATCCAGCCGTCCTACAGGTCCTATTCGTCCTATAGGTCCTATTCGTCCCATCGTCTCCCTGCGGTCCACCGGCTGCACGGGCAACGTGGAACTGACCGCCCGCCACGAAGCCATCCTCCGCGGTCTGCCGCTGGAAGGAACCCAGAAGCTCAAACGCTTCCGCGCCGCGCTGGCCCACGATGACCGCGATCTGGTGCAACAGCTTGCGCAGGAACTGCAGCTCGACTTCGACCAGCCCGCCGACGCCGACGTCGAACAGCGCATCCTCCGCACCGCCGCGGTGAAGGACTTCCCGTTCGCGCCGCACGCGTTCGACGTCCGCTGGTGCTACGCCACCCGCAACCGCCTCGGGCAATGGCACGTCATCGGCTCCCGCAATGCGTCACCGGAAGAGCTGGAGAGCGCGAATGGCGAGTGGATCCACTGCAGCGAGCGCGAGCTGCTGTGGTTCGACGGCGCCGAAGGGTGGACCAGCGAAGCGCGCGAGGCGATCGCCTCCATCTTCCGCACGAAAGCGGAGAACCAGCGCCTGCGCCGCCTCCTCGAACAGGAGGAGCGCACTCCCACGCGCGCTGACGCCATCGACGGTCTGGTCGGCGACTCACCGGCCATGCGCGAGGTGCACGAGCTCATCGCCCGTCTCTCCAAACGCGACGTCCCCGTCTGCATCCTCGGCGAGTCCGGCACCGGCAAAGAGCTCGTGGCGCGCGCGATCCATCGCAACTCCGCGCGGCGGCAGAAGCTCTTCACCGCCGTCAACTGCGCCGCGCTGCCGGAGAACCTCATCGAAAGTGAACTGTTCGGCCACGTGCGCGGCGCGTTCACCGGCGCGGATCGCGATCGGGCGGGTCTCATCGAGACGACCGACAGCGGCACGCTGTTCCTCGACGAGATCGGGGAGATGCCGCTGCCGGCGCAGGCGAAGCTGCTGCGCTTTCTCCAGGAAGGCGAGTTCCGCCGCGTCGGCGACACCATGAATCGCACCGCCGACGTGCGCATCGTCAGCGCCACGAACCGCAAGCTCGAGCGCGCGGTCGAGGAAGGGCTCTTCCGCGAGGATCTTTACTACCGCATCCGCGGCGTCGAGCTCGCGTTGCCGCCGCTGCGTGAGCGCGCCGGCGACATCCCCCTCCTCGCGCGCCACTTCCTGGCCGTGGAGCACGCGAAGCACCGCGGCGGCGCGGCGTCGCTGTCGCCGGAGGTCGAAGCCGTCTTCGCCGGCTACGCCTGGCCCGGCAACATCCGCGAGCTGCAGAACACCCTGCGCGCCGCGCACGCCATGGCCGGCGATACGAAAGAAGTGCAGCTCGAGCATCTCCCCGAGCGCCTCCGCGCCGTCACCCCCGCGCGAGCCATCGCCGGCTCCTACCAGGACGCCGTGACCCGCTTCCGCCGCGACCTCATCGAAAAGTCGCTGGTCCAATCGCGCGGCAACCAGAACCAGGCCTCCACCCTGCTGAAGATGTCCCGCCAGGCGCTGGCCTACCAGATCCGTG
>DASVEE010000020.1:0-65464 GCA_036380735.1 Thermoanaerobaculia bacterium | reverse complement strand
GAGCGCCCCACTGGGCACCTCGAGCGCCCCACTGGGCGCCTCGAGCGCCCCACTGGGCACCTCGAGCGCCCGACTGGGCACCTCGAGCGCCCGACTGGGCACCTCGAGCGCCCGACTGGAATCCTCGAGCGCCCGACCGGACACCCCGAGCGCCCACCTGGACACCGCAGACGCCCGACTGCGTGCGTTCTACTTAGAGCAGCGGCAACGTCCCGCCTTCGTCCGGGGCCGGGCGGTCCTCCGGCGCGTCGTACACCAGGTCGGTGTCGTGCTTGTCGGGCGTCCGCGGTTCCAGCATCCGGCGGAGGACCGGCGGCGTCAGCAGCGTCGTCAGCATGACCATCAACGCCACCGCGCTGTAGAGCCCCGCGTCGAGCAGCTTCGCCGAGAGGCCGATCTGCGCGAAGATCAGACCGACTTCGCCGCGCGGGATCATCCCCACCCCGATCACCGCTTTCTTCAACCCCTTCCGCCACGCGGCCATCCCCGCGAGCAGCTTGCCGAGGACGCCGATTGCCGTCAGCGCCAGCCCGATCATCAGGTTGGGACGCGTCACCGGGTTGAAAGGATTGAGCGCCGTCAGATCGACGGCCGCGCCAACGACGACGAAGAAGATCGGGATGAAGAACTGCGCGACGTCATGCACCTCGCGCTCGATGTCCTTCCCCTTGTGCGTCCGCGCGAGAACGAGGCCCGCCGCAAACGCGCCGATGATCACGGCGGAGCCCACCTGCTGCGCGAGGAACGCCAGGAGGAACGCGAAGACGACGGAGGCGAAGAAGAGGCCGCGCGCCATGTCGATGCGCTCGATGAGGCGAATCAGCGCCGGCGCGAGATACGAGCCGATGACGATGGCGAGGATGACGAAGCCGAACGCGACGACGATGATGCGGCCGACGCCGAGGAACGTGAGCGTTCCGCCGTCGGCCAGCGTCCCGACGAGCGTCAGCAGCACGAGCCCGATGATGTCGTCGACGACAGCAGCGCCGAGGATGACTTGCGACTCGTCGTCCTTGAGGTGCCCGAGGTCGGAGAGGACGCGCGCGGTGATGCCGACCGACGTCGCGGTGAGTGAGGCGCCGAGGAACACCGCCACCATCGTGCGGAACCCCATCGCCTGCCCGAAGGCGAAACCGCCGATGAACGGCAGCGCCACGCCGACGATCGCGACGGCTGTCGCCGGGCCGCCCACCGCCATCAGCTTCTTGAGATCGGTTTCGAGCCCGATCAGGAAGAGCAGCAGGATGACGCCGAGCTCCGACAGGAGGTGGATGGTGACGTCGTGGGGATGCACGAGGTGCAGGCCGGAGACCCCGATGATGACGCCGCCGATCAGCTCACCGAGCACGGCGGGCTGCCCCACGCGCTCGGCGAGCTCGCCGAAGAGCTTCGCGGCGACGAAGATGGCGATCAGGGCGAGAAGGAGCTCGGCGATGGTCATACGACCGGCCGATCATATCGCCCGAGGGGAGCGATAGGACGGATAGGACGGATAGGACAAATAGGACGGATGGGACAGGTCACAACCGGTCCGCGCTGACCTTCGCAGCGATGGCGCTGGACTCTCCGCGGTGCGCAGCTCCTATAGGTCCTATTCGTCCTATAGGTCCTATCGCCTTTCGCGCCTACAGCGACGCCTTCACTTCCGCCAGCGCCCGCGAAAACTTGTCGGGGTCATAGGCATCCACATCCTGCACCTGTTCGAACAGGGCATCGATGGTCCTGGTCGTGGCGCCGCGCAGCAGGCGCGGGTTCCGGCGAGTCATGGCGCTCGACAGCGACTGCAGCGCCAGCGCTGCCTGCTGTGCGGCGTGCACGTCGGCGAAGCGGTCGTTGGCGATCGCGGTCATCAGTGCCCGCACCTCCGCGTCGTTCCAGCGCATCGCGTCGACGCGGGGCACGACAGCATCGACCGCACGCCTCGCGCGAAGTGCCGTCGCGGCGATCCCTTCGCGATCGTGCATGCGCGCGACCTTCACGGCCAGCTCCCGCACCAGCGGATCGAGCTCGTCGCGTGCCGCCGGCGACGCTTTGCCGATGAGCACCCGCAGCGCGGTCCAGTGCTGCGGCGACCACGCAGGCAGTCCCGCGCGGTCGGGCCAGCCGCGCGCCTGGCGCGCCTCCCCTCCTCGGAGCGCGTGATGGCAGTTCGTGCAGCTCATGTCGCTGAACTCCGGCCATTCGTCGCCGCGCGCGTGACGGGCGAGGTTGTCGAGCGATTCACGGAACTTCACGACCTGCCCCGTCGCCCACGCGCGGACGCCGTCGCTCTCGTCGCGCTTCCAGTGCGCCGGCATCTGCTCGGAGAAGTTGTCGAGCTCGAACGCGAGCACCGGATGCCCCGACGCGATCAGCTCGTGATCGACTTCCTTGTTCGCGTTGCCGACATGGCAGCCGGCGCACAACTGCGCGCGCACCGGCACGGCGCGCAGGTCGATCATGCCGCGGGCGACGGACTGCGCGTGCGTCCACCCCTCCTGCGTATGCTCGGCGCGCCAGCCGCTCGCGGGGCCGTGGCACGCCTCGCACTGCACGCCATCCTCGGGATCGATCTTCACGTCGACCAGCGCCGCCGGGACGTTCGTCGTGTGGCAGTCGAGGCAGACCTTCTCCTCGTACGCGCGGCGCTTCAGCCGCATGTTCTTCGCGATGCGCGCGCTGCGCTCGTTGAAGAGGATGTTGTAGGCCTGGACGTGCCGGTCGTTGCCGAGCCACGTGTAGAACTCGTTGTGGAGGATGCGGGAGTCGGCGATCGGCTGCGTCGCGCCGTGACAGCCGCTGTTCGCGCACGACCCCACGCCGACGTAGCGGCCGGGCGTCGCGGACGCGGTTGCCACCGGCTGGTTTCCGGTGGCCGGTGGCTGCTGGGAAATGGCCACCGTCAACGAACCGAGGAACACGACCACCACAGCAAGCACGCGCTTCATCGCTTCACCTCGGACACCGTGTAAGGTTTGCCGTCGCGCAGGTAGAGGCGCTGCATCTCGCGCAGCGTCATCGGGCGCGCGCCGATGCGGTTGAAGATCGAGACCTGGTAGCCACTCTCGTCGGCGGCACGATCGCGGTCGAGCCCCTTCGACACCGCCAGCGCCGGCCCGTGCGTGTGCCGCTTCGCGACGAGACGCGGCACCGGACGCGGACTGAACCCGGCGTACGTGGGCGTCCACCGCGGCGACGTCAGTTGCAGTACTTTCAACCCGCCTTTGCCGTCCGCGACGTACGCGAAGACGCTCGCATTCGTCGAAGCGATCTTCACGTCGTACACGTCTTCCAGCCCCTCGCTGACGGTCTGATCGACGAACGGCTTTTCGGGACGCTCGACGTCGACGATGACAACTCCGCCTTTCCCTGCCGCGACATACGCGTAAGTGCGAGCGACGTAGACGTTGCGCGCGTCCTTGACCGGCACGGCCGCGGCGAGCCGCGGCTTCGCCGGGTCGGTGATGTCGATCGTGCGCAATCCCTCGGCATCCGTCACGAAGGCGTAGCGGAACTGCACGCTGATCCCGGTGACGTTCTTCAGCGGCACGCGCGAGACGATGCGCGGCGACTTCGGCTGGTCGATGTCGACGATGACGAGCGCGTCACCGGTACCGACGAGCGCCCACCGTCCCGCGACGTGGATGGCGTTCGCACCCGGCAGCGGGAACGTCAACTCGCGCTTGAAGAAGTTGTTCGACGGATCGCCGTCCGTCAGCGTCGAGACATCGACGAGGATCAACCCCTCCTCGGCGTCCGCGATGTACGCGTAGCGATAGAGCGGATGCAGCGGCTGCTCTTCGTTCTCGCGAAGTATCGCCGTCTTGCGATCCATCGCCACCGGCATCGTCGTGGGGAGCGAGAACGCGCGCGCGTCCTTCGTCTTGATGAACGTGCGCTGCCCGAGCGGCGATACCGGCGCGCTGACGATGCGCTCGGAGAAGTCCTTGTTGTCGATGTTCGCCACGTCGTATGCCTCGAAGCCGTCGTGCCCCTTCGCCACGAAGACGTACTCGCCGCGCAACTGGATCGCGCGCGCACCGTGGGCGTGATGGTGATACGCGACCTCGAGCTCGCGATGCTTCGTCTCGTGCTTGCGGTAGAAGTCGGGGTAGACGACGTGGTGCAGCGAGGAGCCGATGACCGCCTGCGGCTCCTCCCACTCCGTCACCGCAACCGCCTCGAATCCTTCGTCCCCCGTGGCGACGTAAGCGAAGCGGCCGATGAAGTTGACGAAGTTCGTCCCCTGCAGCAGCAGTTGCGCGAGCCACGCGTTGTTGTCGTTCTGCTCCGTCAGGTGGCAACTGCCGCAGCGCTGCGTCTCCTTCGTACGCACGGTGTGCGGCACGTGAGGATTGAACGCCTGGCTGCTGTAGCCCGGCGCGGAGATCGGCGGCTGCTGGATGTAGATGCGCTGGCGCTGCGCGTTCGTCGAGCTGATGACGAGGGCGCTCGACGAGCGTACCGGCGCGAGCTTGTGCCCCTTGTTCGTGCCGTTGACGCCGAGCATGAAGGCGTCGGTGCGAATGACCTGCGGGTTGTACGACGCGTAGTTGCGCGTCTCCGTCCCCTCGTAGTGCTGCATGGCGGTCTTCGCGTTCTGTTCCTGCGGCAGGTGGCAGCCGCTGCACGACGTCATCCACGACGTGTGGCACGAGTAGCACGTCATCGTCTGGTCGTTGTGCGCCATCGTGCCGGCGCTGTTGAGGATCGTCTTGGCGTACGAGGCGCGCTCGTTGAAGCGGCTGTGGCCCGGCGTGATCGTGTCCTTGACCTGCACGACTTCCCACTGCTGATTCGGATTCACCATCGAGCGCTGGAACAGCTTGCCGTTGGTCCAGAGGAAGCGGCGCTGGCCGAAGGGTGTCGTGCCGAGGCGAAGGTCGGTGCCTCCGGGCGGCGCGGCGGGCCCCGACGTGCGGAGGTTCGTCACGCTCTGCGCGTTGCCGTGGCAATCCTGACATTCGATCTCGATCGTGCTGCCGTACTCGCCGTAGAGCTGCCCGTTGCCGTGGTTGTCCTGCGAGAAGTGGCAGTCGATGCAGTGCATGCCGCGCTCGAGATGGATGTCGCGGAGATGCACGGCCTTCCTGAATTTGTCGGGATCATCGAACGCAACCTTGTTGTCGTTCGCGTCGAGCAGGAAGCCTTTGCGGTCGCGCTTGAACACGGCCATGAAGTTCCAGCCGTGGCCATGGTAGTCGGCGAACTGTGTGTGCTTCGCCATGGAGTTGAGCGTGCTGACGCGCTCGAGGAACGCGACGTCGGTCCAGAGGCCGCGCGTCGCGGCGCCCTCGGGGTTGTGCTCGAGGCTCGCGCGCTTCTCGCTCTCGGTGGGATAGCGCTGCTCCTTCGGCCAGAGCAGCTCCGCGTCCGATTCGTAGTCCCACATGATGTAGCCGAGGTAGGTGTTCACGAAGGAGTTCGGCTGGTGCATGTGGCAGCTCATGCACTGGCTGGTGGGCACCGCGCGCGTGAACTGGTGGCGGACCGGATGTCCCTTCTCGTTTTTCGGAATCGACTTGTCGCTCGACCACGAAAGGCCGGTGTGCCCGGCGCTGGCCCACGGTCCAGAGTGCAGCGGATCGCGATCGTTCGCGTAGACGACGTGGCAACCGCTGCAGCCGCTCGAGCGGTAGTCGCCGGGATGATCGTTCGTGCCGAGGAAGTGGAGATGCGGATCGTTGAGCCGCGTCTTGTGGAGGTTGATGAGGCCCGGGCTGATGCGCGAGCCGGTGCCGCGCCCGCGGTTGCCGAGGCGGATGTCGGGGCGGCCGGCGTCTTCGAGCACGTTCGGGTTGCCGGTGTCGGGCGGGATCGTGGTGTTGGCGATGCCGCCGCGTTCGAACGCGCGGAAGTACTCGCCCGGCTGCATGACTTCCCAGCGCGGCAGCGGCACGAGTTGCGGCAGCGCGCCGCGCGCCAGCTGCTCCGGCGTCGGCGGCGTGACCGGCAGGAGGATCTGCGGCTTGCCGGCGCGGTTGTAGGACTCGCCGAGGAAGGCGCGCTTCTGGCCGAGGATGCCGTTGGCGTAACCGACGGCGGCCCAGAAGACGGAGCTCGTCGTCATCGTGCTGCGCGGCACGGCCGAGGTCTGCTTGAAGTGGCAGCCACCGCAGGTTTCGCTCGCCACACGCAGATCGCCGGGATTGATGAACTTCACGAACTCGGGCGATTCCATGAGCAGCGCTGTGTACGTGCGTGCGGGGTTGGCCGAGGTGCGCCAGATGTCGCGGTTGCGCGGCTGCACGTGCGCCTGTTCTTTGGTGGTGGCGGCCGCGTTCCCTCCGTGGCAGTCCGTGCACGACAGTTGAACGTTCGGCGACGCGTGCATCGGTTCAATCCCGTCATGACAGGTAAGGCAATCCGCCTTCGCTGGCGCGACTAAAAACATGGCCAGCAGTACGACCGCACCAAACGCGGTCCCATAGGTCCTATGGGTCCTATTCGTCCTATCCGCAACTCGCCAGTCCGTCATCGCCATGCTTTGCCTAGAACTGCAGGATCACGTTGGTGAACACGTGGTACAGCACGTCGCCGCTTTCGTAGATGTCTTTGAAGCCCTGCCCGGGAATCAGCGCCGCCGCGCCGCCTGCGATCGTCCAGTTGTTGCTGAGGAACGGACGGTAGCGGAAGCCGGCGGAGAGGTCGGTGCCGAGGTCGTGGTGGATGTCGCCCTGGAAGAGGATCGCTTCGAGCGGCTCGGTCTTGTCGAGCCGGATGTAGTTCGCGGTGAAGATCGTCTTCAGGCGCGGCGTGACCTCGACGTCGAGGCCGATCGTCGCCAGTTGCACGCCGGGGTTGACGTAGTTCGGCTGCCCTTCGTCCTTGCTGCTGCGCAGCGTCGGCAGCAGGCTGCCGCGCTCGACGAGCGCGACGCCCGTCGGCGGCAGGCGGATGCCGAGGCGGTTGAAGAAGCTGAAGCCGCCGCCGGCGAACGCGGGGTTGTCGTAGATCGAGTCGAAGCCGGTGGCGTCGCGGTCGCGCGGATCATCGTCACCGGTCGCGTAGAGGAAGCCGATCCGCGGGCGCAGCCAGTCGCGATCGTACGAGAGCTCGACCGCCACCATGCCGGCCATGATGTCCACGGCGTCACCGTCGCGCAGCAACGGATCGGGCCCGGCGATCGGATTGAGCGAGTCGCGTCCGAAGACGACGTAGAGCGCGTGATCGATGTTGAGGCGGCCCACGTGCCCGAGTCCGGCGGCGCCGAGATACGTGGCGTTGATGGCGTGCGACGTCGCCGCGCCGACCGGTGCAGGGCGCACGAGGAAGCCGTTGCGGTCGTACTTCGTCGACGCCTCGTCGCGCAGGTGGTGCAGCGAGAACTGCTGCGTGTAGCCTTTGACGAGGAAGTCCTGCCAGTAGAAGTTGGCGATGAGGACGCGCTGCTCCCGCAGCTCGCGCCAGATGTTCAGTCCGGAGTTGGTGTCCTTCTCCAGCCGGTCGAAGAGCGCGAGGTTGTATTGGAAGCGGTTCGAGGCCCAGTTGCCGAAGACGCGCACGCCGAGGTTCGTGTCGCTGAAGACGAAGCCGCGGAAATCGCTGACGAACGGCTGAATGCCGGCGCGGAACGAGACGAAGTCGTAGTTCGGGCCGAGGTCGCGGAGCTTCCGCTCGTAGAAGAGCTCCTGCAACGAGACGCGGCCGTCGGTGCGTGTGTTGCCGCGCCGCACGCTCGGCTTGAGGATCGCGTTCTCCTCGACCTCCACGTAGTTGAGGTTCGCTACGAGCGTCGCTTTCACGCGCTGTTGCACCGGCTGGAACGTGGTGTCGCCCTGGAACAGATCGGCCGAGAGGATGAGCGACTGCACGAAGACGTTCTGCCCCTCGCGGCCGAAGAAGAGGAACGAGCCGGGGCGCGCGGCGCTCACACCCGAGGGAGTGGGCAGCGTGCGCGCTTCGGCGAGCGTGTCGGAGATCCCGGTGAGCACGATGAACGTGTCGTCGCCGCGGATGGGGAGATCGCCCTTGAGCACGTTCTGGTTGTACGGATCGAAGCGCCCGCGCGAGCGCTCATCGAGCTCGTACGGCGGCGGCACGATGCGCCAGCGATCGGTTACTTCCTGCAGCGACGGCTCCGCCGGATCGGGATCGGCGTACGTCGTGACGGGCTCGATGCCCGACTGGCGCGGCAGCATGCCGGGAAGCTGCACGCGCACGATCGGCGTGATGGTGGTCTCGCCGATGGTGATCCGCGCGTCGTAGGTACCGGTCTTCAACGGCGCCGTCCAGAAGACGCTCCACGTCTTTGCGGCCGTGACGGTGGTCTCCGCATGTGCGGTATCGATGTCGATGCGCAAGCGCGTACCGGCCGCGGCGTCGGTGGTGCCGGCGATGGTGAAGGGAATCGACTCGGTGAAAAGAGGATCGGTGACGGTGATGGTTTGGGCGTGGGCAGTGAGGGTGACGGTGAAGCAGGTGAGGAGAATCGTGAGCAATGTTGTCGGTTTTCGGTTGTCGGTTGTCGGTGCTCCGCAGGCGCGACACTCACGGCGCTGCGCAGCACCGAAAACCGAAAACCAAAAACCGAAAACCGCGCGTCCAGCGCGCCCGCGCCTCACTCCCGCACCCCTTCCGGCTGCCTCGGGAACTTGAACATCGGGAGGCGCACGCCGTCGCGCTTCACGCGATCGGCCCACTTCTCCTGCGCCGGGAGGAACGGGCCGGCGCCGTGGTACGTGACGTAGTCGTCCTGTTCGATCCCGTCGCCGCTGACGCCGAGGCCGCCGGCGAGCTGATTGCCGCGATAGAGCGGCGACGAGCCGGCGAAGAAGACGATGCCGTTCTGGTTCGGGCTCGCCGGCTGCGAGCCCTGCGTGCACGGATTGTCGCGGTCGAAGAGATAGAGCGAGCGATACCACGGACCCTCGACCGGATCGAGCACGTTCGAGTCGATCCCCGGCGGATAGAACGGCTGGCCGCCGAAGCCGATCGTGCGGTTCGTCACCGCGGTGCCGGCGGGGAGCCCGAGGTCGGCGGAGGTGCTGAACCAGACGACGTTGCGCGACTTCGCCACGGCCACGTCGACGGAGAAGACCGTCGCATCGGGCATGCGGTAGAGCGCGAGCAGCGTGCCATCGACGTCCGCCACGCTGATGACCATGCGCGCGAAGCGGTCGAGCGGCAGCCGGATCAGCGCGCGCGTGCGCCGCGCCGTCGCCACGGCGCGCTGCACGATCGCGTCGACTTCGGCCATCGTGAGCTGCGAGCCGGCGTGAGGACCGACCAGATACTCGTTCGACGCGCAGCCGCCGTTCTGCGCGGCGATGACGAACGTGCCGTCGTCGTTCCCGGCGCGTGTCCCCGCCAGACGGCGCAGCCCCGTCGGCGTGCCGGCGCCGTTGAATTCGAGGCGCTGATCGTTGCCGAGGAACGGGAGACGGATGCCGTCGACGAAGACGTTGCCCGGCTCTGGCAGCGGGTACGACGGCAGCGGGACGACGCCCGTGGCGACGCTGCCGAACGCACCCATGACCGCGGCGTATTCGTCCGCGTCGCCGCCCGCACCGATCACACCGATCGCTCCGATCAGCTTTCCGTTCGTGAGGCCGGGGCCGAGCAGGCGATACAGCGGGATGCCGCCGTTGCCGTCCGTGACGATGCCGCGGCCGCAGCCGCTCGTGTAGCCGCTGCGACACGGCGCTCCGTTCACCGACGTCGCGCGCGGCAGCGCTTTGCCCGCATTCACCGTCGCGTTGAAGTCGCAGCCGCGGTTCGTGTTCTCGATGCCGTACAGCGCGGCGCTCGGCGTGTTCGTGATGCCGGGAGGAAAGTGGATGCCGCTGATGAAGCGCACGGTGCGCGAGGAGAGCGGCGCCATGTCGTGGCTGAAGAACGCCGCCGTCCGTGCGATGCCGAGCGCTTCGTCGTCACGCGACGCATCGCTGCCGCGGCGGTAGAGCGCCAGCGGCCGGCCGCCGCGATCGACGACGGCGATCGTCAGGCCTGGTGCGTCGAGCGAGCGCGCGGCGGCGCGAACGATGGTGTCGACTTCCGCCGAATTCAACGCCTCCACCAGCGCGCTCTCACTGCACGTCGTCGCCTCGGCACGCGGCCGTCCCACGCTGCGCGTCCGCTGCGCGAGCGCGGCGCTGCATGCCAGCAGCACGGCCACCGTGACGACGACTCTGCGCATTCCGACTCCTCAGATCTGGTAGAGGAACGAGGCGACGTCGTCCGCGAGGACGAGCACGTCGCCTTTCTTCAACTGCACTTCGGTGATGCGTTGCTTGTTCAGGAACGTGCCGTTCGTCGAGCTCTGGTCGATCGCGTAGACCTTGCCGTCGCGCGGCACGATGCGCACATGGCGCTTCGAGACGCGGCTGTCGGCCACGACCACTTTCGAGAGCGTGGCGTCACGGCCGATGTAGAAGCCGTCGCCTTCGATGATCCACCGCTGCCCTTCGAGCGCGCCGGCGGAGCAGAGAAGCGAGCCATACCACTCCACCACTTCGGTGCCGCCGGAGACGCCACCTTTCGCATTCGGGAGCGACGTCATCATCGTGGCGTCGGTGAGCATGGTGGCGTCGCTGGCGGCGACGATCACGTCGGGCGCGGCCATGGGAGGTTGCTGGATGGGAGGCGCCTGCATTCCCGGCACCTTCGCCGTCGGGATGTCCGGCATCGGAGCTCTCGGCGACGCGGGCGCGCGCTCCGCCGGCTTCGGCTTCAGACGCTGGAAGAGCGCGAGCCCAACCGGAATCAGAATGACCAGCAACAGCACGACGGCCGCTGCAAGCAGAACCCCCTGGAGCATTCGCCCTCCCCTGCCGAGCGCCGCCGCCTCCGTTGCGAGCGACGCCTGTACTACCGATGCGGTCTTTGGTTGCAAATGATACTCGTGGCAGTCGCGGCACGTGCTCGCCGTCTGCGCTTTCTTCGCATTGGCGGCATGGCAGCCGGTGCAATCGGTAATTTTCGGCATGGCCACGTCGCTCGTCGAGGCGCTGCCGCGCGCCTCGCGGTGGCAACTCTCGCAATCGATGTCGCGGTGCTTCCCGTGAGAGAACTTCGCGCGCGGGAGCCAGTCGCTCGTGATGAGCGGCGGCTTGACGACGAGGAGCGAGCGTTGCGACGTCAGCTCGTGGCACTTGCCGCATTTGTCGTCGACGGTGTGCTTCGCGCTCTGCACGGCGCGGTCGTCCAGCGACGTCACCGAGCGGCGCGTCAGGATCCGCCGCACCTCGGCCGCCGGCCGTCCGACGAGGTCACGATCGCCGGCGTACATGCCGATGATGAAGCCATACGCGATCCCCGAATCGCCGCCGTGCGGCACCTCGGCCGTCGGAAAGCGTGCATCGAACGTGAGCTGATGGCAGCGGCGGCAGTGCGCGTCGAAGCTGAGCTTCACCGGATCGAGCTTGTCCTTCGTCTCGACTAGGTCGTGACAGCTCCTGCACTGCAGCACTTCGCGCTTCGCTTTCTCGTTGAAGATTCCCTTCGGATCGAGATGGAGACGGTGATTGAAGCGCAGCGTGTTCGCGTCGCGCGCCACGTGGAGCTCCGGATGGTTCCCGCCGAAGGCGTCGATGCGTGCGCGGTCAGCGGCGAGCTGCACGCCCGGCTTCACGTGCTGCGTCAGGTCGGCGTGGCAGGAAGCGCATTGCACTTCGACGGCCGAGGCCAGCTTCGCGTCGCCACGATGCTCCGCGTGGCAACTGAAGCAGTCGGGGGTCACGGCTTCGGTTTTCGCGTGCTCCGCCTGCGCGTGGCAATCGCGGCACTTCTCGTTCGAGACGCTGTTGAACGGCGTGTGGCAGGCGTCGCAGCGCTGCGCGATCCCCGCGCGCTTGTGCGCCTCGGACACCGTCCCCGGCATGAAGTTCTCGTGATGCTCGGGGCGGATCACTTCGCCGACCACGACGAAAGCAACGATGAGGAGGATGCCGGTGATGGTGAGGCGCGTGAAGTACGGCCGCGCGAGGCGATACGCGTGCGCGTAGTCGATCTTCCGCGCACGCACGACGCCAGCACCGGCCGGGGCACGCGGCGTGTCGGCCTCGTCGTCGTCGACGGCGATGGCGGTCGTCTGCGCTTCGGCGACGCGCAGAAACAGCGGCTTCGCGAGCTCCGCGACCTGCACCTCGATGCGGAGGTCGCCGATCTCGATGACGTCGCCTTTCGCAAGGCGCGCGTTCTCCACCGGCTTGCGGTTGACGTACGTCCCGGTAATCGAGCCGCGGTCGGTGATGACGTAGCCATGCGCGTCTTTCTCGATGACGGCATGCTCCAGCGCAACGGCCGGGTTCTCGGAGCGCAGCTCCGCGTTGGTGCCGCGCCCGATGCGCAGGACCGGATTGCGGATTTGCGCCAGCGTGAGCCCACGCCCGGTGACGCGCTGGATGAGGAAACTCACGTGGCACCGCCGCCGGCGGCGCCGCCGCGTTGTCCGTTTTCCGTTGTCCGTTGTCCGTGCTGCGCTAGGCGTGCAGCGCAGCACGGACAACGGACAACGGTCAACGGACCACGTCCCCCCACTGTCACCACGGCAATCTCCCGTAATAGAAGACCGCCGCGATGTGGGCCACGGAAAAGACCAGCAGCGCAAAGGTGAACGGGACGTGGATGTACAGCCAGAACTCCAGCAGGTTCTTGTAGCGCTGCTGATAGACCAGCCGCAGCAGCAACTCCTTCCGCTGGCGCGACACCACCAGTAGCTGCCGCAGCTCTTCCTGCTCTTCTTTCGGGACGAGGCCCAGCAACTGCGCCCAATCGCCGGTCGACTTCTGCTGCTTCCGCCGCGCGCGTGACAGGATCAGACGCCAGCCGGCGGCGAAGCCCGGCGTGGAGTCGCGAATCAGCTCATCGTAGATGCGCTGAAACGGTGCGGACTGGCCGGACGCCACGCGCGCCATCTGCCGGGTCAGTTGATTGAGCTGATCGGAGAGCTCATCCACCGTCAGGTTCGACTCCACTTCGGTGAGCAGGCGCGGCACCGTCACGTAGAGCACCGCGCCGACGATGCCGCTGCCGACGACGATCGCCGCCAGCGCAAGCGTCGCCACGGCGATGCGGTCGTTGAAGCGGCCGCCGGTGTGCATCAGCAGGATCACCAGCACGAGCACGCCGAGGTAGATGTGCGATTGCAGCCACTGCTCGAGCGTGCCGAAGCGCGAGCGATACCACCGCTTGCGGATGCCGAAGAACGCCAGCAGCAGGATCAGCGCGAAGCCGGCGATGCCGTAGACCAGCCCGATCGTCGAGCCGCCGTGGGTGTACTCGCGCTGCGCGTAGAGAAAGTAGACCGCGACGGTCGTCGCCAGCAGCAGGGCGAAGATCGTTCGCCAGAGCGTGCCGGAACGCGCGATCGCGGTCACGAGCTCACCTCTCGCCCCTCGAGATCACCAGTTCCTCCAGCGTCTCCCGATACTGCTCCGGGGTCAGACGGATGGCGGCGCCGGTGGGGCAGCTGCGCACGCACGCGGGGCCGCCCTTGATGTCGCGGCAGAGATCGCACTTCACGGCGACGGTCTGCTCGACCTGCTCTTCCTTCTTGAAGAGCGAGGCGACCCACGAGAAGATCGTGCGCTTCGGCTCCTTGTGCACCATGAAGATGTTGCCGTAGGGGCAGTTGTTCTCGCAGTTGCCGCAGCCGATGCAGTTGCTCTTGATGTACACCTCGCCGCGCGGATCGCGCGCGATCGCGTCGGGCGGACAGTCCAGCATGCAGAGGGGGTTCTCGCACTGCCAGCAGGAGTTCGGCGCGAGCAGGTTGTAGAACTTGATGCCCGTCAGCGAGAGGCGCGCCTGCCCGTCGTCGTGCACGCCTTCGCACGCGCGGATGCAGTTCGAGCAGCGGATGCAGCGGTGATCGTCGATGAGGAGCGTCTGCGTCCCCATGACCACCTCTTCGCGGATCAGATCCGAGAGGATGCTCCCCGAGCCCGGCGTCGCCTCGGCGATCAGACCGGCAATGCGGCGCTCCTCGAGCTTGCGCAGCGGCGCTTCGCGAAGATCGGGATGCGCGGCGAGGAATTCGTCGAACTCACGTTTGCCCAGCTTGATGAGATCGGACGGAAAGATCGTCGTGACAGTCGCGGTGCGGTCCCCTTTCGAGAAGAGCGCCGCCTCGCCGAAGAAGTTTCCGGCGACGAGGTACGAGAGCACGACCTCCTTGTCGCCGGACGTCTTGGCGATCTTCACCATCCCGTTGCGGATCAGGTAGAAGGCATCGGCCGGATCGTTCTCGCGGAAGACCACCGCGTCTTTGCCGTACGAGTTGACGACTGCTTTGTCGACGAGCTGCCCGAGGAGGGCTTCGTTGACGCCGGGGAAGAGATAGCCGCCGAAGGCGCGGAGGAGGAATGCCTGGTCGACGAGCCCTTTCGCACGCGGCGACGACGCCAGCAGCTTCAGGATCGCCTTGCGGGGGATCTCGATCATGCGCGTGACGCCGGCGGCTTTCGCCGTCGCGGTGCGGCGGCGGCCGGAGATGAGCGACATCTCGCCGAAGAAGTTCCCTGCCGTCAGCTCCGCCACCTTCACCTCGGACTCGGAAGCCTCGGGGCGCTTCCACAGCTCCACGCGGCCGGAGGCGATGATGAGGAAGTCGTTCGTGTAGTCGTTCTGGCGGATGATCGTCTCGCCGTTCTTGTACTCGCGGACGCGCGTGGCGAGGAACGTGTCGCGCAGTTGCTGTTCGTCGGCGGCAGCGAGGAGCGGCACGCGGCTGCGGATCGCGGCGATGCGCTCGCGCACGGAGCCCTCCCAGAACGGGAGGCGCTCGCGCAGCACGGCCTCGTCGGCCGGCTCCACCTCGCGTCCCATCAGATGCTCCACCACTTCCCATCCCTGGTTCATCCCCAGCTTGATGAGATCGCGGCCGCTGGCGGCGCCGATGAGGAAGAGGCCGGGCACGGTTGTTTCGTGCACCGGGCTGAGGATCGGGCGATCGCCGCTGTAGCGGATGCCGATGGCTTCGAAGAACTTGCGCGGGGCGTCGGCACCGAGCTTCAGGAAGATGAGGTCCGCGGGCACGCGCGTCAGCTCGCCGCGCACGGTGAGATCGGCGTACCCGTCGTAGACCTGTTTCACGGTGGCGCTGAAGTAGACCGTCATCCGGCCGCTGGCCTGCCGCGACAGGATCTCCTTCGTCAGGATCTCGTTCGCGCGCGTGATCTCGGGACCGCGCACGAGCAGGCCGACGCGGTTCTCGTCGGAAAGCGCGATGGCGATTTCGAGCGCGGAATCGCCGGCGCCGACGACGAGGATGTCCTGGTCCTGATGCTCGGCCGGATCGACGAGACGCGAGCGGACGTGCGGCAGCTCCTCCCCCGGCGCGCCGAGCTTGCGCGGGTTCCCCTGCGTGCCCATCGCGAGAACGACCTTCTTCGCGCTGTACTCCTTCGACGCGGTCCTGACGACGAAGCCGCCCTCGACGCGCTCGAGCTTCTTCACCTCGGCGCCGAGCTCGATCGCGAGCTGCCGCGCGCCGGCATGCTCCGCCCACGCGTCGAGGATCGACTCACGCGAACCCGCCGCGAACGGCAGCTCCCCGCGCCCCGGGATCAGCATCGGCTCCGCCATGACGTACTTGCGCGCCTGGTACTCCCAGATCGTGTTGGCGAGATGCGGCGCCCGCTCGAGCAGGACATAGCGCAGCCCACACGCCTGCGCGTGCGACGCCGCCGCCAGACCGGCCGGGCCGGAACCGACAATCAGGAGGTCGTAGGTCATCAGGAACTTGTAGGGTTTATTGTAGGCGCGTTTGGCGTGGTGGGTTGGCCGCCTGTGGGAAACCGGGAGAGAAACGATAGGACCTATAGGACGAATGGGACGAATGGGACAGATAGGACAGAAGCGGCCGGGGGGTGTGTCCTATCTGTCCTATTCGTCCTATAGGTCCTATTCGTCTTATCGTCACTTCAGATGCACTTCCGGCTGGGTGGTATCCCCCGCCTTCGCCTCCGCGGCCAGGTTGAACGTCAGGATCACCTTGCCCAGTCGGACCAGATCGCCGTCTTTGAGGGGGCGGCGGGCCGTGATGCGCTCGCCGTTGACGTACGAGCCGTTGCGGCTCTGGAGGTCCTCGAGGATGAAGCCGTCGCCGGTGCGCTCGATGCGCGCGTGCTTGGACGAGACGCTGCCGTCGGCGATCACGATCGTGTTCGATTTGTCGCGGCCGATCGTGTACTCCGGGTCGAGGAGCAGGTGCACCTCCGCGCCGCCGTCGGGCGTCAGCGTCCCGGCCAGCGGCGCGCTGCGCGCCGCCGTCGTGCGCGGCACCTCGGCCGCGGCACCATCGACGAGCACGAGTCCGTTCTGCGCCAGCTTGCGGAGCATCGGCGAAGCGTCGGGGAACTCCGCCGACAGCTCGGCGAATGATTTGCCCGGACCAATGCGGAAGAGGAGCTTGAATTCATCGCCCGTGAGGCTGATGTCCTGCCGCGGATTCTCCACGACGCGGAAACGCGTTGCCGGGTCGTACTTCAGCGACTCCGCGCGCCGCGCGGCTTCTTCGAGCAGCGCCGGCACTTCGAGCGCAACCGGCCGCACGCCCTCGGGCAGGACGACCTGGTCGAGCAGCGTGAAGGTGCCGCTGTTCCAGTCGAACGTCTCCAGCACCGTCTCCGTGACGTCGCGCTGCTCCTTCCCCTCGGCCCACACGACATGCCCGCCATCACAGAAGATCCGCGTCCGCCGTCCCGCGGACTCGAGGTCGAGCGTTCCGCCGCGCGCCTGCGTGCAGATGAACGCCAGCAACTCACCCGGACGGAAGTGCCGCAGACTGCCCTGAAGGATGACCTGCATGCGGCGAGTTTAGCGGGGAACGTGAAGCTGTTGTCGGTTTTCGGTTGTTGGTTTTCGGTGGTGCCCAGCGCCGCGAGTGTTGCCCAGCGCAGCACCGAAAACCGAAAACCAAAAACCGAAAACTCAAACCGCCTCACCCCCACAACTCATCGATCGGCGCGTACAACCCTTCGCGCGCGTACGGCACGTACTCGAAGCCGCGTCCCAGCGGATCGTCGGTGCGGACGGTCGTGTAGTCGATCCCCAGCGCGGAGTAGATCGTGCACGCGACGTCCTCCGGACGCACGTCGCGATCGGCGCTCCAGCCGTAGTCGGTCACGTTTTCGCCTTTCGCGTCGGTGGTGCCGAGGGCGCGGGCGCCGCGGATGCCGGCCCCGGCGAAGACGATGGACATGCGGAGGTAGTGATCTCTCCCCTGCTGGTTGTTCAGGGCACCAACGGTGCGTCCGAACTCGCTCATCACCACGATCAGCGTGCTGTCGAGCCGCTTGCTTGCTTCGAGGTCGGTGAGCAGCGCGCCGAACGCGGGATCGAACTGGCTGGTCTGCGCGTAGATCCCGCCTTCGCGGTCGTAGATGGCGGCGTGATGGTCCCAGCCGCCGAGGGTGACCTGGACGAAGCGGGCGCCGCGATCGGCGCTGACGATGTTGCGGGCGACGATGAGCGACTCGCCGAACGTCGAGCCGCCGTAGCGCGTCCGCTCCTCATCGCTGAAGGTGAAGAGGTCATTGACGCCCGGCGCCTCCATCAGCGTCTTCCCCTGCGCGTAGAAGTCGTGCACGGCGTGCGTGCGCTTCGGATCGAGCTGCTGCATCAGCGCGTAGCGATCGTTGAAGCGCGCCGTCCCCTCGGGATGCGCGAGCGTCGCCAGTCCGGTGGAGGAGGTCTGCATCCCGAAGGGCGCGTGCTTCGCCGGGAGATAGCCGCTGGTGGGGATGCCGCCGGAGTTGAGAGCGATGAAGCCGGGGAGCACACCCGCCGGCGATTCGAGCGACACGACCGCGCCCATGTGCGGCGCGATGGCGCCGGTGGCACCGCCGGGATTGCGCGCGATCTGCGCCCACGTCTGGCCGAGCTGATGGACCGCGGCCCACGCGAGGCCGCTGCGCACGAACGCCAGCTTCCCCGCGTGCTCCGCCGTCTTCGGCAGCAGGCCGCGCGGAAAACGCACGCCGCCGTAGCTCGTGGGCTCGAAGTCCGCAGGCGTCCACGATCCTTCCTTGAGGTCCCACGTGTCGACCTGGCTCGGCGCACCGGAGAGGAAGATGAAGATCACGCTTATGGCCGAGTTCTGCAGTGAGACGTTCGCGCTCGTGCGGGTCGAGGCGAGGAGGCGTGCCGGGTCGAAGACGAACGTCGAGGCGACGAGGCCGGTGGTCTTCAGGAAATTGCGTCGCGTGCACATCACGGCACCTCAGTAGAAAAGAAACTCGAACGAGTTGATGAGAGCGAATTGCAGGTCTTCCGTGCGCGCGGCGAGATTGCCGCCGCGCAGGTACGCCGTGGCGATGGCGCGCTCTTCGTCCGCCGGACGCCGCGAGAGCGTGACGAGATAGAGCTCGTCGACGATCGCGCCGGGATCGCTCGTCTTCGCCAGCACGCGGCCGACGGCGGAGCCGGCGGTGTTGCGCCGCACGCGCTGCGTCACGACGGTGTCGTTCAGCAGCGAGAGCGCCTGCGCGACGGAGCTGTCGTTGTTGCGCGCGACGTCGTCGCGGTCGCCGCGGCCGAACGTGTCCATGAACTGCGCCGTCGCGCTCCGCCGCCCTCCTTCGAATGGATCGGGCAGCAGCAGCGCGCGATCGACCGTGCCGACCCCCTGCACGTTGAGGCGCAGCGGGACGTTCGTCGCTTTGGCGATGGCGTCGAGCAGCATCTCCGCCGGGAGCCGGCGCGTGCGTGCAGCGTGCTGGTACGTCGCGGAGCTCGCGATCGTGCGCAGCAGCGCTCGCAGGTCGTAGCCGCTGCTGATGAACGTACCGGTCAGCGTTTCGAGGAGCGCGGGATCCGACGGTTGCGTATCGAGCTTCGCGAGGTCGAACGCGTTGACCGGCTCGACGAACGCGCGCCCGGTGAGCTCTTTCCAGAGGAGGTTCACGGTCGCACGGGCGAACTGCCGATCGGCCGTGAGCATGCGGCCGTAGGCGTCGCGCCAGTCTTCGCCCGCGCGCGGCTCTTCGCCGGTCAGGAGGAACGCGGGCGAGACGCTGGACGGCTCGCCTGTGCGCGGCTGGCGCGGCGACTTGTTGCCGTCGGTCGTGTTGAGCAGATACGCGCCGCGGGGGTTGGCGCCGATGAGGAACTTGCGGACGGCGGGGTTCTCCGGGATGTTCGCGTTCATCGGCCGCGCGGTAGTCTGCGAGAAGAACGCGGCCATCTTCCAGAAGTCCATCCGCTTCTTCTTCGCGAGGTACGTGTTGACCGTCTCGAGGTGGGCGAAGCCGTCGTGACAGGAGACGCAGAGCGCCGGAATGCCGAGGAACTTTTCTGCGGAGTGGGCGGCGAGGTTGTCGAGCGTGTCCTGCGGCGGCCCGTTCGTCTGGATCTGGCGCACGACGTAGTTCGCGACGCCGCTCTCGAAGCTGTCGCCGCGCCCGGCGAGCAGCTCGCGCACCATCGCGTCGTACGGTTTGCGTCCGGCGATCGAGGATCGGATCCAGGCGTGGTACGCGTTGCGGCCGATGTAGTACTCGCGAATGTTGTTCGCGACCTGCACGTTCTGCACGAGATCGCCGAACCAGAGGGTCCAACGGTCGTTGAAGGCCTCCGACGCCAGCAGCTCATCGATCTTCAGGCGCCGTTTCTCCGCTGATGGATCGTCGAGGAAAGAGACCACCGTCATTGCGTCTGGAATCTGACCGGTGAGGTCGAGCGTCACGCGGCGGAGAAAGTCCGCATCGCTGCTGCCGACCGGCTTCTCGACGGCTCGCCGGCGCTCGGCGGCCGCGGTCACCGCGAGTCCGGCGGCGAGGATCAACGCCACGACTTTGCTTCTCATGATGAAGTGATGGACGCGCCGGCGGGCCGAACGTTTACAATCGGCGCCGATGGTCGAGGATCTCAGTCAGTTCACGCACGAAAACACGCAGCAGTACGTCGGCGAAGTCTTCACGGTCCAGTTCGCGAACGCGGTACTGGAGTTGAAGTTGGAAGACGTCCAGGTACTAATGGAAAAGCACATCAACCCCCGCATGAAGCGCGACACGTTCGCGTGGCATCTGCGCGGCCAGGGGTACGCTCCGCAGGGAACCTACGTCCTGCAGAACGAGCACTTCCCCGGCGGCCTCCCCCTCTTCATCGTGCCGATCTCCCAGGCACCGGAGGGCGTGTTGTACGAAGCGGTGTTCAACTAGAGCGATCCACCGGGGATCGATAGGACCTATAGGTCCTATCCGTCCTATTCGTTCGCTGCGCTCGAGGTGGGCTTCCACTCCAGCAGGTGATACACGCCGTACGTGTCGATCTGCTTGAACCCCAGGCGCTCGTACAGATTCAGCGCGGGGTTGTTGATCTCGACGTGGATGCTGACGCTGTCGCCGCGCTTCGCGGCGTCGTCCAGGATCTCGTTCAGCAGGAGCTCGCCGATGCCGCGGCGCCGCGCTTCCGGGATGAGTGCGATGTCCATGATGCGCACGTCGCCGCTCAGGTGATTGAGGTAGAGGCGGCCGACCGGCTTGCCGTGCTCCAGGATCACGCGGTAGTCGGCGGCGGTGTAGTGCGTCTTGTAGTGCGTCGTCTGCGCCTGGAACTGCTGGCGGAGAAAAGCGTCCTTCATCGCGTCAGTCCAGTCGGTCTGATTCAGCTCTTCCTCGCGCGTGCTGGCGTAGAGCTGATAGAGGAACTCGGCGTCGTCGGCGGTCTCGGGACGGAAGGAGATGGCGTCGCGCGTCACGGTCGTTTTCATCAGTGTGCTCATGGTAGTTCACAGTTTGCGGCGACGAGGTCGGCCGCGAGTTTCACCGTCATCGGTGCGTTCTTGTTCTGCGCCGCGACCCAGGTGCCGATGGCGGCGACGTCGGCGCGATCGCCGGTGTAGCCGGCCAGCGTGAGCGTCGCGCCGGGGAAGCGGCTCCAGAGCATCGACGGCGCGCTCCACTGGATCGTGTTCGCGAGCTTCGCCACGCCGCCGAGGTCGAGACAGAGGGAGGCGGTGGACGTGGAGGTCGTGCCGATCGTCGCCAGGATCCCCTGCTTCCCCTCCCCCGCCGGCTTCTGGAACGTGTTCGAGGTGAGGCGCACCGCCAGCGTCGACTGATCGCCGGCGATGATGCGCACCGCGTTGCCGTCGGCGCGCTCCACCGTGTTGCCGGTGACGACGATGCTGCCGCGCGCGCGGCGCGCTGTGGCGAGCAGGAAGCCGCTGCAGTTGACGCAGCCGCGCAGGTTGTTGTCGAGGATCGTGGCCGTGACGCTGCCGCCGTGAGCGTTCACGGCGATCGGCGTCGCGGTGCTGTCGGTCATCGTGTTCGCCTCGACGCGGCCCGTCACGTTCGCGTCGCCGGAGACCGCGATGACGATGCCGCTGCCGCTCTTCGTCATGCGGTTCTTGCGTAGCGTGAACGTGGCGGTCGCGTGCTCCTCGCCCACGAGGTGAATGGCGTTCGACGCGACGCCGTTGAACTGCGAATCGGCGACCGTGAGCGTGAGCTTCGCGTCGCCACGGGCGGTGACGAGCAGCGCCTGAGGATTCCCGGTGAACGTGCTGCCGCGTACGTCGACGGTGTGGTCGCCGCTCGCCGCGACGAGTGACGTTTTGCCGCGCAGCGCCGAACGGTCGATGAGCAGGTTCTTCACGGTCACGAGCTCCACCGCGCCGGTGAGCTGCGCCCGGTCGACGGTGACGCTGGTGGCATCGGTGACGCGGACGTCGCCCTCGATCTTCAGCTCGCGCAGGGTGACGTCGCCGGTGCCGGTGACGCGGCCACGCAGCACCGCGGTCTGATCGCCGCGCAGAGTCTGTCCGGCCTTCAGCGCCAGGTCTCCAGCGACGGTGCCGCGCACGGCGAGCTCGTCGCCCGCGGCGCTTCCCTCCTGCGCGTCGCGCAGCTCACCGGTGTTGGTAACGGGCCAGACGCGAGCGAAAAGCGCTGGTGCGAGGACCAGAGCGAGCAGAAGGTACGCGGCACGAACGATCATGGGCGAAGTTGGCTGAACGGACACCAGATGGCGGGACACATGTCCTATACGTCCCACGAGTCCCATTGGTCCCACTCAATGTATGGAACGCCAAAAACAGCGGCCGGTGTCGCAAGCGACACCGGCCGACGGGGATCCGGATGGAATCAGACGGTCGCGTAATCGACCGACACGACGATGTAATCGAAGTCGACGGGCGCGTCACCGCGGCGGAGAACCGGACGCGCACCGCTGTTGTCGACCGTGATGGTGCGCCAATCGGGGGCGCCGTCCCACAGCGACTCACGGAGAGCCAGGAAGTACGTTCCTCGGCGAAGCTTGACCCCCGGCGCGTTGCCGACGGCGAACTTCACGAGGCTGTTGCTCTTCTCGAGCACGCTCATCTCCGGCAGCGCCTCTTTCGGGCGCGCCTCGGCGAACATTCGGGAGAAGCGGTTCGCCGGTGCGCCGGCGACGGGGAGGGGACGACGGCGCTCGATCCCGAGCGGAAGGTGCTCGCGGCCGTTCACGGGCATCGTGAACGTCGCGCGGCTCGAGCCTTTCGTGCTGCGAGCCGAGTGGCCCCAGGCCAGGAACGGCAGTGCCCGTCCGTCTTCGTCGAAGAACGCACTGACGTGCACTTCAGAGGGAGACGTGCGGCGCTGCTCCGCACGGCGGAACCCGTCGATGGTCACGCGTGCGCCACTGGCGCCGAAACCGGAATCGCCGGAACGAAGACGTTCGGCGTCCACGAGACGCTGGCTCTCGCCTTCGCCGTGGCTGGCGAAGCCGATCGACAGGAGCGGGCTCGCTCCTTCGACCGTGACGAGCTTGCGAAGGGTTCCGGCAGAAGCACCGGTGGCGGCGACACCGACGGCGGCCGTCGTCCCGAGCCGCAGAAAGTCGCGGCGATGCATTCCCGATCCCTCCACAGGGGGCGAGCTCTTCTCAAACATGGTGATTCTCCTGTTGCTCTATCTCTCTCGATCTGGTGTTGCCTGCGATTCGCCTACTGGCGCGGCGGGAAGACGCCCTGCATGGCGATGCAGAAGTTCAAAGCAAGGTACGGCTGCATGTTGTTGTGGGGAAGGCTGCCGCCGGCCGGTGCGAGCGCCTGCGGGGCCATCTGGGTGATGGCGCCCGGATCGGCGTAGGCGTTGCCGTTGAACGACTTTGCGAGCATCGACAAACCGTTCGGATTCGGTCCGAACTGATCGGCGTCGAACGATTCGAAGGCCATGAGGTTGTGCGTGTGGAACGGGATCTCGCTGATGAGCAGCGTGACGTTCTGCGCGCCGCCGATCTGACCGAGGTCGCGCAGCGACAGCCCCTGACCCTGGCCGGGATGCATCGCGGCCGAGCCTTCCAGGTCCGGGAGGGCGAACGTCGATTTGCCGTCGCCGCCGTACACGGTGCCGAGCAGCGAGAAGAGCGCGGTGTTCTGCGACAGCGGAAGGAGCTGCCCGTTGCAGAACGCCCATCCCTTCGGAGGGAAGTTGAACGGGAAGATGCGGATTTCGGCGACAAACGGATCGGCCATGGTCGTCTCTCCTTATGTCGGCTGCGGGAAGATCCCGAACAGCGAAATGATGTAGTTGATGCAGAGGAACGGCTGGCAGTTCTCGTGCGGCTGGCTGCCGCCGACGGGCGAGATCGCGTTCGCGTTCAGGTTCACTTCCGGATCGGCGTCGACCATGTAGGCCGTGACTGCGCCGGTGCCGAACACCTGACCGCTTGGATTCGTGCCCAGCGCCGGAGTACCGGAGCCGAGCAGCGCGTGGCTGTGCACCGGGATCTGCTGGGTGGAAAGCGTGACACTCTCGGTGCCGGCCATCTCGGCCATCTGATAAGTGACGCCGTCCGGGCCGTTGCCGAAATGCATCGGAACGCGGCTCTGCAGGTTCGGAAGATTGAACGTCGATTCGCCGTCGCCGCCGTAAGTGGTGCCGATCAGTTGGAACAAGGTCTCGTTCTGCGAGATCGGCAGTTGTTGTCCGCTGCAGAACATCCACCCGGCAGGGGCGAAGTTCCCGGCGAACATGCGAATTTCTCCGATGTAGGGTTGCGCCATCGTGGGACTCCTCTCTGTTTAGTTCTGCGACGGGAAGATGCCCTGCAGTGCGATGCAGAAGTTCAGCACCAGGTACGGCATCATGTTGTTGTGAGCCTGTGAGCCGCCGACGTTGGTCACACTGGACGGACGGCAGGCAATGAGGTTCGACGCCGATGAATAGATCGCGCTGGGCGTCACACCGGGCAGACGATTGGCTGGAGCCGTCTGGTTAGCTGTCGCTGTCGTCGCCTGCAGGAAGTGCATGTGCTGCGGCATCTCGGACTGCGTGATGGTGTGCGCGCTCTGGCCAGCGGCCTGGCCAAGCGTGAAACCATTACCGAAATGGATGGGGACGCGCCCCTTGAGATTCGGTAAAGCGAACGTCGTCTGTCCGTTACCGCCGTACGTGGTCCCGAGAAGGGAGAAGAGCGCCTGGTTCTGGTTGATCGGCATGAACTGACCATTACAGAACGCCCACCCCTTTGGCGGGAAATTGAACGACATGATGCGGATCTCCGACAGGAAGGGTTCGGCCATGAATACCTCCTTAAGTATTGGCTACCGCTAGACTTGGACTGGTTTGGACCGCGCGTAGTATCTCACAAGAGTCTGTTTGGTGACGGTTGTTTTTCAGACAGTGAGACTTGGATCACAAACGCAAAAAGGCGGGCACCTCACGGTGCCCGCCTTCTGATGAATTCGGTATGAGCGGATCAGGGGCAGGCAGTTCCGCCCGAGATCGTGCCGAGCGTCGTGACGTTCGGCGTCGCGCTGGTGATGGAGTTCTGGCTATTGACGTAGGCGGCAACGCCGGCACCCAAATAGTTGACGAGCTTGAACGTCGTGGAGAAGCGCTGCGCGAGCAGCACCTCCGCCTTGCTGCTGAGACCTTCAGCCCAATCGCCTTCGATGCGGTTCTGCACGTTCGCGGTCGTCGTCGGCGAGCCTGTCCATGCCACGTTGCCGCCGAGTTGCACGGCGAGACAGCCTGAATCCGCCGGAACACTGGTCACACCATTGACGATGGAGATGGCCTGACTGTCATCGCCCGCGACCGGCTGGCGAATTAGGTTGCCGGTGATGACCGCGTTGATGTTCTGCGTCGTCGACTCACCCGGCTGGAACGCAATGGCCGGTCCGTCGACGTTCTGAATCGTGTTGCCACGGATGTCGAACGAGGACGTACCGCCAAAGCGCGGATTGATGTACATGCCGGGGCAGTTGCCGCAGCCCGTCGGTGTACCGGAACCGGCGACGCCGTTCTGACCGATCGTGTTGTTCCAGACGACGGCGTTCATGTTGCCCCCGCCGTCGGTCTTCAGGTTGATCGGACCGGCACCCGTCTTCACACCGGACACTGTGTTGTTGGCTTCGATGCGGACGTTCATCGTGCTGCTGAGCGACGCCTGCGCGACGGCCGCCGTGTGGCAGTTCGTGACGGTGGAGCCGATCAGGTGCGCGGTCAGGGCTGCGTTGTTCGATGACGTCGCGATCCACGCGTAACTGAACAGGTTCGAGAAGGTGTTCCCCTCCCCGACCGGGACTCCGCCGGCCACCACGTTCATGTTGGTCGCGGCGCCGCTCGCCTCGACGACGAGACCGAAGTTGCCGTTGGGCGCGTCGCTGTTGGCGAAGTTCGACCCCTTGATCGTGAACGAGCTGAGCGTGCCGGTGGCGTTGTACATGTGCACCTGACGCGACTCGTTGTCGTGGAAGTTGCCGTTGGTGATCGAGCCGGTGCCGAACGTGTTCACGAGCATGGCGCCGTTCTCCATCGTCTCGTTGCCGACGTTCTGGACCTCGAGGTTGCGCATGACGAGGTTCGTGACGTTGCGCGTGTTGATGCCCATCTGCGCGCCGCCGTTGATGGAAAGCTGCGCGAGCGTGGTGGCCGTCGTGGCGGAGAGAACATGGATCGCCGCGTTGCAGTTGCTGTTGTCGCCAGCCTGCGAGTCGCCGCAGGTCGTCGCCGCGACGCCGTTCGTGGTGCCGCCGTTGTTGATGTTCATGCCCTGCACGCTGATGGCGCCGGTGATGTTGGTCAGCTCCACGCCGCGGTTGGTCATGGTGTTGATCGTGCCGCCGGTGCCCGCGTCGCCGTCCGTGCCGGCGTCGCCGCCGTCAGTGCCGGTGATGCTGACCGGGCCGTCGAAGAACTGCGCCGAGAAGCCCTTCGTGCCGAAGCTGGCGTTCACGGTCTTCCAGTTCAACGTGCCGGCCATGTGCTCGCCGCTGGTGCCGACGACTTCGACGGCGATGCCGCCGCCGCTGCCGGAGACCAGACCGTTGCCCGAGGTGACGACGTTGTTGGCGCCGGTGAGGTTCACCGTGCCGCCCTGCGACGCGTGGAAGCCCTTGCCCGCGACCGTGGTGATCGTCAGGTTCGCGACGTTGTAGTTGAACGTAGTGCCGTTGTTGTCGATCAGCTCGACCGCGTTGGTCGCGCCGGTGTTGAAGGTGTGCGTGGCGGCGGCGTTGAAGTTGAGCGTGCCGCCCGAGCTCTCGTACACACCGATGCCGCCGGCGGTCATGTTGCCGCTGAGCGTGACGGTCGAACCGGCCTCGAGGCCGTTCGACGCGTTCGCCGCGCTGTTGCCGTCGGCCGTGCCGATCAGCACCGCGCGGCCCGTCGTCGGAGCCATGGTGCCGCCGTAGGTGATGGTCGACGCGTTGGCGTTCTGCAGGTAGAAGGCGGCCTGCGTGTTGTTGTTGAGCGCACCGGTGCCGAGCGACCACGTGCCGTTGACGCCGTCGAGGCTGACGCCGCGCGTGCCGCCGGAGGAATTGGTCGAAGTGAAGGCGACGCTCGTCGCGGCGTTCGTCGCGCCGGCAACGTCGATGGCCATGTTGCCCGTGGAGGTGACCGACGACTCGAGGACCGTCAGGGTCGTGGCGCCCGCGGGGCTGACGTAGCCCTTGTTGGCGCCCGAGGTGATGGTGATGCCGCGCAGGAGCGTGTTGTTGGCGGCGGTGACGGTGTTCTGCAGCGTGACCGCGGCACCGCTCATCGCCGGACGCGAGTCGAGCGTGCCGTTCGCCGGCACGACGACGCCGAAGTGCCCGTCGAACGTGCTGGTAGAGGCCTGACCGATGAGGCGCTCGCTGGCCGCCATGGTGAAGCCGTGGTTGTACGTGCCGGAGAAGGCGAAGACCCGGTCGCCGGTACCGCGGCCCGCAAGAGCGACGCTGTTGAGACCGACCAGCGGCTTCGTGCGCGCGCCGTTGCAGGAGATGCCGCAGCCGGCGGCGTCGGTGTCGTCGACGAACCACGTGTCGGCGCCGGTGAGGACGACCTGCACGGTGGCCGGGTCGCTGCACTGCGCGGCCAGACCGAGAGTGACGTCACCGTTGTCGCAGACCTGGTACTGGAACGACGGCGCCGTGTCGTCCGCGCCGATGCCGCCCGGCGGCTCGAAGTAGAACGCGCCGGTGCTGGCGTCGATCAGCGTGAGAGTCGCATTGGCGGGGCTGAGCGTGCCGCCGACGATCTGCACCGTCAGCTCGCTGTACGGATCGTGATCGTCGACGTCGGCCGAATCTTCCTTCAGCTCGTTCGAGTGCGCGGCGGTGATGGTGATGCCGATGCCCGAATGCGTGCCGTGGGCGTTGCCGTTGGCGATGGTGTAGCTCGCCGTCGTCGGCTTGTCATTGACCGGATCGACGTCCATCCCGATCGAGTCGGAGTCCTGCAGCGCGCCACCTGAGCCGCTGTTGCCCTGATCGTCCGTGGTGATGGAGAGGAGGTCCGTGCTCACCGGGTGGGTGCTGTAGTAGTTGAGGTTCGGCTTGAACGTCAGGCCGTTGAGGCGCGCATTGATGTTCGACACGGTGCCGGTGAACGTCAGCGTCGGGTCGTCGGTACCGTCGCCGACGGTGAACGAGAGACCGGTGATGCCGTTCGTCGACAGCGTACCGTTGGTGGCGCTGAGCGTCACCTGCACGGTCACGTCGCCGTCCGGATCGCTGATGCTGATCTGGTTGCCGTTGCCGCTGGAGAAGATGCGGTTCGTGTCCTCGAGCGTCGCCTGCGCGGCCGGGACGGTGTTGACCGGCGCCTCGTTGACGTTGGTGACGGTGACGGTGACGGTCTGGTTGACCGGGTTCGTGCCGTCCGTGGCCGTGACCTGGACGAGATAGATGTTGTTGGCGTCGGCATCGGCCGGCGCTTCGAAGTTCGGCGTGGCGGCGAACGTCAGCTCACCGGTCGTGCTGTTGATCGAGAAGTCGCCCTGGTCGGCGCCACCGGTGATGGAGTACGTCACCGTCGCGCCTTCCGGATCGGTCGCGGCGACCGTGAGGAAGCTCGCGGCCGTGTTCTCCGCGACGGAGGCGGAGTTGGCGCTCGTGAAGGCCGGCGCCTCGTCCACGTTCGTGACCGTGACGGTCAGCGACTGGACGACCGGGTTCGTGCCGTCCGTGGCCGTGACGTCGACGAGGTACGTGTTGTTCGCGTCGGCATCAGCCGGCGCCTCGAAGTTGGGCGCCGCGTTGAACGTCAGCGCGCCGGTCGTGCCGTTGATGGAGAAGAGCGCCGCGTCGGCGCCGCCGGTGATCGAGTAGGTCGGCGTCGTGGCGTCCGGATCGACGGCCGTGACGGTGATGACCGCGGTCGTGTTCTCCGGCACGCTTGGCGTGGCCGAAGAGGTGAAGCTCGGTGCTTCGTTCACGTCCGTGACCGTGACGGTCAGCGACTGGACGACCGGGTTCGTGCCGTCCGTGGCCGTGACGTCGACGAGGTAGGTGTTGTTGGTGTCGGCGTCCGTGGGCGCCTCGAAGTTCGGCGCGACGTTGAACGTCAGCACGCCGGTGCCGCTGTCGATCGAGAACGCCGCCTGATCGGCACCGCCTGTGATCGAGAACGTCAGACCCGAGCCTTCCGGATCGGTGGCGTCGACGTCGACGACCGCGGTCGTGTTCTCCGGCACGCTCGGCGTGGCCGTCGAGGTGAAGGCCGGACCTTCGTCGACCGGGGTGACGGTGACGGTGATCGTCTGCGTGACGGGGTTCGTGCCATCGGTGGCCGTGACCTCGACCTCGTAGACGTTGTTGCCGTCGCTGTCGATCGGAGCTTCGTAGTCCGGCGGTGCGGAGAACGTCAGCACGCCGGTCGTGGCATTGATGGAGAACGCGGCCGCGTCGGCGCCGCCGGTGATGGAGTACGTGACGGTGTTGCCGTCCGGATCGGTCGACGTGACCGTCAGGACCGACACCGAGTTCTCCGGCACGCTGGCGTTGTTTGCCGACGTGATCGACGGAGCCTCGTTCGCGTTCGTGACCGTCACGCTGAGCGACTGCAGGACGACGTGAATGCCGTCGGTGGCCGCCACCTGGACTTCATAGACGTTGTTCGTGTCGGCATCGGCCGGCGCCTCGAAGTTCGGCGCGGAGAGGAACGCCAGAGCGCCGGTCGTGCTGTTGATCGAGAAGAGCGCCTGATCGGCACCACCCGCGAGGGAGTAGGTGACGGCGGCGGCTTCCGGATCGGCAGCGACGACGGTGATGACGGCGGTGGTGTTCTCCGGCACGCTCGGCGTGCCGCTCGAGGTGAAGACCGGAGGATCGTTCGCGTCGGTGACGGTGACGGCGATGTTCTGCGTCGCCGTGGTCGTGCCGTCGTTCGCGGTCACCTGGACGAGGTAGACGTTGTTGGTGTCGGCGTCGGTGGGCGCCTCGAAGTCGGGACCCGTGAGGAACCGCAGCTCACCCGTCGAGTTGTCGATCCCGAACAGCGCCTGGTCGGCGCCGCCGGTGATGGAGTACGTGACGGTGGCGCTTTCCGGATCGACCGCCGCGACGAAGACGACGTCGGTGGTGTGCTCCGGCACGCTCGGCGTGGCGGTCGAGGTGAAGACCGGCTGCTCGTCGACGTTCTGGACGTTGACGGTGATCGACTCGTCGGAGAAGAGCGTGCCGTCGCTGGCGCGCACGGTCAGCTCGTAGGCGTTGTTCGCGCCGGCATCGGCCGGCGCCTCGAAGTTCGGCGCGGCGTTGAACGTCAGCGCGCCGGTCGTGCTGTTGATCGAGAAGAGCGCCGCGTCGGCACCGCCGACGATCGAGAAGGTCGGCGACGAGCCGTCCGGATCGGTCGCGGTGATGGTGGCCACGGCGGTGGTGTTCTCGTTGACGTTGATCGTCGTGAAGCCGGCGTTGACCGACGGCGCCTCGTTGACGTTCGTCACTTCGACGATGAGGTTCTGCACGACCGGGGTTGTCCCGTCCGTGGCCGTCACGTCGACGAGATAAAAGCGGTCCGTGTCGGCGTCGGCCGGTGCTTCGTAGTTCTGCGCGGAGTTGAACGTCAGCACGCCGGTGCTGCTGTTGATCGAGAACAGCGCCTGGTCGGCGCCGCCCGTGATCGAGTAGGTCAGCGTGTTGCCTTCCGGATCGGCGGCCGTGACGGTCGTGACGGCCGTGGTGTTCTCCGGGACGCTCGGCGTGGGGCTCGAGCTGAACGCCGGCGCCTCGTCGACGTTCGTCACCGTGACGGCGATCGTCTGGTTCACCGGGTTGGTGCCGTCGGTCGCCGTGACCTGCACGTCGTAGACGTTGTTCGCACCCGCGTCGGCCGGCGCCTCGAAGTCCGGCGCGGAGAGGAAGCTCAGCGCGCCCGTGCTCGAGTTGATCGTGAACAGCGCCTGATCGGCGCCGCCCGTGATCGAGTAGGTGATGGTGTCGCCTTCCGGATCGGTCGTCGTCACGGTGGTGACGGCGGTGGTGTTCTCCGCCACGCTCGCCGCGTTGGACGACGTGATGGACGGCGCCTCGTTGGCGTCCGTCACCGTGACCGAGAGGTTCTGCACGACCGGGTTCGTGCCGTCGGTGGCCGTCACCTGGACGTCATAGACGTTGTTCGCACCCGCGTCGGCCGGAGCTTCGAAGTTCGGCGCGGAGAGGAAGCTCAGCGCGCCCGTGCTCGTGTTGATCGAGAAGAGCGCCTGGTCGGCGCCGCCCGTGATCGAGTAGGTCAGCGTGTTGCCTTCCGGATCGGTCGCCGTGACGGTCGTGACCGCGGTCGTGTTCTCGACCACGCTCGGCGTCGCGCCGGAGGTGAACGACGGCGCTTCGTTGGCGTCGGTCACCGTGACGGTGACGGTCTGGTTGACCGGCGTCGTGCCGTCGGTGGCCGTGACCTGGACGATGTAGCTGTTGTTCGTGTCGGCGTCAGCCGGCGCTTCGTAGTCGGGCGCCGCGTTGAACGTCAGCGCGCCGGTGCTGCTGTCGATCGAGAAGAGCGCCGCGTCCGCGCCACCCGTGATCGAGTAGGTGATCGTGTTGCCTTCCGGATCGGTCGTCGTCACCGTGGTGACGGCAGTGGTGTTCTCCGGCACGCTGGCCGCGTTCGACGACGTGATCGACGGCGCCTCGTTGACGTCCGTCACCGTGACCGCGATGGTCTGGTTCACCGGCGTCGTGCCGTCCGTGGCCGTGATCTGCACGTCGTAGACGTTGTTCGCACCGGCGTCGGCCGGCGCTTCGAAGTTCGGCGCGGAGAGGAAGCTCAGGGCGCCCGTCGAGGTGTTGATCGTGAACGCACCGGCGTCAGCGCCGCCAGTGATCGAATACGTCAGCGTGTCGCCTTCCGGATCGGTGGCCGTGACGGTGAGCACCGCGGTCGTGTTCTCCGGCACGCTGGCCGCGTTGCTGGAGGTGAACGCCGGTCCCTCGTTCGCGTTCGTCACCGTGACGGTGAGGGTCTGATTGCTGTTGTTCGTGCCGTCGTTGGCCGTCACCTGCACGAGGTAGGTGTTGTTCGCATCGGCGTCGGCCGGCGCCTCGAAGTCGGGCGCGGCGTTGAACGTCAGCGCGCCGGTCGAGGCGTTGATCGAGAAGAGCGCCTGGTCCGCACCACCCGTGATCGAGTACGTCACGGTGTTGCCTTCCGGATCCGTCGTCGTGACCGTCGTGACGGCCGTGTTCCCTTCGACGACGCTCGGGTTGTCGGCAGAGGTGAACTCCGGCGCTTCGTTGACGTCCGTCACCGTGACGGTGATGGTCTGGTTGACCGGCGTCGTGCCGTCCGTCGCCGTCACCTGGACGAGGTACTGGTTGTTGGAATCGGCGTCGGACGGGTTCTCGAAGTCCGGCGGGGCGTTGAAGGAGAGGACGCCCGTCGAGCCGTCGATGGAGAAGAGCGCCTGGTCGGCGCCGCCCGTGATCGAGTAGGTGATCGCGTTGCCTTCCGGATCCGTCGTCGTGACGGTCGTGGCCACGAGCGTGTTCTCCGGCACCGTCGCCGTGTTGGCCGACGTGATGACCGGGGCTTCGTTGGTGTTCGTCACCGTGACGGTCACGGTCTGGTTGACCGGATTGACGCCGTCGGTGGCCGTCACCTGCACGAGATAGATGTTGTTCGCGTCGGCATCCGCCGGCGCTTCGAAGTTCGGTGCGGCGTTGAACGTCAGCGCGCCCGTGGCGGCGTTGATGGAGAACGCCCCCGCATCCGCCCCACCCGTGATCGAGTACGTCACGACCTGCCCCTCGGGGTCGGTCGACGTCACGGTGGCCACGGCGGTCGTGTTCTCGGCGACGTTGAAGGCGTTGCCGGAGGTGATGACCGGCGCCTCGTTCACGTCCGTGACCGAGACGGCGATGGTCTGGCTGGCGGTGTTCGTGCCGTCGTTCGCCGTGACCTCGACGAGGTAGGAGTTGTTCGCGTCGGCATCGGCCGGCGCCTCGAAGTTCGGGGCGACGTTGAAGACGAGCGCGCCCGTGGCGGCGTTGATCGAGAAGTCACCGGCATCGGCGCCGCCGGTGATCGACCAGGTGATGGTGTCCCCGTCCTCGTCGGAGGCCGTGACCGTCGTGACGGCGGTCGTGTTCTCCGGCACGAGGAAGGAGGTGAGCGACGTGATGGCCGGCGGCTCGTTCACGTTGGTCACCGTGACGGTGATCGTCTGGTTGACCGGGCTCGTGCCGTCGGTGGCCGTCACCTGCACCAGATAGATGTTGTTCGCGTCGGCATCCGCCGGCGCTTCGAAGTTCGGGAAGAGGGCGAACGTCAGCACGCCCGTGACCGGGTTGATCACGAAGTCGGCCGCATCGGCGCCGCCGGTGATCGAGTACGTGACGGTCTGCCCGTCCTGGTCCGTCGCCGTGACGGTCAGGACGGCGTTGGTGTTCTCCGGCACGTTCGCGGACGCCGCGGAGGTGATGACCGGCGCGTCATTCACGTCGGTGAGATTGATCGTGATCGTGTTCGAGGCGCTGAGGACCGGCGCGCCGTTGTCGGTGGCCGAGACGGTCAGCGAGAACACCGGCGTCGTCTCGAAGTCGAGCGCGGCGGAGTTGGCGACCGTGATCTGGCCCGTGGCGCCGTTGATGGCGAAGGCGCCGTTCGTGTTGCCGCCGGTGATGGCGAACGTCAGCGTGTGACCGTCCGGATCGGTGGCCGTGACGGTGCCGACTGCGGTGCCGTTCGGCGTGTTCTCGGCGAGCGGGAACGTGGCGGCCGTGACGACTGGCGCCTCGTTCACGTCATTGACGTTGATGGTGATGACTTCGGTGTCCGAGAGGTTCGGCGTGCCGCCGTCGCTGACCTGCACGGTCAGGGCGAAGGAGGACGTCGTCTCGAAGTCGAGCGCCGCGCTGTTGGCGACCGTGATCGCACCCGTCGCCGGGTTGATGGCGAACGCGCCGTTCGTGTTGCCGTTCGTGATCGACCAGGTGGCGCCCGGGCCGTCCACGTCGGTACGCGTCGCCGTGCCGACGAGCGTGCCGTTCGGGGCGTTCTCGTTGACGGCGAAAGTGGCAGGGCTGACGGCCGGCGCTTCGTTGACGTTCGTCAGCGTCACGCCGATGGTGCCGCTGCCGGTCATCGCGCTGCCGCCGTTGTCGGTCGCTTCGACCGTGAGGAAGAAGGTCGCCGTCGTCTCGTAGTCGAGGGCGCCGCTGTTGGCGACCGTGATCACGCCGGTGGTGGCGTTGATGGCGAAGGCGCCGTTGGTGTTGCCGGCCGTGATGGCGAACGTGATCGTCTGCCCCGCGTCCGGATCGCCGCCCGTCACCGTGCCGACGGTCGTGCCGTTGGCGCTGTTCTCGGGAAGCGTGAAGTTGTCGTTGTTGACGAACGGCGCCTCGTTGACGTCATTGACGCCGATGCCGATCGTGCCGCTGTCGCTGAGCTGCGGCGTGCCGTTGTCCGTCACCGTGACGGTCAGCGAGAAGGAGGGGAACGACTCGGCGTCGAGCGCGCCGCTGTTCGCGACCGTGATCACGCCGGTGCTCGCGTCGATGGCGAACGCGCCGTTCGTGTTGCCGCCGGTGATGGCGAACGTCAGCGTCTGCCCCGCATTCGGGTCGGACGCGGTGACGGTGCCGACCACCGTGCCGTTCGGGCTGTTCTCGGCGACCGAGAACGTCGTCTCGTCGAGCGCCGGCGCCTGGTTCGGCTGCGCTCCGGAGATCGCGATGTGCACCGTGGCGGTGTTCGACACCTGGCTGCCGGCGCGCGCCTGGTACTGGAAGCTGTCGTCGGTGGCGGCCGGCTGCGTGTTCTCGTACGTGAAGCCGCCGGCCGGGCTGAGGCTGACGGTACCGGAAGACGGAGGAGCGACGAGCTCCGCGGTCAGCGGGCCCTCTCCTTCATAGATGTCGTTTTCGAGGACGCCGCGATCCGGAACCGTGAGGGTGCCGCCCGGGGTCACCGTGTGGTGATCGTCGATGGCGATCGGCGAGCTGCTGTTCAGGCGGGCGTCGAGGCGGAAGAAGAGGTGCGACGCCCCTTCGTAGGCGAACGCCTTGAAGATGCGCAGCGTCTGCGAACCGCCGCTGGCGATGCCTTCCGCGAGCTGGTCGATGTTGCCCCAGTCCTCGCCCTTGCCGTCGAGGACGATGTTGTGCGAGCCGTACGGACGCACGGAACGCTTCTTCACCTTGTTCCCGGCGGGATAGAGGATCGGTGCGTCGTTGTTGAGGTCGAACGCCACGTGGGTCGAAGAGCCCGTCCGGCCGATGAAGCCGAGTTGGGTCTTCGGACCGAGCTCGCCGCCCGGGAGGGCGGAGAGCGGCATGCGCATTTCGACGAGCATTTCGCCGTTGGCCGGCTTCAACCCTGCGTCCCAGCCGCCTTCGACGGCGATGGGGGCACCGAACGCGCCGCCGGCGCAGACGCGCCGCACGACATTGGTGACGGTACCGGTGGTCGCGTCCGTGGTGACGGTCGCGATCAGCATCTGGTCCACCCCATGCATTGTCTGCCCGGCTTCCGTGACGGAGCAGCCGGTGACGGGGGACGCATTCGGGTCGACGTTGATCAGGACGCTGAACTCCGAGGTCGCGGCACTTGCCAGGGTGGGTACGGCAAGTGCGAATAACAACGCGAGCATCGGCGCAGCAATACGGCGGTTGATCTTCATTCGTTTTTTCCTTGGACGACTACTCACTCGTGCGTGGGCCTTCCCACAAAACTCCAGACGGCCGGGAACACACACTTTCTCTCTGGAACCGGGCGGACGTCTGGCTATGGTACCAGTTTCGGAATGGCAAACAGTAGGGGAACGTACGGTCAGGACATTTCATTGCCCGTAGGTAGAGTGCTCTATGTCACAAAATCCTACGAGGCTGGACGTCGTCCTCCCCATACCCGTACCTCCGGGCATGAGACGAACGCCCCTTTTCGCACTGCTCCTTGCGTTATTTACAACCACATTCGGTCCTTCCCCCCTCGAAGCGCAAGCCCTTTCGTCATGGGATAAGGTCCTCATTCCAATAGTGGCCGCTCCCGAGGTGGTGGGGGTGAACGGAGCGCGATTCCGGAGCGGGGTCGCGGCTCTGGCGCCGGAAGCGGCGGCCGGCTACTACCCCAGGTACGAGCATGCGGAAGGGGGCGGCGTGTCGGCTCCGGCCTTCGGCACGCTCGCGCCCGGCTGGCTGACGCCGCTCTTCGTCCCTACCCCACCCTCGCGTTCCGGCCGCCTCCTGTATCTGGAGCCCGCGGCGGGCGATGCGGTGGCGCTGAACGCCTACCTCCTGAGCAGCACGGACGCCGGGGAAACGTTTCACGAGACCGCGCTGCCCATCGTCCGCTCCTTCTTCACAGCAACCACCCACATCCTCGGCGTTCGCTCCAGCTATCGGCTGGAGGAGATCCCCGGCTCGAGCTGCCGACGGGCCGTCGCGCAGTTCGGCCACACCCTGCGCATTTACGACATAGACGGATCGGGCGGCGGAATTGTGAGAGTGAAGCTGTACGACGAGGCCCTCCCCACCGGGAACCTGATCCGGGAGACCACCGTGGCCCTGACCTCGAGGGACGGCACGGACGCCAGCTACCCCTACTTTGCGGAGCTGCCCCTCGAGGAGGTCTGCCACCCCTTTTCCTGCCACTCCCCCTGCACGGGCGGCAGCCAGCGCGTGGAGGTCACGCCGGTCTCCCCGGGCCTGCGCTACTGGGCCATGGTCAGCGCCACCGACAACTTCACCCAGCAGGTGAGCCTGGCCTGGCCGCAGTGAGGAAGACGACAGGACGGATGGGACGGATGCGACCTATGGGAAGTCCTGTTTGTCCTGTAGGTCCCATAGGTCCCATCCTCCTATCGTCTCTGGTCTTCGTTCATCACGGGCACTGAATGTCCGCTGCCGTACGCGGATAGCCGATTCCGGCGAAGGCTTTCCGCACCGCGTTCTGCTCGGCGGCGGCGTTGAACGACGAGCCGGCGGAGCACTGGTTGTAGCGCGCGAAGGCGGCCTCGTTGACGCGGTCGGCCACCGTCGTCCACGTCGTGCTCGACGGTACGGTGTGGGTGATGGCGTAGAAGAGCAGCGTGCCGGTCTTCGAGGCGCCGAGGCGCTCGCTGGCCGTCATGGCGTTGGCGGCGGTGCAGCCCGCGTACAGATTGACCGCGTTGGGCCGCGCGCAAACGGGATTCAGGCCCGAAGGCAGATCCGTGGAGCCGCCCTCCGCCATGATCCGGTAGGCCACGACGAGCATGTTTCCCGTGGCGTGAGGCTCGGTGCTGTGCAACGTGTCCTGCCGGTGCAGCTTGTCGTCGAAGTGATGGGAGCCGTTCGGGCCGACCCAGTCATGCCCGGAGATGCCGTCCGCGTCGTCGTCGAGCGCGGCGCGCGCATAGGTCCCGTTCAGCGCCGAGTCCTCCTCCATCTTGTAGTCGGAGGACTGCTCGAGACCGGTCCCCGCTGGCTGGGTTTTCTTCTCGACCAGCGTGCCGATCACATCCGCCCATCCTTCGTTCATCTGCTCCCCGACAGTGGTCGCGACGTTGAAGTTGACGGCCGTGATGACGACGCCGTGGCCCCACTCGTGCCCGACGAGGTCGAGCGACGCGGCGGGACTGTACATCTTGGTGGCGGGACCGATGCGCACCGAGTTTGCCGGAGCAATGGTCGTGGCGACGCGAATGAACTGCCCCTGGTCGCCCAGGCCGGAGATCACCACCTTGGCGTCTCCACCGGCGCCGTTCCAGCCGTTCCATCCGAGATACTTGAAGACGAACATGGTCCTGTAGGTGTGCCACATCGCGTCGCCCACCGCGCGCCCGTGGAGCGGCTTGTTCGTCGAGCTGTCGTGGAAATCGTCATAGACGGGCGAGCAGCAGTGCGCGCTCGTGATCTTCAGCGGGAACACCGTGTAGAAGCTGACCCCGTACGAACAGAGGTAGGGGCTCGGGTCGCCGGCGGCGTGATGGCCGATGATGCGGATCGCGGGATCGGACGGAATCCACACCGCTTCGTGCGTGAAGTTCTCCGGGCCGGGACGTGAAACGGTGCTCGCCTTCATCGTCCTCCAGGTCGTGATCTCCGGCCGCACCGGGATCCCAACGGCGCTCACGGGAGCCAGCGTGCCCGGGCTGCAGTTGCCGCCCGGATTCGCCTCGGTCATCGCGAGCACGCGCTCGTTCTCCGCATCGAGCACGACGTCGTAAGGCTCCCCTGCCGCGTCGTCACCGATGGTGAACCAGGCGGGCCGGAACGTACCGCCGCTCTGCACGAGCTTCAGCCGCGTGCCGGCGAGCCGCGACGCAAACAGCTCGCGCATCACCGGCTCCGCGTCGCCGGGCACGAGCTCCTGCTCCCCCTTCGTGATGCGTACCTGCCGGCGCGCCGCGGAAGCCGCCTTGACGAGGGCCACCTTCGCGCAGCCCTCGATTGTGACCGACTCGAACTGCTGTCCGCCGATGGCGAAGACCTTACCGTTGGCGAGCCGATGCACGACGATCTCGGAGCCCACCAGCTCCGCGTCCAGTCCTTCGCCGACGGCATGCTGCCGATAGAAGACGTGGCTGCCGCGCTCCGGATCGACCTGCCGGCGCACCTCGCGCCAGACGATCTCCGCCGTGCCGCCACACGGGTTCGCCACCACGGCCGCCCGATCCCCCTCGGCCCGAACTCTGCCGCGAGCGACGCCGTCGAGATTCACCCCCCGCCCCACGAGCTTCCCGCCCGCTTCCCGAATGGCGTCGCCATACAGCGCGACCGGTACGCTCTCAGCGGCGGGAAGCAGCTCCGCGAACGCGGCGCCTGCACAGAAAGTGAGGCCGCAGAAAACGAGCAGCCGCCCCACCACAAACTTCAGTTTCGTCATAGATCCTCCAGTGATGTCCTGAGGTATGACGATGGAGGGCGGCGGATATTGGTGAGAAGGGAAAGGACAAATAGGACAAATAATACGAATTACGGATAGGACCGTGGCGTAGGTCCTATTCGTCCTATTCGTCCTATCGGCTACGTACCGGGTAGCGCAGATGGGTAACGCCCACGCCCTGAATCGCCGTCGGGCTGCCCAGGACCGCCGGCGCCCCAGCCAGGTGGTCGAACAGCCGCACCCCGGCACCAAGCAGCACCGCCGCAAGATCAATGTGCAGCTCGTCGAGAAGCCCGGCCTTCAGCAGCTGCTGGATGGTGTCGGCGCCATGAACCCCGACGGCCTTCCCACCGGCAGCGGCTTTGGCCTGCTGCACCGCGCTTTCAAGGCCGTCGGTCACGAAGTGCACCGTCGAGCCCGGCCGCGGCCATCCCTCGGGCACGTGGTGGGTCAGGACGAATGCCGGTCCCCAGCCGTGATTCCCGCCCCACCCCTGGGCCACGTCGAACGTGCGCCGCCCGGTGAGCACGGCCCCGAGCTCGGACCAGAGACCGCGCAGATGCCCCGCGCTCGGCGGCGACACCCTGAACGTCATCGGGTCCCCCCCTCCAGCCTCGAACTCGACATCTCCCGAGTGGAAGTACCAGTCGAACACCTCGGCCACACCGTCATTGGCGTCGGCGACGAAGCCGTCGAGCGACATGGACATGATTGCAACAACCTTCGACATTGCGATGCTCCTTTGAGGGGTGAGGGTGGCGGATACCTCAGTCGAGCGTAGGGCAGCCGGGCGAGATTGCCAAGCAGGAACGGGAAAGTTCAATGAACGCGTCGCCCCGTCTCTCGTCCCATCCGTCCTATTCGTCCCATAGGTCCTATTCGTCCTATCGGCCGTTCCAGTGATGGACCGCGATACCAGGGCCATCGGAGCCAGACCTTCTCTACCAGTGGGTGGCGCCCCCTCCGTGTCATCCCGAAGCCCCCGTATGGGGGGCTGGGTGGAGGAGGGGGTCTGAGGGATCCGTGCGGGGGAAACACGGCATGCCAGCGTCGCCCCGGTCCGCGCCTCGCTATCCGCGCTGCGGCGGCACTGCCTGCAGGCGCGCGTCGGACGGCAACTGCCGCTTGATGTGTTCGAGCAGGTCGTTCGCCTCGAGGTCGAGCCGCTCCGCGAAATACGGCAGTTGTACGGCGCGCAGGCGGCCGTCGCGCTCGACGTGCACGACGAACACGCTGCCCCGCGCGAGTGCGAATGACTGGCCGTCCGCTTCGAGCGTCTGGAGGTTGCGGAGGTGAACGGGACGCGACGCCACTTCGTACTTCTTCCCCGCCCTCCGGTCATACTCGTTGTAGACGTAACTGAACCTGAGATCATCCTCTGTCCGCCCGCTGGACATGACAGCTGTAGACATGCTGTCGGGGCCGGGGTGGACGTGGCTGACGAAGAGAATCTGAATCAGCGGCACGAGCCGGCCCGAAGCGCGATCGGTCCGATATTGCGTGAAGAGTCCCGCGCCGGTGAACGACGCCGACCGGAGGGTCGGCAGGGACGCTCGGTCGTTCTGGCAACCGGTGAGTGCCAACATGAGCGCCGTCGCCGCACAGGCGATGGTCTTCACGGTCTGTCGCATGGCGGAAGTATGGCACGCTGCCAATGCGTCCGCCTAGATGATCAGGATGTGAAAGGCATAGCCGCGGAACAGCAGCGGGATCGGAACGCCGTCGGTCATGCCGAGCAGCGTGTAGCGCATCCTGCCGTCCTGGTCGAAACCGTGGAGGCGCAACCGGATGCCGTAAAGCTCCACGTCCAGCGGCACCTTCGCCCGGTCGAACATGAGCATGTTCTCCGACAGCCCTTCGGTGCCGGTGGAGTTGCTGGGCGTCGAGATCCACAGCTTCACCAGCTCGCGCCCGGAAGCCTTGTCGCGCTCGCGCGTCCAGCGCAGCGCCAGCTTGCCGGCCACCTCTCCGGCCGGAGCGGCGTGCGTATAAGCGACCGGGGTTGGAAGCGGCACGCGCACCTTGGTGAAGTTCACCCCGATGATCCTGCCGTTGGGCGTGACGCCGAGGAGGTTGGCGTGGCTGCTGTGGAAGTCGAGCCGCAGCCCTTCGTCGAAGTCGCCGTCCGCGTCGTTGTCCCGCAGACAGGCAGCGGACATGTAGAGGCCGCGGGAGCGCAGCAGGTCGCAATAGAGGCCCGGCCGCTCCGGCCAGCCGTACAGCCGCAGCCCGGCGTCGAACGGCACCTCGCGCTTGGCGCCGAACTGCCCGGCCAGCGAGTGGGGAATCGCCTCGGCCAGGGTGACGGCGAGGACCGGCCGCGCCTCGAACTCGAGCATGGCGCTGTTCGCCCGCGCCACCTGCTCCCGGTCGTCCGCAACTGGACGAGCCACCACGGCGAAGCTGGAGCCGAGGGGCGGTTCGACCTGCGCCGCGGAAGGTGCGGCAGAACCTACGACCGCGGCAAGCGCCAGCACGTGCGGGAACACGAGGGAGAGCTTCATTGGGGGCAGTGTGGCAGCTTTCGCGAGGGTGGCAAGCTGGCAGGGGTCAGAGAACACGTCGACGCAGCGATGCCGTCCCTACAGGCTTGGCCTTCGGCGCGAGTTTGGACTGCGGCAGCGGACGAGCTGCCGCTTTTGTACACGCGCTGCGACGCTGTGCCTGCAGCCGCGCGTCGACGCGTCGTTCCCTCGTCGCACCCTCGCTGGTCTGCCACGGGCGAAGGCGGGTCAGGCTGTCCGCTTGCGGAAGCAGAAAATCTGTCTCTCGATCCAGAATTTCCACCTCTCGATCCAGAAAATCTGCCTCTGGATCCAGAATTTCTACCTCTGGATTCAGAAAATCTGCCTCGCGATCGAGAATTTCTACCTCTTGATCCAGAAAATCTGCCTCTGGATGCAGAGCCGTCTACCTCTCGAAGCAGAATTTCTGCTTCGTGATGCGAAAAATCTACCTGCGGATGCAGACTCCTCTACCTCTCGAAGCAGAATTTCTGCTTCTCGATGGGAAAAATCTACCTCCGAAAACAGACGCCGCTGCCTCTGGAAGCAGAATTTCGGCTTCGTGAGGCAGAAATTCTGCCTCCGGATGCGGAAAGTCTGCCTCTGGATGCGGAAGTTCCATCGCTGGACGGGTCAGCCTTCGGTGAAGTTGCATCAGGGAACGATGGGACGAATGGGACGGATAGGACCTATAGGACGCATGGGACGGCGTTCGTGGGGCATGCACGAGCGCGCACTGGCGACGCGGAGTGGAGGGCAGACACTCTTGTCTGTCCCGCGAGGAATGACGCGAGCGCGACGCTCCTCCGCACACCCGGCGGGAAGTTTCGTCCCTCGCTGGACGATGCACCGCTCTGCGTGGGAGCTTCCGCGCGGGACAGACAAGAGTGTCTGTCCTCCACTTCGGTTCGCCGGTCTCGGGTGCCGTTCCGCTGCGTGGGAACAGGGGGGTGCCGCCGGCGAAGCCGGCTCCCGTGGGGGCGTGGATGCTGACCCCGGGCTGACGCCCGGGGCTAAACGGCGCTGCCGCCCGCCTGGGGCGGGCTGGCGTGTCGCGGGTTTGAGCCCGCATGGGGTGGTTCGGTGTGTCGCATAGGTCCTATTGGTCCTATAGGTCCCATAGGTCCTATCCGTCCCATAGGTCCTATCCGTCCCATAGGCCTATCCGCCCTGCGCCTCACCCACCGCCCCTAAAAAGTTGATGCCGGCAGGTGGCCCTGCCGGCATCTTGCACGCCCGTGCGCGGACTGTCCAGCGTCCGCGCCACACCCGTTTGGAGCGAAGGAGGAGGGCCCTTCGCTCCGTTGCACAAGCGCTCAGCGCTTGCTTTTGCCACGCACTTCGATCTGCACCGCCAACATCTCCCGCTCACCCGTCCGGTTGCCGCGGCAGTTCGCCTCGTCGCCGGCTTTGATGTCGGCGACCGTGATCCGTTGTCCCTGCTTCTTGATGATGGTCGAGGCGTCGGTCTTCACCGTCACTTCGCCCTTCGATTGTGAATTGACGACGAGCGTCGTCCCGCTGACCGACTTGACCGCGCCGTTCGCGGTGAGGGTCGTCGCCCCGCCGTTATCGTCGCCGCTGTCGTCGTCATCGTCGCCGTTGCGGTTCTGGACGATGATCTCGAGCGCGACGTTCTGGTCGTTCTCGCTCTTCACTTTCGCGTGCACGCGCCAGTCAACTTGGAGGTCGGCAGCCGCGATCGGCTCCTGGCCGTGCCGGATGACGGTGGCGTCGTTCACGACGATGGTCACTTCCGCACCCTTCGAGCTGAAGACGACGACTTCCGTCGCCGTGGCGCTGCGAACGAGGCCTTCGACCTGAAGGACCTTGGTGGCCGCATTGCCGGCGCCGGCGCCGCGACGGCGTCCGCGGTTTCCGCCGCTCGCGTTCGGCTCGACGTTGCCGTTGGCCGTTTGTGCCTTCAACGACGAGTCGTCGTTATACGGGCCGGTGATGCTTTCGTGCTGGCACGATACGAAAGTCATGGCCGAGACTGCTACGAGCACTGCGAGACGCTGCTTCATCGGGCCTCCGGGGAAAAAGAAAGGGGGGCGTACGCCCCCCTTGTTTACGTCGGATGTAAGTTGCGCGGATTGTGCGCGGTTGTGCTGCCGGGCGTTGTGACGCCAATCACAAAAGGTTGAGCCTCGCTATTCCAGCCGCCCTTTCGGCGATACCATCGCCCCCATGAGCAGCGTCCAGCTTTGCGAGCACCTCAGCGCCGTCACCCCCGAGCTCTACAACCGCACGCCGAACACTCATGGCTGCGAGGAATGCCTCCAGAGCGGCGATTCCTGGGTCCACCTCCGCACCTGCCTCGAATGCGGCCACATGGGCTGCTGCGACTCCTCCAAGAACAAGCACGCCACCAAGCACTACCACCGCAGCAAACACCCCGTGGTGCGCTCCGCCGAGCCGGGTGAGGCGTGGATCTGGTGCTACAAGGATGAGGATGGGGCGGACGTGTGAGACAGAATCTTTGAAGTCAGAACGCAGAACGCAGAACGCAGAACGTAGAAAACGCTCCGCGGCCTCGCCGGGCTTTCTTCTTCATTCTGCGTTCTGCGTTCTGCGTTCTGCATTCGTATTTTCAGCCCCTACTCCACCGCCGTCTTATCGCCCGTCCGGTGATCCTCAATCTGAAACCTTAAAAACCGGTGCACCGCCTCCAGCGCCGCCGGATCTTTGGTCGTGATGCGGACGCGCCCGCCGCGCTCCACCTCTTCGTACTTGTAGGTGATGGCTGTACCGCGCGCCTTCATCACGTCGACGCCGTCCGGGACGCGGCCGTGGATGAACTGCGGCTTCTCGAAGTCGCCCGCGGTGAAGAGCCGGGCGATCTCCTGGAGGTGCGACCGCACCGCCTTCAGGCTCTCGTCATCCTTCGCCCGCACCTCGATGGCCCCGCCATCCTTCAGGAGGCGGAACGTGTGGCGCGTCTTCTGGTGCGAAAAGCCCATCCCCTCGGGCTGGTCGCCGCGTTGGTCGACCGCGGCATGGTGCTGATGTTGAGTGTGGCCGGTCTGCTTGGTTTCGGTCGTCTTCTTGTGCTGCTCACAGTGGTCGTCGCCGAGGGCGAGGAAGAGCATGAGTACGTGAAGCATGAGTTGGTTCTCCTTTTCCTATCGATTCGAGGAGACGCACGGGCTCACCGTCGCGCGAGCCGGCGAGCCGTTCGTCCCACTCTTCGACCAGCCGGGCGAGCTCATCGCGCATGAGGAGCATCTCCTCGATGCGGCGCTCGAGCTCCGCCAGCTTCTCCCCCGCGAGCGCGCGTACCTTGCGGCACGGGGCGCGTCCGCCATCGCGCTCGCGGAAGATGCGCGCCAGTTCCTCGAGCGAAAAGCCGATCGTCAACGCCCGGCGCACGATGCGGACGCGCTCGAGCGCCTCCGCCGGATAGCTGCGGTAGCCGTTCTCCCCGCGGGTGGCCGAGGGAATGACGCCGCAGCGCTCATAGTGCCGGATCGTGTCGGGGCTGACGCCGCAAAGACGGGCGAGCTGGCCGGTGGTCATGAGAGCAATGTAAACCCTTGCACCCATTCCAGGGTCAAGGGGTGCCATAATTCGTCCACATGTCCGACCCGCATCCGTTGCATCTGGTGCAAAGCGCGCCAACCGAGGAGCCGACGGAGCTGGCGCGTCTGCGCGCGGAGATCGAAGCGCGCAACGGCCAGGAGATCGCGATCGCGGAGCTCGGCCAGGCCGCGCTCACCGGCGTCGATCCGATGATCCTCCTCGGGCAGGCCTGCGCGCTCGTCGAGATGACGCTCAGCGTCGGCCACTGCCGCGCCCTCGAGATCGCCGCCGGCGGACGGATGCTCGTGCGCGGCGCGATCGGCACGAACGAGACGTTCGTGAACTGCCAGCGCGACGCCGACGAAGACGAGTCGATCGCCATGGTCACCCTCCTCGGCGAAGGGATCCTGACGTTCGGCAACCTGGAGCACGAAACGCGCTTCAAGTCGTCGCACCTGCGCCAGTACCACGGTGTCCGCGCGGGAGCCGGCGTCGTGATCCGGACGCAGTACGGCCCGTGGGGCGTGCTCCTCATCTACGCCGGCGACGAGCGCACCTTCGCGGAGTACGAGCTCGGCTTCCTGCGCTCGACGGCCAACATCCTCGGCGAAGCAGTCGCGCGCAGCCGCACGGAGCAGGCGCTACGCAACTCGGAAGTGCGTCTCCGCCAGCTCATCGCGTCGGCGCTCGACGCGGTCGTGACGATCGACCGCACCGGCAACGTGCTGGAGTGGAACCCGCAGGCGGAGGCGACGTTCGGCGTCAGCGCACGCGAGGCGATCGGCCGTCCGCTGCCGGCGGGCATCTTCGAGGACGCGGTGCTCTTCAGCCCCGACCTCCCCCACCGCCGTCTGGAAACGTTTGCGCGCCGCGCGAACGGAGACCGCTTCCCCGTCGAGCTGACGATCGACGTCTTCGGCGACAACTTCACGGCGTTCGTGCGCGACATCTCGGAGACCCGCCGCACGCAGCACGAGCTGGAGCAGCGCGAAAAGCGCTTCCGCACCATCGTCGAGAAAAGCTGGAGCGGCGTGGCGCTGCTCGACGCGGAGCTCCGCTTCTCGTTCACCGGCTCCTCGACGCAGTACCTCATCGGCTACGACGACACGGAGCTCCTCGGCGAGCCGCTCCTCGAGCTGATCCATCCGCGCGAGCGCGAAGCGGCGCGGCGGACCTTCGAAGAGCTGCTGGCGAAGCCGAGCCAGGAGTCGCACGGCGAGATCCGCTTCCGCCACAAGAACGGTTCGTGGGTGTGGCTGGAAGGCTTCAGCCAGAACCTGCTGCACGAGCCGAGCGTCGGCGCGATCGTGCTGAATTACCGCGACGTGACGCAGCGGAAAGAGACGGAGCGGCAGCTCGAGTATCACGCGTACTACGACTCGCTCACCAGCCTACCGAACCGGCTGCTGTTCCGCGACCGCGTCGTGAACGCGATCGCGAACGCGCGGCGGAATCGCTTCGGTCTGGCGATCATGTATCTCGACCTGGATCACTTCAAGCTCGTCAACGACAGCCTCGGGCACACGTTCGGCGATACCTTGCTGGCCGAGGTGGCGAACCGGCTGCGGGCGTGCCTGCGCGCGTCGGACACGATCTCGCGCATCGGCGGCGACGAGTTCAGCATCCTACTCAACGAGGTGCCGAACACGGAATCGGTGGCGCACGTCGCACGCAAACTGCTCGACGCGATCAGCGAGCCGCTGAGCATCGACGGGCATGACCTGATCATGACGGGCAGCATCGGCATCAGCTTCTATCCGTCGGACGGCGACGACGTCGGCACGCTGCTGAAGTGCGCCGACGCGGCGCTGTACCGCGCGAAGGAGCTGGGACGCAATCAGGCGCAGCTCTTCACGCCGAGCATGAACGAGCGCTACGTGCGGCGGCTGGCGCTCGAACAGAGCCTGCATCACGCCATCGAGCGCGATCAGCTCGAGCTGTACTACCAGCCGATCTACGACCGCGCGCGGCGGCGCATCGTGTCGCTCGAAGCGCTGATCCGCTGGCGCGATCCGCTGCGCGGCCTCGTCAATCCGAGCGAGTTCATTCAGCTCGCCGAGGAGACGGGACTGATCGTGCCGATCGGCGACTGGGTGCTGAAGACCGCATGCCGCCAGCTCAGCGAGTGGCACGCGGCCGGGCTGACCGGACTGCGCGTGGCGGTGAACATCTCCGCGGTGCAGTTCCAGCAGCACGCGCTGGTGGCCGCCGTGCGCGATGCGGTGGAGACGACAGGGATCGCGCCGCAGTTGCTGCAGCTCGAGATCACGGAAAGCGCGGCGATGCAGAACGTCGACCTGTCGATGCGGGTGCTACGCGAGCTGAAGGAGCTCGGCGTGACGATCGCCGTCGACGACTTCGGCACGGGGATGTCGTCGCTGATCTACCTGAAGGACTTCCCCATCGACACGGTGAAGATCGACAAGGAGTTCCTCCGCGACGTGACGACCGACGAAACCGCCGCCGCCATCGTGACCTACGTGATCAACCTGGCGCACACGCTGGGGCTGGGCGTGGTGGCCGAGGGCGTGGAGACGGAGGAGCAGTACACGTTCCTCAAGCACTACCAGTGCGACCTCCTGCAGGGCTACCTGTTCAGCCGCCCCCTGCCCGCGGACGACGTCCTGCCGTTCATGCAGAACGCGGTGTTCCGCCCCAAGACGCTGGAAGTGCGCCGGCCGGATCTGCCGGGGTAGGGCGGACCGCGGTGGCGGCCTTTGGGGGGCGCCGCGGCGCCGGTGGCGGCCTTTGGGGGCGCCGGGCAATGGGACATGGGACCTATGGGACAGATGGGACCTATGGGACATGGGACCTATGGGAAGGAACCGCGCGACCCGCTGCCATGGCGCGTACGTGCGACGTTCGAGCCCGCCTTCGGCGGGCGGCAGCGCCGTTTAGCCCCGGGCGTAAGCCCGGGGTTGTGGGCGCCCCACCAACGGAGCCGGCCTAAGCCGGCGGCACTCCCCCCGCCCGTGTGGCGCCGGCTCAGTAAGGAAAGTCATGGGCTACCCCGGGCTTACGCCCGGGGCCAAGAGGCGCTGACGCCCGCCGAAGGCGGGCTCAAATCCGCTGCGCCACGTCGCCTTCGTTGCTCCGGCGTCCTATTCGTCCCATTCGTCGTATTTGTCCCATAGGTCCCATTCGTCCTATCGTTCCCTTGCCGCAAAAACAAAAAAGCCCCGGGCTGGCGCCCGGGGCTGAGTGACTTTCCGTTGGTTGTGCGTCTACCGCGAGACGGACCGTTTCCTCGGCGCCGACTGGACGCGGAGGGCGCCGGTCAGGGTGGCGGTTTCGCTGCCGCTCTTGACGAGGATGACGGCTGACCCGCCGGCGGTGCCGGGGGTGACTTCGAAGGTCGCGGAGACGTAGTTCGCGGCGTGCTTGAAGTCGGAGACGCGCTTGAAGCCGGGGTTCAGGACCTCGAACTCGGTGAGGGGGATGAAGCCGTCGCCAGCCACTGCCAGCGAGAAACGCTGGCCAGGTTTGACCATGACCGCCCGGGTGGTGAGGCTGAAGCTGCTCGCGTCCGGTTCGGCGATGGCGATCCAGCGGGGGTTGAGCTCCGGTTTGCCGTTGCCGGTCACGACGAGGTTGCCGTACACGCGCCCTTCTTCGACGCGCAGAGGCCGGTCGTCATAGAACTGCGTCTTGAAAAACGCCTGCTTGGACGAGCGCCAGACGCCGGCGAGGTTATTCGTGTCGACCGGGCCGTCGAGCGGCTCGGCGTAAATGCGGTACTCACCCGGGGGGATGCCGCGCAGCTCGAAGTCGCCGGTGGCGGTGGTGAGGCCGGTCGCGACCGGTTGCCCGAGGTCGTTGATGGCGACGACCTGGGCGGCGAAGACGCCCCCGCTGTCGCCGACCACGCGTCCCTGCAGGGTGCCGGTGGAGAGGGTCGGATCGAAGTCGTGCTTCGGATAGATGGTGGAGATGCCGATGCGGTCGTCGCTGTCGAGGACGAACGCTTCCTTGTCGCGGCCGACCCACGGGTACATGACCGAGGTCAGCACGGCGGAGTGGTCGAGCCCGAGGAGGTGGCCGATCTCGTGGCCGAGCGTCTGGGGAAGGTTGTAGCTCCCCTGCAGGACGGAAGGATCGAGCTCGATGTCGGATTCGTAGAGGTCGCCGTTATCGCTGTACCAGTTCGTGGTGAGGGCGATGAAGCCGTCGTCCGCGTAGAGGGTGGAGGCGAGGCTGACGACGTTGCGGCCGTCTTTGGCGCGGCGCGCCGGGGCATCGATGGTGCCGCCCTGGCGGAAAGCGATCTGCGTTTCGGGCAGGATCCAGCTCGTGAACGCGCGCTCAATGACGGCGTCGGCGCCCGGCATCCGCTGCAGGATCTTGTTGTCGACCTGATAGGAGATCGGGAACGCCGCGGCTGGCCAGGCCACCGCGGTCGTGTGCCCCTTGATGGGATAGGTAAGACGCGTCGCACCGAGCGCCGGGAGAGCCAGCGCTGACGCGAGAAGAAGTGTCAGGGGTAAGGATCGACGCATACGGGTCTCCGGCTGCAGGGGGTGTGCCAAATAAGTATAGCAGCGAGTGAGGCCGTGTGGTTGTTCGTTTTTCGTTTTTCAGACCAGCGCGATCAGATCGATCTCCACCAGTCCGCCTTTGGGCAACTGGGTCAGGCCGACGGTCGTCCGGGCAGGCTTGTGGTCGCCAAAATACTCGGCGTAGATGCCGTTGAGGGTCTGGAAGTTGGCCAGGTCCGTCAGGTAGACGGTCGCTTTGAGCACCTGTCCGAAGGAGCTGCCGCCTTCGGCGAGGACAGCCTGGAGGTTCTCGAAGACGCGGCGGGCCTGGGCGGCGAAGTCGCCTTCGACCAGGTTGCCGGTGGCCGGATCGAGGGCGATCTGCCCGGACGTGAAGAGCATTCCGTTGGCGATCACCGCCTGCGAATAGGGGCCGATGGCCTGCGGGGCCGACGTGGTGGCTACGATGTCCATATGTGACGCAAGTCCTTTCTCTGCCGGGAGTATAGCTATAATCGCCCGACCTACACGGAGAACCCTTCGCGAATGAGCTACCCAGGAAATCCGAGCCTCTCCCCGGCGGTGAAGGACCGCGTCAGGACGACGTTCAACCAGACCGTCGCTCTCTACCGGCAGAACCGACCGGACGAGGTGATTGCGGGATGCAACCTCATCCTTCAGATGGACCCGCAATTCGAGCCCGCCCGGCAGCTCCTCGAGAAGACGCGGAATCCGGACGCCCCGATCGACGTCGACGCGCTGGCGCCGCCCGACACGCGCAGCCTCACCCGGCAGGCACGCGACGCCATGGCCGCGCGCGATTTCCAGACGGTCATCCACGTCACCACCCAGATCCTCACCGACGACCTCATGAACGACGAGGCCCGCATCCTCGGCGACGAGGCCCGCGAGAAGATGGAAGCCTCCCCCTTCGTCGAGCAGTTCGTGCGCAAGTGCGACGCGAACCTCGCCGCCGGCAACCTCGTCGGAGCGCGGCAGGATCTGGAAAAGGCGCGCGCCCTCGATCCGACCCACCCGGAGATCATCCGCATCGCCTTCGCCATCGAGAAGGCCGCAGCCTCGCAGCCACAGCCGGCCTCTTCGTTCTCTTTCGAAGCAACCCCGTTCGTGGTGGAAGCGAAGCCGGAGCCGGCCGGTGGCGGCCGCAGCGCCGCGCCCGCCACCGACTTCGGCTTCACGTTCGAAGAAGAGAAAGCACCGGCCGCGGCGCCGCCTCCCAATGAAGGTGGGTTCGCCAACTTCTCCTTCGAGTCGGCGCCGAGCGAGCCGTTCGGCGGTTTCTCGTTCGACTCCCCCGCCGCACCGTCCAACGTCCCGCAGGCACCCGCGCCAACCGCCGCGCCGCCCGCTCCCGCGTTCGATTTCGGCGGCGCACGGTCGTCGAGCGCCGAGTTCGACTTCTCGATGGCGTCCGTCGAGACCAGCCCCGACGACCAGCGCAAGATCGAGCAGTACCTCGGCGAAGGCGACCGCGCCTACGACAACGGCGAGTACCAGCAGGCGATCGATTTCTGGTCGCGCATCTTCCTGATCGACGTCACGAACGAGGCGGCGTCCGACCGCATCGAGAAGGCGAAAGCGCGCCGCCGCGAGATCGAGCAGAAGGTCGAGGCGATCCTCACGACCGGCATCCAGGCCTTCGATCGCAAGGACCGCGACACCGCACGCACGCAGTTCCAGCAGGTGCTGTTCCTCGACCCGAACAACGCCACGGCGCAGGATTACCTCGATCGTATCGACGCCCCAGCCACCGCGGCCCCGGCCGAGACGGCGTACATCCCTCCCCCGCCCGTGGCGGATGACGACGGGATCGGCTTCTTCGACGACGAGATGCCGTCCGGCTCGTACGCACCGGTGATTCCTCCCGATCCTTCGGAGATGCCGGCGACCGCGCCTGCCGCGACGAAGTCGGGGAAGATGAAAGCGGCGCCGAAGAGCGCGGCCCCGGCGGCACCGAAGCGCATCCCGGTGGCGGCGCTCGCGGCGGTGCTCGTGGTCCTGCTGGCGGCCGCCGGCTGGTTCGCCTGGAGCCGCTTCGGCGGCGGCGGCGACGGCGATACGGCGGCGACCGCGGGCGACAGCACGGCGGTGTTCAGCCGCGCGACGGTGCTCGCGGAGAACGGTAAGTTCGACGAGGCCATCGCCGCGTTGCAGTCGATCCAGCCGGGCGACCCGCAACACGACCGCGCGCTGGAGATGATCGCCGACCTGCAGCAGAAGAAGGGAACCGCCGCCGCGATGATCGACGGCGTCCCGGCCGCGCAGTACTACGACCAGCAGCTCAACGCGGCCCGCACGGCGTTCGCCGCGCACGACTACTCGGCCGCGAAGGCAGCGTTCGAAGCCGCCATGCGCGTCAAGGCGCTGCCGCCCGACCTGAAAGCGTCGTACGACGCGGCCTCGCAACAGGTGGCGAAGCTCGGCTCCGCGAAAGCGCTCTTCGCCGAGCGTAAGTACGCGGACGCGCTCACGAACCTCCAGACGCTCGCCGCGCAGGATCCGGAGAACAAGAACATCCAGCGGATGATCGTCAACGCCCACTTCAACCTCGGCGCCGCCGCTCTGCAGGACGAACGGATGACCGACGCCATCCGCGAGTTCGACGAAGTGCTGAAGGTCGACCCGAACGACGAGGTGGCGCGCCGCAGCAAGGATCTGGCGCAGCGCTACAACGGCGAGCCGAAGGATTTGCTGTACAGGATCTACGTGAAGTACCTGCCGGTGCGGAACGCGGCGTAGAATTAAGGCGGTTGTCGGTTTTCGGTTGTCGGTTTTTGGTCTCACCGAAAACCGAAAACCAACAACCAACTACCGGGCTGGGAGGGCGTGGATGCGATTCGACGAGATCGAGCTGGAGGCGGTTGCAGTTCCGGACGTGCTGACGATCGAGGAGCCGCCGCCCGCGCCGTCGAGCGACGCGCCTCGCTTCAAGCGGCTGCTCGCGCTGCTCACCGACCTCTCCCTCTTCGCGGCGCTGGCGCTGGCGCTGTCTCCCCTGCTCCCGGCCACGGAGAACTGGCTGGCAGTCGCCGCGCTCGCGGGCTTCATGGCCGTGCTGTCGTACTACTACTTCGTCGGCACCTGGATGCTGTGGGGGAAGACCATCGGCGGCGCGATCTTCGACGTGAAGGTGGTCCCGGCCAGCAGCGAGGCAATGTCGCTGCGCGACGCGTCGCTGCGGTACGCCGGCGTGCTGGTGTCGCTGGCCACGGCCGGGCTGGGGTTTGCGCTGGCCGCGCTGCCGTCGAGGGCGTCTTTGCCGGATCGGGTTTCGGCGACGCGGTGCGTGGTGGCCGCCTAAGGACGATAGGACGAATAGGACCTATGGGAGTTCCACACGGCGGCCCATCTGTCTTCTAGGTCCGATCAGGTTTCCAGCAGCATCGTGGCGATCCGCTTCGATGCGGCAATGTACGCTTCGCTGCCGGGGTGAAAGTTGTCGTAGCGGCTGAGGCGGTCGCGGGTCACCACGTCGTCCATGCGTACGATCTCGATCCGCGGATCTTCGGCGAAGCGGTCGCTGAGGACGCCGTCCCACAGGCCGAGGTACTGGTTGATCATCTTCGCCTGCGGGTGCGTGGGGACGGGGTTGTAGCCGCCGAGGATGAGGATGCGGGCCTCGGGGTTGAGCTCGTGGAAGGTGGCGACGATGGAGCCGATGCGCTCGAGGATGCGCGTGGCCACGACCAGCGGGTTCCGCAGCGTTTCCTCGCGGCCGCTCGGAGTGCGGAAGAGATCGTTCGCGCCGATGGAGAGGACGATCGCGTCGGCGTTCTTGATCTCGTTGCGGATGCGCGCCTGCTTCAGGCGGTCGATCAGGTCGGCGGTTTGCGCGCCGTTGACGCCGAGGTTGATGGTCTCGACGGCGTCGACACCGCGGGTGCGAAGCTCGTCTTTCAGGCGGCCGGGGATGCCCTGCCGCGATTCGTCGCCGGCACCGTACGCCAGCGAGTCGCCGATGACCACGACGCGCAGCTCGCCCGGAATCGTCTGCTGCTGCTTCTGCTGTTGGGGGGCTCTGGAGGATGAGGTCTGGGGCATGGGAGTCTTGGGTTGGGTACAGGCCGAGAGAATGAGAATCAACGCGACAAAACCGGGCTTCACGCCTGGTTATTTTGCGAAGGCCGGGCCACCTGTTTCCCTCCCTGCACCCACGCGAACCGGGTCAACAGCGAGCCCGCGAGGGTAGCCACGGCGGCGAGCTGCCTGGCGCGGCGCGAGCGTCCGCCAAGGAGGCGCAACGCGAGTGGCACCGGGCCCGACAACGCGCCGGCGAAGCGCGCCAGCGTCGTGTGCAGCGGGGCGTCGGCGGGCTCCGGCGAGGTCTCCAGCGCGGCGGTGGTGATGCTCTCGAAGACGGCCGCGCCGAGGCCGAGCGAGGACAGCGCGGTGGAGCGATGGCCGCGCAGTTCGAGCAGTGAGACGGCTGAGCCGAGGGCGGAGGCGCCGAAGTGCACCGGCAGGAGGCGCGCGTGCTTCGCCCAGAACGGAATCGCGGTGGCGCCGAGGAGCACGCCCGTGTAGGTAGCCATGACGGCGCCGGTCGCGGCGGAACCGGCCGCGGCGATGTTGGTGGCGGTGTTGCGCCCGAGGGCGGCGGCGCCGGCGGTCGCGCCGAAGACGGCGAGCGTCCAGGCGCCGACGGACATCGGCGACTGCGGCTTGAAGATGCGCATCATGTAGAGGAACCGCTCCGGGCGGCCGAGGTCGGAGATGAGGAGCGGCGCGGAGAGCACGGAGCCGATGGCGGCGATGCGGCGGGCGTCGCGCACGAGCTTTTCATCGGCGCCGGCGAGTTGCGCCATGGCCCCGAGCACCGCCACCGCGCCGGCCGCGCCGCCAACGAAAAAGTAGGCGGGCACTTCCCACGTCCACACCGGCGACTTCTGCAGCGGCAGCCCGTAGTAGCCGGCTTGCGCCGAGGCCACGGGGAGCCGGCCGGCTTCCGCATCACGGCGGATCTCGGCGAGGCGGGCTTCCGTGGCGGCGGTGGGGCGCTTGGGTGGCATCGGCGCAGTTTACGGGGCGTTGTCCGTTTTCCGTTGCCCGTTTTCCGCGCTGCGCTTCGCGTAGGAACACCGACAACGGACAACGGAAAACGCACAACGCGTCACTTGCGCCCAATGGCAAACGCCAGCAGCGCCCCGACCGCCATGATGCCCGCGGCGGCCGCCGCCGACGACCAGCTTTCCTTCAGCAGCACGGTCGGCACCTGCGGGGCGTGCGGCAGGTTGTACGCGTTGGTGTCGCCGCGCACGAGGAAGAACGCGTGCGTGCCGCCGACGCTGGTGTCGGTGGGATTCCAGATCGTGGCGTCGGTCATGCCGTTCGCGTGGAGTCGCGCGAGGCGGTCGTCGGCGACGTGCTGCAGCTCTTCGAGATCGCCGAAGAGGATCGACTGCGTCGGACAGGCTTTGGCGCAGGCGGGGATCTCCCCTGCTTTCTGGCGGTCGTAGCAGAAGGTGCACTTGAACGCGCGGCCGTCATCGGGGCGGCGGTCGACGACGCCGAACGGACACGTCACGACGCAGTAGCCGCAGCCGTTGCAGATGTCGGGCTGCACGTAGACGCTGCCGAACTCAGTGCGGATGATGGAGCCGGTGGGACACGCTTCGAGGCAGCCGGCGTGCTCGCAGTGCTTGCAGACGTCGGACGAGAACTGCCAGGTCATGGCGTCGTTCGCGTTGCCGCCGCGTCCCGCTTCGGCGATCCCTTCGACGAACTTCACGTGCCGCCACGTGGAGTGCCCGAGGCCGACGGTGTTGTCGTACGAGTTGCCGGAGAAGACGAAGCCGTCCGCCGGCACATCGTTCCACTCCTTGCACGCGACCTCACACGCTTTGCAGCCGATGCAAAGGGTGGAATCGGTGAAGAAGCCGGTCGTGGTCATGGCGAGTCAGCGTAGCACGCGCTGCGCGCGGTTTTCGGTTTTTGGTTTTCGGTTTTCGGTGCTGCGCTACGCCTGGTGCAGCGCCAGCGCCAGCGCCAACAACCGAAAACCGAAAATCAACAACTGCCTCATCACGCGCGCCGCAGGTTACACGTCAGGCCCTTCGATTCGAAGATTTTCACGTTCGGCTCTTCGGAGATGGCCAGCAGGTCGTTGACCACGGCGCCGGTGACGAGCCCCTTCTCTCCCCAGTGGTACGGCAGGCCGACCTGGTGGACACGCTTGCCGTCGATGTCGAGCGACGGCATGCGCGTGGTGACCAGTGCGCGGGCGCGGATGGTGGCGCGTGCGGTGGTGATCTCGACGACGTCGCCGTTGGCGACGCCGGCTTCGCGCGCGAGCTCCGGCGAGATCTCGGTGAAGAGCTCCGGCTGCAGCTCGGCGAGGTGCGACAGCGTGCGCGACATGCCGCCGGCCGTGTGATGCTCCGTCAGCCGGTACGTCGTCAGGACGTACGGGAAGCGCGCGTCGGGCGAGACGGCGTACGGATTGTCGGGACGCTCGAGCGACAGAGCCGCGGGATTCTTCTGCTGCGCCGGATGGAGGACGTTGCGCGTGTTCGATTCGAGCGGCTCGTAGTGCACGGGCAGCGGACCATCCTTCAGCCCCGAGGGGACGAACAGCCAGCCGAGACCATCGGGATGCATGATGAACGGGGCGTCGCCCGGCAGCGCTTCGTCGCCGCCCATCTCGGGACCGGGGCGGTAGTCGGGTGCCTTGCCGCGCGTGAAGTCGGCGACGTCGTGGCCGACCCACTCCTTCTGCTCCGCATCCCACCAGACGAGCGCTTTCCGTTCGCTCCACGGCGTGCCGTCGGGGCGCGCGGAGGCGCGGTTGTAGAGGATGCGGCGGTCGAGTGGCCACGCGTAGCCCCAGCCGTGCGCGTACTTGCCGCGCGGCTCGCGCTGCCGCGCGCGGTTGACGCCGCCGGCGAAGACGCCGGAGTAGATCCAGCAGCCGCAGGACGTGGAGCCGTCGTTTTTCAGCTCGCCGAAGTGCTGGATCGACGGCGTGCCCTGGTTCGCCGACGAGCCATGGATCTCGCGCAGCACTTCTTCGGCATCCTCATCGCGGTAGTCCCACGTCAGCGCGCGCAGCGCGGCGTCGCGCGGATCGTTCGTCGCGCGCGCCTTGAGGCGGCGCCCGAGGTCGACCATGAAGTGCAGCTCGCTGCGGGCGTCGCCGGGCGGCTCGACTGCTTTGTCGCGCCACTGCAGCAGGCGCTGCGTGTTCGTGAACGTGCCGTCTTTCTCCACGTGCGACGCGGCGGGGAAGAAGAAGACTTCCGTGTCGATGTTGTCCGGATCGTCTTCCCAGAACGTGGCGGTCTCGGTCTCGACGAGCTCGCGCACGACGAGCCATCGCAGCTTGCCGAGCGCGGCGCGCTCGAGCTTCGCGTTCGGCGAGCCGACCGCGGGGTTCTGTCCCATCACGATCAGTCCTTCGAGCTTGCCGTCGGCCATGTCGAGCCAGTAGCCAAAGTACGAGTGATCGCCCGTGAGTCGCGGCAGCCACCCGAAGCCGAAGTCGTTCTCGCGCGTGGCGGCGTCGCCGTAGTACGCCTTCAGCAGCGAGATGACGTACTTGTCGATGTTGTACCACCACCCTTTCGGCGACTGGTGGCGCTTCAGGTAGCCGGTGAGATCGCGCTCGTTCGAGGACGGCATCGGCAGGTAGCCGGGCAGGATGTCGAACAGCGTCGGGATGTCGGTGGAGCCCTGGATCGAGGCGTGGCCGCGCAGCGCCATGATGCCGCCGCCGGGACGGCCGATGTTGCCGAGGAGGAGTTGCAGGATCGCGGCGGCACGGATGGTCTGCACGCCGGTGGAGTGCTGCGTCCATCCCACGGCGTAGCAGACCGCGCCCGTCCTGTCGGGACCGGAGGCGCGCGTGAAGACGTCCGCGATCTCGAGGAAACGGTCGCGCGGAATGCCGCACATCTGCTCGACGAGCTCCGGCGTGTAGCGTGCGAAGTGCCGGCGCAGCACCTGAAAAACACATCGCTCGTTTTGCAGCGTGAGGTCGCGATGCGGCGTGCTCTCGTCCTGCGACTCGCCGCCGCGGTCTTTCTCCTGGCCGCCGCGGTTCGCGCGCATCCCCGGCTGCTCCTTCGGCCGCGCGCCTTCGTAGAGCCACGTCGTGGAGTCGTAGCTCTTCGTCTCGGGATCCCAGCCGGAGAACAGGCCGCCGTTCTCCTCCGAGTCGACGTAATCCTCGCGGAGGATGACCGAGGCGTTGGTGTACGCGACGACGTAATCGCGGAAGTAGCGCGGCTCTTCGAGCGTGTAGCGAATCAACGCGCCGAGAAAAATGAGATCGCTGCCGGCGCGCAGCGGCAGCCAGTAGTCGGCCATCGCGGACGTACGGGTGAAGCGTGGATCGACATGGATGACCTTCGCGCCGTTCTTCTCACGCGCCTCGATGACCCACTGGAAGCCGACCGGATGGTTCTCCGCCATCGACGAGCCCATGATGAGGATGGCGTCGCTGTTGGCGAGGTCCTGCTGCGCGGTGGTGGCGCCGCCGCGCCCGAGGGTGGTGCCCAGACCGGGCACCGTGGAGCTGTGTCATATGCGCGCCTGATTGCTCAGGCACACCATCCCCAGTCCGGCGGTGAAGAGTTTCTTGATGAGGTAGTTTTCTTCGATGTCGAGCGTGGCGCCGCCGAGGTGGGCGACGCCGGTGGTGTGGTTGTGCTCGGGGTCGAAGGTGCGGTTGCGCGACTCCCAGACGCGGTCGGCGACCATCTCCGTGGCTTGCTCGAGCGTGAGCTCCTGCCACTGCTTCGAGCGCGGCGCGCGGTACTTCACTTTCGTGGCGCGGCCGGCGTGCGTGACGAGCTCGTAGCTGGCCGCACCCTTCGGACAGAGGTGACCGCGCGAGATCGGCGACTGCGGATCGCCTTCGATGCTGACGACCTTGTCGCCGCGGTGGTAGACGAGCTGCCCGCAGCCAACGGCGCAGTAGGGGCAGACGGAGCGCGCGACCTGCGCCCCTTCGTTCCTGGGGCGAAGGTTGCGCGTGGCCTCACTCATCGATTCGAGGCCGGTGCCGTCCTTGCCCTCGAGGAGCTGGCGGACGAGGGGCCATTTCATGAGGAGGTCCAGCATGGGGCGTAGTGTAGCGCGGGGCGTTGTCCGTTTGCCGTTGTCCGTTTTCCGTGCTGCGCTGCACGCCGGGAAGCACCAACAACGGACAACGGTCAACGGACAACGTTCCCTTCGGTTATAACCAGCGCGTGGACATCACCCGCATCTACGGAGACCACGCGGCGCAGACCACCGACGACGTCGTCGTCGAAGAACCGCTGGAGATCCGCCTCGGCGACAAGCCGCTCTCCGTCACGATGCGCACGCCGGGCGAGGACTTCGATCTGGCGGCTGGGTTCCTGTTCACCGAGGGGATTCTGCAGAGCGCAGCCGATCTCGACGGGATGCGCCACTGGGGCTCGCCGAACGTGGTGCGCGTCGCGCTGAAGGATGGCGTCCGCATCGACTGGCAGCGTCTGCAGCGGCACTTCTACTCGACGTCATCCTGCGGTGTGTGCGGCAAGGCCTCGATCGACGCGCTGCGCGTGCAGGCGCCGCCGATCGAGCGGCCGCTCGCGATGTCTGCCGAGCGCATCCACGCGATGCCGGAGCTGTTGCGCGCGGCGCAAACGCAGTTCGCGGCCACCGGCGGCATTCACGCCGCGGGCATCTTCGATGCGCATGGCGAGCTGCTCCGCACGCGCGAAGATGTCGGGCGCCACAACGCCGTGGACAAGGTGATCGGCTCCTACTGGCGCGAAGGAGTGAAGCTCGACGCGCACGTGCTCTTCGTCAGCGGCCGCGCCGGCTTCGAGATCGTGCAGAAAGCGGCGGTGGCCGGCATCCCGATGCTCGCCGCGGTGGGTGCACCGTCGACGCTCGCGGTCGAGCTCGCACGCGAATTCAACATGACGCTCCTCGGCTTCGTCCGCGATCGCCGCTTCAATGTGTACGCGGGCGTACATGGCATAGCGCGTGAATTTGGCGCCTGACAGGTAGTACGCTCAGCCGTTCCACACAATCCGCGCCGCCCCAGCCCAGAGAGAGAGCATGCGCCCATTCGCCACTGCGCTTTTCGTCTTCTGCATCGCCACAGGTCTGTTCGCTTCCAACCCGATCCAAATCGAGAATGCCCGCCAGGGAACGACCGAATGGAAGACCGGTGGCTTCGAAGCCAATGGTGAGGTCGAAGGATTCGCCTCGCCCACGAGCGTCAACCGTGGCGAGTCGGTCAGCATCTACGTCAACACGCCGTACCCGAGCTATACGCTGCAGGTCTTCCGCATGGGGTGGTACGGCGGCACCGGGGCGCGCCGCGTCTACGGTCCGGTGACCCTCCCCGGCACCGCACAGCCGATCCCCGTGCCCGATCCGGTCACCGGTCTCGTCGAATGCAACTGGACGAATCCGCACGTGCTCGGCATTCCGGCGACGGACGACTGGATCAGCGGCGTCTATCTCGTGAAGCTGACCGCGAACGGCAGGCACAAGTACACGATCTTCGTCGTGCGCGACGACGCCCGCTTCTCGAACCACTACTTCCAGCTCAGCGTGACGACGTATCAGGCGTACAACAACTGGGGCGGCAAGTCGCTCTACACGTTCAACAGCACGGACCAGGTCGCGGCGCGCAAGGTGTCGTTGGACCGCCCCTACATCACCGGCTCCGGCACGGGCGATTTCCTCTATCGCTGGGAGTACAACATGCTCCGCTTCATGGAGCGTGAGGGCTACGACGTCACGTATCACACGAACGTCGACACGCACGAGCGGCCGGCGCTGATGCTCAACCATCAGGACTGGCTCTCCATCGGCCACGACGAGTACTGGTCGTGGGAGATGTTCGACCACGTGCAGGCCGCGCGCGACGCCGGCATCGACCTCGGCTTCTTCTCCGCGAATACGGCGTACTGGCAGATCCGCTACGAGCCGAATGCGACGGGCGTCCCGAACCGCACCATCGTCAGCTACAAGGAGAAGTCGAACTCGGAGGATCCGTACGCGCTGGACGGCGACCCGGCGAACGATCACCTGATCACGAAGCAGTTCCGGCAGGTCCCCGTCAACCGCCCCGAATCGCAGCTCCTCGGCGTGGAGTACATCTACAACCCGGTGACGAACGGCGACATCATCATCGACGACGTGACGACGCAGCCGTGGGTGTTCGAAGGCACGGGCCTCGTCACCGGCTCGCGCCTCCCGAAGCTGCTCGGCTACGAGGTCGACCACATGACCGAGCACTCGCCGGACAACATCGTGAGGCTCGGCAACTCGCCGTATGTCGACAAGGACACGGGGAAAACCGAGTACTCGCACATGACGATCTACGACGCGCCGGGCGGCGCGCACGTCTTCGCCACCGGCACGATCCAGTGGGCGTGGGGTCTCGACTCCTGGAACGAGGGAGCGGACAAGGTCAACCCCGCGGCGCAGCAGATGACGCGCAACATCCTCCGCCGCTTCGCCGGACCGACGGCGGAGCGCGACTGCTTCGCGCTGATCTCGCCGACGGCGACGACGGTCGCTGCGTCGGCCGGCTCCGCGGACATTGCCGTGCAGTACCAGTCGTACTGCGGCTTCAGCGCGCAGTCCAACACCCCGTGGATCACTCTGACGAGCATCACGAACAACAACGTGACCTACGCGTACACGGCGAACGATGGGCCGGCGCGCAGCGGCACCATCACCATCGGCGAGAGCACGTTCGTCCTGTCGCAGCAGAGCGGCTGCACGTACTCGATCGCCCCGACCTATAGCCAGTACCCGGCGAGCGGCGGCGGCGGCAGCTTCACCCTGACCTCCGGTTCGGGCTGTCCCTGGACCGCCGTCCCGAACGTCCCGTGGATCACGCTGACGACCGCGTCGAGCGGCACCGGCGCGGCGACGATCGGCTACTCCGTGGCCCCGAACGTCGGGCCGGCGCGCAGCGGACGCATTCAGGTCGGCAACAACTATCTGACGATCGACCAGAGCAACGGCTGCACGTATACCGCGTCGCCGCTGAGCCTCACCGTCGGCGCGTCGGGCGGCACGCGCACCGTGCAGGTCACGCCGTCGTCGGAGCTCTGCTTCTGGAGCGTGTCGACGTCAGCGACGTGGATCACCTTCTCGCCGGCTGCGGGGCAGGGCTCCGGCAGCGTGTCGGTGACGATCGCGCCGAGCAGCGGCACGGCACGCAGCGGCTCCGTCACCGTGGCCCGCAACCGCGTTTCGGTCACGCAGACGAACGACTGCAGCACGACGGTGGCGAATACGCCGCAGGTGTTCACCCGCACCGGCGGCGCGGGGTCGATCGGCGTGACGTCATGCTCCGGATGGACGGCCACATCGAACGCGAGCTGGATCACGCTGACGAACAGCAGCGGCAGCGGGAACGGCAACGTCGGCTTCAACGTCGCCGCGAACGGCACGAACCGCAGCCGCACCGGCACGATCACGATCGCCGGACAGCCGGTGACGATCACGCAGTACGGCACGCACATCCGCGGCGACTTCGACGGTGACGGCTGGCAGGACCTGCTCTGGCGCCACGCGGTCGACGGCCGCATGCGCATCTGGCGGATGCAGGGGACGACGCTGCTCGCGTCGATCGACCTGCCGTCCGAGCCGGGACTGGCCTGGTACATCGTCGGCGTCGGTGACTTCACCAAGGACGGCCTGCAGGACATCATGTGGCGCAACAACGCCACCGGTGAGAACCGCGTCTGGTCCCTCCTCGGCACCAGCTACGGCGCGACGCTGCCGATGAAGACGGTGGCCGATCTGCAGTGGAAGGCGTACACCGTCTTCGACTACGAGAACGACGGCGGCGCCGACGTCGGCTGGCGTCACGGCACGACGGGCTCGAACATTCTCTGGCGGATGGACGGCACCACGCTGGCCAGCACCACGACGCTGTCGACCGTGGTGTCGCAGACCTGGACGGCGCGCGGCTCCGGCCTCTTCAACCCCGACCTCTGGAACGAGCTGGTGTGGCACAACGTGAACGACGGCCGCGTGGTCCTCTGGTTCATGGCCGGCACCCAGATGACCAGCACGACGCAGCTCGGCGTGGTCACCGACCCGAACATGGAGCTGGCCGCGATCTTCGACGTCGACCGCAGCGGCCTGGGCGACATCCTCTGGCGTAACAACGCCACCGGCGAGAACATGGTGTGGCTGGCCCCCGGCGGCGTGTACAAGGGAACGGTGAACCTGCCGACCGAACCGGATGGCGGCTGGCGCATCGTGGGGCCCAAGTAGAGGGAAACGATAGGACCGATAGGACGAATGGGACGAATAGGACAGCTGGGACCCCACCGGGCCCGTCTGTCCTTAGCACCCGGCAGCGCGGTTACGCGGCGCGCGATTCACCACGGTGCGGCGCAATCAGGAGACTGCACGGGTACGCGTGCGGGCGAGACGCCCGCAGGCCAGCCGGCGGGACGCCGGCGTTCCTTAAAACCACCGGAGCGCGCAGCGCTTTTAGGAACGCCGGCGTCTCGCCTGCATGTGCCCACGGAGCGCAGCGTGCGCCCAGCGCGTTGGTCCTATCCGTCTATAGGTCCTATCGGTCCCTGTAGCCCTACCAGATCTTCGGATACTTCTTCGGCATCGCCTCGGTCATCAGCGCGTACACGCTGTTGAAGATGGTTTCGCGGTTGGGCTTGGACCAGTAATCGCCGTCCGAGCCGTACGCGGGGCGGTGCTCCTTCGAGGCAATCGTGCGCGGCTCCGAGTCCAGCCACTCGTACGCGCGGTCGCGCTCGAGCACCTGCTGCAGCATGTATGCGGTCGTACCGCCCGGGACGTCTTCGTCGATGAAGGCGACGCGATTCGTCTTGCGCACCGACTCGGCAATGATGCCGCGGACGTCGAACGGCAGCAGCGTCTGGACGTCGATCACTTCCGCCTCGACGCCGACCTGCGCGAGCAGCTCCGCCGCTTCGATCACAATGCGAAGCGTCGCGCCGTACGACACCAGCGTCACGTCACTCCCCTCGCGCAGCACCTCCGGCACGCCCAGCGGCACCGTCATCTCCGCGATGTTCGACGGCAGCTTCTCCTTCGTACGGTAGGCGTTCAGCACCTCGACGACGATGCCCGGGTCATCGGAGCGGAGCAGCGTGTTGTAAAAGCCGGCGGCCTGCGTCATGTTGCGCGGCACGCAGACGTGGATGCCGCGCACGAGGTTGATGATGCCGGCCATCGGTGAGCCGGAGTGCCAGATGCCTTCGAGGCGATGGCCGCGCGTGCGGACGATGACCGGCGCCTTCTGGCCGCCGGCGGAGCGCCAGCGCGTGGTTGCCAGATCGTCCGACATGATCTGCAGCGCATAGAGGATGTAGTCGAGGTACTGGATCTCGGCGATCGGACGGAGGCCGCGCAGCGCGGCGCCGATGGCCTGCCCGAGGATGGTGCACTCGCGGATGCCGGTGTCGCCGACGCGGGCGACGCCGTACTTGTCCTGCAGCCCGAGGCAGCCCTGGTTGACGTCGCCGAGCTTGCCGACGTCCTCGCCGAAGATGATGAGCCGCGGCTCGCGCCGGAGCGCGTGGTCGAACGCGTGGTTGATGATCTCGTAGCCGTTGAGCGTCGGCGCGTCGTCCGGATAGACGGCATCGACGACTTCGATGCGCAGCGCCGCTTCCTCTGTCTCGCTGTGCAGATGCTTGCCGAAACGCGCGTCGCCGGCGCGCTCCTGTTCGTTGCGCCAGGCGTGCAACTCTTCCGGCACCTTCGCATCGCGGGCGATGACGAGTGCCGACGCGAGCGAGCGCATCGCATCGCGGCGGAACGGCGCCTGGATGCGGGCGAGCTCACCGCGGATCTGTTCGAGCTCTTGCTTCTTCGACGAGGAGGCCGCGAGCTGGTCGAGAAAGCTCACCGCCTTCTTGACGTCGGCATCGATCGGCGCGCGGTACGCTTCCCACGCGCGGCGCTGTGCGTCGCGCACGAGCTGCGTGTCTTCCTTCTCGAACGCGTCGAGCTCGTCGGCGGTGGCGATCCCCTGCGCGATCATCCACTCGCGCATCTTCCTGATGCCGTCGAACACGACTTCCCACTCGAGGCGCTCTTTCGACTTGTAGCGCTCGTGCGAGCCGGAGGTCGAATGCCCCTGCGGCTGGGTGATCTCGATGACGTGAATGATCGCGGGGACGTGCTCCATCCGCGAGATCGTCGCGGCGTGGATGTACGTCTCGCAGAGTGCCGCGTAGTCCCACCCTTTGACGGTGTAGATGTCGAAGCCGGCCTTGGTTTTCGGCTCGCGCTGGAAGCCTTTGAGCAGCTCGCTGAGGTCACCCTTGGTGATCTGATGCTCGTTCGGGACGGAGATGCCGTAACCGTCGTCCCAGATGGAGACGATCATCGGGATCTGCAGTACGCCCGCGGCGTTGATCGACTCCCAGAACATCCCCTCGGCGGTCGACGCGTTGCCGATCGTGCCCCAGGCGATCTCGTCGCCGTGGCGGGAGAACTCGGTGCGCTCGCGCAGCTCGGCGATCTCGCGATAGAGCTTGGAGGCCCAGCCGAGGCCGACGAGACGCGGCATCTGGCCGCCGGTCGGCGACATGTCGGCAGAGGTGTTGTAGGTCTCGGTCTGCGGCTTCCAGCGCCCCTGCTCGTCGAGGAGACGCGAGGCGAAGTGGGAGTTCATGGAGCGGCCGCCGGACCAGGGATCGTGCGAGACGTCGGCGTCGGCGTAGAGCTGGGCGAAGAACTCGTCGAGGGAGCCGGCGCCGAGGGCGAGCATGAACGTCTGGTCGCGGTAGTAGCCGGAGCGCCAGTCGCCCTTGCGGAAGGCGCGAGCCCAGGCGAGTTGCGCGATCTCCTTCCCGTCGCCGAAGATGCCGAACTTCGCTTTCCCGGTCAGCACTTCGCGTCGGCCGAGCAGGCTCGCCTGCCGGCTGCGCGTGGCGACGCGATAGTCCTCAATGATGCTTTCGCGGGTGAACTGCGTCCGCGTCTGTTCGATCTGCTCAGGCACGTCTGGTCTCCGTATCAGCTTTTAGCTCTCAGGTCTTGGCTCTGAGGCCCACCCGCCCTTGAAGAGCTGAGACCTGAGAGCTGCATTCGACCAGTCGATGCCCGTAAGCGCTGGGTCACCGCCGGCGTGGTGAGGCCGAAGGCGAATGCTATCCTGCCGGCGCCTCAGAATCCAACCCGCCCGGGACACCTCGAATGTCCGACCGGGCACCTCGAGCGCCCGACGGACACCGCGAGCGCCCGACTGGAATCTTCGAGCGCCCGACTGGAATCCTCGAGCTGCGGACCGGAATCCGCGAGCTGCGCACTGGAATCCGCGAGCTGCGCACTGGAATCCGCGAGCTGCGCACTGGAATCCTCGAGCTGCGGACCGGAGTCCTCGAGCTGCGCACTGGAATCCTCGAGCTGCGCACTGGAATCCTCGAGCTGCGCACCGGAATCCGCGAGCTGCGCACTGGAATCCTCGAGCTGCGCACTGGAATCCTCGAGCTGCGCACTGGAATCCTCGAGCTGCGCACTGGAATCCTCGAGCTGCGCACTGGAATCCTCGAGCTGCGCA
>DASVEE010000019.1:0-10674 GCA_036380735.1 Thermoanaerobaculia bacterium | reverse complement strand
ACAGATCCCTCACCCGCCTCCCCCACCCGAGCCCCCATACGGCGGATTCGGGATGACACATTTCACCGGCCCAGGCGGGAAGTCCGTCCCCGGAGGGACGCCCCGAGCTTTGCCCGGCGGGTCTGGCAGTTCCATAGCGTGGGGAGGTCCTATAGATTTTGAAAATGCGGGCGCGTCCTTTCGGACGCGCCCGCGGGATAACTACACTGCCTTCGGCGCGTGCAGCGCCTTTTTTGCCGCGCGGCGGGCGCGGACTTCGGGGGTGGGGATTCTGCCCAGCGCGCGGCGCATGTCGGCCACGTGCGGGGCGAGGGCGGCGGTGGCGGGGAACTTGGCCAGGCGCTTGGCGAAGGCGTAGACCGTCAGGGCCTGGCGGCCGGCCTTGTTGCGCGCGGCTTTCACGCTGTGACGGACGAACTGCGCCATCGCCTCGAACTCGTCCGCCAGCGGCTCGAAGGCTTCGGCGTACTGCAACAGATCGCGCATCTCGGCCGGCGTGCCGACCTGGAGGTCGGCAAACGCCTCCCGGTTGGCCAGCGCCACCGCCGTCAGCTCGATGAACTGCGGCGGTACCGACGCGACGCTGTTCATACTCTTCGTCTCACCAGCGAACGCGGGGATGACGAAGTGGGGGATGCGGTCGCGCAACTGGCGCAGCTCGTCCAGACGCGCCTGCGCTTCCGCGGTGTAGATCGTCGGGAGCGGTTCGATTTCCACCGCCACCGGCACTTCCGTGGACACACCTTTCTCATTCGTGCTCATGGAGCCTCCTTTTCGTCTCGATCGTGGTCAGAGCCGGCAGGCGGCGAAGCGGAGGGGCGCGCCCCCAATAGGTTCGATGCATCATTCATAGGCATTATGCAGCATGCAATCGGCAGAACGCAATACAAATGCTGCACATGCAGTAAAGAGCAGCATGAACGATGTCAGTCACGCCGTGAACGATGTCGATGAGGGAGGTGAACGACGTCGTTCACGCCGTGAACGATGTCGATGAGGGAGGTGAACGATGTCGTTCACGCGGTGAACGTTGTCGATGAGGGAGGTGACCGATGTCAGTCACGTCGTGAACGACGTCGGTAAGGGAGGTGAACGATGTCGTTCACACCGTGAACGATGTCGATGAGGGAGGTGAACGATGTCAGTCACGCCATGACTGCACTCGCCCCCTAAAACCGAAAGGGACCAACAGGCGTTTAGCCCGTTGGTCCCCTTCGTTACCGGTGGTGTGAGGTTGCGTCAAGGCAGCCAGAAGTCTCGCGGATAGAGCCGGTACAACTTCGTGTCGGCGCCTTCGAATTCGCGAACGTACGCCTCCCAGGCGTCGAGCTGCTTGTCCGGGCCGATCGTGAAGTAGTGGGCGTCGGCGACGTCTTTGCCCTTCACGTTGTAGCCGGGGAGCATGCGGCCGTAGACGGCGTCTTTGCGGTCGAAGAGCTTGCTGCCGAGCTCCGGGTCCTTGCGCAGCTCGAGGATGGAGGAGCGGAAGCGGCGCACCTGCTCCTGCGGCTGGTTGTCCGCAATGTCCGCCGCCATCCCCTCGGCGCGCGCCTCGTAGGTTGCGGCGGCGCGGCTCTCGCCGAAGACCTGGGCGATGGCGTAATCGGCGAGGTTCGGGTTGCGCTCGGCGTTCTTGAGGATGTCGACGACGAAGCGGACGGTCTGCGGGATCTCGGGCGTGCGCTCGGCGTAGTAGCCGACGCGGCCCGAGGAGACGGAGCCGCGGAGGCCGTTGCTGTAGGCGAGGCCGGCGGCGAGCGTCTTGAGGAAGACGCCGTGCGCGCCGTACGCGGCGTAGAGGCGCGAGGCGAGGAAGTCGAGCTGCTTCTCGCGGCTGGCGTCGGAGAAGTGCACCGACGGCACCGAGGTGATGATGACGCCTCCCTTCATGTTCGGCGCGAGGAGGCCGACGTACACCGGCGACTTGGCGTTCGCATCGCGCGCGGTGAGGCGCTGCTCGACGAGCTTCGCCGTGTTCGCGCCGCGCGCGGCCGGTGCGCTCTTGTCGAGCGAATTGGCCAGCGTGGCGATGCGCGTCGCCGCGGCCTTCTGGATCGTGGGGTTGGTGACGAGGTACATGCGCGCGTTGGCGGTGCGCAGGACGGCGCGGCGGACGGCGTCGAGGCCCGCCAGCGCGGTGGCCGGCGGCGTGAGGAGATCGTCGCGCAACGCGGTGACGACGTACGACCAGTCGGCGGCGAGGCTGCTGTCGGGGATCTCCTGCAGCGTGAGGTCGAGGTCCTTGGCCAGGTCGGTGGCCAGCGGGCGCGCCGTGGCGGAGAGCGCCGCCAGCGACTCGGCGTTCGTCAGCAGCGCCTTGAGGTCGGCGCGATTGCCGCTCTTCGAGGCGAGGCTCGTCAGGAACGCGGCGAGCGCGTCGCGGTCGGCGGCCGGCGCTTCGCGCAACAGCCACTTGAGGCGCAGCGCGTTGTGCGTGCGCGTGAGGAACGAATCGGCCGCGAGGAACGCGGCGTTGTGCTGCATGCGATACGCGGTCGCGGGGTTGTTCACCCACGACTCTTCGGAACCCTGCATGGTGTTGCGCAGGCTGCTGAAGGACTGATCGACGACGTCGCGGATGCGCGCGAGGTTCTCCGGGCGCCAGTCGGGGTGATGGAGGACGAGGTTCATCCACTGCAGGGCGCGCTCGAATTCCTGCTGCCCGAGGCCGGCGCCGCGGACGACGAGCTCGACGCGCTCGGTGCGCGGGTTCGTCGAGAAGCTCGCGTTGAGGTTCAGGATCTCGTTGCGCAGACGCTCCGACATCTCGTCGTACGACACGGGCTTGCCGTTCTCGATGACGCCGACGCGCGTGAGCAGCGCGGGGAGCAGCGAGAGGTAACGCAGCTGCTCGCGCGGGACGGAGTCGACGCGCAGCGCGAGGCCGAGGGTCGCGCTGGTCATGCTGTCGAACGTGGAGGTGACGATGGGGACGCCCGCTTCGAGCTTCGTCGTGGTGTAGCGGAGGTCTTCGTCGATCGACAGCGGCGGGTTCTTGACGAACGCCGGCGGGGTGATGTTCTTCGCGTCCTCTTCGATCTTCGCGCCGATTGCCTCGTACTCGGCGTTGTAGCGCTTGATCGCTTCCTGGAGGTCGGTGAGGTTGTACTGCTTGGCCAGGCGCGCGGCCTCTTCGTTCGCGCGGGCAACGCGCTCGGCTTCCTCACGCTGCAGCAGCGCCGGCGACGGCCTGGCCGCGGCGACGTACGGCGTGGTGCCGAGCAGCTTCCAGCGCGTCAGTGCGTCGCGCCAGACGTTCTTCGTGCCGGCGAGCTGCTTGCGCGCGAACTCGATCTGCGGCTCGAGGACGAGCGACTTGCGGAACTCGGGCGTCTTCTCGAGGAACACGAGCTGCTCCATCCAGGAGGCGTTCGCATTGCGGAAGCCCCAGGCCGGAGGGGAGTTGACGAAGTTCGCGAGGTCGCGCTCGGCCTCGACCAGACGGCTGGCGACGCGCGCGTTGAACTCCTTCAGCTCGGGCGAACCGTCCTTCAGCGACGCGATGCGCTGCAGCTCGTCGAGCACCGTCTTGCGCACGGCGGCGAGCTTGTCGTTCGTCAGGTTCGCGACGTTGACGTTCTGGAAGATGATGGCGATGGGGTTGCCCTGATCGCGATCGAGATTGGCGAAGACGCCGGTGGCGCCGATGTCCATCGTCCGCGTCTTGCTGTCGATGAAGATTTTGTAGAGGTTGGAGGTGGCGTCGCCCGCGATCGTGGAGGCGAACAGCTCGGCGAGCATCAGGTCGTTCGGGGAGAGCTCGCGATTCGCCGGCCAGATGACGGAGATTGGGCTCGGCTGCTGGTCGTTGCGATGGGGATACTCGGCGATGGAGATCGTCCCGGCCGGTGCGCCGGCCGGAGCGGGCAGCGGCTTCGACGTCGTCGGCTGACGCTTCGCTCCCGCCGGCTCGACCTTCGTCAGGATGGCGTTGGTGCGCGCAAGGATCTGCTGGATCGGGACGCTCCTGGGGAACGCCGCGATGATGCCCATGTTCGCGAGGTAGTAGTTGGCGGCGTGGAAGTCGCGGATGTCCTGCGCCTGCATGCCGCGGATGCCGGCGGGGGAGCCGCCCGAGTTGTACGACAGCGGGTGCTGTTTCCCATACACGAGATGCCCCGCCTCGGTGAACAGCACGCGGAACGGATTCGCGCTGGAGCTGGTCATCTCGTTGTAGACGGAGCCCTTTTCCTCGAGGCGCAGCGTGCCGTCGGGATTCGTGGTCGTGCCGAAGTGGCGCACCTCGCGGCGGATCTCCTCATCCGAGTAGTTCGGATGGAGCATCGCGTTGAGCTGCGCGCCGAAGAGGTCGAAGAAGACGTCGGCGCCGGCGCTGGTGTTGAAGTGGTAGACGGTGCGCCACTGCTGCGTGAACGCCGATGAGCCGGAGAGCCACATCGTGTCGAGTGCGGCGAAGGAGCGGCCGGTGGTGCCTTTGCCGAGGAGCAGATGCTCCTGCGTGTGCGGCTCGCCCTGGTCGCCGGTCGGGAAGCTGTTGACCCAGGTGAGGCCCTGCGGCACGGACTCGATCTGCAGGAGGTCGAGCGTGAAGCCGGACTGGCGATGGATGAAGCGCGCGCCGATCGGCTTGTCGGCGGCATCGACATAGACAGAGGTGACGTCGAAGCCCGCGACGTTCTGACCCTTGGTCAGTTTGCCGAGGTCGAGGTCGTTCGGTGTGGCGGCGGTGAGTGAGAGGGTGACTGCGCACATAAGGACGGCGAGAACCATCAGTCGCATGAGGCGCCGATTGTACGAAGTCGCTGCGACGGAAGTGTTACGGATGTGTGTCGTAGAGTAGTATGGCAGCATTAAGGACGGAGGGACGCACATGAGGAAACTATCCGTGTCTTTGTTCGTGCTGCTGCTGACCATTGCCGTCATCGCGGGGGCCGGGACCGCGCCACCGGAACTGCCGAACTCGAGCGAAGGCGGCTGTCAGGAGTGTTACCACGACATGGACCTCGGTCCCTCCTGTGCCGAACCGGGCGGCTATGACAGTGCGAACCGCTGGAGCGGCTGCGAAGGCGGCTGGCACTGCGAGTACATGCCGGGCGGCGGCTACCAGTGCACGCCGCGCTGCGGGACGCGCTGCAACTTCATCTGAGGGGCCGATGCGCGTTCTGGTGCTGCTGGCGGTGCTGGCGTGGGGGCGATGGGACCCAGGAGCTTCTCTACAGTCCTATTGGTCCCATCTGTCCTATTCGTCCTATTTGTCCCATCAAGACCCCGCGCCCGTTGGGACTTTGCGCGCGCACATCAACGGCCCCCGCGGGGTGGCGGTCAGCGTAACTGCCACCCGTGACGGTGCGGCCGTCACCCTGACCTGTGCCGCCGAAGGGCAGGATCTCGTGTGCACGGCCCCGGCGGCGCAGCTGGATCTGCGGGTCGCGGCGGAGGGCTTCGTGCCGCGCTACCTCTTCGACGTCGTGGTTCCGGCCGGCGGCCGCGCCGACCTCGGCGAGCTGGCGCTGACGCGCGGTGCCTCGATCAGCGGACGGGTGGCGGTGGCGCGTCGCGACGGCGATCCGTCGGGTGTGGCCGTCGAGCTGCTCGGGCGCAGTGGCGCGCCGTTGCGGACGACGGCGAACCGCCGCGGCTTCTTCCAGTTCGCCGGGGTGCCCGAGGGGACGTACACCGTGGTGGCGAAGAAGAAGGGGTGGTCGCTGGCGGAGTCGCAGTCGATCGACGTCACCAGCCTGGAGGAGGTCGCCCTGCGCGCGCCGCTGCTGTTGCAGCCGCTGGCGCGCTTCGAGATGACGGTGTCGCCGGCGGCCGATCCGTGGGGGCGTCCGTGGCGCATCGCGCTCACGCGACGCGTGCACGAAGAGCCGGTGAAGATCGCCGAGGAGCCGCTGGCGGCGGACGGCTCGTGGTCGCGCGCGGGGCTGGAGAGCGGCATCTACGACGTCGACATTCAGGACACGGATCGCTCGACGCACGCGTCGCGGATCGTGGAGATCGCGGAAGGGGCGCCGCCGCTCTTCATCACCCTGGCGCACTTCAACCTGCACGGCAAAGCGACGATCGACGGCGAGCCGGCGCGCGGCTGGCTGCGCTTCGTGAGCAACGGCCGCGTGGCGTGGGGGAAGCTGGATGACGAAGGGGTCTATCACGCCGCCATTCCGGAGGAAGGGACGTGGCGCCTGGAGTACGTGCCGCTGGCGCAACAGAAGCTGCGGATGCGCGTCGGCGAAGCCGGCCTGCATCGTCCGGCCGACGGTGCGGACGCGCGTTACGACGTCGAGCTGCCCGCCGGCCGCGTGCACGGCAAAGTCGTCGATCTGCGAGGCGAGCCGGTGCGGGCGCGGGTGCAGGTGTACGACAGTGAACGGAAGCTGCTCGGGACGGTGGGAACGGCCGACGACGGGGCGTTCGAGCTGGTGGCGATCCCGGAGGGGGCGGTCTTCGTCCGCGCGAGCGCTCGCGACGCCGACACGGGGCAGTTGCCGCATCGCGTCGACGAGGAGCAACTGGTCGAGGAGCCGCTGACGATCACGCTGCAGCCGAAGCGGAAGGTGCGCGGCGTCGTGCTCTCGCCGGCCGGGCAGCCGGTGGCGGGGGCGGTCGTCCACTACCAGAGCCCCATGGGGGGCGAGGTGCGCGACGTGATCACCGGTCCTGACGGCGAGTTCGTCTTCGAGACGCCGCACAACACGGAGCTGGTGAACATCTCCGTCGTGTCGCCGCGCTTTGCGATGAAGATCGTGGCGGTGCCGGCGGACGGCGAAGCGCGCGAGCTCGTCCTCAGCCGCAGCCCCGGCCTGCTGCGCCTGCGCAGCAGCTATCCGCCGTTTCCGGTCGTGCATCGCGACGGCGCGCGCATGGACGTGGCGTCGCTGCTGACGTTCGGCATGAGCACGATCCGCATGCCCCCCGAGGGCTTCGTGCTGCCGCTGGAGCCGGGGACGTACTCGATCTGCCGCAGCCAGCGCTCGACGGAGTGCGTGACGCGCACCATTGCGGCGGGGGGCGAAGCGGTGGTGGAGTTCCGGTGATGCGGTGGGCGCTGATTGCGGTGGCGATCCTTTGCGTGAGCGCCGCGCCGGCGCCGCGACCGGGCTGGCTGGGGCTGGGCTTCACCTACCACACGAAAGTAGAGCGCGGTCGCGTGCACGGCTGGCTGTTCGTGCGGCACGTGGCGCCCCACGGACCGGCGGCCCGCGCCGGCCTGCGCCCCCGCGACGTAGTCACGCACCTCGGCGGCGTGCCGCTGGCGTTTCCCACCGAGGCAGCGTTATTCGCGCGGCTGCAGAGCGTGCGCGCCGGGCAGACAGTGGTGTTCACCGTGCGCCGGGGGGAAGAACGGTTGCACGTGAAGGTGGTGCCGGCACCGATGACCGATGATCAGTGGGCGGCGTGGCAACGCAGTCGCGCGGAGTGAACGGGGAACGATAGGACGAATAGGACCTATGGGACGGATAGGACGAATGGGACAAAGACGCGGGACGTCGCTGTGTCATTCGGACCGCCCGCGTGGGAGCGTTGGGCGTCGGCGGCGTCCCCCAAGTGTCATCCCGAACCGCCCGTATGGGGGGATGGGCGGGGGAGGGCGGTGAGGGACCTGTGTGGGGGAAAGTAGCCGCACTGACGTGCCGTGTGTCCCCCGCACGGATCCCTCACCCGCCTCCCCCGCCCGAGCCCCCATACGGCGGATTCGGGATGACACATTTCGCCGGCGGGGCGGGGAAGTCACGTCCGCGGCGCGCGTTCCCGGGCGAAGCCCGGGGCTAGCAGGACTGCACCGGGCCGCGCAGAGGTACAGACTGGCTAGCCGTGGCTTTGCCCGGCGGATCTGTAGGTTCGATGGGTTGGCAGTCCTATGAGTCCTATTCGTCCTATAGGTCCTATCTGTCCTATTCGTCCTATGGTTCTACAGTGGCGGTTTCACGCCGCACCCGGTCCGACCACCACAACTGGGCCACCATCAGCAGCATGCCGATGTCGCGGAGGATCACCATCTTCATGTCGGTGATGCGTTCTTCCCACGACAGGTTCGCGGCGGAGACGTCGAAGCAGCCGCAGTCGATGGCGTTGCCGCGGCCGAGGTTGATGGAGATGGCGATGATGAACATCACCAGCATGGCCGCGATGAGGTTGCGCGAGGCCACGCGCCAGATGCCGAGGATCAGGGCGATGCCCGCGAGGATCTCGACCCACGGCATCACCAGCGCGCTGACGTTGATCAGCGACGCCGGCAGCAGCCGGTAGTTGTAGATCATGTGGGCGAATGACGGCGGGTCGGTGATCTTGGGCCAGGCGGCGACGACGAAGATGACGCCGAGGGCGATGCGGACGATGAGGGTGAGCCAGCGGTTGGCGAGGAACGTCTTCACTGCGCCGCTCCCGTTCTCACCGCGCCGTTGCGCTTCTGCCAGTCGGGGAAGCCGTCCTTGTAGACGTACACGTTGTTGAACTGGAAGCCCCACAGCTTCTGGGCGAGCATGTGCGAGTCCTCGCAGTCGCCGCCGGAGCAGTAGATGACGATGGGGCGGTTCTGCTCGCGCGGATCGCTCCGCTCCTCGAACAGCTTGTTGACCTTCTCGTCGATGTCGGACTCCCAGACGGAGAACGACCGCGCGCCGGCGATGTGCCCCTGCTCGAAAACGGAGGTGCGCCGCGCGTCGAGGAAGAGGACGCCCTTGCTGTGCAGCAAGGCGACGTCCTCGCCGGAGATCTCGACGTACGCCTTGTCGGGATGCGGCGGGAAGCGCTCCTCGATGTTGACGGCCGCGGCCGGTGCGGGCGCGGGAGCGTGAGCAGTCGTCGTCGGCGGCACCGCGGTCGAGGTTCCGGCCGGACGGGCGATGGTGTCGGTGGGGATGACGATCGGCGGCTGTCCCGGGCCGGGCGACTGGGCCACGGTGGCGGTCGCCGGCGGCAGCGTGGCCGTGGGCGCCGTGGCGGTGGCCGCCGGCGAGACGGCGGCGGGCGGCGTGGCGGTCGCCGCCGTGGCAGCCGTCGTCCGCGCCTGCTTCGGCACGCGCAGGGCGTTCGGGTAGTAGCCCGGCAGGACGAGCTTGCGCGTGCGTCCGGCGAAGGCGTTCGAAACGAGGGCAAAGACGAAGGCGATCGCGACCAGCGCGACCGCCTGGATCCATGGGTTCCGCAGCTTCATGACGTCATTGTGACGCGTCGAGCGCCCCAACGTCACGCGGGCTCAGTCAATTCGGCGCAACACCATCAGCGAATACGACTGCACCCAGACCTTTTCCCCGGCGTGCAACTCGTGGTGGTCGCGGAGGTCGGGAACGGGCTCATTCGTATCGATGACCTTCACCCAGCGATCGCCCCAAGGGCAGGTGGGCAGGACGAAGTCCATCGGCTCGTAGTGGGCGCTGACGAGGACGTAGAAGCTGTCGTCGGTGATCGGCTCGCCGCGGCTGTCGGGCGTCGGGATGGCCTGACCGTTCAGGAACATGCCGAAGCTGCGGGCGAACCCGGTGTTCCAGTCCTCCTCGGTCATCAGCTCGCCGTCCGGCTTGAACCAGCCGATGTCGCTGACCTCGGCACCGCGGAGGGGGCGCCCGAGGAACCAGCGGCGGCGGGTGAAGACGGGATGCTCGCGGCGGAACTGGATGACCCGGGCGACGAACGCCATCAGCCCGTCGTCGACGTTCTCCCAGTCGAACCAGGAGATCTCGTTGTCCTGGCAGTAGGCGTTGTTGTTGCCGCCCTGGGAGCGGCCGAGCTCGTCGCCGCCGACGAGCATGGGGACGCCCTGGGAGAGGAAGAGCGTGGTGATGAAGTTGCGCTGCTGGCGGGCGCGGAGCGCGTTGACCTCCGGATCGTCCGTCGGTCCTTCGACGCCGGAGTTCCACGAGCTGTTGTCGTTCGCGCCGTCGTTGTTGTTCTCGCCGTTGGCCTCGTTGTGCTTCTCGTTGTAGGAGACGAGGTCGCGCAGGGTGAAGCCGTCGTGCGCGGTGATGAAGTTGATGCTGGCGTACGGGCGGCGCCCGGTCATGGCGTAGAGATCGGAGCTGCCGGTGATGCGGTTGGCGAATTCGCCGAGCGACTGGTCGGTGCCGCGCCAGTAGTCGCGCACGGAGTCGCGGTACTTGCCGTTCCACTCCGACCACAGCGGCGGGAAATTGCCGACCTGGTAGCCGCCTTCGCCGACGTCCCACGGCTCGGCGATCAGCTTGACCTGGCTGATGATCGGATCCTGCTGGATGATGTCGAAGAAGGCCGACAGCCGGTCGACGTCGTGCAGCTCGCGCGCCAGGGTGGCCGCGAGATCGAACCGGAACCCGTCCACGTGCATGTCGAGCACCCAGTAGCGCAGACTGTCCATGATCAGCTGGATCGTCCGCGGGTGCAGCATGTTCAGGCTGTTGCCGGTGCCCGTGAAATCCATGTAGAAGCGTGGATTGTCGGGCGTCAGGCGGTAGTACGCCTTGTTGTCGATGCCGCGCAGCGAGAGCGTCGGGCCGAGGTGGTTCCCCTCGCCGGTGTGGTTGTACACCACGTCGAGAATCACCTCGATGCCGGCCGAGTGAAGCTTCTTCACCATCGACTTGAACTCGTACACCTGGCTGCCGAGCCCGCCGCCCGAGTAGCGGATGTCCGGCGCCAGGAAGGCGATCGAGTTGGAGCCCCAGTAGTTCGTCAGTCCCTTCTCGGCGAGATGGCGATCGACGACGTAGTGATGCACCGGAAGCAGCTCGACCGCCG
>DASVEE010000018.1:0-7344 GCA_036380735.1 Thermoanaerobaculia bacterium | reverse complement strand
ACAGATCCCTCACCCGCCTCCCCCACCCGAGCCCCCATACGGCGGATTCGGGATGACACATTTCACCGGCCCAGGCGGGAAGTCCGTCCCCGGAGGGACGCCCCGAGGGCATTAATCTGAGGATGAGTGGTGGTAACCGGCGACCCGCGCGCAGAGAGCAAATGGCTTTGTCCGCTGGCGGCGTTCCAGTTGAATAACGTCATAAGTTAACGCCATTGTGCCTCTGTCCCATAAGTCCCATTCGTCCTATAGGTCCTATTCGTCCTATCGTTCCCCCGCCCTACGCCGTCCGTGGCAACCGGATCGTGAACACCGCCCCGCGGTCCGCGTTGGCCACGTGGATGTTGCCGCCGTAGCCCTGCACGATCGCTTTCACGATGGCCAGGCCAAGGCCGGTGTGGCCGTCGCTGGGACCGGAGTCGGGGCGGAAGGTGAAGAAGCGGTCGAAGATGCGGCCGCGGGTGGACTCGGGGATGCCCGGCCCCTGGTCGCAGATGCGCGTCACCGCGGAGCCTTCCTCCGTCGTCACGTCGATCTGCACCGCGCAGCCGGGCGGCGAGAAGCTCACCGCGTTATCCAGCACGTTCTCGAACACCTGGATGAACCGGTCCTCGGAACCGCTGACGACGACCGGCGCCTCCGGGACTTGCAGCTCGAAGCGGATGCGCTCCCCTTCCCGGATCTGGAAGCCTTCCACGATCTTCGAGAGCAGTGCGCCGAGGTCGATGGGCATGCGTTCTTCGCGCACGAGCTCCGCGTCGATGACCGAGATCTCCCGCACGCCGGAGATCAGCCGCTCCATGCGCGCGACTTCCTGCTCGATGATGCGCACGAAGCGGCGGCGGTCGGCGGGGTTGCCGATCTCCGCGAGCATCTCGTTCGCGTTGCGGATCGACGCGAGGGGGTTCTTCAGCTCGTGCGAGACATCGGAGGCGAACGTCTCGACGAGGCCGAGGTGCGCATCGAGGCGGCGCATGATGCGTTCGAGGGCGCGCGAGAGATCGCCGATCTCGTCGAGCCGCGTCGACGTGCGGAAGTGTCCGCGCAGACGGTTGCGGCGATCGAGAATCGCGCGGGCTTCCACGCGCAGCAGGCGCAGCGGCCGGACGATCGTCGTCGAGATGAAGATGCTGAGGAGAATGGCGACGATGACCGACGCAACGAAGATGCGCATGACGCGCAGGCGCACGGCGTAGAGGTCCTGCAGGATCGAGAACGTGCTCTTCGATGCGACGACCGCGCCCCACGGCACCGGCACCGTGCGGTACAGCGTGACGGAGCGCTCGCCGGGAGCGGAGATCTTCTTGTCGAACCCTTCACGTCCGCGGAGGGCCGTCACGATCTCGGTGCCTCCGAGGCGCTCGGCGTTGTCGTAGAAATCGACCTGCAACGGCTCCTCGGGTGGCCGCACGATACGCACGAGCGGACGCACGAGAAAGACGCCGATGCGATACAGCAGGTTGTGGCGGTCGGTGCGCGGCTGTTGCGGCTTCGGCGGAAGAAACCGCTCCGAATCACCGACGACACGGCCGGTGGCGTCGACGAGGCGGACGCGCACGTCGGTGACTTTCGCGCGCCGCACGATCTGCTCGAAGCGCGCGGTGTCGATGCGCTCGTCGTTCGCGATCGCCGCGGCAATGAGCCGCGCCTGATCCGTCATCGACCGGACCTCGGCGCTTTCGAGACGCTCTTCGTATTCGCCGAGGAAAAGGACACCGGCGACCGGGAGAAAGACGAGCAGCAGATTGAACGCCAGCAGCCGGATCGGGAGACGGGAGAGGTGGCGCTGGGTGCGTTTCATGAGAGCGGGATGAACGCAGAACGCAGAACGCAGAACGAAGAATGAAGAAGGGACAACGGTGCAGCGTGTCTCGGTTCTTCATTCTGCGTTCTGCGTTCTGCGTTCATTCCTTCCACCGATACCCCAGCCCGTACACCGTCTCCACCTTGTCGAACGTCCCGTCCACCTCTTCGAACTTGCGGCGCACGCGCTTGATGTGGCTGTCGATCGTGCGGTCGCTGACGTAGGCGTCGTGGGGGTAGCCGTCCTGATGCAACTGCTTGCGCGTCTTCACGTGACCGGGGTAGCGCACGAGGGCGTGGAGCATCATGAACTCGGTGACCGTGAGGCTCACGGCCAGCCCTTTCCAGCGGACGGTGTAGCGCTGCAGGTCGAGCTCCAGCTCGCCGTGGCGCAGCGGTGCGTCGGCGGGTGCTTTCGGCGTCTGATCGAGCGCGGCGCGGCGGAAGAGGACTTTCACGCGTGCGATCAGCTCGCGCATCGAGAACGGTTTGCAGAGGTAATCGTCGGCACCGATCTCGAGCCCGAGGACGCGGTCGAGCTCTTCGTCGCGCGAGGTGAGGAAGACGATGGGGAGGGTTTCGGAGCGGCCGCGCAGGCGGCGGCAGAGCTCCAGGCCGTCCATCTCCGGCATGAGGATGTCGAGGATGACGAGGCCGGGGAGCTTGTCCTGGAACGCGCGCCACGCCTCGAGGCCCGTGGCGTAGAGCTCGACCGGATAGCCTTCGCGGCGGAGGGCAAAGCCGACGGTTTCGCGGATGTTTTCCTCATCGTCGACGACGGCGACGACGCTGTTGGCGGGACGCATGTGCGGTGATTTTAGTCGAGCAGCTTCGCGAGCGCCGACGGATCTGCGGTCGGCGGTCCGCAGGTGCCGCCCTGGCAGACCCACGCGGTCGCCACTTCGAGGTGTGTCCCTTTCAGGAACTCCTTCGTCGCGCGCACGAGGACGAAGTCGCGGTCGCGCCGTTCGAACGCCGTCCGGACGAACGCGCGCGTGTCGTCGCGGAACGGATCGCCCGCCAGCACGACCTGCCGCTCCGGAATGCGCGCCGGGACAGCCTTCGGCCGTGCGTTGGGGATGTCGCGCCACTGCACCGGCAGCGCGGTCGTCGCGCGTCCGCTCTGCGCGTGGATTGCTTTCGCCAACTCCAGCCAACCCGATTCGAGCGTGGCGTCGGAGAGCTCGACGAGGCCGCGCACGAGGAGCGCGTAGTCTTCGTCCAGCGCGCTGACGCCCTGGCTGCGCGAGAGCGTCTTCGTCTTCGCGTTCCAGTGGTGCGTGGTGATGTAGCGTGCCGCGGCGCGCGCGGCATCGAGGTAGCGCGGCTCGTTGAAGAGGACGCCGGCACGCGCGAGCGCGCCGATCGTCAGGCCGTTCCAGCCGGCGACGATCTTCTCGTCGCGGAATGGCGCGGGGCGCTTCAGCCGCACGTCGAGCAGCAGCGCACGCGCGGCGGCGAGCTCCTCACGGTAATCGTCGGCGAGATCGGGAGCGGCAACGTACGGCACGCTGCTCCCCTCTTCGGCGATCCCGTAGTAGCGGATCGCCTTGCCGGCCTGGTCGCCGAGGAGGCGGCGGATCTCGTCGCGGGTCCATTCGTAGAAGACGCCGCGGACCAGCTCCGGCCCCTGGCGCGGCACGAGGCTGTCGGAGTCCTGGCTCGCCTGGAACACCATCGTGTCGGGAAACGCGAGATCGCGCACGATGTAGTCGAGCGCACCGCGCGCGACGTCCGCGAAGCGTGCGTCTTTCGTTCGCTGCCACGCGTCGAGATACGCGTGCGCGAGCATGGCCTGTTCGGGGAGGAGTTTTTCGTAGTGCGTGGCGTCGCGATGGAAGCCGCCTCCGAGCTGGTCGTGCTCCGGCGTCAGCGCGAGCGTGCGCAACGCTTCGTCGTCCGTCGCCCGCGTGGGGATCGCCACCGCCGGCAAGCCGTGCACCTTGACCAGGTTCAGCGCCGCCTCGGCCGTGACGCTCACACGCGCATTCGTCCAGCGATTCGACTGGATGACGAGCTGCCGGCTCACCTCCGCCGCGCTCGGCGCCACAGCGACGAGGATCGGCTCCAGGTTCGGCGTGAGGATCGCGACCTTCGGCCATTCGTACGACTGCGCCATGGTGGCAAAGGCCGCGTCGAGCTCCGGATGCTCGTCGCGGTCGATGAGGAGCGGGACGAAGTAGGTGTTGAGGAGCGCCGCCGTCTCCGCGTTCGAGAACGCATCGCGCTCGAGCACGTGACACGGATGGCAGCTCGCCGCGCCGATCGTGACGAAGAGCGGCTTCGCCTCACGCTTCGCCTTCGCCAGCGTGGCCTCGCTCCACCGCGACCACTGCACGCCCGTCTGGACGTTGCGGCGGAAGTAGCGGCTCTGCGCGTTCACGCCGGCCGTCGAGCTGAGGACCGTCAGAAGCAGGACGAGGAGAAATCGGAGCATCCGGGCGTGCGGAACAGCGGCGATTCGCGTTAGATTCTGGGGACCATGCTGCGCGACGCGTTTCTCTCGCTTGCCACGAGCCACGGAGGAGAGCCGCGCACGGCGGAGCTCTGGTGGCAGGAGGTCTCGACGCGCTACTCCGAGGGGCACCGGCATTACCACACGCTGGCCCACCTCGGCGAGATGCTGGCGTTGCTGGAGGGAGACAGCGAGGCCGTGCTCGCGGCGATGTTCTTCCACGACGTCATCTACGACCGGCGCGGCGCGAACGAGGAGCGGAGCGCCGACATGGCGCGCGAAGCGCTCGTCGACCTGCACTTTTCGCCCGAGCAGGTGACGCTCGTCGAGCGGCTGATTCTCGCCACGAAGACGCATGCACCGGGCGACCTGCCGGTGGAGACGCACGTGCTGCTCGACGCCGACCTCGCGATCCTCGGCGCCCCGCGCGCGCGGTACCAGCAGTACATCGAAGGCGTGCGCTTCGAGTACGCGTGGGTGCCGGAGGAGCTGTTCCGCAGCGGCCGCAGCGGCGTGCTGCGCGCGTTTCTGGAAAAGGAGCACATCTTTCTGACGGAACGGTTCCGCGAAAGGTTCGAAGCGCAGGCGCGCGAGAACATTGCGTGGGAGTTGGCGGGGCTGGGAAAAGAAAAGGCGTGAACGCAGAATGCAGAACGCAGAACGCAGAATGAAGAATGAAGAACGACGGCGGAGACCGCTGCGCTTCTAAATTCTACGTTCTGCGTTCTGCGTTCTGCGTTCTAAATTCTGCGTTCTACGTTCGCTGTTCGCCTACCGCGACACCTCCGACCCCGTCGGCGCCAGCGTTTCTCCCGTGTAGTACTTCCCGTCCTTCGAAGCCAGGAACACGTACGACGGCGCAATCTCCGCCGGCTGCGCGGGGCGGCCCCAATACGTATCCTCGCCGAAGCTCTCGACGGTCTTCTTGTCCATCGTGGCGGGGATCAGCGGCGTCCAGACAGGGCCCGGCGCGACAGTGTTCACGCGAATGCCTTGCTCGGCGAGGCTCTGCGCCAGCGCTCGGGTGAAGGTGTGGATGGCGCCCTTGGTCGCCGAGTAATCGAGCAGCGCCGGGTTCCCTTTCATCGCCGTGACGGAGCCGGTGTTGAGGATCACCGCCCCCTCCTTCATGTGCGGCAGCGCGGCCTGCACCATGAAGAAGTAGCCGTAGATGTTCGTGCGGAACGTGCCGTCGAGCTGCTCCTCGGTGATGTCGAGGATCGACTTCTGCGACATCTGGTAGGCGGCGTTGTTGACGAGGATGTCGAGGCGCCCGAGCTCCTTCGCCACGCGGTCGACGAACTCCGTGCACGCGGCCTTGCTCTTGACGTCGAAGCGCTCGCGGATGCAGCGGCGCCCCGCTTCTTCCACCCAGCGCGCGGTCTCGGCCGCGTCGTCGTCTTCCTTCTCGGAGAGGTAGGCGATGGCGACGTCGGCTCCTTCACGCGCGAAGGCGATGGCGATCGCGCGGCCGATGCCGCTGTCGCCGCCGGTGATGATCGCCGCGAGGCCGTGCAGCTTGCCCGAGCCCTTGTAGCTCTTCTCGCCGTGGTCGGCTTTCGGCCGCAGCTCCCCTTCGATGCCGGGAGGATCCTGGTCCGGAACATGGCTGGCGGGCTTCTTCCCCTGTTTCGGGTCGCGCTCGTCCGCCATTACCACTCCCCTCGGGTCGGCTGCTGCACCAGCTCGTCACCCTCTTTGCGGCTGGCTTCGCTGTCCTCGCCGCTGCTGCCGACGCGCCGCGTAATCTCGGTCTTGTAGACGTCGAACAGCCGCGGATGCACGTCGGGACCGGGGTCGAACTGCGCGGCATCTTTCGCCAGCGGCAGCGCGGCCGTGTAGCTGTTCTCCATCCACAAGGTGCTCGGCTTCTCGCCAGGGTGGTCGCGCCGGAAACGGTCGGCATCGTCGGCGGCGCGCGCCACGAGCTCGTCGATCAATCGCTGCTCTGTCATGCCTTCGGGAAAGTGCAGAAATCAATCCAGTGAGCGCGGGCACTCCTCATGCAGAAATCTGTCTCCATGACGAAGCACAGACGTTTCTCCGCCATCGCATTAGTCGCTTTGCTCTCCCTCGGCACGTTCGGCTGCGGCGGGTCGGGGGGAAACTTCAATCTGATCTCCATCGAAGAGGAATGGCAGCTCGGGCAACAGCTTTCGCAGGACATCGCCCGGCAGGTCCGCATCAATAACGACCCGGCGCTGAACAACTACGTGACGCAGCTCGGACGGCGGATCGTCGCCCGCACGCCGATGGCGAACATGCCGTGGCAGTTCCACGTCGTGGACGACCCCGCCATCAACGCGTTCGCCATTCCGGGCGGCCACGTCTACGTCAACACCGGGCTGATCGCGAACTCCGGCACCGCCTCGGAGCTCGCCGGCGTCATGGCCCACGAAATCAGTCACGTCATCGCGCGTCACTCGACCGAGCAGATGTCGCGTCAGTACGGGCTCAGCATCGTGGCGGGCCTCGTCCTGGGTCAGAACCCCGGCGCGCTGTCCGAGATCGCCGCGCAGATCGTCGCCGGCGGCGCGCTCGCGCGCTTCAGCCGCGAAGCGGAGCGCGAGGCCGACGAGCTGGGCATTCGCTTCATGGCCGAAGCGGGCTACAACCCGATGGGCATGGCCGCGATGTTCCGCACCCTGATGGCGCAGCAGCAGCGCTCGCCGAGCAGCGTCGAGCAGTTCTTCTCGACGCACCCCACCACCGACGAACGCGTGCGTGACGCCGAGAAGCGCGCACAGCAGATCGGCAACCGCGGCATCACCGACGAACCGGAGTTCCAGAACATCAAGCGAAGAACGTAGCCGCACCAGCCAAACCGACCGACACGAATGGGACCTGCGCGACAGGTCCCATTTTTGTGCCGCCGGGACACCTCGAGCGTCCGACCGGGCACCTCGAGCGCCCGACTGGGCACCTCGAGCGCCCCACTGTGCACCTCGAGCGCCCCACTGGGCACCTCGAGCGCCCCACTGGAATCCTTGAGCGCCTCACTGGGCACCTCGAGCGCCCCACTGGAATCCTCGAGCGCCCCACTGGACACCTCGAGCGCCCCACTGGGCACCTCGAGCGCCCGACTG
>DASVEE010000017.1:0-9498 GCA_036380735.1 Thermoanaerobaculia bacterium | reverse complement strand
GCACGCGATCAAACCGCACCTCCCTCTGGGCACCTTGCGACGCGCACAACGAGACCGATCGCGCCACTTCGCCCTCGCCAAACGGTCTCGCCGCTACCAGCTCATCGATGCGCGCTTCATCGCTGGGGGGCTAAGTTAGTGCATATGCGAGCCAGCCCGGGGACAGCGCTGGATCGGTCACACCGAGATAGTCGGCGGCAACGCCGTCGAGCGCACTCGGCCGACCAGGTAGTACGGCGAGAAATTGTTCCACGGCCGCGATGTACTCGGACGGCTGGCGGCGTTTGATCAGCTCCAACGTCGCCGCGGCCTTCTCCCCGACCGGTTCAGCCCCGATGACTTCATAGTCAATACTCGCGCCGGTTGCGCGGGCGACTGCGCGTACGGTTTCCGCCGCTTCTGCGCAGCGGATGCACGTCACGTCCACCCAAAAGGTAATAGTTCGATCTGCTGGCGGCGTCTGTGCAGACAGGCCGGACTGACGTCGCGCTGGGTCATTAATGGTACGTTGCAGTGAGGCTAGGCTCCCTTCGAAATCTACATCCGTGAGGCGCCTCCGAGCGTAGAAACGTCGAGCCTCAGATGTGAGTTCGTCGAACGATAAGCCCAGTTTTGCAGCACACCGCTCCCCAAAGCGGCGGCCCAGACTTTCGTCGTGCCGTTCCACCGTTCGCGTCTGCTGTGGGTTGACTTCTTTGGACACTGTCGTTTGCGGAGTGGGCACTGGGCTACGGCCTCGGATAAGTGCTAACGCGGCCTTGTTGTGCACGGCGGTAATTGCGCCGCGACCGTCGGTTATTCTCTCTCCGTTGCGATTAATGAACACGAAGGAGGGCAACGCGTCGCGATCCCCGACGATGGGGTGGAATAGCTCGCGCTTTACCGCCGCGTCCTTAATGTAATAATGAAACCGCAGGGATTTCCAGTCGGCGAGTTGCTTACCGGCCGTGGCCTTGCTGGTTTCGGTGGGCAACTCATCTAGGAGGCCGACTATATAGAGATCAGGTGTTGTTCTCTGGAGTTCGTCTAGATCAGGAAGCTCGGCGATACATGGTGCGCACCATGTCGCCCAAAGTATCAGGAGAACGTTCTTGTTGCGCTTCTGTGCTTCGACGAGCGCGAACGTGTCTCGAAGGCGGCGAACATAACCTGTCTTCAGCTCGATGACTTTGCCGTCGAGTCGCACCCGCGGCTTCTTTTCGCGATGCAACGTAGTCGACACCGATTCAATGTTGTTCTCATCGGTCGTCGCCACTGCCGGGGCACCGGCGGTGATGGGCTGACGAGCAGCCGGCGCTGTGGTGTCCGTTGGTCGGTCGCGCTGCCCACCCGCGTTGGTGGCATCCGTGCTCGCGGGTACAGGCGTCTGAGCGGCTGAAACGTTCTGTTTGTCAGACGATGTCGTAGTGGTCGACTTCCGCGCGACGTCAACCGTCGTGGTTTCTGTCGTTCCTTCTGTTCGTGTCTGTGGTGACGAAAGAGTCAGCCCCGCGACGGTGAGTAGCGGCACCAAAAAGACGATGGTAAACACAGTTCTCCTACCAATCTTGTCAACCGGGTCTGCAAGCCGCGACAATAGTTGTTGTGTGCGCAGAGTGACACGTGTGTGCCAGCGAATCCTCAACCGCTTGACGGCGTGCATCATTTGGGGAGTGACTGACGGTGGGATTTCCCTACCCTCCTAATTCCTAGATGCCACAATTGGGTGGTGCTCCGGTCGCGAAGCGGGCGAATTGCTTCTCGGCGTGAAAACGGCTGGAGCAACGCTGTCGGAGCACGCTCCGCGGGCCCGGGCGCTCACTTCGCGTCGTCGCTGGCCCCACGCACGGGGAGTTTTGTCCGCCCTCGCGCTAAGACGTAGCACTCCGAGCGACCAAATCGGTCGAGCGCAACACGCGGCAATGGGGCAATGGCAGGGGCCGGCCACGTTAACGGTCGTCACGGCCCCGAGACCCTGCAGCGAGCGCTTGCAGTATGGTGGCTAGCCGCTTCTCCTGCTCGGTGTCGAGACGGTACGCCCACTCACCGAAGGAGGAAACCGTCCGTATCACCGTGGAGCCGTCTCCCTCCTTCCACGCCTCTTCGATGTGGCGAATGGCAAGCTTGTTCAATTCGGCGACCGACTGCGCAAGCCAACGGTTCTCACGGTCGGTAAGTCTCGGGACGTCCCAGAGGAGGTTTACTTTCCGATAGAGTTCCGTGTGCCGTTCGGGCGCATACACGGCTTCAGCCGTGTATGCAGCCACGTCACTCGTTGCAGCTTTCACCTCGGCATCGATCTCTTTTCGTGAGAGTTGTAGGTACCGTAACATCTCGGGCCGGAGGACGTCTTGATGCGTTTGTTTCGCCTGAAGGATCTTGAGCGCGCCCTCGGCGTCGATTGCGGGGCTCGGCTCCGCGACAACGACGGCGGGTGGCGTTTGTGGATCGGGCTGCTTCTCAACGATTCGAGGCTGCTGCGCTGTCATCGTCGGGGAGGCGATCGGAGGGCGGGGCTTGGCCTCTGATGGCGGCTTCTGTGTGTCGAAATACAGCACAAGCGCCAAACCAATCATGAGGCCAATGATGCTACCTGTGGCTCTTGCCTTCTTCGTGCTGGCAGGCATAACGCGTGAACGTGCAGTCACGATTGCCCCTCCGGTCCGACGTTTCTGAAGCGCTTCCGCAATTGCAAAACGGGATTATGCGTCGTGAGGGCACCGGCGAACATTGTCGCAACGGAGACAGCAATTGCTAAATTCACCTTGTCGAGCGGGCTGAACGCGTTGAGAGCGTAGTAGCATACAACCACGACACTCGCAGTTCCGGCTAATCCTAAGGCGCCATTGACGAACAGTCGTGTTGCGGTCTTCGGCTCGGTAGCATCGACTGCGAAGTTCTCGGCGCGCAGGGGCGGCGGCGTGACCGGAGGAGCTACTCCGTCGCGAGCTGCGTTCTCCATTGTTGCGATGGTTGTCTTCAGCGCCTCGCCGGAGGGTTGCCAATCTTCGCGCGCAGTCTTCGTGACGCTCGACATTACGTGGTAACGGAACTCCATCGCTTCCCGCGCGTTACGCGCCGCTTCCTCCGCTTCAGCGGTCTCGAGTTCGGTCCGGAGTTCCACGGCACGCTTTGCCGCCGTCTCGTAGTATTCCACGGCGGCTTCGACACCGCGCGTCGTCGCGCACACCTCGGCGCGACGTCGTTTGAGCATTTCGTCGTATATGTTGTCAGATGACATCAGCTTCGCGACCACCGGTAGGCTTTCCACCAGCCAGAATAAGACCGTGATGAACAATGTCATTCCGAGAACTGCACCGTCTTCGGACGCCAAGTGCGATAGCTGCCGGTGACGACCGAGGAGAGAGTCCTTCCGCGAGGTAGCACGATCCGCGAGGGTTCGCTTCCGAATGCTCTCAGCCTTGGCGATTTCGACGTCACGCGTTCGCTCGTCATCTTCGGAGAGAACCGCCTGTCTCTTGAGAGCCGTGTCAAGTGCGCTACGCGCTGACGTCACAACCAGCGCGACTGTCTCACACTGCGTCTTGACATCGAGATAGTGGGCATACTTGGTTCGCGCAGCCGGGCCGATTCCAGCGTTGCCTGTGCCGCCGGTGCCATCTACTTCGGCGCTATGATCTTCGGCGGCTTTTCTAAGATTATCTTGACAGCGCTTGCGGCTCTCCGCTGCCCTATCGAGCTCACTCTGCGCTGCCGGCACGCCCGCTGCGGTTCCGGCGGACACGACGGCCGCCTCGTAGCGCGCCGCTGCCGAAGCAAGCCGCTTTTTCCATTCATCAGTAGCTGCTTCCTCTGCTCTGGTATCGGCTTGTTTGAGCCCAAGCATGATCTCGTCCTTGAATATCCAGAGCTCGAGCGGTCGCGCAATGACGAGAGCGATTACGGTCGCGAGCATAAGCCGTGGAATTGCCGCCAGCCAGCGCTTGCGCAGACTGCCGTGCATGCTCATTACGATTAGGCGGTCCAGATTGAAGATCATGGCGGCCCAGGCAAGACCGAGGAGAGGCACCCACGGTCCTGGCCCAAAGACGGTGTAGAACGCGTATCCGCTCGCCGCGCCAGCGAACAGCCCCGTAAAAAGCACCGTTGCGCCGACTGTGGCGAGGCGCGTGCGCTCCTCGGGGTAGCCAGCGACAAGCGCAGCGTGCGCGCCTCCGCACCATGCCAAGATGGCGGAAATGAACTGCGTAGAACCTCCCGCTGACTGTGACGGTATAGGACCCGTACCATAGGAGTGTCACGAACCGGCATTTCCCTACCATGCCGAGGTGAATCGGCTAAATTGCCAGCGCCGGGGGCTGCCTGTCGTCGTCAGCGGAAGGCGATCTTGACGCAGACGGCGGTGACGAGCCGCGAGCTGAACCGGCGCGAGGACCCAGGCAGGGACGGAGTGACGCGCCGATCATCTGCCAGGCTGCGCGGCTTTCGCGAATGTGCCGCCGGTCGTAATGTCTGGGATACCTGCACCGTAGAACACTGGCGGAGGCCGTCGAGGCCACGCCTTGAGACATCAGCCTTTCGGTAACGCTCATCGATCGGGGGTGGTTCGTCTACGACGACGACCCTAAACGGCGCATCTACTACGGCGGTAAGACGATCGGCTCTTTGTTCGTACGACGAACCGTCGAGGGAGTCCTCGACGCTGGTCGTCCGTGCCAAGGAGTTTGACCTGCGGGTAGGCGTCAGAGCTGGAAATGTGTCTCCCGTGGGCTTTATCCGCATGGAAGGGTAGGGCGATCTGAGTCGAGTGGGCTGACAGCATCACCGACATGCCGAACGTTGAGTCAATTGTTATGGGCAAGAGCGTCAGGCGTGGGGTTCAGGCACTGAAGTCACTCTGCGCGAAGGGTTTGGCTAGGCATCGAGGCGATTGTCACCGGCGACCACTTCACCAAGGAGCGACGGTGATTCTGCATCTGCGCTCGATACTTTTTCGCCTTTGCATTCAAGCAGATAGCCGACTTGCTGCCGATTTCGGTCGTTTTCCTCAACCTAAGACGCATAGGGATAGGTAGGAAGATCGTGGGCGAAACTTCGTGCTGGTTGCGTTACTCGATATTGGGCGCTCACGGACGCTGATTTCTCAAGCGTCTATGGGTCTTTCGATGGTCTCACTGCTTGGTAGGGATGTAAGACGTTCGCGATCTTGCGAATTCATGCTTGAGGTTTTCTTATGTCAAAAACAATCAGAGAGCGGGCCGGGCTATGCAGGATCTAATCGTCGCCCTCCTCATCTCGCTCGCAAAGAGCCATCCCTATCTCCTCCTGGCCTGTGTCGTTGTCGGGTTGATGTGGTTTGCCCGGTCAGCGCTCCACAAGGCCCGCATGTTCACGCAGACGCTCGTGAGGGAAGTCCGCGGCTCGAAGGCCGAACTGCGTGAATGGGGCGCCGACCTGGCCGAGCTCCGAGACGAATTGACGACTTGGAAGGGTGAGCCGTGACCGGCCTCACTCGGGCGTGTACGGCTCCATGATGGGCGCACCGGGTACGACGGTGTGATAGATGCCGTTCGCAATATGCTCCTGGAGGAACGGTCGGTCGGCGAAGTCGGCGGCGCGAGCATTGGCGAGTGCTGCGGACTGCGCGATGAGCCGGCCGGTGACACATCCGGAGAGCGCGGTGGGAACGGCATAGAGCTTCGTGTTCGGGTCACCTGGACGGCATTCGTAGTACTCGGGGATGAACATGTAGAGCATTCCAACCACTTCGCCGGACGGTCTGAAGACGGGACTGCCGCTCGCCCCTCCCTGGGTGTTCGCATGCATCGTGAAGCTGTATGGCGACGACGCGAGACGATTCGGATTGATGGCACTAACGATGCCGGTATGGAGGCTCGGGGATTCCTGGCGAAGGCCAACGGCCCCACGGAGCGTGTGCAGACCCATGGGATAGCCCGCGAACGCGAGTTGCTCCCCTTGCTCGACAGGGGCGAGGTCGAACGGGAGGAACGGCGTGCCGCGCACGTTGACGAGCAGAAACGCGAGGTCCGGGCGCTCCTCTTCGACGTAGTGCGGTCTTCCACCCTCGAAGGTACTGCCTGCGACACCGACGACGTCCAAGTCGAACCGGACCCAGGAAGGCGTCCCCTGGACGTTGATCTCCTGCCACAGGAACACTTGAAAGGGATACCCACCGCCTTCTACTCGTGGGAGTAGTAGCGCGGCATCAACGACGTGTTGGCAGGTGGCGATGACTCCGTGCTCAGAGACAAACCAGCCGGTCCCGAGGATGTTCGGGATGTCCTGGTTCTCGAGGTGGTACTTCTGAGCAATGGCAACAACGCATGGCTCGACTCGACGGTATGCGGTTCGGAAGGGCATGTCGTCTCCTACTTCTGCGGGCCGCTCCGCCGTGGATACCTGAAGACGAACTCGCCCTTCACGAGGATGAAGATCAGAACCGCCGCGGCCACCGTGGGTAGACCGAAGTCAGCGATGGCGCCGAGGATGGCGTTCATTGGGACTCTCCTTCTTTCGGGACGACCCGGAAGCGGGGCTTCTTCCGAGTGGCGCGGGTCTTCGCCTCCGCACGGATCTCTTCCTTCCGCTCGACGGCTTCCAGCGCGAACGGCGTCACGGCCGCGATGAGGCCGGAGAAGTCGTAGTAGTTGCTGAGCTGGCCTCTTGCTGCGCTGTAGCGCGAGACGCGCTTCACGTACCCGGCATGTTCCAGTTTGGCGATCCGGCGCTGGACGGTCTTTTCCGTCTTACCGATGCGCTCGGCGATCGACTTCTTCGATGGGTAAGGCAGGTTGTCGGCTTTCCACCAGTGCGTCAGGAGTTGGAGGAGGATGTTCACATCGACGGGATCGAGGAGGAGGGCCTGCTGGCGGTCGAGGATCACGGCCGGGATGACGGTGTACCCGGCATCCATGAGGGGCTTGGTCCACTTCCGCTCGTTTTCTTTGAGCGTGGGTTGCTGCTGCGGTTCAGGTGCTTTCATACTCCAGCTTTCTACGCCCCTCGCGCGTGCACGACAAGGGGGTCGGGGGTACAACAGCGTCCCGGACGGGGGATTCTCGATGTCCCGGAGCGGGGACCGGAGCTGTCCTACGAAATAACGATGAAAGCGAAGCACGGATAACGGCAACGTACAACGTATGACGGATGAAGCGGGGGGTACCCTTGTGTCCAGGGGAGGTCTACGGCCCACGTTCCGTCATACTGGCCGAGATGAGTAGGAAGACCCTCTTCAAAGACACTGACATCCGGATCGCGGGCTCGGTCGCGCTACAGAATGGATGGATCGCGGCGGTAGAGTTCGGAATGATGGCCGAGGCGTACCGAGAGGCGGCGCAGGCGGCGGTGAACGCGCTCTCCGAAGACGAGGTCTTCACGCACTCGATTTCTACGGCGCAGGGCTTCCGTGCCTATCCCGTGATCTTCCTCTACCGGCAGGCGTTGGAGCTCACCTTGAAGGGCATCATCGTGGCCGGCTCGGAGCTGATGGCGTACCAAGGGAGCGAGATCGACCTGGTGACGCTCTACCACAATCACAACTTCGAGAAGATGCGGGCTGACGTGGAACGCGTCTTCGAAGCGATGGGGTGGGACTGGAATCTGGGTATCGCGGGCTTTACGACCATCAACGACTTTCGCAGGGTGCTTGCGGAGTTCGACGAATTTGACGGCACGTCGGCGGTGTGCCGTTACCCGGTGAACACCGACGGCAGTCCGTCGATGAAGCAGGAACGCTGCATCAATCTCTTCGACTTCGCGATGACTATCGATGCGCTTCTCGAGGTCCTAGAACATACGCCTGGGACGATTCACGCCTTGGCCGAGGACTACCTAAACTACGCGGCGGAGGCGGCACACCACGAGTCGTCGTATGTGTAGTCTGCGACGCGGCGTCGGCATAGCAGGACACGAAGTCTCGCCGCGGCCGGCGAAGGCTCTCCTGGTGTCGGCACGCTGTCCGGGAGGCGCGTGCCGTAAGTGCCTTTTAAGTGATCCCGGATGGGAAAAAAGCCGGCGCGGATCGGATAAAAGTGATCCATGGACACTTTTATCCGATCGCGGATCACTTAAATCCGATCGAGGATCGCTTTTATCCCATCGTGGATCGTTTAAAAGTGATCGCGGATGGGAAAAAAGTGATCTGGGTCGGATTTAAGTGATTTTGGGACTTGGCGCATCCGGGTTGGGGCGCTCAGGTTGCGCGTGGAGCGCTCAAGTGCGGGGCGGCGGGGCGGCGATTGTGAGAACGAGTTTCCCGTTTTCGGCGGTGACGGTGACTCGGGAGCCGCGGGTGAAGCCGTGTTGCTCGAGCCAGTGGCCGGAGAGGCGGAGGTATGGGACGGGGGTTTCGCCGCTTCGGGTGCGGGTGCTGGGGCGGAAGAGGGTGGTGATGCTGAGTTCGCGCGGCTTGCCGGCGCCGCCTCGGTAGCTGGCGCGGTACGGTTCCACTGGGGGTGCGGGGCGGCGGGTGGCGCGCATGGCGATGGTCCTTCAGCAGGGGAGTTGGGCGTGTTCGGCGTCGGGCCAGGCGAGGGCGGCGGCGAAGCCGGGGATGGCGGTCGAGAGCTCGGGGGCTTCGGCGCTGGCGATGGCGTCGAGTTCGCGGGCGAGGGCGTGGCTGACGGTGGTCTGTTGCTGTTCGGCTTTGTGGTGGAGCATGGCGATGTGGTGGCGTGGGAGGCGGACGCGGAGTTCGGCGGTGCGGATGGCGTGCGGGAGGATGGTGTCGGCGTCGGGGCCGAGGGCTTCTTCGATGGCGTCGAGGGGCCAGGTTTCGAGGGCTTTGGACATCAGTTCTTCGCGCCAGAACCATTTGCCGAGGGGGGTGGTCATCAGCTCCACTTCCCCGGAGGCGATGGCGGCGGTCATCTCGGCGCGGGTCCAGCCGAGGAGGGCCGTCGCTTGAGAGATGCTGACGTGCGGGCGCGGGTGTAGGAAGATGTGGCGGATGCGGTCAATGATGCCGGGTTCAAGCATGTTCGCGGGCCTCCCTTTGATCGGTTTAAACTTATATCGGTTTGCACCAATAGTCAAGAGGGGCGTGGCGTGAAAGAATCGAGTACGCGCGCCGGCGAATTGATTGGGGATCGCGTGCGCAAATTGCGCGAAGAGAGGCAAGTCACTCAGGTGATCTTGGCCGAGCGGACCGGCCTCCGGCAAAGTCATATCAGTGACTTGGAGCGTGGCGTCCTGTTGCCGAATCTGCTTACGCTCATGAGGATTGCCGCTGCACTGGATTGCACGGTCAGCGCGATCACCTCCGCGCTTGATAAGGAAGGGCTCGCTTCCCTTCTCCCCAAGTAACCACTCGCCGACCGGCGCAGGATAGAGGACGACGAGGGGCCTCCGGCGGGCCGGTGCGACCGGCAGCGCTGGTTGCTCCGCTGGCTGCTCGGTCTCGCCGCGAATGCCGTTTCAGTCCAAAGCGCCCGTTAAGCGCAGCAACCAGCGCCTGCCGGTCGCACCGGCCCGCCGGAGGCCCCTCGTCGTCTCTCCTCCCTCCTCCCGCAGTGACGTCCTTCCACATTCCACCAATAG
>DASVEE010000016.1:0-26173 GCA_036380735.1 Thermoanaerobaculia bacterium | reverse complement strand
CGCGACGCCGTGCGCCGAGCCTGAGGCAACAAGCGCCGCGGGTCGTACCCGCCCGCCGGAGGCCCCTCGTCGTCCCCTGTCGGCAACACGAACAACGCTGGCATTCCGTTCGCACATTAGTCAGACGACCCGAAAGGGATCGCTGGCGAAACTTGGAGCGCGCCGATAATCGCAATGCGGTCGGCGCGCTTTGTTTTTTGCGCGGCGTGTCGATTCCTCTTCTCTTCATTCGTCAGTAGAGTGAAGAAAGGAGAAACACATGCCTCAATACGTACTGATGCTCCGCGACAACGGCTCGTTCCCGGAGGACATCACCCCGGAAGAGATTCAGGCGATCCTCGAGCGTTACTCCGCGTGGCGCGAGAAAGTCGGCGGGAGCGGCCAGAAACTGCGTGACGGTCAGGGGCGCATCGTGGTCCGGAAGGACAACGGTGTGAGTGTGACGGACGGGCCGTATGTCGAGAGCAAGGAAGTGATCGGCGGCTACTTCGTCATCGACGCGGCTGATTACGACGAAGCCGTGCGGCTCGCCGGCGATTGTCCTCACCTCGACTTCGGCTCGATCGAGATCCGCGAAATCGAGCTCTGATGTCCGAGGTGCACGGCCTGGTCGACCATCTGTTCCGGCATGATGCCGGGCAGATGGTCGCCACGCTCACCCGCGTCTTCGGGCCGGCGAACCTGTCGCTCGCGGAGGAGGTCGTGCAGGAGGCGCTGATCTCGGCGCTGCAGCACTGGAGCTTCCACGGCGTCCCTGAGAATCCGACGGCGTGGCTGTTCCGCGTGGCGCGGAACAAGGCGCTGGATCAGCTCCGGCGGGAGACGAACCTGCGGGAGAAGGAGCCGGAGGTCGTGCGCGCGTTCAGCGAGCGCGCCGTTGAGGACGATCCCGCGTTCGCGCACGAACTACGGGACGACCAGTTGCGGCTGATGCTCATGTGCAGCCATCCGGCGATCCCGCGGGAGAGCCGGGTGGCGTTGACGCTGAAGACGGTGGGCGGGTTCGGGGTGGAGGAGATCGCGCGCGCGTTCCTGACGAAGAAGGAGACGATCGCGCAGCGCCTCGTCCGTGCCAAGCGGCTGATTCGCGACGAGCGGATTCCGATCGAGTTTCCACCGCGCGGTGAGCTGGCGCCGCGGCTCGAGTCGGTGCTGGAGGTGCTGTATCTCATGTTCAATGAGGGGTACAGCGCGCATGCGGGGGAAGAGCTCGTACGGCTCGACGTGTGCGAAGAGGCCATCCGACTGACGCGGCAGCTCGTGGAGCATCCCATCGCCACCTCCCCGGCCGCGCAGGCGTTGCTGGCGTTGATGCTGTTGCAGGCGGCGCGGCTGCCGGCACGGGTCGATGCCGCGGGGGAGCTGGCGACGCTGGCGGAGCAGGATCGCTCATTATGGAACTGGACGCTGATCGCGCAGGGGATGCGCGCGCTCGACGCTTCCGCGTCGGGCGACGTCGTGACGGCGTATCACGTGGAGGCAGAGATCGCGGGACGTCACGTGCTGTCGCGCTCCTTCGCCGAGACGGATTGGGAGCGCATCATCACCCACTACGACGAGCTGGCGGCGCTGAAGCCGACGCCGGTCGTGCTGCTCAACCGCGCGATCGCCATCGCCATGGCGCGCGGCCCGGAGGCGGGGATCGCGGAGATCGAAGCGCTGGCCGTTCCGCTGCGCGATTACCTGCCGCTGTCGACCACGCTGGGCGAGTTGTGGCTGCGCGCCGGCGATCGCGTGAAAGCCGCGCAGCACTTTGCCCGCGCGCTGGAGTTGCCGTCGACCATGACGGAGAAGCGGTTTCTGCTGCGGAAGCTGGCGGAGTGTTCGTAGGGAGACGGGGAACGATAGGACCCATGGGACGAATAGGACAGATAGGACCAATAGGACCCACCCAACCCCGAGCAGAAGTTAGCGATGCGTCTCCCGGTGTCCTATTCGTCCTCTCTGCCCCATTCGTCCTATCGGTCCTGTCACCCCGCGTTCCGGCGCCTGATCGAGTGAGGTATCCTCGCCGCGCATGGACGATCTGTTCACTCTTTACACCGCTCACGTCACCGTCCAGAAGCTGCGGCACGACCGCGCGATGGCCGAGTTGAAGTACGACCACGTCGTCATCTTCTCCGGCGCGCTGCACTATCAGTTTCTCGACGACATGCCTTACCCCTTCAAGGCGAATCCGCACTTCAAAGTGTGGGCGCCGGTCGTCGACAATCCCCACTGCTTCATCATCTACACGCCCGGCGTGAAGCCGAAGATGCTCTACTTCCAGCCGGTCGACTACTGGCACAAGTCGGCGGCGGTGCCGCAGGAGAAGTGGGTCTCGCGTTTCGACCTGCACCTCATCGCCAATCCCGATGACGCGAAGCAGTTCATGCCGAAGGGACGCACGGCGTTCATCGGCGAGTGGAACGAATCGTTCGCCTCGTGGGGCGACTTCGCCCCGAACCCGCAGGATCTGCTGAACCGCCTCGACTTCGACCGCGCGTGGAAGACCGAGTACGAGCTCTCCTGCCTCCGCCGCGCGAACGTGCGCGGTGCGCGCGGCCACGTCGCCGCGGAAGAGGCGTTCCGCGACGGCCTCTCGGAGTACGAGATCCACCTCGCCTATCTCCGCGCCGCCAGCCACACGGACGAAGAGCTGCCGTACGGCAACATCATCGCCCTCAACGAGAACGCGGCGGTGCTGCACTACTACCACCACAACCGCCACCGCTTCGAAGGCAACGCGCTCCACTCGTTCCTCATCGACGCCGGCGCCACGTACAACGGCTACGCCTCCGACATCACGCGCACCTACTCCACGCGCGAGGACGAGTTCCACGACCTGATCAACGCCATGGACGGCGCGCAGCAGGAGATCTGCGCCATGATCGAGCCGGGCGTGAACTACATCGACGTCCATCTCTTCGCCCACCGCAAGGTGGCGGAGCTGCTCGTCGAGTTCGACTTCGTCAAGGACATCGACGCGGCCGGCGCCTACGACACGCGCATCACCTCCACGTTCCTCCCTCACGGCGTCGGCCACCTGATCGGCGTGCAGGTGCATGACGTCGGCGGCTTCGCGGCCGATGCCTTCGGCAAAACGATCCCGAAGCCCGAGGGGCATCCGTACCTGCGGCTGACGCGCGTGGTGCAGTCGAGCCACGTCTTCACGATCGAGCCCGGCTTCTACTTCATCGACTCGCTGCTGGCCGAGCTCAAAGCGTCGCCCAACTCGAAGTACATCAACTGGGAGAAGGTCGACTCCTTCCGCAAGTTCGGCGGCATCCGGATCGAAGACGATCTCGCCGTCACGGACAACGGTCACGAGAACCTGACGCGCAGCGCTTTCGCTCATGTTGCCTGAAGTCGCACGCTCGGCGAGCGAGATCTCGTCGGTTCTCGAGGTCCTCTCCGCGATGATCACGCCCGCCGTGCTGATCCTCGCCTCGGGCTCCCTCATCCTCACGACCTCCAACCGTCTCACGCGCGTGGTCGATCGCGTGCGTGAGATGGCCAAGGAGGTCGAGGAGCTGGAAGAGAAAGTGGAGCCGCAGCCGCATCTCGAGGAGAAGCGGACGCTCCTCTTCGCGCAGCTCGACCGCTCGACGCGACGCTCCCGCATCCTGCAGAAGTCGATGACGCGGCTCTACATCGCGCTGGCCATGTTCGTGGCCACGAGCGTCGCCATCGGGATCGTGACGCTCTTCGGCGTCCACTTCGCCTGGGTCCCGCTGTCGCTCGGCTTCATCGGCGCGGGGCTGATGTTCTCCGCCAGCGTCCATCTCATCTTCGAGTCGCGTATCGCCTTGCAGACGACGTACGCCGAGATGGACTACATCGTCCGCAACTATATGAGCGACCGGCGACGCGCCCCGCGCGTGTAGTGCCGCGCGGCAACGGCGCCCCCCACGAAGCCGAAGAAGTGCCCGGCCCACCCGATCCCCTGCTGCGGCACGAGCCCGAACGCGATCATCTCCCAGTAGAGGAAGCCGATCACCACCGCAATGACAATCGAGACGAGCGTCTTCTCGAAGATCCCGCGGAACAGCAGATAGCCGGCGAGACCGAACACCACGCCGCTGGCGCCGATGTGCATGCCGCGCGAGCCGAAGATCCACGTCCCGAACCCGGAGAACAGCGCCGTCATCGCAAAGACGGAGAGAAAGTGATTCGTCCCCCGCAGCAGCACGACCGCCCCGAGGATCGCCAGCGGAATCGTGTTCGACCACAGATGCGCCAGGTTCAGATGAAGAAACGGAGCCATGACGATCCCCGCCAGCCCATCGAGCGTGCGGGGAATGATCCCGTAGACAATGGACCCGGGAAGCACCACGCGCAGAAAGTGAACCACCCACATCAGCGCAATGACAAAAACGAGAGCTCGGGCGCGCGACATTGAGCGCGTATCGTAACGTCAGGCGCCGATAGGACGAATAGGACGAATGGGACCTATAGGACAGATGGGACTCAGCCTGGTCCCATTCGTCCTATAGGTCCCATTCGTCCCATCCGTCCTATCGTCCCCTGCCGAACGTCGCCTTGAACGCCGGATGCGCGCGGATCAGGCGCATCGATTCTTCGAACAAGGCCCGATGTTCCGGCCGGTTCAGCCACGTCGAGCGCCCCGACGGATGTGGCAGCACCACTACATCGAACGTGTGGCCGGCGCGCGTCGCCTGATGTAAGCGGCCTACTGCTTCCTTGAGCTGGGCGATGCCAAGAAGTTGCGTCGAGGCCAGCGTTCCCACCGCGAGGACGAGCTGCGGACGGATCAGCCTCATCTCCCGGTCGAGGTGCGTACCGCATTGGGCCATCTCGAACGCGTCCGGCACGCGGTCGCCGCCCGCCTTCGGGTCGCGGCCCGGGAAGCAGCGGATCACCGCGCCGATGTGCACCGACTCCCGCCATTGCTCCTCGGAGAGGCCGAGATATTCGGCGAACCAGCCGAACATCCGCTTGCCCGCGGTGTAGGCGAAGGGGCGGTTCTCCACCGCCTCGCGCGGACCGGGTGCCTGGCCGACGAGCATCACTCGGGCGTCTTCGACGGCGCCGACGATCGGCTGTCCCTGCACGTTCGGGCAGGCGCGGCAGGCGCGCAGAGTGGCCAGATGGGCTGCAAACTCGGGAGTCATACGCTACGATGCACCCGAACAATGAAACCCCTCGGAATCGTCCTCTTCCTCGCGTTTCTCCCGGTCACCGCCAACGCCTGGACTGCCGTTTCCGATAAAAAAATCGCGACGAAAGCAGCCGCGCTCGCTCCTCCGGACATGCGGCTCGTGATCGACCGCTTCGAGGCCGACTATCTTCGCGGGCTCGAGCGTGCTCGGGCCGACGAAGGCTCCGACGCCCACCGCCGTACGCAGCTCCGCACGCGGCTGGAGCGCGATACGCGCACGATCACGCAGATGATCCGCAGCAACCGCCCCATGCCGGAGATCGTGGAGAACCTCGGCATGCTCGCCCACTTCGTGGCCGACGCGAACAATCCGTTCCATGTGATTGAGGACGCCCGCCTCGCCGCTTCGTACGAGGACTACACGAAGTACTTCGAGCGCCGGCTGTCGAAGTTCCCGACGGTGTTCTACGGCCTCGACCGCCACTTCGACCTCAACCGCTACCTCGACAAGACCTTCGCGCGCAGTGCGCGGTTTCAGCCGCTCATTCGCGAGGAGTACTTCCGCTACGGGACGCGCCGCACGTCCGCCGAGTTCGACGACCGGTCGACGGCGTTCGGCATCGCGTCGATCTCCTACTCCCGCTCCGTCTCCGATCTCGTCAATCTTTACTACTTCATCTGGAAAGAGGCCGGTGGCGACGTGCGGAGTGCATCCGTGATGTCGCGCGGCAACCTGCTGTTGAATGCAAATTGAGCGTGCAATCCTCTCCGTCTCCGACAAAACCGGGATCATCGAGCTCGCGCAGTACCTGACGTCGAAGGGCGTCGAGATCCTCTCGACCGGCGGCACCGCGAAGCATCTGACCGACGCCGGAATCCCCGTCACCGCCATCGCCCAATGGTCCGGAGCCCCCGAGATCCTCGGCGGCCGCGTGAAGACGCTGACGCCGAAAGTCTTCGGCGCGATCCTCCATGACCGCGACAACCGCGATCACGTCGCGGACGTCGAGCGGCTCAGCATCCCGCCGATCGACCTCGTCGTCGTGAACCTCTACCCGTTCGAGCAGACGATCGCGAAGGAAGGCGTCACGCTGGCCGAAGCGATCGAGCAGATCGACATCGGCGGTCCGTCGATGCTGCGCGCCGCGGCGAAGAACTACCGTCACGTCGTCGTGCTCAGCGATCCCGCGATGTACGAGGACTTCATCCAGGAGCACGAGCAGGGCGACATCAGCGAGGAGTTCCGTCTCCACGCCGCCATGGCCGTCTTCGCGAAGACCTCGGTCTACGACATCACCATCGCGAACTACCTGCATGGCGCCGACGCTGGTGATGACACCGACGCGCCGGAAACGCTGACGCTGGAGCTGGAGAAGTATCAGGATCTCCGCTACGGCGAGAACCCGCATCAGAAGGCGGGCTTCTACGTGCACGCAGGCGACCGCCCGTTCGAGCAGTTGCAGGGGAAGGAGCTGTCGTACAACAACCTCCTCGATCTCGACGCGGCGATCAAGCTGGCGAACGCGTTCCGCGAGCCGGCCGCCGCGATCATCAAGCACACGAATCCGTGCGGCGTTGCCCGACGCGGCACGCTGCTCGACGCGCTGCGTGCCGCTATCGAATCCGATCCGGTGTCGGCCTTCGGCGGGATCATCGGCGCGAACCGGACGTTCGACGCGGAGTGCGCGCGCGCGATCGCCGACCTGTTCCTCGAAGTGATCGTCGCTCCCGCCTTCGCGCCGGAAGCGCTGGAAGTGCTGGCGAAGAAGAAGAACCTCCGCCTCGTCACGACGCGCGCCGTCGTGCAGGAGCTGGAGTACCGCAGCGCCGCCGGCGGCATCCTCGCGCAGTCGCCCGATCGCGTCTCTCCTCGCACCGAGTGGAAGGTCGTGACGGAGCGTCAGCCGACGGATGCGGAAATGGCCGGGCTGGAGTTCGCCTGGATCGTCTGCGCGCACGTGAAGTCGAACGCCATCGTGCTGACGAACGAATCGCAGTCGGTCGGCATCGGCGCCGGGCAGATGAGCCGCGTCGACGCCGCGAAGGTCGCGATCATGAAAGCCGTGCTGCCGTCAGCAGGCACGTTCGCCGCGTCGGACGCCTTCTTCCCCTTCCGCGATGGGCTGGACATCCTGGCCGATGCCGGCGTGCGCGCCGTGATCCAGCCGGGCGGCTCCGTGCGCGACGCGGAAGTCATCGCCGCCGCCAACGAGCGCGGCATGGCCATGGTGTTTGCGGGGGAACGGCACTTCAGGCACTGACGGAACGGCGTTGTCCGTTTTCCGTTGTCCGTTTTCCGTGCTGGCGCTGCACGATCGCATAGCGCAGCACGGACAACGGAAAACGGACAACGCCGCCAAACGTCAGGTGGTCGTGGTCGACACCGTGCCGGTCGTACCGGTGGTGCTGCCAACGGTGCCGGTTGTGGCCGTGCCGGTCGTGGTCCCCGGCGTCCCTGCCGTATCGGTCTGCGTGTTTACCACCTCGCCGGTGCTGGAAATGCCGATGTGGCCTTCACCGAGGCCAGTGTTGGTGCTGGTGGCGGCATTGGGATTCGGATTGCCGCCGGTGCCGCTGGTTTCGGTGATCGTGGCGCCGCTGCCGAGGCCGTCGGCCGGGTCGGGGGTTGGATCACCAACTTCCTTGCACGCGAGTGCGAAAACCACGATCGTTGGGAAGAGCAAAAGCTTGCGCATCAATACCTCCTGCCGACGGACACAGCAAGCTCAATACCGGCCTGCCGCCCGCTCCTTCGGCGGAAGGATCTCCAGGCAGGTCGTCCACCAGCCGGTGAGCACCGTCTCGACGAACTCGTCCGGCAGTTTCTCGCCTCGCATCTCCTCCGCCAGCCGCCGATGGTCATAGTGGATAGGGACGAACTCGACGTTCACACCCTCCCCCACTTCCACGATCGTGGCCCAGACGTTCGTCTGCCCGTCGTTCGCCGGGCGGCCGATGACGCCCGCGTTGATGACGTGGCGATCGCTCGCCAGCGCCTTGTGCCAGTGGAGCCCGGTGTGCGTGCAGACGATGACGTCCGCCTCGTGCTCGGTAAAGAGGCGCTCGAGGAACGGCTCGGGCGAGGTCGAGCGCCAGAGGAACTCGTTGATCTTGCGCGGCGAGCCGTGCACGAGGAGGAAGCGGCGGCCGCCGGCGACGAAACGCAGCTCGCGCGGCAACGTCCCCATCCATTCTTTGTGGCGGTCGGCGGTGTTGGCGAACGTGTAGTCGTAGGAGATCTGCGCGTAATGGTTGTCGCGCGGATCGGTGTAGCCACAATGGCAGTCGGTGGCACCCGAGGAGAGCGACTCCTCGTAGTTTCCCTGGATGCCGGGGATGTTGCGCTGGATGAGCAGCTCCGGGACGCGGTTCGGATGAGGACCGAAGGCGCCGAGATCGCCGAGGAAGTACAGCTGGTCGACGTTGCGGCGCTGGAATGCCTCCAGCGTGGCCACCAGCGCGTGGTAGTTGGAGTACACGCCGCCGATGAAGCCGATGCGCGTCACGTCGTGCACGTCACCCCATCCACCCAGCAGGTGTGGCAGGCGCCGTACTTCAGAGGGAACGCGCGGAGCGTCTCCGCCAGCGTCTCCCCCATCCGCGCCTCCGGCTCTTCGATCAGGATCGGGCAAACGAAAACGCCTTTGCTCGTGGCCATGCGGCAGGAGGAGCACTGCAGCACGCTCGCCTCGCTGTCGGTCAATTCGTCCTGCGTCAGCCGCTCCCAATCCTCGTAGGCGCGCGTGCGCGTCTCCTCGGCACCGATGCGAAACAGCGCCAGCACCTTCAATCGCGGCTTGTCGAAGCCGAAGCCGCGGATCAGGTCGAGGAACCGCGTGCGTCCCGCCGACGTCTCCACCCCCTCGGCTGCCGTCGTCACGGTGATGACGGGGTTCAGACCCACCTCGGCCAGGTTCTGCAGCCCGAGCATCACGCGCTGCCAGACACCGGCCCCGCGGATGGCGTCGTGCGACTCCTCGTCGAAGCCGTCGAGGCTGACGCGGAGGTCGAGCGAGTACTCGCTGGCGTCGAACAGGTCGCGCAATCGGCGGCACACTTCCTTGCGCAGAAGCATCCCGTTCGTCAGCACCGTCGCAGGCCCCTGCTTCAGGGTCGCTTCGAGAATCGGCAGCATGTCGCGATTCATGAACGGCTCGCCGCCGGTGAAGTAGTACTCGCGGACGCCGAGCCCGCGCGCCTCCGCCAGCCGCGCTTCCACGTCTGCCAGCGACATCATCTCGTGCGAATGATTGCGGGGCGAACACGAGATGAAGCAGTGCGTGCACTCGATATTGCAGATCGTCCCCGCGACCTGAAACCAGAGCGTGTCCAGTTGCACGAGCGGCACATGAGGATGCGGCCGCGGCTGCGAATGCTCGACGGCGTGTTCGCTCATAGCGCCTCCAGAATCGTCTGCAATTGCTGCATGCCCGTCTGCAGCAGAAACGTCCGCGCGCGCCCATAGCTGCGCGAACCGACGAACCAGTAGCCCGGCTCCCCCGAGACCAGATCTTCCTTCTTCACCTTCGGCACCGACAGGCAATCCGTCACGTTCGAGATCGCGCGATACAGCCGTGCACCTCCTTCAGTGACGGGTGATGTCTCCACGGCCAACTCGCCGAGGAATGAGGCGTCGGGCCGATAGCCGGTGAAGGCAGCGATGTAGTCGGCTTCGATGCTGCGCTCACCCGTCAGCGCGATGGTGACGTGGCCGTTCGTCTGCGCCACGGCGTCGATCATCGCCCGCCGCTCCATGCGCAAGTATGGCGGCGGCGCCTCGGCCAGCGCATTCGCTTTCTCCACGATCGCGCGGCGCTCCGGCAGCGGATCGTTCGCCACCTCTTCGCACGGGCGGCGATTGGCGGTGCGCACGGTCCAAACGATTTGCGTCGACGGCTCTTCGCGCGCGATCGTGTCGAGGAAGTTGATCGCGTTCGCGGCGGAGTGGCCGTCGCCGACGAGCAGCACGCGCTTGCCGCGCAGCTCGTCGCGCAGCGACATCAGCTCGCCCAGCGTGCGGATGGGACGGCGCGCGAGCCGCGACTCGCCGCGCACCGGCAGGCCACCAACGCCGAACGCGCGCGGCATGACGAGGCCGCCGCTCGCATCGAGGATGTGCTCCGCCTCGAGCACTTCTTCGCCCTTGGCCGATTCGACGATGACGCGGAACGGACGCTCCGCGCGCAACGGATGACCGGCATAGCCGCCACGCGTCAGGCCACGGCGGCCGATGGCGACGACGCGATGCCCCGTGCGCACACGGCCGCGCAACGGCTCGCGTTCGGTGAGCGGCAGAAGGATCTGCTCCACGTACTGAGGACCGGTGAGCAACGCGTCGTCGTCGAGCGTGCCGAGGAGCTCGCGCATGCGCGGCGAAACATTCATGGAAAGCGGTGAAAAGAAACGCGTCGCGCCCCACGTGCGCAGCGAGGCCCCGACGTCACCGCGCTCGAGCACGGTCACGATATGCCCACGGTCCGCCGCGCCGATGGCCGCGGCGATGCCCATCGGCCCGGCGCCGATGACGAGGACGCGCGACATCCCGCTACACTTCCTTCCGCGCCATGGCGTTGCACGACTGCGCCCAGTGCGCGATCGTGCCGCCGCCGCGAATTACCGCCGCGACACCGACGGCTTCGGCCATCTCTTCCGGCGACAGGCCGGCATCGCTGCAGGCCGACGAGTACGAATCGATGCAGTACGGCTCCTGGATCGCGTACGCCACGGCGAGCGCGATGAGCTTCTTCGTCTTCTCGTCGAGTGCACCCGGCGCCATGGTCTGCTGGTACCAGTTCATGAAGGCATCCCACCCCTTCGGGTTCGCCTTCGAGATCTCTCCAAAACGCGCAAGATCCTCGGACATGTAATAGCTGGGCATCTGAATCGTTCCTTTCTGACGCGATGAGACGAAGGAGACGGACGGCTCCGCCCTGCGAAGCCATTCGTCTACCTGTCTATTGGTCGTGTGAGGTGAAGGTGTTACAGCGCCGGAGGCGGCCGCGACGAAGTCACGCGGGCCACGCCGCGCCGAATGTGGAAGGCGACCGTCATCGGCTCCACGACCGGAAGGACCAGCAACGCGCGCCACAAGCGCCAGGCCTCATCGCGACGCGCGGCCGCCAGCGAAGCGGGCGAATCGACGTCGACGACAGCGTCGAGCAGGACGAGCTCCGCAAAGTACGCGCGGCAGAGAGCAACGAGGTTCCGTTGCCGCGGAGCGAGCCGCGTCAGCAGAGCGGGCTCGGGTTGGGTAATGCCGAGGAAGTTGATGCCGCCGTCACGCGCGGGTGCGATGACCGGGCGGCCGTCATCCAGTGCGGCGAATGCGCCAGCCAGCGCAGCCGTCGGCGGCGCATCGGTCGCGGCAATCAGGACCGCGCGAAAGCCGAGCGCAAAAGCATCGTCAGCCGCAGCCGCCACGCGCGCGCCGAACGTGACGCCACGCTGCGTCAGCCAAAGGCAACGGTGATTCGCCAGCGCCTCCAGCGCGGCGCGATCTTCCGCCGCGCAGGCCACCACCGGCATAGCGCCGTGCTGCCGCGCGGCATCGATCCAGGCGGTGAACAGCGCGCCGAACAGCGGCGCCGCCGTCGCGATGCGCAGCCCCTTCGCCACGGCCTCGCGGGCCGGACTGCGGGCAAACAGCACGACCGCGCGCGACATGGCGGGAGTTTACCGCGAAGGGGCAACGACAGGACGAATAGGACCTATAGGACGAATGGGACAGGTGTGATTCTCATCTGTCCTATCCGTCCTATTGGTCCTATTGGTATTCGTCCTGTCGTCCTGCGGCTACCGCGGCCAGATGAACCACACGTCATCCAGCAGCTTCCGGTCGCCGCGGTTGTCGATGATCTCCACCTGGATGTCCGTCCACTCCGGCATGCCGCGTGGCCGCGGGATCCGCCTGGCGAAGGCCGGCTGCGTGGTCATCGGGTACCACGGATGGAGGTGCTGCACCTCGGGGTACGGCGCCAGCTCCGCTCGCTCGACCCAGCGTCCGTTGCCGAGGAGCAGGCGCACCTCGCGGATGCCGTAGGGAGACATGGCCCAGCCGGAGACCAGGAGCGTCTCGCCGGCGCGTGCGTCCCAGCGCGGCTGGTCGAGGTAGCCGAACACGCGATCGTTCTGCACCGCGGTGCCGGCGAGGAACTGCTGCAGCGCGACCTGCTCCTGCTCCTGCGGCGGCGGCCCCTCGTCCAGCGTGAACACGTAATCGCCGTGCAGCTTCGCGTGGAAGCGGGCGACATGGTGCAGTTGCTTCTTCGCCAGCGCATCCCGCAGCCACGCGCGCGTGGTTTCCCAATCGTCGTCGAGGATGTCGCCGTGCAGGATGACGTGCGTGACGCCGAGGCGGCGAAGCTGATCGATGAAGCCTGGGGTATTGCTCGCGGCGACGAGATCCCAATACGACGTCAGCGCGGGCTCCGGCACGCCGTTCACGAGCGGCTTGCGGTGCACGGTGGAACGGAGGATGTACTCGTACGTGTAGCGATGCGTCATCGGCAACTCGACGACCGCGCCAGTCTGCTGCTGCGCGAGCCAGCGATGGACGGGCGCCGGGCGAGGATCGATCATGTACCAGCGCACCGGGGCGGCGTTGAGCTCATAGAGCATCGCCCCGCCGATGATGATGATCACGACAGCGTGGCGCCAGTGGGAGCCATTCGTCGGCTCGGGCCCATCGCTCCCCCGCCGCCGCCGGCGCGACTGCATCAACGCACTCACCCCGAACGCCGCCAGCAGCGCCAGGCCACAGTACGCCACCATCGCCCACCGGGCCGGCGCACGGATGCCGCCGAACAGCGGCACGTGCTCATAGAAAAAGCTGTGCAGCGGAAAGCGGAGCCCCAGCGAGCCGAAAATGCCCAGCAGGGTCCACAAAACAGCAGTCGCCAATGCATCGCGATGTCGCGTGAGCAAGGCGTAAACGATCCCGATCACCGCCAGCACCAGCACCAGCGCGCCCGGAAAGAGCCAGCGCTCCGGATCGACGCTGCCGTCGTTCGTGCGCTCTCCCCAGAGATGGTTGTGCAGGCTCGCGATCAGCCAGTCGCTCCATTCCGCTGAATAGCCGAGCGGCTCATCGCGGTTCGTGCGCAGGTTGTACTGCCTTTTCACGCGCGCATACGGCAACAGGATCGGAATCAGCGCCACCGTCGCCACGATCGTGGCGAACACCACGTCCAGCCGCACACGTCTGCGCGAGATCGCCAGCACGACGTACGTCAGCGCGATGGCCAGTGAGCCGAAGGCCAGCCAGTGCAGGTTCGTCAGCCCGTTCATGAAGAACGCGAAGCCGAACAGCGCCGCCTTCCTCAAACGTGGCGTGTCCTCGTCGAAGCACGACCACAGCGCGGCCAGCATCAGCGGCAGCCAGAGTGTCCACATGTGCTGCAGATGCGACAGGTGCGTGAAGCGCCACGGCACGTACGCGAAGAAGATCCCGGCGACGATCGCCCCGCCGACGCACCCCGTCAGCATGCGCGCCGCCACGTACATGCCGTAGCCGCTCAATGCGAAGCCGAGGAGCATGGCCACGTTGAGGACGACGATCGGACTGGCGCCGAAGAGCTTCAGCGGCAGCAGCGGAACGGCAATGCCGAGCATGTTCTCGCTGAGTGCCAGCGTGTCGCGCCGCGGATGCAGCACGTTCGTGTCGAACAGCGACGCGTCGGAGACCAGCGCGTGCTGGACCCAGTCGACGATCCACGCGTTGAGGTACGGGTCCTGCGGATACGCGACGGCGCGATCGACGTTCGGCGCCAGCGGCCACGTCATCACAACCGCGAGCGCCGCGAACAGCAGCGCCACCGCTATCTCACGCTTCACGCGGCGGAGTGTATCGCTGCTATTCTCGCGGGCGCCATGCAGCTCGTGCCCCTCCTCGGTCCCGATCTCCTCGACATCGTCCGCCATCATCCGGAAGCGATCGGCGAAGGGCTGCGCCCTTTCCACCCCGCCGACGTCGCGGAAGTCGTCAGCGAGATCCCCCGCGAAGACCAGGTGCGCGTCCTCGAGAACCTCTCCATCGAGCAGTTCAGCGAGGTCCTCCCCTATCTCGTCGGCGAGACGCTGATGCTCGCGCTGACGCGCATCCCGCCGCGCACGCTGGCGTCGGCGCTCGACAAGACCGAGCCGGACGACGCGGCGCGCATCCTCTCCTTCATCCCCGAGGAGAAGCGGGCGCCGGTGTTGGAGGCGATGTCGAACCGCGCGGCGGCCGCGGGGCTGCTGACTTACGAGCCCGGCACGGCGGGGCGGCTGATGACCGCGCGTTTCGTGCGCGTCGGCGGCGACTGGACCGTGGGGCAGACGCTCGACCGCCTGCGAACGATCGATCCGACCACCGCCACCGTCTCGAACCTCTACGTGGTCGACGGCGACCGGCTCGTCGGCGTGGTGTCGCTGCGCAAGCTGCTGCCGTTGTCGCCGTTGACGAAGATCCACGACGTCATGACGCACGAGGTGATCACCGTCAGCCCCGATGTCTCGCAGGAAGAGGTGGCGCGCCTCGTCTCGAAGTACAGCTTCAACGCCATTCCCGTCGTCGACAACAACGACCGCCCCCTCGGCATCATCACCGTGGACGACGTGCTCGACGTCCTCGTCGCCCGCGAAACCGAGAGCATCCTGCGCATGGGCGGCGTCGGCGGCGAAGAAGACGAGGAGCAGGGCTTCTCTTACTTTGGCGCATCGATCGTCAGCGTCGTGCGGCGTCGCGTCGGCTGGCTGCTGCTGCTCTTCGTCGCGGCAACGCTCACCGGCAACGTCCTGCGTCACTTCAGCCAGCAACTGAGCGAAGTCGTCGCGCTGTCGTTCTTCATCCCGCTGATCATCGGCACCGGCGGCAACGCCGGCAGCCAGACCGTCTCCACCATCATCCGCGCGCTGGCACTGGGCCAGGTGCACAAACGCGACGCGTTTCGCGTCCTCGTCCGCGAAACGGGCGCGGGGTTGCTGTTAGGCGCCCTGCTCTGCATCTTCGCCGCGATCCGCGCGCTGATGTGGGGCACCGGCACGCCGCTGGCGCTGGTCGTCGGCCTCACGATTCTCGTGGTCTGCGCCTGGGCCAACGTCGTGGCCGCGCTGGTGCCGATCCTCGCGCAGAAGTTCAACATCGATCCGACGCTGGTCTCGGCGCCGATGATCACCACCGTGGTCGATGCCAGCGGTCTGGCGATTTACATGCTGATCGCACAGGCCGTGTTGAAGTAGGAGCGGAGTGCTTACGCGCCGATGGCGTTGAGCACGTCCAGGACACGGGCGCCGTCCTTCGCCTCCAGCAGATCGGCAATGACCGATTCCCGGCGGAACGCCTTGGCCACCGACGACAGAAAGCGGAGATGCGCCGCGGCCGCGTCCACCGGCGAGACGAAGCTCAGCAGGAGTCGCGGCGCGTCGTCATCGGCGTAGACGCCGGCGGGATTGACCGCCAGCGCGGCCACGAACGCCGCGATGCCGCTGATGCGCGCGTGCGGCACCGCAACGGCGCCGGCGCACGTGGATCCCTGCGCCTCACGGTGCATCACGCTGTCGATCGCCTCGTCCGCGCCGACGGCGTCGAGCCCGCGCGCGACGAGTCGCGGACGCAGCAAACTGTCGACCGCCTCGCGCAAACTGCCGGCGCGAAACCCAAGAACGACATCCTGCGGTCGAAGCACGGTCGTGAGGCGGGCATCGGTCATCGAGGGGCATACTACGTCATGTAGAACTTCGTCGACTTCGTCATTTCCCGGGGTAGCCTCGGGTCCGAGGTAAGAACGATGGAGTTGACGACGAGCACTGCACTGACGACAGCAGCAGCAGGCCCTGACGTCTTGACAATGTATAGACGCGCGTCTATATTTGTAGTCATGACGGACCGGGCAAAGATTTTCCATAACGGCGGAAGCCAGGCGGTTCGGCTGCCGAAGTCCTGCCGCTTCCCGGAGGGGGCGACGGAGGTCGTCGCACGCCGCGTCGGGCGCAAGGTGATCCTGGAGCCTGCCGATGAATGGAGCGCCGGTTTCATCGCCGCGCTCGGCGGCTGGGGCGAGGAGATCGAGCGTCCACGCGCCGCCGCCATCGCGAAGAAGAAGGACCCCTTCGCATGAAGCGGCTGTACATGCTCGACACCGACAGCGTCAGCTACGCCTTGCGCGGACAGGGGAAGGTCGGCTCGCGCATCCTGGAGCATCGTCCTTCTGAGCTTTGCGTCAGCGCCATCACCGTAGCGGAGCTCCGCTACGGTGCCAGCCGCCGCGACTCGGCGAAGCTGCATCAACTCATCGACACGTTCATCGCGAATGTGGCGGTGATGCCGTTCGACGACGACTGCGCCGGCCAATTCGGCACCATCGCCGCCACCCTCGCGGAGCGCGGCAGCCCGATCGGCGACTTCGACGTGCTGATCGCCGCGCATGCGGTCGCCGCGGAAGCCACGCTGGTGACCAACAACGTCAAACACTTTGCGCGGGTGGACGGGCTGCACGTGGAGAACTGGGCGTAGCGTCAGGGAACGATGGGACGGATAGGACCTATAGGACGAATAGGACCTATGGGACCCGCCCACCCTCAAGTTGAGCCGTCCTACGATCCCATTAGTCCCATTCGTTCTCTCGTAGGCTTGCCGTGACACGCAAAGGAGCTGGCGTGCCCGTTGCTCCTCGTGCAAACCGGAGAGGTAGTTGCACCCGAGAGAGTGAGACCCATGACAAATCCGCGATTCCGCATCGAGGTGCTGGAACGTCTTGCCCTGATGGGCCCGAACCTGTACGCCCATCGCCCCTGCATCAAATGGAAGATCGACATCGGTCCCTACGAGGAGCGGCCGAGTAACGCCATTCCCGGCTTCGTCGAAGGGATCCAGTCGCTCGTGCCCTCGCTCATCGAGCATCGATGCTCCGAGGGAGTGCGTGGCGGCTTCTTCAGCAGGCTGGAGGAAGGGACGTGGATCGGCCATGTGATGGAGCACGTCGCGCTCGAGCTGCAGTCGCTCGCCGGCATCGACGTAGGCTTCGGCCGCGTCCGCTCCGCCGGCCCCCCGGGCGTCTATAACGTCGTCTATGAATGTGAAGAGCGCGAGACCGGCATCCTCGCCGGTCAGATGGCGCTCGAGATGGTCGAGTCGCTCATCGCCGGCGAGCCGTTCAACGTCGCCGCGAAGATCAACGAGCTCCGCTGCCTCTACCAGCGCAACGCCCTCGGGCCGTCGACGCGCGCCATCGTCGACGCCGCGGTCAAGCGCGGCATCCCGTACATCCGGATCGACGAGGCCAACCTCGTGCAGCTCGGCTACGGCGCCAACGCGAAGAAGATCCAGGCCACCATCGCCTCGACCACGAAGTTCCTCGGCGTCGACGCCGCCGGCGACAAAGACAAGACGAAGCTGATCCTCGGCTTCCACGGCGTCCCGGTGCCGAAAGGCGACGTCGTCCGTACCTACGAAGGGGCGCTCCGCGTCGCCGAGCGCATCGGCTGGCCGGTCGTCGTGAAGCCGCTCGACGCCTCCAAGGGCCGCGGCATCGTCACCAACATCCACACCGCCGAGGAGTTGCAGGGCGCGTTCGAGGAAGCGAAGCAGTATCGCTCCAGCGTCATCGTCGAGACCCACCTCGAAGGAAACGACTACCGCCTCCTCGTCATCAACCACAAGTTCATCGCCGCCGCGCACCGTGTCCCCGCGCACGTCATCGGCGACGGCATGCACACGATCCAGCAGCTCATCGATATCGCCAACGCCGACGAGCGCCGCGGCGAGGGCCACGAGAAGGTACTGACGAAGATTCGTATCGATGCCGGCACGCGCCAGCTCCTCGAATTGCGCGGCCTGACGCTCGAGAGCGTGCCTGAGGCCGACCAGATCATCTATCTGAAGACGACAGCGAATCTTTCGACCGGCGGCACCGCGGTCGACGTCACCGACCGCGTGCATCCGGCGAACATCGAGCTCGCCGAGCGCATCTCGTGGCTCATCGATCTCGACATCTGCGGCATCGACGTCGTCGCCCCCTCCATCGAAGACCCGATCGCCACGAACCGCGGCGGCATCGTCGAAGTCAACGCCGCCCCCGGCTTCCGCATGCATCTCGCGCCGACGATCGGGAAGCCGCGTCCCGTGGGCGAAGCGGTCGTCGACATGCTGTTCCCCCCCGGCTGCGAGCCGCGCATCCCGATCATCACCGTCACCGGCACGAACGGCAAGACGACGACCGCACGCCTCTGCGCGCACATCGCGAAGATGGCCGGCTGGCGCGTCGGCCTGACGACCACCGACGGCATCTACATCGGCAACTCGCTCGTGCTGAAGGGCGACACGACCGGCCCCGCCTCCGCGCAAGTCGTCCTGCGCGATCCGTCCGTCAACTTCGCCGTGCTCGAGACAGCCCGCGGCGGCATCCTCCGCGCCGGCGTCGGCTATGACTGGGCGAACGCCGCCATCGTCACGAACATCGCCGAGGATCACCTCGGGATGCGTGACATCCACACGGTCGAAGATCTGGCGCACGTCAAGGCCGTGACCGTCGGCCGCGTGTTCCCCGAGGGATTCGCGATTCTCAATGCGGAAGACGAGATGACGCCGGTGATTCGCGAGAGACACGTCGAGTCCAAGCTCGCGCTCTTCTCGCTCGATCCGCAGAACAGCGCCTTCCGCACGCACGTCGAGGAAGGCGGCCTCGGCGCCACGCTCGAAGACGGCTGGCTGCTGCTCTACGACAAGCTCGTGCGCGTACCGCTCTGCGAAGCGCAGCATGTGCCCATCACCTTCGCCGGCAAAGCGCGGTTCAACATTGCCAACGCGCTAGCAGCGATGCTTGCCACGTACGCCACGAAGATCGCCATCAGCGACATCGCTTCCGGGCTGCAGTCGTTCTTCCCTTCGAAGATGACGACGCCGGGACGGATGAACATCGTGGAGATGGGCGAGTTCCGCGTGGTGATCGACTACGCGCACAACACCGCCGGTCTGACGGCGATGAGCGAGCTCGCTGCGGGCCTCCGGCGCGGACGCCTCATCTGCGTCTTCGGCCTCCCCGGCGACCGGCGCGACGAAGACCTTCAGAAGTCGGCGAGCGTCATCGCCCGCTCCTTCGACCGCGTCATCGTTCGCGAGGACCTCGACCGCCGAGGACGCAAGCCGGGCGTCGTGCCGAAGCTCATCCACGAAGCGCTCGTCGCCGCGGGGATGGGGGAGTCGCAGATCGTCGAGCGGCATGACGAAGCGGAGGCCATCGCGCTGGCCGTGAGCGAGGCCAAACCGGGCGACCTGATCGTGATCGTGGCCGACAAACCGGAAATCGCGGCTGAATGGGTCGAGGGGATCAGACAGCAGGTCGTTGGTCAGCAGTGGTGATGTTGATTCTCGATAACGGTGACGTCTATGCACCCGATCCGCTCGGGCGCGTGCCGATTCTCATCTCCGGCGGCCGCATCGCGAAGATCGGCGGGTTCGACGTTCGCACCGTCGCGAGCGAGCTCGATTGCGAAGTCATCGACGCCAGCGGCTGGATCATCGCGCCCGGCCTCATCGATCCGCACTCGCATCTGATCGGCGGCAGTGGCGAAGAAGGCTTCGCCACGCAGACGCCGGAGATCCACGCGAGCGAGCTGTGGACGTCCGGCATCACCACGGTCGTGGGGACGCTCGGCACAGACACGACCACGAAAACTCTCCCCGCCTTGCTTTCACGCGTGAAAGCTCTGCGCGAGGAAGGGATCGGCGCGTTGATGTGGACCGGCGGCTACGACGGCCGCTCGCTCACGGCATCGATGCGCGATGACGTCATCCTGATCGACGAGGTCATCGGCTTCGGCGAGATCGCCATCGCCGACCGCCGCTCGCTCCACTTCACCGCGCACGAGCTCGCGCGCATGGCCACGGATTGCTACGTCGCGGGGACGCTGACCGGCAAAGCGGGCGTGCTGCATCTGCACGTCGGCGACGGCGAGCATCGCCTGGGCGTGCTGCGCGCGGTGCTCGACGGCTACGAGGTGCGCCCGTCGACGCTCTACCCGACGCACGTCGAGCGCAACGAGCTGCTGATGGCGGAGGCGATCGAGCTGACGCGCCGCGGCGTGCCGATCGACCTCGACGTCTACGAGATGGATCTCGCCCGCTGGATGCGCTTCTACCTCGAGCGCGGCGCCGACCTGTCGCTCATCACCGCTTCCTCGGATGCCGCCATCAAGAGTCCGCACATCCTGCTCGAGCAGATCCGCTCGCTGGTGATGGAAAAGGTTCTGCCGCTGCAACAGGCGCTCGCCGTCGCCACGGCGAACACGGCACGCGTCCTGAAGCTCCACGACCGCGGAATGCTTGCGCCTGGAACACGCGCCGACTTCATCGCCCTCGACGCGAGCTCGCTCGACCTCGTTTGCGTCGGTTGCAACGGCGCCATCGTCATGCGCGACGGTCGTCTCGTGCGCCGCGAGAAGTTCCTGGCGAAGAGCAACCGCACCATTGAATTGACGGGAGAACAACGTGACCCAGAAGCGTCATGAGATCAACGGGGGGCGCAACATCGGCCGGCTCCTCGTCATCGGCGGTAATGAGGACAAAGACGAAGACAACATGGTGATCCTGCCGCACTTCGTCGAAATGTGCGGCGGCAGCAATGCGGTCATCGTCGTCTGCGGCTCCCCTTCCGCCAGCCCCGAGGAGAAGGAGCGCGAGTACAAGCGGCTGTTCCTCAAAGCGGGGGCAAAGGAGGTCTACGAAGCGAGCGTGACGGAACGGATCGAAGCGGAGGCCGAAGAGCTCCTGGAGGTCATGCGCCGCGCGACGGGCGTGTTCTTCACCGGAGGAGACCAGATGCGCCTCACGAGTCTCATCGCCGGCACAGCGTTCGGCGAGGAGATCCGCAACCGGCTCTGGAACCACGCGCTGGTCGTCGGCGGTACCAGCGCCGGCGCCGCGGCGATGAGCAGCACGATGATCACCGGCGGCAGCGACCGCGGCACCGTCCGCCGTGCCGACGTCCGCCTCGCCCCCGGCCTCGGTTACTGGCGGGACACGGTCATCGACACCCACTTCGCGCAGCGCGGCCGCGTCAGCCGCCTCCTCGTCATCTTTTCGCAGAACCCGCAGGTGCTCGGCATCGGCCTGGACGAGAACACGGCCATCGACGTGGAGCCCGGCAAACGCTTCACCGTCCTCGGCGAAGGCGCGTGCTTCGTCTTCGACGGCACCGTCACTCACACGAACGCGCCCGACGTCAGCGACGACGAAGTCATCGCCATGACGGATTCGATCTCGCACGTCCTGCCGACCGGTTACGCCTTCGATCTGCAGAAGAAACGGCCACTGCTCCCGGAAGGCGACGAGATCGGCGCGCGGTCGGAAAAATAGGGCGAATGGGATCTATGGGACGAATGACAACATTCGCGCTCTAGAACCGAATCTTCGCGCCGTCTTTGAGGATGTGCAGCTTGTTCGTCAGGTCGAGCACCGTCACCGCGCCGGTGCCTTTGACAAGAGCTTCGCCGGGCCCGGTCCAGACGATGGCGGTGTTCTCGTCGATGCCGACGCCGGTCATCCCGTAGGCGGCGGTCGAGGCAATCAGTCGCGGCAAGCGGCCGCGCTCGGAGAAGTGCTGGTCGATGATGACGTCGGGGATCAAGCCGAGGCCTTCGCCGAACTCCATCTCTTCGAGGATTTCTCCGTCGTTGGAGCCGGCGATCATCGTGGCGGAAGCGGCCGATGCGCCCGCACTGGTGCCGGCGTAGACGGCTCCGGCGCGGACAGTCTCACGGATGACCTCGATGCAATCTGTCTCGCGCAGGGCATCCATGAGACGCCCCTGGCTGCCGCCGGTGACGAAGATGCCGGTGGCGTTGCGAATGGCCTCACGCTCCTCGGCGGTCACGACGCCGCGCTCGGCATGGACCGCGCGCACGTCCGCGGCACCGAGCTCGCGGAAGATGCGGCCGTACGTCCTGGCGCGCTCGAGTGGCTCTTCTGACGCAGAGGGAATGACGACGATCCGGGCGAGCTCGCTTCCCGCGCGTTCCACGAACGCCGCCAGAATCGACTCCTGCTCCCCCGTCTTGTCTTCATTGCCACCGATGGCGATGACGCATCCGTTTCCGATCACGTTACCCCTCAACCAGTTAGCACCGATTGTTATTCAGCGTACAGACTTTCCCGGTTTCAGTTATCCGTAATGTCACGGAAAGTGTAGCCCATCGACAATGGAAAACGGGCGCATCTTTAGCGAATGCTCCGCATCCGTCTGAGCACAAGCCGAGTTGGCTTGCCGCCCGAGGCTGGCGCGTGACGCTGTACGGCGAGCTGACGCGGACGCTGCCGACGCACGAACGGATCGCCCGGGCTGCGAACGCTGGACGACCCGCACGCCCTTCTGCTGGAATCGGGTGAGCTCGCGCAGGCGCTGATCGACGAAGAGTTCCGCCGCCAGGGCGCCGATGCATGGACGCCGCTCCACCACGATGCGCTGGCCTTGGTCCGTGCCGCGGCGGAGCTCCTGGTGGCGCCGCATAGTGACGATAGGACCAATAGGACGAATAGGACAGATGGGACGAATAGGACTGAGGCAGCATCGATCGGTGCTCTCCGTCCTATAGGTCCTATCCGTCCTATAGTCCTATTCGTCCTATGGGTCCTGTCGGTCCCATACGTCCTATTGTGAAGGGCGGCCAAATGGCCGCCCTTCACAGAACTGCTTACGCGGAAGGTTTGGTGAAGAGGTTTCCTTCGAGCACCGGGTTGATCTCCACGGCGCTGCTCGTGCCGGTGGCGACCTGTTCGCCGCCGACGTGGACCGTCGCGCTCGTGGGATACATGATCGCGCCGAAGCTCTTCCAGTCGCCGTAGTCGGTGATCTGCTCGCCCGGCTGCGGGCCGCGCGCCTGCGACACTTTGCGCAGCAGGCGGCCGGTGGCCGGATCGACCAGCCAGCGCACGGTGGCGCCATCAGCGTTGATGTCGAGCACCTGCGCCTGCGTGCCGTTGATGGTCTCGGTGGCGCCGGCGGTGAAGGTGTACTTCGGGTTGTCGATGTTCTTGAGGATGGCGATGGGGTCGGTCTTCAGTTCCTGCATCTGGTTCGCGCGCTGCGAGGACGGCAGGTCCTGCGTTCCCATCGGCGTGATGACGAACGCGGCGTCCGGGGAAAGGACCGTCGTCATCTCACCCATCGGCAGGCGCATCACGTCACGCTGCGAATCGGGATAGCGGGTCACGCGGACGCGATCCATCTGCATGTCGCCCTGTGGCGTTTTCATGTTGAGCGCGGTCGTGACGCGCAGCGACTGCACGGAGTCGACGGCGGACTTGCCGCCGACGAACTGCAGGACTTTCTGCGCGAGCGCTTTCCCGGCGGCCGTGGAGGCAGCGCTCGGCGCTGGAGCAGCCGAGGCCGAGCCGCCTGGGTTCTGCGTCGAGCCACTCGAAGCGGCCGGCGCGTTCGGCTCGGGGATGGTGATGTCGATCGGGGTGACGGTGCCGAGGGAGCCGAGCGGACGCTCGAAATCGCTCTCCTTGCCGACGACCAGGACCGCCAGGTTGTTCGGATTCACGTAGCGGCGGGCGACGCGCTCGACGTCTTCCTTCGTCACCTTCTCGATGAGCGAGGGGTAACGCGTGTAGAAGTCGGCGGGGTAGCCGTAGAACTCGAGCAGCATCGCCTGATTGATCACGTCCGCGCGCGAGTCGGCCGTGAAGACGTACGCATTGAGGATCGACTCCTTCGCGAGCTGCAGCTCGTTCTGCGTGATCTCACCAGTGGTGAGGAGGTTGATCTGCTCGCGGAGGGCGGTGACCGACTCCAGCGTCGTACCGCTCTTGGTGGCCATGTTGATGCGGAACAGGCCGGGGTAATCCCACTCGGTGCTGACGCCGCCGCCGACACCGTACGTGAGGCCGCGCTCCGAGCGGAGACGCTGCATCAGGCGGCCGGAGAAGCCGCCGGAGAGGATCTCGTTCATCACCTGCAGCGCCGCGTAGTCGGGGCTGTTGCGCAGCGGAGCGCCGCCGTGCACGACGGCGATGTTGCCCTGCGTCACGTCGTCTTTCGGCACGAAGTAGATGCCGGGCTGCGCCGGACGCACGTCCTGCGGTGCCTTTGGTGCCTGCGGTCCGCGCGCCCACGAGCCGAACGCCTGACGGAGCTGCTGCTCCATGCGCGCTGAGTCGAAGTCGCCCACGAAGCCGAGGATGATGTTGTTCGGATGCACGTACGCGCGATGGAAGCCGATGATGTCATCGCGCGTGATGGCGTTGATCGTGGCGTATTCGGTCTGCCGGGCATACGGCGAATCCTTGCCGTAGCCGAGGCGGGTGATCTCGCGCTGGAGGATCGAGCCCGGATCGTCGTTACGGCGGGAAATCGCCGTGCGCGCGCCGGTCTTGGCGAGGTCGATCTTGTCCTGGCGGAATGCGGGGTTGCGGAGAACGTCGACGAAGATCGGGAAGACGAAGTCGAAGTCCTGCTTCAACACGTCCATGGAGATCGTGGTGGAGTCGACGCCGCCGCCCGTTTCGATCCGCGCGGCGCGCGACTCGAGCTGCTCGTCGAGCTGATCGCCGGTGCGGGTCTCGGTGCCGCCGGTACGCCACGACTGGCCGAGGATGCTGGTGAGGCCGGCTTTCTCGCCGGAGACGTCACGGGCGCCGCCGCGGATACGGGCGGTGCCACGGATCAACGGCAGCTCGTGGTCTTCCATGAGGAAGATGACCATGCCGTTGGCGAGCTGGATGCGCTTCGGCTGCGGGAACTGCGCCTTGCGCAGCGGCTGCGCTTTGATGTCGCGGTAGTCCTTCACCTGGGCGAAAGACGGCGCGGCGAGAAGGAGAACGGCCGCCGATGCGGCGAATGCGTTGCGGATGAGTGATTTCACTGGGCGCCTCCCTGAGCCGGCGCGGCCCCGGCGGGACGGGCAGCCGGTGCTGAGCGCGTCGACTCGATCATGGCGACGGTGCGGTTGTTGGGAGTGAACGTCGCGGCTGCGACGCGGCGGATGTCGGCGGGGGTCACGCGGTCGATGTTCTCGACCTCGCGGAACAGCGCGCGCCAGTCGCCACGAATGAGGTGCGCTTCAGCCAGCTGCAGCGCCAGGCCGGAGTTGCTGTCGAGCTGACGCAGCAGGTTCGCTTTGACGCGCGTCTTGACGGAGTTGAGCTCGTCCGCGGGGATGTCCTCGTTCTTCAGGCGCTCGATCTCCGCGCGGATCGGATCGGCCATCGAGGCCGCCGTGTTGCCCGGGGTCGGGACGGCGATCAACGTGAAGAGGTTCGGGTACTTGTCGCCGGGGAAGCCGGAGAAGCCCGACGCCTGCACGGCGATCTTCTTGTCGCGCACCAGCGAGCGGTAGAGACGCGAGGTGCGTCCGCTGGAGAGAAGCATGGAGATGACGTTGTACGTCGCGTCGTCGGCATGCGAGACGGCGGGGCGGTGATACCCCTCGAAGTAGAACGGCTGGGCGGCCTCGCGCATCACGACGGTGCGCTCGGCGTTCTGGCGCGGCTCGACGGTGCGCAGCGCTGGCGGCGCGGGCGCCTTCGGCAGACGGCCGAAGTAGCGCTCGACGATCGGCCAGGCAGTCTTCGGATCGACGTCACCGACGATCGCGATGACCATGTTGTTCGGGACGTAGTAGGTCTTGAAGAACTTCTCGGCGTCGGTTGCGGAGAAGCTCTGCAGATCCGACATCCAGCCGATGGTCGGCACGCCGTACGGGTGCGCGATGAAGGCGGTCGACAGGAACTGCTCGAAGAGGCGGCCGGTCGGCGTCGATTCGGTGCGGAAGCGGCGCTCTTCCTGGACGACGTCGCGCTCTTTGTAGAACTCGCGGAAGACGGGGTCGAGGAATCGCTCGGACTCGAGGTAGGCCCAGAGCTCGAAGCGGTTCGAGGGCATCGAGAAGTGATACGCGGTCATGTCGGACGCGGTGAAGGCGTTCATTCCGACGCCGCCGGCGCGATCGACGACCTGGCTGAACTCGTCGTTCGTCACGTATTGGTCGGCCTCGGTCATCGCCGCTTCCCACGCTTTGCGCGCGGCTTCGATCTTCGCGTCATCGGGACGCACCGCGCCGCGCGCGCTTTCATACGCGGCATACGCGGTCTCGACT
>DASVEE010000015.1:0-216896 GCA_036380735.1 Thermoanaerobaculia bacterium | reverse complement strand
GATGAAGTTCCACGCGCAGCGCTCCCACCCGACCTATCTGCCGGACGGCTCGGCCGGGAAGTTCACGACGAACGGACTGACGCCGAAGCGCGGCGCGCCGTACGCCGACCCGTGCGTGACCGACGACGGCCAGCCGACCGGCAACCCGCGGCTCTACCAGTCGGCGAACTTCCAGCTCCCCGACATCAAGTTCAATAAGGCCGGCTGGCACTTCTTCCAGCAGCGCATCAGCGCGCTGTGGGACGACGTGAAGCCGACGCTCGACGGCACGCGCACGCCGGAGCCGCTCTTCTTCCGCGCCAACAGCCGCGACTGCATCGAGTTCCAACTCGTCAATCTCATCCCCGGCTTCTACGAGATGGACGACTTCGAAGTGCGCACGCCGACCGACATTACGGGGCAGCACATCCACCTCGTGAAGTTCGACGTCACCGCCTCCGATGGCGCGGCGAACGGGTTCAATTACGAGGACGGCAGCTTCTCGCCCGACGACGTGATCGAGCGCATCGAGGCCATCAACAAGTTCGGCGGCCTCCTGCAGTCCGACGGCAGCCGTATCCTCCTCGAGCCGGAGCCGCATCCGTTCTTCGGCGTGAAAGGCGCGCAGACCACGGTCCAGCGCTGGTTTGCGGACGACGTCCGCAACAACGCCGGCGTCGACCGCACCCTGCGCACCGTCTTCACGCACGATCACTTCGGCCCGTCGACGCACCAGCAGGCCGGCTTGTACGCGGGGCTGGTCGTCGAGCCGCAGGGTTCCGTCTGGCGCGATCCCGATCCGGCCACCGGACCGGCGACGTTCGGCGGCCGCTTCGACGGCGGCCCGACGAGCTGGCGCGCCGACATCGTGACGCCCGACCCGAGCCAGAGCTACCGTGAGTTCCTGCTGGCGTTCGCCGACTTCCAGCTCGCGTACGAGCCGAACACCAGCTTCCCCGATCCGGCCAAGGTCATCAATCCGCCGGCGAAGGAGGAAGTGGGGCTGCCGCTGCTGCTGCAGCCGCCGGTGCAGTGCCCGGGCGGCGTCGCGCCGCCGTGCCCGGAGGCGGTCTCCGCGGACGACGTCGGCACCATGGTCATCAACTATCGCAACGAGCCGCTCGCGCTGCGCGTGCGCGATCCGCTCAGCAACCTGCAGGCATCCGGCTTCGCCGGCGACCTCTCGTTCGCCTACCGCTCCGACATCACGCGCGCCGACCCGGCGCTCAACGTCCAGCCCACCTTCTATCCGCCGCTGACGGCCGGCATGCAGCCGGGCGATCCGTTCACGCCGCTGCTCGAAGCGTACGAAGGCGACCGCGTGCAGGTGCGCGTGCTCGTCGGCGCACACGAGGAGGGACACAACTTCTCGGTCAACGGCGTGAAGTGGCTGTTCGAGCCGTCGTGGGAGGACTCGGGCTACCGCAACTCGCAGATGATGGGGATCTCGGAGCACTTCGAGTTCATCATCCCCGCCGTTCCGCAGACGGCGACAGGCGACTCGGCCGACTTCCTCTACACCGCGGGACGCGCGACGGACGATCTGTGGAACGGGCTGTGGGGCATCATGCGCGCGTACAAAGGCGCGCAACCGGGCGGCAACGGCCCCAACGCCCTGCCGAGCAACACCGACCTGCGCGCCCCGGAGCCGACGGACACGATCGGCCTCTGGAACATGTGCCCGAACGAAGCGCCGGGACGCTTCTACAACATCAGCGCGATCCGCGCCGACGTGGCGCTGCCGAACAACACGCTGACGTACAACTCGCGCACGAACCAGGGCGGCACCCTGCACGATCCGACGGCCATCATCTACGTGCACGACAGCGACCTGCTGCCGAACGGCACGCTCAATCCGGCGGTGACCGTGGAGCCGCTGGTGCTGCGCGCCAATGCCGGCGATTGCATCGCGGTAACGCTCACGAACCGCCTGCCCTCCACGCCGATCGACCTGGCCGGCTTCAATACGCTGCCGATGATCGTGCGCGAGTTCAACAACAACAACATCTGGCCCTCGACGCACGTCGGCCTCCATCCGCAGCTCGTGTACTACGACGTGACGACCAGCGACGGCCAGAACGTCGGCTTCAATCCGACGCAGACCGCGGCCCCCGGAGCGTCGGTCTATTACGAGTGGTACGCCGGTGGCCTCGAGCCCGACAGCTCCGGCGTCCTGCAGTGGGTGCCGCGCGAATTCGGCGCGAGCAATCTGATGTCGTCCGATCCGATCAAGCACGCGCACAAGGGCGCCTTCGGCGCGCTCATCATCGAGCCGGCGAATGCGACCTGGAGCCCGGCCAACGCAAACAGCGTCGTCGTCACCACCGGCTCGACTCAGTTCTACGAGCACGTCGTGCAGTTCCAGACCGACGTGAACCTCCGCTTCGGCGGGAACGGTGCGGCCGTGCCGCTGATCGCGGAGACGGAAGACCCGGAGGACTCGGGGCACAAGGCGGTGAACTACCGCACGGAGCCGATGTGGAAACGGTTCAACTTCGCGCCGAACACGCAGCTCAGCACGACGCGCACGTTCGACTTCTCCACTGCCTTCGCGAACTCGCAGGTCGGCGGCGACCCGCAGACGCCGGTCTTCGTGACGCCGAAGGGCGCGGCCACGCGCTTCCGCATCCTCACGGCCGGCGGGCACGCGCGCAACAACGTCTTCGCGCTGCACGGCCACGCGTGGCAGGAACTGCCGTACACGAACGGCTCGGTGACGCTCGGCAACAACGTGAAGTCGGAGTGGACCGGCAGCTTCATGGGGCTCGGCGCATCGAGCCACTTCGACGCCCTGCTGCGCAACGGTGCGGGCGGCGCGTTCCAGATTCCGGGCGATTACCTGTTCCGCGCCCAGCCGTCGTTCCTGCTCGATGGTGGTCTCTGGGGGATCTTCCGTGTCACACCGTAACCTCGCACTGCAGTTGCTTCTCACCATCGCGGTCGCGGCCGGAGTCTCGGCCGCGCCGCAGAAGTTCACCTCCTCAGGCGTCTCCGTCGAGCTGCTGGCGACGGAGGCGCTGGAAGGCGAAGAGGTCGAGCTCCGCTTCGCCATCCGCGCCGACGACGGCACGAGCCTGAATGGCATTCGCCCCGCGGCGTGGATCGATCCTCGCCACGCCGGCGCCAACACCGGCTGCAAAGACAAGATCCAATCCTTCCTCGGCGGCAGCCTCCGCGCGCGGCCGTCGGTCGATCTCAACAGCTACTACGTGATCACGCTGAACGTGGAGCCGTCGATCGCGGTCATCGATCCGCTGCTCGGCTTCGGCGGCAGCAAGCTGCTGACCGCGGTGACGCTGGCGAGCCCCGGCGCCGACTGGGTGCTGTCGCGCGATCAGCGCCGCCTCTTCGTGTCGATGCCGCTGGTCAATCAGGTCGCGGTGATCGATACGGAAAAGTGGGAAGTGGTGAAGAACATCGACATCGCGCTCCGCCCCGGACGGCTGCTGCTGCAGGAGAACGGCCGCCTGTGGGTGGCGTCTGAAGCGGCGCTGACGGCGATCGACACCGCACGCCTCGCGGTGACCGCTTCGGTGCCGCTCGGCCGCGCGCCGCACCACTTCGTGCTGGCGCCGGATGGGAAGCGGCTGTTCGTCACGAACGGTGGCGACGGCACGGTGGCCATCGTCGACGCGGGGAAGAAGGTGCAGAAGCTCGGCGAGCTGGCGACGGGACCGTCGCCGGCGGGCCTCGCCACGTCGTCGCTCAGCGCGGCGGTCTACGTGATCGACGGCGACGGCTCGATCGCGGTCCTCGATCCGGCGACGCAGAGCATCCGCAAGCGGATCGAGACCGCGGCCGGTCTCAACTCGATCCAGTTCTCACCGGACGGACGGTGGGGCTTCATCACGAACGGCCGCGAGCACGTGGTGCAGGTGCTCGATGCCGCCACCTCCACCATCGTCACCACGGCGAAGGATGTCGGTAAGCATCCCGACCAGGTCGCGTTCACCGACGACTTCGCGTACGTCCGCGCGGCGGGCTCCGATCACGTGAAGATGATCCGGCTCGCGTCCCTCGGCACCGAGCCCGAAGCGAACCTGGCGACGTTCCCGGCCGGGCAGTATCCGCCCGCCGCGGCGCAGTCGAGCAGCTTCGCGGCGGCCATCGTCGCGGCGCCGGAGCCGAAAGCGGTGCTGGTCGCGAATCCCGCGGACCGGCTGGTCTACTACTACTCCGAGGGGATGGCCGCGCCGATGGGGAACTTCAGCGCGATGCGGCGCAGCCCGAAGGCAGCGCTGGTGATCGACCGCAGCCTGCGCGAAACGGCGCCGGGCCTGTTCTCCATCCGCACGACCGCACCCGCGGCGGGTGAGTACGACGTGGCGCTGTTCCTCGACGAGCCGCGCGTGGTGCATTGCTTCGCCATGACGATCGGCTCCCGCCCGGGAGCAGCGCCGGCCGCACGCGGCGTGGCAGTGGAGCCGGTGCTGGAGAAGAAGCCGATTCACGCCGGGCAGCCGCTGGAGGTGCAGTTCCGCCTGACCGATCCGAAGACGAAAACGCCGTACCGCGACGTCCGCGACCTGCGCGTGCTGGCGTTCCGCGCGCCCGGCGACTGGCAGAAGCGCATCAGCGCGGAGCCGCTGGAGAACGGGCTCTATCGCGTGACGTTGGACGTGCCGTCGACGGGGATCTACTACGTCTTCGTGGAGTCCGAATCGCTGCGGCTGGAAGTGAATGAAGGGCGGCCGCTGATTTTTGAGGCCGCGGCGGCGGGGGGACGATAGGACGGATAGGAAATAGGACGAATAGGACAGATAGGACGGATAGGCCTGCGGATCTTGCGGCCTTGCGGTGTGTGGGGGACTGTCGATCGTCCTATTCGTCCTATCGGTCCTGAGGTCCTATTTGTCCCGTTCGTCCTGTCGGCGTTTGGACCTTCAGCAAACTGGGCGGTAACCGGCCGGGCACACGCGTTGCTCTTCCGGCTGCCGTGGAGGAATGAAATGAAGCACACAATCACGAAATCCGTGGCCCTTTTCCTGGTCCTGTTCAGCGTCGCGTGCGGCTCGATGAACCGCGTGCTGCCGTCCGAAGTCGATGCGAAGGCGATGGAGGCGGACGTTCGCGGCAAGATCGCGACGGCCGTTCCGGAGAAGACGCTCGCCATCGAAGTCACGGTCGATAACCATGCGGTCGTCACGCTGAGCGGGCGTGCCGACAGCGCCGAGGACCGGCGCAAGATCGTCGAGGCCGCGGAGAGCGTCAGCGGTGTCCAGCGCGTGATCAACAACATCCGCCTGGAGTAACGCAGCTCCCAGGCTGGCCCTGCTCGACGCCCCGCGGCTTGCCGCGGGGCGTTTTGTTTTTGAGACGCGCGCAGTCTCATTCTTTTCGACGTCTTTAAATCCCGCCATCGCTCGCGTATTCTCCGCCTCCGACAACCAGCGCACGCACATCAGGAGGCCTCATGATGAGAACATCGACGACGTTGTTCCTTTGTCTGCTCCTCATTGCTTCAGTTGCTGTTGCCGCGGCCGAGGAGCCGCGGCTCCTGTACACCCTCCCCCACGACGGTCCGGCCGATACCAAAGGGCAGGAGCTTCGCCTGGAGGTGCGCGTGGAGGGACGCCTCTTCGTCGAAGACGTGCTGAAGCTCCGCACGAACGCGCGCGGCGGAACGTTCGCATTCATCCAGCATGACGCCGTCCGGCTGGCGCGGCTCGCGGAGCTCGCGCTCAGCGGCACGCCGGCGACGGCCACGATCTCGCTGGGCGGGAAGACGCTGAAGATGATGCCGCTGCGGGAGCTCGTGACGTCGAGTGCCGTCCTCGCGCGCAAGAAGCCGGTCCTCAGTCTGCCGCTCTCGGAGGCGGCGACGTTCGGTCTCGATGCGGGAGCGCCGGGCGATGGGAAGGCGGCGGTGCGCTCGCGGCCGGCCGTCGAAAACACGTGCGAAGAGAACTGCGAGACGAATCGCCAGTGGTGCTATCAGACCACGCCGGAATGCGCGACGGTGATCTGGTGCGAGACCTGTGAGAACGAATACCAGTCGTGCCTGAACTACTGCTACCAGTACGGCGACTCCGACGGCGACGGCGTCAACAACTCGTCCGACAACTGCCCCGGCACCGCCAATCCGGGTCAGGCGGACTGCGACGGCGACGGCACCGGTGACGCGTGCGACAGCTTCAACGGCACGACCGTCCAGACCGGGGTCTACGACGACGTCATCGGCACCGGCTTCCCGTCCTGCTACTGCTGGTACGGCTGGCGCGACTGCTATACCCCGGTCTACGTCCGCCGCACCACTTACTACGAAGACCGCTACTGCAACGGCACGGTGGTCTACCGCTCCAGCACCAGCTACTACAGCTACAACCAGTGGTCGACGACCTACGATCCGTGGAGCTGCCCGTACGCCACGAGTCCGTCGATCAGTACGGAGTCGAATGCCACCGCGACGGCGAAGCCTTCGCTGGAGATACGCGACGGCCGCGTCTTCGTCACGTCGCGTGGCATCACGCACGAGCTGCCCGCTCCGTCGGGCGCCCGTTACGAGCAGCGCGAGGACGGCCTCTATCTCATCCAGGCCGATGGCGCCTGGCCGTTCCTCCCCGAGCTGCGGCGGGAGCAGACGGTGAAGAAGAACGAGCCGAAAACGCACGAGCCGCTGCAGTAGCCGATCCCACGACGCCGGTTGTCGCGCCCCGCGGTGCTGTAGGTGCCGCGGGGCTTTTTGCGTTTTGTGGTTGCGGCACTGCAACGCGTCACAACGCGGCAACAGCGCGGGAGGCATCGACGTCACTGAAGATCCACGGACGGCCATAGTTACGGACGCACGGCGAGCCTACGTTGAGAGCGGTAACCGGCAGGATCATCATCAATGGAGGCTTGATGAAAAAGTCATCTGTGTTGTTCGTGTGTCTGCTGCTCGTCACGTCAGTGGCGATCGGCGCGGCCGAGACGGCGAGAGCGCCGCGGCTGCTGTATGCGGTGCCGGAGCACGTCCGCGAAAGCGCGACGGAGCTGCGGCTGGAGATCCACGTGGAAGGAGAGCTCTTCGTCGACGACGTGCTGCGGCTGCAGGGCAGCGCGCGCGGCGCGACGTTCGAGTTCCTCGCGCAGGACGAGCCGCGCTTGAAGCGCCTGGCGCAACTCGCGCGGAGCGGCCGTGCCGCGACCGTCCGTCTGTCACTCGACGGCCAGGCGTTGCGCACGTTCTCACTGCAGGAATTCGTCACCTACAGTGAAGGCGTGGCGCGCGCCAATGCGCGTCTGAGCCATCCGGTGTCGGACGCTGCAACGTTCGGCGTGCAGGCCGGTCCGGCCGGGCCGGCAGTTCCCACCGTCCGCACGCGCGCCATCGTCAACGCGACGTGCGAGGAGAACTGCGAAACCGCGCGCCAGGAGTGCTACAACAGCACGCCGGAGTGTTTCGGCGTCGATCTCTGTATGGCGTGCGATACGCCGTATTACGACTGCCTGCAGTACTGCCAGTCGAACGGTGATGCAGACGGCGACGGCATCTCGAATCACTTCGACAACTGCCCGAACACGTCGAACCCGGGCCAGGCCGACTGCGACGGCGACGGCACCGGCGACGCCTGCGACACCTTCAACGGCACCACCACCTACCTCGGCTTCACCGAAACGATCGACTACGTCTGGGGGCCAATCGACTCGTTCTGCCAGTTCAGCTTCCGCTACGACGTCTTCGTCGTCTATTACCACCGCACGTACAACTACCGCGACACGTATTGCGGCGGCGCGGTCGTGAACCGCAGCGTGACGACGTACCACTCCGGCTACTACTACACGTCGACGTACGACCCGTGGACCTGCGATCCGTACTGGGGCAGCTTCGCGCCGTCCGCCGAAAGCAGCACCACGGCGCCACGCGACAAAGCCCGGCTCGAGCTACAGGTGAGCGAAGGCCGCGTCTGGATCGCCGCCGCGAACGGCCGCCACGAAGTCAAACTGCCGGCCGGCTTCCGGTTCCAGCAGAACGGAGCGGAGCTGTTCCTCATCGGGCCGGAAGGCATCACCCGCTTCGACCCCGAGTTGCGGCAGTTGAAGCCGGAACGGGCGCCGCGCGAGCCGCGGATGCACGACTCCCTGCAGTAACACCGACAGCCGGTTGCCCGCATCCCCGGAGGCCGTCCGCTCCGGGGATGTGTTTTGCACGGCGTTCTCTGCAGAAGGAGAACACATGAAGTTCAGCAACGTCCTATTCGCCCTCTCAGTCCTCGTTTTCGTCCCCGCCTGCCAGAAGAGCGAGATCCAGAACGCGCCCGCCGCGGAAGTGTCCGAAACTTCAGCCACGACCGCCACCGACGCCACATCCACGGCGGCGCAGCCCGGCGGTCCGACGACCACGGCGAACGTGATCAAGGAGAAGAGCTCCATCAACTTCATCGGCGCGAAAGTCACGCGCGACCACAACGGCCAGTTCAAGCAGTTCGACGGGCGCATCGAGTACGCCGGCGGCCAGCCGCAGCGCGTCCACTTCGACATCGATCTCGCATCGCTGGAGACGGACGATCCGCAGCTCGACGCCCACCTCAAGACGCCCGACTTCTTCGACGTGCAGAAGCACCCGAAGGCGACGTTCACCTCGACCTCGCTGACCGCTGCGCCGGCAGGCACGCCGGGGGGCGCAACGCACATGCTGCGCGGCACGCTCGACATGCACGGCGTGCAGAAGGAAGTGAGCTTCCCCGTCATCGCGCAGCAGTCGGCCGATGGCGTGCGCACCCAGGCCGACTTCCGCATCAACCGCCACGACTGGGGCATCTCGTACAAGGGGATGGCGGATGACCTCATCAAGGACGACGTGCGAATCCGCCTCGACCTGATGTTCCCGCCCCCACCGGCGGCGTAAAAGACGAAGGGACGGATGGGGCTCCGAGCCCATTCGTCCCTCTCATTTGCCCATAAAAAGGAAAAGCGAGGACGTGCCTCGCTTCCGCATCCCACGGGACTCGAACCCTCTGCTGTCTTCGACTTACGACCTACGAAACGGGAGCCAGTAGAAAAACCTGAGCGAGAACCGCTGCTTCAACCGTGCCTTGACCTCATTCACACCAGTGAATTGTGTTATGCGAGACCCAACGTAAGTCCGTCATGGCGCGGTGTCAAGAGAAGTTCGGCGTCTTCACCACCGGCGCGTCGGCGCGCACCTGGATGGCCACGTTCTGGAACATGTTGTCGACCACCTGCCACATCGGCGCGGCGGGGATGGTGCCTCGCGGAATCACCGTTGCCCCATGACTGAACGCGAAGTTTCCGGCCGTGTGGTTCTCCCGCACGTTGATGAACCTCCCGAAGTAGCCGTAGATGCGGATCGCATCGATGGTGAAGGGGCCCGACGCGATGCTCCGCGAGAGCTGCAGGTGGTTGTCACGGATGACGAGGCTGTCGCAGTTGCCGACGAAGATGCCGTGAAACGAGCGCGTGGCGCCCGGCTGGGCATGAACGAGGATGTCGTTGTGGTCGATGACGATGCGACCCGCCCGGTTCTCGTTCGTCCGTGCGGGATCGTGGTGGCTGACGCCGATGTGGATGGCCTGCGCCACCTCGTGGATCGAGTTCCCGCTGATCCGTACTTCCTCCGCCGTCGTGCCGCCGACGACGATCCCCTGCGATGCGCAGTTGACGTTCTGGTTCTTCGCGAGGTTGATCCACGACTGGAAGGGCTGCGGCAGTTGCGCCGTCTCGAACAGCACGCGCATGGCGAGCTTGTACATCAGCGCTTCGAGCGTCTTGGCGTTCTGGAAGTTGGCAGCCGCCTGCTGCGACAGCAGCGTTCCCCACGCACCGATGAGCGACGTGTTCGTGAGGAAGCGGACGCGCATGCCGTCGTCATTCGGCGGTGCGACGGAAACATTCGGCGAGCGGCGGGTCCAGCCGCGATGCGCCAGCGTCTCTGGCGGATTGGGCGCCGGCGGATCGTCCTCCACACCAGCGCCTGAGACGACGAGCGACAGGCCTGAATAGAGGGCATCGACCCACCCCGCGCGCGAATCGTAGTCCTGCAGCTTCTGCAGGAACGGGGCAGGGTTGTCCACGCGCATGCGATTGCTCGTGGCGGAGAGCCGTGCCGGGTTCAGGACGAGCAGGCCGACCTGCTGGTCGCCGATGAGGAACTCGCACGAGTCGACGTCCACGTTACCGCCGCTCACCGTCACGCAAGCCGCCCGGCGGCGCGTGCTGCTCGCGCAGCGCAGGTCGAGGTCGCGCAACGACACGGCACCGCAGTTGGCGAACGTCAGCGCGCCGTTGAGCGCATTGCCGTGCGCCGTCTGGGTCGCTCTGACGTGCAGATCGTGCACGGTGACGCTCTTGCAGCCCGTGAAGCGGATGGCGCATTCGCCCTGATTCGCCACGATGCGCGACCCCGGCCCGGCGCCATGCATCTTCAGGTGCCCTTTGTTCGCCACGACGACTTCGGCGTTCACCGGATAGTCGCCGGCGCGGAAGCAGACCTCCGCATCCTGGCCCGGGGCGATCTTGTTGAAGACCGACTCCCAGCCCGGACCGGGGACGGCGACGAGCGAGCAGCACTCGCGCTGGCAGAGCACTTCGAGCGCGTCCTGAACGGTGAGGACGTCCGGGCCGAACTGGCAGACGCCGCTCGTGAAGCCGACGTCTTCGGCGTCGATGTTCGTGAGCGGCGGAAACTGCGGACGGCAGTCGAGAATCTGCGGCGTCCAGTTGTTGCCGGTCTTGCTCCAGATGATGATGCCGAGCTTCGCGTAATGATGGCGCACGCCGCGCGGCTCGGCGTTGTTGAGGATCTGCAGGCCGCCGCTCTCCGCCGTGCGCGCGGTGAAGAGCCAGTAGTCGCCCACCTTGAAGTTGCTGCCGGAGAAGCTGACCTTGATGCCGTCGCCGAGATCCGCCTCGGCGTTGACCGGGAGGAGCGGTCCGTCCCAGCGGCGCACGAGCGGATGCTGCTCGCCGCTGTGCCCATCGACGTCGTCGACGAAGGTCACGACGCGCGTCGGTGCGTCCACGGCGTCGACGGTCGTGAACGTGCCGCCCACGAGACTCAGCTCGGTCTTGTCGCCGAGGATCTCGGCGTGGTTGCCGTTGGAGAGCGTGGACATCTGGTCGCGTCCCATGCGTACGAGCTCGACGCGCTTCGCCTCGTTCGGGCGGAACTGCTTGATGCCGAAGGCGACGGAGCCGTTGTCGCGCGACCACTTGAACTTCGCGGTATTGAGGTTGCCGCCTTCGTGGATCTCGACGCGATAGAGGCGGTTCTCGAGACCGCGGAAGGCGCCGGAGGGGAGCGGCGTGCAGAGATCGTCCGGCGTCGCCGCCAGGTCGAGTGACGTCGACATGCGCCCGCCGCTCGGCTGCGGCGCCCAGTTCGGGAAGTCGCAGGTGACGGCGTCGCCGACGTTCGTCAGCAGCTTCACCTGGCAGACGACCTGGACACGCGTGGCCGTGTCGGCGCCGCCGAGGGCGACTTCCTTCATCGACGGATCCTGGATCGCGGTGAGGTGGCGCTCCCAGACGTCGAGATAGACGATGTCGTGGCGTCCCTCGACCGGATTGGGAAGCGGCGGATTCGGAAGGTCGGGCTGGTTCAGGTAGTTGATCGGCTGCGTGCCGGGAAGCTCGGCCAGCAGTCCGTCGACGTAAGCGCGTCCCGGCGCGATCTGCAGCGTGCCGTCGGCGAGGACGGAGACGGCGAAGCCGTTCCCTTTCGGGAAGCCGGTCTGGCCGACGACGTCGATCGTCGTGGTCTCCGTGCGATACGCGTCGATGTCGACCTGTTCGTTGAAATCGGCATCGAGGTCGGCGCGCCCCTGCTGCTTCCGCACCTTGGAGTACCGCTTCGCGGAATCATGAGTGAGCCGTGTGAAGTCGCCTTTCATGGGGTGTCCTTTCCTTACGTCACGTAGATCAGGGCGGCGTCGAGGCCGAAGGGGAGGTATTCGTCGAGCCGCACGCGCAGGTTGGTCTCGCGCTGCGGCTGCATGAGGAAGTGGAAGGCGCCCATCTCGGAGCCGTCGTCGGCGCCGCGGCGGATCTCCTGCATGCAGGCGAGGCTGAGCTGTGCATACGCGGGATCGCCGTAACGGCGCGTGGTGAACGCCGGCTCGACGCGCAGGTCGGCGTCGGGCTGGCAGCGGAAGCGCCGCGGGAGTTGCGAGTGCGGCGCGACGTAGCTGAAGCGCACGCACCCGGTCTGGCGGCGCTGCGCGATCACCGGCGCGTCGAAGATCGAGTTCGATGCTTCGATCTGCCGCACGAACACGCGGCCGAGGAGCGTCGTCTCGTTCAGCGTGACGGCCGGTCCGGCGGTGATGCCGGCGGGATCTCCGGCGATGGCGGCACACGCGGAGGCGAGACCGAGCGCGCGCACCGTCACGCGATCGTTTACCGATGGTGCAAAGCGGATGGCCTGCGTGGCCGGCACGACGAGGAGCCGCTCGCCGGCGAGGATGACGTCCGCGTCGATGGCGGCGTTCTGCAGCGCCTGCGCGAGCTCGTCCCGTGCGGCGCCGAGGTCCGCGGGCTGGTTGAAGGCGATGGTTTCGGGCGGCTGTTCGTCGGCGATGACGTCGAGCTCGGGCGCCGCGCCGATCTCGATGGTTTCGCGGATGGAGCCGAGGTGGGCGAGGGTGTCGCGGGAGCTGGCGACGTCGAGTTTCAGCTCGCCCGCCGTGGTGGCGTCGCCGGTGGCAACCGTGACGCGAACACGCGTGCCGTCGCCGCCAAGGAGGACGAGCGTGTCGCCTGTCGCGGCGACGATGGCGTGCGTATGCTCCGGCGCGGCGGAGAGCGCGCGGATCGCCGTCTGCATCGCGGAGGCGAGTTGCGTCAGCGACTGTGGCACCGGCAGCGCGATCGTGCGCGGGCCGAGCTGGCCGATCGAGACGGACAGCTTGCGCTGCGCGTTCGACAGCACCGGCACCGCCGCGAGCGTGCCGGAGACGAGCGCGGGGACGAGCGCGCCGTCGCCATCCTGCGAGGCGGAGTCGATGATGGAGTCGTGCGTGGTGATGCCGAGGCTTTCGCTCGGGGCGGCGATGGGGCCGGTGATGCTGCGCTCGAGCTCGATCTTCAGCCGCGTGTTCGAAGGGGCGACCGAGATCGACGGCAGATGCGCTTCGAGCGGCGCGCCATCCTCGCCGAGCGTGCGGCCAGGGACGAGCGTTGTGTGCAGCAGTTTCAGGAGTGCGAGGCGCCCTTCGACCTGCACGCCGCCGGAGATGAGCAGCCCGCTCAACGTGAGCGCGCTGGCGAGGTCCGTCCCTTCGACGGTGATGTCGCCGATGAGCGTCGGCCGGAACGTCGACTCTGCCTGGATGGTGAGCGCTTTCGCTCCGACCGGGATGACAAGATCCCCGCTGTACGTGCGGTTGTCGCTGATCGTAACCGCGACGTTCGCTGTCTGCAGCGCGAGCGCGGCGTCGATGGCGTCTTGCAGCGTGGGGTGCGCGGCAGCGTCGATGACGGCGGTGTCGGGGGTGCTGACGACGATCGTGGAGTCGCGATCGTAAGGACCGCCTCCCATGTCGCCGCTGAAGCCGTAGACGTGGTTGACGATCAGCGACACGGCTTCTTCGCCGAGGGGGAAGGAGATGCGGCCTGTGCGGGCGTCGATACCGACCTTTCCCGCGGCGGGGCGGCGCCAGTCGCGGAGGTCCATGGTGCAGAGCGCGTCCGCCGGGACCGGCGCGTTGCTGCCGTCCTTGTAGATCGCGAGGCTGAGGTTTTCGCCGTAGTAGCTCGTCTTGTGGCGATTCAGCGCGAAGGGGCGGATCGGCGCTTCGACGTCGTCTTCGCGCGTCAGTGCGCGCGTGCCGAAAGCGGCCGGGAGATGGAAGAGCGGCGCCGGATTGCCGAGCGTGCTGACGTGCCACCCGAAGCCGTTCGCTGCCTGGCGCGGCTGCACGTTCGGCAGCCGGTGGCTGCGCAGCCGCCAGAGAAAGAAGCCGGTATTCGGTACGTTGTGCCAGCCGCTGGCCTGCGCCGGCGGACGGACGTCGACGGTGTGCGCGATGCTGTCGAACGGACCGTCGAAGCGATCGAGCTTCTCTTCGTCACGGACGTCGACGGTGCCGACCTGCAGCCGGGTGTGGTTGACGTTCTGCGTCCACTCGAGCAGCTCGAAGAAGGCGACGACGTGCGCGGACCAGCCGGTGACGTCGCGCGCGAGCTGCTCCAGGACGCGCTGCGTTCCTTTGCCGTGCCGGTAGTGCAGCGTGCGCGCGACGTCGGCGCGCCGCGTCGGCGTCCCCGGCACCTCGTAGATCGGGTTGTTGGCCACGAGGTCGCCGATGTACGGCACGACCCACGGCGCGCAGGTCTCGATGAAAAAGTCGTCGTAGAGATCGTCGATGTTGCGGCGGACGTGGTCCGCCTGCGCCTGCAGGATGCGCAGCAGCGCGCGCAACGCGCCGGTGCGTTCCTCATCCTTGATGCGGTACAGCGCCGGAAGCAGCGCGTAGAGGTCCAGCGCGGTGTTCATGCGGCACCTCCGGTGAGGCGGCAGGGAACGATGGGACGAATGGGACCTGCTGCCAGCAGTGCTGCGCGGAGCCCAGCGGCTGCGCGGACGCAAACCCCCGTGTTATCCCGGGCGGCGGAGGGGGGCGGACGGTGGAAGGCGCCCTGCTGCGCCATGCTGCCCCCGCACAGATCCCTCACCCCGCCGCGCCGCCTGCGGCGTCGTGGGCGGGGATTCGGGATGACACAGGGATCACCGGCGCCGTGGAAAACACACGTCGGCCTTGTTGCATTGATCTCTTCAGTCCTATTCGTCCTATAGGTCCTATTCGTCCTATTCGTCCTATAGGTCCCATAGGTCCCATCGTTCCCCTGCCGGCACGGCAACCGTTGTGCGTTCATCCCAGCTCCTCGAATTGGGGGCTCACCACGCGGTCGGCGGTGGCCAGGGTGGCGATCTCGTAGGGGTGGATGCGAATGTGGTCTCCTACTTCCGCGCCGCCGTCGGCGCGGCGCAGGCGGTCCAGCCGTACCGCCACCACCCCCGTTACGTTCTGCAGCGCCGCGTACACCTCGGACACATGAATCGTCAGCCCAAGATCCAGACGGTCGAAGGCGAAGAAGGCGGTCAGCGCCTCCTCGGCGCGCCTGCGGACGTCGTCCAGCAGGTACGCCGCATCGACCTGCAGCACCGCGGTCACGAGGAACGGGACGTTCTCGTGCGAGCGCACGCGCAGCGGCTTGTTGCTGTCGCGTTTCGCGTCGAGATCCGCGGCAATCGTTGCCAGCGCCGTTTCGCTCAGCACCGCTCCCGCTTCACCGGCGACCGTCAGCCGCACGACGCGCTCGTAGTCTTCGAGCGACCACGTCGCGCGTGCTTTGGCCACGATGGCGTGCTCGCGCGCGGCGTCTTCGAAGTCGCGCAGCGAGACGACGCGGTTGAACGTGCGCACGGTATTCGGCGCATTGAGGCGGATCAGGTCCACCGTCTCCGGCCCCGCTCCCCCCTCGGCACGCGCCGGATTGCGCGCGGCCTTGAGGCCCGCCGGACGATCGAGCAGGTTGGCGATGGCGCCCGCGCGCACGTTGCCTTCGCTGCCGAGGCCGACGCGGTACCGCGCGGTGACGTTGTTGCGGCCCGTCGGTAGCCGCGCGCCCGGCTCGCCGCCGAACTGGATGGTGGTGATCTGCTCTTCGTCGACGCTCGTCGTGTAGACGCGCTCCGTGGCGGTGCGCCCGAGGAGGGAGTCGGTCTCGCTCCAGCGGACGCCGTCGACGCGGACTTCCAGCGTGCTGGCCACGCCGTTGCGCGCACCGGCCTGCGGTACGTGCGTAACGGGCGACTTCTTGAGCGTGAACGTCTGGAAGCGCGAGGAGGCGTCGCCGCTGCCGGCGACTTCCGCGGGGACGGTTTCGCCGTGCGTCACGCGAGCGACGTTGCCGTGGAGGATGGCGGTGCGGCCGTCGAGCGGGCGCGTGAGCCCCGGCGTGAAGCTGACGAGCAAGTGGTCGTTCGCGATGCTCGTCGACGCGACGGTGGCGAGATGCGCGTTGTGCGTCGCGTCGTCGAGGACGATCGTGCGGCCCTTCTCGATCGCAGTCAGCTCGGTCAGCGGAATGGCTACCGGTCCGCCGGTGATGACGTCGGGGTGCCGCAGCGTGGCGAGCGGCAGAGGATCGCCCATGACTTCGATGACGCTGACGGTGCGGCGGTCGGCGATCGGCCAGATCGGCACTCCCAGGTTGTACCAGGTGCCGTTTTTCCGGAGGGCGAAGGTCAACCCCCCTTCGACGAAGACGTGCTGCGCGTTCTCGAACAGCGGTGCCACGGTGAGGTCGTCGAGGGCAGATTCGCTGGCGGAGCTCCAGTTCGTGTACGCGTTGCTGTTCGCGGCCGTCTGCCGCGACGTCCACAGCTTGCGGTCGTTCCAGCGAACGAAGATGCAGAGGCGGCCCTGTGTATCGAGCCCGGCGTCGATGCGGTCGGCCCAGCCACCGATGGACGTCCAGTCGCTCCAGTTGTTGCCGCTGCGGCGGCGGCGCCAGACGGCGCTGTCGAGACCGCGCGCCAGCAGCTCGACGGTCCCGTTCTGATTGAGCGCCGCGTGGAGGGCACCATCTTCGATCTCGCCGCTGAGATTCGTCCAGGCGCTCCAGACGTTAGGAGCGGTTTCGCGCCGCGTCCAGACGTCACGGACACCGATGCGGCGGATGAACAGCTCGATGCGGCCGTTGGTGTCGGCAGTGGCGGCGACGCGATCGCATTCCGGACTGTCGAGCGTTTCCCACGGCAGCCATTCACCGTTCTGCGTGGTGCGGCGGAGGAAGAGACGATGGCCCGCACCGCGCGCCACGAGGAAGGGGCGCGTCTGCGAGACGTGCATGGTGATGAGGTCGAAGCCGTCGCCGAGCTCCGTCCATTCGGTTCCGCTGAAGGCGTACAGCACACCGGCGGCATCGCGCGCCACGACGGTGCTGCCGGCGGCGGCGACATGCGTGAAGCTCGTGCCACCGAGGGCGCGCCAGTCGGACCATGCGGCGTTCTCGCGCCGGCGAGTCCAGATTGCGCCGTCATCGGCAACGACATAGGCATCGAGCGCATTGCCGGTGAGACCAACGGCGGATCGCGCCGCCACGGCGAGTCCAAGTGTCAGCTCGGTCACGTTCGCGCCGAAGGCCGTGAGCGGCTGGGCCGTGAGTTTGGTCGTCACCGTCTGAGGCTTCGTATTCACCGCGGTTACGGTGGTCAGGCGCGCTCCCTGGGGGGCTGTCACGAGCACGCGCGCGCCCGCCTTGATGTCCGCGACGGTGCGATCGAGCGGGATGAACGCCGGGTTGCTGATGGCGAAGTTCGTCTCCCGTTCGGTCCAGATGATGCCGGCGGGATCGCTGTTCGTGAGCGTGTGCACCATCGTCTTCGTCGGGACTTCGCTGCCGTAGAGCGCGAAGCGGCGGGCGGTGACGACGGCGCGCGCCGTCAGCGGCGTGAACTTGTTGCGGGCAACGGCCGGGCTCCACGCAAGCTCGCCGTTGACGGCGGAGACGCTCTTCGCCTCCAGCACATGGTGGTCGAAGACGGCCAGCGCGGCGCCGGCGCGCACGTCCGGCGGAATCTGCACGAGCGGCCCACCGGACGAGCCTTTCGCGAACGGGTTGAGGGACACGGGGACGCCGTGCACGCGCAGCTCGTTGAGCGCCGCGTCGGCGGCGATGGCTTCGACCGTCTCGAACTTCTGCGGCTTCTCGTTCTGTCCGGGGATGCTCTGCAGGCGCAGCCCGCTCGGGAGCTGCAGCGTCTTGCCGCGATCGAGGAAGAAGGCGACGTGCGCCACTGCCGCGGCGCCGGGCGAGGGACGGTAGTCGAGCAGCGCCGCGAGGCGCATCACCGATTCACGGTGCACGGCGGTGCGGAGGAAGGCCTCGTTCGCGATGCGCTCCTGGTAGAACGTGAGGATGTCGCCGAGGTAGGCCCACATGTCGATGAGGGCGATGCCGTAGTCGGTCTCGTCGCGCGCAGTCCACAGCGCGAGCTCCTGCTCGCCGGCGATGGCGTGAAGCATCGTCCGGCGGAACGAGGCGAAGTCGCCGACGCGGTAGCCGATCGACGACCGCGCCGGACGGTTGTCGATCGTTTGCGGCGTGGTGAGCGCCGAGTCCATGCAGCAGCCGCAGCGCTTCATTTGCCGCTCCCCATCCGGACGCGCAGCACGCCGTTGTCCGGAAAATTCGGATCGTTGTCGAGCCGGATGACCTGCGTGCGTCCGACGGCCAGTGCGCCGCGCGCGAGCTCCCCCGCCGGACCATCGCCATACCGGTGCAGCGCCGTCACCTCGGCCGCCGTGACCCCTTCGACCTTCATGACGGCGGCGTAGATCTGGCTGAGGTAGAGCGGCTGTCCGAAGGTGAAGCGGTCGGGATGGAAGAAGCCGCCCTCGCGGCTGGAGAGCGCCTCGAGCACGTCCGCTTCCACGTCGGTGCGGAAGTGTCCCTGCTTCACGCAGACCTCGACCTCCAGCTCCACCGGCACGTAGTCGGCGCTGTTGATCTCGAAGTCATAGCCGGTCTGCACGACACGGAGGAGCGTCTCGCCGATGCTCTTTTCCAGGTCGGGCAGCAGCTCGACGCGACCCTTCGGGTCGACGGTGACGAACACCGTGTGCCACGTGCCGGTCCAGCGGAAGGTGGCCACCGCTTTCGATACCCGAGGATTCTGCATGGCGGCGCGGGCGTAGTCCTCTTCCACCACGGCGCGGTCGCTGCGCGTGCGCAGCGTGGCCGGCGCGGTGAGGCGCACCTCGTCCAGCGTCTCGGGCGCGACGCCGCCCCACGACGGCATTGGATTGCGCAACGAGAGAATCGCGGGGAACGCTTCGCCCGGCTCGGGATCTGGGGGCGGAGGCGGCTGCACGATGTGCGCGAGCGCGCCGCTGCCGACGTTGCCGCTCGTGCCCGCGCCGATGCGGTACGTGGAGCGCACAAACACCCCTTTCGGCGGGGCCATGCCGGCGGTGCCGTCGCCGAAGCGGATCATCGCGCGGCCGTCGTTGTCCGTCTCCACCGCAAAGTGCGGGCTCGTGGAGAAGCTGGAGAGGAGATCGGGCTGCGCCGCCCAGTCCGTAACGTCGCCGTCGCTCTCGAGGGCCACCGCGATCTGCGGCACTGTCGCGTGCGGATCGGTCGTCAGCAGCGACGCGACGGACGCGGTGCGGCCGGCGTCGATGCGGAAACTGAGTGGCCCGTGTTCGAGGAAGAAGCGGTACGCGCGATCGGGCCGCGGTGCGATCCCTTCGCTCTCCCCGGGCTTCGACGGGTGCCACTCGTTCCGCACGGTGCGGCCGTGATCGGCGAGCAGCAGGTTCCCGCGGGCGATGCCGAGCGGCGCGTCCTGCCCGTTGACGCAGAGCGGGAAGCGCAGCGCATCCTCTTCGCCCCACGTCAGGCGTGTGAGCGCGGTGTTCGGCGCGAGCGGATCGAAGATCTTCTGGACGGCCGTGAGCCGCACGACCTGGCGATGCTCCGGATCGGCATCGACCGAGGTCTCCTCGAACAGCACGAAGTCACCGGCATGCAGGAGCGCGTCGACCGCGCCGCGCACATCGGCGCGCGTGGTGCCACGCGGCAGGCAGCAGTTCGTGCGCCCCCACCGATAGAGCGGCAGTGCATTCAGCGCGGGATCGAGGCGCCACTTTCTTTCGAAGCCGCCGAAGATCTCGAACACCGCCTGCGCCGCGTCGGCCGCCGCGTCGAGCTTGGCGTAAGCGTCGGTGATGACCCACGGGTGCGGCGCTTCCTTCCCGGCAATCGGGCCCGTCACGCGCGTCAGGATCTGCGTGCCGTCGCGGATGATGCCGGCGGCCTCCGTCTCCACGAAGAGGAACACGCGCGCGCTGGCACCGTCGTGCATTGCATAGTCGATGAGGCGCGCGTGACGGCGGACGGAGATGCGTTGCCGCGCCGTCTCCAGGAATGCTTCGTTCGCCACGGCGTCCTGGTAGTAGCTGAGATGGTCGGCCGCGTACGCCATCAACTCGATGAGCGCGATGCCGAGATCCGCGGGGTTGCGCTCGATCCAGTCGGGGTGAAGCGAAGGGATGAGGTCGAGGAGCGACTGCCGGAACGAGGCGTAGTCGCGGGCGAGGTAGTCGATGTTGACGAGCGGCGTCGCCGGCGCCGGACCGGGATTGCATTGATCGCCGCGGCAGTCGAAGTGGCTCGGGCAGCCCGCCTTGAAGTTGAAAGCGACGGAGGCGTAGGCGGGATGCAGCTTCGCCGGCGGCTGCGAGGGATCGTCGCCCGGGACGTAGACGAGGTGGACGGTCAGCGTGTAGTCGGAGAAATCGCCGGGCTGGTCGACGCGAATGCGCAGCCGCCGCCCGACGCGCAGCAGCTCCGTGATCGCGATCCGCTTCACACGCACGCCGCCTTCGATCGTGAGGAGCTTCGCGTCCGGCTGCTGATGCGCCAGCACGACGGCGTCGAGCAGCGCTTCGAGATTCGCGGTGTGCGCCGGGTTCTGCTTCGGGATGAAGCTGAGCCACAGCACGCGCTGGTTGTCGTTCGCCGGCTCGGTGACGACCTCGAGGAAGTCGATGCCGTTGACGAACGCGTGCTCGGCGACCTGGTCGCGGCTCGTGTCGACGTCGCAGTGGAGATCCTGATAGACGGTCATGCGGTTCCTCCGGCGGAGGAGAAGGCGTCGTGATGCCGCTGTCCCGTGTCGCGGCGGACATACGTGACCTCGACGGTGAGCACTTCCTGCCGCGGCGTGATGCGCACGCGCTCCACCACGATCCGGTCGGCCAGCCACCGCTGCAGCGCACCCTGCACCGTGAACTGCGTCGCCGCGGCCAGCGCGCCGCTGTTCGGCGCAAACACGAGCTGCAGCAGCCCGCAACCGAAGTCGGGCCGGTTCACGCGCTCTCCCGGATTGGTGAAGAGCACCTGCCAGATCAGGTCGCGGACATGGTCATCGGGCGTGGTGACGCCGACGCGCCCGCGGCCGTCGATCGTGAAGGGATGGTCGAAGTAGTTACGCATCGTCAGTGCTCCGGAGTCGCACGTTTTCCGTTTTCCGTTTTCCGTTGTCCGTGCGCTGCTGGTTTGCCGCGTGTTGCGCGTGTGGCGATGGACGGCAGGACCGTTCTGCACGGCAATCGTCCGCACCGCGCAGCACGGAAAACGGAAAACGGAAAACGGAAAACGTTCCCATCGTCATCACCCGGCCTTCACTTTCATCGACAGCATCGTTGGCTCCGGCGGCGCCTGCGGCGTCGCGGGGATCATCGGGGTCACGGGGATGAAGGCAGCCATCTGGCCCGCGTGCATGTGGGTGTTGAACGTGGTCACGAACTGCGTGAGCCACTTGAGGAGGTCATCGCCGAACACCGTCGGGTGCGACGCGCCCTGCACCACGTCGATGAACGGTGACTCGATGACCACCTTCTGCTTCGCGGAGAGCGTCACCGTTCCTTCCTTCGACTTGATCGTCATGAAGTTCGTGCCGTCGCCGTCGCTGACGGTGATCGACTCCTCGTCGTCGTCGAGCGCGACCGTCAGCCCCGTTGCGCTGCGGAGGATCTTCGTGGCCGGCGACGGCGCAGGAGGCTGTCCTTCGCTCCACCAGCAGCCGCTCCAGATCGGGCGTGACACGTCGCCGGCCTCGAACTCGATCCAGACGCCGGCGCCCGGCGGCGGCACGAGATGCAGCCCCACCTTCTCCCCGGCGTACGGCAGCGACGGCAGCGCCCAGCCGGTCGCTTCACCGCCGAGGAGCTCCGGAACGGTGGCCTGGATGCGGGCGATGGCCAGCGGATCGTCGTTGTTGACGACGAGGCCGCGGTACTTGCCGTAGTAGCGCTGTTCCTGCCGGCCCATGCGTGGCAGGTCGCGCTCGAACAACGTCGTCATCGTTCCTCCGTGAAAGTCTCGTTGCCGGCGAGCCCGGTCGCGTTGCGTCGCAGCGTGAACCGCTGCTTGTGCCCTTGCGAGGAGAAGGTGTGGAGAACGCGGTGGACGTACCACGCGCCGGAGAAGACGCGGCCGATGCCGCGCACCGACACCATCCGTTTCGCGCGCAGGATGCCGCCGAACGTGGCGGTGTTCAGCTCCCCCTCCGCCGTCAGCGCCCACGACGAACGGTCCACGACCGCCTGCGCGAGCGCCTGCCAGTCGCCGCCATAACCGAGCCCCGTCTGCGCGAGCAGCACCGTGCGCGGCTGGTCCGCCGGCACCGCGCTCGTGCCTCCGAGCGTCTGCAGCGACATCGCTTCCGCGGTGATGGCTTGTTCGCTGGCGTCCTCGATCTCCAGCCCCTTCACCTTCGCGTGGACGGGGCGGAGCATGTCGTGGCGAAGCTGGAAGGCGTCGACGTTCGTCGCTTCGCCGAGGTTGATGGAGAGGACGCCGAGCGGCGCCTGCTGGACGTCGGGCGGCTGGAAGTAGCCGCGCGTCTCGCTGCCGTCGGCGGCCGCCTCCACGTAGCACTCGTAGCCGTTGCGCCGCGCCAGCGACTGCAGGAACTGGATGTCCGTGCCGCGCTGCATCGTCGTCTGCTGGTCTTCGCCATGTGCCTGCGCGGTCTGCGTCACCTGCGGCGAGAAGCCGTATTCGCCGAAGATCGTGGAGGCGATGTCGCTGTCGGCGGTGGCCGGCCAGCGGCGCACCTTCTCTTCGAGGTTCATCAGCACCGAGCCGTCCATCGCCACGACGGTGAGGATCGAGCCGCCCGGCTCGGGCGAGAACGTGACGGACGATTCGATGACGTAGCCGTCGATCAGCGTCTGCGCGCCGGAGCTGCCGGCGATGGCGGAGAGGCCGACGCGCGCGAGCCGCGAGAACGTGCCGTCGTCGAGCACGGTCCAGCCGCTGCCGTCGGGACGAACGCCGACTGCCGCGCGCAGCCGGAGGATCGCCGCCATCTCGGCGTGCTCCTCGATCTCGACCTGCTGGATCGCCGACGCGAGCTCCTCCGCGATGGGAGCGCCGCCGACGGTCAGCTTGTACGAGATCGCGTTCGAGGCAGACGGCATCGTGTCATTCCTCCGATGCCGGGATGGCGATCGTGCGTCCTGCTTCGTCGACCAGGTCGTCCGGCCAGAGCACGACGTTCGCGTCGCACACGCGCCAGAAACGCTCCGCGTCGCGGTAGTAGCGCCACGCGATGTGATCGAGCCGCTCGCTCTCGCCGACGACATGTCCGTGGCGCGGCGTCGCGCGGCCGATGAAGCGCGTCTTCTTGTAGCGCAGCTCGCGGCCGTCGCCGGTCACGAGCGTCGCATCCTCCACCTTCGCGTATCGGCTTCCCTTGAAGAACATCGTCACCTCGGTGCCGCGCCCGCGACGAGGTCGCGGATGCGCTGTTCGTTGCGGTCCGGCTGCAGCGACTGCGCGTGCTGCTCTTTGTTCTGTTGGTAAGAGAGGTAGGCGTCGCGGCCGACGCTCCCCGACTTCAGCTCGAGATAGGTGAGGACTTTCATGTTCAGCTCGACCGTCGCCGCGATCGGGTTGAGCTTCACGTCGAACCCCGACTCGTTGATCGTGAAGCCGGTGATGAGCACCGGTACGACGCGCGATTCGCCCCACACGAGCAGCGAGAGCGGCAGGTCGGCGGGGCTGATCTGCACCTCGCCTGCACCTGCGAGGTTCTTCACTTCCTCCACCTTCGCGCTGGAGGGATAGAGCAGCATCTCCAGCATCGACAGATAGGGATAGATGCCGCTCTCGACGGCGCTCTGGTTCTGATCCGGCGCTTCGAGCTGCTCGCTGGCGTCGATCGTCACCGTCATGGTGATCGTCTCGTTCGGCGGACCCTGCGCGCGCAGCAGGTCTTCCTTGTTCGGCGTGCCGCCGCCCTTTGCCTCGACGGCGCGCCGCTCGAGCTGGCGCTTGACCGACTCGGGGTTGTACTGGAAGCCGAGCACGCGCGGCGGCGGACCACCGGCTTCCTGCGACTCGTAAATGACGAGCGCACCTTTGAGGAATCGGGGACGGCCTGTGAAGTCGGATGGCATGGCCTACTCCTCGAGCTCCCCGCGGTCCTGCAGCTCGAAGCCTTCGAGCATCAGCTTTGCGCTCTTGCGGATCTCGGCATCGGAGTCGTTCTCCGCGACCTCCTCGAGCTTTTCGCGAAGCTCCTTCCAGCCGACGTAGCCGCTGCCGACGATCGCCTGTTCGCGAACGTCGGGGTTGCGATGCGAGAAGCCGCGCTCGAACCAGGCGAAGAAGCGCTTGTCGAACTTTTCGGGCGCGAGCAGCGCGGCGAAGGCAATCCCGTGCTTCACCTTCTCCGCTTTGGTCGCGTCGACGTACGAGGGGATGTCGTCGACGGAGATGGTCTTCACCTGGTCGCGCAGCTTCGCGGCCATCTTCGTGATGCCCGGTCCGGAGAGTGTCCAGTAGCGCTCCCCGATGACGTGGTCGTCGACGAGGTGAACTTCGGTCTTTTCGGGCGTGCGGTAGATGACTTCGTAAGGAACGTCTTTCTTCTTTTTGACGTAGTCGCCGAACTGCCACTTCAGCTTGAACGGCACCGTTTCGGCGTCGTCGAGCGTTACAGATGGATCCATCACGATGCGCATGACACTTCCCCCTTAACCCAATCCGAAGAACTTCATGATTTCAGTGCGAATGGTCTTTCGGATTTTCGCCTGCGCGGACGACCGCTGCTTGACTGGCCATGTGAGGTCCTCGCGGTCGAGCTTCGCCATGAGCCATTTCGAGATCAACGCAACTTCACGGCGCACCAGCTCGTTGACGGCAGCGGAACGTTTCTTCAGCGGCTCTTTTTTCTTCTTGCGAACTCGTTCGGCTTCCAGATCTCGCGCTGCCGCGGGGGCACCGGCCATCGACATGGGCAGCTCTCCGCCGCCCGTACCCGGCTTGATGCGCGCGCGCTGCCCGGGCTCACGGTCGGGGTTCTCCTCGACGGCTGGGAACTTGTTGAACGCCTGTTCGGCCTTCAGCTTGTTTTCGGCCACAAGCTCCATGGCCATTGCACCGTGCACCAGCGATTCGGGGTTCCGGATGCCTTCGCGTCCGAACATGAGGAACGCGAGCGGCCGGGCCACTCGAGCCACTTTCGGCGGAAGGCTTCCGCCTTGCGCTGCCGTCTGCACCGCGAGCAGCAATGCTTTCTGGCTCATCCCGAGCTGTCCGGCAATGCGCGCAAGCCGCGCCGGGAAGCTTCTGTACGAGCCTCGGCCGGTGCCGAGCACGCGTGAATTCGTCGGCCCCGGAGGATCGCCGGCCTTCTCCGTGACTCTCGTGCTCACGTCGTCATCGCCCTTCATGTCGTAGTGACGACGGTCGCCTTCCTCGATTCCTCCACGTTTGTTTTTGCCTCGCGTGTGATGCCGTACGACCGCCGGCAGACCGGTGGCGCCCTCCACCTGGATCGCATCGTCTTCGCTTCCCTCGGCCTTGTTCATCTTGTTCGCCGCGCGCGCGACGCGGTCGTCCTTGAGAATCGATTCCGTGACGGCGTGGACTTGTGCCCGCAGCCACTCGGGTTCCGGCGACCAGAACGATCCCTTCTTGGCCGAGGGATTGATGGACCCCTGGACTTGAATCGCCGCGCCCTTGCCGACGAGCGTCAGCGACGTGAGGCGGTAGCGCACGCGCCAGTACATCAACCGCGCGGAGAGGAAGAGTCGCGGCACGCCGTTGCCGGACATCGACTCGACGGCCGGGACGATCTTTGCCATCGCCTTGTCGAGCCGCGCCTGCGCGTTTTCCTTGTCCTTCTTCGTCCGTGACTTCTTCCCCTTCTTCTTCCCGAGGCCCAGCTTCCTGCCGGCCTTCTTCAGCCCCTTCTTGATCTTGCCGACGACCTTCTTCGCGGCGCGCGCGATCTTCTGGCCGATCTTCTTCAGCTTGGCCATGATCCGGCCGGCCATCGCCTTGACCTTGCCGCCGACTTTCTTCGCCGGGGTAATCAGCTTCGCCAGCAGCCAGTTCGAGACGAACTCGATCACCGCCACCGCGGCGGAGGCGACGGCGGCGGCGAACTGCGGTCCGGCGCCGCCGGTCTTCACCGCTTTGAGGAATGCGATGAACTTCCCGATCGCGGCGATGATCTGGCTGACCGTTCCCCACGCCGCCTGCAGCCCTTCGACGATCGCCATCACGGCGCCGGCGGCGGGGACGATCATGGCCACCAGCTTCTCCACGAGGAGCTGGATGAGCATCATCGGAATGGCCGCTTTCAGCGCGGTGAAGGCCATCTTCCCGACGTCCGCAACGCTGATGGCGCCCTTCTTCAGGACTTCCCAGATGGCGGCGCCGATGCCGAGGACCGCCTCGAGCTTCGCGTTGAACCACTCCTTCACCGCCGATTTCAGCGCCGCCCAGAGATGGTTCTGGATACCGTCGATGATGGCGGCGCCGAGGTTGGCCAGCCACTGACCGGGATTGGCGGCGACGTCGCGTACGAGCTGGGCGAACGTCGCCAGCGCATCGATGGCGGCCTTCGCCGCGGCGATCGCGCCCTTGACCACCGCGGCCACCGCCTCGACGGCCGCTTTCAGTCCTTTCTCCAGCAGCCCGAGGGCTGCGTCGAGCGCTTTGCCGAGGGCGTCGAGCAGCTCCTGAATGCCGCGCTTCAGCGAATCGGCGAGCTCGTTGACCGCGTCTTCCGCCGCGGCGACGGTGCTCTGGATCGCGCCTTTCACACGGTCGCGCAGCTCGGGGAAGCCGGCGAGGAGGACGTCGGCGAGCCCCATCAGCGCGTCGCCGGCGAGGCGGATCGCGGCGATGATTGCGTTGCGCGCCGCATCGATGATCGCCGCCGCTGCTTTCTGCGCTGCTTCGATCGCCGCCTTGACCAGCGCGCGCGCCGCTTCGAACACGGCGCCGATCGCGGAGATCACGCCGTTGAAGAACGACGTAGCGGCGGAAGCCAGCCAGCCGAAGAAGCCGTCGGATTCGCTCTCCGCTTCCCGCTTCTCCGCCTTCGCGTCGCGCTCCGCATCCTCACGCGCGGTCGCCGCTTCTTCGTTGCCGGCTTCGATCTCCTCGGCCGCTTTCTCGTCCGCGGCCGTCTGTTCTTCTTCGACGGTGGCGTCCGTCTCCGCCATGGTCGTGTCGGCGTCGGTGCGCGACTGGTCGACCATGGCGCGCTGCTCGGTCGTCCACTCGCCGCGCTTCGCCTCGACCTCAGCCTTCGCTGAGGAGCGTTGCGCCGTCTGCTGCGCTTCGTTTTCGGCGACCGCTTGCTCGACCTTCTGGTCGTGGTCCGCGCGGGCTTTGGCGTCCTCCGTCTCCTGGTCGGTCTCCGCCTGCGCCATGTCCGCCTGCGCGGCCGTCGCCTCGGCCCGCACCGCGTCGCCTTCCTTCTCTTCCGCGACCACGGCGGCCGTCGCGTCGTCGACCTCCACCGCGGCGCCGCCTCCTTCGCCGCCACCACCACCAACCGTGGCGGTGAGCGTTTCCTCCGGGACGACGGGATAGATCTCGTTCTCCCCCATGTCCGCGGCCGCATCGGCAGCGCCCTCGGTCTCGAGGTTCGCGGTCGTCTCGTCGAGCTGCGTGCGCTGCTCGTCGGCGAGCGCCGGATCGGCTTCGCCGGCCAGTTCCACGACCGGCGGCGGGCCGGCCGTCTCGGCGAGAGCAGGATCGGTCGTCGGCAGGTTGTCGATGGCCTCTTCGATGTTGCCGATGTCCTCGTCGGACATCTCGCCGCCCTCGCTGCCGCGCACCGCGGGCGTCGCCACGTCGGCGGTCGGAGACGGACCGGGATCGGGCAGCTCCTCGAGCTGCTCGACGGCCGACTCGCTCTCGCCCTCGGGTGTGACTTCCTCGACTTCTCCTTCCGCTGCTCCCTCTTCTCCCTCAGTCTCGGCACCACCGCGCGCGTCTTTCGTTTCGGGAGCACCGGAGGGGCGGTCCATCGACGGCGGCTCGGCCGCGAGGTCCGACTTCTTCTCCGAGACCTTGTTGTCGACGGCCGCGCTGACGCTCGCCACCGCGCCGGCGATCTGCCCCACGTTCAACGAGCTGACGGTGGCCATCGCCTCGGCCGGCGGTGCCGCGGAGACATCCGGCGGCGCCGGCTCCTCTTTGTCCGCGATCGCGCCACCGCCGCCACCACCACCGCCGCCGCCTTCACCGCCGGCGGCCTCCTCTCCGACCATGCCCAGCGCCGCTTCACGTTCGGCAGCCGGCAGCTCCACGCTCGCGGCAGGGGCCGCGTTCTCCTCGGCCTCGTCTTCTTCCGTGGCCGGTTCGCCGCCGGCCTGCTCGAGCTTCTCCTGCTCCTCGCTCGCCTTCTCCTTTTCGGCGAGCTCGCTGTCCGGCGCGTTCTGCGACTCCTCGAGCGCCTTCTCCGGCGACATCTCGTCCGCCTGCGGCTCGGGCTCGCTGACCGGCTCCTCTTCCTCCTCGCGCTCGGCACCCGCCATCTTCTCTTCGGCTTCTTCTGCCTCGGGCGAGTCCTCGGCCGGACCTTCCTCGACCATCGCCACGTCGCCACCACCACCGCCGCCGCCACCGCCACCTGCCGGTGCAGGCGTTGGAGCCGGTGCTTTGGCCGCCGCAGCGCCGCCGCCGGCGCTGACCGCGGCTTTGCTCTCCGCAGGCGCGCCCATCTCGTCGAGTGCTTTCTCCGCGGTTTCCTGCGCGGGGCCGCTGGGCGCGCCACCTTCGGCCGGTGCGGGGGCTTCGCCGGTCTTTGCCGCCGCGCCGGCGGTTGCCGGTTCCGCGGCGGGCGCGGCTTCGGTCGACGGTGCGGCTGGTGCGGCGGTGTCCGATGGGACGGATGGGGTCAGGCCTTCGGTTTTTGCCTCGGTCTTCCCTTCGGGCTGTGGGGTCAGACCTTCTGGCTGCGGGGTCACACCTTCGGTTTTCGCCTCAGCAGCGGTCTTTTCCGGTGCCTCAGTTTTTGCCGTCCTCTCCCTGGTACCGGCCGTGCGACGGTCCTTCTTCTTCGGCCGTTCCTCAGCGGCTGGCTCTTCCTCTTCTCTTTCTTCCTCGGGCGGGGCCTCTTCGAGCAGCTCCTCGTCCGCCTCTTTCGCCTTCGCCTCGGCCTCCGGTTTCTCCGGTGCGGGCGTAGGCTCGATGGTCAGCGGTGGCGGCGACGCCAGCGTCTCCGCGGCGCGGGCGCGGTCGCCTTCCGACAGCTTCTCCTGCACGCGCCCTTCGACGTCGGCGCGCTCCTCGGCGGGCAGTGCTTCGAGCTTGCCGCGCGCGACGCCCGACTGGTCCTCGGCGTCGTTCCGCAGCAGCTCCGCGATCGCTTCGGCTTTCTCGTCCGGACCCGGAGGCTGTTCTTCCTTCGTCTTCTGCTGCTTCGCCGCCGCGCGCAGCTTCCGCTGCATGCGCTGATTGCTCACGCCGGCCGCGGGCGACTGCCGCTCCTGCGGATTGGTGCGGCGCGCACGCGTGGCGCGCGCCGGCGACGTCGCCGTCTCCTTCGCGCTTTGCGGCTGCTGCAGTTCGGCGAAGCGCGGCATGGTCAGTCCGCCTTCTCCAGCGAGTCGTAGATCGCATTCGCGATGTCGACGGCCGTGGCGCCCGCGTGCAGGTCGAGCTGGCGATCGCCCGCTTTCGATGCCGGCACGCCACGCTCTTCGACCAGCCGTGTGAGCTCGCGCTCGACGCTGCCGCGGAACGCCTCAGCCTCGCGCGCCTCCATGGCGACGTTCGTCAGCACCACGCGCTCGATGCGCACGCTCATGCGTACTCCCGGTAGCGCAGGCCGAACTCGCTTTCGGTGATGAGCTTTTGCATCTTCGCGTACTCGCGGCGCACCGCGTGCACCACGTGCCGCTCGTCGATCACGCTGCCGTCCGCCGCCGCGAGGAACGCCGCGTTGAGCGCGATGTTGCGGATGTTGCCGCCGGCGATCTCCAGCCGCGAAAGGAACGTGTAGTCGAGCGTCGCCATCGGCGCTTCCGCCGGAAACGCGTGCCGCCAGATGCGGTCGCGCGCCTCGCGATCGGGGAACGGAAAGTCGATGACGAAGCGCAGCCGGCGGAGGAACGCGCGATCGAGCGCCGTCTTGCGGTTCGTCGCGAGGATCGCGAGACCGCGGTAATCCTCCATCCGCTGCAGCAGGTAGTTGACCTGGATGTTCGCGTAGAGATCGTGGCTGTCCTTCACCTCGGTGCGCTTGCCGAACAGCGCATCCGCCTCGTCGAAGAAAAGGATCGCGCCGCTCTGCTCCGCCGCGTCGAACACGCGGCGCAGGTTCTTCTCGCTCTCGCCGATGTACTTGCTGACGACGCCCGCCAGGTCGATGCGATACAGCTCGAGCCCCAGCTCCCCGGCGAGGATCTCCGCGGCCATCGTCTTGCCGGTGCCGCTCGGGCCGGCGAAGAGCGCCGTGATCCCGCGTCCGCGCGCGAGCCACCGCGCGAAGCCCCAGCGCTCATAGACGCGCGCACGCTGCGCCACCTGCGCGGCGATCTCGTGGAGCTGCGTCGTCGAGTCGGTGTCGAGCACCAGATCGTCCCACCGCTGCCGCGTGGTGATCCGCTGCGCGAGATCGTCGATGCGCCACGACACCTGCTGCTGGCACAGCTCCCACAGGTTGCTGCCGCCTTCCGCGCGCGCCGCGCGCGCAATCATCTCCGGGCTGAAATCGAATTGCTCGACCAGATCGTCGACCTGATGGGACCAATAGGACCGATGGGATGAATGCGACTGATGGGTCAGCGGCCCGCCGGCCTCTGTCCTATCCACCTTATCTGTCCCATCTGCCCTATTCGTCCCATCGGGCCTATGCGTCCCATCGGGTTGTCCGTTTTCCGTTGTCCGTTTTCCGTGCCGCACGGTTTCACCGGGCGCAGCACGGAAAACGGACAACGGACCACGGACCACCTCCTCACCCTGCAGCACTTCGCGCCACATGGCGCGCTGCGCGTTGCGGTCCGGCCGCAACACGCGCGCAACGCTCAGCGTGCGCGTGCCGGGCCACGGATCGCGCGTGTCCACCACCACGCGCGCATCCAGGGTGTCGACCACGTCCTGCATCGCCACCTCGGTGTTGATGTCCGATCCCTCACGCTCCGGCGCCTGGACGAAGTACGCCAGCCGCACCAGCCGTGCTTCGCGCTCCAGCGCACGCAACATCGACGTCCGCTCCGGCCCCAGCGGCGGGAGCCGCCTTGGGTCCAGCTTCACGATCGTGTGCTCCCAGTGCGCGGCGATCGCGTGCGCCAGCGTCTCCTTGCCGCAATGCGTTCCGCCGGTGAGGTTGATCGCATCGTGTGCCGCAAGCTGCTCCGCGAGCCGCGCGTGCTCCGCGCACAGCGGGCCCACCTCCAGCGGACGCAGCACCTCGGCCAGCGTGTCGTCGCGCTGCTCGATGCCGAGGAGGTGCGCGGCGATGCGGCCGTCGAGGCGCAGCGGGCGCAGAAGCAGTGGCGTGGCCGGCTGCTGCGGCGCGTCCACATGCACGAGCGCCCACCGCCGCAGCGGCGACAGCGCCGCGGCGACGTCGCCGCCGAACAGCGTGTGCGCGAGCTGCGCCGTGGGGTACTTGCGCGTGATGTCGTCGTGCACGTAGCCGAACAGCAGCTCGAACGATGGATCCAGCTCCGCCGCGAGGCAGAGCATCATCGTGTCGCGCGCCAGCTCGTCGAGCCCGAACGCGCGCGCGAGGTCGCCGAGCGGCGTCGGTACGCGCACGAGCGCCGCGAGCTCGCCCGTCGCCGGATCGTTCGCCAGGAACTCGCGCTCCGCATCGACGTCCGGTGCGAGCAGCCGATCGATCTCGGCATCGCCAATGGCCGCTCCCTGGAAGCGATCGTCGCGGTCCCACACGCTGCGCAGCCACGCGACGCGCCGCCGCAACAGCAGGCGGAGGCGCTGCAGCTCGACGGCGTACGTCACGGGATCACCACCGATTTCTCGTCGAGGCTCTCGGCGCCGTTGACACGCACGCGCACGTCGTACGCGCCGGCCGCGAGAGCCGGCAGCTCGAACAGCAGCGACGCCGGCGTGAGGACGGAGTTGTTGTTGAACGCGATGATCTCGTTGCCGACGATGACGATCGTCTCCAGCTCCTCGTCGAAGAGGCGCGTGCCGACGATCTCCAGCGTCTGCGGATCGGCGTTCGCGTCGAGGTTCAGCGCGGTGATCTCCGGGATCAGCACGAACGCCGCGACGTTGGAGCTGAAGCCGCGGTGCGGCGTCTCCGGCTCGCCGATGAGGAGATCGGTCTGCACGACGACGCGTGTCGGTCCGGCGACGAGACCCGCGTCGTCGGGGATCGTCACCTCGACGCGGTGCGGCTCGACCTTCAGCACGCTGGCCGTGGCGTCGGCATTGCCGAGGAGGACGCGCATCCCTTCGACGACGCTGGTGAAGTCGGTGCCGCGCAGCACGAGACGGTCGCCGATGCGCGCGTAAGCGACTGGACGCTCGCGGTTGGTGACGTCGCCCTTGCGGATGACGAAGACCTGTTCGATGCGCGGGGCGCGGAACGTCACCGCCCTGACGCGCGGGCCGCCTGCCGGTGGTTCGCCGACCGGCCGCGCGTACTTGCGCACGTTCCGGCTCTCGATGCGCACCACGCTCACGTGGTAGCAGGCGGAGAGGCGCAGCGGCCGCGTGACCGACGTCCAGATCTTCGACAGCTCCTCGAGCGACAGCGGCTCGAGGTAGAGCTTCACGTGCTCCACTTCGTTGCGCAGCTCGGGCGACAGCTCCGGCGGAAAGAGGATCGCGTTGTCGTGGAGCACACGCATCGCATCGCCGAGGATGTGATGCGTCGCGACCTGCTCCTCCTCGGTCTCGCCGTACGCGGTGACCATGTAGTGCAGGTCGAGCGACAGCGGAGGACGCCCGTACGCCCCCGGATTCCCGAGCCCCGGCAGGTCGGCATTCTTCAGGGCTACGTTCTCTTCGACCTTGTAGAGGAAGAGATTGATGCGCCCGGCCCCGATCTGCTGCACCTCCACGTCGGGCGGCGCAATGGAGACAGAGACGCCTTGTTCCATCTTCGCGATCAGCAGATCGCGGATGGACGCGCTGACGGCGCCAATGGCGCGGTAGTCACTCACCGGAACCTCCGGTGGGACCGATAGGACAAATGGGACGAATAGGACGGATAGGACAGATAGGACCGGAAGACCACGACCCGCGCGACGCCACGACCGGCCGCGGCGCCACACGCGGGCACGCACAACGCGCGGCTCGTGCGGCGGGCAGGGATTCAATGGGACACGCGCAGCCCGACGCCGCAGGCACGCCTTGTCCCGTAGGTCCTATTTGTCCTATCGGTCCTATTTGTCCCATCGTTCCCTGTCGCCGCATCACCACACCTCCGGGAACGCGTAGCTGCGTACGCGCGCGTAGTCGTCGAAGCCGGAGGGACGCTCCGGCTCGCGCGGTGCGGGCGCGGCTGGCGGGGTGACGGGGGGCGGTGGTGGTGGTGCCGGCACGCGCACTTCGATCGTGCCGATCGTCACCGCCGGGGGCGGTGGTGCGGCGGCTTCGCGCGTGGCGGGCGGCGGAACCTCCGCGGCTGGCCGCTGCTGTGGCAGCACCAGCGTTGCTGGTGGTGTTGGCTCGGGGGCCGTGGCTTCGCGGACGATCCGCTCTTCACGCTCGATGCGCGGTTCCACGACGACGCGCTCGTGCGTTTCTTCCCGCTCATGCGTCTCTTGCTCGCGCTCTACGCGCGATTCCACGACGCGCTCCGCGCGCGGCGCGACGGTGGTTTGCGGTGGAACCGGCGTCTCTGCATCACGCCGAGGCGCGGTTTCGTCGCGCTCCTGTTCGACGCGTGTCTCGATGACACGCTCCTCGCGCACCACCGGCTCAACGACCGTCTGCACGTTCGTCTGCTGCAGCACGATCGGCTGCACGACCGTGGTGCGCGGCTCCTCGGCGTCCTGCTCCTCCGCGATTGATTTCGCCGCGGTGACCGGCGGTGGCGTCGCGACGACTCGCGGCGGTGCGGCCGCGGGTGGCGCGACATCGCGCACCACCGTGTCGCGCTCGATCGTCTGGTGAGTTGCGACTGGTCCTGGAGGCGGTCCTGCCGAAGGCTCCACCGGCACGCGCTCCACGAGTCCATCATCGTCGTCAGCAGCGATGTGCTGCTCCACGACGCGCTCGTGCACCAGCTCCGCCGGTGCCGCCGCTTCGCGAACGACCTCGCGCTCGACGGGTGGAAGCGCTGCGGGTAATGGCGTCGCCGCAGTCAGCGGAGCCGGCTCCGGCGCCACCTCCACGACCTCTTCGGCCGGCGGTTCCTCGTCCATTACCCGCGCCGCCGCACGAGGCGCGGCTGTCTCCAGCGGCAGCCCTGCCGCGCGCAGCACCAGTCCGCGCAGGAAGTCGCTCATCGCTTCCCCCGCGGCGCCAGCGCTTCGGCCAGCAGCTCCAGGTAGCGGCGCCGGCGCTCGGCCGGCATGCGCAGGATCTCCGCTTCGCTCCAGTGGTAGTGCAGCGCGAGCTGATGTACGTCGCGGAACAACGCGTCGCGATGCGCTGCCAGCTCGCGGAAGAGGAACGACGCCGCATCGAACAGCGCCGTGAACGGGCGTCCGCAACGCGTGCAGGTGAGATTCAGCAGCAGCTCCGCCTGCGGGTCGAGCTCCGCCATGACGCGCGGAAGCTGCGCCACGATCGCGTCGTCGACGTCACCCTCGACACAGCGCTCCAGCACGTGCCGCGCGGCCTGCGCCAGCGCCTCTCCCCTCGCCGCAATCGCTGCGGCCTGCTCCAGATCCTCCCCGTTCGGCAGCCGGAAGCGCACCACGCGCCCATCGATCGTCGTCTCGTACACCGCGGCCGGTTCGGGCACGCTCTCCACGAGCAGATCGCCGACGCGCAGCTCCAGGTCCATCCGTTCGTCGCAGCCGTCGCGCGGACACGACAGCACGGACGTCAGCGACTCGCCGAACGTCGCACGGCGCAGTTGCAGCAGCAGCGCCTCGCGGTCGCCGGCGGTGAGCGCGCGTGCGTCCGCGTCCGACACCGGTTCGGTGCCGAGACGCTCGAGGCAGCGTGCGAGAAGAAGGGTCGTCCGGCGCGCGGGAGTAAAGCCTTCCGCTTCTTCCGCGAGGAACAGCTCGTCCTCTCCCGTCAACGGACGGAGGAGGGCCTCGCGGTGCCGGACTCCATTCCTCCAGGTGCCACCCGGCAGCAGGATCGGAATGGACGTCGCCATGAGCTCAAGCCGGTTCGGTGAAGCTCGGCTCCTCCGGTTCCTTCACGTCGATGTCGCGCTCCCACCCTTCGTTCTCCAGCTTCAGCGTCTGGATCGCCACCGCGTTCGCGTTGGCGTCGAGATCGGGGAGCGCCTGATACTCCGAGACCCAGCAGCGGTAGACCTTGTACGAGATCACCTTCTGCCCCGCCTCGTTGAACATGTCGATGATGATGTCCTTGCGGAAATCCTTGAGCGAGACCTCTTCGCCGGAACCGAAGTTCCAGACCTTGTTCGCCCACTGCTCGAAGTCGATGTCGTGGGTCACGCCGCGCTCGAGCGTGATCGGCTCGTACTTCGTGCGGCCCGGCGATTTCCGTCCGCTGCTCGGATCGCCCCCCTCGCGGTGCTCGACGACTTCCGTCGTCCGTTTCAATGCGCCGACCTTGCTGATGCCGGCGACGTAGCGGCCGTCCCACTTCACGCGGAACTTGAAATTCTTGTATGGATCGAAGCGCAGGGCGTTGACGCTGAACTGGGCCATCTGGCGTTCTCCTTACACCGCGACCTGTCCGGCCATCTGCTGGATCTTGATGACGACGAACTCGGCGGGCTTGAGCGGGGCGAAACCGACGACGATGTTCACGATGCCGAGGTTGATGTCGTTCTGCGTCGTGGTCTCTTTGTCGCATTTGACGAAATAGGCCTCGCGCGGCGACGTGCCCTGGAACGCACCCTGCCGGAAGAGGTTGTGCATGAACGCCCCGAGATTGAGGCGGATCTGCGACCAGAGTGGCTCGTCGTTCGGTTCGAACACGACCCACTGCGTGCCGCGGTAGAGGCTTTCTTCGAGGAACAGCGCGAGGCGCCGGACCGGGATGTACTTCCACTCCGACGCGAGTGCATCGGCACCCACGAGCGTGCGCGAGCCCCAGACGATGGAGCCGTACACCGGGAAGCTGCGCAGTGAGTTCAGGCCGAGCGGGTTGAGCTGCCCGTTCTGCAGGTCGGTCATCTTCACGACGAACTCGCGCACGCCGCGCATGACGGCGTCGGTGCCGGCCGGCGCCTTCCACACGCCGCGCGTCGTGTCGGTGCGGGCGATGATCCCGGCGACCGTTCCGCAGGGGGCGAACTCCTCGAGGCGGTTGTCCTTGAGCGGATCGACCGCCTTGATGCGGGGGAAGAAGGCCGCGGCGTTCTTGCTGCGCGTCATGAAGTTGGCGATGTTCTCCATCCCGGTGCGCGCCAGATCGACCGTGGTCCAGTCGGCCGGGGCATCGACGATGAAGAGCGCGCGGCGATCCTCGCAGTAGGCCGCCGCGGCGTCGCGCGTGGCCGCGTCGATGTCGACGTCGCGCTCCAGCGGCGGAATGCAGAGGAGGTTGAAGATCTCCGTCTCTTCGAGCAGCGCGAGCCCGGCGATGATGTCGTCGTTCTCGATCGGCTGGCCGTGATCGCCGTCGTCGTTCGCCTCCACCGGATCGGTGGTGATGCTCGGTTGCCCCGGGACGGCGGTGGCGCGGACGAGCTGCGACTGCTGCTTCAGCACCTCGATGAGGAAGCGCGGCGAGGCCGGTAGCGCCGAGACGTTGCGGAACGTCTCGGTGCGCGCGACGACGTTGCCGTCCATCTCCTCGATGATCAGGTTGAAGAGCGTGGTGTCGTCCGGGTCTTCTTTCGTCGTGTGGTCGACGCGAGCACGCAGGTCGCGCCCCCAGTGTCCCGGATTCGCCGATTCGAGAACCACTTTCTCCGCCGGCACCGCGGTGTCGAGCTCGATGACCGAGACCGTGCCGCCGCGATGGACGCGCGCGATGACGGCGTCGACGCCGTCGTTCAGAAAGTACTGCTGCACGGCGTAGCTCATCGTGCTCTCTTCCCAGAGGCCGCCGAAGGCGCGCTCGAAATCGGCGTAGCTCTGGATGCGCACCGGCTTGTCGACCGGGCCGCGGAGCGCGCGGCCGATGAACGCGGTGATGGATGTGGCGACGCCGGTGATCGTGCGTACGCCGCTGGGCACTTCTTCGATGTAGACGCCTGGATAGGTCAACGGAGTGGGCATGATGCGAGTTCTCCTCTCTCCTTACGGCTGCAGCGGATCTTGCTGGCTCCTCTGGCGTCCTAAGGGTTGTCTTCTTCTCCGTCCTGCGGCGGGGGCGGCGGCGGGGGCGGTTGCGGAGGCTGCGGCGGAGGCGTCGCGTCGCGGCCGACGAGCACCGTGATCTTCGCGTCCGTGCCGGAGTCGTTCGTGAACGTCAGCGTCTTCGCCGGAGCGGCGAGCAGCCCGACGCCGCCGCCGGCCAGCACGATCGGGCTGGCCAGGCTGATCTGCGCCGTCCCGTTCTTCAGCGTCACCAGGTCGTTGGACACGCTGGAGCGGATCAGCAGAAACGTGACGGTGCTGCCCGGCTGCACCTCGGCGTTCACCGGCGTGTTGTCGCTGGGGACCGAGACGTCGATCCGGTCGTAGGCGTCGACCTCGAGCTGATTCTTGAAATTGATCCGCGGGCCGTCGCTGACCTGCACGTCGACCGCGGTTTTGATCACCGTCATTCACCACCTCCGCGTGTGATTTCGTTATGGATGGAGCGAACGACGATTCTCGCGCGCGGTCACCCGTTCGTAATTGGTAGTTCCTGCTATTCGTTGGTGCTTTCTGCCGCGCGTTCCTGGTCGCGGTACTGTTTTGGACTCACCCCGAACGTCTTCTTGAAGGCGTGGTTGAAGTTCGACGGATCGCCGAAGCCGGCGGAGTAGCAGATCTGCGAAATGCGCTCGTCCGTCTCCACGAGCATCGCCGCGGCATGGCGCAGCCGGCGGTCGCGGAGATAGTCGCGAATCGTGATGCGCGTATGCTCGCGGAAAAGATGCTCGAGCCGCGACGGAGACAATCCGACGCGTGCCGCGAGGTCCGGCACGGCGACAGGCTCCCTCCACGAAGACTCCAGAAACTCCAGAGCGCGTTTTACCCGGCGATCGATGGCTGCCTCCCTTGCACGAGGGAGTAGTGATGGAAAGCGCGGAAGCGTTTCACCGCCCCGCGGCCCGCACGGCCGGTTTTCGGTTGTCGGTTTTCGGTTTTCGGTGCTTGCGCTCCACGGCGATCATCGCGAAGCGCAGCACCGACAACCGAAAACCAGAAACCGACAACCGGGCGGCGGTGTGGAGTGGCACTTCCGCCGCCGCCGCTCCATATTGACGGCACATGGCCATCAATCTTCCCCTCTCCGCTGGCGCGACGGCGGTCGCCGACCGTGCTGCCTTCGAGCATCTCGCCCGACGCGATGACGTCCCCGGCGCCCTCGGCGTCGAGGAAGTGAAGTTCCTGATGACCGGCGTCGACACCGCCTCGCCGCTGCTCTACTTCATCAACACCAAAAACATCGAGTACCACTTCTTTTTCGCGCGCGACGCGCTCGGCTTCCCGGACGACAACAGCGGCTTCAATCAGGAGACGTACTTTCGCGATGCGCGCAAGAACCTCGCGGGGTCGCTCATCTCCCACGACGAGTACGTCGCCTCCGACGGCGCGAAGGGCCTCTACGCGCTCGAGTTCTGGCCGACCGATCCGGTGAATGCGACGCATGTCTCCCTCGCCTTCAAGGCAGTGAGCGCGGCGATGCCGTTCGCGGCGAAGCAGCTCGCGTATCACCCGGCCGGCGACACGCAGCAGGCGCTCGCGGAGAAAGAGAAGACGAAGCTCGTGGAGCTCGGCGTCCGCCTCATCGATACGCGAGAGCTGTTCGGCAACGTGACCTACAGCCCCCTCAACCTCGGCGAGGGCTACGGCGTACTGCGCATCATCGAAGGCGCGCGTCCCGGCGAGCGGCCACCGACGGTCCGCGACGTCGTCCTCTTCAAGACGCTACCGAACGACCTCAGTCACGTCGCCGGCGTGATCACCGAGATGCCGCAGACGCCGCTGTCGCACGTCAACCTCAAGGCGAAGCAGAACGACACGCCGAACGCGTACGTGAAGAACGCGTCGACCGACGCGCGCATCCAGCCGCTGCTCGGCAAAGTGGTGCACTACGTCGTCACCGCGGAGAACTTCCAGCTCACCGAAGCGACGCAGGCCGAGGCGGATGCGTTCCTGGAGAAGGTGCGGCCGCCGAAGGCGCAGACGCCGCCGCGCGACCTCACCCGCCGGACGATCCGGGACCTCGACGGCCTCGGACACGCCGACGTCCCCTCGGTCGGCGCCAAGGCGGCGAACGTCGCGGAGCTGCGCAAGATCCTGCCCCCCGGCACGGTGCCGGACGGCTACGCGGTGCCGCTCGCGTTCTACGACGTCTTCATGCGCCGCACGGGGCTCTACGACCGCGCGAAGAAGATGCTGGCGAAGAAGTCGTTCGCCGCCGATCCGGCCGCGCGCGAGAAGGCGCTCGACGACTTCCGCAAGAGGATCAAGAAGGAGAGCGTGCCCGACGAGCTGGCGAAGCAGCTCCGCGCGCTGCAGGAGCTGTTTCCCGCCCAGACGCCGCTGCGCTGCCGCTCGAGCACGAACAACGAAGACCTCGAGGGCTTCAGCGGCGCCGGGCTGTACGACTCCTTCACGCATCGGCCCGATGAGGGGAAGCTGGAAAAGACGGTCAAGCAGGTGTGGGCCAGCCTCTGGAACTTCCGCGCTTTCGAGGAGCGCGAGTTCTACCGCATCGACCATTTCGCCACCGCGATGGGCGTCCTGGTGCATCCCAACTTCGACGACGAAGGCGCCAACGGCGTGGCCGTGACGAAGAACCCGTACGACCCCGAGTGGCGCGGCTTCTACGTCAACGTGCAGGTCGGCGAGGAACTGGTCACCAACCCGGAGGGAGGCGCCACGCCCGACGAGTTCCTCATCTCCGCGATCGGCGAGCAGGGCGAGTACGAGACCCAGTACATCCGCCATTCTTCATTGACGAAGGAGGGCCAGCCGGTGATGACGAAAGAACAGATCGCCGCCCTGACCTCCGCCATGGAGCGCATCCAGACCCACTTCCTGCGCGTCTACGGCAAGACGGCGAAATCCGGCTTCGCCATGGACATCGAATTCAAGATCGATAAGCGCGGTGACTTGATCGTGAAACAGGCCAGGCCGTGGGTGGAATAGGAACGATAGGACGAATAGGACAGATAGGACGAATGGGACAAAGGCAGCGGCCTCTGTCCTATTCGTCCCATAGGTCCTATTCGTCCTATTCGTCCTATCGTTCCCTACGACTTCGGTTCCGGTTCACCCAGCATCGACGCTTTGTGATGCCGGAACTTTCCGGTGGCCAGCAGGGCGGGCAGCAGGGTGATGGACGCCAGGCAGCTCAGGGCGATGCCGGCCACCGCGGCGATGCCGATCGAGCGCACGCCCGGGTAGTGCGAGATCGCGAACGACGCGAAGCCCACCATCGACATCAGCGCCGCCAGCACGACCGCGCGCCCCGTCTCCGTCGCGTTGTGCGGGAAGCGTGAGGGCGACTCGTCGTAGCGCTGGATCATGTACACCGCGTAATCCGTCGCCGTGCCGACGAGCATCAGTCCCACGAAGATGTTCATGAAGTTGAACTCCATGTGGAACGTTCCCATGATGCCGAGCATGCAGACCAGGCCCGCCACGAACGGGAGGAACACGAGGCAGGCGCGCGTGAAGGAGCGGAAGCCGCCCCACAGCAGGATGAACGTCAGCGCGAGCCCGAGGATCGACGCGCGGATCGCGTCGGCGGTGGTGATCGTGCGCAGCGCCTGCGACACCAGGTTCACGCCGGTGAGCATCCCTTCCGGATGGTTCTTGCGGAACGCCTCCAGCTCCGGCGGGAGGAAGCGCGGCCACGAGCCGTTCGTCGGATAGACGTAGGTGATGGAGAGGTACTCCCCCTTCGGCGTCTTCTTCACGAAGCGCTGGATCGCTTCGGCGAGCCCGAGACGCTCCAGCGTGGAGACGGTGACGGGCTCGCGCTGGGCGACGGCCTGCGCGTAGAGCGGCAGCACGTCGTCGTACGCGTCCGCACGGAAGCCGTTCGCCACCAGGGCTTCGCGGAACGTGCGCTCGATGCGGGCGAACTCGAAGGCCGGAGTGCCGAGGCGGGTGATGACGGTGCGCTGCTGCGTCTCGCTCGGGAGGAACGTGTTGACCGACTGGTACGAGCCGATCGTTCCCTTCTTCACGATCGCCTCGAGGTCCGGAATGGCGCTCTCCGTCCTCGCGATCGCCTCGGCCGCCGTCTTGCCGCGCACGGCGTACATCATGAAGCCGAACGACTGGCCGAACTTCTGTGTCACCAGCTCCTGCAGACGCGAGGGCTCGTTGCCGGTCGCGCGCAGGCTCTGCAGGCTGTCGCTGAAGTGGACGCCGCGCGCGCCGATCGCGCCGATGACGACCATGACGATCCACGTGACGATCACCAGCCGCGGGCGGCGCAGGCTCCAGCGCACGATGTGGCCGGAGCCGAAGGCGTGCACGCGCAGGCGGCGCTTCCCTTCGCGCCGGCGCTCCACGATCACCAGCAGCGCCGGGAGCACGAAGATGACGCAGAGCAGGAAGACCAGGATGCCGCTGCCCGTGAGGAAGCCGAGCTCCGTCATGCCGCGGAAGTCGGTCGCCAGGAACGCGTAGAACGTGGCCGCCGTGGTGAGCGCGCCGACGATCACGCCGGGAAGGCCGTGGCGCATCAGCGTGCGGACGGCCGTGGTCAGGTCGGCGCCGCGATTGCGCTCGTCGACGTAGCGCTCGTACAGCACGGTCATGAAGTCGACGCCGAGGCCGGCGAGCAGCGCCGCGAAGCCGGTGCTGGCGGCAGAGAGCGTGCCGTACGCCAGCACGCCGATGGCGAAGGTGATGATGATCGCCGCGGTCATCGGCCCCGCTGCGTACAGCAGCGCCGAGGGGCGGCGGTAGGCGTAGAGATAGAGGAGGAGGACGCCCAGCATCGAGGTGACGCTGTTGACCGCCATGTCGAGGCGGATCGTCTTCTCGTCCGAGGCGGCGATGGCGTAGCCGCCGGTGAAGCCGACCTTCGGCGGTGCGACGCCGGGATGCGCGGCGCGGAAGCGCTCCAGCGCTTTTGTGGCGATGACTTCGGTCTCGTCCATCACCTGGCGGCTGAAAGGAAGATCCTGCGCGGCGTGCTTCGGCTTGGCGATGACCAGCGCGGCGGTGCGGTCGGTGGAGACGTAGTAGCCGCTCGACAGATCGATCTTCATGCCGCCGCTCGCGCGCTGCACCTTGTCCATGAAGACGGGCAGTAGATTGAACGGGTCGACGCGCACGAGGTCCTTGACCACCGCCGACTGGGGGGTCTGCAGCAGCGTGCGGTTCCGCTCGACGGCGGCGCGGATCTGGTCGTCGGTGAGCTTCGCCGCGACCTGCTCCAACTGCTGCGGCGTGAGGATGAGGAGCGAGTACGGGAGGATCTTGTCGACGAGCTCCATCGGGTCGGGGAGCTGCCACGACACGCTCTCGATGTGCTTCGAGGCGCGGAGCTGCTCGCCGAGGTCGTCGAGGAGCGGCGTGTAGGCGGCGGGGTCGGCGCCTTTGGGGAACTGCACGACGACGACGTGGAAGTCGAGCGTGCCGGTCGCCTGCAGCGTCTCCTTGAACTCGTTCACTTCCCGGTTGTTGTGGGGGATGAGGTTGAGGACGTCGGGATCGAGCCGGAGCTGGGTGGCGACGAGCGCGGAGATCACGACGACGACGAGCGCGACCGTCAGGATGGCGCGCGGGCGCCGGAGAATCAGCTCGGTCACGCGTGCGATGAGTGACTGGATCAAGCGGCGCATCTATACCACGAAGGCAGAAGGCAGAAGGCACAAGGCAGAAAGAGGAACGTCCGGGCGGCTTCTGCTTTGGGTTCTGCCTCTGCCTTCTGCCTTCGGTCCCATAGGTCCCATGTTTCCAGGAACATCGCTGTTCCTGCAGTCGCGCCCGTCGGTCACATTCCTTTCACGATGGGTAGGGATTTCCATCTTTACCACCTCTCCTCCCTGCTTATCCCAGGAGGATCCATGAAGAGACTTGCTGTACTGCTTGCAGTGCTGTTGTTCCCGCTCGTCGCGTTCGGACAGGCGGATTTGTTCATGAAAGACACTCCGGCCGATACCGGCGTGGAGCCGAATCCCGATAACGGGCCGATGTGGGTGACGGAAGACATCTGGGTCCGCACGGCTCCCGATCCGGCGTATCAGCCGTATCCGTTCACCGCCACGGCTCCGCCGTGGACGCCGGGGGCGCACCAGAGTCCCGAGTACCGCGACCCGAAGTACAGCACGCCGAACTACGTCTACATCCGCGTGCGCAATCGCGGCAATGTCGCGTCGACCGGCAACGAGCGCCTGCGCGTGTATTGGGCGAAGGCGTCGACGGGCCTGAACTGGCCGTCGCAGTGGGTGGACTACAAGGCGAACAACTGCGGTCCGCTGAAGCTGTACGGCATGGAGATCACCAAGCCGCGCAAGAACGCCGCGACCGCGACGTCGACGGAGCGGAACACCTACCGCGACGCGATCCTCGCCGCCGGCACCGCGAGCTTCGCGTTCAGCGACGGTGTCTCGTACTGGCACAAGCAGGACCGCGTGCACGAGGCCGGCCCCGGCAACCGGCACGGCTCCCCCGCCTTCCTGCCGTGGCACCGCGAGTACCTCAACCGCTATGAAGCGCTGCTGCAGGAGTACGAGCCGACCCTCAAGCTGCTCTACTGGGATTGGCAGACCACGCCGCCGGCATTGACCTACTGGACCAGCACGTTCATGGGGAACGCCACCGGACCCAATATCGGCGCGCCGTTCAACGCGCTGGGCGGACCGACGGTTGCGCGCAACGTCGGCGGCAGCGCGCTTCCCGGCACCAGCGACACCACGGTGCTGAACCGCACGCCGTACTCGAACTTCGGCCTCATCGAAGGCAATCCGCACAACGGCTCGCACACCCACATCGGCGGCAACATGGGGTCGATCGGGACCGCGGCGGAGGATCCCTTCTTCTTCATGCTGCACGGCAACGCCGACCGCCTCTGGGCGCGCTGGCAGCGCAACAGCACGCAGGTCCTGCGCCTCGATCCGACGCAGACCTACGGCGCGCTGACGACCAACGTCAACATCACGACGATGATGGGTCCGTGGAACGGTACCGGCACGCCGATCATCCCGTGGACGACCGCCGGCGGCTACATCGTCTCCAAGGGACCCACGCATCACTCCGTCGTCTCTCCTCCGATTTACGACACGGCGCCGCTGACCGTGCCGCCGCTGCTCCCCGGACAGGCGGTGGTCATCCAGGTGCCGTGGTTCCCGCCGAAGCCGGCCGACTTCTCCTGCTTCGGCGGCGACCAGTCGCACTTCTGCCTGCTGGCGCGCATCGAGACCTCCACCGTGTCGCCGTTCGGCATGACCACGCTGGAGAACACGAGCGTCAACGCCAACACCAAGGCGAACAACAACATCGTCTGGAAGAACATCTCGGTCGTCGACCAGTTCCCCGGCGCGCTGCGCGTCTCGCCGGTCATCCTGCGCAATCCGGCGCTCGCGATCGCGACGACGCGTCTGCACTTCCGCGCCGCGAATGAAGAGGCACTGCACTATTACGGCGAAGCCGGGAACGTCTACCTCGACCTGGCGCCGCAGCTCTACGAGCGCTGGATGGCCGAGGGTGGTCGCGGTGAGGGAGTGCGCCCGCTCGATCCGCGCCTCGGACGCCTCCTCGTCACCTCCCCCGACGCCTACCTCGCCGGCCTTCGTCTCGAGCCCGAGGAAGCCGTCAACGTCGACGTCACGTTCCAGCTCAATCGCAACTACGTGCCGCGCGCCGGCTACGTGCCGCGCTTCGACCTCGTGCAGATCGGCACGCCCGACGATGAGAACGAGGTCGTCGGTGGCCAGCGCTTCGAGGTCGACTTCACGAAGCTCGTGCTGGTCCCGGCCAACGACGAGAAGTGGCGCTATCTCGATGACCAGGCCGCGGGCGACGGCTGGCAGCAGCCGGACTACGACGACGCGAAGTGGCGCACGGGCCGCGCCGAGTTCGGCTACGAGGACGATCCCGAAACGACCGTCGGCCGGCGTACGACCACGTACTACCGTCGCGCGTTCGACGTGGCCGACCGCACCATCTACCGCGAGCTGCTGCTGCACCTCAAGCGCGACGACGGCGCCATCGTCTACATCAACGGCAAGGAAGTGCATCGCGTGAACCTCGACGGCGGCGGCGACGCCACGTACGCCAACACCTCGGTCGACGGCGCGGAGGAAGAAGCGTTCTTCCCTGTGCCTGTACCGCTGGAGCTGATCGTCGACGGCCGTAACGTCGTCGCCGTCGAGCTGCATCAGGATCAGAAGGCCGACGACGCCACGTTCGACCTCGCGCTGACGGCGAACCACGCGGTCCGCGACACGCCGCCGAACGTCCTGCTCGTCGGGCCCGCCGACGGCGCGTTGTTCCAGCCGGGTGAGGCCGTGCCGGTCAGCGTCGACGCCATCGATCCCGACGGCACGATCAAGGGGGTGAACGTCTTCGTCGACGGGAAGCTGGTCGCCACGTCCGACATGGCGCCGTTCTCGTTCAACTGGACGGCCATGGGTGCGGGGCCGCACCGCATCCGCGCCGTGGCCATCAACTCCAGCGCCACCGCGCTGACGGAGCGGACCATCACCGTCGTCAACAACGTGCCTCCGGTGGTCGAGCTGCTCTCGCCACAGGACCGCGTCTCCTTCCCGGTGGGTGCGCCGATCCTCGCGCGCGCCACGGCGTCGGATCGCGGAGGCCGGGTGGCGCGTGTCGAGTTCTGGGTCAAGGAGCACGACTCCTTCCTCTCCCCGGACCGGCTCGTGGCCGTCGATACCACCGCTCCGTTCGAGGCGAACGTGACTCTCGAGGCCGGTCACTTCATGCTGTGGGCGGTCGCCGTCGATGAGGGGGGAGAGAAGAGCCCGTCCCTCACCGTACATTTCACCGTGGACGCCCCGGCCTCGGCCACCAGCGGCCACGTTCACCATCACTGAAGTCAGAGCGGCGAGGGCTCAGGGGATCCGTCCCCTGAGCCCCATTTCGCTGAGCAGCTCCGCGGAGCACGCACGGGCCCGCACCCGCGACCCTGAGTGGAGGACAGACACTCTTGTCTGTCCCGCGCAGGAATGCCCACGCAGAGCGCTGCATCGTCCAGCGAGAAGCGAAGTTCCCGCCGGGTGTGCGGGGGAGCGTCGTGGTCGCGTCATTCCTCGCGGGACAGACAAGAGTGTCTGTCCTCCACTCCCCATCGCGAGTGCGTGCTGTGCGTGCTCCACGAAAGGCTTAAGTACACGATGCAACACCGCGGCGGCTGACTCGACGAACCGAAGTGGAGGACAGACACTCTTGTCTGTCCCGCGCAGGAGTGCCCACGCAGAGCGCTGCATCGTCCAGCGAGAAACGAAGTTCCCGCCGGGTGTGCGGGGGAGCGTCGTGGTCGCGTCATTCCCGCCGGACAGACAAGAGTGTCTGTCCTCCACTCTGCGTCGCGAGGGCGTGCGGTGCGTCCTCCGCGAAGCAGAGTCAGTCCTCGTCTCCAGAGACCGCATCGCTCGTCCTCCACGAACACCAGAGCCATGCGTAGTCCTCGTACCTGCTCACAAGTCCGGCGCGCACCGGATTGTTGAGGATGTACTCACCCTTCCGGATCAGATCCTCGTCACTTCGAACGATGCGATCGAACGATTCCTCTTCCCACAGCGTACCCCTCCGCTTCAGCAGTTGATTCGCACGACGTGAAGAGACCCCTTTGATCCCCTTCAGAACATCGTCAAGCGTCCACTCCTGGTAGAGCGTGAGCATCAAATGCACGTGATCCGGCATCACCACCGCGACGTGCAACCAGCAGCTCACCTGATGCTCGTCGACGCAGCACGCCAGCACCAGGTCACGAGCCTGCGCGGGGAGCACGCGTCGATAACGTGTGGCGAAGGCGACGGTGTACGTCGCGAGGGCGCGCTGCAGATGCGGAAGATGTCGGCGGTATGCATACGTATCGTGTCCGATTCCCATTCCGCCAAGTCTCCCTCGGACTTCTTCGAGCAGAAACATTCCACCGCGTGTAGGGCGTGGGCGCCACAAGCACGCAGACGATCACACTCGCGACGCTAAAAGTGGAGGACAGACACTCTTGTCTGTCCCGCGCAGGAGTACCCACGCAGAGCGGTGCATCGCGCAGCGAAGCACGAAGTTCCCGCCGGGTGTGCGGAGGAGCGTCGTGATCGCGTCATTCCTCGCGGGACAGACAAGAGTGTCTGTCCTCCACTCTGCATCGCCAGTGCGTGCCGTGCGTGCTCCGCGCGCGGCATGAGTGAACGATGAAACAGCACGGTTGCTGACACGACGAACCGAAGTGGAGGACAGACACGCGCGGCTCTCCACGGCGAACCCGTGGCAGTCCATGGCGAACGCGCGGCACTCCACGGCTGACGCGCGGCACTCCAACGGCGAACGGGCGGCACTCCGCGGGTGCCGGGACGGCGAAGGAGCGCCCTCGACCAGCCTCCAGCTGCGACGTGGCACGGCTCGCGCTTGCCAAACCGTCGATGCCGGAATCTGTACACCACGCTGACAAAGACATCCACGTCGTGTTTCCCGCCAATCCCGCGCGGGAGCAATTGAGTGCGCTGGCGGCGCACCTGCTCGAACATCGCGACGCGATTCTCGATGCATGGCGAGCCTACGGCGACGTCGTGCCCGGCCGGAACATCTCGGCCTCGCTCTCCCGGGCGCAGTTCAACGACCACATCCCGGCCGTGCTCGACTCGCTTTCTCAGAGCCTCCAGTCGTGGCCCGAAGAGACGACCGCCGCCGCCGCCCAATCGGAAGCGGACAAAGTCGCCGACCACGGTGTGCAACGCTGGCAGCAGGGCTATTCACTCGCTGAAGTGCTGCGCGAGTGGGGTTACCTGCAGATGAGCGTCGCGGCCGAACTGGAACGGTACGCCAGCGAGCACCCCTCACTGGAACCGGCCGTGATGCCGAACGCACGCCGCATCTGGGCGCAACTCTGCGCGGACGGCGTCACCGCGAGCGCGACGCAATACGGACGGCTCCAGCAGTCGGAGTCCGCCGGACACGTGACTGCGCTGGAGCGGGCGCTCGCGGCTCTGCACACCATCGAGCAGTCGCGTGCCGAGGCCTGGCGGACGGCGGCGCACGACCTGCGGGGAAGCGTCACCGTCGTCAAGGGCGCCGCCATGCTCAACGCCAGCGGCGCGACACTCCCCGAACTGGAGCGTGTCGAAGTCGCGGAGATGTTGAGCAAAGGCGTCTCGTCGCTCAACGACCTCCTCAACGATCTCCTGAGTCTGGCCCGTCTCGAAGCAGGCCACGAGCATCGCACGGTGACGCCCTTCGATGCGGCCGTCCTGCTGCGCGATTTCTGTACCGCGTCGCAGGCCGCGGCGACCGATCGCGGACTGTTCCTCAAGATGGATGGTCCGCGCACGCTCCCGGTCGAAGGCGACAGACCGAAGGTGCTGCGCATCCTGCAGAACCTGCTGCTCAACGCCGTCAAGTACACCGAGCGCGGTGGGATCTCGGTCAGTTGGGGGCTCGACACGACGCGCGACACGGAGCGCTGGACGCTGTCGGTGCAGGATACCGGACCGGGAATCGACGGCACGCCCTTCATGGAGGTCGCGCAGCAGATCCACGATGCAACGGCGATCGCCGACGAGGCGCGGGAGGCGAGCACGGACCGGCGGCGCGACATGGAAGGCGCCACGACAGCCACGTCCGTCACCGAAGCGGTGGCGCCGGGCGCACCCCACGGCGAGGGAGTCGGCCTGTCGATCGTCAAACGGCTGTGCGAGCTTCTGGAGGGAAGCCTGGAGCTCGCGACGAAGCCGGGCCAGGGTTCGACGTTCCGGGTGATTCTGCCGTGCAAGTACGACGAGGCGTAGCCGTCGAAACGGTTCGCGGGCGCCCTACGGAGAGCGTGCATCGTCCCGCGAGGCACGAAGTTCCCGCCGGGTGTGCGGACGAGCGTCGCGTTCGCCCCATTCCTGCGCGGGACAGACAAGAGTGTCTGTCCTCCACTCTGCGTCCTGCGCTGGTACGGGTGCTGCACGTCCGCGCCCGATGCCAAACGACCATCGCGACGCCGCCGTACGCGCGAAAGAACGCATCGCGGAACTGACCGCCTCCGGCGTGCCGCTGCGTGAGACGCTCGAGGAGCTCGTCCGGATCATCGAGAGCGCGACCGCCTCAGGCATGATCGCCTCGATCCTGATCCTCGATGAAGATGGGCGCCACCTCCTCCACGGAGCGGCGCCTTCGCTGCCGGACGCGTACAACGAGGCAATTCACGGTCTGGAGATCGGGCCTGAAGTCGGCTCCTGCGGTACTGCCGCGTTCCACGACAGGACCGTTTCGGTGTTCGACATCGCGAACAACCCGCTGTGGGCCAACTTCCGCGACCTCGCGCTGAAGTACGACCTCCGCGCCTGCTGGTCGACGCCCATTCACGGCTCCGACGGCAAGGTCCTCGGCACCTTCGCCAACTACTACCGAGTCGTTCGCGACCCCAGTCCCGCCGACCAGGAGTTGACCGACATGATCCGGGATACTGCCGCAGCCGCGATCGAACAGGCCCGGCTGGCTGCTGCGTGAGTCCCGTGGTGCCGTGCGCGAGGCACGCACCGTTACGCATTAGCGACGCAGAGTGGAAGACAGACACTCTTCGTCTGTCTTCCAACTGTCGTTCGTTCCGCTCTACATGCGCACCTGCGCGCCCAGCTCGATCACCTGATTCGGCGGGAGTGAGAAGAACGACGCGGCGCCGCTGGCGTTGCGGGTCATCCAGGAGAAGACGTGCTCGCGCCAGATGGCCATGCCCGGGTCGCTGCTGGGGATCAGCGTCTCACGCCCCAGGAAGTAGCTGGTGGTCATGGTGTCGAACTTTACGGGGCCGGGGATGTTGCCGAGGACCTGCGGCAGGTTGGGGTCCTCCAGAAACCCGAAGCGGAGCACGAGCCGGTGCACACCGTGCCCGAGCTCCGTCCACTCGAAACGCTCCTCGGGTGACAGATGCGAGGTCTCCTCGCTGACGACGCTCAGCAGCACCACGCGCTGGTGCACGACTTTGTTGTGCTTGATGTTGTGGAGGAGTGCCGTGGGGATGCCTTCCTGCTGACGGGTCAGGAAGACCGCCGTGCCGGCGACGCGATGCACTCTCCCGACGCCGAGCTCGTGGAGGAAAGCGTCCGTGGGCAGCCCTCCTTCGGCCAGGCGCGCCGTGAGGATGCGGCGTCCCGTGAACCACGTCGTCATCAGAGTGAAGATGAAGGCGCCGACGAGCAGCGGGAACCAGCCGCCATCGGCGACCTTGATGATGTTCGCGCCGAAGAATGCGAGGTCGATGATCAGGAAAGGAATGGCGAAGCCGAGCACCGCCGGCAGGCTCCACTTCCAGCGCTCCCGCGCGACCACCGCGAACAGCGCCGTCGTGATGCCCATGGTTGCGGTGACGGCGACGCCGTAGGCGCCGGCCAGTGCGGTGGCTTCGCGGAACCCGAGGACGAGACCGATCGCACACAGCATCAGCAGCCAGTTGATGGACGGGATGTAGATCTGGCCGATCTCGCGTGCCGACGTATGGATGATGTTGAGGCGCGGCAGATAGCCGAGCTGCACCGCCTGACGCGTCAGGGAAAACGCGCCGGAGATCACCGCCTGCGACGCCACCGCGGCGGCCAGCGTCGAGAGAATGACGAGCGGCCAGAGTGCCCAGCGCGGCGCCATGAGGAAGAACGGATCGCTGGCGGCGGCAGGGTTGCCGAGCAGCAGCGCGCCCTGCCCGTAGTAGTTCAGCAGCAGCGCGGGGAACACGACGGAGAACCATGCCGTGCGAATCGGGCCGGAGCCGAAATGCCCCATGTCGGCGTACAGCGCCTCGCCACCCGTGACGACGAGAAACACCGCACCCAGCACGAGGTAGCCCGCCACCTGATGCGCCACGAGGAACCGCAGTGCCTCGACGGGATTGAGCGCCGTCAGCACATGCGGCATGCGCACGATGTGAGGGATTCCGAGCAGCGCGAGAACCGCGAACCACGCCAGCATCAGCGGCCCGAACAGCGCACCGACGCGCGCGGTCCCGTACTTTTGCACGGCGAACAACCCTACCAGTGCGACGACGGTCAGCGGCACGATCCATGACGACAGCACCGGCGTCACCACGCGGACGCCTTCGAACGCACTGAGCATCGTGATCGCCGGTGTGATCATGCCGTCGCCGTACAGCAGCGCCGAACCGAACAGACCCAGCGCAAGCAGGACCGACCGGCGCACGCCGCGGCGCCCCGCGGCACTGGGCCGCACGAGTGACATCAAAGCGAGAATGCCGCCTTCGCCGCGGTTGTCGGCACGGAGCACGAACAGCAGGTATTTGATCGAGATCACGAGCACGAGCGACCACGTGATGAGCGACAGCACGCCGATGACGTTGTCGTGGGTCACCGGCAGGCGGTGGCCGTGGTGCGACATGAAGCATTCCTTCAGCGCGTACAACGGGCTGGTGCCGATGTCGCCGTAGACGACGCCGAGGGCACCGAAGGAAAGCGTGAGAAAATAGCGACGGCTGTGCTGCTCCGTGGGAGTCGACATATCCGCGCAGAATCTAGCAGCCGGAACGCCCACACCTCCGGACCTTTACGAACTCTTTAGCACCTCGGCCCCGCCGCGTATGTTCTGCTACGCACCAGCCCATGAAGGTTGATTTCCGGTGGCTCGCCATTCCCGCGATCATCGCCGCGGTCACCGCGGCGGGCGAACGCGCGCAACTGAACCCGATCACGATGGGCTTCGCCTATCTGGTGGCCGTCGTCTTTCTGTCGATGTGGAGCGGCCTTTGGGGCGGCATCGCGGCTTCGCTGCTGGCCACGGGCGCCTACAACTACTTCTTCCTGCCGCCGCAGCACACATTCCATGTCGACGATGCGCGGAACTGGGTGGCGCTCACGGCGTTTCTTCTCTCATCGCTCGTCGTCTCCCGCATCGTCCTCGCGGCGCGTGCCGAGGCGATGTACGCCGAGCGGCGCCGCCTGGAAGGAGAAGCCAACGCGCACATCGACCTGCTGCGGCAGAGCGACGCGTTCAAGACTTCGCTGCTCCGCGCGGCGTCGCACGACCTGACGACGCCGCTCACCGCGGTGCGTATCCATATCGCTGCACTGGCCCGGCAGGCGGCATCCACGCCGGAGCTGTCGGCGACGATCCAGGCCATCGACGTCGAGACGGGACGCCTCCACCGGCGGATCGAGAACCTGCTGACGATCGCGCGGCTCGAAGCCGGACGCTTCACACCGCATCCGGAGCCGACACCGCCGGCCGACATTTTCCACGCGGTGCGCGAGAGCCTCACGAGCGTGTTCGCGACCAGGACCGTGGCCATTCACGTGGCGGAGGATTGCCCCGATGCGTTCGTCGATCCGTCGCTGGCGCTGGAGATCGTAGCGAACGTCGTGGAGAACGCGCACCAGGCGTCGCCGCCGGAGGTTCCGATCGAGCTGACGGCAATGCGCCATCAGTCGGCCGTGCGCCTCGAGGTGCTCGACCGCGGCCATGGTCTGCCGTCCGACTCCGACGTCTCGCACCGTGGGCTGGGGATCGAGATCGCGCGGGGCTTGACCGTGGCGAGCGGCGGAACCTTCGTGCTGGAGAACCGCGAAGGCGGCGGTGCCGTGGCGCGCATCGATCTGCCCGCCGCGCGCGGCGAAGCGGCAGCGTCGGGGGCGGAAGGATGACCGAGCCGCTCGTGCTGGTCGTCGACGACGATCCGCCGATCCGTGAATCGCTCTCGCACGAGTTGCGAGCCGCCGGCTACGACACCGTGACGGCGGCGGATGGGCGCGCCGGAATGGCCGCCTTTCGCGTGCATGTGCCGGACCTGATCCTCACCGATCTGGCGATGCCCGTAGCTGACGGCTTCGCGTTGATCGCGGCCGTGCGGGCTAGGTCGCGTACGCCCATCATCGTCCTCTCGGTGCGCGGTGGCGACGCCGATAAGATCCGGGCGCTCGATCTGGGCGCTGATGACTTCGTCACGAAGCCGTTCTCGGTCCCGGAGCTGCTGGCCCGCATCCGGGCGCAGTTCCGCCGTGCCGGCGCAGGCCCTTCGGTGCTGCACTTCGCGGATCTCACGATCGACATCGAGCAGCATCGCGTGACGCAGGGAGCGCGCGAGATCAAGCTCACCCCGACGGAGTTCGCGCTGCTGGAGCTCCTCGCGACGCGCGCCGGGAAGCCGGTCTCGATGAGGCAGATCGTGGCGCGCATCTGGGCCGCGGCTCCGGCCACGACGGATGAAACGGTGCGCGTGCATGTCAGCTCGCTGCGACGCAAGATCGAGCCGGACCCCTCGTCACCGCGCTACATCGTGACCGAGCCATGGATCGGCTATCGGTTTCTCGCCGAGCCGATACCCTAGCACCGCACGCACTGGCGACGCAGAGTGGAGGACAAACGCGAGAATCAGCTTCAGCCCGGCGGCCGCGCGACACTCCCGGGCGGCTCCGGGTCGTCACCTTCGCGCCTTCAGGCCCACTCGACGAGACGGTGCGTCACCGCGTACTGGTACAGCTCGCGGATCGTGGTGAGGTTCAGCTTCTTGAGCATCCGGGTGCGGTGCGTCGACACGGTCTTGGCGCTGATATCGAGCGCGAGTGCGATCTCTTTCATCCTGTGCCCGGCGAGAATCAGCTCCATCACTTCGCGCTCCCGCCGCGAGAGCCGCGACGCGAGGACGGCGGGCGAGTCGCTACGCACCAACGCCTCCCGCCGGTCGCAGGGCAGGACCATCGTGCCGATGACGACAGAGGGGCCGGAGCGTGCGGCGGAAACGGTAGCCCTGAGGCGGATCAGGGAGCGATCGCGGCAGCGGGCCGTGAACTCGTAGTTGCGCGGGGCAGACAACCCATGCAGGCGCATCTTGCTGAAACTCAGCAGCCGCGGCAGGTCTTCCTCGGCCACGATCGCCGACAGATGATGCCCACGGAGTTGCGCCGGCGAGTCGTAGCCCAGCATCAACGCGTACGCACGGTTGACGTAGGTGATCTGTTCAGCGGACTCGATGAGAAAGCCGGCATCGCCCTCGGTTACCACGGTTTGCAGCCAGTGCGGCTCGGACGCCGCGGCCTCAGCTTCCCCAATCATCGTCGTCATGAGCGTTCTCCGTGTGCGGACGGACAGATGCCGTGCAAGAAATCGCGCGCGCACTTGTCGGGTGTGCATAGCAGTTATGCAAAAACGCTGCGCGATCATTACGCTACCGTACAAATGTCGGGATGAACTGACCTGCGGCTGTCGCGAACGAGCTGAAAGACGGCGAGAGGTGACTGCCGAGGCTCTCAGGAGCGGCGCCGTTCCCTGGCCATCTGTCGCCGCGCAGCTTTGAGCTTGATCGTTGCCGCGGCGAGGTGCTCGGCGACTTCCTCCATCAGTTGGGCCGCAGGCGTGGTCGCTGAGCCGTCGCGTTCGACCGCACGCATGATGCGCCGCTGCTGCGCGGGCTCCACGGCGCGCAGAGCCGCGACCAGCGCCCGCTCGTCGCTGGGAAGCGATTCCCCAACGCCCACAATGCTGGCCGGAGAGGCGCCGACGATCGCGGCGAGCACGACGAGCAGCGTCACGTCGAGCGACTGCTTCCCGTTTTCGATGCGCGACAACGTGGCGGTGCTGATCCCGGCATCGCCGGCGACGGCGGCGAGCGAAGTGTCGCTGTGGAGCCGCGCCGCGCGGAGATTGGCTCCGATCTGTTCCGTGAGTTGCGGTCGATCCATGGTCGCTGCAGCCTCCGCCGCGCGGTCTCTCCGCGGTTCGGCGCGACGCCCTCCTCGCCACCCCTGCGGCGGCTCCATCCACGCTGTTGGTGTTTCATGATCGCCCTCCGGCGCCTGTTGCGCCGTATGCAACACCGCCTCGAAGTTTCGCCCGTGGTGGGATCGCGCCGGATGCCAATGCCGGAGGGAACGTCAGCATTTTCGAAGGTGCGATGTCCGTGCCCGGATGCTCAGACGCCTGCGCTGGCGAGGATGCGCTCGAGCGTCTTCGCAGGCGCGGTGTTTCTCCGGCGACATCTCTTCCAGCATCAGGAAGGCGAGGCTGAGGCTTCGAAGCGTGCCAGGATGTGCTGCTTTTCCGGGGAGTCATCACCAATGGCGGCGAGCAGCGCGAAGAGGTCATCACGCATTGGTGAAGCCTTGCATTCGGCGGCAGACGCCGTTCCTCGGCATTCGCTGACGCCATGACGTGAGGAACCTGCATACAATGGAGGCGGATGCCAGTCACCATCCTCGTGGTCGATGACGACAGCTCCATCCGGATGCTGATGACGCGGATCCTCCTTCGCGACGGCTATGGCGTGGGGGAAGCGACTAATGGCGAGGAAGCGCTGGAGAAGCTGCGCACCGGGAGTTACGGTGTGATGATTCTCGACCTGATGATGCCCGTCCTCAGTGGTTTCGAAGTGTTGCGCTATCTGGCCGAGCATGACGATGCGGGCGCGCCGAAAGTCATCGTTTCATCAGCCGCAAACACGCCGTCGATCGAAAGCGTGCGCGCATCCAGGAACGTGCACACGGTCATCCGCAAGCCGTTCGACCTCGACCTGCTGCGTGAGGCCGTCAGGACGTGCGTGGCCGAGGCCGCGCTGCCGCTGTCTCAGTGACGGCAGAACGTCTGGCAGGCCGTGAACCAGTGAAGGCTCAGGGGTCAGACCCTGGGGCCCCTTTCCTTCTGAGCACTGCCGCACCAACCCCGGCCGTTAGTGTCATTGCTTTCGCTACCGGTAGGGATTTGCATCCAGGGCGGCTCTACCTCCTCGATTGGAGGAAGAATCATGAAGCGGTTCGCAGTCCTTGCGGCACTCCTGTTGTTCCCGCTCCTCGCCTTCGCACAGGCCGATCTCTACATGAAGGACACCCCGGCCGATACGGGGGTGGAGCCGAATCCCGATACCGGGGCGATGTGGGTGACGGAGGACATCTGGGTCCGCACCGCGCCCGACCCGGCCTACCAGCCATACCCCTTCCCCGCCAACACGCCGCCCTGGGCGCCCGGAACGCACCAGAGCGCCGAATACCGCGACCCGAAATACAGCGTCCCGAACTACGTCTACGTGCGCGTGCGGAACCGCGGCAACGTGGCGTCGAGCGGCAACGACACGCTCAAGCTCTACTGGGCGAAGGCCTCGACCGGGCTGAACTGGCCCACGCAGTGGGTCGACTACAAGGCCACCACCTGCGGCCCGCAGAAGCTGTACGGCATGGAGATCACCAAGCCGCGCAAGAACGCCGTCAGCGCGACGGTGGCCGAGCGCAACGCCTACCGCGACGCGATCATCGCCGTCGGCACCGTGGCGCCGTTCACCTTCAGCGACGGCGTCAGCTACTTCGACAAGCAGGATCACGTGCACCAGTCCGGCCCGTCGAACCGCCACGGCTCACCGGCGTTTCTCCCGTGGCACCGCGAGTACATCAACCGCTACGAGGCGCTGCTGCAGGAGCACGAGCCCACCCTGAAGCTGCTTTACTGGGACTGGCAGAGCACCCCGCCGGCCGGCACCTACTGGACGTCGTCGTTCATGGGGAACTCCAACGGCGCGATCGGCGCGCCGTTCAACGTGCTGGCGCCGCCGAGCGTCTCGCGCAACGTCGGCGGCAGCGGCCTGCCCGGCACCAGCGACACCACGGTGCTGAACCGCACGCCCTACTCGAACTTCGCCTTCGTCGAGAGCGATCCGCACGACGGCTCGCACGTGCACATCGGCGGTAACATGGGGTCGATCCCGACGGCCGCGGAAGATCCGTTCTTCTTCATGCTGCATGCGAACGCCGACCGCCTCTGGTCGCGCTGGCAGCGCAACACCGCCCAGCTCGGGCGGCTCGATCCGACGCTGACGTACGGCGCCCTCACGGGCAACATCAACATCACGACGGCGATGGGTCCGTGGAACGGCACCGGCACGCCGATCATCCCGTGGACGATCGCCGGCGGCTACATCATCTCCAAGACGCCGACGCACACTTCCGTGGTCTCGCCGCCGATCTACGACAACGCGCTGCTCACCGTGCCGGTGCTTCAGCCGGGACAGGCGGTCGTGCTGCAGATCCCCTGGTATCCGCCCGATCCGGCGAACTTCTCCTGCTTCGGCGGCGACCAATCGCATTTCTGCCTGCTCGCGCGCATCGAGCCCGGCATCACCACGCCGGAAGTGGCGAGCGTCAACACGAACACGAAGAACAACAACAACATCGTCTGGAAGAACATCCAGATCGTCGACAACTTCACCGGCGCGCAGCGCGTGGCGCCGATCCTCGTCCGCAATCCGGCCCGCTTCACGGCGGTGACGCGTCTCGAACTGGCCCAGGTCTATGAGGGCCGCGAGGAGCGCGACTACCTGGAGACCGGCGGCGTCTACGTCGACCTGCCGCGCGAGCTTTACGACCGCTGGCAGGAAGACGGCGGCGACGGTGAGAACGTGCGCACCGTCGACGCGGAGCGCGGCCGCCTCCAGATCACCGGAGCCAAGGCCGCCCTCACCGGCATCCGCCTGGCCCCCGAAGAGGCGTTCCCCGTGACCGTCGGCTTCGCGCTGAACAAAGGCTACCTCCCCACCAACGGCGTGGCGAAGTTCGACCTGATCCAGTACGGCACGCCCGATGATGCGAATGAGCTCGTCGGCGGCCAGCGCTTCGAGGTCGACTTCCGCAGGCTCGTCCTCATTCCGGAGAACGACGAGGGGTGGCGTTATCTCGACACCGAAGCCGCCGCAGACGGCTGGCAGCAGCCCGGCTACGACGACGAGAAGTGGCGGACCGGCCGCGCGGAGTTCGGCTACGGCGACGACCCGGAAACGACCGTCGGCCGCCGCACCACCACCTACTACCGCCACGGCTTCGACGTCGCCGACCGCTCGATCTACCGCGAGATGCTGGTGCACCTCAAGCGCGACGACGGCGCGGTCGTGTATCTCAACGGCTCCGAGCTGCATCGCGTGAACCTGAAGGGTGAAGGCGACGACGCCTACGCCGAAGGCAGCGTCAACGGTGCGGAGGAGGAAGCGTTCTTCCCGGTGCCGGTGCCGCTCGAGCTCGTGCGCGACGGCCGCAACGTCATCGCGGTCGAGCTCCACCAGGACGCCAAAGGCGACGACGCCACCTTCGACCTCGCGCTGACGGCGAACCATGCGGTCCGCGACACACCGCCCACCGTCGTCATCACGTCGCCGCCGAACGGCGCGCTCTTCCAGCCGGGAGACACCGTCCCGTTCCACGTCGACGCCATCGACCCGGACGGCACGATCAAGGGCGTGCAGGTCTTCATCGACGGCAAGCTCGTGGCGACGTCCGACATGGCGCCGTTCTCCTTCAACTGGACCGCCGCCGGTACCGGACCGCGCCGCGTGCGGGCGCTCGCCCTCAACAGCAGCCAGACGGCGCGGACCGACATGACCATCAGCGTCATCGAGAACACCCTCCCCGCCGTCGACCTGCAGTCGCCGCGCGATCTCGCCACCTTCGCGGCGGGCGCACCGATCGTCTTCAGGGCCGCCGCGACCGACCGCGGAGGACGGGTGGACCGCGTGGAGTTCTGGGTCCGGGAGCACGACTCCTTCGCCTCCCCGGCGCAGCTCGTCGCCGTCGACACCACCGCCCCGTACGAGGTCACCCTGCCGAGCCTGCCGCCTGCCCACTACATGGTCTGGGCCGTCGGCGTCGACGACCGCGGCGGGAAGGGCCCGTCCCTGACGTTCCACATCGTGGTCGCCGGTCCCGAGGGGGCTCAGCACGACCACTGAGGACGCTCAGCAGCAGCCTTCTTCGTGGCGGCCGGCGATTTTTTCGCCGGTCGCCACATTTTTTTTGCGGCCCCTGTCGATTTCGTCCAGGCTCGTTCGACGCATAGGCAAGAACACGCAAGGAGACGAACGATGCGATTCATGGTTTTGATCAAGGCGAACGCGGACAGTGAGAATGGGGTCATGCCCAGCGAGCAGTTGCTGACGGAGATGGGCAAGTTCAACGAGGAGCTCGTCAACGCCGGCATCATGCTCGCCGGCGAAGGCCTCCATCCCAGCGCGAAGGGCGCCCGCGTCCGCTTTTCCGGCTCCAGCCGTACCGTCATCGATGGCCCGTTCACCGAGACGAAGGAGCTGATCGCCGGTTTCTGGATCTGGCAGGTGGGCTCGCTGCAGGAAGCGATCGACTGGGTGAAGCGGATCCCGAATCCCGACGGCAAAGACGACAGCGAGAGCGAGGTCGAGATCCGCCAGATCTTCGAAGCCGAGGACTTCGGCGCGGAGTTCACCCCCGAGCTGCGCGAGCAGGAAGACCGCCTGCGCGCCCAGATCGAGAAGAAGAACTGACCGCCGAGATCCGCGAGAAGGAGACGAATCAATGCCCGCAATCAACGCTTACCTCATCTTCAACGGCAACTGCGCCGAGGCCATGCGCTGGTACGAACAAGTCCTCGGCGGCAAGCTGCAACTGATGACGCACAAGGACGCGCTGCCGCCGGAGCAAATCCCTCCCGGCATGGCCGACCGCATCATGCACGCGCGCCTCGAGGCAGCCGACGGCGGCGTCCTCATGGCCTCCGACAACTTCGAAGGCGTGCAGGACAAGATGACCAGCTTCCACGTGTCGCTGGTGTACCCGACGGCGGACGCAGCGCGGCGCGTCTTCGACGCGTTCGCCGAGGGCGGCACCGTCCTGATGCCGTTCGAGAAGACCTTCTGGGCCGACGGCTTCGGGATGGTCACGGACCGCTACGGCACACCGTGGATGGTCAACGGCGGCGAGCCGCACAAGGACTGAGGAAGGATCCGAGATGTTCAAAGACACGAAAGCATTCAGCAGTTTCTCCGTCGACGACATCGGCCGCGCCCGCAAGTTCTACGGCGAGCTCCTCGGCGTCGACGTCCGCGACAACGAGATGGGCATCCTCGAGCTGCACATCTCCGGCAGCGAGGCCGTGATGGTCTACCCGAAGCCGGACCACCAGCCGGCCACGTTCACGGTGCTCAACTTCCCGGTGCCGGACATCGAGGCGGCAGTGGACGAGCTGACGTGGCGCGGCGTCAAGTTCGAGCAGTACGAGGGCGACATCAAGACCGACGCAAAAGGCATCGCCCGCGACAGCGGCGGCCCCCAGATCGCCTGGTTCCGCGACCCGGCGGGCAACATCCTGTCGGTGCTGCAGGTGCCGTAGGGACGGGGGACGATAGGACGAATAGGACCTATAGGACGGATAGGACGGATGGGACTCATGCGCCGTGGTCATGGCGCGTGGGCCCATCTGTCCGGCGGTTCCAACGTTCTATCGTGCCCCTGCCCGGATGAGCCATGCGCCGCCGAGGCAGATGGCGGCGCCGGCGATCGACAGCACGGCGACGGATTCGCCGCGCAGGAGTACGCCCAGCAGCAACGCCACCATTGGCGTGAGGAACGTCGTCGCGGAAGCGCGCGTGGGGCCCAGCCGGCCGGCGGCCGTGCCGAAGATGACGAACGCCAGGTCGCCTGGTTCCGCGAACCGGCGGGCAACATCCTGTCGGTGTTGCAGGTGCCGTAGAGACGGGGAACGATAGGCGAATAGGACCTATAGGACGGATAGGACAGATGGGACTGATGCGCCGTGCGAATGGGCGTGGCCCATCTGTCCGAGGTTCTAACGTCCTATCGTGCCGCCGCGCGGATCAGCCATGCGCCGCCGAAATAGATGGCGGCGCCGGCGATCGACAGCAGGGCGACGGATTCGCCGCGCAGGAGTACGCCCAGCAGCAACGCCACCACTGGCGTGAAGAACGTCGATGGGACTGATGCGCCGTGCGAAGGTTCTAATGTCCTATTTGTCCCATCCGTCCTATTGGTCCTATTCGTCCTATTCGTCCTATCGTGCCCCCGCCCGGATCAGCCATGCGCCGCCGAGGCAGATGGCGGCGCCGGCGATCGACAGCACGGCGACGGATTCGCCGCGCAGGAGTACGCCCAGCAGCAAAGCCACCACCGGCGTGAGGAACGTCGTCGCGGAAGCGCGCGTGGGGCCCAGCCGGCCGGCGGCCGCGCCGAAGATGACGAACGCCAGCCCGGTTCCCAGCGCGCCGAGCGCCAGAATCGACAGCACGCCGCTCAGCTTCCACTGCGCCGCGAACACCTCCGGTAAGCCCAGCGGCGCGGTGAGGATCACGCCCACGCCGAGCGCGCGCCACAGCACCGGCAGCGCGCCGGCGCGGCGCTGCAGCGGGACGGCGAGGTTGAACGCGATGCCGTAGGAGAGGAGGGCGGCCAGGATCATGGCGATGCCGCTCCACTCACCCTGCATGCGGCCGGCGCCGCCCGCCACCGCCATCAGCACGGCGCCGCCGAGACCGACGGCGAGGCCGAGGGCGATCTTCCGCTGCGGGAGCTTGCGCGTGAGCAGCGCCGTGACCGCGGCGGTGAAGAGCGGCGTGGCGCCGTTCAGCATCCCCGTGAGGGCGGAGCTCACGTGCTGCTCCGCGAGGGGAAACATGCAGAGCGGGAACGCCATCCAGAGCAGCCCCACCCAGGCGGTGGCGCGCCAGTCGGCGCCGCTGAGGGGACGGCGCACAGCGGGCAGCAGCGAGAGCGTGGCGAAGCCGATGAGGATGCGCAGGAACGCGATGCCGAACGGCCCAACCGACTCCAGCGCTTCGGCGATGAAGAGGAACGACCCTCCCCAGATCATCCCGGGCGCGAGGAGGAGCAGCCAGTCGAAGAGCGGGTGATTGCGGACGCTGTCGGTGAAGGAGAGCTGCGGGGTGGCAACGGCGGGGCAGGTACTCATGACGACCCAAGATGCGTCCGCGGAAGCATTAGGACAAGTGATTCTTTCTTGCGTGATGCTTTAGTATTGCTTACATGTTGAACGTCGATCGCCTGGCCGCGCTGCACGCCGTTGCGAGCCAGGGCTCCATCCAGGCCGCCGCCGAAGCGCTGCATGTCACCACGTCCGCCGTGTCGCAGCAGATCGCGAAGCTCGAGCGCGAGACGGACCAGTTGCTGCTCGAGCGCGTCGGCCGCGGCGTGCGTCTGACCGATGCCGGCGCGCTGCTGGTGGCGCACACGCGCGAGGTGATCTCGCTGCTGGAGCGCGCGGAGGCGGACCTCGAAGCGCATCGCGACACGGTGAGCGGGCACATCGTGATGGCCGCGTTCCCGACGGCCGCGCGCGGCCTCGCGCCGCGGGCGCTGGCGCTGTTACGCGACGAGCATCCGCAGTTGCGCGTCGAGCTGCGCGAGCTCGAGCCGCTGGACGCCGTGCCGCAGCTGATGCGCCGCGAGCTCGATCTGGTGATCGCGCAGGACTGGTTCAACAACCCGCTGGCGCTGCCGGATGGACTGGAGAAAGAGGCGCTGTTCGATGACCTGGCCGACGTCGCCGTGCCGGCGCGTCATCGTCTCGCGCGCCGCGCCACGATCAAACTGGAGGATCTGGCGGACGAGCAGTGGATCACCTGGCCGGTGCGGTCGATCTGCCACGACTGGCTGCTGCACACGTTGCGCTCCGCCGGTCACGAGCCACGGATCACGCACACCGCCGCGGAGCACGACACCCAGCTGGCCCTCGTCGCCGCCGGACTCGGCATGGCGATCATCCCCCGCCTCGGGCGCGGAACCGTGCCCGAAGGCGTGAAGATGATCGCCGCCACGCCCATCCTGCACCGCAAGGTCCACGTCATCTGGCGCAGCGACGCCGCGCGCCGCGCGGCGATTCGCGTGGCCATCGACGGGCTGCAATGCGCCGTCAAGGCGATGGGGCGGCGGCGGGGTCGCAACTGAGGACGATGGGACGAATGGGACCTATGGGACCGATGGGACAGATAGGTAGTCCCCCACCCGACCACCGAGGCTGCAGGGTCCGCAGGCCTATGGGTCCTATTTGTCCAATGGGTCCTATGTCCTATCGCCGCTACGCCGACGCCGTCCCCTGTCGCAGGTAGTTCGTCCAGAAGTTCTTCAGCACCGTGGGGTGCAGGTCGAAGATCGCGCGGTTTTCGTTGAGCCAGGTGTTGTAGCAGTCGAAGCAGGAGTGGCTCCACGCGTTGCGCCAGGCGGTCTCCACGCCGTCGCGGAACGCGTTCTTCGGCTGGAACGTGCCGATCTGCAGCACGCACGGATAGATGTCGCCGTTCGGCTCCATCTGCAGGAAGTACTTGCCGGCGGTGCAGGGCGAGGCTTCGCCGGGACGATGGTCGCGCTCGCGCGCGTAGTCGTCCCACTGCAGCGTGCGGCCGTACGAACGTGAAGAGAAGAGCACCGGCGCGCCGGCTTCCTTGGCCATGATGATCTTGCCGATCAGCTTGCGGATCTCGTCGGGCGACGGCATCCACTCCTTCGCGCCCGGCCCGTACATCTCGGGGTTGAACTGAGGGATCTGGAAGTTGACGGAGACGTTGTAGCGCTTCGCCGTCTCGATCAGCCAGTCGACCTCACCCACGGTGTTGCGCGTGACGACGGCGCTGAGGAAAAAGTCGAGCTTCGCGTTCGCGCACGCGTCGATCGCGGCCATGACCTTCTTCCACGTGCCGCGGCCGCGCTGCCCGTCGTGCGCTGCTTCGCTGCCGTCGATGGAGATGATGACCTCGTCGAGCTGCTTCATGATCTCCATGCGCGCCGGGACGAGGAAGCCGTTGGTGACGATGGCGGTGCGCATGCCGTGCGATTTGGCGATGGCGACGAGCTCACCGAGGTTGGGATGCAGCAGCGGCTCGCCGCCGAGGAACTTGATGCGCACGGCGCCGAGGCGGGCGAACTCGCCGAGGACGTGGCGGTGCTGCTCCAGACCGGCGCGCGGATCTTCGCGCTCCGGGCAGTTGCAGTAGACGCACTTCGCGTTGCACGCATTGAGCAGCGAGTACTGGATGAAGAACGGCCGCGGCTTGCCGGTCGCTTTGGAAATGAGGATCTTGCTGCCGATGCGGAGCTTGTCGCTGTTTTTCATGCTTCCTCGACGTTCGTGATTTTGGGTAACGAGGCGGTCTGCCGGGAGAACGGCGTCATCAGCAGCGCGAGCGCGGCGACAGCAGCAAGGATCGCCGCGAGACGCGCCGGACGGATGGTGAGCAGGAGGGCGATGACGACCGACGCCTCGACCGCCGCGCCGAGAAGGAAGGCGAGGCTGCCGAGGGCGCCGAGAATGGGGACGAGGGTGAGGAGAGCGGCGCGCCAGAGAAAGACTGCACGCTGCGCGGCCGGCATCCTGGGCGCGAGCGGCAGAAAGCGGAGGATCTCGCGCAGATACGCGTCAGCCTTGCGGTACTTGTGGCGGAGCAGCGCGCGCAGCGTGCGCGGAGAGCGCAGCTCGAAAACGGTGGAGTGTCCGTGGCCGACGCTCTGGCCGGCGAGCATCGCGCTGCAGGCGACGTACACGTCGTCGGCGACGGTGTCGGCCGGCAGGTCGGCGAGGAACCTGCGCCGGGTGAGGTAGCACGGCCCGGCGACGATGGCCGCGGAGCCGCGGTCGGACTCGCGGTCGCGCAGCCAGTCGGTGGCGCGCCAGTGGAGCGCTTCGAGCGCGTGCGCCGTCGTGGGGTGCACGCTGGCGCCAACGACGCCGACGTTCGCATCGGCCGCGACGACGTCGAACAGACGCTCGATGGTGTCGGGCGCGAGCAGCGCGTCGGCATCGGTGACGAGGATCCACTCCGCGTGCGGATGGGTGCGCACGGCGTCGACCAGTTGCGCGGTCTTGTTGCGGTGCGCGGTTTCGATGACGGTGAACTGGGACGAATGGGACCTGCCTTCGATCCACCGGCGCACGAGGTCCACGGTGCCGTCGGTGGAACCGCCATCCACCAGGACCACGCCGCGGCCGGCGTAGGTCAGCGCGTCCAGGTTCTCCAGCTTGCGCTCGATGAGGGCGGCCTCGTCGAAGATCGGGACGACGATGAGGACCGGCGCGGCGGGGGCGCTACTGACTGCCGCACGCGGCCGGCGCGGCGCCGCCGCCAGCCAGAGCAGATACGTCGTCACGATCCCCCCCGACGCGAGGACCAGGCACGCTGCGACGGCCAGAAACGTCATTTCTTCGCAGTGTACTGGATGCGAGCAGCAGGAGGAACGGCACGGCCGGAACGCGGAAACGGTGATAGCCGTGCACGCCGCCGCCGGCGACGAGGAGGTAGCCGGCGAGCACCGCCAGGAGCACGATTTGGGGATTGCGCCACCCTCTCACCGCACCTGCGGCAGCAAGCACGATCAGAGGCAGGAGCACGGCGGCGAGGGCGATGGAGAGCGCGACCTCGAGCGGATACGCGCGTGCCGTGGCGAGGAAGCCGCTCCGCTCCAGGAAGGCGCGTCCCCCCTCCCCGTAGATCCCGAGCATCCGCAGGTACTCGACCGCGCCGGGATCGAAGAGCGTGCGGGCCATACCCTTCGCGTGGATGGCGGCGTAGCGGAGCGGATGCGCGGCCACGAGCGCGAGCCCCTCGCGGCGAAGCTGCTCCGGCGCCGTCCCATCGGCGCGCGGCAGCATGCGCAGGCGCATCTCCGCGTGGCTGACGTTGGCATCGTCCGCGGCCACCGCACCGCCGGCGGAGAGGTACGCCGTGCGCTCCACGACGGTGGAGAAGCCGCCATACCCCGCCACGGCGTAGTTGCGGAGGTGCCACGGCGCGAGGAGCGCCAGGCAGGCCAGGGCGAAGCGCGGACGGACGAAGAGCGCCGCGACGGCCAGCACGAGCACGAGCGGAAAGACGATGGGCTTGACGTACGCCGCCGCGCAGAGCGCAACCGCCGCCGCGAGCGGATGCTTCGGCACGGCCACGGCGAAGAGGAGGAGGCAGCACGTCAGCAACGTCTCCGGCATCAGCTTCATCGACCACGTCATCAGCGTCGGCTCGATGGCGACCGCGACCGCGCAGAAGCCGGCGATGCGCTCGTTCGTCAGCCGCAGCGCGAGGCGATGCGTGAGGAGGATGATGCCCACCATCAGCAGAAGGTTCAGGGCCAGCCCGACGAGCACCGGCTGCTGCAGCAGCATCGCCGGCACGAGCAGCAAGGGGTAGCCCGGCGTGCGGAAGAGCTCGGGCGAGCCGTTTTCGCCGCGGAACGTGAAGTCGGTGGCGATGGAGAACGCGCCCTGGAGGTAGCTCCACGAATCCGGCGCCACGAACGGCGCGTCGCCGCGCTGGGCGTAGGCCGCGGCGATCAGTAGCACGCGCACGGTCAGGGCCAGGATCAGGGCAACGCGAAGCATGCCGTGGATGGTACCAATGGGACCGATGGGAAATGGGACCTATGGGACCTATGGGAAATGGGACGAATGGGACCTATGGGACAGATGGGACCTATGGGAACCGTGGAGACGCATGGCAACTTTACTGAGGGTTGGGCGGCGGTCCCATTCGTCCCATAGGTCCTATAGGTCCCATGGGTCCCATCGTTTCCTCCCCCAAAAAATCAAAAGCCGCGACTTGCGCCGCGGCCTTTGACTTTTTGTTTGGGGGTGTGTCCGTTCGTGTAGGGGGTTAGGGGTTCAGGACCGGCGCTCGCCCTTTTTCTCCTGCTGCGATTCAGGAGTCTGGATGTTCGGGCGCTGGGGGTTCTCGGCGGTCGAGCGCGAATTCGCGGGGCCGCCGGGCTGCAGAGGCTGTTGGTCCGGCTGGATGCCTTTCGGCTCGCTCGGCTTAGGCTGATGAATCGTTCCCATCAGTTTTCCTCCCACTCTCTTTCCCTCTCAAGAATGGTGCCTGTTTTTGCATGCAGGAGGTCACCATGCGGAAACTCCCGGGCCTCCTTTTCCTGTTCCTTCTCCCCACATTGCTCCTCGCGCAGGAACGCGTCGAGCTCCGCCTCGTCGCCTCCGGTTTCGTCAACCCCGTCGCGATCACGCACGCCGGCGACACTCGCCTCTTCATCACCCTGCAGGAAGGGCGCGTCGTCATCCACGACGGCACGCAGCTCCTCCCCACGCCGTTCCTCGATGTCCGGTCGCTGGTCTCCACCGGCGGCGAGCGCGGCCTGCTCAGCATCGCCTTTCATCCGCGGTACCGCGACAACGGCTACTTCTACGTCAATTACACCGACGTGAACGGCCACACCGTGGTCGCGCGCTACAGCCGCTCGGCGAGCGACCCGAACCGCGCCGACCCGGGCTCCGCCTTCGTCATCCTCCGCGTCAATCAGCCGTTCGCCAATCACAACGGCGGGCAGATGCACTTCGGCCCCGACGGCTACCTCTACATCGGCATGGGCGACGGCGGCAGCGGCGGCGATCCCGGCAACCGCGCCCAGAACCTCGGCGACCTGCTCGGGAAGATGCTCCGCCTCGACGTCGACAGCGGCTCGCCATACGCGATCCCGCCGTCCAATCCGTTCGTGAACCGCGGCGGCGCCCGCGGCGAGATCTGGTCCTACGGGCTGCGCAACCCGTGGCGCTTCTCCTTCGACCGCGAGACGGGCGACCTCTGGATCGCCGACGTCGGGCAGCAGCAGATCGAGGAGATCAACTTCCAGCCGGCCACCAGCACGGGCGGCGAGAACTACGGCTGGCGGCGCATGGAAGGAACGCGCTGCTTCAATCCGACGAGCAACTGCAACGACGGGACGCTGGTGCTGCCCGTCCTCGAGTACACGCACGCCAACGGCTGCTCCGTCACCGGCGGCTACCGCTACCGCGGCACGCGCTACCCGCGCCTGCGCGGCATGTTCCTCTACGGCGACTACTGCAGCGGCATCATCTGGGGCGCGACGCAGGACTCGACCGGGCGCTGGACCTCGCGCGACCTCTTCGACACGAACTTTTCGATCAGCACGTTCGGGGAAGACGTCGCCGGGGAGTTGTACGTAGCCCGCCACGGCAGCAGCGGCGGCATCTATCAGGTGATCGACGCCAACCGCGTGGGGCCAAGACGGCGGGCGGTGGGTAAGTAGCGATAGGACCGATACGACAAATGGGACGAATGGGACTTCATCGACCTGTAGGTCAAATCCGTCCCATTCGTCCCACCACAATCAAAGCAGCTTCACCACACGGTCACTGAGCCCGGCGCCATCGCCGAGCACCACCGTGAGGTTGGCCTTGGCCGCGACCTTCTCGAGCACTTCGAGCTCACGCAGCTTCATGAGCGTCGGGCTGCCCTCGAGGATCTTCGCGGTGTTGGCCTGCATGCGCATCGCCGCCGTCTCTTCACGGCGCGTCACGAGCGCTGCCTCTGCCGCCTTCTTCGCCTCCGTCACCCGGTTGAGCAACTCCTTCATGTCTCCCGGCAAAATCACGTCACGCACACCCGTGCTCACAACAGCGAGCCCCAGCTCCTCGGCACGTGCACGCACGTGCGCTTCGAGCTCCGTGGTCAGCACGTCGCGCGACGTGAGCAGCACGTCGAGCTCACGCGCTCCGACGAGCTCACGCAGCGCGAGCTGCGCGGCACGGTAGAGCGCCTGCGGCGCATCCGCCGACGCCGTAACCGTCCGCACCGGGTCCGCCACGAGATACGTCACGAGCGCATTGAGCCGCAGCGTGACCTTGTCCGCCGTCATGATCTCCTGTCCACCGATGTCGAGCACCTGCTCGCGCAGGTCGACGTCGAGCACGCGGAGCTGTCCGGTGTTCCGCCAGAAGGCGTACGTCCCCGGCTGCAGCGTCGCGTACAACGCGCCGTCGTGAAACACGACCGCCACACGGCCCGGCTCCACCACGACCTTCTCGAGCAGCGTCGCGGCTTCCGGCTCCTTCATGATCGACGGGAAATCTGGATGCGTGAACTGGATCTCGCGCGCGTCGACGAGCTCCACGCGCACGTCGAACATGTCCTTCCAGATCACATAACGCCCCGGAGCGCAGATCGCGTTGAAGCGGCCGTTGAACCAGACGAGCGCACGCTGGTGATCCGCGAGCTCCAGCGCGATCGCGTCGTCACCGAGCAGTCCCGACCGGATGATCAGGGCCATGCTCTTGTGCGTGAGCCACGCGTCGCGCGTCGCCACGCGGTCCATGTGCAGACGGAACCGCGGATCGAGCTTCCAGTGGACGCCCGGCTGCAGCACGCCGATGAATTCACCATCGCGCCAGAGCAGACCGCGTTCGTGAGGATTGATCTTGTAACGCTTGAACATGGGGCACCTCCTTTGTTGCCTGGCCACAATGAGTCGTACAGAGCCACCGTGACCAATCGTTGCTACTGTGAAAAAGTCCGCACGCGAACGTCCGAGCGCCGGCGCCACACGTATCGGCGTGGAGCGACGTGCGCACCGTGTCCGTTCCGGCATTCGGCGCACAATGCACGAACCGGCCATTGTGAGCATCCCGCCGTGCAGGGCACGGGCAGACCACGAGCTGCAGGACGCCTCACGTGCTGTCATTGAGCAGACTTCGCCCACTGACCGGCGCACGACGCCGGACGTCCGCGTACGGGTTGCGATCGCTTACGGCGATCAATCGTCATTCCAGGTGAACCTACCAGGACTCCGCTTTCAGGAGATTGGGAATCGAACCCAACGCGGTTGCCACCCTTCGTCAGAACCCGTTCACGGAACGCACGCACTGTGCGCCGCCGGCCCGGGTGGTTATCGCCAGAAACAAAAAGCCCCTTCGGGTTTCGGACCGAAGGGGCTCTGCGGAAAACGCATTGTGCAAACGCACTATGACGGCGCAGAGCCTCCTCGACCCAATCGGGCGGGTTGCAGCAAAAATGATTTCATGGTCGTCATAGGAGCGCGCATAGTGCCAGACGCTTCAATGCAGTGTCAAGCGGAATTCAGATATCGTGCACTGTGATGTTCGACAAATTCATCAGCGCGCTCGCCTCCGCGGAAGTGTCGGAGCGCGCGGTCAATCAGTACTCACGCACGATCGGCGACCTGAAAGCGAACGCCATCCGCCGGCGCAATCTGCGCCTCTACCTGGAAGAGGTGCACGCACTCGCGCCGCGCGTGCTGCTCGTCGGCGAGGCGGTGAGCCATCGCGGCGGACGCCTCACCGGCATCGCATTCTGCAGCGAGACCGTCATGCTCGGCGGCGTCGACCTCACCGGCAACCGCCGCATCCTCGGCGACGACCGCGGCTACCGCAAAGCGACCGCCGGTCCGCGTCTTTCGACCGAGGCGAGTGCGACGATGGTGTGGGGAACGATCCGCGCGCTCGAGCCGTTGCCGCTGCTGTGGAACGCGTTCCCCTTCCACCCCTTCCATCCGGGGAAGCCGGAGTCGAACCGCGTCCCCTCCTCCGCCGAGCTCGCCCAGGGCGCACCATTCATCGAGCGCCTCATCCGTATCTTCGGAATCGAACAGGTCGTGGCGGTTGGCAACCAGGCGTCGGCCTCGCTGGAGAAGCTCTCCATCGAGCACGAGCGTGTGCGCCATCCGTCGATGGGCGGCAAGGTGCAATTCGTGGCCGGAATGGCCCGGCTCTCGCAGTCTGAAGGGGTATGAAGAAGAGCCAGATTCAGGAAATCAAAGAAGGCCGCGCGATGCGCGAGCGCGTGTACGCCAACCGCAACCAGCCGTTCGGCCCGGCAGCCCCGTTGCCGACCAGAAACGCCGTGCGGCTGTCCACGGTGCCCAGTTCCTCCGAGGAGAAGTACAACGGGGGGCGGGAAGAAGAGTAGATCGGACGGATAGGACCTATAGGTCCCATTCGTCCTATAGGTCCCATTCGTCCTATAGGTCCCATTCGTCCTATAGGTCCCATCGTCCTTCAGCCCCCGATGTACGACATCTCCACTTTCGGAGTTCCCGGCGTGGCTTCGGTGCGGATCTCGGAATAGCGGTCCGTGCGCGCGCCCCAGGTCTGGGTGATCGCCGCCAGCAGCTCCGCGTCGGTAGCGCCGGTGCGCAGCAGGGCGCGCAGGTCGCGGCCGTGCGTGGCGAACAAGCAGAGGTACAGTGATCCGGACGCCGAGAGGCGCGCTCGCGTGCAACTGCCGCAGAACGGTTGCGTGACGGAGGTGATGATGCCGATCTCACCGGCACCGTCGGTGTAGCGCCAGCGCTCCGCCACTTCGCCGAAGTAGTTGGCGTCGGCGGGCTCGATCGGCCAGTGCCGCGCGATGGCATCGCGGATCTCGGCGCCGGAGACGACGTCCGCCATGCGCCAGCCGTTCGTGTTGCCGACGTCCATGTATTCGATGAAGCGGAGGATGTGGCCGGTGCCACGGAAGTAGCGGGCCATCTCGACGACCGACTGGTCGTTGACGCCGCGCTTCACGACCATGTCGATCTTCACCGGCGTCAGCCCGGCGTCCGCGGCGACCTCGATCGCCTCCAGCACTTTCGCCACCGGAAAGTCGACGTCGTTCATGGCGCGGAAAACGGCGTCGTCGAGCGAGTCGAGGCTGACGGTCATGCGCCGCAAGCCGGCATCTTTCAGCGTGCGCGCTTTCTCGCGCGTCAGCGTGGAGCCGTTCGTCGTCATGGCTACGTCGTCGAGGCCGTCGATCGACGCGAGCATCGCCACCAGCCGTTCGATGTCGCGGCGCAACAGCGGCTCGCCGCCGGTGAGGCGCACCTTCTTCGTCCCGAGCTGCACGAAGAGGCGCACGAGGCGCGCGATCTCCTCGAACGTCAGCAGCTCGTCGCGGCGCAGGAAGGCGAACCCGCGGTCGAAGATCTCCTTCGGCATGCAGTACGTGCAGCGGAAGTTGCAGCGGTCGGTGACCGAGATCCGGAGATCGTGGAGTGGGCGCCCGAGAGCGTCGCGGAGCGACATGCCTCCCAGCAAACTACGTCGGCGGGAACAAAAACTCCAGCGCCTTCCGGACGCGGCTGGCCCAGGCGCGCTCGCTGTGGTCGGCGCGGCGGTCCTCGTAGTAGCGGAAGTCCTCGTCGTCGCGCCACCCTTTCGCGCGGAGACGGTCGCGCAGCAGGCGTGCGTCTTCGAGCGCCTCGATCCCCTCGCGCCCGCCGATGTCGAGCCAGAGCCGCGGACGGCGCTCGCCGGAGAATGCATCGACGTCGCCGAGGATCGTCTTCCCGTTCCACCAGACCGAGGGGGACATGACGAGGGCGCCGCGGACGACGTCGGGGCGATGCAGTGCAAGAAAGATCGACACGAGGCCGCCGAGGGAGGAGCCGCCGACGAACGTCTCCTCGGAGAGCGTGCGGAAACGCTCATCGATGACCGGCTTCAGTTCCTCGAAGAGCATGCGCGCGTGCTCGGCCGCGCGTCCGCCGGCGTTGCGCGCCTCATCGCGCGTCGGCGTGTACTCATCGACGCGTGCCGGACCGGCGTGGTCGAGGCCGACGATGATCGCCGGCGCCGCCGTCCGATCGCCGATGGCGGCGTTCGCGGCGTCGGCGAGACGCCAGTCGTTGCCGGGCACGAAGGCGCGGTGCCCTTCGAACAGGTTCTGCCCGTCGTGCATGTAGAGCACGGGGTAGCGGCGGTCCTCGCGCTCGTCGTAGCCGGCCGGCAGGTAGATGGTGATCTCGCGCGTGTTGCCGAAGATCGCCGACTGAAAAGCTGTGATCTTTTCGAGGCGTCCCGGGCGCACGGCGGCGCGCCGGTTCTCGAGGCGCAGCATCCGCCGGAACGTCGTCCTCAGCGTCTCCCCCATCTCACGCATTACGGCAGGATCTCGCGATAGCCGCTGCGCCAGTAGACGAGCGGCTGCCCGTCGCTGACGGCGGAGTTGACGACCCGCCCCACGAAGATGGTGTGGTCGCCGCCGGGCAGCGATTCGCTGACGCGGCATTCGAGCGTGCAGATGGCGCCGGTGAGAAGCGGCACGTCGAGCTCGCCGCGGTGGATGGTGATGCCGGAGAACTTGTCCTCGGTCTTCGAGGCGAAGCGGCCGGAGAGGTCGGATTGATGGACGCCGAGGATGCTGACGCCGAACTGCTTGGCATGGACGATGGCGTCGTGCGTCTTGACGCTCTTCTCGATGCAGACGAGCACGAGCGGTGGATGGAGCGAGAGTGAGGCGAACGAAGCCACCGTCATCCCGTAGAGCTGGCCCTCGTGTGCGGTCGTCACGACCGTCACCCCGCTGGCGAAGTGCGACATCGCCAATTTGAACTGAGCGTCATCGATCGGCATGGGGGCGGAGTTTACTGCAAACTTTGGCCGGGCCGCGGCGTATGAGGATGTAGATAAAAGGAGCCTGCACATGCGCCGAGCCTCACTCCTCGCACTCACCTTCCTCATCACGGTCAGCGCCCACGCGGCCATCGACGACACGATGCGCCGCGGCTTCAACGTCAGCGAAGGCGGAAAGCTGACGGTGAACGTCGACGTGGGCAACGTCACCATCGTCACGGGCGGCACCGGCGTGGCCGTGGAAGTCGTCCGGACGGCACGCACCTCCGACGCCGGCCGCGCCGCGGAGGTCTTCCGCGAGCACGCCGTGCAGTTCGCGCAGAACGGTAACGACGTCACCGTCACGACCGACTGGGACCATGACGACCGCGACTGGTTCAACTTCGGCGGCTCGCCGCTGCGGAACGTGAAGTTCAACATCCGAGTGCCGGCACGCTACAGCGTCGATGTGCGCACCTCCGGCGGCAATATCAACGTCAGCCGCATCAACGGCGCGACGGAGCTCCGCACCTCGGGCGGCAACGTCACGATCGAAGGCGCCTCCGGCGACGTCCTCGTGCGCACCTCGGGTGGCAACATCCGCATCGGCGACGTGAACGGCATCGTCGACGCCCGCACCTCGGGCGGCAACGTCATGCTGGCGCGCGTCGGCGGCACCGTCACCGCGCGCACGTCGGGCGGCAACATCAAGATCGAAGGATCGGGCGGCGCCATCGATGCGTCGACCTCCGGTGGCTCCATCGAAGCCGCCTTCGCCACGCAGCCGCGCGGCGATTCGCGTCTCTCCACCTCGGGTGGCAACGTCCGCGTGGCGCTGGCGCCGAACATCGGCGCGCAGATCGACGCCAAGTCGAACGGCGGCGGCGTCAGATCCGACGTCCCGGTGACAGTCATCGGTACGCAGAAGCGCGAACAGCTTCAGGGAACGATCGGCGGCGGCGGCCCGAAGCTGACGCTGCGGACCTCGGGTGGGGGGATCGCGATTCGGCCGCTGGGGTAACAGCAGGGAAACGATAGGACGAATGGGACCTATAGGACCTATAGGACGGATGGGACTTTCACAGGTCCTATTTGTCCCATAGGTCCTATTTGTCCTATTGCCTTACAGCGCCAGGATCTGTTTGGCGGCGTAGCGGGCGCTGGCCAGCGCGGCGTCGGATAGCAGCCCTTCGGTGCCGACCCAGTCGCCGGCCACGTACAGGCCGCGGATGGGGGTGGCGGCGGCGGGGCGGGGGGTGTTGGGGCGGACCAGGGCGTTCGACACCGTCATCTGCGGCAGCCAGCGTTTGTGCACGATGGCGTCGCGCCAGCCGGGCTGCATGCGGTCGATCACGGCTTCGAGCTCCGCCTCCTCCGCCGTCTCGCCGTCGCGGAGGTACTTCGCGGCGTGGACCATCGCGCCGCCTTTCGGCGTCAGTTGTGCCCACGTGGAGTGCACGGAGAAGTAGAACGGCTGGTCGACGCCGATGGCCATCGTGTTGCGCGGCTCGGGGAGCCGCGAAAGGCCGACGTCGAGGCAGGCTGCTTTCACCGGGAGGCAGGCGCTCCACGTGGCGGTGATCTCGTGCTCGCCGACGAGCGCGCACGCCGTCTGCGGGTCGACGGCGAGCAGCACCGTGTCGGCGGGGATGCGCGCGCCGTGCATGCCGCTCGGGTGCAGGTCGGGATGGGCGATGTTCCGCGTGTCCATGCGGTCGTCGAGCTCCAGCTCCCCCAGTTCGACGCTGCGCACGCGCGTGTCGTAGTTGACCGCCACGACGCGCGAGCTGGTCACGAAGTTCACCCCTGCCGCGACGGCCGCGCTGTGCAGCGCGTCGACGATCTTCTGCCACCCTTCGTCGATGTACAGCACGCCGCGGCGGAGAAGCCGCAACTGCTCGATGGTCGCGGCGGCGCTCTGCTGATCGGGGGCGTTGGCGTAGGTGGCGAGGCGGACGAACATCTCCACGACGTCGCGCAGCCGCTTCGAGCGGAACCGCTGCTGCAGCCAGTCGCGCGTCGTGACCCGCGTGTACGGCTTGGTCTCGATCCGGCCGACGGTCAACATCAGCTTCGCGAACTGCAGCTTTTCCTGGAACGACAGCAGTGAGCTCGTGAGGAGCGACCACGGCGTCGCCGGCAGCTTGTACGCCTCGTCGCCGACGAACGCGAGGCCGGCGGATTTCGGCTTGCCGCCGCGCAGCGGAACGCCCAGCTCGCGATAGACTCGTGCCGCGGCGCCGCCGCGATATACGGCGTGGGCACCGAGGTTGAAACGGTAGCCGTGACGGAGGTGGGTGGCGGCGCGTCCGCCGAGCTGGCGCTTCTTCTCGAAGATCGTGACGGTGCGTCCGCCGCGCGCCAGATAGAGCGCGGCCGCCAATCCGGCGAGGCCTCCCCCGACGATCACGACATTTCGGCTCACGTTGTGAGGGAAATGCTACCGCAATTCCCAAGGCGTCTATGGCAGAATCGGAGAGGGTCTCACGACAGAATGCGGATATTTTACGGACGTACGGCGGTACTGGCGCTGCTGCTGTGGCTCACGGCCGGGACGTTGTCCGCGCAGAGTGACGCGCAGTTCTACCTGAACATGCTCGACCGCGGGATCGCGAGCGCCGCGGCGGGGCAGAACCCGGAGGCCGCACGTGAGTTGCGCATCGCGGCGTTCGGTCTGCTCGATGCGCTGCCGCAGTTCGTCACGGCGCAGGTGCACCTCGCGCTCGTCTACGAGCGGCTGGGACAGGAGGCGGACGCACGCGCCGCCGCCCTGCGCGTGATCGCCGCGGAGCGTGTCGCCAGCCACTACGCGACGCTGCCGCTCGGGGCCGAGCTGCGCACGCGCTTCGATGCGCTCGCGCAGCGGCTGCTGGCGGCGGAGCAGTTCGCCGTGTTGCGCGGCGGAGCGCGTCCGCAGACGCAGACGCCGGCTCCGGCACCGCAGCGCCAGACTCCGGTCCCCGCGCCTCAGACGCAGACACAGACACAGCGCCAGCCGGAACCGACCCCGCCGGCCACACAGCCGCAACGGCAACCGCAGACGACGACCCCTGCGCCTTCGACTTCCGAACCGATGACGTCCGCACCGGCGACCTCGCGCCCCGTCCCCCCAACGCCCGCGCCGCAGCCGCGCGCCGTGGATGTCCGGACGAGGCTGGCCGAGGGGGAGCGGTTGCTGGGGCGGAACGAGCTGACGGAGGCACGCGCGATCTATCGCGAGCTCATCGCGGTCAGCTCGCTCGATCACGCCACGCTGCTGCGGATCGCCGAGGGGGCGTACCGCGCGCGCGACTTCGAGACGACGGTCCGGGCGTTCGGCCGCGCCGGGACGCTGCGGGCGCAGGAACAGCCGTATCGCTACTACCTCGCGGTCGCTCTGTACGAGACGGGCAATTACGCGGCGGCGAAGCGCGAGCTGACCGCCGCGCTGCCGCACATCGAGGTCACGCCGGACGTCGCGCGCTACAAGGCGAAAATCGAAGGCTCCGCGCGTTGATTTGCGAATCGCCGCTTTTTGGTTAGAATCCGACGCGTTTCTACCAGCCATCCTCATCTCTGTCTGAAAAGGTGCGTCCATGAAGAAGATCGCGATCGGAATTGCCCTGCTGCTCGTCTCGATGGTTGGCTTTGCTCAGACGGCCTCCACGCCGCAGATCACGCCTCCCAACAACGGTGACGAGTGGCTCCGGTTGAGCAGCACCGAGAAGCTCTTCTGGGCCATCGGTTACTCGCAGGGGTATCAGGAAGCTCTCGACAAGATCGACGTCACGGCCGGCCCGACCTCGCCGTGCGCGAACCTCGCGGCGCGGACCGAGCGCCAGACCTCGACCTCCGGCAAGGTCAGCGGCTTCGAGCTCGTGTCGGGCCTCGAGCGCTTCTACGCGGAACCGGCCAACACCGTCATCCCCATCGGCAGCGCCATCCGTATCTATCTGCTGCAGGCCAGCGGCAAGGATCAGACGACCATCCAGGAGCTGATCGACACCGCCCGCCTCCTCGGCGCCGAATCGGGCCGGACGCGGACGACGGCCTCGCGCCAGTAACCGCCGCAACCCGGAAGCGAAGAGCCCCGCGAGAGCGGGGCTTTTTGTTTGGGCGACGGGGAAACGATAGGACGAATGGGACGGATAGGACCTATGGGACGAATGGGACCCCCACCCCACCCGGTTGAGAGCTGCCCCATGCAGCTCCGGCTGGCATGAATCGCGATACACTTCAGCCAGTCAATCAGCACCGGGAGGGTTGCGTGCGACATCAACGGCTGGTCGTTCTCGTTCTGGTCGCGCTGCTTTGCGCGACGTCGTTTTCCGTGACCGGGCAGGAGGATGCTCCGCTGCCGACGGTGCGTCCCCGCGACTCGGTGACGCCGCTCCTGCCGGAGGAGCCGACGTTCCCGCTGCCGGTCGAGCCGGTGCGCGAATCGGTCGTCTTCGCGGAATCGCTGGCCGAGGCTGCGCGCCGCAACGACTACGCGGGCTTCCATCAGCTCTATCTCGAAGATCCTTCCCCCGCCTTCGCCACGCTGCACGAGGTGTGGACATACGCGATGACGAACCCGGTCGGTGCGTTCTACGGCGAAGAGCTGCACGAGCGGCTGGCCCGGGCATATCCCGGCTACGCGAGCTTCATCGAGCCGCACCGCCTCGTCGACGACCGCGGCCAGGTCTTCTACCCGACCGCGGAGACGCGGCGCTACCTGACGGAGCGCGCCATCGCCGGCGTGACGCCGTCGTCGCGCGTGCAGATCGCGGAGAACCGCACCTCGACGCGCCTGAACCCGATCGTGACGCGCCGCTCGACGCCGGCACCCGTGGTGACGCGGGAGCGCGAAATCACCACCACCACTCCCGCACCCACGACGCGCGCCTCGCGCAAGCGCCTGCAGAAAGCGGAAGCGGTGGCGCCGGAAGCAGCCGCACCGGTTACCGCGCCGGCGAAACCGGCTCCGGTGATGGTGGCGCAAGCCGCGCCGGTCGTGCAATCGAAACCGGCGGCGCAGCAGCCGGCCGTGCCGCAGCTGAAGGCTGAACCCATTCAGGCGAACGTCCTGGCGCCGGCGATCCCAGTACCGATCGAAACCCCGGGCGTGGAGAACCCGATGGCGGGCCGCGGCGCGTTCCTCATCATCATCGCCCTGGCCGGCATCGGCATGCTGATGATGATGCTGCGCGCCCCGCGCGAAGCGATGCCGGCGATCATCCAGCCGGAAGAAAAACCGGCGGCCCCGGTGCAGCCGATCCGCAAGCCGAAGTCGGCCCAGAAGAAGGCCAGCGCGTAAGCCGGCAGGGACCTATAGGACGAATAGGACCTATAGGACAGATAGGACCAATCTGTCACCCGCACAGCCCGTGATTCACCATCCCGGGTGGGCGGGGTCCCATTTGTCCTATAGGTCCTATTCGTCCTATAGGTCCTATCGTTCCCTCTACGCCAGCCCCTGAATGGCCCGGATCAACCGGGCGCCCGCGGCGCTGCCTTTCAGCACCAGTCCATTCACGCCGTTGCGCAGCTCTTCGCGGTCGATGTCGCTCAGTTCCCGGGCGGTCAGGATCAGGATGGGGATACGGGCGGTGGCTTCGCGCTGGCGGAGGGTCTCCGCCACTTCGAAGCCGGACATGCCGGGCATCATCAGGTCGAGGATGATCACGTCTGGCGGGGACAGCTCCGCGCGCTCGAGCCCCTCCGGACCCGAGAAGGCTTTCTCGAGCTCATAGCCTTCCTTCGTCAACTCCTGTTCGAGCATGTCGTGCACGGAGACGTCGTCGTCGATCAGCAGCAATCTTGCGTGGCGCGGCGTGGCGGCGCGGCGAGTGATGTCGGCCAGGCGGCGCATGAGGCGCGGCCAGTCGACCGGCTTGACGAAGTAGTCCTCCGCGCCGAACGCGAGGCCGAGCTCGCGGTTCTCGACCATCGAGACGATGATCACCGGGATCGACGCGGTGTCGTCGTCGCGCTTGAGCTCGCGCAGCACGTTCCACCCTTCCATGCCGGGCAGCACGAGGTCGAGCGTGACGGCCACGGGCCGCATCGTGCGAGCGAGGCGCAGCGCCTCCTCTCCCGTACGCGCACGCAGCGGCACGTAGCCCGCGGATTCGAGATACGCGCAGAGGGTCTCGAACGCCTCCTCTTCATCTTCCACCACGAGGACGCGATTGCCCGGCGGCACGACGACACCGTCGCTGCCGATGATCGGGCTGGGGATGGTCGCGCCCTGGAACTGCACGGGCAGCGTGAAGGTGAACTCGCTCCCCTCGCCGACGGCGCTGTGCACCTCGACGCTGCCGCCTTGCAGCTCGACGAACTTCTTCACCAGCGACAGCCCGAGGCCTGTGCCGCCGTACTGGCGGCTCGTGGCGCTGTCGACCTGCTGGAACTCGTCGAAGATGATGCGCAGATGCTCGGGCGCGATGCCGATGCCGCGGTCGATCACGCTGATGGCCACGGCCTCCGCTTTCAATTCGGTCGCCGGGACGCGGCGCGCGCGGATCGTGACCGCGGAGCCGGAGCGCGAGAACTTCACCGCGTTCGACAGCAGGTTGTAGAGGATCTGCTTGAGCTTCGCCTGGTCGGTCTCCACGGTCGTGACGTCGTCCGCCACGTCGACTTCGAAGGCGACGTTGTTCTTCGTCGACATGCCGCGCATGACGGCGCAGACGCTCTCGATGCCGGCGCGCACGGAGAACGTCTCGGGGAACAGCTCCATCTTCCCCGCCTCGACCTTCGACAGATCGAGGAGGTCGTTGATGATCGCCAGCAGGTGTTGTCCTGACTGCAGGATCGATTTGAGGAAGCCGAGGTACTTCGGCTCGACGCGGTCCTGCAGGCGCTCGGTGAGGATCTCGGAGAAGCCGATGATCGCATTCATCGGCGTGCGCAGCTCGTGGCTCATGTTCGCGAGGAAGATGCTCTTCGCGCGGTTCGCCGCCTCCGCCTGCTGATTCTTAATCTGCAGCTCGCGAAGGATGCGCGCCTTCGAGATCGCGGAGATCGCGTGCTCGCGGACACGCGCCAGCTTGTGCAGGTCGGAGCGGCCGAACGCATCGGTGCGCGAGAAGTTGTCGAAGATGAGGAACCCTTCGACGCGGCCGCCGAGGCGCACGGCCATGGCCAGCATGGCTTTCGGGACGGGCAGATGCTTCGTCTTCTCCGCGCCGGCGAGCTGCACGAGGTGCGGCTCGCGGATGAGGTAGACGCCTTCCTCGAGCTGCTCCGCGCGCTCGGAGTAGCGGCGCATCGCTTCTTCGAACGACAGCGACACGCCCTTGAACAGCTCCGCGTCGTAGCCGGAGACGGCGGCGACTTCGGTGCGCTGCAGCTCGTGATCGAACTTGAGGAAAACGGCTTTCTCCGCCTGCGGGAACAGCTTCATCCCCTGTTCGAGAATCGCCTTGAGGACGTTTTCCAGCACGACCTCGCGATTGATGACTTCGACGATCTTGTCGACGGTCTCCAGCTCCCTCGCCTGCGTGCGGATCTCCTCGGTCCGCGTGAGGACGAGGTCTTCGAGGACGCGGTTGCGCCGCTTGAGCTGCGCCATGCGCCAGCGCTGGTAGAGCCAGAACGCGAGCGCGAGCAGCGCGAGGTAGAGCAGTGCGGCCCACCAGCGGAGCGCCGGCGGCGGCGGGACGGAGAAGCGATGCGCGACCGGCGCGGACCACTGCCCCTCGCCGCTGCGCGCCATGACCTCGAACGTGTAGCGCTTCGGGAAGAGGATGGCCGGGAGGTTCGTGTAGCGGATCTTGGTGTCGCTCGTTTCCGCGGACCACGCATCGTCGTAGCCGGCGAGGCGCGTGCGGTAGCGGACGCGCGTCTCATCGACGAACGTCAGCGCGGCCCACTCAAAGCTGACGCCGTGCACGTCCGCATCGACGTGGCGCAGACGCACGGCGGGCGCGGTGGTCAGCGGCTCGCGCAGCGCGGGGTTGAACGCGGAGAGGCCGCTCGGCGTGGCGAGCCAGAGCCGCCCGTCGCGCGACGCAGTCAGCGGCATGTACGCCCACGTCTCGTCGTCCGCGAGGCCGTCCGCCTTCGACACGCGCGTCAGCTGGCGCAGCGTGCGGGGATCGAGCTCCGCGAGCCGCCCGTTGTGCGTGACCCACAGCGTGTCGCGCACCGGCGACGGCGTCATGCCGACGACGAGCTGGCCGGGAAAGAGCACGCGCCGCGCGGACGGAATCACCAGTCCCTGGCTCGTGCCGACGAACAGCTTCCCGTCGAACCAGAGCAGCGAGCGGACGCTGTTCGCCGCGCCGGCAACGGGGAGGAAGCGCGATGACGTGCCCGAGGCACGCACCGGAATGGCGCTGCGGTAGAGGCCATGATCGAGCGTGCCGAGCCAGACGTGCCCCGCGTCGTCGACGGCCACGCTCGTCGTCCCCGCGGCCGGCAGCCCGTGCGCGGCGCCGTAGCGCGTCCACTGGCCGTCGATCAGCGACGCCGCGCCCCAGTTGCCGGTGAACCAGAGCGCGCCGCCGACGAGGCGGATGTTGTACGTGGAGTCCCAGGGATACGACGTCACGACCGCGCTCGTGCCGCGGAAGTCGAGCGGCTTGCGCGTGGAGCCGTCGACGAGCGGCGGCTCCTGACCGCTCATCGAGAGACAGTTCGCGCCGGCGGCGGTGCCGATCCAGAGACGCCCGGCCTCGTCGAACGCGAGGGCGTAGACGGAGTTGCTGCGCAGCCCATCGGCCGTGCGCAACGTGGTCGACGTGCCATCGGGCGCGACCGCGGTGAGTCCGCTGCCGGTGCCGACCCAGAGGTACGCGCCGAGGAGCGAATCGCTCGTGCCGGCGGGGATCGCGGCGAAGGTGTTGCGGTCGGGGAGCACCGGCTCGCCGTACGCGAGGAAGGCGCGGTAGTCGCGGCGGAGGCGCGAGACGCCACCGTTCTGCGCGAGCCAGACGTTCCCTTCGCGGTCTTCGAGCAGCGACCAGAGCGTGTCGCCGAGGAGGCCGTTGCGGCGGGAAAGGTGCGTGGCGCGGCCGCCGGCAAGGCGGAGCGCGCCGGTGCCGAGGCTGGCGGCCCACAGCTCGCCGTGGCGCGTCTCCAGCAGGGCCACGATGCGCTCGCGGAGGTCGTGGTTGACGATGGCGAATGTGTCGCCGTCGAGCCGCATCACCGCGCCGTTGATGCCGCCGGCCCACAGCGTGCCGTCCTTCGCCTCCATCAGCGCGGTCGCGGGAGAGAGAGGACGCGGCAGCGTGCGCCGCAGCTTGCCGTCGCTGCCGAACTGCACGATCGCGCCGCTGCTGAACGACGCGAGGACCGAGCCGTCGCGCAGCACCACCATGCCCAGCGTCGCGGCCGGGCGCGGCAGCGCGCTCATGTCGATCCCTTCGCTGACGAGGCGGTCGCCGTTGAAGCGGTAGCGCACGATGCCGTCCTGCGTCCCCGCCCACACCCAGCCGTCTCGCGTGGCGACGAGGCAGTTGCGGCGGATGCGCTCGCGAATCAGCCGCTCGCCGTGGACGCTGGCGATGAAGCGCACGCGCCCGTCGCCGATCGGCCCCTGCGAGACGACGAGTCCTGCCTCCGACCCCACCCACAGCCGGTGCGACGCGTCCTCCACGATCTCCCGGATCGTGAGGTCGGGCAGGCCGTCGGCGGTGGAGTAGGTCTCCATCGAGTGGCCGTCGTAGCGCGACACACCCGAGGAGAAGAAGCCGAGCCAGAGGTAGCCGAGATGATCCTGCGCGAGCTTCTGCACGGACGCCGACGAGAGCGGCGTGGCCTCGTCGTCCGCCGTGAAATGCCGGAACCGCAGGTCCTGGGCGTCCACGCGGAACGCGAGGACCACGGCCAGCGCCAGGAGGATGCGCCACTTGTGAGGCATCCGTGCAGTTTAGGCGCGTTTTGGAAATTCACGGCCGCCCGAAGGCGGCTCGGCTACCGCGCCCGGGCGCTGCCCCTGCGCAGGAGGCGCAGGATGAAGAGCAGCACGACGGCGCCGATGAATGCCACGAAGATGGTGCCGGGTAGCCCGCCGAATGGCGTCGAGACGCCGAGCTTCGCGAAGAGCCACCCGCCGACGAACGCGCCGACGATGCCGATGATGATGTCACCGACGATGCCGTAGCCGGAACCGCCCATGACCATGGACGCGAGAACGCCTGCAACGAGGCCAACAATGATCCAGATCAGGATGCTCATGGGTCGATTCCTCCAACTGACAGGCTCAACCAAAGCAACGGTTGTGCCGCGGGGGAACGATGGGACGAATGGGACCTATGGGACAAATGGGACCTATGGGACCTATGGGACACCGGGAGGCGCATGGGTAGGTTTTCCGTGGGGTGGTGGGTCCCATCGGTCCCATCGGTCCCATCTGTCCCATAGGTCCCATCGTCCCCCACCGGCAACTCCGCCTGCGCCACCCCGTACAATCCCTCCGTGGCCCGGCTTCGCGACTGGCTCGACCTCGGGAAGAGCACGATCTCGTCGATCAATCAGAACGACATGACGAACGTGTACGCGGTCGAGTGGAGCGAAACGAAGAAGATGCTGATCGCCGACCATCGCGCGGCGATCGAGAACGATCCGCGGCGCCTGCGGCGCTGGCTGCGCACCGGCAGCGCGATCCTTTACGGTCTGGCGAACCGGCTCGCGCCACACCGGCGCCTGATCTTCGTCTTCGCGTTCGTCTTCTTCTTCATCTGCATTCTCTCGCTGGTCACCAACGTCAGGAACCCGCCGGTCTGGACGTTCGTCGAGATCGTCGCGATGTTCCTCCTCATCACGCTCCTCCTGGGGATGGAGCTGATCGACAAGATCAAGTTCCGCGACGAGCTCACGCTCGCGCGCGATCTGCAGGCGAGCCTGATTCCGCACGTGATGCCGGCGACGGAGCAGTACGACGTCGCCGCGTTCAACCGCATCGCGAACACGGTCGGCGGCGACATCTACGATTTCGTGCCGCTCGACGACGGGCGATTGGCGGTGCTGTTCGGCGACGCCTCCGGCCACGGCATGGCGGCGGGGCTGGTGATGGCGGTGGCGCACGCCTCGTTCCGCACGCAGCTCGACGTCGATCCGGAGCCGCCGGCGATCTTCGCCAGCCTCAATCGCATCCTCTGCCGCACCGGCGGCTCGCGCTCCTTCTTCTCCGCCGTCTACGTGCTGCTGTCGCCCGACGGCTCGTTCGTCGCGACGGTCGCCGGCCATCCGCCGATCCTGAAAGTCGACGCCGCCGGCAAAATCGTCGAGCGCATCGGCCGCGGCGCCTATCCCCTCGGCATCAAAGCGTCGCTGTCGTACGAAGTGGCGACCGGCCACCTCGAGCGCGGCGAACGGCTGCTGCTGCATTCCGACGGCCTCACCGAGTCCCTCAACGGGCAGGGCCGCGAGTTCGGCGACGCCTACCTGGAAACGATCGCCGGCTGGCACCCCGAGGCCACCGCCGCCACGATGGTGGAGACGATCGTCGGCGAATGGCGCGGGTTCGTGGGGAGTCATCCGATCGAAGATGACGTGACGGTGACGGTGCTGCGGCGGAAGATCCAGGAGTGCGGCGGCACTTTGCCACCGCACTCCTAGATCTGTCCTATCGTCCTGGCAGCGCGGTCAGCAACACGATCAGCGCGTCCGATCCGCCGCCGAGCCTCGACGAGCCCACCACGACGGTTTCCCCGCCGTTGATCTCGAACGACGTCTGGATCACCGCCTTGCCGACGCTCTGTTCGCCGACGTTGCCGGTGAGCGGTTGGACCGTGAAGTTGCTGATGTGGACGTGACTCTGCGTGCGGGGGTTGACGCCGAAGTTGACGCGGTATTGCGTGTTGCTCACGCCGTCGAGCGTGAGCTGCCCCGACGAGCCGGTGGCGAGGCGCAACAGGCCGGAGTCGATGAAGCGGTAGCGCTTGAACGGCAGGAAGTCGCGGACGTCGGCGATCGCCCGATCCACGTTCTTCGGCACGTTCTCCGTCGCCTCGGCCCCACTCATCGTGCCGTGCAGGATGACGACCTGGAAGAGCTGCGTGACGTTGTGCGGCGCGCGCGGTGAAGCGGCAGGCGCCGGTGTCGCGGCAGGACTCGCCATCGCGGCGGGGGCCGGAGACGGCGCGGAGCGCGGGGTGCTCTGCGCGACGGCGGCGGTGGTGACGAACAGCAAGGCGAAGGCAATCTTCTTCATTCGAGGGTTCCTCTCAGAGCTGAAACTCGGGATCGAGCGACCAGATGATGCGTGTGCCGCCCGGGGTTGTGTAGTGGATCTGACGTTTCTGCGGTTGCGGCGCCGGCGCGGCTTCACGCGTGCGCATCGCGGCCCACGCGCCGGCGAAGAGGACGAGCGCGAGCGTCGCGAAGGAGAGCCGCACGGCGTACGAAACGCGGCGCTCGCGCGTCGACGACAGCACGGCGGTCCGGATCCGCAGCACGTCATCGCCGGCGAGCTCGCGGCCCGCGGCCGGATCGTGCTCTCTCAGCAAGGCACTCAGTCGATCGTTCTTCATTTCTGTTTCTCCGTGAAAGGGGCGAGCAGCACCGCCAGCCGTTTCCGCGCGGCGGCGAGGTGCCAGCGCACGGTGACCTCGGCGACGTTCAGCATCTTTGCGATCTCCGGCGTGCCGTGCCCTTCGAGCTCGTAGAGAGCCACGATGACGCGCTGGCGCGGAGGCAGCGCGTTCATCGCCTTCGCCACGGCGGTTCTGGCGTCGAGCGCCTCCGCCGGGTCGGGCTGTTCGCGCACGAAGAGGCGCCTGAACGTGTCGCGCACGACGTGGCGGCGGTGACGATCCTTCGTCAGGTTGACGACGATGCGCACCAGCCAGGCCCCCGCCTGTTCATCACCCGGCGGAATGCGTCCCGGCTGCCGCGCGGCGCGCAGAAAGGCCTCCTGGACGAGATCCTGCGCTTCCTGTTCATCACGCGCGAGCCGCAGCGCCAGCCGGTAGAGCCGCCGGTGCTGCAGGTCGTACAGCCGCGCGAGCCGGTCGCTGTCGCCGAGGGTCTGCGCTGCCGTGAGTGCGATGGCTGCCACGTCTAGGAAGACGCGCCAGGCGGGGAAATCGTTTGGGTGGGGTGACGGTGTGGTGGCGATGGGACCTATGGGAATGGGACCTATGGGACAGATGGGACAGATGGGACCTATGGGACACCGCGGAGACGCATGGGTAAGTTCTCCGCGGGTTGGGTGGCGGTCCCATAGGTCCCATAGGTCCTATAGGTCCCATTCGTCCCATCGTTCCCCTTACCCCGCCGCCACCGCTGGTGCCACCAAACCCTCAAACACCTGCAGCGCCAGGTCCACGCGGCCCAGCGGGGCGCTGACCTGGACGCCCGCTACGCGGTGGCGCACGCGCTCGAGGGTCTCGCGGGCGATGGCGACGCCTTCGCGGAGGCCGTGCTCGCGGCTTTTGTCGCTGGCGATGCGCATGCGTTCCATGACGTCGTCGGGGACCGACACGCCGGGGACTTCGTTGTTCATGAACTGGGCGTTGCGGTACGACAGCAGCGGCCAGATGCCCGCCACGACGGGGAGGTTCATCGGGGCGATGCGGTCGAGGAACTCCTCGAGCTGTCTTGCGTCGAACACCGGCTGGGTGATCGCGTACTCGGCGCCCGCCTTCACTTTCCAGTCGAGGCGGCGCAGCTCGTACTCGAGGTCGAGATGGCCGGGGTTCACGCCGACGCCGATCGTGAAGCAGGTCGGCTCGCCGAAGGGATTGCCGCCGAGGTCGAGGCCGTGGTTCATGAGGTTGACCATGTTGGTCAGGCCGATCGAGTCGATGTCGAACACCGCCGTCGCCTCGGGGTACGGCCCCATCTTCGGAGGATCGCCGGTGATCAGCAGCAGGTTGCGCAGCCCGAGCGCGGCGCAGCCGAGCAGGTCGGAGTGCATGCCGAGGAGGTTGCGGTCGCGGCAACAGTAGTGGAGGACGGTCTCGATGCCGACGCGCTGCTGCAGCAGCACCGACACGGCGATGGCGCCCATGCGGTTCTGCGCGCGCGGACCATCGGGGACGTTGACGGCGTCGACGCCGGCGTCCTTGATCGACTGGACCGACTTGATCATGGCGTCGGCGTTCGGACCCTTCGGCGGCGTGATCTCGATCGTGGTGACGAACTCGCCCTTCGCCAGCTTCGCGCCCCACTTCGAGCGGTCCGCGAGCGGCTTCGACTCGACGCCCTGCTTCTGCGCGTCTTCGCCGTTGCGCTCGATGACGACGAAGGAGCGGCGCGGCGAGAGCGGGCGTACGGCGTCGGCGATGACCTTGATGTGCTCCGGCGTCGTGCCGCAGCAGCCGCCGATGAACTTCACGCCCTTGTGGATCAGCCGCTTGGCGTATTTGCCCATGTAGTCGGGCGACGCCATGTACATCTGGCGGCCGTTGACCTCGCGCGGCATGCCGGCGTTGGGCTGACAGGAGATCTTCTTCGCGGTGACCGCGGCGATCTCCTCGATCGCGTCGAGCATGACGTCCGGGCCGACGGAGCAATTGAGGCCGATGACGTCGGCGCCCGCGCGGTCGAGGCGCTGCGCGAACGTGCGCGGCGCGTCGCCGTAGATGGTCATGCCGTCGCTGGCGATCGTCATCTGCGCGACGATCGGGAGCGAACAGACGTCGCGGATGGCGAAGATGGCCTGCTCGAGCTCCGCGATGTTGGAGAAGGTCTCGACGATGAAGAGGTCGACGCCGCCCTCGACCAGCGCGGTGGCCTGTTCGCGGAAGATGTCGCCCGCTTCCTGCACGCCGGTGGGGCCGTACGGCTCGATGCGGATGCCGAGGGGGCCGATGGCGCCGGCGACGTAGACGGAGTCACCGGCGGCCTTGCGCGCGAGCTCGGCGCCGCGCAGGTTGATGTCGCGCAGCTCGTCGTCGATGCCGAAGCTGCCGAGCTTCACGCGGTTCGCGCCGTAGGTGTTGGTCTCGAGGATCTCCGCGCCCGTTTTGATGTACTGGCGGTGCACCTCGGTCACGATCTCCGGGTTGCGGAGATTCAGCTCGTCGTAGCACTTGTTGATGAAGACGCCCTTGGCATAGAGCATCGTGCCCATCGCCCCATCGAAGAGGTAGACGTGCTCGTCGGCGATCGCCTGGATGAAGTCTGGCATAGTGGTGAGTGGTGACGTTGTCCGTGATCGCGAGTCGGTTTTCGGTTTTCGGTTGGCGGTTTTCGGTAGCTCCGCTGCGCCGGGCGCAGCACCGAAAACCGACAACCGACAACCGAAAACCGACTCAAAAAAAACGGCCCCACTCACGTGGGGCCAGGTCAAATTGCACGTTCCTGCCGGCTCTTTAGCTTTTTTTAAGCTGGTTGCAAGCGGCCCCTCAAATCAATCCAGCAGGGGTGAGAGTAGACCCGGGTATCCGTCGCTGTCAAACGTGACAGCGGCGAGGAATGCCCCCATGCTATCCTTCCGCCCCTTAGTAAAAGATACGTATCCGTTCCGCCCGTGCCGCCGCGTGGGCGGCTCATTCAACTTCTCTTTCATCCGGAGGCGGAATGTCGAAGTTGTTGTCCTTGTGCGGTGCCCTGCTTCTCGTTTCCTCCCCTCTCCTGGCGGTCCCCGGTAAAAAGACGATCGATTTCAGCGCCAAAGGTGCGCGGGTCCATCGCAACCAAGACCTCAAGCCCCTGACCGGTCCCTCGAACAAATCGCGCTCCGAAATCGTCCGCTCGTTCCTCGGCAACAAGGGACAGACGCTGGTGACGACGGCGGAGCACGGACGCCACATCCGGATGGAACAGCGGATCGCCGGGAAGCCGGTGTACGGCACCTACGTCCGCGCGACCGTCGACAGCCACGGCCGCATCCTCAGCATGATCGAGAACACGGTGCCGGCGGGCGACGTGGAGCCGACGACGATCACGTACACGGACTCGATCCGCGCCGGCGTCTCGCAGCTCTACGACAGCGCCGAGCAGCCGGCGTCGTTCTGGCACGAAGAGCCGACCGCGACGATGGTCGTGATCCCGCTCGCCGACGGCACCCTCGTCGAGGGCTACCTCGTCCAGACGTGGGAAGAAGAGACGAACATCCTCTGGCACTCGCTCGTCGACAACGAAGGGAACGTGGTCTACCGCGAGCTGCGCACGGCGGACGACACCTACAAGATCTTCCCCGACCATCCGGGCAACTCGACGCAGACGGTCGTGAGCGGCCCCGGCACCGGCAACGCGGAGTCGCCGGGCGGCTGGGTCTCCACGAACACGACGATCGGCAACAACGTCGATGCGTACCTCGACCGCGACAACAACAATGGCGCCGATACGAACGGACGCCCGGTCTCGGCGACGCAGAACTTCGAGTACACCGTCGACCTGACGCAGGCGCCGACGACGGCCACGAACCAGCAGGCCGCCGTGGCGAACCTCTTCTATCTGAACAACGTCATCCACGACAAACTGTACCGCCACGGCTTCAACGAGGCGGCGGGCAACTTCCAGGCGAACAACTTCGGCAAGGGCGGCCTCGGCAACGACCCGGTCAACGCGGAAGCGCAGGACGGCGGCGGCACGAACAACGCGAACTTCGCGACACCGACCGACGGCTCGCGCCCGCGCATGCAGATGTACCTCTGGAACGCTTCCACGCCCGGACGTGACGGCGATCTCGACTCCGACATCGTCTGGCACGAGTACGGGCACGGCCTGACGCAGCGCATGATCGGCGGCATGAGCGGTCCGCTCGCCGGCGCCATCGGCGAAGGGATGAGCGACGTCCTCGCCATCTACGTCAACCGGCAGGACACGGTCGGCGAGTACGCCTACAACAACGCGAAAGGCATCCGCCGCTTCCCCTACACGAACTACCCGAACACCTACGCCGACGTCACCGGCGGCAGCGTCCACTCGGATGGCGAGATCTACGCGGCGACGATGTGGAAGCTCCTGTCGCTGTGGGAAGGCGCCGGCTACACCCAGGACGCCCTCTTCGACGTGGTCATCGACGGCATGAACTTCACCCCGTCGCGCCCGGCCTACGAGGACATGCGCGACGGTCTCCTCGCGGCGTCGCCGACCACGGCTCAGGACTGCCTGATCTGGACCGCGTTCGCGCAGTTCGGCATCGGCGAAGGCGCCAACGGCGCCGAGAGCTGCAACATCTTCTTCTGCTCCGGCGTCTCGATCACGGAGTCGTTCACGATCCCGGCGACCTGCGCCGGCGGCCCGGTGAACACCGCCCCCGTCGTGGCCATCACGGCCCCGGCGCCGGGCGCCTCGTTCGTGCAGGGCACCGCGGTGACGTTCAGCGGCACCGCCACCGACACGCAGGACGGCTCGCTCGCCTCCTCCATCAACTGGACGTCGAGCCTCAGCGGCGCCCTCGGCACCGGCTCCTCGATCACCACGAGCGGCCTGGCCGCCGGCACGCACACGGTGACGGCGACGGCGACGGACAGCGGCTCGCTGTCGGGATCGGCCTCGATCAACGTGACGATCACCTCCGCCAGCGGCATCAGCCTCAGCGCGACCGCCCGGAAGGCGAAGAACGTGGCCTACGCGGACCTCACCTGGAGCGGCGCGACCTCGACGCAGGTCGACATCTACCGCAACAACATGAGAGTCGTGACCACGGCGAACGACGGCGCGCACACCGACCAGCTCGGGAAAGTGCGGGGCACGTTCACCTACCGCGTCTGCAACGCGGGCACGACGACGTGCTCGAACAACGTCAGCGTGTCGTTCTAGACCTCGAATCCAGCCTCAACGACTGCATCGAGCCGGCGAAAGCCGGCTCGATTGCTTTGCGGGTCAGACTGCCGTTGCGCGGATCAGCGACGCGGTCTTTCGAGTCAATGTTGCTGTCTTTCGAGTCAGCAACATTGTCTTTCGAGTCAACGTTGTTGTCTTTCGAGTCAGCAACATTGTCTTTCGAGTCAATGTTGTTGTCTTTCGAGTCAGCAACATTGTCTTTCGAGTCAATGTTGCTGTCTTTCAAGTCAGCAACATTGTCTTTCGAGTCAATGTTGCAGTCGTTTTCAACAGCAGCGTAGTCGCGCGGAACCGCCGACAGGACGACCAGGACTGATAGGCCAGACAGGACGGCAGCCCACCTGTCCCATTCGTCCCATCCGTCCTATGGGTCCCATCGTTCCCGCCCTAGAACATCCGGCGCAGCCGGTCCAGGATCCCTTCCACCTGCTGGCGGTTGCGGTCCGCTTCGTTGGCCCAGCGCCGGAACTTGTCCAGGGTGATGGCCGGCGGCTCGTCGAAGTTCTCTTCGTCGAAGAAGACGCGGCGGACGACGTTGCCGAGGATGCCGCGGGGGCAGTGGCGCGTCGGTGCGGTGCCGTCGAGGAACACCTCGCGCCGCGGGCCGGGGCAGCCTTCGCGCCACAGCATCCCGGTCTCGGGATCGATCTGCCGCCACGTCACGCCCGACGGTGAGTCGGGGTAGCGCTGGAGGTGCGGCAGCTCGCGCATGTACTCACCCCACACCGGAATGGCGGCCTCGCCCGAGGAGAGGCGCAGCGGCGCCCCTTTGTCGAAGCCGACCCACACGGTCGTGACCATGTCGGGCGTGTAGCCGACGAACCAGGCGTCGCGGTAGTCGTTGGTCGTGCCGGTCTTGCCGGCGACGTAGCCGAGGCCGTAGCGGCGGAGGCGGGAGGCGGTGCCGCGCTGGACGACGCCGCGCAGCAGCGTGTGGACGATGAAGGCGGAGTCGGCGTCGACGATGCGCTTCCGCTCGACCTCGTGCTTGTACAGCGTCTTCCCGCGGCGATTGCGCACCTCGGTCAGCAGGAACGGCTCGACGCGCTCGCCGAGGTTGGGGAAGACGGTGTAGGCGGCGGTGAGCTCGCGCATCGAGACCTCGCTCACGCCGAGCGGCAGGGCGGGGATGGAGGTGAACTTCTCGTCGAACTCGAACTTGTTCGCCGTGCGCACGACGCGGTTCATGCCGATCTGCTGCGTCAGCCGCACCGTGGGGACGTTCAGCGACTTCTCGAACGCCTCACGTACCGTCACGCGGCCGCGGAAGCGCTCGTCGTAGTTCTGCGGCGTCCACTCCTCGCTGCCGACTTCGATCGTCACCGGCGCATCGAGCAGCAGCGTGGCGTTGGTCGCGCGCTTCGAGGTGATGGCGGCGAGGAAGGCGAACGTCTTGAACGCGGAGCCGGGCTGGCGCCGCATGTTCTTGGTGCGGTCGAAGGGGGAGCGCTTGAAGTCGGAGCCGCCGACGAGGGCGCGTACGCCGCCGGTACGCGGATCGACGGAGAGGATCGCGACCTGCAGCGGGTCCTGCGCGGCCTGCTCGCGCAGCCAGCGGTAGCGCCCTTCGAGCGAACCCGGTGTGCGTCTGGCGACGCGCTCGGCGACGCGCTGCGCCTCTTCATCGAGCTCGCAGACGATCGTGAGACCGCCCTGAACGATCGGTCCGATGCCGATCTCCTTCACCAGGTCGGCGCGCAAGGCGCGGAGGTAGTAGGGGAAGGGCGTCTGCGGCAGGCGTCCGCGATTGAGGTCGACCGGGCGGGCGGCGCCGTCGCGGTACTGCGATTCGCTGATCCACTTGCGGTCGCGCATGACCTTGAGGATGCCGTCGCGGCGGGCGCGTACGAGGTCGGGGCGCTTGCGGGGGTTGTCGCGATTGGGGGCGCGCACGATGGCGGCGAGGATCGCCGCTTCGTCGGAGCGGAGCTCGCGCGGCGACTTGTCGAAGTAGAGGCGCGCGGCTTCGTCGACGCCGAGGACCGGGCTGCCTTCGTGGTGCCCGAGGTAGACGTCGTTGAGGTAGAGCTCGAGGATGTCGTCCTTGGAGAGGCGCGCGTCGAGGATGACGGCGAGGATCATCTCGACGATCTTGCGGCGCCACGTACGCTCGTTCGAGAAGTAGCGCTGCTTGATGATCTGCTGGTTGATGGTGCTGCCGCCCTGGGTGATGCCGCCGGCGCGGACGTTGCGCACCGCGGCGCGCGTGATGCCGATGGGATCGACGCCGGGATGGCGGCGGAAACGGACGTCTTCGGCGGCGAGAAACGCGTTGCCGACGTGCGGCGGCAGGTCGCCGAGCCGGATCGGCGGCGTGGTGCGCCAGTCGGTTCCGTAGAGCCGCGCGACCTCACGCGGCTTCTTGCCGGCGTTGGAAACGAGGATGGTCGGCTCGCGCCAGTTGTGGTCGACCAGCTCGCGAGAAAGGCGCTGATTGAGCACGAAAATGTAGATCGCGAACGCATAAGCGACCACAAAAATCGCGATGGCGACGGTGAGTGTGAGGCGTGGCCATCTGACCGGGCGTGACATTCGCATCATGTTCGTCTACATTTTTCGGAGCAACACTGTTGCCACGCAGCTCATCTCTCGTTGATCAAAAAGTACGGCTCCCCTCCGAGACTGTTTTGAAAAAGGAGAAATACATGGCTGCATCGAAGAAAGCCTCCGCCTCGAAGAAGGGTGGAGCGAGCAAGTCGTCGAAGGGATCTTCGGCTTCGAAGTCGTCGAAGTCATCGAAGTCCTCTTCGGGTAAGAAGTCCTCGTCGAAGTCGTCGTCGAAGTCCTCGAAGTCCTCGAAGTCGTCCGGGTCGTCGAAGAAGGCCCCGTCGCGCGCTGCCGCCAAGAAGGGCGGACAGGCGTCGCGCGGTGGCGGTTCCTCGTCGAAGAAGGCCTCGGCCTCCTCGAAGAAGCGTGGCGCGTCCTCCTCCTCGAAGAGGGGCGGATCGTCGTCCTCGTCGAAGAAGGCCGCCTCGTCGTCGAAGAAAGCCTCCTCGTCGTCGAAGAAGGCCTCGTCGGCCGGGCGGGGCGGATCGTCCTCGTCGTCGTCGAAGAGAGCGCCGTCACGCGCTGCCGCCAAGAAGGGCGGTCAGGCGTCGCGTGGTGGCGGTTCCTCGGCGAAGCGGGGCGGATCGTCCTCCTCGTCGAAGAAAGCCTCTTCGTCGTCGAAGAAAGCTTCCTCCTCCTCGAAGAAGGGCGGCTCGTCCTCTTCGGCGCGGAAAGCTTCGCCGGCCCAGCGTTCTGCCGCGAAAAAAGGCGGCAAGGCGTCGGGCGGCAGCCGGAAGTCGGTTGCGAGCCGCGCTCGCAGCGTGATCAGCCGCGTCGTCGAGCAGGTCAAAGACGCTCTGCCGATCGGTGGCGAGAAGATCGAAGAAGTGATCGGCTCGACCGCGGAGCAGAGCGGCGGCGGCAACAGCGGCGGCGGCAGCAACAGCTAGGTTGTCCCTCGCGTGGCCCTTCTCCCCGCCCAGCGGGGAGAAGGTGCCTCGTGGGTGGGCGGCTGGCGTTTGCGCGCGGCGAACGATGGGACGAATAGGACCTATAGGACGGATAGGACCTATGGGACTTATGCGCCGCGTGTCACGTGAGGAAGCGACTTTCCCTGTGCACGGCGATCCAACCCACACCCTGGACGCGCCCCATCACCAGCCACCGGGCTTTGCCCGGGGGTTGGCGCGCAAGGCACAGTTGCGTTTGCGCGTCCCCGGGCAAAGCCCGGGGCTAGTGGATTCGTGCGGATCGTGTCTGGCGGCAGCTATTGGTGGCGCAGCAACGGGGGATTCGTCCCATCTGTCCTATAGGTCCTATCCGTCCCATTTGTCCTATCGTCACCCCGCGGTGTTGTCGAACGCTCTGCGGATCCTGCGCGAAAAATACTTCGGCGGCAGGCCGCCCTTCCAGGAGCGCAGCGACTTGGCTTTCTGGAACGACTGCAGCGCGGCGCGGCGGTAGTCTTCGTCGGCTTCGAAGGCGAACTGCGAATACTGCGAGGCGCCGAGGAACGCCCATACCCATGCGTTGTTCGGCAGCTTGCGGGAGAGGCTTTCGAACTTTGGCGTCGATTCGTCGAAGTCGCCCGCGAAGTAGGCGGTGAGCGCGTCGCGGAGGTCGCTCTCGTAGTCGGCCAGCACGGCCGACGTTGCGGCCTGCGGGCGCGTGGCGGGGAGCTGCGGCGCCGAGGGCGCAACCGCGGAGTCGGCCAGCAGCGACGCGTTCTCCGCTTCGGCGATGACGGCGTTGAGATCGTCGTTGCTGCGCGCGTTCGCGTTGCGTGCGTTGGCCGAGGCCCACGCGGTCGTGGCCTGCTGGTACTGCGCGGACGACGTCGCGCCGCGGCGCTGCTGCGCCGCGTTGATGCGCTGGCGTGCGTTCGCCAGGGCCTGCGTCGCGCGCTGCCGCAGCGCGGCGTCGATCGCCGGTGTGACCGGCGTCTGCGCCGGCGCCGGTGTCACCACCGGCTGCTGCGGTGTGGGGCGCGGCTGCTGAGGCACCTGTACCGGCGGCGTGGGATCGGGACGCTGCTCCGGCTGCTGCGCCGGTGCCTGCGCCGCTTCGAGACGCGATTTCGCGCGTCCCATGAGCGTCTCGATGGAGCCGAGATCGAGCTCGCCGCGGCCCTGCGTCCGCTCGAAGTCGGTCACGGCCTGCTCGTAGTTGCCGAGGTTGAGGTGGGCGACGCCGCGGTAGTAGTAGGGCTTGTAGTTGATGAAGATCGCGCCGTACGTGCGCGCCTTGTTCTCTTCCTTCGGATTGCCTTTGATCGCCGCGCTCATCCTGGTGACCACGGTGGACCAGTTGCCGGCGCGCGCGGCGGCAATGCCGGCATCGTAGTCGTCGTACCAGGAAGCCTGGGCGGTGACGGCGAGGAAGAGGAGTGTGAGAAGCGCGAGCGTGCGTACCGGGGTCATTGCTGCATTTCCTTTGCGAGCTGGTCGTAGTCGACGGTGCCGAGGTCGAGGTTCTTCGAGACCGGTTTGCCGGCCTCGATCTGGATGTCGAATTCCTCCGTCTTCGCGGGGCCGCTCACCTTCACGGTGTATTTCCCCGGGTCGAGGATGATGCGCGACGGAGTGGAGCGCTCCGACTCCGGAAAGGTGATCTGCTTGTTGTCGCTGGCGCTGACGATGCTCTCCAGATCGCCCCACGGCGTGGCGGAGAGCAGCAGCAGCCCCTGCCCCGACGGGATCGGCTGCGACGGCGTCGTGGCGGAGACGACCTCGGTGCCGCTCGGCACGACGGTGTTCGTCGCCGCCGGAACCGTCGCGGGGTCCGGCTTCTTCAGCATCATGTACGCGGCGATGGCGATGACAAGGACGACCGCGGCGGCGATGCCGCCGATGAGCGCCATGTTGGATTTCTTCGCCGGAACGGCCGGCGCCCCCGCGTACTGCCGCTCGATCACCGTCGCCTCGGCCTGCGGCGTCGCGGCGTTCCACGACGCCTTCGACTCCTGCACCGTCGGCGTCGCGGCCTGCTGCGTCTCGAAGCGCTCCATCATCGTCGCTTCGTCGCTGCCGCCGCGCGTGATCATCGTGGCTTCATCGCTGCCGAGCTTCGTGTCGCGCCGCGTGCCGGCCATGGTCTGCTGCGTCTGCTGTGTCGGCGCCGGACCGGTCGACGTCATCTTCGCGTCGGCCAGCGTCTGGGCGGCGGAGAGCGTCACCATGCGCTCGCCGACGCCGTACTTCTGGTCGGGCGAGATGCTGTTGCGCAGCGCTTCGAGCGCCGACGCGAACTCGGCGGCCGTCTCGAAGCGGTCCTCGCGCTTCTTCTCGAGCGCGCGCATGACGACGGCTTCGAGGCTCGGCGGCACCTTGACGGCGGCGTTCGTCTGCGACAGCGGCGCCGGCGCCTCCTGCACGTGCTTGAGGATGTACGCGTGCGGATTCGTCGCCTGGAACGGCGCCCGTCCGGAGAGCATCTCGTACATGACGATGCCGAACGAGTAGAGGTCGCTGCGGGGATCGAGCTGCTCGCCGTCGCGGAGGAAGCCGGCCTGCTCGGGCGAGGCGTACTTCAGCTTCCCGAGGAACATGCCGGTCTGCGTCAGTCCCTGCCCCTGCTCCCCTTCGCCGAGCTGCTTGGCGATGCCGAAGTCGATGACCTTCACGAGGAGCTTCCCGTGATGGTCCTGCGACAGCATGATGTTCTCGGGCGAGACGTCGCGGTGGATGAGGCCCATGGAGTGGAGATGGTCGAGGCCCATCAGTGCCTGAATGGCGATCTCCACGGCGAGGCGCGGCGGCACGGGGCCGTTCTGCGCGATCCACTTCTGGATGTTCGTGCCGTCGATGAACTCCCACACCATGTAGTAGGAGCTGTCCTCGAGCTGCGCGAAGTCGTAGAGCATCGCCAGGTTGCGATGCTTGATCATCGTCGACGTGCGCGCCTCCTGGAGGAAGCGCTGGAGGCCCTGCTCGTCGTGCGCGACGTTCGCACGCATGATCTTGATGACGCGCAGCTCGTTGAGGTGGATGTGGCGGACCTTGAAGATCTCGCCCATGCCGCCGACGCCGAGGCGGTCGATGATCTGGTACTTGCCGTCGATGTGACGTCCGGCGTACGTGCGCTGCAACAGCGTGACGCGCTCGCCGCAGTGCGGACACTGATCGGCTTGTGAGTCGATCGACTGTTTGCAGTTCAGGCAGTTGATCTGGGGCATATTCTGGTTCGCTCCCTGTCGGTCGCGGTTGGGTTTGGTTTTCGGTTGTCGGTTTTCGGTTTTTGGTCTCCCACCGACAACCGAAAACCGAAAACCAACAACTGTCTCTCTCTCTTCTCTACACGTGCTCTCTCAACACATAACTGCACGCCGGGTCGGCGCCAAAGCGGACGATGTCGCCTGCCTTGAGGGTGACGCGCTCGACACGGGCGTTGTTGACGTAGGTTCCGTTGGCGGACTTGAGGTCTTCGAGCACCGGCACGGAGCCGGTGAGGGTGATGCGCGCGTGACGGCGCGACACGGCCGGGTGCGAGAGGACGATGGTGCACGCGCGGTCGCGGCCGACCATGACGCTGTCGCCGATGATGGCGTGCTTCTCGTTCGCTTCGGGCTTGACGTGCACCAGCGCCCACTGCTTCGAGGGATCGACGCGCGGCGGCGGCGGGGTGGTGTCGTCGTCGTCCGTCGTGGTGAACGTGCCCCAGCCGACCGGCCGCTGGGCGCTGTACTCCTCGAGCGCGGTGTTGAACTCGCTCGCGGATCTGTAGCGGTCGTCCATGCGGGGCATCATCGACTTGAGGACGATGGCCTCGAGCTCGGCGTCGATCTCGGGACGCAGCGCGCGCGGCGTCTGCTTCTCGCCGCGGTAGATGGCGTCGATGAGCTTGGGCAGCGAGCGGCTGTTGAACGGCAGGACGCCGGTGAGCATCTCGTACAGCACGACGCCGGCGGAGTAGACGTCGCTCTTCGGGCCGGCGTCCTTCGGCTCGCGGATCTGCTCCGGCGACATGTAGTGCGGCGTGCCGAGGAGGAAGCCGGACTTGGTGAGGACGGTCTGGCCGGTGGTGTTGCCGCCTTCCTTCATCTTGGCGATGCCGAAGTCGGTCATCTTCACGACGCCGGTCTTCTTCTCGCGGATGAGGTTCGCCGGCTTGATGTCGCGGTGGACGATGTCCTTGTCGTGCGCGTAGATCAGCGCGTCGAGCATGTTCTGGCAGATGCCGACGGCCTCGCCGATCGGCAGCGCGCCCTTCTCGTTGATCAGCAGGTCGACCGGGATGCCGTCGACGAACTCCATGACGAGCACCGCGCCGGTGTTGCCGTTGATGAACTCGAAGAAGCGGGTGATGTTGCGGTGACGCAGCACCTTCAGCATCTTCGCTTCACGCTCGAAGCGTTTGCGCGCCGTCTGGTCGCCCGCGAGCTCCTCGGACATGACCTTGAGGACGACGGCGAAGCCGGCGGGCAGGAGGCTCGTCGCGGCGAGCGTGCGGCCCACGTAGACGTGGCTCATGCCGCCTTCACCGATCTCCCGCTCGATGCGGTAGTTTCCGATGACGTTCCCGATCATTTCAGCGGCCCTTCGTCATCCCAGTGGAAGCCGTCGTGGCAGAGCGGCAGGAAGAGGAACTTGTGGGAGCCGATGCGGATCATGTCCTTGGCCGTGAGGTCGCGGCGCGGCTCGATCTCCACCTCGTTCACGTACGTGCCGTTGGTGGAGTTGTGGTCCATCAGGATGAAGCGGCGCTCCTCCGGCCGGAACACGAGGTCGGCGTGATGCGAGGAGGCCTGGTCGTCGTTGATGACGATGTCGGAGCGGCGGTCGCGGCCGATGACGTTGCGCCCCATGCGCAGCGCGAACGACTCGCCGCGGATGGCGGAGTTGAGGCCGATGAGCCAGCCGACGACGTAGCGCTTCGGCTGCGGGTTCTCGCTGCGGCCGACGGCGACGGTGCGCTCCATCGGCGGCGCATGCACACCGGAGCCCTCGCGGCGCACGAAGGAGCCGGAGGCGGAGGGCGAGGGGGCGGCGGCAGCCGCGGGTGCGGGAGCGGGCGACGGCAGGGGCAACGGTGCGGCGACAGCCGGAGGGGGAGGGGCGGCGACGGAAGCGGCGACCGGCGCGGCGGCCGAAGCAGCAGCGGCTCCGCCGTCGGCGGTCACGAAACGGGAGGGGCGCACGATCGGAATCTCAGGCTCGCTCGCGTCCTGCGGGCAATAGGGACAGATGTCCCAGGATTCGTCGATGAAGTGCCCGTTCTCACACCTCTTGTCAGCCACGTTCCCCACCTTCACGCATGGAATGCCACAGCAACGGCGTTTCGCCCGCCGAAATAGATGATGTCGCCGTCCTTCAGATACGTCTTATCGATCTTCTGGTCGTTGACGTAGGTCCCATTCGACGAATTCCGGTCGATCAGCAGCACCTTCCCGTCGATCGACACCACCTCGGCGTGCAGCCGGGAGATTTTGGGATTTTCCAATACGATCTCACAAATCGTCGACTCCCGGCCGATGCGGATGCCGGAGCCTCCGAGCCCGAGGCGCTCGCCGGCGCGCTGGCCGTTGAGGATCGTGAACTTGCCCAGTATGGCCCGTGCGGACGCGGCACCGGTCGGCGCGATCAGGGTCTCGACGGTCGTCGCTTTGTGGACGTCGGGCACGAACTGCGGACGCCGCGAGCGGACCACCAGGAAGGCGGAAGTGGCGAGGATCGCGGCGATGAACGCGACCGCGGCGCCGCTGACGACGGGGTGAAGCTGCCACGGCGGCAGCGCGCGGATGGCCTCGTCGACGTCGTGCATGAAGCGGATGACGTCGGGCGAGCGGGGGAAGATGCCGGCGGCGTGGTGCAGGTTCTTCTTCGCCTCGAGCCACTGGCCGTCGTAGGCGTCGTCGAGCGCGGCGTGGTAGTAGCGGTTGAATTCGCCGTCGCTGCCGGCCGGCACCTTCGCCTCCGCCAGCATCTGGCGGGCGATGGCGATGGGGACGAGGAACTTGATCTGCTCGGCGCTGGTGTGGCCCCACGTGGAGACGCCGACGGCCTCCCCCTCGAGGTTGACCGCCGGCCCGCCGCTGTTGCCGCGGTAGATGGCGACGTTCGACTGGAAGACCGGCGCGTTCGCGATGTTGCGCTTGATCGCGGTGATGGTGCCGGGGTTCAGCGTGGCCTCGAAGTCGCTGTCGCGCGAAAGCCAGCCGCCGATGACTTCATCGCTGCTACTGGCCACGGCGGGGTAACCGACGGCCCAGATCGATTCGCCGACGCGGACGCTCTCGGAGTTGCCGAGGACGAGCGACGGGAGGTTCTTGCGGCCGACGTGCAGGACGGCGAGGTCGACGCCGCGCTCCCCGAGCGAGGGCGAGTAGCGGCGGATGGTGAATGGCAGCGTCTCGCCGTTCGAGAGCTCGACGTCGTTGACGATCTTGATGTTGGCGATGGCTCCCATGCGCGCGAGGAGAGCGATCGTGGCGTCGAGCTCTTCGCTCCGCTGGAGTGCGCGGAGGTCGTCCTTCGGGAAGTGCTTCACGAGCGTGGCGATGGCGCCGTTGCGGCGCAGCTCGCGCTCGAGGGCCTTCGCATCGCGCGTCGGCGCGACGACGTGGCCGCTCGTGAGGATGAAGCCGTCCGGATGAATGATGAAGCCGCTGCCGGAGCCGCCGGCCCCTGTCTCGACGGCGGCCGTTTCGGTGGGCACGCCACGCGGCACGGAGTGAAGCTGCGCCTCGGCCGCGCGGATGACGCCGGCGTCGTAGCGAAAGTCGGCGGTCGCCAGCGCCGTGACCCGCACGACCGCCGGCTTGACGCTGTACGCCATCTTCTGCACGTCATCCAGCCGGGAAACATCACGGCGGCAGGCCGCCACAGTGAGCAATAGCACCAGGGTGACGATGGGACGAATGGGATTGGGGTTTGTCCCATCGGTCCTATTCGTCCTATAGGTCCCATTGTTGCCACAGGCGGCACTGTCCGCGTTCCGCGCAGCGCCAGAATGCAACGGACCGTGGACGTGTGGGGTCATGGGGCTACCGGGAGGAGGAAGAAGCGGACGGGTCGTCGATCCCCTGTTGTTGGTTGTTCCAGAAGAGCCACGCGCCGGCCGCGCCCAAAACCAGCACGAGGATCAGCATCCACTTGAGCAGCGGGTTCCCCTGGCGCGGCGCTGCCTCCTGCACCGGCTTCGCAGCCGGCATGGCCGGAGCCGGCAGCGACGCGAGCTCCTCGTCGGTCACCGCGCGGATCTTCTGCGTGTCGACCTTGCTGGCGTCCATGGGGATCGTTTCGTCGAGCTCCGCGGCGTCCACGGTTTCGAGCGGCTGCGTGTCGTCGAGCCGGTCGACGATCGTTTCTTCGCCGATCTCCACCGGCTCCTCGGTCCGCTCTACCCGGGCGACGATGACCGTCACGTTGTCGGGTGCGCCACGGGAGAGAGCGCGGCGGAGGTATTCGTCCGCCGCGGCTTCGATCGGCAGCCTGGCGATCTCCTTCAGCTCGTCCTCTTTGACCACGCCGTGGAGGCCGTCGCTGCAGAGCAGGAAAATGTCGCCCTCGCGGATCTCGAAGGGACCGCGCACGTCGATCTCCACGTCCTCCGAAACGCCCATGGAGCGCTGGAGCACGTTGCGCCGCGGATGGTTCTCCGCTTCGGCGCGCGTCAGCAGCCCCTCGCGCACCATCGTGGCGACGAGGGAGTGATCGTCGGTGAGCTGGCTGATCTCTTCGTCGCGCACACGGTAGATGCGCGAATCGCCGACGTGGGCGAACCAGGCGTCGTGATCGCGGATGGCCAACGCCGACGTCGTCGTCCCCATGCCGCGGAGGTCGGGATTCGCCTGCGCCTCGGAGAAGATGCGCGCATTGGCGCGCACGAGCGACTCCTTCAGCGCGGTCGGCACGTCGTGCGTCTCGCTGCCGAGGTATTGCGCCTTGACCGTTTCGGCGGCGAGCTTCGACGCGGTGGCGCCGCCGCGGTGACCGCCCATGCCGTCGGCGACGATGAGGAGGCGGCCGCCGGCGTGGCTGTCGCGCTCTTCGGCCGCGGTGGTGTACGTCCCGAAGTCCTGGTTCTCGGACCGGACGAGTCCCACATCGGTGCGTAGCGCTGCCCGCACGACGAGACGGCCTTTCGTGGCGGACCTGATTGCCGCTTGTTCGCTCATATCGGAAGCTACAGGAACGGCTGCCGATTATACGTGAATCATTCCGCCCGTTCGTGACGGTGACCACTGCCCGCTGACCCCGGTCCCCACCGAAGCTATAATCGCAGGTCCACATGGCCGATCAGCTTCAGATTCATTACGTCGATCTCGGCGTACCGCGAGTGGCCGATCTGAAGCCGGAGACGTCCGTCGGCCGCACCGAAGGGAACGATCTCGTCCTGAATCACCCCTCGGTCTCGCGCAAGCACGCGCGCTTCGAGGAGCGGCACAACGGCTGGTGGATCATCGACCTCCGGTCGACGAACGGCGTGAAGGTGAACGGCAACCTCATCACCGAAGCGCAGGTCAGCCCCGGCGACAAGATCCTCATCGGCAGCGTGCAGCTCGACGTGAAGGCGCTGCCGAGCGTCGACTTCAACGCCGACTCGATGTTCGACAACCCCTCCGGCACGGTCATCCGCCGTATCTCCGACTTCAACTCGGAGTTCGGCCTCGACCTCGCGGAGCTGCAGGCGCAGCCCGGCGTGCCGCGTCCGCCGGCGGCGATTGGCTCCGAGCCGTCGGTCACGCGCGAGAAGATCTTCCAGGTGCTCGTCCAGGTCGCGAAGTCGCTCCTGCAGACGGAAGAGCTGACGGACCTGCTCAACACCGTCATGGACATGATCTTCAAGTACCTGCCGGTCGAGCGCGGGCTGATTCTGCTGTTCGACGAGCAGGGGAATCCCGTGCCGCGCCTGACGAAGTTCATCCAGGGCGCCGAGCCAGCCGACATCCCGATCTCGCGCACGATCCTCAAGATGGTCGCGGAGCAGCAGATCGCGCTCATGACCTCCAACGCGCTCGAAGACGCCCGCCTCCTCGGCGGCAAATCGATCGCCATCCACGGCATCCGCTCGGCGATGTGCGTGCCGCTCTGGAACCGGCAGCGCGTCATCGGCGCCGTCCAGGTCGACTCGCCCATCCACATCGGACGCTTCACCGAGGAAGACCTCGACCTGCTGACGGCGCTCGCGAACTTTGCCGCCGTGGCCATCGAGCGCGCGCAGCTCGCGGAGAAGATCGAACAGGAACGGAAGATCCGCTCGAAGATGGAGCGCTACCACTCCCCCGCCGTGATCGACGAGATCGTGAAAGGGGTCATCTCGGCCGACGAGACCGACATCCGCCTCGCCGAGGTGTCGATCCTGTTCGCGGACATCTCCGGATTCACGACGGTCTCGGAGACGCAGCGGCCCGAGGAAGTGGCCGAGTTCCTGTCGAACTTCTTCTCGGCGGCGGTGGACGCGATCTTCGCGTACGGCGGCACGCTCGACAAATTCATCGGCGACGCGGTGATGGCGTTCTTCGGCGCGCCGATCCCGCAGGACGACCACGCGGACCGCGCGATTCTGGCGGGGCTCATGCTTCAGGAGCGGGTCGCGGAATGGAATCAGACGCGCGAGGCGGCAGGACTGCCGATCGTCCGGGTCCGCATCGGGATCAACAGCGGACAGGCGGTCGTAGGCAACGTCGGAACGGAGAAACGCGTCGACTACACGGTGCTGGGGACGTCGGTGAACATCGCCTCGCGGCTGGAGAGCGGCGTGGCGAAGCCGGGGCAGCTCGTGGTGTCGCAGAACACGCTCGACCGGGTGCTCGGCAGCTTCGACGTGGAATCGCTGGGCGAGTTCGCGCTGAAGGGGCTGCAGCAGAAGATGCCCGTCTACATGGTGACCGGCGGCGAGAAGACCGTCCGGCGGAAAACCGCCAACGAGACGTTCCACGCGGCTCCGCTGTAGGCAGCTTTTCCGTCGTGCCCGCTGTAGCTGTCGCCCGCGGAACTTCCAGGGCCCTTCGTTCGTTATCGTGGTGTTGATGCGCCAGAAGTCCGTCGTTCGCCTGGTTCTGGAGCCGCTCGCCGTAGCGGTCGGGCTGGCGCTGCTCGTCCGGGTGGCCATCGGCATCTATGCCATCCCCTCGGAGTCGATGTCCCCGACGCTGCAGGTGGGCGACCACATCCTGGTGACGCCGTACGTCTTCGGCAATGAGCCGCGGCGCGGCGACGTGGTCGTCTTCCGCTCGCCGCTGAAGCCGGACGAGATCGTGGTGAAGCGGGTCATCGCCACGCCCGGCGACCTGATCGACTCGGCGTTCGGGCAGGTGCGCATCGGCAGGCAGACACTGCCGGAGCCCTACGTGCGCCGTGCCTCCGCCAGCGGCGAGATCGGAGCGCAACTCGTCCCCTCCAACTGCTACTTCGTGATGGGCGACAACCGCGACGCCTCGTACGACAGCCGCAACTGGGGACCGCTGCCGGCGGAGTACATCGTCGGACGCGCGCGGCTGATCCTCTGGTCGTCGTCGTCTCGTGACAACGTCGCGCACGCCGCGACGCGCCCGCTCGTTCCAATCGAGTAGAATGCGGCCGTCCAGATGTCGAAAATCATCGGAGGGTCTATGGGTGGTAACCGCCGCGAACGGGGCGAGGGTCAGCTCGGCTGTATTTTCGGTGTGCTTTTGCTGCTTGCCGGGGTGTTCATCGCGTACAAGATGATTCCGGTGAAGGTGAGAACCGCCGATCTCCGTCAGACCGTGACGGACGAAGCCCGCGCCGCCGGCACGCACGAGGACCCGCAGATCATCCGCGCGATTCTGGGCGAGGCGGAACGTCTCAACCTGCCGGTCGGCAAGGAAGACATCGAGATCGTCCGCCGCCGCGACTCCATCCGTATCGACGTCAAGTACATGGTGCCCGTGCCGTTCCCCGGCTTCACGTACGAGTGGAACTTCCACCACGTGGCCGAAAACCCGATCTTCTAAGGAGAGCCGATGAGCGTCACGATCAAGATTCGCGATAACGGTCCGCTGATAGTCGAAGGTGAGTTCAAACTCGTCGACGCGCAGGGCAACGAGGTCCCGGTGAAGAAAGCCGCCCTCTGCCGCTGCGGCGGCTCGACCATGAAGCCGTTCTGCGACGGCACCCACTCCAAGATCGGCTTCCAGGGAGCGATCGCCGCCGTCCAGGCGGTGGAGAACCCGGACGACGGCACGAAGAGTTAGTTGAGCCGATCGCTCAAGTCCAACTGGCGGGCGCCATGGATGAAGGCGATGATGTGCACCTCGTCGTCAGCCACGATCCTGTAGATCAGGCGGTACGTCCTGACGACGAAGAGCTCGCGCAGCCGCTCGTCTTCACGCTCCGGGACTATTCGTCCGCGTTTCGCGAACTGGCGCAAGGCATTCGCCGCGGCCTGAGCTTCGCGCTGCAGGACCACCGCATAATGCGGAGAATCGCGGGCGATGAACCGAGCTGCGTGCTCGACGTCATTCCATGCGGGCGTCGTCCACTTTACTCGCCAGCCCATCGAGCGATCCGTTGCTCGATCTCGGCATCGGAGATGAAGTCTCCCCGCGCCGAGGCATCGAGTCCGCGATCGATCTTCTGCTGAGCGTAGATGTGGTACTGGATGTCGTCGTACGACACTTCGTCCGGCAGAGAATCGAGCAGGCGACGAACTCTGTCTTTGGGAATCGTCATGATAGTCAAAGGTTAGTCCTCCTCGGTCCCAACAACAAACACGACTTTTTCCCACCCTGTGAGGTCGCGCGATTCCACCCTCGTCACGATCTCGTCCATGTCCTGGATGAAGTCTTCGTCCATCCAATCGTGGTCCATGCGCATCTCCTTTCGGGAGAGCGTCTTTCCACGCGGCGTTCCGCATGCCGGTCACGTGGGCTCAGTGACTTACGCCTGATGGCTTGTCAAAAAAGTTGGCCTCAACGGACGATCCGTACTTCGTCGAGCGTCTTTTTGCGGATGTCGGGGACGCGGCAATTCTCCGCCGGGTAGCCGACGGGGATGAGGAGGTAGGCCTTCTCGTTCTTCGGGCGGCCCAGAATGTCGCGAAGGAAGCCCATGGGACTGGGCGTATGAGTGAGGGTGGCCAGTCCGGCGGCGTTGAGCGCGGCGAGGAGGAAGCCGCACGCGATGCCGACTGATTCGTTGACGTAGTAGTGCGTCACCTTCGTCCCATCCTCCGCGAGGCCGAAGTCCTCCTTGAAGATGACGATCAGCGCCGGGGCGACCTCCAGGAACTCCTTGTGCCAGTCGGTCTGCAGCGGCGCGAGCGCGCGCAGCCACTCTTCGGGCATGCGGCCGTGGTAGCTGTCGTACTCCTCCTTCTCCGCGGCGAGCCGGATCTCGCGTTTGATCGCCGGATCCTTCACGACGACGAACTTCCACGGCTGCATGTTGGCGCCGGAGGGCGCGGCGTTGGCGGCCGCGATCGCGAGCTCGAGCACCTCGTCCGGAATCGGATCGGGAGCGAACTCACGCACCGTGCGCCGCTGGAGAAGCGTGTGCAGGAACGCGCGCGCGGCCTCGATCATCTCGATTTCGGAGCGGCGCTCACGGGTGTAGGGGATGGTGGGATAGGTCATGCGAGAGGCCTCATTTCTAATAGGACCTATAGGACGTATGGGACGTATAGGACAGATGCGTCCCCCGGGCCTACAACCACGGCAGCGTCAACGACAGCAGCAGCCAACCGCAGACCAGCGACGCCAGCACCGCGAAGACCAGCCAGACGATCCCCCGCCACCCAAGGCTGCGGCCGTGTCTGACCACGATGCGCGCGGTAGCAAAGAAGCCCCACGCGGTGCCCGCGAAGAGAATGGCCACGATGAGCCAGAACAGCCACGCGGGCACGCGGCTCAGCAGCGGGTACAGCGAGAAGTAGAACTGCGCGAGGAGAAACGCCGCGACCGGAGCCGCGGCCACGGCGCGGAGGCGCTCGGCCGGCTGCGGCTCCTGAAACGACTCGAACAAGCGGCTACGACGCGGCGGCGGCGCGGCGCGACGCGTGCGTCGCTTCCCACTCTTCCGCCTCGTGCGAGAAGAGCTGAAGACGCGCCTTCTTGTACTCCTTGGTCGGATAGAGCGCCTGCTTCTGCGTCAGGCCGGTGTCGATCGCGAGGTCGTTGATGATCGATTCGCACTCATCGACGCTGCGCCCATGCACGGTCGTGTAGAGGTTGTACGGCCAGTCCTCGTAGACCGGGCGGAGGTAGCAGTGCGACACCGCTTTGTGCTGCGAGAGTTGCGCGCCGAACGTGTCGGCGCTGTCGGGCGGCACCGCCCACACGCCCATGGCGCTGGCGACGAAGCCGGCCTTGCGCGGCGTCACCGTGGCGGAGAAGCGGCGGATCTGGCCGCGCTCGAGCAGCGCGCGTGCAGCCGCGAGCACTTCGTCGGCGCCGAGGTTCGCGGCGCGCGCCAGCGCGTCGAAGGGACGCGGTTGCAGCGGCACTTCGCGCTGCAGTACGCGCACGCATTCGATCTCCAGCGGCGTCAGCGCCGCCGGCTCGTGCGTCTCGTTCTCGGCGTGCGAATCACCGTCGGCGCTCGTGGTCTTGAAGAGCTTCAGCGTCGGCAGCGGCCGGACGATCTGGCATTCGGCTTCATCGCCGAGGATCTCGATCGTCTTTTCGAGTCCCAGCTTCGACAGCGGCGAGACGTGGATCGTGAACCAGAGGTTGAAGTCGTTGTTGCGCCGGTAGTTCTGGGTGACGCCGGGATGCGCGCCGATCGTCGCCGCCGCATCGTCGATGCGCTCGGGCATGACGCGCGCCGCGACGAGGCACGAGCGGTAGCCGAGCGCGCGCGAATCGAATTGAGGCGCGACCTGCCGCACCAGTCCTTCGCGCCGGAGCCGCTCCGTCCGTTTGATCACTTCTTTCTCGGACATGTCGAGCTGCTGGCCCAGAACGGCAAACGGCGTCGAGACGAGCGGAATCTCCCCCTGCAGAGCGTTCAAAAGCTCCCGGTCCCGTTGATCGATCTCGTGCATTGTTGACCCTCGCGACGTGAGGATTTTTCGATTGGATGAGGGCTCGATTGTAGTCCTTCCGCCGGACTCTGGTGCGGAAAACTTACGTCATCGAAAGCTTCGGGAAAGCGTCAGCCGGGACGGTGCCCCCGCCGGCGATCACGTCGCGGTGACGGCGCGCCGCCTCGACCGCGGCCTCACGGTCGATGCCACGGAAGCGGGGAGGAAACGGATCGAGACGGCGCAGCCCCGCGTCGAACAGGCGCGTCGCCCCGCGGACGTTGCCGCGCCGCACGTGGTAGTACGCCGCGGCGAGCTGGATCAGCCCCTGAAGGAACTCGCGCTCGGGCGTACGGTCGGCCAGCCAGAGGTGCTCCCACGATTCATGTGCTTCCCAGAATCGGTGGAAATTGAAGTGGGCCACGCCCTCGGCGAGAAAGGATTGAGGATCGGGAATCGAGGATTGAGGATCGCTGCGCATGGCCAGGCTTCTTTCCTCGATCCTCCATCCTCAATCCTCAATCCGGTCGAGGCTAATCCGTGGAGCGCACACCTTTCCGCAGCACGTCACAGATGGCCACGGTGAAGTCGGTGGTGGAGCCGGTGCCGTCGATGTCTTTCGTGCGGTGCTCCGGTCCCATGGCCAGCACTTTGAGGATCGCGGTGTGGATGCGCTGGGCAGCCTGCGGCTCGCCGATGTGATGCAGCATGAGGACGGCCGACTGCAGGAGCGCCAGCGGGTTCGCCTTGTTCTGGCCGGCGATGTCGGGCGCGCTGCCGTGCACCGCTTCGAAGACCGCGCCGTTCTCGCCGATGTTCGCGCCGGCGACGACGCCCAGGCCGCCGACGAGGCCCGCGGTCAGGTCGGAGACGATGTCGCCGTACAGGTTCTCGAGCAGCAGGATGTCGAACTGGTTCGGGTTCGTCACGAGCTGCATGCAGAGGTTGTCGACGATCTTGTCGTCCGCCTCGATGTTCGGGTACTCCTTCGCCACGTTGCGGAAGCACTGCAGGAACAGGCCGTCCGACAGCTTCATGATGTTCGCCTTGTGGACGGCCGTGACGCGCTTGCGTCCGTGCTGGCGCGCGTACTCGAACGCGAAGCGGGCGATGCGCGTCGACGCCTTCTCCGTGATGATCTTCAGCGACTCGACGACGCCGGGGATCACCTCGTGCTCGAGACCCGCGTAGAGGCTTTCGGTGTTCTCACGCACGACCACGAGATCGATGTCCTCGTAGCGCGTCTTGATGTTCGGCATCGAGCGCACCGGGCGGAGGTTCGAGTAGAGGTCGAGCGTCTTGCGCAGCCGGACGTTGATCGACGCGAAGCCGGTTCCGACGGGCGTCGTCACCGGCCCTTTGAGCGCGACCTTGTTGCGCAGGATCGAGTCGAGCACTTCCTGCGGCAGCGGATCGCCGGAGCGTGTGAGCGCTTCCGCGCCGACGAAGTACTTCTCCCATTCGACGTCGACACCCGCGCATTCGATGATCTGCACCACGGCGGCCGTGACTTCCGGGCCGATCCCGTCGCCGGGGAGCAGGGTGATCTTGTGTTTAGCCATCTGTCTTACCTCGATTTCGGATTTCCGATTGCCGGCTTCCGGCGCGAGGCAGCGCGGAAACCGGCACTCGGAAAGCGGAAATCATGATTGCACGGCTTCGTAGAGAGAGCGCGCGCGTTCCTGTGCCGCTTCCAGGGAGAACTCCATCGGCAGTTGCTGGCCGAGCGCGGCGAACTCCGGCAGCTCGTCGAGGCAGCGGCGGATGCTTTCGAGCGTCGGGGGGATGAACTTGAGATAGTGCATGCGGCCGCGGACGATCGGCTGCTTGGAGAACGTGCCGAGGATCTTGACGGAGCGTTGCAGCAGCGTTTCGAAGTAGCGGCGGCGGATGGTCTCATCGGCGCCGGTGACGCGGCGGTAGTGCTCGAGCAGGTCGAGCTCCGTCGCTTCGCCGAGGATGCGCGCGACGCCGCGGTCGCGCAGCAGCGAGGCGAGATCGTACGTATCCGGACCCATTCTCAGATCCTGATAGTCGATGAGATAAACCGTGTCATTTAAAACATGCAGGTTTTGTCCGTGAAAATCGCGATGACATAAAACATACGGATGCTGTGCGACTTTCTGTGACAGCTTCTCGAAAAGTGTTTTCAGCTCTTCGGACGGCGCACCCATGAGCTGACCGGCGTAGAAGTCGCGCGCCATCTCCAGCTCCGCGAAGAACGATTCCGCCGTGAACGGAGGGTTCACCTCCGCGCGCGCCTGCTGGAACGCCACGAGCAGCTCGATGGCCTCGTGGTAGAGACGCACACCTTCGTCGCGGTGCTCGTGCAGGATGTCGAAGAGCGTGCGGTCGCCGACGTCGTGCTGCAGCACCGCGAATGCGCTGTCGTGCAGGACTGCCGGGATGCGGCCGCTCGGTGCGACCGCAGCGTACGCGTCCAGGAAACGCTTCAGCTGCGACCGCACCTCTTCCGGGTAATACGCGAGCATGTACGTCTGCCCGCCGTGCGCGATGCGAAAGTACGCACGCACGGAGGCGTCGCCCGCGAGTGGCTGCGCGGTCCAACCTTCACCCAGCCACTCGCTCACGACGACCGCGACTTCGTCCGGAAGCGTCACGCCTGGGGCGCCGGCCCCTTCTCCGCGTCCGTGGCCGCCCGGAACGTGATGCTCTCGATGGCGGTCGGCTCGACCGGACGTTCGCGCTCCGTCTTCGCGCTCACGATCTTGTCGACGACTTCCATGCCGGAGAGCACCTGGCCGAAGACCGAGTACTGGTTGTCGAGCGACGGGTAGTCCGCGACCATGATGAAGAACTGCGACGAGGCGCTGTTCGGATCGGTCGAGCGCGCCATCGAGACGATGCCGCGCTTGTGCTTGACGTTGTTGAACTCCGCGCGCAGGCGGTTCGGCGAGCCGCCCGTGCCCCAGGTGTACGGGTCGCCGCTCTTGGTGTTCGGGTCACCGCCCTGGATCATGAAGCCGGGAATGACGCGGTGGAACTTCGTGCCGTTGTAGAAGCCCTGGTTCGCCAGGTCGATGAAGTTCTTCACGTGGTTCGGGGCGACGTCGGGGAAGAAGCGGATCTGGATCTCGCCCGCGGTGGTCTTGATCACCGCTACCTGGTCCTGGTATTCGCTCATTGGTTTCTCCTGTTGCGCAGGCGCCGCCGGCGCCGTGCTGTTGGTGTCGGTCGCGGCCGCGGTGGTCGAGGCGCTCGTGTCGGTCGCCGTCGCAGTGGTGCCTTCCGCCTCCGTGCCAGCCGTCGTGTTGGCAGGATCGGTCGCGTTGCAGGCCACGAGGGCAAACAGCAGTGCTCCGTACAAAATCGATTTCAAATGGAAAGTCCTCCGGATCAGCGGTTCATACAGGCGGCGAATGCTATGCGGGAAAACCGGTGGGACGCAATGGTGGCCGCAGGATGGGTCCGATAGGACAAATAGGACGAATAGGACCTATAGGACGAATGGGACCGGCGCTTTGGTCTTGTAGGTCCGATTCGTCCGATCAGCGGCCCGGCACCGGCTGCGTCTTGATCTGCACGCCGCCACCTTCGGCGAACAGCTCCAGGCGCTCGCCGCCGCCGTTGATCTTGCCGCTGGCGCGGAGGCGGGTCTTGCCGCCGGCGATCTGTTCCCTCTGCACGCTCAGCGCGCCGAAAGACGACTCGATGAGGTGCGTCGCATTCGCATCCGTCGTGATGACGGTGATGTCGACGTCGGCGCCGAAGCGCGGAGGGAGGAACAGCACGACGTTCCCCTTCGCCGTCTTCGCGCCGAGACGCTGGGTCTTGGCGCCGGGATCGACGGAGATGGAAATGTCGCCCGAGCGCGTCTCCGCGTTCACCGAGGACGCGGCCTGGCGCACGATGATGTCGCCGCCGGCCGAGCTCAGCGACGTCGGTCCGCCGGCATACACCAGGCGGATGATGCCGCCGCCGGTCTGCACGGAGCCGCCGGAACGCGCGGCCTGGATCGTGACGTCGCCGGCCTGCGTCCGGGCATCGAGCAACCCGAAAATGTCGCCCAGCTCGAGCGGCCCGCCGAGCGACGTGACGCGGCAGGTGCCGGTCACGGTGCCGAGGCGGACTTCGCCGGCGCCGGTGGAGAGCGTGGCGTCGCCGCGCAGCTCGCTGATGGAGATGTCGCCGATGTTCGTGGCGAAATCGACGCGTCCCTGGACGAACTGCTGCGTCATGTCGCGCCGTCCGGCACGTGAGGCGGCCAGCGTCGCCGCGGCCGGCTGCTGTTGCGACGGCGGAACGGGCGCCTGCGGAATCGTCTCGCGCAGAGAACGCGCCGCCGCGGCCTGCGTACCGGCGCGGAGGAGGAACACGTTGCCCGTGACGGTGGCCGTCGTCAGCGTCGGTCCGCCCGGAGCATTGACGCTGCCGCGGAACGCGGGGCCGCTGAGCCGCCCACGCACGCCGGGGATCGTCGAGCGTACATCGCCCGCGAGCGCTTCCGCGGCCCACTGGAACCCGATGCCGTCGGGGACGATCGCCTCGATGTTGCCGTTGACGGTCTTCAGCGTGACGTTGCCGCCGAGGCGCTGCTGCGGCATGTAGACGATGCCGCCGTTGGTGCTTTCGACGTTGGCAACGCCGGTGACACGCTCCAGCACGATCGTGCCGGAGAAGTTCTTCACGCTGACGTTGCCGATCATGTTCACGACGCGGATCTGCTGCGATTTGACGACCTCGACGCGCAGATCGGCGGTGCGCGGCATCCAGACGACGTAGCGCACGTCGACGCGCCAGCCACGGCCGCTCATCGCCGGCGCGAGCGTGTGGATCAGGGCGTTGCGGCCGTCGGCGGAAACGGCCTCGCGGAGCTCGACCAGGCGGTCGGCCTCGGCGAGGAGCGCCTTTTCCTTCTCCTTGTCGGTGTTGAACGCGGTGACGGTTTTGATCGCGGTGAAGCGCACACCACCTTCATCGACGCCGACGACCTCGACGCTGCCGGTCGTGGTGCGGACCGTCAGGACGCCGGCCATGCCGAGCGGCAGTGCGCGCTCGAACTTGCTCGTCTTCGTCGTCGCCGCGAGGAGCGGCGAGGCGACGAGGAGCGCGAGCGCGAGCGCGGCCGAAAGTGTGCGGATGCTGTTCATTTACGGACGGATGTTCCCAAGGGCTTCTGCCGCTTTGACGCGGACGTAGACGTTCTCATCGGCCTGGCCGGCCTTCTGGCGGAGCATGTCGAGCGCGGCCGGATCGAGGCGCTCACCGGCGGCGGCGAGCTTCGCCAGCGCATCGACGGCCTTCATGCGGACCGCGGGATTCGGATCGCTCTTGAGCGCTTCGATCAGTGCCTCGCGCGTCTGCTGGGTCGAGGAAGCCGGCAGCGTCTTCAGCGTGTCGACGGCGTTGATGCGGGCGCCTTCGTGATCGTCGGTGCGCAGCACTTTGGCCAGCGCATTCGCGATCTCGGGGTGCGAGTACTGCGGATCGGAGTAGGTCTGGCGCACCCAGTCGATGGCGTCGGAGCGCGGCGAGGACGACTGCCCTTCGCTCTCCAGCACGTACGAAAGGAGGCGCACCATGCTCTTGTCGTTCGGGCTGCCCTTCACGGTCCAGCGCGAGGTGATGTCGAACGAGACGCCGATGGCGTCATCGCTGGGATCGGCGTCGACGAACTTCACGTTCGTGATGTCGGGGCGCCCTTCGATGTTCGGACTGAGCGTGCTCGCGTCGAGGACGCGCGTCTCGGCCAGCGACATGGAGACGGGCGAGAACTCCTGCACGCTGTTGATCCGCGCAGGCGTCAGTTCCTGCTGCTGCGCGACCATCGGCGCCGGTTCCGGCGTCGCGGTGCGCTGACCCGCAAAGTAGGAGCCGCCCACGAGCAGGGCGACGGCCGCGGCCTGCGCGACCCACTTGAAGGCCGGCTTCCGCGTGAAGGGCACGACGTTATCGGCCTTCTCCGCGGGCGCCGGAGCGACGACGGGAGCGACCACCGCCTGCGGGTTGACCGCGGCGAGGAATCGCTGCTTCACGCGCGCCGGCACTTCGACTTCCGGCAGCTCGTCGAGCACGTTCCAGGTTTCTTTGTACGCGAGCCACTCCGCCGTACAGGCTTCGCAGCTCTCGATGTGCTCGTGAGTGAGCTCCCGCCGGGCCGGGTCGATCGACTCGGTCAGAAGCATCGGCAGGTTCTCTCTCAGCGCACTGCAATCGGCCATCGGGCACCTCCGCCCACGTCACCCGCGAGCGCTTTTTTCAATGTTTCCATCGCGCGAAAAACCCGCGTCTTCACGGCACCTTCGGAACAGCCGGCGATCTGCGCGATCTCGGCGTACGACAGTCCCTGGTAGCGTGAGAGCAGGATCGCTTCTCTCTGTTCCGGCGTCAGTTCCTGGAGCGCGCGGCGTACGCGGATCTCGTTCTCCCTCTGCTCCAGATTGCGGTCGGGCGCGTTCTCCGCCGGCGCCGGCAGAGTCACCAGCACATCGTCGGATTCCTTCGACTTGTTGTCCGCTTTCCGGAGGTAGTCACGGCACCAGTTGGCCGTGATGGAGAAGAGCCACGTCGACAGCTTTGCATCCCCGTGGAACTGATTGGCGTGTTTGATCATCTTGACGAATACTTCCTGCGTCGCGTCCTCGGCCGCTTCCGCATTCTTCAAGAAACGAAACGCGAAGTTGTAGATCCGTCCGCTGTAGCGGTCATAAATCTCGGAGGCCGGGGAGTAGTCACCCGCCTGAACGATTCGCATGAGCTCCTGATCGCTCAGGTGTTTCATTTCCCCTATGTCTCGGCTCTTCGACGGAAGCATGATCAAAATGGTTTCGGGCAGCCTGAGGGCTCAGGGCCCTAAGCTGCTGACATCGCCGGAACAGCCCCTACTGCCGGTTCATTCACCGGCTCGGCCGCGCTCGCCTCGATGGAAGCGATCACGAGGGCGAAGAGGTCGAGCATGATGTAGAAGACCTCGGTATCGCCGAAGTTGAACTCGAACAGCCCGGCCCAGGTCAGGCCGGCCGTGATGACGATCCCGATCTCGGCCCACATCCTCCCCTCCCCCGGCGAGCGCCACCCCTTGGCGCATTCGCGGAGGAAGAGGGCGAGCAACAGAATGTAGGCGACCACCCCAAGGACCCCGCGCTCCGCCCAGAGCTGGATCACGTTGTTATGGAGGTGCGGCGGCCGGAAGCGGGGAGCGTCCGGCTTCTTGTAGAGCGGATACACCTCTTTCACGTTCGCCGGCCCAACACCCAGGACCGGATAGTCGCGGATCATCTCCACCCCCGCCTCGATCATCCGGATGCGGTCCAGGTTCGACGACTGCGTCGGATCGAAGATCGACATCAGCCGTCCGAAGACCGGCAACGGCATGAGGACGAGTCCCCACACCAGCACGATGGGCAGATAGAGGAGGAGCCGCGGCCGCGCGACGACGAGAATCACGACGACCGCGAAGATCCAGCCGAGCCAGACGCCGCGCGTGAACGTCAGGACGAGCGTGAGGGAGATGACCGTGGTGGCGGCGAGTTGCCACGCCTTCCGCTGGTGCCACCACATCATCAGCAGCATCAGCGACAGCGGCAGCAGCAGCCCGGAGAACGTCATGACGTGCGTCGACGGACCGTTGATCCGCCGCTCCAGATCGCGCTGGTCGAGGACGAGAAACTCGAAGATGCCCCACGCAGCGATGCCGACGCCGAACACGACGTGCGCCCAGAGCGCGAGCGTCCGCGCGCGCGGGATCATCCGGAAGTAGATCAGCGCCGCCGGGAAGATCAGCATCTTGAACCACAGCATCGACTCGAACCCGGCGTGGATGCGCGCCTGCGCCACGGCGGCGGAGAGCGTCGAGACGACGCCGTAGAGGATCAGGGGGTAATAGAGGATGTGGAACGAGAAGCGCGCCTCGCGGCGGACCATGGCCCAGCCGAGACAGAAGATGAACCAGAACGCGCCGAGCTCCGAGGGGGCGATCTTTCCCTGGAAAAGGATGTGGGCGAAGTAGAAGAAGCCGGCCCAGCGGAGGAGACCGTGAGGACTGAGGCTGGAGAACTCCGAGCGGACTCCAGCCAGCAGACGGGCTAGCACGACTCAGGGCTCATCGTAGGCTTCTTCGACGAGCATGATCGGGATGTCGCTGACGACGGGGTAGACGCGGCCGCACTTCACGCAACGGAGGCCGCTCTCGACGACCGGCTCCTCGCCGCGGAACTTCTCCCGGTACTTGTCGCGCACCGCGGAGCGCCGCGCCTCCGTGAGCGGGACGACTTTCACTTCCTGTTTGCACAGGGGACAGGCAAGGATGGCAAGCAGTTCCTGATCGACGGCCATAGGCGCGCGAATATATCAGACGGCCGGGAAAGGCCGATGGGACGGAGGATGTGTCGTGGTCAACATCGTGGTGTCCCATTCGGCCATCGGTTCCATCCCCGCACGCCTCCGGCATAATGCGCGCGCGTGTTGAAGATCCTCCACCTGGCCGCCGGCAACCGCTGGACCGGGGCCGCGGCGCCGGCTTTCGCCGAGGTTGAAGCTCTGCGTGAGGCGGGCGTCGACGCGCACTATGCCTACGTCGGCGGCTACAAGCTGCAGGAGAAGCTCGCGCACCACGATTTCGCGCACCCGCTGATCGAGAAGGCGCAGAACCCGCTCGCCTTCCGGCGGACGCTCGCGGCGCTCGGGCGGATGCTGGACCGTCACGGCTTCGACGTCATCCACGCGCACCTCACGTACGACCACTGGCTCGCCCGCTTCCTCGCCGTCGGCCGCCGCGTCACCGTCGCGCGCACGTTTCACGCGGAGCGCGTCCTTCGCACCGATCCCTTCACGCGCGCACTGATCCGCCGCACGAAACTGCTCTGCGTCGTGAACGACACCTTCCGCGATGCCGAGGCGCTCCGCGGACGCGACGCCGTCTTCACGCCGCCGCCGCTCGATCACCGCCAGTTCGACCCCCACGGCGACGACGTCCGCGTCACCTACGCCATCCCCGACGACGCGAAGCTCATCACGGTCATCGGCAAGCTCGCCCCGCGGCGCGGCTTCGAGGACGCGCTGCGCACCTTCGCGCTCGTGCGGCGCGATCTGCCGAGCGCGCGCATGATGGTCATCGGCCACGGCCCTCACCGCCCGGTGCTCGAGCAGCTCGCGCGCGATCTCGACATCGCCGCCGACGTCCTCTGGGCCGGCTATCACGAGGTCGACCTCGCCGATCACTACCGCGCGTCCGATCTGCTCCTCTTCACCGCTCGCGGCTCCGACGAGGGGCATCGAGCCATCCTCGAAGCCATGGCCTGTGGCGTGCCTCCCGCCGTCTTTCCACTCGACGGCGTCCACGCCCTCCTCGGCGACCTCGCCCCGCGGCTCATCGCCGATGCCGCCACACCGCAAGCGCTCGCCACGAAAGTGCAGGCGCTGCTGGCGAACGAGGTTCGCCCGTTTCGGACGCGCGTCGCGACGCACTCGCAACAGTTCGGCTACCGGGCAGCGGCAACCCGACTCATTACGGCGTATTCAGCCGTACTGTGATTACAATCGGCGGCAGGTCCGCCTCGCCCCCATGTCCGAATACAACATCGTCGTTGCTGCCACCTTTACTGCGCAAACGCTGGGAGCGATCGTGCTCGCTCTGCTTTTGCTCAGCTTCCACCGGCAGTACCGCAAGTCCTATCTTCTGCACTGGACGTGCGCCTGGGGCGCGCTGGCAGTGTTCAACCTCGCCTCCGGACTGACGATCGCGATCCAGTCGTTATGGCAGTATCCTGCCCACCATCCCTTCAGCATCACGGCGAAGATCACCGCGAGCGTCGCCGGCTGGCTCGAGATCGCGTGGCTCCTCTTCGGCGTCTACGAGCTGCTGCGTCGCCGTCCGGTCCGGCTCGTCGATGCGCAGCGCATCACTCTCGCGCTGACGGCGCTCGGTCTCGCCGCGTGGTTGCTGCCCGAGCTGCGTGCCGGCGCCGCCTCCCTGGCCTTCTTCGTCGCCGCCGTCGCTCTCTGGCGCGCCCGCATGCGCCGCGAAGGGATCGGCTTCGCCATCCTCGCCGGCGCCTTCGCCCTCTACGGCACCGCCCAGCTTCGCTACCTCACCCCCATCACCTACCTCGGCTACATCGACTTCCTGATGCAGGCCGTCCTCGGCATCGGCATGATCGCCTCGCTGCTCGAGGACGAGCGCGAAGCCGCCGAGCTGGCCGCGAACGAGATCGAGCACCTCGCCTACCACGACGCACTCACCGGCCTGCCGAACCGACCGCTGTTCGTCGACCGCCTCATCGTCGCGCTCGCGCAGGCGCAGCGCGGACAGCAGAAGCTCGCCGTCTTCTTCCTCGATCTCGATCGTTTCAAGGACATCAACGACTCCCTCGGGCATTCCACCGGCGACGCGCTGCTCAAGTCCGTCGCCGAGCGCATCCGCAGTTGCATCCGCGAGGGCGACACCGTCGCGCGCTTCGGCGGCGACGAGTTCACGCTGCTGATCCCGCGCGTCGAGAGCGTCGAAAACGCCGCCACCATCGCCCACAAGATCATCGAGACGCTGAAGCTCCCGTTCTTCATCCACGCTCGCGAGCTGTTCGTCACGACGTCGATCGGCGTGAGCCTCTTCCCCGAGGACGGCCTCGATCCCGAGACGCTCGTGCGCAATGCCGACACCGCCATGTACCGCGCGAAAGAGCAGGGGCGCGACAACTACCAGCTCTACGCGCCGGCGATGAACGCACGCGCGCTCGAACGGCTCGCGCTGGAGAACATGCTGCGCAAGGCGCTGACCCACGACGAGCTCGTGCTGCACTACCAGCCCGTCATCGACGCACGCACGGAGCAGATCGTCGGCGCCGAAGCCCTCGTCCGCTGGCGGCACCCGGAGCTCGGCCTCCTCGGGCCCGCGCAATTCATCACCGTCGCCGAGCTGTCGGGCCTCATCATCCCCCTCGGCCAGTGGGTGCTCGCCACCGCCTGCCGCCAGATCCGCGCGTGGGAGCAGCACGGGCTCACCATGTCGGTCAACCTCTCCGCGCGGCAGTTCGGGCAGCCCGATCTCGTCGACCAGATCCGCGCTGTCATCGCCGACACCGGCATCAATCCGGCGCAGTTGCAGCTCGAGATCACCGAGTCCAACGCGATGCAGAACGCCGAGAGCACCATGTTCACGCTGCGCGAGCTCCGCGCCCTCGGCGTGAAGATCGCGATGGACGATTTCGGCACCGGCTACTCCTCGCTCAACTACCTCAAGCGCTTCCCCATCGACACGCTCAAGCTCGACCAGTCGTTCGTGCACGACGTGACGAGCGACAGCGTCGACGCGGCGATCGTCTCCGCCGTGATTGCCATGGCGCACAGCCTGGAGATGACGGTGGTCGCCGAGGGCGTCGAGACGAAGGAGCAGCTCGAGCTGCTGCGGCGCAAGGACTGCGACCTCATTCAGGGCTACTACTACAGCAAGCCGGTGCCGGCCGCGGAGCTCGACGAGCAGCTCAATCGAGCGTTCGCAACACCGCTCGTACGGGACTTGCGTCTCCTCCCCTGATCCGCAGCGGCAGCGCGATCAGCTCGTACTCCCCTTCCGGAACGCCTTCGAGCACGACCCCTTCGAGGTTGGCCATGTCGTGCAGCGCGAGCGCGTTGTGCGCTTCGAGCGCTTTCGATTCGAACGGATCGACCGACGGCGTATCAAGCCCGACGAGGACGACGCCGCGATCGTGCAGCACCTCGATGAGCTCCGGCGAGAGGCTGGCAAAGTCGTCGTTCCACGCGCGGGGATCGGGGAACGTGTTGGTGCGGAAGAGCACGCGCGCGGCGGTGATCGCCTTCCCCGCGAGGTGCGACGGCATGATGCGCTCGCCGCGGGCGACGTCCACGTGGATCACGTTGCACGCTCCGATGTACAGCTCCAGCCGCCGCTGCGCGATGTCCTCGCCGTCCGCGACGTAATGGTTCGGCGCGTCGGTGTGCGCGCCGACGTGCAGCGTCGTGTGGACGTCGGAGAGCGTGAGGTTCGCTCCCTGATGCATGTCCACGCTAACGTTCTGCCGGAACGGCGTGTCGCCCGGCCAGACGCCGATCGACTCGTCGATCAGCGGCGAGATGTCGATGAGCTTCATCGCGCCGCGATCACTTTCAACTCCACGGCGATCGGCGTCGGCAGCGAATCGACCCCGACGCTCGTGCGCGTCGGCTGGATCTGCCCGAAGTACTCGGCGTAGACCTTGTTGAAGCGGTCGAAATCGCGCTGCATGTCGGTGAGGTACACCGTCACGTCGAGCACCTTCTCCAGCGAGCTGCCCGCGTCCTCCAGGATCGCGCGGATGTTCTCGATGCACGCGCGCGTCTGCACCTCGATGTCGTGATCGATCACCGAGCCCGCCGCATCCCGAATGAGCCCCGGGATCTCCCCCGTTCCCGGCTTGCGCGGCCCGATCCCGGAAAGGAACAGGAAATCACCGACACGCCGCGCGTGCGGATACGGGCCGACCGGCGCAGGCGCGCGATCGGTGCGCACCGCGGTGTCATCAGGACCGATCGCACGTAGAGGACTGATGGACCTCATCGGACTGGACCGTCCCGTCGAGGAATCCTCCTGGGAGTTCATTTCGCTTTGCTGGTGCACATCGGGCCCGCGTTCCAGCACGTTGTGCGTTTCCAGGCCGGTGCCGCTGGAACCGCCGGAGCCCGCGCTGTCGAAGACCGGGACCGGTCCTTCGTCGAACTCTTTCTCCCAGTCGATCTGCTTGCGGTCGTTCGGGGTCAGCTCGACGATGGCGCTGCCGGTGCCCCAGACAGGCTGGTACTCCCACACCTTGCCGTCGTACCTGTTGTGCTCCCCCATCACCGCGCCGAGCCACCAGATGGCTTTGAAGCCCATGTCGGCGTTGGCCTCGCGCGCAAAATCACGCGCCACCTGCGCCACATCCTCCAGCCGCCCCTCGGCGAACATCTCGAGGAGCTTACGGTTCCACTCGTCATCCTTCTGCGAGGAGATACGGTCCTTCGCCGGATCGATCTCCGCCACCTCGTAGCGGTTCGAGAAGTTCGTCACCGCGACGACGATCGTCTTCTTCCCGTACGCCTCGATCGCTTTGCGTGCGGCGAAGCCGAGGGCGCGGGTCTCCTCGCGCTCCGCGTAGATGTTGCACGAGACCATCGACGCCGGCACCGCGTTGTTCGGGTTCATCAGCTTCAGCGCCACGACCGTCCCGGTGTCGATCGGAAAGCCGTGATACGCGACCGTCGCCGCCTGCATCCCCGCGTCTTTCACCGTGCGGCAATACAGCTCCCCGAAGTTCGGATCGACACGAAACTCGTAAGGGATTTCCCCGAGCTCGTACCAGTTCTGATCGACCAGCGTCCACTTCGGCCGCGGATCGATCTGGAACAGATGCCCGATGACGGAGAACCACTGCGTCGAGTAAAGGAGAATCAGCTCCGCCCCGGACCGTTCGATCTCACGACCGATTTGTTCGTAGGCATGTTTCAGTTTGGCCCAGCCGGCGTTCTGCCGATCGCCGAGAAGAATGTGGGGCTGTCCAGGGACTACGTAAGCCTTGAGGATTGGATTCATGAAGTCAGAACGCAGAACGCAGAACGTCGAACGAAGAAATGCTGCGCACCACGATCGGTCCCCTTTCTCAATTCGTCATTCTGCGTTCTGCGTTCTGCGTTCGGGTTGTCAAACCGCCGCGCCTTGTGTGGTGGCCGCCGCCTTCTCCTGCGGATCCCACCCCGCCACCGCGTTCCCCGTGCCGATCACCGTCCAGTAGCCGAAGATCTCCGCGGGATACTCGGGGAAATCCAGCGCGGACAGCATCCACGCCAGCGACCCCGCCTTTACTTCCGAGACGGCGTGGTCCATGAACTCGGGGAGGATGGAGATCAGCTCTTTCGTGCGGCCTTTGCGCATCAGGTCGATGACCTGCATGTCCCAGAGGTAGCCGGAGTGCTCGTAGACGTGCTCGCGCGACATGTCTTCGGGGATGTCGGGCTCGGTGGTGAAGTGGCGGTGGGAAAGGGTGTTCGACGCGAGGAGGATCGCGCGGCGGCCGCTCTTTTCGATCGCGCGCCTGGTGACCTGCCCGAGGCGGATCATCTGCGCCTGCCCCATCTCGTTGGAAAAGTAGTAGGGGGAGTTGTTCGAGGAGATGCCGACGATGGGGATGTCCCACTCGGGGTTCATCATGTGGCAGGAGACGATCGTGCCGTAGTCGACGCGGAAGTGCGGGTTCCGCATCATCTTGGTGATCAGGCCGTCCTTGCGCCCTTCTTCAGCAATCAGTTCGGCCAGCTCGACGTCGACCTTGATGTCGTACTTGTAGCGGAAGAGGTTGGGGAAGATCGGGTCGACGGAAAGGCCGTGGAACTCGGGGACGCCGAGGAAGTGGTGGCCGATCACGGTCTGCCAGTGCGGCGAGTGCACCAGGATCACGTCCGGCTTCTTGGCCAGGAAGTGCTTGCGCGCGCGCTCGTAGCCCCAGCGCAGCACTTCCCAGCCGCACTCGGACCTGGGCTCGTTCCGCCAGTGGTTCTCACCGTAGACGATGTGCGGGGGATGGGGGGCGAGAAGACCGCCGACGATTTCGCCTTTGCTCATGGGCCGATTCTATCGGGATTGAGGATGAAGGATTGAGGATTGAGGATGGCTGCGCTCGGCGAAACGTTCCGCCCAGCGAAGCCATCCTCAATCCGATCCTACCGGTTGAACGGGTACTCATTGGTCCAGTGGAAGCCGCGCGTCTTCAGCAGGAACTGCCCTTCGTCCTGCAGGTGGCAGGTGGCGGCGATCTGTTTTCCGTCGACCTTCCCTTCGAGCCGCAGCGTCTTCGCGTCGACGCGGGCGTACGTCAGCACGATCTTCCGCTGCGGATCATCACGGTCGGTCAGCTCCAGCGTTTTCCCCGTCAGCGTGGACGCGAAGCGCTGGCGCACGTCATCCATCGTGTAGATCGACGAAAAGCGCGGGTTGTCGAAGATGACACGGCGCCAGCGGCTGGCGTCCGTGACCAGAGGCGGACGGCTGACGCCGTCAACCGTCAGCTCGTCGACGTTCCAGATGCCGCGCAGCGGCGAGCGCGGTGAAAGATCGCCATACAACGTCCGCCCCTGCTGAGCGACGAACAACGAATAGCCGACGAAGCCGGCGACGACGACTGTGCGGGCGAGGACTAGCCACCGCTTCCCGTGGCCGCCGCTCCATTCGGTGAAGAAGCGCAGCACGCGCGGCAGGTCGGGCGCGGCGAGGAACAGCGCCATCAGCACCAGGTGCGTCGAAAAGAGCTTCACCGGCACGTCGTAGCAGTAGTTGAGGATCGCCACGTGCCCCATCACCGCCAGCGACAGCAGCGCGCCGGCGAGGGTGGTGCGGCGCATCGTGAGGAGCACCCCACCGATGACTTCACCGAGCCCGGCGAAGAGGTTGTACGCGGCAGAGACGCCCATGAACGTCCAGAGAATCCCCATCGGTGACGAGGCGCCGTACGGCTGCACGAGCCGCTCGAGTGTCGGCGACGGGAACTGCGCCTGGATCACCTTCACCGCACCGTACTGGACCATCACCATCGCCAGCGAGAAGCGCACGTAAATGCGCAGCGCCGCGTACAGCTTCGGGTGGCTCTTCGCCCGCGTGAGCGCGGTCCACAGCAGCGTCGCCAGCAGCGCGAACGACGCGAAGCAGAACACCTGCACGTAGTTCCACGTCGTGTCCCCGCTCCCATTCGGCAGCACGTCGGCCGCGACGCCGAAGACGCTCGTGGCCACGGCCGGCACGATGGCGTTCCACAGGTTCTGCCACGGCTCCCGCAGCATCATCAGCGGGAACGGCAGGCTGTAAAGGATCAGATAGACGAACGCAAAGCGGAAGGTGAGGCGCTTGGCGATGCTCCACGTGGCCGTCGGTTCGGCAGGGATGGCGAAGGGAAGGGCGGTGGCGGTCATGGGCTTCCTCAATTGAGAATTCGGAATTGAGAATTGAGAATGGGTTGCGCTACGCGATTCTCAATTCTCAATTCGCCAATTCTCAATTCCTAAAGTTTCACGCAGACGTTCTTGGCTTCGGTAAAAAACTCCAGCGATTCAAAGCCGCCTTCGCGTCCGACGCCGCTCTCCTTCACGCCGCCGAAGGGGACACGCAGGTCGCGCAGGAGCCAGCAATTCACCCAGACGGTGCCGCTGTCGAGCGCCGCCGCGACGCGGTGGGCGCGCTGCAGGTCGCGCGTCCAGAGCGACGCCGACAGCCCGTACTTCGTCGAGTTGGCGAAGCCGACCGCTTCCTCCTCCGACTCGAACGGCGTGATCGTGACGACGGGACCGAAGATCTCTTCCTGCAGCACGCGGCATTCGCACCCGAGGCCTGTGACGACCGTCGGCTCGACAAAGTAACCGGGACGGTCGACGCGGTTGCCGCCGGCGGCAATGACGCCGCCTTCTTCTTGGGCCAGGGCGATGTAGCCGAGGACTTTGTCGAGGTGCGCCTGCGAGATGAGCGCGCCGACGTCCGTCGCCGCATCGGCCGGATCGCCGATGCGCAGCTTCTTCGTCGCGGCGACGAAGTGCTCGCAGAACTCATCGTAGATGGTGCGCTCGACGAAGATACGCGAGCCGCAAAGGCAGATCTCGCCCTGGTTCGCGAAGCTCGACTGGATCGAGGTGGGGATCGCCTGCTCGAGATCGGCGTCGGCGAAGATGACGTTCGGGTTCTTGCCTCCCAGCTCGAGCGACAGCTTCTTGAACATCGGCGCGGCGGTGGCGGCAACTTTCTGTCCCGTGACCGTGCCGCCGGTGAACGAGATCACCGGCACGCCCGGATGCTCGCAGATCGCGGCCCCCGCTTTGGCGCCGAGGCCGTGCACGATGTTGATGACGCCCGGCGGGATGCCCGCTTCGTTCGCCAGCTCCGCCATGCGGTTGGCGGTGAGCGGCGTCAGCTCCGACGGCTTCGCCACGCACGTGTTGCCGGAGGCGATGGCCGGCGCGATCTTCCATGAGAGCAGATAGAGCGGCAGGTTCCACGGCGAGATCAGCCCCGCGACGCCGAGCGGATGACGCAGCGTGTAGTTCAGCGCCGCACCGTCCGTGACGTGCGCGCCGGTGGAGTGATGGAGGATGGCGGTGGCGAAGAAGCGGAAGTTGGCGACGGCGCGGGGAATGTCCATCCGCTTCGCCAGCGCCACCGGCTTGCCGTTGTCGCGCGACTCGAGCTGCGCCAGCTCGTCGAGATGCTGTTCGATCAGGTCCGCGAGCTTCAGCAGCAGGCGCGAGCGCTCAGAGGCCGGTGTGCGCGACCACGTCTTGAAGGCGCGCTCCGCCGCGGCTACGGCGTTCGCCACGTCCGCCGCATCGCTGTCGGGAATCCGCGCGATCACTTCGCCGGTAGCCGGGCCGATGTCGTCGAGGTACTGACCGTGGACCGGCGGGACGAACTTCCCGTCGATGAAGTTACCGTGGGGCTGCAACGAATTCCTCCGGTTCGAACTCCCAGCGGTCGATGTCCGGATCCCACGAATCCCACGGCGTGATCGCCGCCATGCGCTCGCGAAGGTTCGGCGGAATCACCTCCGGCACGATGAAGGCCTTCTGGCGCCGCAGCTTGTACGGGTTGCGGAACTCGAAGCCGAGGACGCCGAGGATGTAGCGGGCGATGTACCAGGTGGCCTGCGGGTTCCAGCCGTGCGCGATCTTCACCACCACGCCGAGCCCTTCCGGATATTCGGGATGCTCGATGGCCAGCCCGAGGAGACCGTCGGCGCCTTCCTTGGCCAGCACGCGGCCGCCACAGGCTTTGAGCACGGTCGAGTCGAGACGGTTGAAACCGCCGATGAGGTCGGGATGCGCCGTCATCGCTCCCCAGATCCAGTCGGAGTCCTTCTCCGTGACCATGTTGGCGAAGAGCCTGGCCAGATCGGTGACCGTCATGGAGACGGTCGGCAGGCCGCAGCCGTCCTTGGCGATGGTGCCGGCTTTCCAGTCGGGGCCGAGGACCTCGCGGATGTAGCGGAGGTGCTCCTGGAAGAAGGGGTGATGCGGCCAGACGTAGCCGACGCGCGACCACCCTTTGATCTTGCAGCCGCGGAGGATGGCCGCGTGCTCGCCGGAGCAGCAGTGATACCAGCGCCGTGGACGGCGCACCTGCCGGCCGAACTGCACGAGCGGCACATCGTGCGGCGTCTGCATCAGCCCCCATTCCCCTTCGCGGAGGATGGAGCGCGCGACGCGCACGTGGTCGCTGTCGCCGTTGTGCGAGGCGACGGAGATCGCCTGCTGTTCCGGATCGAGCGCGCCGGAGAACTCGCGAGCGAAGACTTTCATCATGATCGGCTTCACCATCGAGCGTCCGTAGACCTCGACGTTGCCGCCGAACGAGTAGATGAGGTTCTTCCCCGACACCCACGAAACGGCGCCGTGAATCGTGTTCTCCGCGACGCCGTTCCGCCGGTACTCCACGAGCGGCTGCCAGTTCGGCATGGCCCGGGCAAAACTGACGGCCTGCGATTCGTCGAAGGTGGCTGGTGCCTGATCGATGGTGGTCATGGCGAGGCGGCCATTCTAAACGGTGGGGCGCCTCTGTCCTATTGCGCCGGGGTTTGAAGGCAGAACCGTGAATGCAGAATGCAGAACGCAGAACGCAGAACGTTGAAAAGGGGCAACCGCGTTCTCAATTCTGCGTTCTGCGTTCTGCATTCTGCGTTCTGCGTTCTGCGTTCAAGCTTCTACCGCATTGCCAGCAGCTCCGACACGGTCACAAAGTCATAGCCGGCCGCGCGCAGGCGCGGAATGATCAGCGGCAGCGCCTTGCGCGACTCTTCCCGGCTGCGGAACATCACGTGGAGCAGGATGATCGATCCGGGCTGCACCTTCTGCAGGACGTCATCGGCAATGAGCTGGGCGGACGCGGCCACCCGCTCCTCGGTCTCGGGCTCGACGTCGAAGGTGACGTGCGTGCGGTTCGTCCGGGCGAGGTACCACGGCAGACCGACGAGCTTCTTGCAGTACGGCGCGCGGAAGTGGATCGGGCCGGTGACGCCGGCGGCGCGCAGGACGCGGTCGGTATTCTCCACCTCGCCGCGAATCCAGGAGGGCGACTTCAGCAGCATCCGCTCATGCGACCAGGAGTGGTTCCCGACCTCATGCCCCTCGGCCAGGATGCGCCGCACGAGGTCCGGGTTCCGCTGAACGTCGCGCCCGACGAGGTAGAAAGACCCGCGGACGTTGTGCTGCCGCAGCGTGGCCAGGACGCTGTCCGTGTACTCGCGCGTCGGCCCGTCGTCGAAGGTCAGCGCCACGACGCGGCGCTCGGTGTCGACGCGCTGGACGATCGTGCCGAAAAGCTGGAAGGTCCGGGACCGGCTGAGGTGGAAGGCGCCAAACAGCAGCAGCCCTGCAGCCAGCAGCAGGGCAACGATAGGACGACCTATAGGACGAATAGGACGAACGGGACGCTGCGCCCGGCTGTCGGTAGGTGCTGTCGGTCCCATCGGTCCTGTTGGTCCTATTCGTCCTATTCGTCCTATTTGTTATGCGGTATCTTCGTCATGAAATCGTGCATGTTTTTCATGACTCTCTTCGAGTCGTGATTATTGAAGTCGAACCACAGCATCAGGCGGTCGTCCGAATGGAAGCGCTCCTGCATCTGGGCGGCGATCTGTTCGGCGTTGCCGACCAGCGCGTTGTTCGTGGCGCGGCGCACTTTCTCCTCGTCCAGAGTCCCTTCGAGCGCGCGCCAGTAGTTGGACAGCGCGTCGCGCGCCTCCTGGTGCGCCTTCGCCGGATCGTCGTCGTTGATGAAGACCAGGACCGTCCGCGGCATCAGCCGGCGCTGCCAGCCGCCGCCGTCGGGGTGGTAGTGCGTCTGCATCCGCTCGTTCGTCTTCTCGATCTCGTCCCCAGGGGTGATCGAGAGGTTGAAGACGCCGACCGGGAGGATCGTGTTGGCGAAGATCTGCGTAGCCGGGTCGTGCGAGCCGATCGAGAGGCGCAGCAGTTCCATCCGCGGCTCCTCGGGCACGATCTTGAGGTTGGGGAACGGCCAGCGCGCGGCGAGCGGAATCTCCTCCGCCGGCTGCCCGTAGGCTTCCTGCACACGCTGCCAGTCCTCGTCTTTGCGGAAGTCGGCCCGCTTCATCGTGCGCGTGGCAATCATCGAGGAGTTGAGCGTCTCCCCTTTGAGCAGGCGGAGAAAAATCTCCGTCGCCTCCTCGAAGATCTTGTTCTTCACCACCGGCCACGCCGCCTCCTCCACCGCATTCCGCGGCACGATGCCGTACGGGATGTTGATGAAGGGAAAGCGGCCGGACGCGAAGCCGATCGTCAGCGTGCGCGTTTCGTGCGGGTCGAGCCCATGGAGCGAGAGGAACGTCTTGATCCGCTCCGCGTGCGCGATCGGGCCGCCGTTGCAGAGGATGTTGAGGATCGCGGAGCCGATGCCGATCCGCTTCGTCCGCGCGAACACCTTGTGCGCGAGTTGGAGAATGTCGGTGTTGAGCCCGATCTCGCCGACGAAGTGAGGGATCACCGCGCCGGGGTTCGTCTTCTGCACTTCCGTGGAGAGATGGCTCTCCGCCACCCACGCGGTGCCGAAGCCGAGGCGGTCGGCGAGGTCGACCTGTTCGAAGAAGTTCTCGAACATGACGCGCTCGCTCGGCAGATAGCCGTTCACTTCCGTCTGGCAGATCGAAAAGAAGATGTCGAGTTCCATCGCGCGTAAGGTATCACCGGGTGGATCGAGCGGGGGGAGGGGACGAATGGGGCGAAGGGGCGGTAGCATGCGCGGCATGCGACGTCTGATCCCGCTTCTGCTGCTGGTTGCCGCCTGCGCCTCCGCGCCCGACATCCCCGCCAACCGATACGGGCTGCGCGTCGTCCCTGACGCCGCGACGTACGAGCGGCTCGCCGCTGCTAACGCGGAGACGCGTCTCGTCGACCTCTCCACCATTCCCGGCGTGCGTCTCGACATCCGCTACGCCACCGACAACAACTTCATGAAGACGACGCTGTACCCGGTGGCAAAGGCGTATCTCCGCGCGCCCGCCGCACGAGCTCTCGCCGCCGTGCAGCAGGAGCTCGCCGCCGACGGTCTCGGGCTGAAGGTCTTCGACGGCTACCGCCCCTACAGCATCACGGAACGGATGTGGGAGCCGATCAAGAACCCCGACTACGTTGCCGATCCGTCGAAGGGCTCGCGCCACAACCGCGGCGCGGCGGTCGATCTGACGCTGATCGACCTGCGCACCGGCGAAGAGCTGGCGATGCCCACCCCGTACGACGACTTCACCCCGAGAGCCCGCCACGACTTCAACGACCTGTCGGCCGACGTGCTGGTCAATCGCGCAAGGCTACGTGACGTGATGGTGAAGCACGGCTTCGAACCGCTGCCGTCGGAATGGTGGCACTACGACTTTGGCGGGTGGCAGAGGTTCGACCTGATGAACGTGCCGCTGACGGAGATCCGGAATTGAGAATTGGGGAATTGAGAATTGAGATAGCTGCGCACCGGCCAGCGAAGCCAATTCTCAATTCTCAATTCGGAATTCTCAATTCCTAGAACCGAGTCACCATCGAGATCGATCCGACCTTGTACGTGTCCGACGTGTCGTACGCAAAGTCGATCTGGAACCGCGGCAGCGCGATGCCGGCGCCGATGGAGAAGTGGTTCTGGTCCTTCCCCTCGGGATAGATGAACGCGGCCGCGATGCGGTCCGGGGTGTCGAGGGGCCCGTTGTACTCGATGGCGTGGGCCGGCTCGCGCCAGTAGCCGGCGCGGATGGCGAACGGGATGCGGGTGGCGAAGAAGTATTCGCCGCCGAGGTGGAGCTCGGTGACGTCGTGGGTGATGTACGGCTCATCGAGGTCGCCGATGGCCACGGTCGTGGTGAAGTCGTCGACGAGGTTCGTGTACTTCACGTGCACCGCGTCGAAGTTGATCGTCAGCACCGGGATCGGGCGGTACGAGACGCCGAGGCCCGCCACGTCCGGCGTGTGGAACTCGGTGTTGCCGACGCGCACGAAGAGACGGTCGGTGGCGTCGGTGGCGAGGAACGTCGGCGCGTCGAAGGTCGGACCCTTCTTGTACACGCCGCCGAAGCTGAGCTTGTCGCTCGGCGCCCACTTGAAGCCGGCGGTGAAGGTGAAGTCGGTCTCTTCCTTGATCTCGATCTCGGTGCCGTCTTCACTCACATCGCCGGTGGCCTGCACGGCGTAGCCGACGAAGTTGAAGAAGCGGTCGATGCGGAAGGTGAACGCGTCCTCTTTGAACGTGTGGTAGCGCGCGGTGGCGCCGACGGAGAACTTCGGCGTCACCTGCCACGCACCGGCGACGCCGAACGTGCGCTGCTGGACGTCGAGCGCGGAGATGAAGGGGAAGACCTCATAGCCGAGGCAGGAGAACGGATCGTTGTTGCGGTCCTTGACGGCTTCGCACTCCTCGAAGCTGAGCGGCCCGCCGATCGGCTGGTTGTTCTGCTGCTCCATGTAGAAGACCGGGAGGTCTTTCTCGATCTGTCCGGTCAGCGGATTGCGCTGCGGGATGACGGCCCCGGCGCCCTGGTTGCGCAGCGGCTCGTGGAAGTAGGCGCCGAAGGTGAAGTTGCGCACCGGGACGACGGCGCTGGCGAAGCTGATGACGGCGCGGTCGCTGTGGTGGCCGAACGCGGTGCGCTCGAAGTCGGGGAAGGTGCCGCTGGTGGTGAGGATCTGGTTCTCGAGGTAGTTGCGGACCTCGAGCGAGACCTCCGCCTTCCTCAGGATCGACAACCCGGCGGGATTCGCCTCGGCCGCCGAAGCATCGTCAGCCAGCCCGAGGAACGCGCCGCCCATGCCGAGCGAACGGGCCCCGGGGTTCCCGAAGTTGAACTGCAGCCCGGCCAGAGCCTCGATGTCGGTGTTCTGGGCGTGAACGCCCGCCGTCAGGGCGAACGCAAGAAAAACGGTCAAAGTGCGGATACGCATGCTGCTGAGTTTAGGGCATGGGCTCGATAGGACGAATAGGACCTATAGGACAGATGGGACAAATAGGGCGTCCCATAGGTCCTATTCGTCCTCGGGCTAGATCACTGAATCCCGGCCAGACGTCCCGTGCGCACGTGCTCACCGATCAAGCCGACGATCTCCTGCGGGGTGGAGAGTTGCTTCTCCTTGTCTTTGCGCCAGCTCCATTCGATCTGGCCGTTCGCCAGGCTCTTACCGCCGATGACTACCCGGAGAGGGAAGCCGACCAGATCGGCGTCCTTGAACTTCACCCCGGGACGCTCGTCACGATCGTCGAGCAGCACGTCGACACCGGCCGCAAGCAGCTCCGAGTAGATCCGCGTCGCCTCGGCGATGACCGCTTCGTCCTTGCCGACCGAGGTGACGACCACCTCGAACGGCGCGATCGGCATGGGCCAGATGATGCCGTCGTCGTCGTGGCTCTGCTCGACGGCGGAGGCGACGGTGCGGCCGATGCCGAGGCCGTAGCACCCCATGATCATCGGAACGCGCTGCCCCTTCTCGTCGAGATACTCGCAGTGCATCGCCTCGGAGTACTTCGTCCCGAGCTTGAAGATGTGGCCGACCTCGATGCCGCGGTAGATCTCCAGCGCGGTGCCGCAGCGGGGGCACGCGTCGCCGGCGTAAACCGTCGTGAAGTCGCCGTACTCCGGCTCGGGGAAATCGCGGCCTGGTGAGGCGTGGTCGAGGTGCGTGTCCTTCTTGTTGCCGCCGATGATCCAGCGCTTGAAGCCTTTGAGCGAGACGTCGGCGAGCACGCGCTTGCACTTCGTCCCGACCGGGCCGCAGTAGCCGACGACGCCGCCGGTCTCCGCTTCGAAGCGGGAGTCCGGGAGCATCTCCATCCACTGCGCGCCGAGGTGGTTCTTGATCTTGACCTCGTTGCCTTCGCGGTCGCCGCGCACGAGGACCATCACCGGCCCGAGGTCGGTGTCGAAGATCAGCGTCTTGACGAGCTGGGAGGTCGGTTTGCCGAGGAACTTGCCGACGTCGTCGATCGACTGCGTGCCGGGGGTGTGCAGCGGCGCGAGCTCTTCGAGCTGCGCGGGCGCCGGCTCCGGCTCGTCGCTGAAGAACTTCGACGTGGCCTTCTCCATGTTCGCGCCGTACCGGCAGCTGGGGCAGCTCACGACCGCGTCCTCGCCGGAACCGGCCAGCACCATGAACTCGTGCGACGCCGAGCCGCCGATGTTGCCGGTGTCGGCTTCGACCGGGACGTGATCCAGCGCGCAGCGGTGGAAGATGCGCGTGTAGGCCTCGCGCATCTTGTCGTACGTCTCGTCGAGCGACTCGCGGCTCGTGTGGAAGGAGTACGCGTCCTTCATAATGAACTCGCGGCCGCGCATCAGGCCGAAGCGGGGCCGCACTTCATCGCGGAACTTCGTCTGGATCTGGTAGAGGTTGATCGGGAGCTGGCGGTACGAGGAGATGGCGTCGCGCACCGACTCGGTGATGACTTCCTCGTGCGTGGGGCCGAACACGAAGTCGCGGTCGTGACGGTCCTTGATGCGCAGGAGCTCCTTCCCGTACTTCTGCCAGCGCCCCGATTCCATCCAGAGCTCGGCCGGCTGGATGGCCGGCATCAGCAGCTCGGCCGCGCCCGCGCGGTTCATCTCTTCGCGGACGATGTTCTCGAGCTTGCGGATGGAGCGGAGGCCGAGCGGCAGGTATGTATAGATGCCGGCAGCGACCTTACGGATCATCCCGGACCGCATCATCAGCTTCTGCGAGATGACGTCGGCATCCGAGGGGACTTCACGGAGCGTGTTGAGGAAGTATTGAGACCAGCGCATAAAGGACCGGGATTGTAGCAGGGCGTGTTTTCGAGGAGGTCCCATACAATTCCGCCCGAATGCTGGTCTTCGAGCGCCCGCCCATTTCCCGCCTCGTTTCCTGCGCGGCGACGTTCGGGTCGGCGGCGATCTTCTTCATGTACCTGGCGGAGCATCCGAACGACTACAGCATCCTCGTCCTGATCGGCCTGGCGCTCCTCTTCTTCGGCACCCTCGCCGGCTTCGTCATGCAGTACGGCGATCACATCTACGTGGCGCCCGAGGGGGTGAAGTACGAGAACCGGCTGCTCAAGCTGTTCGGCCGCCGGGGCCGCTGGATGCGGTGGGAAGACATCGTCGAGGTCCGGGAAGTGCGCCGGAAAGTGCTCATTCTGCTGTCCGCTGACGGGCGCCGGCTGCTCGTGGACGCCATCCTTGGCTACGCGATTGCACGCGCGGAGATCCTGAGGCGGGCTCCGCAGGCGATCCGATCCGGAACGCTCATCGAGAAAACCAACGATGACCGAGAAACACGATGAACATCGACGCGTCCCACGACGCGTAATCCTCCTCAGTCTCGTCGCTCTCGTCCTGATCGTCACCCTCGCCGCCATCTACCTCGCCCGGCAGCGCGTCCGCCGCCATCGCGTCTTCCGCACGACCGCGGGAGAGGTGAAACCGCAACCGCCCGCCGGCATCCCGCCGGTCGAGCAGTGGACCGAGACCTTCCAGCAACTGAACCCCTCGGCGCTCGACGACCTCCTCGACGAGATCGAGAAGAAGCATCCGAAGGAGTACCAGCAGTGGTCGCTCGGCTACCTCCACGCCCGCGCGCTCATCGAGGAGAACGACCGCGAGGAAGCGGGACAGCGCCTCGCGCCGTTTCTGGCCGAGGGGAATCCGTTCCGCGAGCTGGCGCTGTATCACCGCGCCGCGCTCGATGACGCCGGCGGAGACGCGGCCGCGGCGAGCAAGACGCGCCACACGCTGATCTTCAGCATGCCCGACGCGATGTATCGCGACACCGCCATCGAGGAGGAGCTGGAATACCTCGGCGGGCTCGAGGACGCACGGCCCCTCCTCTCGTTCGCCATGCGCCTTAACGTGACGGCCACGCCGCAGCAGAAACGCGACATCGACGCACGCATCGTGGCCACGCTCGTACGCGGCGGCGACGAGGAGCGCGCGCTGGCGAACGGGATCCCGCTGCTGCGCGGCAACTCGACGGACGACGCGTCCGACCGCATCTCGCGCGCGCTCGACCGTCCGGAGCTGATCCGCCGCATGAACCCGGAGCAGTGGGCGCTCCTCGGCGAAACGTTCCGCAATCACCGCCACTACGCGCGCGCCGTGGCGCTGCTGTCGATGGCCATCCCCCGCCTCCCCCAGCGCGCCGACGATCTCCGCTTCGCCCTCGGGCGCAGCTACTTCGGCAACGAGCAGTTCGCCGAGGCGCAGCGGACGTACCTGGCCGGTGCGGCGGCGACGCAAAAGCCGGAGCAGAAGGTCACGTTCCTCTGGCACGCCGCGCGTGCGGCGCAGTTGCGCGGCGACGATGCAACGGCCGAGAAGCTGATGACGCAGTCGATCGCCATCCCGGGGAAGTTCCCTGCGACGCTGGCCGCGCTGACGCAGCGGTTGCGTACGCGGCTACGCGCCGGACGTCTGGCCGAAGCGCAAGGCGATCTCGCGCTGCTGCGCAAGCTGGCGCCGAACGAGCGCGCGGTGCTCGAAGGGTCGCTGGCGTATGCGATCGGCATGATCGGCCGCAACCAGCACACCGCCGCGGTGGGCACGCTGAACGCCGTGCCGCGCGCGCTGCTCGACGGCTACGACGAAGCGGAGTTTGCGTACTGGCGAGCGCGTGCCCTCGAAGCGGGCGATCCCGCGGGTGCGTTCCGCGACTACCTGACGGTCCTGCGCTCCGACGTCCCGGCGCACTTTGCGTACTTTGCGCGGCGGCGGCTCGACTCGGCGCAGATGGCGCCGCGCCTGGCGCAGGAGCTGGCGCGCCGCGAAGCGCAGGTGCGCACGCTGATGGCGGAGAAGAAGTTCGAGGAAGCGAAGGAGATCCAGACGGATCGCCTGCTGCTGTCGTCGCGCGATCACGCGAAGCAGCTCGCGATCCTGCGCCAGATCTACGAGCAGCTCGGCGTCTACAAGGCGGTGCTGTCGCTCGAGCCGCACGCGTTCCCGAAGCTCCCGATGGAGTCGGACAACCGCGCGCTGCTGCTGATGGCGATGGGGCTGCACGACGAAGCGGTCGACGACATCACCCGGCGGTGGGACCTGCGCCCGGCGAAGGAAGCGCTGACGCGCTCGCTGGCGCTGAACCGAGGGAGCGCGTCGCGCGAATCGATCTACGCGATCGAAGTGATGATGAACCGCGTGCCGAAGGACTTCTACCCGGAGCTGCTGCCGCGCCGCGTGCGCGAGCTGCTCTACCCGCGCTACTTCCACGAGTTCATCACGGCCGACGCCAAACGCTTCGGCGCCGACCCGACGCTCGTGCTGTCGATCATGCGCGAAGAGTCGCGCTTCAACCCGCGCGCAAAGTCGGTCGCGGCGGCGCGCGGCCTGCTGCAGTTCATCATCACCACCGCACGCGAGATCGGCCGCGGCATCGGCCTCGTCGACGTCGACCCGGAGGATCTGTACGACCCGAGGGTGATCATCCAGCTCGGCGCCAAGTACGTCAGCGAACTGTCGGAGCAACTCGGCGGCAACCGCTACCGCGTCGCCGCGGCCTACAACGCCGGCCCGAAACAGGTCGCCCTGTGGTCGCGCATCCAGCCCGCCGCAGGGGATGACTTCTTCCTGTCCTCCGTTAACTTCGACGAGACGAAACACTACATCCGCAAAGTGATGAACTCGTACGAAAGGTACAACGAGATCTACGGAGGAAGTGGCCCGGCTGGCGGCATTCGCGCGGAACCGTGAGGGGACGATAGGACCTATAGGACGGATGGGACGGATGGGACCTAGAGGACAACGTCAAAGGCGGATCTCGGGTGGCGGGGTCCTATCCGTCCTATAGGTGCTATTCGTCCTATAGGTCCTATCGTTCCCCTGCTACACGCTTTCGTACAGTTCGCGGTACTTGGGCACAATCCGGTTCACGTCGAACCTCTCAATGGCCAGTTCCCGGCCGCGGGCGCCCATTTTCTTCCGCAGGGCGTCGTCGCGCAGGATCTCGATGGCTCTGGCAGCCATGCCGTCGACATCCGCCACCGGCAGCAGGAAGCCGGTTTCGCCGTCGTCGACGACCTCGGGTAGGCCTCCGGCGCGCGTGGCGATGACCGGGACTTCGCAGGCCAGCGCTTCCAGCGCCGCCATACCGAACGACTCGGCGTCCGAGGGCAGCAGGAAGAGGTCCGTGGAGCCGACGATCTCTTCCAGGTTGGGGACGCTGCCGATGAAGATGACGCGGTCGCGGAGGCCGTGATCGCGGCAGTACGCCTCGGCGCGCGAACGATCGGGGCCGTCGCCGACCATCAGCAGGCGGCTCGGGACTTCACGCGCGACGCGCTCGAAGACCTCCACGACGTCCATGATCCGTTTCACCGGGCGGAAGTTGGAGACGTGGCAGAGCAGCTTGTCGCCCGGCGCGCCGAACTGCCGGCAATACGCCTGGTCGGTGCGGCGGAAGCGCTGCGGGTCGACGAAGTTGGGGATCACCTCGATGGCTTTGTCGGTCGCGAAGTTCTGCGCCGTCTCCCGCTTCAGCCACTGCGAGACAGCCGTGACGCCGTCCGATACCTCGATGCCAAACTTGGTGATGGGCAGGTAGCTGGGGTCGCGGCCGACGAGCGTAATGTCGGTGCCGTGCAGCGTGGTGACGACCTTCAGCTTCTGGTTCGCCAGGATCTGCTTCGCGAGATGCGCGCTGATCGCATGGGGGATCGCGTAGTGGACGTGCAGCACGTCGAGCCGCTCGTACGCCGCGACCTCTGCCATCTTCGTCGCCAGGGCGAGCGTGTACGGAGGATACGGATCGAACAGCGGGTACGGCGTGACCGTGACCTCGTGGAAGTGCACGCGCTCGTGGAGGATGTTCAGCCGCGACGGCAGCGCGTAGCTGATGAAGTGCACGTCGTCGCCCCGCTTCGCCAGGGCGAGACCGAGCTCCGTGGCCACGACGCCGGAACCGCCGAAAGTGGGATAGCAGGTGATGCCGATTCTCATCTAGACCTCACGCCCGCTGTACGCAGCCACCACATCATCGATCCGCGGCGGCTGTTTCGTGAGGAACGCTTCGCCGTACTTCACGCCGATCAACGCGCCGAAGTGGCGGCCGCGGGCGTCGATCATTTCGAGGAACCTGGGGTCGGAGAGCACCGTCTTCGGCTCTTTCGAATTCGGGTCGTAGAACTGCGACTTGAACGCGGCGACGGAGCGCATCTTCGTCTTCCACGCGCTCGTCACGTCGACGACGAACGTCGGCGCGAGGACGTAGTTCTGCAGGTAGTACACGACGGTCTGCGGCCGGTGCACGGGGTACTTGGTCTCCAGCGCTTTGAGGCCGGCGTAGAACGAGGCTTCGGTGACCAGCCGGCCGCCGCGCTCGTGATCGGGATGACGCTCGTCCGGCCACGCGGTGAAGATGACCTTCGGCCGGTAGCGGCGGATGACGTCGATGACCTGCAACTGTTCCTCGCGGCCGGTGCGGAGGTCGCCGTCGCCGAAGTCGAGCTGCTCGCGGAAGGCCGCGCCGAGAATCTTCGCCGAGGCGGCGGCTTCGCGCTTCCGCGTCTGCGGCGTGCCGCGCGTCCCCATCTCGCCGCGCGTGAGGTCCACCATGCCGACGCGCACGCCGTCTTTCACGAATTTGGCGACGGTGCCGCCGCAGGAGAGCTCGACGTCGTCCGGATGCGCGCCGAAGAAGATGATGTCGACTTGTTCGCTCATAGACCTACGATCACAAAGGAATCGGAATCGGGCTCGACGCAGTCGATCAGACGGTCGACGAGGTACCGATCATAGTGGCACCAGTACGAGAACCACGACACGACGCGGTCCTGCACGTGACGGTCGGGATAGAGCGTGGCCACGAGCTCGCGCACGGCGGCGTGACGCTCCTTGTCCTTCCGCACGAGCCCTTTGATGGAGCGCTCGGCGAGCTTCCCGAAATGAAACTCGATGTGGCCGACGGAACGGTTGAACGCGCGCGCCAGCGCGTGATCGGCCGGCAGCGCGATCTGCCCGAGCTCCTCGATCCGCGTCAGCAGCTCCTTGTGCGCGGCGTCGGCGAGCTCGCGCACGCGCGCCACGCCCTCAGGCTCACGAGCGGCGACGATCTCGTCGGCGCTGGCGAACACTTCGTCGGCGGAGATGTGCAGCCGCTCCATCGCCCGCACGTTGCGTTTCGGCGCGACGAGTGCGTGCGCGCGTAACGCGACGCGCGGCATCGGCACGCCGAGGAGGTCGTGGAGCGGGGCGATCTGCGCGTAGTAGGCGACTTCGGCGGGACCGCCGACGAAGACGTCCGGCTGCAGCACGAAGTCCTGCAGCAGCGGGCGTGTGAGCGCGGAGGTCGACGTCTGCTCCGGCACGAGCTGCTCGGGCCGCCCGAGGGCGCTGCGCGTGCCGTCTTCGTAGACGTGAAAGAGCAGCGTGTACGACTCCCCTTCGCGCGGCACGACCTGTTGCGCGTAGCCGGCCTGCTGCAACTCCACCGAGCGCGCGCCGATGGCGTGCTGCACGTCGTCCCACTTCGCGGTGATGGCGTCGAAGAGCGGTGCGGCGGCGCGGCGCAGTTCCGGCTGCAGTGCGTCGATGAGGACGATCTCGCCGCCGAAGACGGTGGCCAGCAGCTCCGCGAACGAGTCGCGGAAGTTCACTCCTTCGCGCAGCCACGACGGGCGCGGCATGTCGTACACGGAGAGGAGCTGCGCGATCAGCACCTCGGGCAGCGGCAGCGAACCGACGACGGAGTGCCCGTCGAGCCCGCGCACGGCGCGCAGCTTCAGGAGGTCGAGCTGCCGGTTGACGCTCTTCTCGCCGCCGATCGACTGCACCGGCAGCGCGATGTTCGCCACTTCGTCGAAATCATGATCCTCGGTCGCCAGCCAGAAGAACGCGGTCGCTTTCCGGCCTTGCGCTTCGAGGTCGCGCTTCATGCGCACGAGCGACGCGATCTTCGCCAGCGTGTAGAGCGGCCCGCCGGCGAAGCCGACCTGCTGCCCGGCGACGAGCGTCACCGCTTCGCCGGACTCCCACTGGCGGACGTCGTTCTCGACGAAGAGGCCCCAGCGCTGGTTCGTCGCGATCAGCGCATTCGCGACTTCGGCTTTGCGCTGGCTGACTTCCGGCGACTGCGCTCCGCGCTCGCGAAGCTCCGTCGCGCGCGGCAGGAAGCGCACGGCGCTCTCCCGTGAGGAAAGCCAGTCGAGGACGAAGCGATTGAAGCCCGGATAGCGCGCCAGCGGCGCGCGGAGACAACCGGGCTCGCTCATCGGATGTAGCTCCCGACGAGGATCAGCCGCGGCGAGGTGTGCGTGAACGGCGAGCCGTCGAAGTCGCCGAAGGCGCTGCGGATCGCGAGGTTGCAGGAAGTGAACATCATCGAGATTTCGTCGAGATCGTAGCCGCGAACCCGCTCCAGATAGCGCTTGTCACCGATCGTTATCCGCTTGTTGAAGGAGCGGTCAGATCCGTCGAACCAGCGCTCGAGCTTCACCTCGCCCGTCGGCGTCGTGCGCGTCTCCCGCTGCACCATCTTCTCGAGCTCGCGATGGACGTTGAGGTAGTCGAAGAGGAAGGGCGAGTTGTTGCTGAGGACGCGCGCCATCTCGCGGACGACCTGGAGGTTTTCGTCTTCCGTGGCGAAGTAGCCGAAGCTCGTGAAGAAGTTGACCAGGCCGTCGAACGTGTCGTCACAGAACGGCAGGCTGCGCATGTCGGCCCGCACGACGGGCATCGTGCCGTATTGCGTGATGCCGGTGCGCAGCAGCGTGTAGGAGAGGTCGCAGCCGACGGGCTCGTAGCCGGCGGTGCGCAGCTCGTCCATGTGCCGACCCATCCCGCACGCGAGATCGAGCACCGGTCCGCGAAAGAGGCCGCACTGCTCGCGAAAGAAGGAGACCTGCTGCCGCGCTTCCTCTTCATCGCGGTAGGCGTAGAGCTCGAGGTACTCCTCGCCGAACCATTCCTGGTACCAGGTCATTGGGCGGGGGGCACTTTATAACAGGTGGGGAGTAGGAACGACGTGAGGATGAGGGAAACGGTGAATGAAGAATTTCGAATTTCGAATGTTGAATTTAGAAACGCACTGGCCAGCAGCCATTCTTCATTCGAACTTCGAAATTCTTCATTCGAAATTCCGGCCTATCCGCGGTTCATCTGTTCCTGGATCGACCGTTCATGTTCCCGCGCTTTTTCCAGCGCGGCTTCCAGCGACGCCACGACCGCGCGGGCGCTTGCCAGCATGGCGGAGAGGTCGATGCGCGGCTCCTCTTCGTGATGCGAGGCGAACGGATCGTCCTGGACTTCGACCGCGATCGAGGTGTCGATGGCGCTGTCGAAGGCGGTATCGACCGCGGCTTCGACGGCGGCGAACGGCACCTCGAAGGGCGCGGGCTCGGGCTCCGGGGGCAACGACGCGACCGGCACCGGGTCGGTGCGCATGAGGTTTTCGTTCTTCATCGACAGCTTCGGCGTGCCGGCGGACGACGGCGTCACGCCCGCTTTCTGCGTCATGTCGGGCGCGGCCAGCGGCGCCGCTTCGTACAGCGTCACGTCGACGTTGTTCTTCAGGTTGTCGAGGATCTTCGAGACCGCCGCGCGCAGCGTCGCCGTCACGCCGGCGCCGTTGATGGCCGACGCTTCGACGATCGGCGCATTGCCCGGCTCGAGGTACTCCGTCATCTCTTCGACCGTGGCCGCCGTCGGCAGATCGCGCTTGTTGTACTGGAAGACGATCGCCACCTTGTCCGGATCGATGCGGTTGATGCGCAGGTTCGTCTTCAGGTTCTCCAGGCTGACGAGGTTCGACTCGCGCATCGACTTCTGCGAGTCGGCCACGAAGACGACGCCGTCGGCGCCGCGCAGGACGAGCTTGCGCGTGGCGTCGTAGAACACCTGCCCCGGCACCGTGTAGAGCTGCACACGCACCTTCTGCCCGGCGATCGTGCCGAGCTCCATCGGCATGAAGTCGAAGAACAGCGTCCGGTCGGTCTCCGTCGCCATCGAGATCATCTTCCCTTTGTTCTCGAGCTTCGGGTTGCCGTAGATCTTTTCCAGGTTCGTGGTTTTGCCGCAGAGGCCCGGGCCGTAGTAGACCAGCTTGACCGTCACCTCGTTGATCGCCTTGTTGATCAGGACCATGGGGCGGGATGTTAAACCAGTTGGTGGGCGGGGGACTGTGAGCGGGGTCGCGTTGGGGGCGGGGAGAACTGGATCGCGGATCGTTCGGGATTTAGGGGGCGGAGAGTGAATTAAGAATTTCGAATTTCGAATTTCGAAGTCCCCCCCACCCACGGTCTGCCCCCGGACAGCGCAGCCATTCTTCATTCGAAATTCGAAATTCTTAATTCGGTTCATCGGTATCGCCCGTTGGTTGGTCCCTCCCCATCTACAATGTCCCCCGTGCTGTCCGCCGGCTCCAGGATCGGCCCCTATGACGTGCTTTCGCTCCTGGGCGAAGGCGGGATGGGGCAGGTCTGGCGGGGACGCGACCCGCGGCTCGGGCGGGACGTCGCCATCAAGATCCTTCACCGCGACTCGCAACATGACGCCGAAGCGGTCGCGCGCTTCGAGCGGGAGGCGCGCGCCATCGCCGCGCTGTCGCATCCGAACCTGGTCGCCGTCCACGACGTCGGCCGGGAGAACGGCACGTTCTACGTGGTCATGGAGCTGCTCGAAGGCCGCACGCTGCGCGATCAGCTGCAGCACATGCCGCTCAACTGGCGCCGCGCCGTCGAAGTCGGCGCCGAAGTGGCCGAAGGGCTGGCGGTGGCGCATGCGAAGTCGGTCATCCATCGCGACCTGAAGCCGGAGAACATCTTCCTCACCGCCGACGGGCGTGTGAAGATCCTCGACTTCGGGCTCGCGCAGACCGATCCGCTGCTCATGCAGCGCGACGAAGCGAACATCCCCACCACGAAGTGGTTCCAGACGGATCCGGGCACGGTGATCGGCACGCTCGGCTACATGTCGCCCGAGCAGCTCCGCGGCGAAGCCGTCGATCCGACCGCCGACATCTTCGCCCTCGGCTGCATCCTCTTCGAGATGGTCACCTCGCGGAAGCCGTTCCACCGCGACTCCGGCGCTGCCACCATCGCGGCGATCCTCAAGGAAGACCTGCCGCGCGACCTCCTCGCTGAGGCCGTACCACCCGAGTTCCAGCGCATCATCGAAGGCTGCGTCGAGAAGAACCCCTCCTCGCGCTTCCAGTCGACACGCGACCTCGCGCTGACGCTGCGCGCGATCGGCAGCAGCTCCTCCACCATGAAGGGGGAGCTGGTGCGGAAGCTGACGAGCACGCGCCGCTCGAAGTCGATCGATTCCATCGCCGTGCTGCCGCTGCGCAACGCGACGAACGATCCGAACGCGGAGTACCTCAGCGACGGCATCACCGAGGCGATCATCAACAAGCTGTCGCAACTGCCGAAGCTGAAGGTGATGGCGCGCAGCACCGTCTTCCGCTACAAGAACCGCGAGACCGATGCGCAACAGGCCGGCCGCGAGCTGCGCGTGCGCGCGGTGCTCACCGGCAGACTGGCGCAGCTCGGCGATCGCTTCCTCATCAACGTGGAGCTGGTCGATTCGTTCGACGGCTCGCAGCTCTGGGGCGAAACGTACAACCGCGAGCTCGCGGACATCCTCAAGCTGCAGGAAGAGATGGCGCGCGAGATCACGGAGAAGCTGCGCCTCAAGCTGACCGGCGCGGAGAAAAAGAAGCTGCGCAAGCGGCAGACGGAGAACAGCGAGGCGTACCAGCTCTACCTCAAGGGGCGCTACCACTGGAACAAACGGACGGAGGAGAGCCTCAAGCGCGGCATCACGTTCTTCCGCGAGGCGATCGAATCCGATCCGTCGTTCGCCTCCGCGTACGCCGGCTTGGCCGACTCGTTCATGACGCTGGCCACCAACATCCCGCTGCCGCCGAACGACGCGATGCCGAAGGCGAAAGCGGCGGCGATGCGCGCGCTGGAGATCGACGACGGGCTCGCCGAAGCGTGGGCGTCGCTCGGCGCGGTGAAGTGGTGGTTCGACTGGGACTGGGATGGCGCCGAGCAGGCGTACCGCCGCGCCATCGAGCTGAATCCAAACTACGCCACGGCACACGACGGCTACGCCATGCTGCTGTGCGCGCGGAACCGGCCGTCCGAGGCGATCGAGCAGGTGACGAAGGCGGGCGACCTCGATCCGCTGTCGCTGATCATCGCCGTGCACGCCGGGTGGCCGTTCTACTTCGCCCGCGATCACGAGACGGCGATCCGCCGCTTCCGCAAGGCGCTGGAGCTCGACGAGAACTTCATCCCCGCCCACGGCTGGCTCGGCATGGCCCTCGGGCAGCAGCACCGCTACGACGAAGCGCTCGACGCCTTCCGCCGGGCGCTGGAAGTGGACCGCATCCCGATCCTGCGCGCGATGCTGGCCCACACGTACGCCATCGCCGGGCGGAGGAGCGAAGCGGAGGCGCTGCTGGCGGAGCTGATGAACGAGGCGCAGCAGCGGTACATCTCCGCGTACGACATCGCCATCGTGCACGCCGGCTTAGGCGACCGCGCGGCGGCGCTGGCCAAACTGGAAGAAGCCTTCGCGGAGCGCAGCGCCTGGATGGTCTTTCTGGCGGTAGACCCGCGGCTGGATGTACTTCGCGGAGAGGCGGCCTTCGGGCGTCTGATTGCCAAGGTGCATTGAATCGCCGGGGAACGATAGGACGTATAGGACCGATAGGACGAATGGGACGTATAGGACAGAGGCAGAAGTGTGTGCCCTATTAGTCCCATAAATCGCGCGTGCTACCCTACCCGCATGTCACGCAAGGAGCTCTTGCGCCGCGTCTGCTCGGAACAGATCGTCGGCGTCGTTCGCGAAGATGACGCTCGCATTGCCGAGTCCGTCGCTGATGCTTATGCCCGTAACGGAATCCGGGTCCTCGAGATCACCCTCACCACGCCCGACGCCGTCGAGCTGATCGGGAAGATGGTGCAGCGCTACAAGGATCAGGGCATCGTCGTCGCGGCCGGAACGGTTCGCAGCACGAACGACGCGGCGCTGGCCCGTCGCGCCGGGGCGGAAGTCATCGTCTCGCCGCACACCGACGTCCGCCTCATCGACTATTCGATCGAGAACGACATGCTCTCCGTCGCCGGAGCGGCCACGCCGACCGAGATCGTGCGCGCCTGGGAAGCGGGCTGCGACATCGTCAAGGTCTACCCCGCGCCGCAGCTCGGCGGACCCGATTACATCCGCACGATCCGCGGACCGCTGCGCGACATCCCGATGCTCGCCGGCGGACTCGTGACGCTCGAATACATCGACTCCTATCTCGACGCCGGCTGCGTCGCCGTGAACCTCGGCGGCTCGCTGGCGATGCCGGACCTCGTCAAGACGCAGCAGTGGGACGAGATCGGCCGCCGCGTCCTCCTCGCCACCTCCATCGTGCAGTCCCGCCGCTCGACGGCCCGTCCGGACTCTCCGTACATACACTGAATGCTCACGACGATCCTCACTCTCCTGCTCTCGGCCGCCACGGCCTTCCCCTCCGCCAGTCAGACCGGCTGGATGCGCCCCGAATCGTTCCGTCTCACGATTGGCATGAGCCGCGCCGACGCCGTCCGCACCCTCTCCGACGGCGGCTGGCAGGTGAAGCAGGGGAAAAAGGCGGACGAAATGCTCGTCGACTACACCGACGAGCGCGCCCTCACCCTGGAGTTCCAGAAGGAGCGGCTGAAGTCCGTCCGCTTCGAGCTGTTCTCGTTTCTCCCCGAGGTCCGCAAGGCCTTCGCCGAGGAAAAGCAGTTCCTGACCAAGACCCTCGGTCAACCGAAGAAAGGGACGAAGTCGGTCCTGATCTACGACGACCGTCTGCCCAACGTCATCGTCGTGCTGTCCGATGACCCGAAGTCGGAGAACGGCCAGAAGGGCGTGGGGTTCATGGCGGTCAGATACTTTGATCCGAGGTGAAGGCCTCGAGGAGAGGCGAATTTCGAAGTTCGAATGAAGAGGTTCGAATTTCGAATTGTGGTGTGCGGTGGCTTCGCCACCGCAGCTATGAACAGCGCCGCCGCGAAGCGGCGCACCTCAATTCTTCATTCGAAATTCTTCATTCGAAGTTCGCATCACTTGGCCCCGCCGGTCAGCGCTGCGCGCTCTTCCGCGGGCGGCGTGACCTTCTTCACGTACTTGCGGGTCTTGCCCTCGTAGACGTAGACGCCTTCGCCGAGGGTGGCCACGTAGTAGCGGTCGCCGGCGAAGGGATCGGGGGAGACGGCGGTGACCTCGGTGTTGCGTGTCGGCATCACCAGTTCCAGCCAGTCGTTCTCGTTGGCGTCACCGACGAGGATCTCGCGCTGCTGGCGTGACGTGAGGAACAGCATCTGTCCGGCCGAGCGGGTGCCGCTGAGGACGGAGGCGTACTGCGCGTCGGGAGCTTCGACCGGCTGCCAGCGGCGCTCGTCGTCGATGCGGCCGGATTTGACGCCATGCGCGCCGGCGACGAAGACGAGCTGTCCCCCGGCGACGTTGCGGACGGCGAGCGTGCGTCCCTGCGACGGGGCGTCGGCGACCGGGGCCCAGCGGCCGCTGTCGTAGACCTTCACGCCATCGGAGGTGAGGGCGAAGAGCGCCTGCTTGCCGCCGACGTTGCCGATGGCGATGTCGACGGTGCGGCGGTCGGAGTCGGCGAGGCGGTACCAGTTCTGGCCACCGTCCTTCGAGGTGAACACGCCTTCACTCGTCGCCGCGAAGTAGCGGTTGCGGTTGAAGCGGACGACCTTCGCCACGCGCAGCGGGAAGCTGGAAGGCTCCGCCTGCGTCCACTCTTTGCCGTCCTTGCTAAAGAAGAAGCCTTTCTCGGTGCCGGCGAAAAAGCGCACCTCGGCGTCGGGCTCCGGGGCGACCGTCAGCGACAGCACTTCCGGGAGCGTCGCACCGTGGCTCATCTTGGCCCACGTCTTTCCGGCGTCCTCCGAGGAGTAGATGCCGGAGGCCTGACCGCCGAAAGCGACGGCGGCGTAGACGCGGTCCTTTTCGACCGGGTCGGCCACGACGCTGGTGATGCGGAGGTTGTGCAGCCCGTCGGCGGTGCGCTTCAGCGTCTTCCCACGGTCGTGCGAGACGTAAACGCCATCGCCTTCGACGGCGAGGATGATGCGGTTGGGGCGCTGCGGATGCAGGACGATCGAGTTGATGACCAGTCCTTCATCGGAGACGACGTACCACGACTTGCCGTGATCTTCGGAGCGGTAGAGTCCCGCCACCGAGCCGGCGTAGACCGTGTCGGCGTTGCACGGGTCGATCTCCACGGCGTGGATGCGGCGGTTGTTGAAGCCGTCGCGGTAGCGCGTCCAGAGGTCGCCGCTGTTCTTCGTGTTGTAGACCCAGCCGCACGTCGCCACCCACATGTTGTCGGGGTTCTTCGCGTCGATGGTGATCGAGAACATGTCGGTGTCCAGCACCATGCCGTTCGCGATGTGCTTCCAGTTCTTGCCGCCGTCGTCGGTGCGCCATCCCTGGCGCCACGTGCCGACGAAGATGCGCTCGCGCGAGCGGGGATCGATGGCCAGCGATTCGACGTTGATCTGTTCGGAGATCTTCTGCCACTGCTCGCCGCCGTCCTTGCTGCGGTACACGCCCGTCAGGCCGCCGACGACGACGTAGTTCGGGTCCTTCTGATCGAGCGCGATGGCGCGGACGGAGAAGTCCTCGAGTCCGGCGTCACGGCGCGTCCAGGTGCGTCCGCGGTCGTTCGAGACGGCGATGACGCCGCCGCCCCAGAGACCCCACGCGGCCACCCAGAGGCGTCCGGCGCGGTCGATGACCAGGTTGTCCACGACGTGATTCGGGAACGGGATGCCGTTCCTCGGGTTCAGCCACGTCTTCGCGCCGTCGACCGAGTAGTAAACCTCACCACTGCTGGTGCCGAGATAGAGCGTGTCCGGCTCGTTCGGGTCGACGATGAGCGCACGGACGTCGGCGCCGTAGAGACCCGCCCGCCGCCACTGTGCGAATGCCGGAGTCGCAAGAAGAACAACGATGAAGAGAATCAGGAATTTACGCATGCCCGCCCAGTCCGAGGAGTTAGTTGTACCACAAGGCGCCGGACGCAAGTTCGCTGCCATGGGAAGGATGGGTGCGGTACCAGGGGCAGGGGGAGACGATAGGACGTATGGACGGATAGGACCTATAGGACCCCATGAGCCGCCCAACCCTTGCTGGCCACCGGGATCGTGTCTTTTTTGTGCCGTGGGTTTCATTATCATTCCGGCTATGCAGCAGAAACGCTTCAACTGGCCGCTCTGGACGGGGCTACTGCTTTGTGTGGCCGCGTTCCTCACCTACTTCACGGTGTTCGTCAACTATCCCGTCACGCGCGATGTGCCCTGGGTGAACTACGCCCTTTTCGTCCTCGCGCTGGTGCTCCTCGTCACCGGCTGGCGACGGGCGCCGAAAAAAGTGCTGGCCTCGATCGTGGCCGTGCTGGGGGTGGTCATCGCCGGCGCCTTCGTCTTCGCGATCGCCTCCACGCGCGGCGGGATGCCGGGCGCGGCGGGCTCGCCGGCTCCGGGACAGAAGGCGCCCGACTTCACGCTGGCCGACACGAACGGCAAGCCGGTCACGCTGTCGCAGACGCTCGCCGGCTCGAACGGCGTCCTGCTCATCTTCTACCGCGGCTACTGGTGACCGTTCTGCAACTCCGAGTTACGGAGTATCCAGCAGCGTCTTCCCGAATTCGAAGCGGCCGGCGTGAAGCCGATCGCGATCAGCATCGATCCCGCCGAGGTCACCAAGAAGCATTACGGATCTGCATTTTCGTACACATTTCTCGGCGATCCTAAAGGTAACGTCATTCGCCGCTACGACCTGCTCCACGAGAAATCCGGCATGGGCGGCGGACCGACCGCACGGCCGGCGGAGTTCCTGATCGATCGCAACGGCGTCGTGCGCTGGCGCAACCTGACGGAGGATTACCGCGTCCGGGCCCGCGCCGACGAGATGCTGCGCGAGGCGAAGGCGCTCAGCGCGAAATGATTGCGGCGAAATGACCGGCGCGCGCGGTGAGCTAGCCGAGCTCCGCGCGCTGATTCTTCCGCGACTTCTCCACGTACATCGCGTCATCGGCGGCGCGCAGGGCAGCCTGCGCGTCGCCGTGCACCGGCAGATGCGAGGTGCCGACGGAGAAGCGGATCTCCGGTCCTTCGTTGCGGTCGAACTTCAGCCGCTCGCGTAGCGCGTCGATGCGGCGGCCGAGGTCGGGCGGCGCGACTCCCGGGGCCACGACGACGAACTCGTCGCCGGCGTAGCGGATCAGGTGATCGTCGGGCCGGAAGGACGACTGCAGGGCGCGCGCGAAGCGCTTCAGGCAATCGTCGCCCGCGGCGTGGCCGTGCGCGTCGTTGATGCGCTTGAAGTCGTTGAGGTCGAAGAAGAGGATCGTCGCGCCGCTCTCGGACGACTCGCGGAACACCGCCGGCAGCGCGCGCCGGTTGGCCAGTCCCGTCAGCGGATCGAGGTCGACCAGGTCCTGCAGCACTTCCTGCGCGTCGAGCAGGTCCCGGTTCGAGCGCGTCATCGCCAGCCACGCGGCGACCCACGGGCGCAGCTCCACGCGCCGCACCGGGCGGCTGAGCACCACGAAGAAGACCGCGATCATGAACGCGGACGCAATCTGCGCTGTGGTGCTCCAGCGCCAGAGGAGGAGTTCCATGCGTGGCCGCATTTTGCATGGGAATGGGGCGGACGATGGAACGAATGGGACGTATATGACCGATAGGACGGATGGGACCCCGCCCACCCGGACTTGCGCGGTCTGTCCGATCGGTCCATCGGTCCCTTCCGTCCTTTGTGATACAACCGCCTCATGTCTCAGCTACGCACGTGCGTCTTTCCCTGCGCCGGCTTCGGCACCCGCTTCTTTCCGGCCACCAAGGTCATTCCGAAAGAGATGCTGCCGCTCGTCGACAAGCCGATCCTGCAGTACGGGATCGAGGAGGCGCTCGGGTCGGGGCTCGACAAGTTGATCATCGTCACCTCCAAGGGCAAAGAGACGATCCTCGATCACTTCGACCGCACCTCGGAGCTGGAGCGCTCGCTGCGCCATCGCGGCAAGGATGACCTCCTGGCCGAGGTGGAGGAAGTCAGCCGCATGGCCGACCTCATCGCGGTCCGCCAGAAGGAAGCCCTCGGGCTCGGGCACGCCGTGCTCACCGCCCGCGACGCCGTCGGCAACGAGCCATTCGCCGTCGTGCTGCCGGACGACGTGATCCTCGCCGACGATCCGTGCCTCCTGCAGATGCGCCGCGTGTTCGAGGAGACCGGACGACCTGTGATCGCGCTCATGGAAGTGAGCGCCGATCAGACCTCGCGCTACGGCATCGTCGCCGGCGAGATGGTCGGCGAGCGCCGCTTCCGCGTGCGCGACATGGTCGAGAAACCGAAGGTCAATCCCCCCTCGCGCTACGCCATCATCGGCCGCTACATCCTGCCGCCCGACGTCTTCCCCCTCATTGAGAAGACCGAGCGCGGCGCCGGCGGCGAGATCCAGCTCACCGACGCCCTGCGCGAGCTGGTGCGCACCGGCGACTTCTACGGCTACGTCTTCGAAGGACGCCGCTACGACGCCGGCGAGAAGCTCGGCTACCTCAAGGCGACGGTCGACTACGCGCTGCGCCACGAGCAGCTCGGCGAGGAGTTCGACGCGTTCATCGAGGACCTCGTGGCCAACCGCGACGAGCATCCACGCGCCTCGCATCGCGGACCGCGCAAGGTCGCCACCAAACCGTAAGCCGCCATGCGCGAGCGCCGCACCGAGATCCTCGACCTTCCGCCCGACGCTCGCGAGCTCGTGCTCGAGTGCGAGCTCACGGGCAAACGCACCATCTTCGAGCGCCACGGCCGCCCGGTCGTGATGCTCGTCTCCTACGACGAATACTTTGCCCTCCGCGAAACGATCGAGCTGGCCAACGACGCGAACGTCACGGCCAGATTGAACCGCGCGGAAGAAGAGGTGCGCGCGGGGGCGGTGCTGGAAGTGGAGGATCTGGGGTGAGGGACGCGTTGTCCGTTGTCCGTTTTCCGTTTTCCGTGCTGCGCTATGCGTCCGTGCAGCGCCAGCACGGACAACGGACCACGGACAACGGACAACCGGCCGAGGTGGCGTGTGTGGCATAACCGCCTCCGCCTGGCCCAATCCGTGGCCGACGACTGGGCAGCGCTCAACTCCGACGAGCGCGCCCTGGTCATGAAGACGCTGGAGATCATCGACGAGGACCCCATCGTCGGCACGCCCCTCTTCGAGCCGTTGCGCGGCCTGTGGAGCCATCGCATCGGCGGGCTGCGCATCCTCTACCGGATCGTGGCGGAGGCGCGGTATGTGCTGATCCTGGCCATCGTGCGCATCGAGGAGAGACCGCTCCGGTGAAATTCATCCTGGCTTCCGCTTCGCCGCGGCGGCGCGAGCTGCTCGCGTCCATCGGTCTCGACTTCGACGTCCTGCCGTCGCACGTCCCCGAAGTGCGCGCGGACGGAGAAGCACCGGAGGAGTACGTCGCGCGGCTCTCGCGCGACAAAGCGGCGGCGCTGGCGCAGGAGCATCCCTCGCGCTGGGTCATCGCCGCCGACACCACCGTCCTCCTCGGCGAGCAGCTCCTCGAAAAGCCTGTCGACGAAGCCGACGCGCGGCGCATGCTGAAGACCATCGCCGGCCAGACCCACATTGTTTACACGGGCGTGACGCTGGTGAACCTCGAGCGGAAGCACCACGAGACGCGCGTGGCCGAGTCGGAAGTGCGCATGCTGCCGCTCTCCGACGACGAAATCGCCTGGTACGTGAGCACCGGCGAGCCGATGGATAAGGCCGGCGCCTACGCCGTGCAGGGCATCGGCGCCATGTTCATCGAGTCCATCCACGGCAGCTACACGAACGTGGTGGGGCTCCCGCTGGCGACGCTTTTCCAGATGCTGCGCCGCGCAGGCATCGATCCGCTCAGCAATCGCCCCGGCGATCCGTCCGGCAATCCGCTTTACAATGCGCGGCCGGAGCTCTGAACCATGTCTTCTGCTGCCAAAGTCGGCCTCGTCATGCTCATCGCCCTCGGGGTCCTGGGGTTCTTCGTCCTCAAGATCGAGGACATCGACCTCGGACGAGGGGCCGGCACCCGTGAAGTGAAAGTGCTGTTCGACAACGTCGCCGGTCTCGATGAAAAGTCGGCCGTGCGCATCGCCGGCGTCCGCAAAGGCACCGTGCGCTCGATCAAGGTGCGTCCCGACGGCCGCGCGGAAGTGACGCTGCAAGTCGACAACGACGTCCCCCTCCGCGCCAACGCCTCCGCGCGCGTCGCCAACCTCGGCCTCCTCGGCGAGAAGTACATCGAGCTCGATCCCGGCAGCCCTGAAGCGCCGGTCATCCAGACGGACGTCGTCACGCTCTCCGGCACGCAGCCCGCCTCGATCGACGACGTCACGACGCAGGTCTCCGACATCGCCACCGACGTCAAAGCCATCACCGCCTCGCTGCGCCAGGTCCTCGCCGGACCGGGCAACGAGCAGCGCCTCACCGACATCGTCGAGAACGTCCGCGACATCACGATGCAGGTGCGCCTCCTCATCTCCGCGAACCGCGAGAACGTCGACGCCACGCTCGGCAACGCCCGCGAGATCACGGCGCAGCTCCGCGTCGAGATCCCCCGCCTCGCCGACTCGCTCGACCGCGTGGCGAATCAGATCGCCGGCACCGTCGGCGAGAACCGCGAAGACGTCCGCGCCGTCGTGCAGAACATCAAAGGTCTCTCGACCGACCTGCGCACCACCGCCGACAACCTGAACGCCATCACCGGCCAGGTGCAGACCGGCCAGGGCACCGTGGGCAAGCTGATTTACAGCGACGAAGCGCACGACCGCCTCACCGCGGCCCTCGGCTCCGTCGAAAGCGGCGTGAACGAGCTGCGCAACACGCTCGGACGCATCGGCCGCCTCCGCCTCGACCTCGGCATCCGCGGCGACTACTACATCGGCCAGAACAGCGCGACCGATCCGCTGACCGGCGTCGAGACCGGCTTCGAAGGGAGCTCGCGCACCGCGGTCATGGCGCGCGTGCAGCCGAACCCCGACCTCAACCGCTTCTACAACATCGAGCTGGTCGACGATCCGCGCGGCAAGCGGCGCGACAAGACCATCGTCGAGACGCGCACGAATCCGGACACGGGCCAGTCCGAGACGATCGTGACGGAGCAGAGCCGCTACGAGCGCGACTTCCTCCTCTCCGCGCAGGCGGGCTGGGTGTTCGACGACCTCGCGCTGCGCATCGGCCTCTTCGACTCCACCGGCGGCGTCGGCGCCGACTACAACGTCAACGACCGTCTGCGCGTGACGGCCGAGGCGTTCGACTTCGGGCAGCAGCGCGACGACAACCCCCACATCCGTACCTTCGCCGAGTACACGTTCCGGCGCGAGAAGCCCAACTCCCCGCGCCTCTTCGTGACCTCGGGTGTCGACAACGCCCTCAACGACACCGCCTTCACCTTCGGCGGCGGCATCCGCTGGCGCGATGAAGACCTGAAGTACCTGCTGGGATCGATCCCGACACCGTAACTGACGCGTTGTCCGTTGTCCGTTTTCCGTTGTCCGTGGTTTCACCGGGCGCCACGGAAAACGGACAACGGACAACGGACAACGACGCCAAATGAAAGTCATCCTCCTCTTCGGCGGCCGCAGCCCCGAGCATGAAGTCTCCATCCTCTCCGCGCGCTCGGTCGCGGGCGCCGCACCGCCGCGCATCGAGCTGACGCCAATCTGCATCGGGAAAGACGGCCGCTTCATCGCGCCGGAGCGCAGCGCGCGCATCCTCGCCGGCGAAGAGAAGAGCGAGCAGGGCGATACCGGCTTCTTCTTCGAGCAGTGGGTACGCGGCGTCGAGGTCGACCTCGTCTTCCCGCTGGTGCACGGCGGCGGCGGCGAAGACGGCTCGCTCCAGGGCTACCTCGAGATCCTCGGGCTCCCCTATCTCGGCAGCAGCGTCACCTCCTCCGCCATCGGCATGGACAAGGCGCACATGAAGCAGGCGTTCGCCGCCGCGAAGCTGCCGATGGTCGACCACATCGCCGTCCACGAGCGCGAATGGACGAGCGAGCGCGAACGTGTCACGCGCGCCATCAACAACGCGCTGCGCCTGCCGTACTTCGTCAAGCCGGCGAACAGCGGCTCCTCCGTCGGCGTGACGAAAGTGAAGGGCGAAGGGGAGCTGGGGAAAGCCATCGAGCACGCGCTGCGCTTCGACGAAAAGGTCCTCGTCGAGCGCGGCCTCGATGCCCGGGAGATTGAAGTCTCCGTCCTCGGCACCGACAAGCCCGAAGCGTCCGTCCCGGGCGAGATCGTCGCCGGCGCCGAGTTCTACGACTACATGGACAAGTACGTCGAGAACAAATCGCAGCTCCTCATCCCGGCGAAGCTGCCGAAGGAGAAGGTCGAGGAGTTCCGCCGCCACGCCGTCACCGCATTCAAAGCGATCGGCGCCTCCGGCTTCGCCCGCGTCGACTTTTTCCTCGAGCGCGGCACCAACCGCCTCTTCATCAACGAGATCAACACCATCCCGGGCTTCACCAACATCTCCATGTACCCCAAGCTGTGGGAAGCCACGGAGATGAAGTACCCCCGCCTCATCGAGCGCCTTCTCGAGCTGGGCCTGGAACGCGCGAAACAGCGCGCGGCGCGGACGCAATCGATGATGCAGTGGTTTGAGGAAGTGAAGGGGATCGTGTGAGGCGTTTTCGGTTTTCGGTTTTTGGTTTTCGGTGCTGCGCCACGCGACACTCACCGCGTAGCACAGCACCAGAAACCAAAAACCGAAAACCGAAAACCATGTCCCACCTCACCACACCACGGTCGCTTTGATGTGGTCCCTCCGCCTCACCTTCGCCAAGCTCCGCCCGTTCAACGCGGCGATGCTGCTCAAGACGCTCATTGTGAGCGCGCTGTTCGCCGGCTTTCTCATCGGTGACTTCGTGCTCTTTGCGCGGCTGTTCCGGGCCACGGCGGAGATCGAGGCCACCACGCCGTTCTTCGCCATCGGCATCCTGCGCAACCTGCTGTCGATGGTGTTTCTCGTCGCGACGATCGTGCTGTTCTCCTCGTCGATGACGGTCGCCATCGGGTCGTACTTTGCGGATCTCGATCTCGACCTCTACCACGCGGCGCCACGCTCGCGGCTGCGCGTGCTGCTCGCGCGCTGGCTCAAGACGCTCGCGCAGAGCGCGACCATCGTCTTCGCCTTCCTGCTGCCGATCTTCGTCGCGTACGCGCGGCAGTACGACCGGCCGTGGACGTTCTATCCGACCACGGTCGGGAACCTCCTCCTGCTGCTCACCATCCCCGTTTCGCTGGCTTCGCTCGTGATCCTCGTGCTCGTGCGCTGGTTTCCTGTGCGCCGCGTGCATCAGATCGTGGCCACGATCGCCATCCTCATCCTGACGTTCGCCGTCGTCGCGTTCCGGATGGCGCGGCCGGAGCGCTTCTTCTCCGAGGTGGGGACCGATGACGTGGTGCGCGTGCTGCGGCAGATCGAGCTGCCGGCGATGAGCGTCTATCCGAGCACCGCGCTGGCGCAGGTGATGACGGATCAGAGCGGAGCGACGCTGTTCCCGCCGAAGATCTGGCTCGTGGCGCTGCTGCTCTTCACCGCCTTCGCCCTCATCGGCCGCGCGATCTACTTCACGGCCTTCGTCCGCGCGCGCGAAAGCATGGCGCCCGTCGCGATCGGCGCCACGCGTGCCACGTGGCTGCTCGACCATCTCTTCGCGCGCGCCGATCTCCCGATGCGCGCCATGATCGGGAAGGAAGTGCGCACGCTGGGGCGCGACGTCGCGCAGTGGTCGCAGGTCTTCCTCATGGCGGCGCTGATGTTCATCTACCTCTACAACATCCGCATGCTGCCGCTCGGCGGCGACGCGCGCGCCACGATCGTCGCGTACGCCAACCTCGGCATGGCCGGCTTCGTCGTGGCCGCGATCTGCCTCCGCTTCGCGTATCCGTCCGTTTCGTCCGAAGGGAAGGCGTTCTGGCTGCTGCAGACGGCGCCGGTGTCGTACCGGCAGTTTCTGCGCGTGAAGGCGCTCGTCTACGCCACGCCGTTGACGCTGCTCGCGCTGGTGCTCACCGCGGTGGCCAACTCGATGCTCGGCGCCGGGCCGGCCGTGTGGGCGTTCACGCTGTTCGGCGCTTCGCTGCTCTCCTTCACGCTGGTCAGCCTCGGCATCGGCATGGGCGCCCTGTCGCCGCAGTTCAACGCCGAGAACCCGCTGCAGGTCGGCCTGTCGCTCGGCGGCTTCGCCTACATGGCGCTTTCGATGGGCTATGTGGGGACGATGATGGTGCTGATGGCACGGCCGATCATGCGCTATTTCTTCTGGCGCGTCTTCTCCGTGCAGGACGACAGCGGTTGGATCGCGACGGCGGTGCCGCTGGTGACTGCGCTCACGCTGTCGGCCGCTCTGACCGTGATACCTATTCGTTTCGCCGAGCGCCGTCTCACTCGCCTCGGCGAATCCGGCTAGAATTCACGTCCAAACTCGGAAAGAACGAAGGAGCTGCAATGAGCGAGATTCCTCCGCCCACGATTCCCCCTGCTACACCTCCGCCTCCGGGAGGCGGCTCCTACACTCCGCCGCCACCGCCAACGGGCGGAGGCTACAACCCGCCACCGGGCGGCGCGGGCAGCGATCGCACGATCATGCTCGTCCTCTCTTACCTGGGGCTGCTCGCCCTGATTCCGCTGCTCACGAAGAAGGAAGACCGCGAAGTCCAGTGGCACGCGAAGAACGGCCTGGCCATCTTCGTCGCCTACATCGTGGTGTACATCCTCATCACGGTCCTCATGCGCTTCCTGCCGAGCGGCGTCGGCTGCGGCCTCTCCATGCTGAACTGCGTGCTGTGGCTCGCCTACATCGCTCTCATCGTGGTCTGCATCGTGAAAGCAACGTCGGGCCAGCGTTTGAAAGTGCCTGTCATCAGCGACTTCGCAGACAAGATGTAAGGAGGATCAATGTCGAACACAACTCCCGGAGGTTCGTACACCCCGCCGCCGCCGTCCGGCGGCTCGCCGGTTCCGCCGCCGCCCAGCGGTGGTGGTCTCGTTTACCCGACGCAGCCACCCAAGGATCCGATTCTCGTGCTCGTGCTCAACCTGCTGGTACTCGGCGGGGTGGGCTACCTGATCATGGGACAGAAGACCAAGGGCATCGTCGCCATCGTGGCGTGGGTCCTCGGCCTGTGCACCTTCGGCACGGTCAGTGGTCTGGTCAGCATCGTGGCAGCCATCGACGGCTACCTGCAGGCGCAGCAGCTTCAGCAGGGACACCCGGTCGGTGACTGGACGTTCTTCAACGACCACCGCTAGCAGCATGTGGGGACGGGCCGCGGGTCCGTCCCCTTTTTTCTTCACTGGTGCCCGTCAGAACGGCCACAACGGCGTGTTCCGCACCACCCAGAACACCGAGATCAGCGACAGCACCGTCCAGCCGAACCACGGCTTGCGCGTCAGCGCGGGTGGCTCACCGCGCAGGAGGGCGATCGTGCCGCCGCCCAGGACGAGCGGCAGCAGCACGAACATCAGCGGGTTGAAGCGGAACGCCGTCCAGACGTGCCCATGCAGCAGATGATAGAGGCCGCGCGTCATGCCGCAGCCGGGGCAATCCAGGCCGGTCAGCTTTCGGAATAGACACGCCGGGAAGAACCCGGCGGTCGTCGGTTCGTTGTGGTACAGCACCCACGCGCCGGCGGCCGCCACGAGGGCGGCCGCCGCAACGCTAGCGATTCGCAGCGCCTTCATTCATCAACCGCGTGATGTCCTCGAAACCACCCATGAAGAACGAGAGGATCATCCCGGCCAGCGCGACCACCAGACCGATGATCAGCCACAGGCGCGCGTTGGCCGACGCCTTCTGCGCCCCGGCGTAGTCACCCGCGGCGAGCTTGCTGTTCACCGACGCGCCGAAGATGATCGACACGATCCCGAACGGCGAGCCGAGGGGGCAGCAGCAGATCGTCATGATGATCGAGAAGATGAGGTAGTTCGGCACCTTCGTGCCCACCGGCATCCCGGGACCACCCGGCCCGCCGTACCCCGGTCCACCGATCGACGGCGGAGGAGGCGGCGTGTACTGCCCCTGGGGATTGCCTACCTGGCCAAACTCCTGTGGCGACGAGCCGAACTGCTGCTGCGATGCCGGCGGCACATGCTGAGGCACGGCCCCGCAGTTGGGACACGGCTGATGATTGTCGGGACGATCATTTCCGCAATTCGTACAGTACATATCTCTCCTTCCCTACTCCACCTGGACTGTGTTGGGATACTGCACGAACTTACCATCGATGAAGACGATGTCGGAATTGAAGTTCGTCGTCCCGCCTGCGTCCACATACTCGGCGATGTCCTCATGCTCGAGCGCGCCATCGGCGCCCATGCTCACGATTGCATAGCCGGTGCACTCCACCTGCGGCACGCAGGTATACCAGAGCGGCCGCATCCAGGCGTCGTTCGGCGCGGTGATTCCGGCGCTCTCGAGATCGGCCGGAAAACGGTTGTGCTTCAGCCCGTACTCCTCGACCTTCATCGCGACGCCGCGGATATCGGCCATCGTGCGCTTCTGCTTCGAGCGCTGCATGGCGGTCATGAAGTTCGGGATGGCGATCGCCGCGACGATCCCCATGAACGGGATCAGCAGGAAGAGCCCGACGATGACGAACACCCACTTGCTGACGCCCGGCCGCGGCGCCGCCGGGGAGTACGTCATCGGCCGCGGCGCCCCGTTCGTAGGATTGCCGCAGCTCGGGCAGAGCGCGTAAGACACTTCGGGCGTGGAGCTACCGCAGTTGGCGCAAAAAGGCATGGCGGCATTGTAGCGGACGGGGGCCCAGGGCTCAGGGCCCAGGGCTCAGGGGGCTCCGCTATGCGCGGTCATCGTCCGTGTAGCGCAGCCCCTGAGCCCTGAGCCCTGACCCCTGAGCCCTACTCACCACATCATGCCCAGTTGCAGCTTCGCTGCATCGGACATCATGCTGCGATCCCACACCGGGTCGAAGACCACTTCCACTTCGGCGGTGCGGATGCCGGGGATGGCTTCGACTTTCGACTTCACGTCGCCGGCGAGGACCGGGCCCATGCCGCAGCCGGGGGCGGTGAGGGTCATCTTGATGTGGACGTCGCGGACGCCTTCTTCCACGTCATTGAGCTCGCAGAGATAGACCAGGCCGAGGTCGACGATGTTGACCGGGATCTCGGGGTCGAAGCAGGTGCGGAGCGCGTCCCAGATCAGCTCTTCGAGCTTCTCGGGGGTCAGCTCCGACGGCTGCACTTCCGGGGCGTCGACCGGCGTCTTGCCGATCGCTTCCACTTCGCGGCCGGAGATGCGGACCATGAGGCCGCGGTCCGTGATGAGCGTGTACGTGCCGCCGAGAGCCTGCGTGATCGTTCCCTGCGCCCCTTTCGGGACCAGGACACGCTCACCGCTGGGGATCATGATGGCTTCGGTGTTGCGGTTGAATTCGACTTCTTCGCGCATAGTTGGTTTTCGGATTTCGGTTGTTGGTTTTCGGTTTGGCTTTTAACCAACAACCGAAAACCAACAACCGAAAACAGCCTCACTCCGTACTCACGCTCTCTGCATCCCCATCGAGGGCGGTGCGGAGCGTATGCCAGGCGAGCGTCGCGCACTTGACGCGCGCGGGGAACTCGCTCACTCCTGAGAACGCCGCGAGGCGGCCGAGATCTGCCGCGCTCAGTCCGCTCGCGTCGCCGGTGACGAGGCGGTGGAACGTGTCGAAGAGGCGCGTCGCCTCTTCCTTCGTCTTCCCCTTCACCGTCGTGCTCATGACCGAGGCGGAGGCTTTGGAGATGGCGCAACCGCTGCCGGTGAAGGAGACTTCGCGGATCGTGTCGCCCTCGAGGCTCAGGAACACCGTGTAGTGATCGCCGCAGAGAGGGTTGTAGCCCTCGATGCGGCGCGTCGCGTCCGCCATCTCACGGTAGTTCCGCGGATTGCGGTTGTGATCGAGGATGACCTGCTGGTACAGCTCCCGTAAGTCCGACGACATCAGCGAAATACCTCGACGACTTTGTGGAGGCCGGCGACGAGCGCATCGGCCTCTTCCTTCGTGTTGTACAGCCCGAACGACGCGCGCACCGTCGCCGGCACCTTGAAGCGCATCATCAGCGGCTGCGCGCAGTGGTGCCCGGTACGGATGGCGATCCCTTCCTTATCCAGGATCGTGCCGATGTCGTGCGGATGCACGCCCTCGAGGACGAAGGAGATCACCGCCGCTTTCTGTTTCGCCGTGCCGATGAGGCGGACGCCGTCGACCTCGCGCAGCCGCGCGGTCGCGTACTGCTGCACCTCGTTCTCGTACGCGGCGATCGCGTCGAGCCCGACGCCGCTCACGTAATCGAGCGCGGCACCGAGAGCGATGACGCCCTGAATGTTCGGCGTGCCCGCTTCGAACTTGTACGGCAGCGCGTTGTACGTCGTCTTCTCGAACGTGACGGAGAGGATCATGTCGCCGCCCGCCTGCCACGGAGGCATCGCCTCGAGCAGCGCTTCCTTACCGTACAGCACACCGGTGCCGGTGGGCCCGTACACCTTGTGCGCGGAGAACGCGTAGAAGTCGCAGTCGAGCGCCTGCACGTCGACCGTCATGTGCGGCACGCCCTGCGCGCCGTCGACGAGGACGAGCGAGCCGTTCGCGTGCGCCAGCGGGATCATGCGCGCCAGCGGATTGATGGTGCCGAGCGCGTTCGACGCATGGCCGATGGCAACCAGCTTCACGCGCGGATTCAGCAGCCGCTCGTACTCCTCGAGGAGCAGTTCCCCTTCGTCGCTCACCGGGATCACGCGCAGCGTCGCGCCCTTCTCCTGGCAGAGCATCTGCCACGGCACGATGTTCGAGTGGTGCTCGATCGCGGAGATGAGGATCTCGTCCCCTTCGCCGATGTGGCGGCGTCCCCACGTCTGCGCCACGAGGTTGATCGACTCCGTGGTGCCGCGCGTGAAGACGATCTCTTTCTCGTCGCGGGCGTTGATGAAGCGGCGCACCGTCGTCCGCGCCCCTTCGTACTGCGCCGTCGCCACCTCGGAGAGGTAATGCACGCCGCGGTGCACGTTGGAGTTCTCGTGACGGTAGTAGTGGTCGATGCGCTCGATCACCGCCGACGGCTTCTGCGTCGTGTTGGCGTTGTCGAGATAGACGAGCGGCTTGCCGTGAATCGGTTCGCCGAGGATCGGAAAGTCGCGGCGGATCGCTTCGACGTCGTACGTCACACTCTGTTCGAGAACGCTGCTCATCGTGGACCTCCCCTGCGCTCCGGCAGGCGCGCCGGAATCGCGCGGAACAACGCGCGCCGGATCTGCTCGCGCACCGGCTCGATCTTGATGCGGTCGACGACTTCGGCCGCGAAGGCGTAGACCAGGAGGTTGCGTGCTTCCGCCTCGCCGATGCCGCGCGAGCGGAGGTAGAAGAGCGCTTCCTCGTCGATCTGTCCGATCGTCGAGCCGTGGTTGCACTTCACGTCGTCGTTGTGGATCTCCAGCGTCGGCTTCGAATCGACGATCGCCGTTTCCGACAGCAGGAGGTTGTGGTTCGACTGCTTCGAGGCCGTCTTCGAGGCGTTCGGACGGACGATGATGCGCCCGTCGAACACGCCGCGCGCCTGGTCGTCGAGGACGCCCTTGTAGAGCTCCAGGCTGTCGCAGTGCGGGCTGACGTGATCGATGACGGTGTGGTTGTCGATGTGCTGCTTCCCGGCGCCGGCGAAGAGGCCTTCGAGCGCGACGCTCGCGCCCTCACCGGTCAGGGCCGCGTAGACGTCGTTGCGGATCAGCGCGCCGCCGATCGACATGTTGTGCAGCGTCACGCTCGACGAGCGCTCCTGCCGCACGTGCACGCTGCCGACGTGCGTGGCGCTCTCCGCCTCGCACACCACCTTCGTGTAATCGACGACGGCGCCTTCGGCGGCGAGCAGCTCCGTCACGGCGTTCGTGAAGTACTCACCGCTGCCGACGTAGGTCTCGACGATGCGCACCTGCGCGTTCCGCCCGACGTCGATGACGTTGCGCGGATGCGACCAGATCCCGTCGCCGCTGCCGACGAACAGGAGATGGATGAAGCCGTCGACGACCGCGTTGTCCGGCACGCGGAAGCGCGCGCCGTCCTGCATCTCCGCGGCGTTGAGCGCGATCATGGCGTGGCTCTCGAAGTCCGCGACGCTGCCGATGCGCTCGGCCTCGACCGGCTGCAGCGCTTCGCCCGTCGTGCGCACGAGGCGTCCGTTGACGAAGAGCAGCTCGACGGTCGCGCGACCCGCCAGCGTCGCCGGCGTCTCGATCACTTTCGGCGCGTCATCGCTGCGCCACGCCACCTTGGCGACGTTCGCCAGGTTCGTGTAGCGCCATTCCTCGATGCGCGTCGTCGGCCAGCCGAGCTGCGAGAAGCGCTCCGCTCCCCGCTCGCGAAGATCGTTCATCAGTTCGTTGGTGAGGGCGGTCGTCATTGTGCGACCTCGACCGCCTCCTGCTCGATCCAGTCGTATCCCTTCTGTTCGAGCTCTTCGGCCAGCTCTTTGCCGCCCGATTTGACGATGCGTCCCCCCGCCAGCACGTGCACGAAATCGGGCACGAGGTAGCGGAGCAGCCGCTGATAGTGCGTGATGACGAGGACCGCGTGCTTTTCGCTCCGCAGCGTGTTGACGCCCTCGGCCACGATGCGCAGCGCATCGATGTCGAGCCCGGAATCGGTCTCGTCGAGGATCGCCAGCTTCGGATCGAGCACGGCCATCTGGAAGATCTCGTTGCGCTTCTTCTCGCCGCCGGAGAAGCCTTCGTTCACCGCGCGGTTCATGAACGCTTCGTCGAGCTCCACGACCTTCATCTTTTCGCGCGCGAGCTGCAGGAACTCCATCGCGTCGAGCTCTTCCTCGCCGTGATGCTTCCGCTTCGCGTTGAGCGCGGCCTTGAGAAAGTAGATGTTGTTCACGCCCGGGATCTCGACCGGATACTGCATCGCGAGGAAGATCCCCTCGCGCGCACGCTCCTCGGTCGGGATCTCGAACAGATCCTTCCCTTCGAAGGTCACGGAGCCGCCGAGGACTTCATAGCCGGGACGGCCGGCGAGGACGCTGGCGAGCGTCGACTTGCCGGAGCCGTTCGGCCCCATGATCGCGTGGACTTCGCCCGCCTCGATGGAGAGGTTCAGTCCCTTCAGGATTTCTTTGCCGTCGATACCGGCACGCAGGTCTTTGATTTCTAACATTGTTCTTTCTTACCCAACCGAACCTTCGAGCGACACGCCCAGCAGCTTCTGCGCTTCGACCGCGAACTCCATCGGCAGCTCGCGGAAAACCTCGCGGCAGAAGCCGTTGACGATCATCGAGACCGCGTCTTCCGCGGAGATGCCGCGCTGCTGGCAGTAGAAGAGCTGGTCTTCGCCGATCTTCGAGGTCGACGCTTCGTGCTCCATCGTCGCCGTGGAGTTGCGCACCTCGATGTACGGGAAGGTGTGCGCGCCGCACTTGTCGCCGAGGAGGAGCGAGTCGCACTGCGAGTAATTGCGGGCGTTTTCGGCGCCCTTCATGATCTTCACTTCACCGCGATACGTCTGCTGTCCGTGGCCGGCGGAGATGCCCTTGGAGACGATCGTCGACTTCGTGTTCTTGCCGATGTGGATCATCTTCGTGCCGGTGTCGGCCTGCTGATAGTTGTTGGTCAGCGCGACGGAGTAGAACTCGCCGACGCTGTTGTCGCCCTGCAGGATGCAGCTCGGGTACTTCCAGGTGATCGCGGAGCCGGTCTCGACCTGCGTCCACGAAAGCTTGGCGTTGTCGAACGCCTTGCCGCGCTTCGTCACGAAGTTGTAGATGCCGCCCTTGCCGTTCTTGTCGCCGGGGTACCAGTTCTGGACCGTCGAGTATTTGATCGACGCCCCGTTGAGCGCCACGAGCTCGACGACGGCGGCGTGGAGCTGGTTCTCGTCGCGCATCGGCGCGGTGCACCCTTCGAGGTAGCTCACCGTCGCGCCTTCGTCGGCGATGATCAGCGTGCGCTCGAACTGCCCCGTGCCGGCGCTGTTGATGCGGAAGTACGTCGACAGCTCCATCGGGCAGCGCACGCCCTTCGGGATGTAGCAGAAGGAGCCGTCGGTGAAGACCGCGCTGTTGAGCGTGGCGTAGAAGTTGTCGGTGTACGGCACGACCGATCCGAGGTACTTCTTCACGAGCTCCGGATGCTCTTTCACCGCCTCGGAGAACGAACAGAAGATGATGCCCTTACTGGCCAGCTCCGCGCGGAACGTGGTGGCGACGGAGACGGAGTCGAAGACCGCGTCGACGGCGACGCCGCTGAGGCGCTTCTGCTCGTCGAGCGAGATGCCGAGCTTCTCGAACGTCGCGCGCAGCTCCGGATCGACCTCGTCGAGGGAGTTGAGCTTCTTCTTCTGCTTCGGCGCCGAGTAGTAGCGGATCGCCTGGAAGTCGATCGGCGGATAGTGGACGTTGGCCCACGTCGGCTCGGTCATCGTCAGCCAGTGGCGGAACGACTTGAGCCGCCACTCGAGAAGCCACTCGGGCTCTTCTTTCTTGGCGGAGATGAAGCGGATGATGTCTTCGGTCAGCCCCGGCGGGACGGTATCGGCTTCGATGTCGGTGACGAAGCCGTACTTGTACTCCTGACGGGCAATCTGTTCGATCTGGGCGTTTGCGTTACTCATGAGATGGAGGACTCCGCGCCGTTGAGGCGCTGCTTGTCGATGACGGTGAACGGCATGCTGCCGCGCGTGAGGTCGCCGAGGGTGACCTGATCGAAGGCGCCCTTGATGGCGCGGTTGATCCCGGAGAGAAAGCGCCGCGAGGGGCAGGCGACCCGGATCGCGCAGACCGCGTGACCGGTATCGTCGACGGACTCGCACTCGACGAGATCCCACGGTCCTTCGAGGACTTCGATGAGCTGGCCGAGCGTGACGAGCTCGGCGTCGCCATCAAAAGAATAACCGCCGCCGACGCCGCGGTGCGAATGGACGAGACCGCCCGCATGGAGCGTCTTCAGCACCTTCGTCACCGCCGGGGCCGGCAGATGGTAGAACTCGGCAATCTCCCGAGCGGCCACCACTTCGCCGGTTTTTTTGGCGAGGTAGACAGCAGCCAGCAGGCCGTAATCCGTGAGTTTAGAGATCTTCAGCATGGTCAGTCCGCGGCAGAAGGAGCGAAACAGTACCAAATCGGTACGGCTTTATCAACCGGGGAGACCGAACGATTGTTCCGGTTTGGGGGAAGGGGGAACGATAGGACGAATAGGACCCATAGGACCAATAGGACACCGGGGTCCCATGGGCAGTTCCGCGCGGGGTTTGGGCGGCGGTCCTATAGGTCCTATTCGTCCTATCTGTCCTATTCGTCCTCTCGTTCTCTTTGGTGTCATTTTTTATTCATACCCCCCATCTGCCGCTTTCCCTGTGCACCTTGGCAGTGCCGTTGCTAAGTCGATCCCTGGAATGTCCTCTCGTAGTAATGCGCGGTGTACTGGCAGGGGTGTCTCCGGGGGGGTGTGGCCATGAGCGCGAAGCGCCGGGTGCTGGTAGTGGATGACGATGCGGGGATCCGGATTCTGGTCTCGCGCATCCTGGCCCGGCAGGACTTCGAGGTGGATTCGGCCCGCGACGGTGCCGAGGCCATCGAGAAGATCCTGGCGTACGACTACGACCTCGTCGTGCTCGACCTCATGATGCCGCGCATCGACGGCTACGGCGTCGTGAAGTACCTCACCGAGCACCATCCGGAGAAGCTGGCCCACGTGATCGTGATGACAGCCTTCGGCGCCAGCGCCCTGGAGAAGGTGTGTCCCCCGGTGGCGCGCTTCATCGAGAAGCCGTTCGACATCAACGTCCTCATCGCGGAGACCACCGCCGAGCTCAACGCCTCGGCCGAGCTGAAGGCCACCGAACCGCCGCTGCCCTGACAGGACGCCGTCGCGTTCGCGGATAATGGCGCCATGAAACGCCTCATCCTGCTGCTGCCCTTCCTGGCCGTCATGTGCGGCGGCGCCGAATCGAAAACCGACACCACCAACGGCGCCGCGCCGGAGGAAACCACCGCCGCCGCCTCGTCCGCAGAGAGCGCTGCGCCCACGGCCGGCCCGGCCGACTTCACCGCCGCCGACCTCGACCTCTACGAGCGCGGCCTGACCCAGGAGATCGCGCTGGTCAAGGCAGCGCGAGAGCGCGGCGCGAACGCCGCCACGCCGGCCGAGCGCGGCGCCGCCGCCCAGCAGGAGTGGGAAGACCACACCATCCCTGCCGCCGCCAAAGCCGCCTCCATCGACGAGGCCCGCTACCGCCGCACCCGCGAAGCCGTGAACCACGTCTTCGAGACCCTCGACTTCCAGGGCAAGATCGACGGCCCGCTGGAGATGGACCTCACCCGCGTCACCGACCCGGCCGCGAAGGAACGCCTGGCCCAGGACCCCTTCACCACCCTGACCCCCGGCGCCGCCGCGGCCCTCCGCGCCCGCATGGACAAGCTGCTGCCGGTCTGGATCGACTACATGAAGCTGACGGCGCTGCACGGGTAGCAGATCAGCGCGAGAGCACCGACGCCACCCGGATACGCAGCGTGGCCGGGCTCCCCTTGCAGATGTAGCCGTCGAGCTGCAGGCGCTTCGACGCCTCACGCAACGCATCTTCGTCGTTCGACGAATAGAGCATCACGCGCGTGCTCCGCGTCCGGGCGTTCGCGCGGTAAACGTCCGCGAGCTTGTCGCCCGACAGGCCGGGCATGTTCACGTCGAGCAGGACGAGGTCGGGCTGGAACTTGACGATGGCGTTGGTCGAGCCGAACGGCTGGTCGTGCGTCGCCACCTCATACCCCTCGGCCTCCAGAATGCCGCGGGTGGAATCGAGGTGAGCCGGGTCGTCGTCGATGACGAGAATGCGCTGACGGATCATTGCGGAATCTCCTTCGGTAGGTGAAGCGTGAAACGGCTGCCGTGGCCATGACGGCTCTCGACGGCCACGCGGCCGCCGAGGAGCTGGGCGAGCTCCCGGACGATGGCCAGTCCGAGACCGGTGCCTTCGCGCGTCTTGGTGTGGGCGTCTTCGAGCTGCGAGAACGGGAGGAAGAGTTTCGCCAGATCGTCCGGACGGATGCCGATGCCGGTGTCGATGACGGCGATCGCTACGGTGTCTTCGATACTGGTCTGCTGCAGGACGATGCGGCCGGCGTCGGTGAACTTCACCGCGTTGCTGGCGAGGTTGAGCACGATCTGCCGCACCTTCACCTCGTCGGAGACGACCGGCACGGTCCGGCCGCCGGTGGAGACGAGGACCTCGACCGGTTTGCGGCCGGCGAGCACGCGCGCCGTCTCCGCGACCTCGTGCAGGAGCGGCACGAGGTCGAACTGGTCGTTCACCACGCGCATCTTGCCCGCCTCGATCTTCGACAGCTCCAGCATGTTGTTGATGACGCTGCGCAGATTGGTGGCGCAGGAGGTGAGCAGCGACAGGCGGTGCTCATCGGGCTTCATGCGCAGCAGCTCCGCCAGCTCGATGATGGCGTTCACCGGCGATCGCAGCTCGTGCGTCACGTTCGCCAGGAACTGCGACTTGATGCGGCCGACTTCTTCGAGCTCCTGCGCCCGCACCGTGGCCAGCTCTTTCTGCACGATGGCGGTGGCCAGCGCCTGCGACTGCTGCAGCACCATCTGCCGCACGGACAGCAGCCCTGCGAAAGAGCCATCATCGCGGATGACGACCACTTCGTCATACAGGTCCTGCGACTGCCGTTGCAGTGCGAGATTGAGCGCCGCGTCGAGGCGCGACCAGTCGGGCAGCACGAGCGGCGCCTTTTCGGCGACCGCCGCGATCGTCTTGCGCTGGTAGATCTCCCAGCCGAACTGGCGGTACACCGTGGAGAGGAACTTGCCGCGAGTCACGAGCCCGGCCGGCTTCGCGCCGTCGACGATGGCCACGGCCTCGAGCTGCGGATCGCGCGAGAACTCCGCGGCCACGGTCGGCACCGGCGTCTGCGGTACGAAGGCGCGGTGGTTCGTAACCAGCGCGCCGATGATGGGGAAATCCGTCACGCCGCCGACATTAGCGGGCGCGTGTGAAGCCGGGATCAACGACGCGCCAACGACGGGGACGGGATGCGCAAAGCACGATGGGACGGACAGGACGGATGGGACTTATAGGACGGATAGGACAAGGCCGCAGCGCTGCTGTCCCATTCGTCCTATTTGTCCCATAGGTCCCATTCGTCCTATCGGTCCCCGCCCGGTTCTTCCTTCTTCTTACGCTTCCGCGGGCGCTGCGACTGCTGATACGCCCGTTTCATGTTCTCGTAATAGGGACGCAGGGGCACATCCTCGGGGTCGCTATGACGCCGGAGGTGACTGCCGAGCCTGTAGTAGATGTCCAGGATGGTCGTGCCGAGGCGGTGCTTCCGTTTGAGGTTCGCGGCGGCGATGCCGTCGGTGATCGCGCGGAACTCCACGACCACCGCGTCCCACCGGCGGATCTCCGCCTCTTCCTCCCGCAGCTCCTCGGCCGTTCGGCCCATGAAGTGCTGGCTGTCCGGCCAGGCTTCGGCGGCGTGCAGGCCACTCTCGATGAAAGCAGGATCGAGGTTCGCGACTCGTGCGCGCGACTGCTTTTCCTGCAGCGTCAGTTGCGTGAACTCAGGGATGCGCCGCTGCAACTGGCGCAGCCCCTTGACGAGCATCTCCGGCTCCGCGAGCGCCGGCGGAGCCGCGTGCACGAGATCCAGACTGGCCGCGGGCGAAGCTGCCGGCGTGTCATCCGCCACGACGGACTGGGAACGACGAACAGAGGTCTGCCGATCATCACTGGACATTTGTCTATGATGCCCGAAGATCGCGCGCCCGTGACGGGGCCGGACATCGAGCGACGCCGCCCGGCACGAGCCCTCGATGGGCAGGGTATCGATGACGAAGGCCGATCCGCTGTCAACGGCAGCGCCGCCGTCTCCGTCGATGTGTCGGGATATCGATCGTGGTGGCCCGGCGGGTCCGGTCGATGTGTGGGGATATCGACAACGATGGCCGATCCGCTGTCAACGGCAGCGCCGCCGTCTCCGTCGATGTCTCGGGATATCGATCGTGGTAGCCCGGCGGGTCCGGTCGATGTGTGGGGATATCGACGACGACGGCCGATCCGTTGTCGACGGCAGCGCGGCCGCTTCCATCGATGTGTCGGATATCGATCGTGGTGGCGCCGCGGGGTCGGCCGATGTGGGGGGATTTCGCTGAATTTGACTTGGCCTATGCCTGCCGCGCGCTTATCGTGCCGCGCGTGCGACGCGCGATCGTTGGTGAAGGAGTGGGCACGGCGCTACTCGTGACGGCAGTCATCGGCTCCGGGATCATGGGAGAGCGGCTCGCCGGCGGCAACGCGGCGATCGCGCTGCTCGCGAACAGCTTCGCCACGGCCGCGGCGCTGGTGGCGCTGATCTTCACGTTCGCACCGGTCTCCGGAGCGCATTTCAATCCGGTCGTCACGCTGGTCTCCGTCCTCGAGCGCGGCACCGCGCGGCGCGAGCTGCTGCCGCGCATCGCCGCCCAGTGCCTCGGCGCCGTCGCCGGCGTCATCGCCACGCACTGGATGTTCGCGCTCGACGCCGTCGAGTTCTCCACGCACCGCCGCACCGGAGCCCCGCAGCTCTGGAGCGAAGTCGTGGCCACCTTCGGCCTCATCGGCGTGATCCACGCGACGGGCAAACGGCCGCACGTGGTGCCGATCGTGGTGGCGGCCTACATCGCGGCGGCGTACTGGTTCACCGCGTCGACGTCGTTCGCCAACCCGGCGGTGACGATCGCCCGGGCGTTGACGAATACGTTCTCCGGGATCGCGCCGGTGGATGTGCTGCCGTTCATCGTGGCGCAGGTGGCCGGGGGGCTGGCGGCGATGGCGCTGTTCCGGTGGTTGTTCGGCGGGGGAAACCGATAGGTTCTATCGACTGCTGCAGTAACGCACCGGCCACGCGGCGCACAGCTCGCGCAGCAGCATCGGCCGCAACACCAGCAACACGTGCAGCGCGGCCACGAGTACCGCCCCCGGCAGCATCAACTCGGCGACCAGCGACAGCGCGGTGGGCGCGGTCGATAGCCGCAGCGGCGCATCGAGCAGCCACGCCGCGGCGGGCTTGGCGGCGAGAGCGAGCGTGACACCGGCCACGCGTACGCCCGTGAGGACGAGATGCAGGATGTACTCCCCCGTCGTGAGGCCTCCCTGCCAGCTGCGGCTGTCACGCTCCGACCGCGCATCCGCAATCTCCACGACCAGGTCGGCGAGCAGAAACGCGATGCCGGTCCAGAGCAGCCAGCCGCCGGCGTCCACGAGGAACAGCAGGGCGAGGATCGGGATGAAGAGCACTGCACGCCAGGTGTGCGTGAGGTGTTCGTAGCGCGACTCCGGACGCTCCTGCAGCCGGAAACGCCAGAGATGCAGGTAGACACCGTCGAGGAAAGAGAGCGCGCCGAAGAGCGCGAGCAGCGAGGCAGCCATGAGGACGACTCCTTGTTGATGATGCGTTACGAGCAGCAGGCGTCGATGGCCCTGCTCACCTGATCGAAGAGCGCTCGCGTCTTGCGCACGAACGACTCGCTGTCGATCTCGAAGAAGACGTTGCGCGACACCTTCTCGCTCCGCAGCAGCCCGGCGTCGCTCAGGGTGTGCATGTGCCGCGAGATCACCGAACGGTCCTTCCCCACCGCCGCGGCGACGGTCTGGATGTCGGAGCGTCCGTGCGCGAGGAGGAACTTGAGGATCTCGACGCGCCCCGGCTCGGCGAGCGCCCGGAACATCTGGGAATCGAACGCCTCGACCAGCGCATCGATCGACTTCTGCTTTCGCGTGGCCATGACACGTGCAAATATGCACCGATGTGCACGCATCCGCAAGGGGGTTCATCGAACGTTTACGTGCCTGGGACAATGGGACGGCGATCGATCCCTCCTCCGCCAGCCCTATCGTTGCTGTCTACGCTTCCTGCAGCAGCTCCGTGTTGCGGCCGATCCGCGCTTCGTAGCCGCGCCAAGTCACGCGGTTGGAAAAGAACGCGGCGCACCAGGCGTACAGCATCACCACGTCCAGCAGCGGCACCGCGGCCAGCTGCGTCCACGTCAGCCCGGCTCGCGTGGCGCGATTCAGCAGCGCCATCTGCAGCCAGCGCGCGATCAGCACGCAGGCCGCGAACTCCGGCCCCGCCAGCAGGGCGAACGGCAGCGGGTTGAGGATCAGCTCCGCCGCGTATAACGGGTGTGAGAAGGCGTACCGGATCTTGTTCCAGCGGATCTGCCGGTCCACGGCGCGGCGCACGCTGCGGTCGATCACCACGTTGCGTACGACTCGCGGCGACAGTACGACTGCGAACCCCGCATCGCGCACCGCCAGTCCGATCGCCTGATCCTCGGCCAGCACGCGGCGGAAGCGCTCGAAGCCGCCGATCGCATGCAACGCCTCGCGCGTGATGGCCATCGACTTGCCGACGACACACGGCACGCCGGCCGTCGCCGCGAGCACCGCCCCCGGCGCGACGAAGCCGAGGAGGTGCAGCGACTCGAGCACCGCACCGAAGGAGCGCGCGCCGCTTCCGGTGAAGAGGTTCGACACGCAACCGACGCGCGCGTCGTCGAAGGCGGCAACCGTCGCCGCGAGGTCGTCCGGCTGCACGCGCACGTTCGAATCGCTGATGAAGAACACGTTGCCCTTCGCCGCATCCGCCGCGGCGATCAGCCGCTCGACCTTGCGATTGACCACCCCGTGCTTCGTCCCGCCGCCGACGATCAGCCGGAACGGCGCCTCGGGATGCAAACGCATCACCCGGCGCACGATCTCCACCGCCGGATCCTCCCACTCCTCGGCCGACACGACGACCTCGTAGCGGACTCCCTGCAGCCTGGTGAAGGAGACGAGGTTCTCTTCCAGCTCATCATCGACTCCGCAGACCGGCTTCAGAATCGAAACGAAAGCCGAAGACCGGCCGGACACAAAAGGGCGCGCGGCCCTCCGGAAACGGCGCGTGAGCAGCGCCTGGATCGTGGTGATGAGCGTGCCGAGAAGTGCGAGCGTGCCGAAGATGAATGTAGCAATCATGCGGCGAGTCCCATGCGCGTCACGCCGAGTCCGCGGCCGCGCTTCAATGTGTCGAGGATCTCGCGCTCGTCGAGCGCGCAGGGCAGCAGCGTCTTCCAGGCATCGAGATGCTCGATCCGATGGAAGTCGCTGTTGGCGATGTACGGCAGCCGCGCGCGGGCGACGGGTGGAAAGAGATCCCAGCGGCAGGCGACCTCCCACAGGTCGACGCCATCGGCGAGCTCGTGCCGCCGGTTCCAGAGATAGAAGGTGTTGGAGAACCAGTCCGACTGCTCGTGCGGATGGCAGGCGACGACGACTTCGCTGTCGCGGCGGGCGCGCAGGAGCATCTCCTCGACGCTGCCGTCGGCGGAGATGAACGTGTCCACACCGAGGGCGAGGACGTGCGCGGAAGCGTTGCGGGTGACGGCGTTCTGACTCAGCTCGAAGCCGGCGAAGACGATCATGCGGTACTCGTCCCACGCGCGCTGCTTCTCGCGCTCGATCTCCACGCGGTATGCGTGAAAGTTCTCCGCCGTGACGGTGAGGCCGAAGCGATGCGTGATTTTGCCGATCATCGTGTCGGCATTCACGACGTGATCGGTGATGGCGATGACGTCGTGACCGGAACGGCCGAAGAGATCGACGACTGCAGGAATCGACAGCTTCCCATCCGACCACGTCGTGTGAATGTGGAAGTCCGCAAGCAGCATCCGTAACCCTCCTTATGCACCTGCTACTGTGCAGTGAGAGGGTCGGACGGAAGATGCGCCTTCTGTAAAGAAGGAGTGCTGCCGCGGCGAAGAAAGTCGCGCCCCAGCGAACGGAAAACGTCGACTGAGGGACGCGGCGTGCGTTGCATGGTGAGGCGGTCGACGGCGTACAGCCCGAAGCGCGGCTCGTAACCGTCGAGCCATTCGTAGTTGTCGAGCAGCGACCAGTGGAAGTAGCCGTGGATCGGGATGCCGCGCTCCTCCGCCTTGCGGATCTCCTCGGCGTGCAGGCGGAGGAACTCGGGACGCAGCCGGTCGCCGGCATCGGCCAGCCCATTCTCCGTGATGACCAGCGGGAACCCGGCCTGCGCCGCTTCGTCGATGAGCGGACCGAGAGTCTGCGGCGCGATCTCCCAGCCGTTGTCGGTGAGCCCGTGCCCGGTGCGGTCGCGATAATCGAAATCGCCGACCCAGCGCGTCTCGCCGGGACAGCGGAGATGGAGGCGCGAGTAGAAGTTGATGCCGAACGCGTCGAGCCAGTACGGCAGCTCGTCGCGGCGCCCGCGAATCATGGTGCCGGGCGGCAGGAGGAACTTCCAGCGGCCGGTGGCGAACGCCTCCATGATCCCGCGATTGTACATCGTGTGGGCGGTCTTCACGAGGTACCGGTCGAGCGGATTCCACTCGCGCTCCGGCCCGAACGCCATCATGTTGTGCGCGACGCCGAACGCGGCGCGAGGGATGCGCGCGCGGATCTCCCCCGCGGCGAGGCAATGCGCGGCCATGAGGTGGTCGAAGACGCGCTCCAGCGAGCGCGCGTCACTGATCCCGGGCGGAATCTGCCCGTCCAGATAGCCGGCGAGCAGGAACACGAGCGGCTCGTTGAGGATGACCCAGAAGCGGACCGCGTCGCCGAGCGCTTTCGCCACGCGTCCGGCGAACGTCCCGAATTCCAACACGGAGCCGATGGACGTCCACGGCGTCTGCTCGTGGAACCAACGCGGGTGCGTGTAGTGAAAGAGCGTGACGACGGGCTCCAGGTCGAGCGCCACGAGCCGGTCGACCAAGCGCCGGTAGCGCGCCAGCACCTCTTCGTCGTAGACGCCGCGCTTCGGACAGACGCGGCTCCACGAAACGGAAAAGCGAAACGAATTGGCGCCGGCCTGCTTCGCCAGCAGCGCATCGTGCTCGTACCGGTGCCACGAGTCGACCCCCTCGCCACAAGCACCGCCGCGAGTCCTGCCGGCGGCTTCCCAGTCGGTCCAGTCGCAGGGATCGTTGCCCTCGACCTGATAGTGCGAAACCGCTACGCCCCACATACGAGGCCGGTCAGGAAAAGGAAACCGCACAGGACGAGGCACCGCGTGGTTATACGGGTTGGGTGTGGAGGGGAGGTGAAGGGAGGGTTAGAGATTGGCGAGCAGGGTTTCGTACTGCTCATGCGGACCGATCCAAAACCAGACGATGACGCCGTCGTCTTCGATCAATCCGACCACGCGATAGTTGCGGCCGACACGTGCCGAATAGACCGGTTCCTTCGTGTGCACGCGTTTGAAGTGCAGACTCGAATGATGCGGATTGCTCAGGAAGAGCCGGTAGGCGTCGCGTGCCTGGTTGCGTACCTCCAGCGGCAACCCGGCGAACCGCTTCCGGAAGGAAGCTGTCGTGTGGGACTTCACAGCTTATCGGGGTCGAGCGGCTCGGTGAGGCCGGCACGGTACTCCTGCCGCGCTTCGTCCGCCATGCGCGCGAGCAGATCCTGTGAGCGCGCGAAGAGGTCGTCCCAGCGGCGTTCCGATTCGAGCTCCGCAAGCATGACCGCGGCGAACGCTTCCTGTTCTGCCTCAGGAAGCTTCGATACTTCTGCCATCACCTGTTCGAGGACTTTGCCCATCGCGGCCTGATTTTACCTCGGCGGCGGTGCGCTGCTCCAAAGTGCGCGCGACATTCCTGCCCCCATCCTTTACCCCACCACCCGCGCCCTTCACCTCGGTTTCACACCGGTTACCTACATTGCGCAACGATGCGGACAGTGGCGATCATTCATCGCGCCGGGGCTTCGGCCGGGGCGCTGAAGTCGGCGATCGAGGCGGAGGGGTACCGGGCGGAGTGCTTCACGCGGCGCGACGCGGCGGTCGCGGCGATCCGGCGGCGCGGCTATTCGCTCGTACTGCTCGACCTCGAGGTCGACGACGGCTACGAGCTGTGCCGCGTCGCACACGAGGCGCATCCGGTCATCTGCCTCACCGACGACAACAGCGATGCGTCCTGCGTGCGTGCGTTCGAATCGGGCGCGGACGACTGCATCTGCCGGCCGTTCTCCTTTCGCGAGCTGGTCGCGCGCATTCGCAATCTGCTGAGCCGCACGGAAGGGGCGCGCGATGAATCCGTCGCGCTCGACGCCGTGGAGATCTTCATCAGCGCCATGCGCATCCGCGTCGGCGGGCGCATGATGGAGCTCACCCGTGGGGAGACGGAGATCCTCGCCCTGCTCGTCGAGCACGCGCCCGCACCGCTGACGGTGTCCCGCATGCTGGAGATGCTGCCGGCGGGCTCGGAAGTGAAGCGCGGCACGGTGGAGTCGCGCATCAAAAGTCTGCGGCGGAAACTCGGCGCGGACCGGCTGGTGAATCGCGGCGGGTTCGGGTACCAGCTGGTCGCGTGAACGCGCCCTGAAAAACGAATGGCCCCGCTGCCGCGGAGCCATTCGTCCCATAGGTCCTGTTTGTTCTATTGGTCCTGGCGTTACTCCACCAGCACCGAATCGCCCGTCTTGTTGTCCACCACCGAGCCGTACACGAACAGCGGAGCGCTGGCGGTCCAGGTGACGTAGAAGTTGGGCTGCACGCGGTCGGCGTCGGGCACGTTCGACAGGAGGGCGAAGCCGCCCTGCTGCAGCATGGCGTTCGCCGGGATGGTCACGGTGTTGGTGCCCAGCACCGTACCGTCGCTGGTGCGGCGGGCGGTGAAGGTGGCGGTCACCGGGGTGGTGTTGGGGTTGAAGTAGCCGAGGTTGGTGCGGAAGCCGGTGCCCGCGGTGATGTCGGCGCCGGACGACTGGGAGAGGAAGGAGATCGTCCCGGACGTCTCCGCCTCGCCGGCCGTACGGCTGGTGACCGCAAAGCCGGTGGTGCCGAGGTTGCTGCCGCGGAGGTCGTTGAGGACGCGGGCGGTGACGGTCACGTTCTGGTCGGAGGTGACGCGAAGCGCGCCGAGGCCGGTCGTCTGCAGCGTGCCTCCGACCAGGTCGTCGAGCACCTTCTGCTCGCCCGGAGCGACGGTGACGGTGCGCGTGACGGCCGAAGCGCCGAAGTAGTCCAGCGTGACGTTCGCCGTCGCGGCGCCGTGGTTGATGATGCGGAGGTCGGTGACGAAGTTCGTGTTGTTCGCACCCGTCACCTTACCGACGACCGGGAGGTACGCCGTGCGCGTTCCGGCATCGATGGCGCCCGCCAGCGTGCCTCGCAGCGAGCCGCCCTGGAAGTCGACGTCGACGTAGAAACCGTTCGGATTCCCGGCCAGCTCGTTGGCCAGCGCCTGCGAGATCGTGGCGGTGCCGTTGGTGAGCATGTTGACGTTCAGCTCGACGACGGCAGCGTCGCCGGCAACGCGATGGATGTGCGCCTGCGTCGCCGTCACGTTGGCGATGACGGAGTAGTGGAGGGTCGTGCCGTTGATGCGGACGACGGCGAGGCCGGCGCCGTTCTGGCCGCTCAGCGTGGCGCTGAGCGAAGCCTGCTGGGCGAAGGCCGCGAGCGGCGTGCACGCGAGGAGGAGTGTCAGAAGGATGCGTTTCATCGAAAGATCTCCTTAGTTGTCCGAGAAGTTCGCCCAGCCGGAGAGGATCCAGTTGTGGCCGGGGCCGACGGCGCCGATGAAGTCGACCTGTTCGAGGAAGCCGTTGTCCGGCGGCACCGCGACGTAGTCGGCGTCGAGCGCCGGCGAGCCGTCCAGCGGCATCAGGTCGGGCAGCAGCGTCTGCAGGAGCGACGTGCCGCCGATGGCGAGCATCGGGCTCGTGTTGCGGTTGCGCGCCATCGTGGTGAAGAGGAAGTCGCGCGTCGCCTGTGCGCGGTCGCTGCTGCTGGCGAAGCCGGCATCGGAGAAGTCGCCGCTGAGAATCGAGTTGTTGACGATCAGCTCACCCGCGGAGAGCTGGTTGAACGAGGCGTCGTCGCGGATCGTCACCGGCGCGCGGCGGCTGCCCATGACGATGGTGTTGTAGAACTTGCCGGCGGTGCCGCGGCGCAGCACGAAGCCGTAGTTGCCCCGCGGCCCGCTCTCGCGGATGCCGGTGACGTTGTACACGCGGGGATTGGTCGCCGGCGTGAGCGTGAAGGTGTTGGGATGGTTGTCCGACTCGGTGAGGATGTTGCCGTCGTCCTCGTCGTTGGCCGCGCGCTTGATCAGCGCCGCGAACTGGATGCTGCCGTTGTAGCCGTTGTCGAAGTCGAGACCGTCGTCCGCGAAACCGATCGCGAGGAGGTGCTTCGCGTTGACGGTGCCGCCGAAGAACTCGAACGCGTCGTCCTTGTTGTGCAGCACCTCGACGTGGTCGACGATCGTGCCGTTGCCGACACCGGCCAGCGTGAGGCCGTTGATCTCCTGGCCGGTCTGGATCTCGAAGCCGCCGAACTCGAGGCGCACGTAGCGAATGACGCCGCTGTTGTCGCCGGCGTTCGCGCCGCCGTACGAGTACGCGGGCTGGCTGGGGAGACCCTCGAGGAACGCCTGGCCGCCCGCGACGTTGATCGGCGCGTCGCCGAGAACGACGAGGGAGCCCCAGTCGCGCTGATCGCGCTCGCCGACGCGCTGGGCCGAGGTGAAGATGATCGGGCGGCGCGCGGTGCCGTCGGCCATGATCTTCGCGCCGCGCTGGATGAACAGCGTCGCGCGCGTGCCGCCGCCGTAGACGACGGTGCCGGGCTGGATGGTCAGCGTCGCCGGCGCGGCCACGCCGACGAAGTCGTTGAGGATGTACCGCTTGTCGGCGGTCCACGTGGTGTTGCTGCCGAGCGTGCCGGTGACGTTCACGCTTTCGGTGACGTACGAGTACATGGCGTTGGAGCGGGAGAGGACGCGCTTGCCGGCGGCGTCGCGCAGCTCGAGCACGTACTGATAGAGACCGTTCTGGTTCGACGGCACGGTGATCGCGGCGCCGAGCGCGCCGTTGACGGCGAAGCTGAGGTCCGACGTATCGCTGGCGGAGCCGAAGAGGACGAAGTCGTTCAGCGCGGGAACGATCACCGGGACCGGCGCGGCCGCGCTGCCGAAGAGATCGGCCTGCGCACTCTGCAGCCCGCCGGCGACGTTGTAGTAGCGGCGCTCGCCCGTCGTGCGGTTCTCCCAGTAGAGGTACATGGTGACGGGAGCGGTGTAGCCGTTGGCGTTGACGGTCGCGCGCAACTGCAGCCCTTCGCCGGGAACGAACGTGTAGTAGTTCGTCTCGAGGAGGACGACGGGGCGCGGTCCGTTGAGGTCCGGCGTGGCGTTGACCACGGCCGAAAGCGGCGCGCGCTTGACCCAGTCGAGGTTTCCGGCGCGGCCGATGACGCGTTCACGCGCTTCCGCGGCAAGGCTGAATAGAGCAATGGCCAAGAGGGTGAAGATTCTCTGCATTGATGGTTCTCCTTTGTGGGGGGGTGGGGACGTTGTCCGGTTTCCGTCGTCCGTTGTTCGTGCGGTCCGGGCGCGCGCTACCGCACGGACAACGGACAACGGACAACGAATCAGAACGGTGTGTAGCTCAACGAAAGACTGACTTTGCGGCCCGGATCGAAGCGCCGTTGCAGCGCTCCGCCCTGGGTGAACTCGCGTTTCTCGTCGAGGAGGTTCGTGCCGGCGAGCTTCAGCTCGATGCCGCGGAAGAGGCTCTGCGAAACCACGGCGTCGAAGGAAAGAAAGGCGGACTCGTAGACGTCGGGGAGGCCGAACGCGCCGACTTCGACGAGGCGCTCGCCGCTGTAGGCGCCAAGGACGCGGAACATGGTGCCCCAGCGAGGCTGATAGAACTGCAGGGAGACGTTCGTCACCTGATCCGACTGTCCTTCCAGCGGCCGCTCGCTGTTCGTGACGACCGATAACTGCTGCGGGCCGATGTCGACGTGCGACTGGATCCAGGCATAGTTGACGTTGAGCGACCAGAGCTCGGCGAACGCGCGGCGGAGCTCGAGCTCGAGGCCGTACAGCGACGCCGCGTCGGCGTTGACGAACGACTGGCGGAGGTCGGTCGTCGGCTGGATGATCCGCTCGATGGGGTTGTCGATGCGCTTGTAGAAGGCGCTCGCCGCGATCACTTCGCTGCCGCGGGGGAACGTCTCCCAGCGCAGGTCGAAGCTGTCGAGCGTGGCCTGCTCGAGATCGGGATTGCCGGCCACCGAGCGGCCGCCGGCGACTTCGACGAACGTGAAGGGGCTGAGCTCGCGGAACTCGGGGCGGTTGAGCGAGCGGCCGTACGCGAAGCGGACGTTCGTCTTCGCCGCGAGCTGGTAGACGAGGTTGATCAAGGGCAGCACGTCGCGGCTCTCGTTGACCGACTCGACGTTGCTGGCGGTGTCGAACGGATTGAACGTGCGCACGCGCTGGTCGGAGCTTTCGACACGCGCGCCGCCGATGACGCGCCAGCGGCCGAACGTGGTGTCGGTCATGAGGTACGCGGCATCGACGATGTGCTCCGCGTCGTACGCGTCGTTGACGCCGGTGATCTCGCGGATCTCGAAACCGTTGGGGCGGATGTTGTTCGCGGTGAAGATCTCGTCCGGCGTCTGCGTCAGGTCGAACTGCAACTGGTTGGCGGTGGCGAAACGGAAGCGGCGCGCGCCGAAGTCACGCGTGCGGTCGAGCCTCTCGATGCCGCCCTTGAGCGAGCCTGACCAGCGCCCTTCCGGCTGCGCGAAGAACATGGAGTACGCGACGCCGGCCTGCTCGATGTCGTCCTCCAGCTCGAAGTACTCGACCTTGCCGGATTCGGCGAAGCCGGTCTGCAGCTCGAAGACGCCGCTGTCAGCCTCGCGGTAAATGTTCTCGCGCAGGTCGGAGTCGTTCGTGGCGCTCGACCTGGCGACGTTCCACTCGGCGAGGCTGCCGAGTCCCGGACCGCTGAAGTTGTGCTGGCCGCGGAGGCGCGTGGAGAAGATCTCCTCGCGCTGGTAGCGCACGCGGTAATCGCGGATGTCGCCGCCCGTCGTCGTCTGCAGCCCTTCCTGGAAGCGGTCCTCCGCCGACGCGTCGCGCGTCATGACGGAGTTGAGGTAGATGGCGTGCTGCTCGGCAAGGCGCAGCGAGAAGTTGCCGACGAGCCCCGTGCTGGCGTGCTCGCGGAAAGTGGTGAGGTCGTAATCGTTGTACGGGACGAGGATGCCGCCCGCGTCGAGGCCGTAGTAGCGCTGCACTTCGTCGACGGTGTCGAAGCCGTGCGTGGAAACGGCGGACATCACGACGCCTAAGCGTCCGAAGGTGTTGCCGTAGGTCAGGGAGAAGTCGGTGCCCGGCGAAGCGGAACTGGTCTCGCGTCCGGTCCAGTCGCCCACCAGCGCTTCACCGAAGGCTTCGAGCTCCTGCGGCGTGTAGCCGCTCGGATCGAGCACGCTGCGGCGTTTGAGGAAATCGTCCGGCATCGCGTCCGGCATCGACTGGCCGCCGTTGCCGAACCGCCCGAGGCCGCCGGAGTAGCGGCGGAAGCTCTCGCCGGTCGTGCCGCTGATGAAGGAGGAGCCGAGGGAGAGCTTCATCGTGGCCGCGGCGGGGAACTCGGTGGTGGTCATCTCGACGACGCCGCTGCCGAAATCACCCGCGCGATCGGGCGTGTACGTCTTGACGACGTTGACGGTCTCCAGCAGTTTGGCCGGGAAGAGGTCGAGCGGCACGACGCGCTTCTCGGTCTCCGTCGTCGGCAGCGTGGAGCCGTTGATGGTGGTGCCGCTGTAGCGCTCCCCGAGCCCGCGGACGAAGACGTACTTGTCGCCGAGGAGCGTGACGCCGGTGAGGCGCTCGACAACGCCGGCCGCGCTGGAATCCGGCGACTTGCGGATCTCCTCGGCGGAGATGGAGTCGCTGACGACCGCGGCTTCGCGCCGGCTCTCCAGCACCGCTGCCTCGCCGACGCGCACCGCCTCCGCCGTCACTTCCACCGTCTCACCGAACGCGGGGACGAGCGTGAAGGAGAGCTGCAGCGACTGCGACGTGACGAGCTTGACGTCTTTCGTCAGCGGCTGGAAGCCTTCCAGCGCGGCCTCGATGCGGTACGCGCCCGGCTTGAGCTGCGCGACACGGAACGCGCCGTCGATGCCGGTGACCTCGACGGAGGCATCGGCCGGCTCGCCTACACGCGTGGCAGTGATGGTGACGCCGGGCAGTGCATCGCCGGCCGCGTCCTTGACGGTGCCGGCGACGGAAGCAGTTCCGTGACTCTGCCCTTCGGCCGGAAGGTTCGTGAAGAGAAGGAGAAGAGCGGCGACAACACGGAAGATCATGCCGGCTCTTTATAGAGACCGCGCGCCACGACCAGTTGTCTCGCCGGTGAAGAGCGCGTGAAGAGCGGCGGCGTGGACGTGAATCACCTGGCGAGCGGAGGCGTGCGCCACCGGCGATATGATCGGCGTCATGAGTCTTGCCGAAGAAGTCGGTCCGGGGATGGATGGTCTTTCGCAGTTGCGCGCACTGATGGCGTCGGGGCGCGCTCCCGGCATCGCGCGATCGCTGCAGTTCGAGCTGGTCGAGGTGGATGCGGGCCACGCGATCTTCGCCGGCACGCCGGGCGAGCACGCGTACAACCCGATCGGCTCCGTGCACGGCGGCTACGCGGCGACGCTGCTCGACTCGGCGTGCGGTTGCGCCGTTCACACGTCGCTCAGCGCGACGCAGGGCTATACGACGCTCGAGCTGAAGGTGGCCTACCACAAGGCGATCACACGTGATTCGGGGCGGCTGCTGGCGGTGGGACGCGTGATCTCGATGGGACGCCGCGCCGCCTTCGCCGAAGCCACGCTGAAGGATGAAGAGGGGCGGTTGTATGCCTCCGCGACCTCGACGCTGTTGATCACGGAGCGACGCTAGGACCGGCAGGACGCAGCGAACGCACCAGCAGTGCGAGCAGCGCCACCTGCACCAGCCGCAGCACCAGCAGCCAGTCCTCGTACGGACCCACGGCGATGCCATCCAGCGCCGCGGTGAACGGCGCTCGCGGCGGCCCCCAGCGGAACAGCAGTGAAGGTGACAGAGGGGACGTCTCGCCGGAGTAGTCGTGGTGCAGCGCCACTTCGTGGATCACCACATCCACCACGATCAGCCAGGCGAAGAGTCCCATTCGTCCTATCTGTCCCATGCGTGCGATCAGCGGCGGCAGCACCGTCGCCACGACGATCGGCGCCGCGACGTACCAGTACCACCCTTCCTTGCCGCCGATGGGGATGTCGTTCCCGGCGCGCCGGGCGAGCACGCAGCTGACGACGTTGAACGCCTGCGCCGCGGCGAAGGCCAGCAGCGCGGCCGCGGGAACGGCGAGCCAGCCTCCCGATTCGCGGCGGTACCGCAGCAGGAGCCAGCCGCCGAGGAGGAGCGGTGGGCCGAAGAGGAGGGCGATGCCGGGCGGCGTCAGCGCGTTCCAGTGCTGACCGCTGGTCCAGGCACCGGAGGCGATGGTCACGCGCACGAGCTCCCCGAGGTCGACGTTGGCGGGCAGCGGCGCGCGGTTGGGACGGTCGAAAGCCACGACGCCGAGGGGGTTGGAGGTGCGTGAGGAGAGATCGTGCAGTGTGAGGAGCGCGCTGACGCCGCAGGCGACCAGCACGAGCGCAATGCGCGGCCAGCGCGCGCGCTGCCGCCACCAGACCAGCGGCAGCACGATGGCCAGCGGCCACGTGTACAGCTTCACCGCCAGCGCGAGGGCCCACAACGCCGCTTCGGCGAGCTGACCGCCGAGCCGCCTGGGCTGCGCTACGGTAAAGGCGAAGGCCACCGCTATCGCGGCGCTGGCAAGGGCATCGTTGGCCACGCGCACGACCAGCGTGTGCCACGTCGGCAGCAGCACGAGCACCGCCGCCGCGAGAATGCCCGGCGTGCCGAAGAGACGCTCCGCCGCGAACGCCGTGGCCAGCACGATGACCAGTCCGAGTGCGACGGAGAGGAAGCGCCAGAGACGCAGCTCGGAGATGGCGGTGCGCGCCGGCAGCAGCTTCACCAGCGGCGCGGCCAGCCGGTAGTAGAGCTGCGGCTGCTGCGCCTCGTAGTTGGCCATGCGGTACGGGCCCGGCGTGACGGGCGCGGTTCCCTGCGCCACGAGGTTGGGATTCGTGCGCACGACGTCCGGCCACCGCTCCGCGATCTGCGCGAAGGCGGGCAGCGCGCCCTGCCGCTGCTGGATGGAGTCGTGGAGGTACGGTGGGATCGACAGCTCCGCCGTCTGCGGCGCGCGCCCCTCCTCCGCCACGAACGAGAGACAGGCGACGTGGAAGATCTCATCCAGCCCCGCATACGGCGGCATCGCGGCGGACTGCAGCAGCAGCCGCGCGAGGGCCATCACCGTCAGGCAGAGGTACAGCGCAACGCGTTGTTTCATCGACGACAGGCTTTATCAGACAACCTTGGTCCTATTCGTCCTATAGGTCCTATCGTCTACTTCAGCGCGGCGTAACGGTGGTGACCTGCTGCGTCTTGTTGTTGGTCACGCTGACGAAAGCCCAGAAGGGCACCGGGGCGGCGAAGGCCAGCGGATCGGTGACCGGCTCGATGGTGACGCGCACGCGGTCGACGCCGCCGATCTCGATGTGGAAAAGGTCCGTCACCGTCGCCTGCGCGAGGGACGTGCCGATGGCGTTGGGCGGCGGAGTCGGCGGCAGCTCCAGCGTCACCACCTCGTCGCGCAGCATGCGGTCCGCATTCGCGTTCACGTCGTAGAGTTTCACGCGGAAGCGCGCGGTGCTGCCTCCGCCGGGAAGGATCGCGTACAACCGTAATGTCTGCCGGTAATCGGAGCCGAAGGGGATGCTCGTCAGGTGCACCGGCCGGAGGAAGAGATCGCGCATGCGGAGGACCGGGATCTCGGTGCCCCACGACTCTCCGTTGCGGGTCACGTCGCGGACGTGCAGGGTGAACGCGGTCGACTCCGCGTGCAGGGTGCTGACGCGGAGGAGCACGCCCGGCGCCGCGGCGGTGCCGCCGAGGGGCGGCAGCTGGACGGTGCGGTTGGGGGGAATGGCGATGGCGCCGGCGCAGAAGGTCGGGCCGGGCGAGACGACGATGCAGGGCAGGGCGGCGACGCTCGCCGTGCTGGTGGAGCCGTTGACCGCCCAGAGGTCGGTCCGCCAGACGGAGCCGTTGGCTCCCGGCAGATCGGGCACGCTCAGCGGGACCAGGACCTCCTGATACGGAGGGGGCGGGATCGTCTGGGCAAACGTGGTCGTGGCGGCGAACAGGAGTGCGGCGAACAAAACGCGGCGCATACGTGATGATACGGCGTCGCTGGGCGGAGTGTCGCGCTCGGGGTCAGGGCCCGGGGCTCAGGGCTTCGCGACGCGGAACGTTCGGCGCCGCGGAGCTCCCTGAGCCCTGAGCCCTGAGCCCTGGGCCCTGCCGCGTCTACCCGCGCGGCGCCTTGTCCGAACCGTTGCGTCTGCCGTCGCCGGGGCGGTCGCCGGAAACGGCACGCTCCGACATTTCGTCGCGGCTCTGCACCTTGCGGTTGTCACGATCGTCGGTCGGCGTGTCCTTGGGCGACTGCGAAGGGCCGCCGGTGTTGTTACGGTCTTTAGCCATGAGTCCTCCTCTGTTCATGACTCGCAATAACCACGCCCGAAGTGGCCCGCTCCTTGCGATTGAAAGAGAACAAAAAGGACCATATGAGACACACAAACTTGCTTCTCTCGATTGCACTTGTAGCTGGTGCAACCGCCTGCGGCGGTAGCGGAACCGACGGGTTGCATCGCGATCAGCAGCAGTACGAAGTGGTGGCCGAAGGATCCGCGAGCGGAGTCAGCTCGACCATCAACGGACCGGGTGAGGTCGCTCCCCCGATGACCGCACTGACCGGCACGAATGCCGACACCACGACCAACTTCACGCTCCCCGACGTCGCTCCGTCGTCGGCCCCGGCACAGCAGGGGACGGCGATGGCAGGCTCGCTGCCGCCCGCGTACAGCGGCAGCTACAGCGGCTACGGCAGCGCCCCGGCACCGCAGGCGCCGTCCGCGCCGCGTCCGCCGCGCCAGGTAGTACAGCCGAGCCAGCCGGCCCCGAGCCAGCCGAGCCAGACCTACACCCCGGCCCCTCAGCCGCCGCAGCAGGCGAGCCAGCCGCAGCCGGCCCCGGCAGCACCGCCGGCGCAGCAGCAGCAACCGGCTGAGCCGGCCGAGCCGACTGACACGGCGGAGCCAGCCGACGAGGCGGGTCCGTCGACCCCGCCGGCCGAGCCGCCGGGACAGCAGAAGAAGGAAGACAAGCCGCCGAAGGACAGCAAACCGCAGGACAAGCCGCAGGAGGCGCCGCCGACCGACACGGCGCCCAGCGACGCGCCTGCGCCTCCGCCGCAGGCGTAACGGCGGCCCGGTGGCATCAGGGGACGATGCGACAAATAGGACGGATAGGACCTATAGGACGAATGGGTCCTATCCGCCAGGCACGCTAGACTCAACGCATGGTGCGGCGCAGCACGGAAAGCATCGGTCCTCCATTAGAATGCCCGCCCTATGTCGCGGGTCACCTTTCAGTCGCTGATCCTCAAACTCCAGAATTTCTGGGCTGAGCGGGGGTGCATGATCGAAACGCCGCTCGACCTCGAGGTCGGCGCCGGCACCATGCATCCCGCCACCTTCCTCCGCGTCCTCGGGCCGGAGCCGTGGAACGTCGCCTACGTCCAGCCGTCGCGCCGCCCCGCCGACGGCCGCTACGGCGACAACCCCTTCCGCCTCGGGAAGCACTACCAGTTTCAGGTCATCCTGAAGCCGTCGCCGCTCGAAGTGCAGGACCTCTATCTCGACTCGCTGCGCGCGATCGGCCTCGACCTGTCGCGGCACGACATCCGCTTCGAGGAAGACAACTGGGAATCGCCCACCCTCGGCGCCTGGGGCGTCGGCTGGCAGATCCTCCTCGACGGGATGGAGATCACGCAGTTCACCTACTTCCAGCAGGCGGGCGGCATCGACCTCGCGCCGACGTCGGCGGAGATCACCTACGGCCTCGAGCGGCTGACGATGTTCCTGTCGCGGCAATCGTCGATCTACGACATCGAGTGGACGAACAACGTGCCGTACGGCGCGGTGCGCAAGCACGAGGAGTACGAGTTCTCGAAGTACTACTTCGAGGTGGCCGACGTGCCGCTCCACTGGAAGCTGTTCGAAGCGTACGAGGGGGAAGCGCGGCGCTGCCTCGACGAGAAGCTCGTCCTTCCGGCGTACGACTGGACGCTGAAGTGCTCGCACATGTTCAACACGCTCGATGCGCGCGGCGCCGTCTCCGTCACGGAGCGCGTCGGCGTGATCAAGCGCGTGCGCGACCTCGCCGTGCGCTGCGCGGCGCAGTACCTCGAAGCGCGGCGCGAGCTCGGCTTCCCGCTCCTGCAGCAGGAGGCACCGGTCCATGGCTGATTACTTTCTCGAGCTGCTGACCGAAGAGATCCCGGCGTGGATGCATGAAGCGGCGCTGGCGACGCTCTCCGAGCGGCTGACGAAACTCTCGACGGAGCTGAACGCGGCCGGTTCGGTCAAGGTCAACGCGACCTCGCGCCGCATCGCCTTGCTGCTGCGCGGCCTGCCGCTGCGCGAGGAAGACCGCGAGGAAGAGCTGAAAGGGCCGCCGAAGAAGTCGGCCTACGACGCGGAAGGCAAACCGACGCAGGCGCTGCACGGCTTCCTGCGCAAGCAGGCGGCGTCGCTCGACGACCTCCTCGACTCCGGCGACGAGTACGTGCGCATCAGGAAGAAGGTCACCGGCCGCGAGACCGGCGCCCTCCTGCAGCAGCGCATCCCGGAGATCCTCACCTCCATCCGCTGGCCCAAGACGATGCGCTGGGGGCTGAAGAGCGAGCACGCGTACATCCGCCCGGTGCATGCGCTGATCTCGATCTTCGACGAGCAGCCGCTCCCCATCGAGCTGTTCGGCGTGACGTCCGGCGTCAGCACCGTCGGGCATCGCACGCTGGCACCGGGGGCGTTCGACGTGCGCACGTTCCAGGAGTACGTCTCGAAGCTGGAGCTGGCCAAGGTCGTCATCGACGAGCATCGCCGCCGCGAAGTGATGGCCGGCCGCGCCGTGGTCCTGGCGCAGGAAGTCGGCGGCACGCCGTCGGCCGACGCGTCGATCTGGCAGCAGTGGCAGTACCTGACGGAGTTCCCCGGCGTCGTCCGCGCGGAGTTCCGCCGCGAGTACCTGCAGTTGCCGGAAGAAGTGCTCGTGACGGTGATGCGCGTGCATCAGAAGCAGTTGCCGATCCGCGATGCGAACGGCCGCCTGACGAACTCGTTCCTCGCCGTCCTCGACAACGACGGCGATCCCGATGGGAACGCGGCGTACGGCAACTCGTTCGTCACGAACGCCCGCTTCGCCGACGCGCAGTTCTTCTACGAGACTGACCGCAAGCGGAAGCTCGAAGAGCGTCACGAGCAGCTCTCGCACCTCCAGTTCCAGGAAAAGCTCGGCAACTACGCCGACAAGACGAAGCGCATCGAACGGATCGCCGCGCTGCTCGCCCACGAAGCGGGTGTGGAGCCCGACGCCGTCGTCGCCGCGGCGCGCCTCTGCAAGACCGACCTGGTCACGGAGATGGTCAAGGAGTTCACCGACCTGCAGGGTCAGGTCGGCGGCATCTACGCCCGCGAAGAAGGGCTGCCGGAGAGCGTCTGGCAGGCGATCTACGATCACTACCGGCCGGTCTCGATCGACGACGCGCTGCCGCGCAACGTGGCGGGGGCGCTCGTGTCGCTCGCGGACCGCATCGACACGCTGGCCGGCTTCTTCTCCATCGGCGCGAAGCCCACCGGCTCGAAGGATCCGTTCGCGCTGCGCCGCGCGGCGCAGGGGATCGTGCAGATCCTTCTCAACCGCGACAAGCGTGAGGTGCGCGTCGGCATCGACAAGCTCGTCGAGGTGGGCCTCGCCGCCCACGGCCAGACGAGCAACACCGCGTTGCGCGACGACCTCCTCGCGTTCTTCGCGGAGCGCGTCCGCACGATCCTCGAAGCGTCGGCATGGGCGTTCGCGTACGACGAGATCGCCGCGGCGATGGAAGCCGGCTGGGCGTCGTCGCTCACGGACCTCGTCGACCGCACGCAGGCGATCAAGGACATGCGCGACGAGCCGAACTTCCTCTCGATCCTCGACTCGGCGAAGCGCATCGCCAACATCACGGCCGGGCACACCGACACGACCGTCAGCCAGAAGCACCTCGAGCATCCCGCGGAAACGCGCCTGGCCGAGCTGGCCGACGCGATCGTCGACCAGATCGGCGAACTGATCGCCGAGCGCCGCTACCGCCCGGCGATGGAGTCGTTCGCCGCCATGGCGCCGGAGCTCGAAGCGTTCTTCAAGGACGTCATGGTCATGGTGGACGACGAAGCCGTCCGCCGCAACCGCATGTCGCTCCTGCGCAAGGTCGGCAGCGCAGTCGGGCGCGTTGCGGATGTCACGAAGATCGTGGTCGACCGCAGCGATTACAAGAACGCGTAACGACCGGAAAGACCATAGGACGCATGGGACAGATGGGACAACCAGGACGGAGGGTCGCCTCATCGGTCCTATCTGTCCTATCCGTCCTATTCGTCCTATCGTTCCCTTCCTGCAAACCCGCCCCCGAGACCCCGCCCCCCGCAACCAAGCCCCCGGCGATCCACACCGACCCCGAGCGCGACAACCTCCTCAGCCTCTTCGCGGGCGCCACGGTTCTATCGCGCAGCAGTGAACTGACGCTGGAAAACTCCGCCATCCACACCATCGACGGCGACGCGGACAGCTACTTCATCGCGCTCGCCCCGAACGACGTCACCACCATCACCTACGCCCTCGGCGGACGCGCGCGGATCACCAGCCTCGAGCCGCACACGCCGCGCGAGAAGCTGGCGCCGAAGAAGGTCACGTTCGAGAGCTCCCTCGATGGGGTGACGTACACCCCCGCCACCGCGCCGTTCGAGGCCAGCCACGTGCGCGTCTCCATCGAATCGGGCGAGCAACGGGCCGTGGTCGGCGCCCTCCTCGCGCGAGGCACGCTGCTCGACACGCGGCCCATCCCGCCGCTCGAAGGCTGCTGGACGATCAACGGGCTACCGGCCCGCATCCTGCAGTCCGGCGCGAGCGTTACGGGGATGATCGGGAACGACATTCACATCGGGGGAAGCAGCAACGGCGGCGTCTATCGCGTCGCATGGACCGAGGGGCCGCAGCTCGGCGTCGCGGCGATCGGTGTGTCGCCGGACGGCCAGCGCCTCAGCGCCGCGCGCTGGTTCCAGGATCCGATGACGCTGTTCGAAGGCCCCGCCTGGTTCGGGGAACGCACCGCCTGCGGCACCACACCATCCGACATCCCCAATCCGCGATCGCGCTACGTCTACGACGCCGCGATGCTGACCGCTGCACCGCGAAAGATCACCGTCCACGAATTCCGCGAGACCAGCGCCGCCGCGAACCGCGCACGAGCGCAGCGGCGCGTCGACGAGCTCCGCGCTGCGCTGCAGCAGCGCGGTATCGACGTCTCGCGCACGCAGTTCGTCGCCGCGGGCGCCGATCAGCCGTGGCGCGAAGTGGTCAGCCAGGCCGCACGTGAAATGATGAGCGTGGCCGTGGTCGAGCGATAGATAATCCGCCACGTCAAGAGGTTACCGGGAGCGACATGGAGAAATACGTCTATTACTTCGGCGACGGCTCCGCCGAAGGCAACGCGAAGATGAAAGAAATCCTCGGCGGCAAAGGCGCGGGCCTCGCCGAGATGACCAACATCGGTGTGCCGGTCCCGCCGGGATTCACCATCTCCACCGGCGTCTGCACGTACTTTTACGCACACGGCAAGACGTATCCGCCGGAGCTGCAGGCCAGCGTCGCCGAGAACCTCGCGCGTGTCGAAGCCTCCGTCGGCCACAAGTTCGGCGACCGCAAGAAGCCGCTCCTCGTGTCCGTCCGCTCCGGCGCCCGCGCCTCCATGCCCGGCATGATGGACACGATCCTCAACCTCGGGCTCAACGACGAGACGGTCCAGGGCCTCGCCGAATCCTCCGGCGACGAGCGTTTCGCCCTCGACTCCTACCGCCGCTTCATCCAGATGTACTCCGACGTCGTGCTCGAGATCGACCGCGAGCACTTCGAGCACGAGCTCGTCGCCGTCCGCGAGAAGGCCGGCGCGCCGAACGACGCGGCCATTCCGGCGGACGCGCTGCGCGAGCTCGTCGCCACCTACAAAGAGCTCGTCCGCAAACGCCTCAATCAGGAGTTTCCGCAGGACGTCGAGCAGCAGTTGTGGGGCGCCATCGGCGCCGTCTTCAACTCCTGGAACAACCAGCGCGCCATCACCTACCGCAAGCTGAACCAGATCCCCGACGACTGGGGCACCGCCGTCAACGTGCAGTCGATGGTCTTCGGCAACATGGGCGACGACTGCGCCACCGGCGTCGCCTTCACGCGCAACCCGTCGACCGGCGAGAAGAAGTTTTTCGGCGAGTACCTGCCGAACGCGCAGGGTGAGGACGTCGTCGCCGGCATCCGCACGCCGCTGCCGATCTCGAAAGCGCAGGTCGTCATCGAAGGCGAGACGTCGCTCGAAGAGGCGTTCCCCGACGTCTATTCGCAGCTCGTCGACGTCTACCAGAAGCTCGAGTCGCACTACCGCGACATGCAGGACATCGAGTTCACCATCCAGTCGCGCAAGCTCTACCTGCTCCAGACGCGCACCGGCAAGCGCACCGGCTTCGCCGCGGTGAAGATCGCGTGCGACATGGTCGACGAGCAGCTCATCTCGCAGACAGAAGCGGTCGAGCGCGTCGAAGCGAACCAGATCATCCAGCTCCTCGCGCCGGTCTTCGACGTGAAGGAGAAAGAGAAAGTCCTCAAGGGCGGACGCCTCCTCGGACGCGGCCTCCCCGCCGGTCCCGGCGCGGCCACCGGCCGCATCGCCTTCAACGCGGAGCACGCCGTGCAGATGGCGAAGAGCGATCCGGTGATCCTCGTGCGCATCGAAACGTCGCCCGAGGACATCGCCGGCATGCACAGCGCCGCTGGCATTCTCACGACGCGCGGCGGCCTCACCTCGCATGCGGCCGTCGTCGCACGCGGCATGGGGCGCCCCTGCATCGTCGGCGCGGGGCAGCTCAAGGTCGATTACGCGAAGGGTGAGCTGCGCAGCGAAGGACACGAGCCGCTCGAAGAAGGCGACTGGGTCTCCATCGACGGCAGCACCGGCGAGATCCTCGGCGGCAAGCTGCCGACGAAGCCCTCAGAAGTCGTGCAGGTGCTGCTCGAAGGCTCGATGAAGCCGGAGGAGTCGGAAGTCTTCCGCAACTTCGACCGCCTCCTCCGCTGGGCAGACGAGATCCGCACGCTGGGCGTCCGCACCAACGCCGACACGCCGAACGACGCGCGCGTGGCTCGCCTCTTCGGCGCGCACGGCATCGGCCTCTGCCGCACCGAGCACATGTTCTTCGCCGAGGAGCGGATTCTGAAGGTGCGCGAGATGATCCTGGCGCGCAACGAGGCCGGCCGCCGCAAAGCGCTCGACGAGCTGCTGCCGTTCCAGAAAGCCGACTTCGAAGGGATCTTCCGCGAGCTGCAGGGGATGCCCGTCACCGTGCGCCTCCTCGACCCGCCGCTCCACGAGTTCCTGCCGCAGAGCGAAGCGCAGATCTCCTCGGTCGCCCGCGAGATGAACTGGGGCTTCATCGAGCTGCGCAACAAGGTCAACCAGCTCCACGAGACGAACCCGATGCTCGGCCATCGCGGCTGCCGCCTCGGCATCACCTATCCGGAGATCTACGAGATGCAGGTGCGCGCCATCTTCCAGGCCGCGTGCGACGTGAAGCGCGACGGCATGGACGTGCACCCCGAGATCATGATCCCGCTGGTCGGTACCGTGAAGGAGCTCGAGCTGACGACCGAGATGGTTCACCGCATCGCCAAGGAGGTGATGGCGGAGAGAGGTATCGAGGTGGCGTACCTCGTCGGGACGATGATCGAGATCCCCCGCGCGGCGCTGATCGCCGACCGCCTGGCCACGACGGCGCAGTTCTTCTCGTTCGGCACCAACGACCTGACGCAGATGACGTTCGGCTACTCGCGCGACGACGCGGGGTCGTTCCTCCCCGACTACGTCGACAAGAAGATCCTGCCGAAGGATCCGTTCGAGTCGATCGACCAGGACGGCGTGGGACAGCTCGTGAAGCTCGGCACCGAGCGCGGTCGCGGCGCGAACGACAAGCTGAAGGTCGGCGTCTGCGGTGAGCACGGCGGCGACCCCGATTCCATCCGCTTCTTCCGCGGCGTCGGGCTGAACTACGTGTCGTGCAGCCCCTACCGCGTCCCGGTGGCCCGTCTGGCCGCCGCCCAGGCGGAGCTGGAACACAAGCACTACGAAGGGTAGGCGGGGGGACGATAGGACGAATGGGACGTATAGGACCGATAGGTCCTATGGGACAGAACCATTCCGGCGCATCGACGCGTTACTAAAGACGCACACCCACTGATGCGCCGATTGGTGGTGCCGGTTGTTTGTCCTATGGGTGTTGTAGGTCTTATTCGCACCCGTCGTACTGGCTGTGCCGCCTGTCCTTTCCGTGCTTTTCGTAGCCTTCACGTGCCTCGATTTGCGCGTCATTCCCTGTGGTTGGCGTTTCCGTGAATGCCGCATCAACACCGCGTGATTCGTGCGTGAAACGTGGCAGAGTGTATTGACCATCACATTCCGTAGGTCTAAGTTTCGCCACACAGCAGGGGACAACCTAGCGACGAAACCGAACCAGCTTTCCGCGGTACTCGATACCAACACAGGGGCGTAATGCCCCTTTTTTGTTGTCGAAAAACCGGTCATCCGGGGCGTAGATCGCCCCGTTTTTCGTCAGTGGACCAACAGGAGAAACGACTCTCTATGCCGTAGGTGTATCGACTCGCAGACGTTACGACGGCCACGTTGCCGGACAGAGGGGCGTAGAGCCCCTTTTCTATTTTTTGAAGGAGCGCTGATGCGCGACGGGAAACAACACCAGCGAGGGGCGGCACTCATCTCCGTCATCTTCGCGGCGAGCCTGGTTCTGCTGCTGCTGATGATCGCGCTGACGCTGACGCGCCTTTCGGGCCGCACGCTCGCGCGTCAGCTCACGTATCAGGGACAGGCCATCAACGCCGCGGCGGCGGGGATCAACGAGTCGCTCTCCTGGTTCATCCGTCAGCAACCGCAGCCGGTCGTCACGTTCAATCCGCAAATCGATCCGGGCGGCGTCTGCCCCCACGTCCCGCCGCACCTTCCGCCGGTCACCGACTCTGAAGACCCGGCCACGGGCATCGTCCGCTCGTACGAGATCATGGGCACCGGCCGCGTTCACGGACGCTACGACGTCCGCCGCACCGCCGTCACCGACATCAGCACGCGCCGCGGCAAGGCTGCCGCCGGCACGATGTGGCGCATCATTTCCGAGGGGACGATCTACGTCCGCAACGACGCGACGAAGCTGCCGAACGAAGCGCCGAACGTCGTCCTCTCCCGCACCAGCATGGCCGCGGAGCTCCAGCGCATGAGCCTCGCGCTGCCCGCCGCCGCGGCGCTCGCCGCCACGCGCGCCGACCGGATCAACGTCACGAACGCCGGCCGCGTGCAGGGCGGGACCGCAGGTCTCGGCATCACGTACCCGCGCTTCACCGGTACACCGACGATCGCAGGCGAAGTGACCGGCACCCCCGGCCCGCACAACTGGACCAACGGCTCGTTCAATCTGCAGGACATCTTCGGCGTCTCCCAGCAGGAGTTGCTGACGATGGCCGACCTCGTGGTCGACAGCAGCAACGACCTGCCGGAGACGCTGCCGAGCATGTCGCTCATCGTCGTGCGGGGCAACGCGACCTTCAACCCGACGCGGAAGTTCACCGGCAGCGGCATCTTCATCGTGCTGGGCAACCTGACGCTGAACCAGGGCGCCGACGCGTTCTTCAACGGGGTCGTGTACGTGAACGGCAACCTCGTCATCTCGCCGCCTTCGAACATCAACGGCGCCGTCATCGGCAGGAGCAACGTCCAGCTCACCGGCGGCTCGGAAGTCTCGGAGTTGAATTATGACGCCGCAATTCTCGATCAGATTCGCTTGCAGCTCGGGAACTACCGCTTCAGCCGAAGCCCGTGGGTCCTGGGCCAGCATGGGAGGTAAGTCAATGTCACGGCTCAAAGAACACCGGGCGCGCCGCCCGCGGATCGCAGGAGCTCGCGTGCGGAGGCGATTCGTCGATGGCACCGCCGATACGCCACCACGCACCCTCGGTCCGCGGGCGGGGCGCCCGGTGTTCTCGGGGCTTTCCTCATTATCCACTTTCTTCCTGCGCGGTGCCGTGAGGCCGCTGAGGGTACCTGCCGGAGAACAGCTCCCTCGCCCTCTGGCGCCGCGTAGGGAGAGATGGATGGACACAGCGCAGCGCGGCATGACGCTGGTGGAGACGCTGGTGGCGCTGACCATCGTCGGAGTCATCACGGTCTTCTCGCTGCAGATGATGACCACCGCGCATCGCGGCACGCAGGACAACATCAACAAGCAGTTCGCCACACAGAAGGCGATGTCGATGCTCGAGGAGCTGAAGTCGGTCATCCAGACGCCGACGGCGATGCTCGACAACTACGACAACGGCGTGACGAACGTGACGGTGCTGACGACCGATCCCAACATCACCGACCCGGCCGCGCCGGCCAGCGGCAACACGCTGCTGGGGAGCGGCAAGTGGCTGTACGAGCGGCGCATCACGGTGCAGCGCGTCCGCGGCTCCAACAACCTGCGCATCGTCAACGTGAAAGTCTTCGTCAACGATGCCGGCGGCACGCGCCTGCTGGCCGAGGTGGCCGGCGTGCTCAGCACGCTGGCGAATGCCGCGCCGCCGTCACAGGTGTACGACGTCTACCTCATCGCCATCGAGAACGTGCCGGGGTGGTGGGTCTACATGCAGAACCTCGTGCCGTACGTCGAGAGCGCGATGCAGGACCTCGAGCTGCGCCATCCGGGACTGCAGTTCCGCCGCCACTGGATCCGCAAGCTGTCTTATGGGCGCGACCCGTACTACACGCCGTTCGTCAACCGCGCCAACGAATCGACGGCGGACATCGACAGCGTCTACTTCTACCCGGGGTTGATGCCGTCAGGATCGGCGGTGTCGAACTATTACCCGCCCGACTTCTTCACCGGCCGCGTGCGTGTCGACGTTAGCGACGCCGGGCTCCCTAACGCGGTGGTCAACGGCTACGACGCGGAGCGCAACCCGATCCCCTACGCGCTCGCGGACCAGTGGAACCACGCGATGCGCTTCCCGGATGAGCTGCAGATGTTCAGGGATCGCGCCGAGGTCCGTACCGCGACCCTCGACGACCGCGGCCTGGAGAACTACGACGAGCCGACGCTTCGCCTGCTCATCGAGGACATGTACACGAATCCGGCGAAGTACCTGAACGCGATCGTCATCAACCTGCACGGCGAGCTGTTCCCGTTCCCGCCGATCCGCAACTACTCCGATCCCGCGAAGGATCCGGCCACGTACCCCAACGTCCGTGTGGTCACGCACCCGGAGAAGCTGCGTTACACCAATGGAGAAAACGTCCGGCTGCGCGTTTACTCGTATCTCACGGGCAACGGTCCCGACTGGCTCGGCAGAAACACGAACATGCTCACGCCGATCACGATCACGCTGAAGAAGATCCTGTGGACTCCTTCGCTGACGGCAATCAAAGGCATTACCGGCGGCGTCGATTTCGACAACAACGGGACACTCGACGACTACCAGACCATCGATGTGGGGACGACGTCGCGTCCGGCCACCGGCGCCACCGCGGGCATGTGGTACACGTACGAGACCGCCCCGAACGGCGAAGACACGATCATCAAGCTGTACAACTCACCGCTGAAGACGCCGTGCCTCTCGCCGTCGCCCTGCACCTCGTCCTCCGAAGGTCTGGCGCCCGCCAGCCGCCTGTACGGACTGGAGTACATCCCGTCGCCGGTCGACAACGTCGCCAGCGCGCCGGCCAACGCGTTTGCCACGGATCTGACGGACGCCGGGCTCGGCCCGAAAAACACGGCGCGCTGGACGATCACGATCCCGGCCGGCGTCCTGACGGACAACGCGACCTGGACGTTCGAAACGCGGATCGGCAGCGACCTCACCACCGGGGTAATGGTGCCGACGCCGAACGCGCCGTCGAACCTTTCGCGCACCTACACGTGGCGCGGGTCCGACACCTACATTTTCGGCGACGCGAACACGCCCCCCGCCCTGCCGATCACGGAGCGCTTCCAGATCATCGGCGATCCACGCCATCTGCCGTATGCGGACTCGAAGATGCGCCACCTGGATAACCCGCTGGGCCTCGGGTACAACCGCTACTTCGACGACTTCCACTACGACACGACCAACGCGGCCGCCGCCTGGCCCGGCTGGTCGTACTACGCATCGCTGGAGAACGGCGGCAGCTGGTACGGCATCGAGAACAACAGCAGCGACGGTAACGCGAACAACGACAAGTGGAACGAGCTCGAGCTCGACATGCCGCGCATCTACCAGATCTATCGCTCGGCCATGATGCGCTCCCGGGCCGTCTATACGACGATGACCGGCTTTTCGTACTACTACGTCGGCCTCGGCAACGAGATCGGCTACGACGCGAACAACGGCTTCCCCAACAGCATCCCGGTGTCGTCCAAGCCGTTCACCGGCAGCGGCGGAACGAGGTACGAACAGTCCATCATCGACAACGGCGTGAAGATGATCCGCGCTTCAACGCCGGCGACCAACTACTGGTGGGCGATGACGTGGCTCGGCGAGCTCTATCCGGACAGCTCCTTCACCGGCGCCAACGGCTACGCCGCCGTCGGGAACCTGCCGACCGGAACGACGAACGGACGTTTCCAGCGCGTCGTGCGGAACTCGATCGATTCGAACCTGCCGGCGGGCACCCGCTTCGAGCCCGCTACCCGCCGTCCGGGCGCGCCCGGCAGTACCACGTACTTCTGGACTGGCACGCCCACCTCGACGTTCCACCACCGCAGCTCCGACGGCACCGACTCGTCGCTCGACACGAACGGCAACGACATCGCCGCAACCTTCAAGGTTCCGCTGGCCGACACGATCGCCACGGCCCGCCCTTTCAACATCAACGTGAACGACACGTCGATGAACCCGGATCACTTCCTCCAGCAGGCGTACGGCATGCCGCTGACGCTGTCGGTCCTGGCGCGGTACTACCGCCATTCCTCCGGCATCCTCGGCAGCTCGCTGATCACGCAGCGCGACCCGAGCGGCAACACGGCGTTCGTCGTCGTCAACGGCCTCTCCCCAGCGGGCGAATCCGGCACGGCCTTCATCTCCCGCTGGTCGTTCCTCAGCCTCATCCAGAGCTACATGGCGGGCGGCCTGTATCAGACGGCCGGACAGCCCGACCCGGCGCGCGTCCGGCAACTGCCGCGCGTTGCGATCACGAATCCGAACCCGACGACGGAGCTGAACGACGTCACCACGATCCCCATCACGTGGGATCTGCGCTGGACGCGCTGGGATACGCTGCGTTACACGCCGCAATATGCGGCCAACTTCTCGGACAGCGCGACCGTCCGGTTCGCGCTGCTATACAGCCGCGACGGCGGACGGACGTGGCTCTACATGCAGGACGATACGCCGGTGGCGAAGCTCGGCAAGAAGCCGGACGACGCGGCGCTCCTCGTCTCCGGCACCTCGTACAACTGGAGCACTCCGGCATCGACGTTCCCGCCGGGCAACTACGTCATCCGGGTGGAGGCGTACCGCGAAGGGATGCCGCTCCACTACTCCTTCCACCAGTTCACCGCGTTCATCAAGAGGACTCCATGAAGCAGCAGCGCGGTTTCTCGCTGATGGAGATCATCGTCGTGCTGGCGCTCGTCAGCGGTCTGATGATCGTCGTCTACACACTCATCGACGAGACGCTGCAGACGGCGATGTTCAACGAGAGTCACAACGATCTGACGATCATGTCGCAGCGCGCGGTGAATCAGATGCACGTGGAACTGCTGCAGTCGTCGATGGCCTTCGAGGACAACACGCTGGGCAACCAGTACCGCACGGCGCTGCAGATTCCGGCGACGACGCCGGTGATGCCGAATACGCTCCTGCCGGTCTTCGACACGGCGACGGCGGTCAATCCCGACACCGGCACGGGCGCCGCTCGCCGCACCGGAAATTCGCTGCTGATCGTGCGCGTGCTCGCGCCCCTCGAGAGCAGCGCGGACCCGCGAGAGCACAAGCCGGTCCTCTACGATCACGACAACGATGCCGCGAATCCGTCACCCACGCCGGAGATCGAGCTACCCATCGACCGTTACCGCTTCGAATACTTCTTCCTGTCGCGCAACGCGGGGCGGAGCTTCGGCGGCGCGGGCTACTACCTCGACCTCGTCCGCGCCGCGAGCGACGAGTACGTGGACTTCACGCAGCTCTCGTCGCTGAACGCGACGCAGTTGCGGCGTGTCACCAGCCAGCTGTGGACCTACGGCTACCGCCGCGCGTGGGACCCGGGCCAGCCCGTGCCGTCCGCCTTCTACGATCTCGGCCGCCCCAGAATCACCGGCGCCTTCGATCCGCCGATCGCGAATGCGAACATCCCGATCGCCAAGAGCGCGAGCATCCTCCCGGAGATGCGCGGCGGCCGCATCGCCGGCCGGATGGAGTACTCGGTCGCCTTCCGCCCCACGGCGCGCCCGCCGTTCCCGATCCGCCAGCCGGTGTCGATGTACGCGCAGCAGAACGCGGCGCTGCCGGCGTTTCCGGCGGGCTTCGAAGTGAAGATCGCCGGGCCGTCCGGCTTCCGCAGGGCGTTCGTGCGGCTGGTGCTGGTTTCGAACTACCGGGCCACCAACTATGAGTCGCAGCAGGCGACGGTTACGACCGCTACACGGTTTTAGGGGTTGTCGGTTTTTGGTTTTTGGTTTTCGGTTTTCGGTTTTCGGTGCTGCGCTGCACGACGCCTTCGTTGAGGCGGAGCACCGACAACCGAAAACCAAAAGCCGCGCGAAGCGCTCTACTGCGCGTTCGCCCTTCGCTCTTTCCACTGGTGGTACGCAAAGAACGCGATCGCAATCAGCACGATCGCGCCGAGGCCCCACTTTTCGATGTGCTCGGCGCGGCCGAGGATGGATTCGATGGCGTAGCCGAAGTAGTAGCCCGCGGCCGTGATGGCCACGGCCCAGATGAGGCAACTGATCGCCTGGTAGATGAGGAACTTGATGATGCCGATGCGCGACATGCCGATGATCACGGCACAGGTGATGCGCAGGCCGTACAGCCATTGCGTGATGATGATCGCGGTCGCGCCGTAGCGCTCGAACAGACGGATGCTCTTCCCGAGGTGCTTCTTCATCTTCGGGAAGCGATCGAGGAGGCTGATGCCGTAACGGCGGCCCAGCCAGAACCAGAACAGATGACCGACATACGCGCCAAGGAACCCGACCGTCCCGACCATGTAGATGTCGAGGTAGCCCCGCATCGCGAAAAAGCCCGCGGCAACGAGGATCGCCTCCCCCTCGAGGAAGGAGCCAATGAATACGGCCAGATAGCCGAACCTCTCGAGAAGGAGCTCAGGCGACATCGTGCTCAGGCTGAAAATGCAAGATTTGGGGCGCGACGGAAATTGCGCGACTGACGCTTCGCATTAGACTTTTCGAACCCGGAGGCTCTTGATGACACGTTTTCTCGCTGTGACGACCGCAATGCTGGTGGCTCTCTCTCTGAGCGCTGCGGAGCCCGATGGCTCTGCCAAACAGAAGTCTGCCCCAAAACCGGCCCCGGCGGAGACAAAATCGGAGGCTCCGAAGTTGAAGCGTGACGTCAAGCCTCCTGCCGAGACCGCCGTGCAGCAGCCGGCGGCGAACGATTCGCCCCTGGTCGCCGCGGCGAAACGCACCAACCGGCTGAACAAGAAGCCGGCGTTCGTCATCACGAACGACAACCTCCGCGAGTTCCAGGACGCTCACTGGACCACCACCGCGACGCAGGAGCCGATCCGTCCCGCGGCCGAAGCCCCGAAGCCGGTCACCTCGGTCGTGGAGGTCCCGGCGAACGAGAAGCCGAAGAAGAGCGCCGCCGAGCTCGCCGAGGAAAAGAAGAAGAAGGACGAGCAGGAGCGGATCCGCAAGATGCGCGCGGCCATGGCCGAGGAGTCGGGATACCTCGATGAGGATCCGGATGTCGCCGACCAGGATGAGCGCGCGGGATCGCAGCCGGCCGCTACAAAGCCGCAGTGACGCGTCGCTGACCGCCGGTCAGCGCTCGCGCTGCGCTGCTTCACGCGCCTCCACGGTTCGCAGCACTTTCTCCAGCAGCACCCAGATCCGGTCGAGGCTCTGTTCGATCTTCGACAGGCGCTGGTCGAGGTCTCCGTTGTCCAGCTCGGCGATCAGGTCCCAGAAGACGGGGTCGTTCGCCGCGTTACGCGCCGCGCGGGGGCGAAACGACAGGGTGTCGTCGCCCGAGATCTCCGGCGGGTAGAGCTTCTCGATCATCGTCGTGATCGAGCTCTCCGGCGCGATCAGCGGCGAGACGGTCATCCCGATCGCTTTCTCCAGCTTGAAGATGAGCTCGACGTCCGTGGGGTCGATCATCGCAACCTCGAGCTTGTCGCCGTCCACGCGGACCGGGATGGCCTTGCACTCGAGGGCCATGCTGCGGTTCAGCTTGCGCAGCAGTTTCTTGGGGATCTCGATGTGGAGCAGCGAGATGCACGGGACGTCGATCTGCTTCGAGAGGAAGGCGGCGAGGACGTTCTCGTCGATGAACTTGAGCTCGACGAGCGTGGAGCCGAAGCGCTTACCGCTCTGTTTCTGCTCCTGAAGGGCGATCTGCATCTGAACTTCGTCGATCAGATTCGCCTGCACGAGCATTTCTCCGAGGTTGGGGCGGTGCATGCGGGTGACATCCTATCCAAAAAGAACGCCCTCTCCCGAACGAGCGGAAGAGGGCGTCGCGAATTCGCTGCCGCCGGCTAGTACGAGCGCGCGTTGCGGCGCATGTACCGGTAACCGCCGACGAGGCCGATGATCATGCCGAGGCGGCCGAGACCCACCGCGCGCGCCATCGAGCGCGAGGTCTTCTGCCCCACCCGGAAAAGGAAAAGTCGTTTGAGAAAGGTCCACATAGTGTGTGTCTCCTTACCTCTCTCTAATTGCAAGCGCGCGGCCACTTTCGAGTCACGCTAAGCGACTGAAAACACGCTCTTTAATGGCGTGAAAGACGACATAGCCGTACCCCCCGAGGAAGATACCGAGGAACGGCAGCGAGACCCACTGCCGCGCCGCCACGAAGCTGCCGAACGCCGCCAGAAAGAAGAGGAACAGCGCGGTTTCGCCGATGGGGACGATGGGACGAATAAGACCTTTAGGACGAATGGGACTCATCGATTTGGCCTTTGGCCCATTGCCTTCTTTAGGCGTCCGCCGGAACTCCCCGCCAGATTCGAACAGCCCTTCCACCACGGCTGCCGCGTTGCGCACGGACATCCCCACGCCGACCGGCAGCACGGCCAGCAGTTCCCGCAGCCTCGGGCGCGCCCGGCCGGCGTAGCGCTGCCCTTCGAGGTAGAACCAGAGGACCGAGGCGGTGGACAGGGCAAACAGGACGAGATCGAACGCATAGGTCCAGACGATCCCCAAGCGCTGGCGGATCACGATCGTCGGCACGATGAGCAGCGCCAGGACGAGCGTCAGCAGGTACGCGGAGTTGTTCGTCAGATGGAACAGCGCCTCCGTTTTGACGCTGCCGCGCAGGCTCGTCGCGAGAATCGGCCCGGCCAGCTTGCGCGCGGTCTGAATCGACCCTTTCGCCCAGCGATGCTGCTGTTGCTGGAAGCCGCTCAGCGCGGCGGGGAGCTCCGCCGGCACCTCGACGTCGTTGAGGAAGACGAAGCGCCACCCGGCGAGCTGGGCGCGGTAGGAGAGGTCGAGATCCTCCGTCAGCGTGGAGGCGGACCAGCCGCCGGCCTGCTCGATGGCTTCGCGGCGCCAGATGCCGGCCGTGCCGTTGAAGTTGAAGAAGCGGCCGCCGAAGTTGCGCGCCGCCGATTCGACGGCAAAGTGCGCGTCGAGGAAGATCGCCTGCACCCGCGTGAGGAGGGAGCGCTCGCGGTTGAGGTGCCCCCACCGCGCCTGCACCATCCCCACCTCCGCGTCCGCAAAGTACGGAACCATGCGCGCGAGGACGTCCGGCGCCGGAACGAAGTCGGCGTCGAAGACGGCGAAAAGCTGCGCCGAGGAGAGGCGGAGGCCGTGCGCGAGCGCGCCCGCTTTGTAGCCGTCGCGCGACGCGCGCCGCACGTGCGCGATCCGCACGCCACGCAGGCTCCAGTGCGTGACGCGCTCGGCCACGATGGCGGTGGTCTCGTCGTTCGAGTCGTCGAGCACCTGCACGTCCAAGATGCCCTCGTACTCGATGGCGCAGACGGCGTCGATGAGCCGCGCGGCGACGTTCGGCTCGTTGTAGAGCGGCAGTTGGATCGTGACGGAGGGCCACTGCGTCAGCGTGGTCAGGCGCGGCGGTGCGGCGCAGCGCCGACGTAAACTGACGAGGTGGAGTCGATGGACGCTGTAGACCGTGAGGATGCCGAGCGTGGCGTAGTACGACGCGAGTACGGCGGCATCGGCAGGGCTCATGGCGCGGCGCTGATTCTACTCGCCGGGGCGGTGACGGCGGCGCCACATGTGGCGTTTGTGTGGTCGTACGCCGTGGCGGCGGGGGCGTGGCTCTGGCTGGCCGGGGGGACGATAGGACCAGTAGGCTCTATGGGGCCCCGCCTGCGGTACGTCATCGTGATTGCGCTGGTGCTGCGCGCGCTGCTGCTCTTCACGCCACCGCGCCTTTCCGGCGATGTGCACCGCTATCTGTGGGATGGGAGCACGCTGGCCGGCGGCACCAATCCGTACCGCTACTCCCCCGCGGAGCGCGGCGCGCCGGCGGAGATCAACCATCCAGAGATTCGCACGATCTATCCGCCGCACGCGCTGTTGCTGTTCGTGCTCTTCCGGCCGCTCGTCGTGTGGCGGCTGTTCCTCATCGCCTGCGACCTCGTCGCGCTCTGGCAGCTCCGCCGGTGGCCGCGGCTGGCGCTGCTCTACGCGACCTTTCCGCTGCTGTTGATTGAAGGAGCGTGGAGCGCGCACGTCGATGCCGTCGCGGGGATGTTTCTGCTACTGGCGTTGCTACATCACTCCGGCGTTGCCGCGGCCATTGCCGTCGGCATCAAGGTCATCCCCATCGCCGCCGTGCCGGCACTGCGCCTGCGCGGACGCCGCCTGCTGGCGTTCCTTGCCACGCTGCTGTTGCCGGTCGTGCCGTTTGCGCTCAGCGGACCGCTGATGCCGGGGATGCGCGATTACGCCACGCGCTGGATCTTCAACTCACCGGCGTACGACCTGGTGTTTGCGCTCGTGGAGCGGCTGCCACTCAAGGATTGGTGGACCGTGCATCCGCTGCGTGTACAACTGATTTCGGATGTGGTGTACCGGCACCTGTATCCGGACTTCGTCACGCGTGCGGTACTGGGTGTGGTGGCCGTGGCGTTGATTGCCTGGGTTACCTATAGGACAGATGGGACAAAGCAAGGGGGCAGCGGCGCTGTGTCAGCAGCGATCGGCATCCTGTTGCTCTGTTCGCCCACCATTCACCCGTGGTACTGGCTGGCGCTGGTGCCGGTGGCTCTGGTGGAGCGCAGCACTTGGCTGTACGTCGCGCTGTGCGCGCCGTTCTCCTACCTGCTGTACCGCGGCGCGTCGCCGTGGCTGGTCTACGCGCTCTGCTACGCGCTGCCGCTCGTCATCGCGCGGCTTCGGCCTTCAGGGAACGCGACATCAGGCGCTGGATGGCGTTTCGCGGGGCTTCGTTTTCGTAGAGCACGCGGTACATCTCCGTCGTGATCGGCATCTCGATCCGATGCCGCTCCGCCAGCTCCTTCGCCGACTTCGACGTCTTGATCCCCTCGGCCACCAGTCGCGATTCGCGAAGAATGTCCTCGAGCTGCTTCCCCTTGCCGAGCTGCACGCCAACGGTGCGGTTGCGTGAGAGCGCACCGGTACACGTCAGCAGCAGATCGCCCATCCCGGCGAGACCGGCGAACGTTTCGAGCCGGCCGCCGAGCGCCATGCCGAGGCGCGTGATCTCGTGCAGGCCGCGCGTCACGAGCGCCGCGTTGGTGTTCGACCCGAGGCCGAGCCCTTCGAGGACGCCGGCGGAGATGGCGATGACGTTCTTCAGCGACCCCGCCAGCTCGACGCCGACGACATCCGTCGTGCTGTAGAGCCGGAACGACGCGCACGAGAGCACGTGCTGCAGCTCCTCCGCGAACAAGGCGTCATGCGAAGCGATGACCGCGGTGGTCGGATCTCCCTTCGCGGTCTCGATGGCAAACGTCGGGCCGGAGAGCACCGCGAACGAGTCGAGCTTCGGCCCGAGCACTTCCGCCGTCACCTCCGACATGCGCGCGAGCGTCGCGTTCTCGATGCCCTTCATCCCGGAGATCACCTGCACGGGGTTCGTCAGATGCGCCGACAGCTCGGTGAGCACGCGGCGGTAGTGATGGCTCGGGACGACCATGAGGAAGACGCCGCTGAACTCGGCCGCTTCGCGGAGGTCGTTCGTGACGCGCACACGCTCGCCCAGCGGCACACCCGGCAGATACGTGGCGTTCGTCCCCGCCTCGCGCAGCGCCTCGGCCACCTTCGGATCGTGAGCCCACAGCAGCACGTCGTTGCCGGCGCGCCCTGCAATGATCGCCATGGCCGTGCCGAACGAGCCGGCGCCGATGACCGAGACCTTCATCGCTGCTCCTCCTTCTTCTGCCCGAGCTTCCGCTCCGTCCCCTGAACGAGACGGGCGATGTTTTCGTGATGCTTCAGGATGACGACGATCGCGACGATGATGCTGACGACGATGCGCCAGAACGGCGCCCCATCGAGGAGGAAGCGGAAGAAGACCGGGATCGAGGCCGCGCTGACCATCGACGCCAGCGACACGTAACGCGTCGCGAGAAGGACGATCGCGAAGACGAGGATCGCCGCCGCGACGATGATGGGCTCCAGCCCGAGGAAGATCCCCGTCGCCGTGGCCACCCCTTTGCCGCCGTGGAAGCGGAGCCACACCGGGAACATGTGCCCGAGGACGGCGACCAGGCCGGCGAGCGAGATCCACAGCTCGCGCGACTGCCACGGCTGCAGCCCGGCGTGAAACGGCCACGCTTCCATGTTCACCACGGCACGGGCCAGCATCACCGCGCCCCAGCCCTTCGCCACGTCCAGCAGCAGGGCGATGATCCCCGGCAGCTTCCCGACCGTGCGCGCCACGTTGGTAGCGCCGACGTTCCGGCTCCCCTGCAGCCGGATGTCCTTCCCCGCCACCAGCTTCACGACGAGGAAGCTGAAGGGGATCGACCCCAGCACATACGCGACGATCAGAAGCGAAAGTGGGAGCAGCATGCTCGCGCCATTGTACGTGGCGGCCGCGTCGCGCTACCGGTCGACGATCCGGTAATGCCGCACATGCGTCTCCGGATCGATCAGAAACTCCGGATCCCGCGGCATCAGCCGCGCCCGCAGCACATCGTCCCCGGCGTAGGCGCGAATGGTGTCTTCATCCGGCCAGTACGAGATCACGACGAACTCTTCCCGATCCCCGACCGTGCGCCGGAACATGTGCACGCCCATGTTGCCCGGAATCGCCCGCAGCTTCCCGAGTCCCGCCTCCCGAATGTAGGCGTCATACTCCTCCGCCCGAGCCACCGGCACTTCCCCCCGCCACATCCGCGCCACCCTGGCCGAGGAAGAGCGGTCGCCCGAGGTGGTGGTGCACTGCACGAGCGCCAGAAGGGCAACGACGGCCGCCGCAAGAACCAAGATCCTTTTCTGCATCCGGTGAATATACCCGCGGACGCGTGGTGCGGATCAATAGGACGGACAGGACGGATAGGACAGACAGGACAACCGCCGTCCCATTCGTCCTATCCATCCTATCGGTCCTATCCGTCCTATCGTCCCCGTTTACACGCCGTCGAAGGCGTTCTCGAGGTCGGCGATCAAATCTTCGATGTCTTCGATCCCCACCGAGATGCGCACCAGGCCCGGCGTGATACCGAGGCGTTTGCGGGTCTCCACCGGCACCGACGCATGCGTCATCGTCTCCGGGTGGGAGATCAGCGTCTCCACGCCTCCCAGCGATTCGCCGAGGGAGCAGAGGCGGACGCGGTCGAGGAACTTTTTGGCGTTGTCCCAGGAGCCGAGCTCGAACGAGATCAGTGCGCCGAAGCCGTTCATCTGGCGGCGGGCCAGCTCGTGCTGCGGGTGGTCCGGCAACCCCGGGTAGTAGACCTTCTTCACCTTCCCGTGGTTGGCCAGGTAGTTCGCCATGGCCACGCCGTTCTCCTCGTGCCGCTTCATGCGCACGGCGAGCGTTTTCACGCCGCGCAAAATGAGGAACGAGTCCATCGGCGAAAGGATCGCGCCCACGGCGTTCTGGAGGAAGCCGATCTTCTCCGCGATCTCGTCGGAATTGGAGATGACGACGCCGCCGACGGAGTCGCTGTGGCCGTTGAGGAACTTGGTCGTGGAGTGGACGACGATGTCCGCCCCCAGCTCGATCGGCTTCTGCAGGTACGGCGAGCAGAAGGTGTTGTCGACGACGACCAGCGCGCCGCCGGCATGCGCGGCTTCGGCGCAGGCCTTGATGTCCGTCACGGTCATCATCGGGTTCGTCGGCGTCTCGAGGAAGACGATCTTCGTCTCCGGACGCAGCGCCGCGCGGACGTTCTCGACGTTCGAGGTGTCGACGTACGTGAACTGCAGGCCATAGCGCTCGAGAACGCGCGAGAAAAGACGATAGGACCCGCCGTACATGTTCTCGCCGGCGATGACGTGGTCGCCGCTGCTGAGCATGCGGAAGACGGTGTCGGTGGCGGACATGCCCGAGGCGAAGCAGTGCGCGTGCTTGCCCCGCTCGAGCGCGGCGAGGTTCGCTTCCAGCGCGGAGCGCGTCGGGTTCTTCGTCCGCGCGTACTCGTAGCCCTTATGGCGTCCGAGCTCCGGCTGCACGTAAGTCGAGGTCTGGAAGATGGGCACCGAGACGGCGCCGGTCTGCGGCTCGGGCTCCTGCCCGGCGTGGATGCAATCAGTCGAAAAACCCATTGTCGATTACTCCGAAACGTTGGGGCGCCAGCGGGAGTAGATGCCTTTCGACATGTACCGCTCCGAGGCGTCCGGGATGAGGGTCACGACACGTTTGCCTCGGCCGAGGCGTTGCGCGACCTGAAGGGCGGCGGCGACGTTGGCGCCGGCGGAACTGGCGCCGAGGATCCCTTCCTCACGGGCGAGGCGCGCGACCATGTCGAACGCGGGATCGTCGTCGATCTGAATGACTTCGTTGGCCAGGGTCATGTCGAGGACCGGCGGGATGAACGACGAGGCGCCGATGCCTTCGACTTCGTGCGGACCGGCTTCTCCTCCCTTGAGGATGGAGCCCTGCGGCTCGACGACCACGCAGTGGATGTCGGGGTTGTGCTCGCGGAGGTAGCGCGCGGCGCCGCTGAACGTGCCGCCGGTGCCGGCGCCGGCGACCCACGCGTCGATCCGGCCTTCCATCTGCTGCCAGATCTCCGGACCGGTGGTCTCGTAATGCGACTCGGCGTTGAACTGGTTCGCGAACTGCTGTGGCACGTACGCGCCTTCGATCGTCGCGGCCAGCTCCTGCGCCTTGTCGATGGCAGCCTTCATGCCGCCGTCTTTCGGCGTGAGGATGACTTCACCGCCGAGAGCGCGCATCACTTCGCGCTTCTCCATCGAGAAATGCTCGGGAACACAGAGGATCACCCGATAGCCCATCTGCACGCCGGCGAGGGCGAGGCCGATGCCGGTGTTGCCGGCGGTCGGCTCGATGATGGTGCCGCCCTTCTTCAGGAGACCGGCACGCTCGGCGCGCTGGATCATGCCGACGCCGATACGGTCTTTGACGGAGAAGCCGGGGTTGAGCATCTCCAGCTTGACGAAGATCTCGGCGTCCTCCGGACCGGCGATCCGTTTGAGGCGCAGCATGGGGGTGTTGCCGACGAGGTCGAGGATGTCGTCGACTGCAGGGGGGAGTGGTGGTCGCGCCAAAGCGCGGGCATTCTAACAAAACAAAAACGGCGAGCCGTGACGACTCGCCGTCTGGTCGTAAGCGATGTGGTGAACCTACGCCCAGGAAGAGGGGCGCGAGTTGGAGCGGCGCTGGTTGTAGCAGTCGCGGCAGTACACCGGCTTGCCACTGACGGGCGTGAACGGCACTTCGGTCGCGATTCCGCAGCTATCGCACGTCACGCTCACCATCGAACGGCCGCCGGAACGGGATTCGCCACCGTTGCCGTCGCGGGCCGTCTTTCTCTTGTCACGGCAGTTCTTGCAGCGCTTGGGCTCGTTCGTAAAACCGCGCTCAGCGTAAAAAGCCTGTTCGTTTCTGCTGAACACAAATTCCTGTCCGCAGTCGGCACAGTTGAGGGACTTATCGTTGAAAGTGTCCATGAAGCCTTGATCTCCTAAAGATTGTTACCTGGAATTCCTTGGTATTGCCGCAGCGCTGAGCACGTGCGGGGGGCCGCGACCTCGCCCCCGCAATTGGGATTACGACGAGTTGATGTTCGCGAATCGACCCCCTTCCACCAAAGACAATACGAGATCCAAAAGCACGCTGCAGGGCTGAAGGGGGACTCGCATTGGATTCGGTGACGACCGTTTTAGCATAGTTTTCTCAATGAAGGCAATGACTTACGTCTTACTACAAATAAGCCATGACGCGTAAGAAACAGAGCATCCGCATCGGTCCCGCGGGGTGGAGCTACACCGACTGGGAGGGGACGGTCTATCCGCCTCACGGCTCGAAGTTCGACCATCTCGCCTACCTCTCGTCGTTCTTCGACACGATCGAGATCAACTCGCCCTTTTACCGGATCCCGCCGCCGACGCACTCGAAGTCGTGGGTGCGCCGCGTGTCCGCGAACCCCGACTTCAAGTTCACGACGAAAGTCTTCCGCGGCTTCACGCACGAGAAGGCGAAGCTGGAGCCGGAGGACCTGAAGGCTTTCCGCAGCTACCTCGACCCGCTGATGGAAGCCGACCGCCTCGGCGCCATCCTTCTGCAGTTCCCCTGGTCGTTCAAGAGCTCCCCCGAGTCTCAGGAAAAGCTGACGGCGCTCTTCAACGCCTTCGACGAGTACCCGAAGGCGCTCGAGGTGCGGCACTCCACGTTTCAGAACAAGGAGTTCTACGACTTCCTGAACGAGCACGAGGTCTCGTGGGTCAACGTCGACCAGCCACTGTTCGACAACTCCGTGAAGCCGGCCGACACCGTGACCGGCCCCGTGGCCTACGCGCGCCTCCACGGCCGCAACTACGAGAAGTGGTTCGCCCACGAGGAGTCGTGGGAGCGCTACAACTATCTCTACTCCCAGAAAGAGCTGGAGCCGTGGGTGGAGCGGATCGAAGCCATGGCCACCAACAAGGACACCTATGTGGTGACGAACAACCACTTCCGCGGCCAGGCCATCGTCAACGCGGGCGACTTGAAGCAGTCGTTGGGGCTGGGCGGAGAACTGCCTCCCCAACTGGCGGAGGTGTATCCGGAACGGGTGACGGGGAAACGATAGGACGGATCGGCCCTGTAGGACTCTTCCGGGTGGGCGGGGTTCTATTCGTCCTATTCGTCCCATCTGTCCTATTCGTCCCATCCCCGGTCACCTTTTCCCCGCCCCGGCGACTTAGTCAGCATGAAAGCACTCATCCTGGTTCTCTCGCTGGCAGTTGCCACCGCCGCCCACGCCGAATCGTTCACCGTCACCGTCGAAGGGAAGGGGCGGCCGATGATCCTCATCCCCGGCCTCAGCTCTCCGGCTTCGGTCTGGGACGGCACCGCCGCCCACTTCCGCGACCGCTATGAGATCCACCGCCTGCAGCTCGCCGGCTTCGCGGGCGCGAAAGCCATCGACGGCGCGTTCCTGCCGACCGTGCGCACGGAGCTCGCCGCGTACATCCGCGCGAAGAAGCTCGACAAGCCGGTCATCGTCGGCCACTCCCTCGGCGGCTTCATGGCTTTCTGGCTCGCCTCGGCCGAGCCGGAGCTGGTCGGACCGGTCATCGCCGTCGACGGTCTGCCGGCGCTCGGCGCCATCATGAACGCGACCCCGGAACAAGCGGAGGGGATGGCGCGCTTCATGGCTGGACAGACGCCGGAGCAGTTCGCCTTCTCCACGCGCATGAGCCTCTCGTCGATGATCACGAACAAGGAAGAGCTGGAGCGCATCGCCGCCGATGCCGTGAAGAGCGATCCCGCGACCGTCGGCCGGGCCATGAAAGAAATGCTGACCACCGATCTCCGCGCGGACGTGGCGAAGATCACCGCGCCCGTGCTGCTCATCGGCAGCGGCGAGCACACCGCCGCGTATGAAGCGCAGGTTGCGAACATCAAAACGAAGCGCGTCGTGATGAACAAGACGGCGAAGCACTTCATCATGCTCGACGCCCCGGCGTTCTTCTACGCCACGCTCGAGGAGTTCCTTCAGTGAACGACGTCGCCCTCGCCGCGAACGGAGACCGCGATGCGTTCGGCCGCCTCATCGATGCTTACGCCGGCACCGTCACGTCGATCGCTCTGGCCATCGTGCGCGACCTGCAGGCGGCGCAGGATGTTGCGCAGGAAGTCTTCCTCGTCGCCTGGCGCGACCTCCGGAAGCTGCGCAACAGCGACAGTTTCCTCCCGTGGGTGCGGCAGGTGACGCGCAATCGGGCGCACTCGTGGCTGCGCGAGCAGCAGCCGACGGTGAAGGACGCTGACGCCATCCTCGCCGCGGCCGTCGATCCTCGCCTGACGCCGCCGGAGCTGTTCGAGCGCAGCGAACAGCAGCGGATCGTGGCGGAGGTCATCGACACGCTGCCGGACGACGCGCGCGAAGTGATCACGCTCTACTACTCCGAGGGGAGGTCGGCGAAACAGGTCGCGAACCTGCTGGGGATCTCCGAGGTCGCGGTGAAGAAGCGGCTGTCGCGAGCGCGGGAGCGGATTCGCGAGGACCTGCTCGAGCGCTTCGGCGAGAACGTCCGCCGCGCGGCGCCCGGCGCGACGTTCACCGCCACCGTGCTGGCGTCGCTCACGATCGCCGGTCCGACGGCGTCGGCAGCAACGGCGGGCGTGGCGACGAAGCTCGCCGGCGGCTCGAAGCTCTTCGCCATCGTCCTCAGTGCGCTCCCCGGCATCATCCTCGGCAACCTCGGCGTCTTCTGGGGACTGCGCCGGAACCTGAAGCTGGCGAGGAGCGACCGCGAACGCGCGGAGCTTTACCGCCATGCGAAGCAGACGATGGTCGTGGTGACGCTGGCCGGCCTCGGCTTCGCCGTGGCGGGGGTGCTCGACAGCAGGGCGGTGGTGGTGCTCAACCAGCTCTGGTTCATGGTCGCGCTGATCTGGCTCTGCATGGTGCGCCTGCCGCGTATCACTGGCCGCCCGCTGGAGATGAAGAACTGGGCCGGGCTGGTAATCGGGGCAACGCTGAGCACCGCCACGGTGGTGTGGGTAGTCATGAAGATGTGATGGGCTGACCGGTAGGACGAATAGGACAGCCCGGGCCACCGTCCGGCAATCGTCCATCCGTCCTATCGGTCCCATAAGTCCTATTCGTCCCATCGGTCCTATATCCTTCGCCCCGCGAATGAACCGCAAGAAACGCGTCGTCGGCACGGCCGGCCACATCGATCACGGTAAAACTTCCCTCGTCCGGGCGCTCACCGGCATCGACACCGATCGCCTCCCGGAGGAGAAGCGCCGCGGCATCACCATCGATCTCGGCTTCGCGAGCTGGTTCACCGACGACTACCAGATCGGCTTCATCGACGTCCCGGGCCACGAGCGTTTCGTCAAGAACATGCTCGCCGGGATCGGCGGCATTGACAGCGCGCTACTCGTTGTCGCGGCCGATGAGTCCATCAAGCCGCAGACGCGCGAGCACTTCGCCATCTGCCGTCTGCTGGACATCCCCACCGGCGTCATCGCCCTCACCAAGTCCGACCTGGTCGATCCCGACATCCTCGGGCTGGTGCGGCTCGAGGTCGAAGAGCTCGTGGCCGGCTCGTTCCTCGAGGGGCGGCCGATCGTGCCGGTGAGCAGCACCACCGGCGCGGGGCTCGACGAGCTGCGGCGCGCGCTGCTCGACTCCGTCTCGCGCGTCGACGACCGCGACGCGAAGACGCGCGTCTTTCGCCTTCCCATCGACCGCGTCTTCACGATGAAGGGCTTCGGCTCCGTCATCACCGGGACGACGTTCTCCGGCCGTGTGTCCGTCGAAGACGAGGTCGAGGTGCTGCCGGGCGGCGACCGCTCTCGCGCCCGAGCCATTCAGGTGCACGGTGAGCCGCGCGACGCCGCGTCGGCCGGCGAGCGGACGTCGATGAACCTCAGCGACATCCCTCTCGATCAGCTCCATCGCGGCCAGCAGCTCGTGCATCCCAACACGCTGCGCCCGTCGCAGATCATCACGGCGAAGCTGGAGCTGCTGCCGGATTCGAAGCCGCTCAAGGAGCAGACCCGCATCCGCTTCCACCATCTCGCCTCGGAGCTCCTCGGCACCATCCGCTTCGTCGGCCTGGAAGGGGAGCTGCAGCCCGGCGCGACCGCGTTCGTGCAGGTGCGGCTGGAATCGCCCGTCGTGGCCGCGGCCGGCGACCGCTTCGTCATCCGCCGCTACTCCCCCGCGTTCACCATCGGCGGCGGCACGATCCTCGACGCGCATCTGCCGAAGCTGAGCCGCGGCACGCGCCCCGAACTGCTGGAGACGTTCGCCAGCGGCACGCTCGCCGAGCGCGTGGAGCTGATGGCGCGGCTGCGCGGCCTGCGCGGGCTCTCATTGGACGAAGTGCAGGCGCGCACCGGCATCGCCAAAGCGACCCTTGGCAGCGAGTTGCGCAAGGTGCCGAACCTCCACGACATCGGCGACCGCCGCTGGCTGCATCAGGATTCGCTCGTCGACTTCCGCCGCCGCGCCATCGACTTCATGGGCGACTACTTCAAGACGAACAAGATGGCGATCAACGTGCCGAAGTCGGAGTTCGTGCAGAAGTTGCTGCCCGGCACGCAGGACAACGCGCTGGTGAACTTCCTCCTCGCCGATCTGGCGCGCGAGCGCATCGCCACCCTCTCCGGCGACGCGCTCGACATCCCCGGGCGCTCGAAGACGCTCGGTGGCGCCGAGGGGGAGCTGGCGCGCGCGATCGAAGGGAAGTTCCGCGAGGCGGGGCTGCACACCCCCGCCGTGTCGGAGCTGATTCGCGCGATCCCGCAGAAGCCGAAGGTGATCGAAGGCGTCATCGGCTTCCTGGTGAAGCAGGGGACGCTGGTGCGCCTCGCCGAAGGCGTGTACGTGCACAAGGATGCGATTGCCGAGGCGCGCGAGAAGATCGCGGGGCGCAAGGGGGAGAGGATCGACGTCTCCCAGTTCAAGGAGTTCTTCGGCCTCTCCCGCAAGGTGGCGATTCCGCTACTGGAGTTCTTCGACCGCGCCGGTGTGACGAAGCGGCTAGGCGATGTGCGGTTGGTGAATTAGCGCGGTGAGGATCGTCACGAACCGTTTCCCTTCGCGTCACCATCAGTGACGGCTGACGGCGTTAAGCTCGGGCCGATGCTTCCTCGCACTTTCGCTCTCCTGGTGATGCTGGGCATCGCCGCGTCTGCCGGCGCAGGCGAGCGGCTCGGCGTCCCGAAAGGAACGGCGCCACGCGTCGACGGCAAGATCGAGGAAGCGGAGTGGCGCGACGCGGTCCGCATTGAGCTCGGCGGCGGCGGTGCAGCGCTCCTCAAGCACGACGGCGATTTCGTCTACATCGCCTTCCGCGCCGATCGTCCCGGCATCGGCAGCATCTGCACCCTCATGCGCGGCGACGTGCACGTCCTCCACGCCTCCGCCGCCCTCGGCACCGCGATCTACACGAAAGTCGACGACCAGTGGATCGCCGCGCAGGCGTTCCGCTGGTCGAACCGCGACACGGGCCCCAACGCCGCCGCCATCCGCGACCGCAACCGCTTCATCGCCCGCGAGAAGTGGTTCGCCAACGCCCTGCGCCAGGCGCAGACCGATCGCGAGTACCAGGTGGCCGTGGAGCGCGGCGCCCGGCAGCTTTCCATCGTGCTGGGTTTCCTGGAAGTGGAGCCGCGCACCCGCCTGGCGACGTGGCCCTCGAAGCTGACCGACGGCTGCAAGAGCGTGCGCCTGGCCCAGGGGTTCCTCGAGAGCGATCTGCAGTTCGACCCCAGCCAGTGGGGCGTGCTGGAACTGCGTTAGAGGACGTGGCCCCCAGGTTCCAGGCGACGTCGGTTGCGGCGCCGACAGGGAAACGATGGGACAAATGGGACCTATAGGACAGATGGGACCCCGCCCAACCAGGGGAGGCACCACGTGCATAGGTCCTATTCGTCCTATAGGTCCTATTCGTCCTATCGGCGGCTCTGGTTGGCCTTGGCGGCGGGGGCCTTCGGGCGCGGGGTCACATCTTTGTACTCACGCGGCACCTGCAGGGCGGCTTCGGGCACTTCGCGCTGTGCGACGCTGACCACCGACTTTTCCACGATCATCTTCTGGTTGCCGAACGGCAGCTCGGCGCGGTCGAGCAGGGGGAAGCCTTCCACCTCGACGAGCTTTTCGTCCGCTTCGCGCATCATCGGCGCCAGCGGCGAGGACGGCGTCTCGCTGGCGAGCATCATGGCGAAGAGCTCCGGCGGGATCTGCGGGTGCTTGCCGATCCAGAGCTCGCGCGTGTAGTTGCCGACACGCACCACGCTCTTCGTCGCGGCGACGCCCTGCAGCGTCTTCTGCTCTTTCGTCGTCTCCAGCTTCGCACGGGGAACGTCACCGCGCAGCGGCTGCGACAGCGCGGCGCGCCGTTTGGCCACCAGGGAGTCGAACGTCTCGGTCCGGGAGGTCTGCTCGACGTCGTCGACGAAGGTGACGGTCTTCTTTTCCAGATCGTACAGACGCCACGTCTCGCTCTCGCTGCTGCTGCGGGCGCGGCCGCCGGAGATCGTCAGCTCATGGTCGATGGTCCGCTTCGAGGGCTCGAGGACCGTGCGCACCGTCACGATGGTCGCGCGCGTGCGCGGTCCGGCCGCGGCCGGCTTTCCCTGTTGCTGCGGCTGCGACGACGGTTTGCATGCGATGCAAACGAGCAGGAGCACGAGTGCTGCGAGACGTCGGGTAATCACTCTTTCGCGTCGAACCAGCTCTTCCCCCAGTGCGCATCCACTGCCAGCGGCACCGCCAGAGGGAAGATGGTCTCCATGGTCTCTTTCACGATCCCCGCCACCTGAGCCGCGCTCGCCTCCGGCGACTCGATGACGATTTCGTCGTGCACCGTCAGCAACATCCGGGCACCCGTCGGCTCCAGATTCCGGTCGAGCGCGATCATCGCCATCTTCAGCAGGTCGGCCGCCGTTCCCTGGATCGGCGCGTTCGTCGCCATCCGCTCCGCGTTGCCGCGCACCGTGAACGAACGGTTGTGGATCTCCGGGATGTAGCGCACGCGGCCGAACAACGTCGTCACCTTGCCGGTGCGGCGCGCCTCCTCCAACGTGCTGTCGAGGTATCCCTGAATCTTCGGGTAGCGCGCAAAGTACGCGTCGATGAAGTCCTTCGCCTGGTTCGTCGGGATGTTCAGTTCGTTCGACAGCCGGAACGCCGACATGCCGTACAGCACGCCGAAGTTGATCGTCTTCGCCGCGCGCCGCTGGTCGTGCGTCAGCTCGTCTTCCGGGATGTTGAACATCTTCGACGCCGTGGCGCGATGGATGTCGGCGCCGCGGCGGAACGTCTCGATGAGGTCCTCGTCCTGCGAGATGTGGGCGAGGATGCGCAGCTCGACCTGCGAGTAGTCCGCCGCCAGCAGCACGTTCCCCGCCTCGGCCACGAACGCCTTGCGGATCTCGCGGCCGGTCTCCGTGCGGATGGGGATGTTCTGCAGGTTCGGATCGGACGACGAGAGCCGCCCCGTCGCCGCCACCGCCTGGTTGAACAGCGTGTGCACGCGGCCGTCGCCGGCCACGAGCTGCGGCAGCGCGTCGATGTACGTCGACTTCAGCTTGTGCAGCTCTCTGTAACGAAGAATGAGCTGCGGCACTTCGAAGCCGTGGCTCGCCAGCTCCTGCAGCACTTCCATGTTCGTGGAGAACGACTTCGTCTTCGTTTTCTTGACGACGGGGTAGTTCAGCTTCTCGAAGAGGATGTGCCCGAGCTGCTGCGGCGAGTTGAGGTTGAACTCCATCCCCGCCGCCTTGTAGATCTGCGTTTCGAGCTCCGCGATCTGCGCGCCCATCGTGTTCGACATCGACTTGAGCAGCCCGACGTCGATCTTGATCCCCCGCTCCTCCATCCGGCCCAGGACGGGGAACAGCGGGAGCTCGATCTTCTCGTAGATCTCGAGCAGCGCGGCGTCGCGGCGCAGCTCCGGCTCCAGCACGTCGCGGAGCGACATGACGAGGTCGGATTTTTCGCCGAGGTAGGGGAGGTACGGGGTGAGGGCGGTGGAGCCGATCTCGTGGTCGATCTCGAAGAGCGGCGCCGTCTTCTGCACGTCCTTGCGCACCAGCACGTCGGTCTTCAGCCGGTCGCGCGCGATGTTGCCGAAGGCGTGACTGGGGAGGCCGGGATTGAGGACGTAGGACATCAGCATGACGTCGCCCCACTTCTCCGGCACCGGCCATTGCGCCGCGTGCAACCGGCGGATCTGCGCCTTGGCGTCGTAGGCGACGAACGTGCGGTCGCTCTGCAGGAGGTCGCGCAGCGCGCTCACGAACTCCTCGCTGTCGAGCGGCACGATCAGCGACTCGGCCGCCTTCCGCGAAAGCGCCGCCGCCATCGGCCGGTCGAATCCGTCGAGCGTGGCCGGCTCCAGCCAGATCGCCAGCGGATCGCTGCCGGCGGCGAACTCGCGCACCTCGTCCGCCGTCGCCGCCAGCCGGTGCTCCCGCGCCACCGCCGGCGCGTCGGGCATGAACTCCTGCATCAGCGAGGCGAACTCGAGGCGCGAGAAAAGGTCGTGCAGCTTCGGCCGGTCGGGATCGCCGAGCTTCAGCGTCTCCAGATCGATGTCGATCGAGAGATCGCACTTGATCTGCGCCAGCTCACGCGAGAGGAGCGCCTTCTCCTTGTTCTCCTCCAGCGCCTTCCGCTGGGCGGCCTTCTTCACCTGGTCGAGGTTCTCGTAGATGCCGTCGAGGGAGCCGAACTGCTGGATCAGCGTCTTCGCGCCCTTCTCCCCGATGCCCGGCACGCCGGGGATGTTGTCGATGGCGTCGCCCCAGATGGCCATGACGTCGACCACCTTCTCCGGCGGCAGGCCGAACGCCTCCTCGACCCCGGCGGCGTCGTACATGACCTCGCGGCCGGTGTGGTAGAGGCGGATGCCGTTGCCGACGAGCTGGAAGAAGTCCTTGTCGCTCGTGGCGATGACGACGTCCCAGCCACGGTCGCGGGCGCTGCACGCTAGCGAGCCGATGAAGTCGTCCGCTTCCCACTCCGTGGCCCGCATGACCGGCACGCGGAAGCCCTCGAGCGCCTCGTAGATGAAAGGGATCTGCACCGACAGGTCGTCGGGCATCGGCTTACGGTCCTTCTTGTAGTCGGCGAACTGCGAGGTGCGCGCGGTCTCCTGCCCCTCATCGAACGCCACGGCAAGCGCGTCCGGCTGGTAATCCTTCAGCAGCTTCTTGAGCATGTTGACGAAGCCGTAGACGGCGTTCGTCGCCAGCCCTGACGAGTTCGTCAGGCCGCGGATGGCGTAGTAGGCGCGATAGAGATTGTTGGAGCCGTCGATGATGATCAGGGAAGGCATGGGCGGCGGCGATGATATCGCGCCGAGGGCTCAGGGCTCAGGGCTCAGGGCCCAGGGCTCAGGGCTCAGGGCTCAGGGCTCAGGGCTCAGGGCTCAGGGCTCAGGGCTCAGGGCTCAGGGCTCAGGGCTCAGGGCTCAGGGCTCAGGGCTCAG
>DASVEE010000014.1:0-135815 GCA_036380735.1 Thermoanaerobaculia bacterium | reverse complement strand
GGGGCTCTATCAACGTCGACATGGGCCTCTGTCGACGTCGACATGGGGCTCTATCAACGTCGACATGGGCCTCTGTCGACGTCGACATGGGCCTCTGTCGACGTCGACATGGGCCTCTGTCAACGTCGACATGGGCCTCTGTCGACGTCGACGTGGGCCTCTGTCGACGTCGACGTGGCGGACCATCAACGTTCCTGGAGCACGGCGTTGCGGTCGTCCGGCACCCGTGCGACCGGCATGTAGGCGCAATCCGGCTTCGCCGTGAGGCGCAGCGCGGCGATCGGATCGGCCTCCACCCAGGCGATCCTCTGGCGGTCCAATGTTTTACGGAGGCGCTCGGTGGCACGGTGCAGGGCTGGAGGTGAGGAAATGTCCTCGACCGGACCCCACGCGGCCTCCAGCTCCGGGGTGGCACCGACCGACCAGACGATCAGGGGGACGCCGATGGTCTGGAGGTAACGGCGCACGCTGGCGGGGTCGTGGCGGCTGGCGTCGGGGGCGGCGTCGCCGAGAACGAGAACCACCGCCCGTCGGTTGCCGCCACGCAGCGCCGCGACGGCCGCGGCGGCGACCGCATCCGCCCGCCGCACCGGGCGATCGCTCTCCGCTGCCGTCAGTTTCGTCAGCAGCGTCAGCGTGTCCATCAGGTTGCCGTCCATGACCCCGGAGCCGTCGAAGATCGACGACGTCGTGCTCGTCGAGGTCGAGACCTCGGTCGCCGTCGGCGAGAAGATGCGGACCGCCAGCCCGGGCAGCGTGTAGATGTTCGGCATGCGCGAGGTGACGGAGGGGCCGCGACCGGTGCCGACGAGGCGTGCGGCGTAGACGCGTGGCGTATCGTCGCGAACAAATCCGACGAAGCCGCGCGTCCGCTCCACCGCCGCCACTCTCACCGGCTCCCCGTCGAGCGTCAGGCAGTTCGCCGCGGCCTTCTCCTCGTCGGTCGTCAGGGCCACGGCGGTCAGCTCCGCGGGGATGCTGTCGGCGTACTCGCCGCCGAAGACCAGCTCCCGCTGCGCCAGCACGCCATCCGCGAACTTCACCTCGGCGCTCAGCACGTGCATGGCTTTCAGGTCGAGTTTCGGCAGCGTCACGCTGCGCGTGGCCGGGTCGACTTTGAGCGCCTTGCCGTCGAGCGTGAGGCGGACGCTCTCCTCACGCGCGGCCGAGAAGTGCTGCCATTGCAGCTTCGCCACGGTGGCGTTCTTTTCTCGCGACAGCACGATGGCCAGCTCCGCGCGTGCCCGGGCCAGGTTCACGAGCTGCGCTTCGCGCGCGAGCTCGTTCCCTTTGGCGTCGTACGCGATCGCGGTGAGACGCCGCGGCCGCAGCTCAGGGCCGAAGTCGACCACCGTCTGCCACGGCGCCTGCCCCAGCACCATGACCTGCTGCCCGTCGAGGAGGATCTCGACCATCTTCACCGAGGGACTCACCTGCAACTTCAACGGCTGCGGGCCTGCGACCAGCCCGAGGAACAGCGTCAGGAACGCGAGGTGATTGGTCATGCCGGATGATAGGACTTATAGGACGAATGGGACCTATACGACAAATGCGTCCGCACGGCCTTCCTATAGGTCCCATTCGTCCTATAGGTCCTATTCGTCCTATCGTCCCCGGCTTCACAGGATGTTGATCGGGTCCACGTCGATCGACACTTCGACGCCTTTGAACTTCCGGTTCAGCATCACCGCCTCCACGGCGCGGCGCAGCGCCACGCGCTGCGGGCTGCGCACCAGAATCTGGTAGCGCCACACGCCCTTGATCCGCGCGATCGGTGCCGGCGCAGGGCCCTGCAGGCGCGTGCCGGCCAGCGGCTGGATCGCTTCTTCGAGGCGGCGCCCCGAATCGTTCGCCGCGCGCTCGACGTCGGTCAGCTCTTCGCCGCGGAACAGCAGCGCGATCATCGACGTCAGCGGCGGGTAGTGAAACGTCTTGCGGAACTGGATCTCGGACTCGAAGAACGCCTCGTAGTCGTGCCGCGCGGCGTGCTGGATGGCGTAGTGCGTCGGGAAGGCCGTCTGGATCATGACCTTGCCGCGCAGCTCTCCCCTGCCGGAGCGTCCCGCCACCTGCGTCAGGAGGTAGAACGTCTTCTCGGCCGAGCGGAAGTCGGGATAGCCGAGGATCGAGTCGGCGTTGAGGACGCAGGTGAGCGTGACGTTCGGGAAGTGATGCCCCTTGCTCAGCATCTGCGTGCCGATCAGCGCCTGCGTCTCCCGCCGCCGGAAGCGGTCCAGGATGCCGACGAGCGATCCTTTCCTCCGCGTCGAGTCGCGGTCGAGCACCCCCACCGACACCCCCGGAAACTCGCTCTGGAAGCGCTCTTCGACCTTTTCCGTGCCGAAGCCGATCGGTTGCAGCACCTCGCCGTTGCAGAGCGTGCAGCGCTCCGGGATCGGCATCTGTAAACCGCAGTAGTGGCAGATGAGCTGACCCACGCGGCGATGCACCGTCAGCGTCACGGAACAGTCGCGGCAGCGGAACTGGTGACCGCACTCGCGGCACAGCAGGTACGGCGCGTAGCCGCGGCGGTTCATCAGGATGATGGCCTGCTCGCCGTGCTCGAACGTGCTCCGCAGCGCATGCCGCATCGGCGAGGAGAAGATGATGAAGCCCTTGTCTTCCTTCTCCGCGCGCTCCTGCCGCAGGTCGACGATGTCGACGTCGGGCAGCGGCCGCGATTCGACGCGCTTCGTCATCCGCACCAGCGTGTACTTGCCGCGCGCCGCGTTCTCGCGCGATTCGAGCGATGGTGTCGCCGAGCCGAGGACCACCGGGATCTTGCACAGTTGTCCGCGGACGACGGCCATGTCGCGCGCGTTGTAGCGCGGCGTCTCTTCCTGCTTGTACGCGCCGTCGCCTTCTTCATCGACGACGATGAGCCCGAGGCGCTGGAACGGCGTGAAGAGCGCGGAGCGCGGCCCGATGGCCACGTCGACCTCGCCGCGGCGCGCGCGCCACCACTGGTCGTACCGCTCGCTCGCCGAGAGGTTGCTGTGCAGGATGGCGATGCGCTCGCCGAAGCGCTCCTTGAGGCGCGAGGCGAAGACCGGCGTGAGCGAGATCTCCGGGACGAGGAGCACCGCCTGCTCGCCGCGCTTCACCACTTCGCGCATCAGCTCGATGTACACCTCGGTCTTCCCGCTGCCGGTGACCCCTTCGAGCAGGAACGGCGCGAACGTGCCGAGGCTCTGCTTCACCGTGGCGATGGCGGCCTGTTGTTCCTCGGAGTAGCGCAGCTCCGGAGTGCCTACTCCTTCGAGTCCGGCCAGGAACGCGTCCAGCGTGTGGCGCCGCGCGCGGCGTTCGATGCGGATGACGCCCTTTTTCGCCAGGGCGCCGAGGACCGCCGCGGAAATGTCGGCGTGCTCCATGGCGCGGACGGAAAGTTCACCGCCGCGTTTCTGCAGCAGTTCGATGGCCGCTGCTTGCTTGGGGGTCGTTTTTAGGGGTTCGATAGGACCTATAGGACTAATGGGTTCCTCTTCATCCTGTAGAACCACGAACCGGTCGTAGCGCACCCCTTCGACGTCGCGCAGCCGGTCGTGGATGGCGATGATGCCGGCGTCGCGCAGCCGCTCGATGGCGGACCGCGGCACTTTCAGCTCCTGAAAGAGCGTCGCCAGCGGCAGCGCGCGCCGCGCCAGTTCGGCGATGAGCGGCAGGTCGCTGTCGAGGATCTGCTTCCGCGCGCGTGCCTCGTCGATCATCTCCGTCGTCGCGACGAGCTGCGCCTCCCGCTTTCCTCGGGCGGCCATGTTCGCCGGCAGCGCCACGCGCAGCATCTCGCCGAGCGGCGCGAGGTAGTACTCGGCGGCCCAGCGGCAAAGCTCGATGATCTCCGGAATCAGCGCCGGCTCTTCATCGTCGAGCACGGAGCGGATGGGGCGCAACTTCACCGACTCGGCCGGCGCCTCGTCCGTGAGGCCGACGACGAAGCCGGTGGTCAGCTTCGGACCGAACGGCACCTCGACGCGCGCGCCGAGTCGGACGCCGTCTTTCAGCGCCTCGGGGATGCCGTACGTGAAAGTGCCGTGGACCGCCACCGGGAGCGCGATCTCGGCAAACTCGGAGATGCCGTGGGCCATTGCGGCCGCATCCTATCGCCTGACGGCGGCAATCACGATTGCCAGCGCAACGGCGGCGTACGCGGCGGCCTCGGTCTTCTTCACGCGGTGGCGCGGCGCCGTCGGGAAGCTCATCTCGAACGGCGTCGTGTCGCGGCTCTCGGTCGCCACCTGGGCGCCGGTCGCGATGATCTTGCCGCTGCCGTTGAAGCCCGTCAGCCGGATGGCCGAGCCGCGCTTCTGCGGGAACAGCTCGGCGAGCTCGAAGGTGCGCTGCTCGCGCGGCCCGAGGAAGATGCGCTTCTGCGCGACGCCGCGGCCGTCCTCGTCGAGGAGCGTGGCCGTGACGTAGAGCGGATGCCCGACGGTCTCGACTGCGTAAATGCGGTAGCGCTCCGCGGCGGCACCCTGCACGATCGCCGACTCGCCGGTACCGATGGCGAATGCGGCCGGGATGGCGTTGAAACCGGCCCCGTTGGCGCGGCTGTAGACGCGCGCCTCGGCCAGCACATCGCGGTCGGCCTCGATGCGGAGCGCGCCGAGGAACTGCTCCTCGAGTGCGATTTCGCGCGATTCGTTGCCGTCGAGCCGCAGCTTCTGCTGCCGCGGCGCCGGATTCGGCTGCCCCGCCTTCAGGAACGAGATCGTGACGCCGGTCGCCTCTATCGCAGGATTGGTCAGCGAGACCGTCGTGAGGAACTCACGCCCATCCGCGGCGGTGATGCGGCCGGCGACGGGGACGTAAAGATCACGCGCGGTGTAGGTGGCGAACAGGGGCGTCGTGAGGACCGTGAGAACCAGGAGAAGGAAGGGGCGCATCCCGGCTAAGCCTAACCCATACCCGTGGGGAACGATGGGACGAATGGGACAAATAGGACCGATCGGACCAACACGCCGCACATCAGTCCTATACGTCCCATCAGTTCCATTCGTCCTATCGGTCACACGCGGATGCCCGCGTACAATCTGCCCCGCTTGGGTCTCCTTCTCTACGCCCTCACCGCGGGCGCGCTGTTGCTGATCGTGCGGTGGCGGCTGGCCATCGCCGGTCGTGCGATCACATGGTCCAGTGCGATCGTGCTGTTTCTGCTGCCGCTCGTCCTCACCGGGCGCGCGCTGGCCACGGGCGATGTGTACGCGCCGGTCGACCTCGCCTATCTCAGCGAGCCGCTGGCCTCGATGAGCGAAAGCGTCGGGATCACGCGCACGGTGAATCCGATGGCGTCGGACGTTTTCGCCGAGTTCGTGCCGTGGGCGCACGCGCTGCGCCACGTCATCGTGGGCATGGGGCAATGGCCGCTCTGGAACCCGTACGAGGGGGCCGGCGGACCACTCGCGGCGACGGTGCAGTCGGCGCCATATCACCCCATCACCGTCGTGGGGCTGCTGCTCTCCGCGCCGGACGGGATCAACTACAACGCGGCGATGGCGTACCTGCTCGCGGCGCTCGGCGCGTTTCTCCTGGCGCGCGAGCTGACGTCGAACGAGCTCGCCTCGCTCATCGCGGCCGCCGGCTTCATGCTGTCGACGCACGTCGTCGCGTTCATCGGCGTGGCGCACGGACTCGCGCTGGTCACGCTGCCGCTCGTCCTCCTCGGGGCGCGGCGCCTGGCGCTCGATCCCGGCCGGCGCAGCGCAGCGCTGCTGGGCGGCGCGCTCCTGCTCAACCTCCTCGCCGGACACCCGGAGAGCTCGCTGCACGTGGTCTCGATCGCCGTCGTCTACTTCGTGTTCGAGGTGCGGCAGACGAAGCTGCGGGTGCTGCATTTTGTCGCGGGCCTCGCGGCCGGCATCGGGGCGTTGCTGCTGTCGGCGATCCTGCTTCTGCCGATGTTCGAAGCGATCGAGCAGTCGGAGGAAGCAGCGCAGCGCGCGGCCGGCTACATCACGCAGAAGACCACGACGTGGCCGCAGATCCGGCATCGCCTCCGCGCCTACACGCTGCCGTATCTCGACGGGACGCCGAACGTGGAGGAAGAGCCGCACGCGCCGGAGGTGGCGCACACGTGGCTGTCCACGCCGTACTCCGGGACGCTGCTGGCGGCGCTGTCGCTGTACGCGCTGTTCGCCGTCCGCTCGCGCGAGAAATGGTTCTTCCTCTTCGCCATCGTGTGGGGCGCGATCAGCGGGCTCAGTCCGCCGGGATACACGCATCTTCTCGAGTATTTGCCCGGCTTTTCGTTCGCCGTGAACGACCGGCTGGTCTACTTCTCGGGGTTGGGGTTTTCGCTGCTGGCGGCGATGGGGCTGGCTGGGTGGATCGATGGGACCGATAGGACCTATAGGACGGATAGGACTCATAGGACGAATGGCCTCGTGTGGGCTTGTCTGGGCGTCGCCGCGGTCATAGCGATCGTCACGCTGGTGACGCGCACCGCGCTGTCGCCCGATTACGTGCGGATCGGCGCCATGCGCGCCATCCTGCCGCTCGTGCTGACCGCGGCGGCGGTGCTGATCGCGCGCACGCCGCGTGTGGTCCTCGTCGCGGTGATGGCGCTGCTGCTCGTACAGCGCGTCGCCGAGACCGAATGGCTCGAGCCGACGAACCCGCGCGAGGCGTTCTATCCGCCGTTCCCCGGCCTCGAAGTGATGACGGCGCCGGAGCCGTTCCGCATCGTCGCGGTCGGCCACCTGCTGCCGCCGCTGATCGCGACGCACTACCGCCTCGAGGACGTGCGGCAGTTCCAGGCCATCACCTTCCGGCGGATGTACGAGGCGGACCGGCTGTGGAGCGTCGAGCAGGCCATCTGGTCCAACCGCGCCGACGACCTGAATTCCCCTTTCCTCTCGGCGATGAACGTGCGCTTCGCTCTGGCGCCGTCGACGTACGTCCCGCCACTATGGTGGGAAGTGCGCGGCCGGTACGGCGAGTACCTCGTCGCGGAAAACCGCCGCGTCCTGCCGCGCGCCTACGTCCCACGTCACGTGCGCGTCGGCACGCCGTCGTTCCGCACCGTCTTCGAGATGCGCTCCGCGACCGACTTCGCCGAGGAGAGCTGGATCCAGGAAGGGACCGACGCGCAGCGCGTGGCGAATGGTCCGGGAATGGTGACCGAGGTGCGGCAGCGCGGGTCCCACGCCTCGTTCGACGTGAAGATGGAGCGCGAAGGGTGGGTCGTGGCGTCGATCCCGGCCTGGCGCGGCTGGCGCGCCACCGCCGGCGGCAAGCCGCTCAAGATCCGCTTCGCCAACCACGCCTTCCTCGGCGTGCTGGTGCCGGCGGGGGAACACCGGGTGCAGCTGCTTTATCGACCGCGCACGTTCGTGCTGGGGGCGTGGATCTCGGGGATGACGGCGGTCCTGGTGGCGGCGTTCTACGCGTTGCGCGCGCGGAAACAGGACGAATAGGACCTAGAGGACGGATGGGACAAATAGGACAAATCAAGTCCTGATCAGAACGTGATCCCCAACTCCCCCATCACCTTCTTCATATCGGCCCACACGTCCTTCTTCGCCGCGGGGGTGCGCAGCAGGTAGGCGGGGTGGTAGGTCGGCATGACCTTGATGCCGTTGTACTCCAGCCAGGAGCCGCGTACGGACGAGATGCCGTAGCTCTTCTCGAGGAGGCTCTGGAGGCCGAAGCGGCCGAGGGTGACGATGACTTTGGGCTGGATCAGCTCGACCTGCTTGCGGATGTAGGGGCGGCAGGCGTCGAGCTCGTCGGGCTCGGGGTTGCGATTCTCCGGCGGACGGCACTTGATGACGTTGGCGATGTAGACGTCGTCGCGCGTCAGCTTCATCGCCTTGATGATGTCGCTGAGAAGCTGCCCCGCGCGGCCGACGAACGGCTCCCCCTGCTGGTCCTCGTCGCGTCCCGGCGCTTCGCCGATGAACATCAGGTCGGCGTTGGGATTGCCGACGCCGAAGACGACCTGCGTACGCGTGGTCGCCAGCCGGCAGCGCGTGCACGGCAGGGCGATGGGGCGCAACTCGTCGAGCGACTGCGCCGCGGCGATCTCATCGCGCGGCGGCGGAGGCACGAATTCCTGCAGGACGTTCAACTCCGTGTCGCCTTGCGGCGGTGCCACGGCAGGTTCGGGCGTCTGTGCCGGCGGCGTGGTCAGATCGAGGTGGGTGTAACCAAGATCGCGCAGCAGCGCCAGCTCGCGAAGTAGGGCGTCGTTCACGGCGAGATCTTACCGGGGAGCGTGGTTTTCGGTTGTTGGTTTTTGGTTGTCGGTGCTGCGCCTTGCCGCGATTCAGTTCGCCGGGCGCAGCACCAAAAACCGAAAACCGAAAACCAACAACGCGCGTCAGCGCTCCAGCGCCGCGCGCACCACATCGAGAATGTGGTTGGCAATCACGCCCTTGGCGGCCTTGGCGAAGCGCGTGGTGCTGCCATCCTTGGCGATCACCAGCACCTCGTTGTGGTCCGCGTCGAAGCCGATGGTGGCGTCGGCCACGTCGTTGGCCACGATGAAGTCGGCGCCTTTGCGCTGCAGCTTGATGCGCGCGTTCTCCTCGACCGCGTCAGTCTCGGCGGCGAAAGCCACGATCAGCGGCCGCGGGGAGAGCTTCGCCACGTCGGCCAGGATGTCGGGGTTCTTCTTCAGGCGGAGGAGCAGCTCGTCCTCCCCTTCCTTCTTCTTGATCTTCCGGTCCGCGACGTCCACGGGCGCAAAGTCGGCCACGGCCGCGGCCTTGATGACGACGCGATGTTGCGGCGCGCGCTCCATGACCGCGGCGTGCATCTGCGCGGCGCTGGTGATCTGCGTCAGCGCGACGCCGGCCGGCACCGTCAGCGACGTCGGCCCGGACACCAGCGTCACGGTCGCACCTCTGCGCGCCGCCGCCTCGGCCAGCGCGTAGCCCATCTTCCCCGAGGAGCGGTTGGAGAGGTAGCGGACCGGATCGAGCGCTTCGCGTGTCGGGCCGGCGGTGACGAGCACCGTCACCCCCTCCAGATCGCGCGCGTGAAAGTGGTCCTTCACGCGCTGCGCGATCACCGGCGGATCGGGCATCCGTCCGGCGCCTTCGTCGCCGCAGGCGAGCAGGCCGGAGTCGGGCTCGAAGATCTGCACGCCGCGGCGGCGCAGCGTCTCCAGGTTCTGCTGCACCGTCGGATGCTGCAGCATGAAGGTGTTCATCGCCGGGGCCAGCATGATGGCGCCGCGATGCGCCAGCGCATACGTCGACAGCGCATCGTCCGCGATGCCGAAAGCGAGCTTGGCGATGATGTTGGCCGTCGCTGGCGCGATCAGCAACAGGTCCGCCCAGCGCGCGAGCTCGATGTGATCGACGCCGCCGTGCTCCGGATCGCCCCACTGGTCGAGGATGACGCCGTGGTTGGATACCGCGGCAATGCTCAGCGGCGAAACGAAGCGCGCCGCGTTGGGAGTCAGGATGGCGCGGACTTCCGCGCCGACGTCCTGCAGGCGCCGGACGAGGTCCGGTGCCTTGTAGGCGGCGATCCCGCCGGTGACGCCGAGGACGACTTTCATGTTCCGTTGTCCGTTGTCCGTTGACCGTTTTCCGTGCTGCGCCAGGCGGAACGGTGCCGCACGGACAACGGAAAACGGACAACGGAAAACGCGCTGCTACTCCAGCGCGTTGCCCGGCTCGTCGGCGACCGGCGGGGCGAGCTGCCACTTCACCTGGTTGCGATCGACTTCTTCCATCGCCACGCGCGTCGGCTTGGCGTACTTGCTGCGCGTGCGCGGCTGCGCTCCCTGGATCAACTGCTCCGCTCTTTTGGAGACGAGCAGCACGTACCGGAACCGGCTTTCGACTCCCTCAGGTAATCCTTCCATTGCGGTGTTCCTCCTTGAAGCGCTCGGCCATCACTGCGATGCCTTCGAGCGCCGTTTTCGTCTGCAGCTTTTTGGCGACGATCGCGGCCTTGAGGCATTCGGTCGCGACTTCCAGATCGTCGTTGATGATGATGTAGTGGTAGAACTCTTTCCCCTCGTCGATCTCGTCGATCGCCTTCCGCAACCGGATGTCGATCTCGGCCTCGGTGTTGAGGCCGCGGTCGCGCAGGCGTTGCGCCAGCACCTCGAGCCGCGGAGGAAAGATGAAAACACTCAGGGAGCGGGCCTTCAGATCGGCGTCTTCCGCGATCAGCTTCGCCCCCTGATAGTCGATGTCAAGGATCACGTCCTGCCCGCTTCCGAGGCGCGAAATCACCTCTTTGCGGGAAGTACCGTACAAGTTGGCATGAACGTGGGCCCATTCGATAAATTCCCCGTGGTTCACCATCACGAGGAACTCATCCTTCGAAACGTAGTGGTAATTGACCCCGTCGACCTCGCCGGCCCGCGGCGCGCGCGTGGTGTGGGAGACCGAAAAATACAGCTCGATCCCGATCGTTCTGAGGCGATCGCGGACGCTGTTGATGAGGGTCGTTTTTCCCGCGCCCGACGGCCCCGACACGATGAACAACGTGCCGTCGGGGTGAAAGTTACTCGACATTCTGTACCTGCTCCCGGATCCGCTCCACCTCGGTCTTCAATTCTACAACCAGCGTCCGGATGGTCGCTGCGCGCGACTTCGAGCCCATCGTGTTGATCTCGCGCAGCATCTCCTGCGAGAGGAAGTCGAGCTTCTTCCCTGCGGCTTCTTTGCCGTCGATGGCTTTGGCCATCTGTTCGACGTGATGCGCCAGCCGCGTGATCTCCTCGGCGATGTCGCCCTTCTCGACCATGATCACGACTTCCTGCGCGATGCGGTCCTGCGAGACGTCGACGCCCGCCTGCGAGGCGATCTCCTGCACCCGCGTCTGGTAGCTGGCGAGCAGCTCCGCGCGGATGGTCTCGCGATGGCCGGCCAGCCGCTCCTGCGTCTCACGGATCGTCTGCAGGCGCGCGGTGATGTCGGTGCGCAGCGACTCCCCTTCGCGCTGACGCATGGCCAGCATCTGCCCGAAGGCGTCGCGCACCAGGCGCGACAGCGCGTCGCGCTCGTCATCCGTGATCTCGGCGTCAACCGCTTCGACGTGCAGCAGGTCGGGCACGCGCATCAGATCGCTGCCGGTGAAGGTGTTGCCGAGGCCGAGCTCTTCGGCCATGGAGCGGAGTTGCGGGACGACCGTGTTGGCGATCTGCGTGTTGACGCGGACGTTGTAGTCCGGCTGCTGCGTCCGCTGCATGCGGATCGAGAGGTCGACCTTGCCGCGAGAGAACACCTCGCTGCCGATCGCGCGCAGGCCGGCCTCCGCGTCCCACATGTACTCGGGCAGACGGACGGAGAGCTCGAGGAAGCGGTGATTGACGCTCTTGGTCGTGACGGTGGCGAAGTAGCGGGGCGACAGTGCGCCGGATGCGCGGCCGAAGCCGGTCATGGATGTGATCATGCGTTTTTCCAGAGCTCCTCGAAGTCGCGCTCGGCGCGGTCGGCGAGATCGTTCATCGAGCGTTCCACAATGGCGCGCCACTCCTCGACGTCGCCATCACGCGGGATGCGCAGCGGCTCGCCATAGAGATAGACCGCACGGGTAAAAAACCAGGGGACGACCATCCGGTCCCACGAGGAGAGTTGCTTTTTTTTTTAGCGGCAAAGGCAACGGGAACGATCGGCAGGCCGGTGACCTGCGCGGTGAAGATGATCCCGTCCTTCGCCTGGCGGGGCGGTCCTTTCGGACCGTCGGGAGTGAAGACGATGTTGGAGCCTTTGCGCGCGAGCTTGATGAACTCGCGCAGCGCCGCGCTGGCGCCTTTGTTCGAGGAGCCGCGCACGGTATCGACGCCGAAGTAGCGGTAGGCGCCGACCATGATGTCGCCGTCCTTCGAGCGCGACGACATCACCGCGATCGGCCGCCGGAACTTCGAGTACAGCATCGTCAGGATGTGGAAGTGCCAGAAGGCGACGATGTACTGCGGCGTCTCCGTCATGTGATGCGCATCGACGTGCTTCGCCCGCAGCGACATGTTCATCAGCCGCAGGTAGCACATGCCGAGGAAGGAGAGGAGTTTGGTGGTCATGGCTGGTTGAGGGGCACGGTTGTCGGTTGTCGGTTTTTGGTTTTCGGTGCTGCGCCCGGCGGTTCAGCGTCGCAAAGCGCAGCACCGAAAACCGACAACCGACAACCGAAAACCGCTTCACCCATGATTCGCCTCGGCTGCATGGGGAACATCATCCACGAACTGCAGATCGTACAGCTTCCGGTAGACGCCGCGCACTGACAGCAACTCCTCGTGGGAGCCGACTTCGACGATCTCCCCCTTGTCGAGGACGACGATCTTGTGCGCGCTGCGAATGGTGGAGAGGCGGTGGGCGATGACGAGCGTCGTGCGCCCGCGCATCAGGTTGTTGAGCGCGGCCTGCACGAGGCGCTCCGATTCCGTGTCGAGCGCGGACGTCGCCTCGTCGAGGATGAGGATCGGCGGATCCTTGAAGAGCGCGCGGGCGATGGCCAGGCGCTGGCGCTGGCCGCCGGAGAGCATGATGCCGCCCTCGCCGATCTCGGTGTCGTAGCCGTGCGGAAGCTGGGAGATGAACTCGTGCGCGTTCGCCGCTTTGGCCGCCTCGATGACGAGCTGCTCGTCGACGTTCTCGCGCCCGTAGGCGATGTTGTTGCGCACCGTGTCGTTGAAGAGTACGACTTCCTGCGTGACGAAGCCCATGAGCCCGCGCAGCGAGGTGAGCGTGACGTCGCGGACGTCCTGTCCGTCGACCGTGATGCGCCCTTCGGTGACGTCGTAGAAGCGCGGCAGCAGATTGACGAGCGTCGATTTGCCGGCGCCGCTGCCGCCTACGAGCGCCACGATCTCGCCCGGGGCGACCGTCAGCTCGACGTTGCGCAGCACCGGCTTGTCGCCGTAGCGGAAGGAGACGTCCTCGTAGCGGATGCCGCGGCCGACGGTCGCCAGCTTCTTGGCGTCCGGCTTCTCCTCGACCTCGTTCTCGACGTCGAGCATGCGGAACACGCGCTCGGCCGCGGAGAGCGCGGTGTTCAGCGAGAGGTTGACCTTGTTGAGCTTCTTGATCGGCGCGTACATCAGCGCCAGCGCGGTGAGGAAGCTGATGAACGACCCCGTCGACAGCGTGCCGGCGGCGATGCGCCGCTCGGCGTACGCGAAGAGCAGCACCATGCAGACCCCGGCGAGCAGTTCCATCACCGGCGACGTCAGCGCCTGGATGCGCTGCGCGCCGAGTGTCTCGCGCAGGTGACGGCGCGTCGCTTCGTGGAAGCGCCTGATCTCGAACGGCTCCATCGTGAACGCCTTCACGATGCGCACGCCGCGGATCGTCTCCTCGAGCAGCGTGGCGATGTCGGCCATGCGCTCCTGCGAGCGATGCGTCGTCTTGCGCAGCCGCTTCCCGAACTGCACCACGGGGCCGATGATGATCGGCGCGCCGACGAGGCTCACGAGCGCCAGCACCGGGTTGAGGATGAAGATCCACACCGTGAGGCCGAGCAGCGTCACGGTCTCCTGCAGCAGGTCGCCCATGCGCGTCGAGACGGCGGCCTGGATGGCGTCGGCGTCGCTGACGACGCGGCTGACCATCTCCCCCGTGGAGCGCTCGGAGAAGAAGCGATGGCTCTGCTGGATCATCCGCTCGTAAAGCTGATTCCGCAGATCGCGCACGGTCGAGAGACCGACCTTCTGGAACGAATACTCGGAGAAGAACGACGTCAGCGCGCGGATGATGAACACGACGAGGAGGATCGTCAGGACGCGCCGCGGCTTCTCCGAGCGCTCCACGTTCCACCACGCGTTCCACTTCTGCTGCAGCCGCCCGAGCGCCGGAAAGTTCTCCGCGACGAACCGCTGGGTCCGGGTCGGATCGGCCGGCTTCACGGCCTCCGATTCCGTCGCTTCGCCGCCCGCGTTCGGGCTGCCCGCGACCTTCGCCGGACTGGTGAGCACCTCGTCGAACAGCGGCTGCACGAGCGCGGCGAGGACCGTCTGCGTCAGCGCGAAGATGATCATCGAGCCGAAGGCGACGAGCGCCCACGCTTTGTAATGACGGAGGTAGCCGTAGAGGCGGCGGAGAGGGCTCATGCTTCCGCCCGCATCATTTCATAGATCTCACGCGCCACCCGCTCGCTGGCCCCCGGGGTGCCGAGCTTCGCCCGGACCGCTTCGAGCTCCGTCACGACCGCGTTGTAATGCGACGGCTCCACGAGCGTCCGCACCTCCTCCGCGATCCGCGCGCCGTTGACCTCGTCCTGCATCAACTCCGGCACGACCTGCTTCCCCGCGACGATGTTCACCAGGCTGAAGTGCGGCAGCTTCACCAGCCGCTTCGCCAGCCAGTACGTGGCGGGACTGAGCCGATACATGACCACGACGGGCGTGCCGAGGACGGCCGATTCGAGCGTGGCGGTACCGGACGAGGAGAGCGCGACGTCCGCTGCCGCCACCGCCTGGCCGCCGTCGTGCGGACGGATCGGTACATCGACGTTCGTCTCCTTCACGATGCGGGCGAGCTGCTCCATGGCAATCGTCGGCGCCTGCACGATGTACGCGTCAACGGCACGCTCCTGCCGCAGCAGCTCCACGGCTTTCAGCATCGGCGGAAGCAGCGAGTTCACTTCCATGCGCCGCGATCCCGGCAGCAGGGCGAGCTTCAGCGCCTCCCCTGCCCGCGGCGGCCGGTGGATGTGCGCGAGCTGCTCGACCAGCGGATGTCCGACGTACGTCACCGGCACGTTGTGCGCGCGGTAGAACTCTTCCTCGAACGGGAAGATCACGATCATCCGGTCGACGTAACGGGCGATGTGCCGCACGCGCCCCTGCCGCCAGGCCCAGAGCTGCGGCGAGATGTAGTAGATGACGCGCAGCCCCATCTGCCGGCACTTCTTCGCCACGCGCAGATTGAAATCCGGGTAGTCGACGAGCAGCACCGCGTCCGGCTTCTCTTCCGCGATGCGTGCGATCAGCTCGTCGAAGACCTTGTAGAACATCGGCAGATGGCGCAGGACGTTGAACAGCCCGACGATCCCCATCTCCCGCGCGTGATGCAGCAGCGTCATCCCCTCTTCCGCGAGCAGATCGCCGCCGATGCCGAAGAGCTGCACGTCCGGCACAAGCTTTTTCAGCTCGTGGATCACCTCGGAGGCGTGCAGGTCGCCCGAGGCTTCACCGGCTACGACGGCCAGCTTCATGCGGACCACCGCACCCGGACCGGTTTTCGGTTTTCGGTTTTCGGTTTTTGGTGCTGCGCTTCGGGGACGTTGCGCGCCGAAGGCCCCACCGAGCGGCGCACCGAAAACCGAAAACCGAAAACCAACAACCTCCCCCCCCTCGTCATCGCAGCGGGAACGGGAACATCAGCCACCCCAGCGCCAGTCCGCCGAAGAACAGCGAACAGAAGACCAGGAGAAAGAAGCGGATGCGCTCCTGGCGGCCGGTCTTCCACAGCAGCGTGAAGAAGAGGGCGGTTGCGATGGCGTAGAGGAACATGAGGACGGCGTGGTTGCGGAGGAGGCTCACGGCTCGTCCTCCTTCTTCCGACCCTCGGCCAGGTCGAACGCGTCGAGCACGAGGAGGAGGTTCATCAGCCCGGCGGTCAGCGTGAACGTCGTGCCGTACTCGAACGTCGTCGACGTGATGTCGCCCCGGGCCCCCACGGCGGTGCCGATGAAGTAGAGCAGGCCGCCGCCCATCGAGGCGAGGCTGGCGAGGACGCGGAGCAATTGGCCGCCGCTCCGCTCGAGCGTGTAGAGCATCCCGTCGATCGAGAGACCGACGATGAAGAGGAACAGGATGATGGCGGCGAACGCGAGCGCGCGCCGGCGATAGCCGAGGTAGAAATGGCCGGCGCCGGGAACGAGGTAGGCCAGCAGCATGGCGAAGAACGAACGCTTGGTCATCGTGTGGTCGAGTCGGAGGCGCGGAGCTCCCGGAAGTGCGGGACGAGCTTGTCGTACGTGGCGTCGAGCTCTTCGGGGACGAGGCGCGTCTGCGCGGTGACGGTCATGAAATTCGAGTCGCCGCTCCAGCGCGGCACGATGTGCATATGGTAGTGATCGGCGACTCCCGCCCCTGCAACCGTACCAAAGTTCATCCCGACATTGAAGCCGTCGGGGCGATAGACGTCGGAGAGGATGCGCTGCGCCTCGGCCGTGAGGCGGATCAGCGCGCGCAGCGACTCGTCGCGGCTCTCGAACAGCCGTGCCTCGTGCGCGATCGGCGCCACCATGAGATGGCCGTTCGTGTACGGGTAACGGTTCATCATCACGAGCGCGTGCTCGTCACGATGCAACGTCAGCGTGTCGCGGGAAACGCCGCCGCCGGCCGCGATGCAGAAAATGCAGCCGGAGGGTTGGCCGCTTTTCGGTGCGGTCAAGTAGGGATACCTCCAGGGAGTAAAGAGAGTCTGCATGAAGTCAGAACGCAGAACGCAGAACGCAGAATTCAGAAGATGCCGCGATCATCGTCTCAGTTCTTCATTCTGCGCTCTGCGTTCTGCGTTCGTCAGGCTTCACTCGCCCCCGGCGCTCGTCGCGTGATCGGCAATCTCGGAGGCGGCGTTGGCTTCGTCGCCGGCTTCGGCGAGCGCCTTGTTGATCAGCTCCTTCAGCTCCTTGCCGGGCTTGAAGTAAGGGATTTTCTTCGACGGTACTTCGACTTTCTCGCCCGTCTTCGGGTTGCGTCCGGTGCGTGATTTGCGGCTGCGCAGCCGGAAGCTGCCGAAGCCGCGCAGCTCGATCTTCTGGCCCGCGCGGAGCGAGTCGACGATGGAGTCGAAGACGATGTTGACGATCGTCTCCGCCTGTTTCTTCGTGAGCTGAACGACGCGCGCGACTTCGTCGACGAGCTCGGCTTTCGTCATCACGCCCGCGCCCGGACGTGCCTCGACCTCGAGCTCTTCGCCTTCTTCGAGCTCGTCGTGTTCTTCGTCCATGGTCGTTTCGTCCATCATCTCCTCACCTCACCACTCGTACAGGAATCGCGGAAGCTTGCGGCGCAGCATCGTCTCGACCAGACCTTCGGCACCGCCGTCGGACGCGAGCAGCTCGAGCAGGCTTCCTTCTCTCCGTTTCGGGTAGATGCGCGACGGGTCGCCTTCGATGCCGGCGAGCTTCGCCGCGGTGTCGACTGCCTCGTCGAGGCTTCCGAGCTGGTCGACGAGCTTCAGCGCGTGGGCTTCCTCGCCCGTGTAAACGCGGCCGTCCGCGAGCTTCGCCACTTCCGCTTCCGTGAGCTTCCCGGTGCGTCCCGCGGCGACTGCTTTCACGAACTGCAGGTGCAACTGTCCGACGATGCGCTGCAGGTAGGCGCGCTCGGCTTCCGTCATCTCGCGAAACGGGGAGCCCGCGTCTTTCATGGCGCCGCTCGTGAGCGTCTCCGGCTTCACCTTGGCCCACTGCACGAGCTCGCGGAGCTCGAACCATTGCATGATGACGCCGATGGAGCCGGTGATCGAGCCGGGGTTCGCCACGATGCTGTCGCAGCCGACGGCGATGTAGTAACCGCCGGAAGCAGCGACGCTGTCGAGCGAAGCGATGATCGGCTTGCCGCTCTTCTTGCGCGTGCGGCGGATCTCCGAGTAGATCTCCTGCGACGGAGCGATGGCGCCGCCGGGACTGTTGATACGGACGACGATGGCCCTGACCATCGGGTTCTCGGCATAGCGGTGGAGCGCTTCGATGGTGTCGCGCGACTCGAGAATCTCTCCTTCGATCGGCAGGATCGCCACCTTGTCGGAGCTGAGGCTGAAGTCCGTTCCACCGCCGCCGCCGAGGGCCGCGGCGAGGATGGCCAGGAAGAAGAAGCCGACGAAGAAAAGCAGGCAGCCGCTGAAGGCGCCGAAGAAGAACATCCCCACGCGCGATTTACGGCGCGGCTCGACGTTCGCGGGCTGGAACGGCGCCTGCCGCGGTGGGGCCTGCGGCGGCGGAGGCGGTGGTGTCGTCTCCGCGGCAGGCGTGCCCATGGGATCGAGCTCCGACATCGATGTCAGCCCTGCTCGTCCGGCTCCGGTTCGATGCCGCCCCCGTCGTCGTGCGAGTGATCGTCCTGCGCGTCATGCGCGTGGCCGTCGTCGGCGTGCTGCCCGCCGGCTTCCAGCTGGGCGCGCTCGTCTTCGGTGAGCGGCTCGACGTCGCGGGTGGTCAGGCCGATCTTCCGGTCGTGCTGATCGATCTTGATGATCCGCGCGCGGAGCAGCTCCCCCTGATGGAACGTCTTGTCGAGCTTCTGCCGCGGGTCGCGCTGGATCTCGGAGATGTGCGCGAGCCCTTCGACGCCGTCGGTGAGCCGGACGAAGAGGCCGAAGTCGGTGATCTTCGAGACGGCGCCGATGACCTCGTCGCCGATCTGATGAATCTTGACGTAGTTGTCGAACTCGTTCGGGAGGAACTCGCGGATCGAGAGCGACAGGCGCTGGTTCTCGCCGTCGACGTTGATGACGCGCGCCTTCACCGTCTCCCCCTTCTTCAGCACTTCATTGGGGTGCTTGAGGCGGCGGTTCCACGACATGTCGCTGATGTGAATCAGGCCGTCGATCCCCTCTTCGACTTCGACGAAGGCACCAAAGTCCGTGAGGTTGCGCACGCGTCCTTCGATGACGGTGCCGACAGGATAGCGCTCGCCGATCGTTTCCCACGGGTTCTGCTCGAGGGCTTTGAGCGACAGCGAGATGCGGCGGTTCTGGATGTTGACGTCGGCGACGACCGCTTCGACGTCGGCGCCGATCTGGAGGACCTTCGCCGGGTTGCGGACTTTCTTGGTCCACGACATTTCGCTGACGTGGATGAGTCCTTCGACGCCCTCTTCGAGCTCGAGGAACGCGCCGTAATCAGTGAGGGAGACGACGCGGCCGTGGACGCGGCTGCCGAGGGGATAGCGCTCGGCGACGTCGAGCCACGGATCGGGCGACTTCTGCTTGTAGCCGAGGGAGACGCGCTCGGCGCCCGGATCGAACTTCAGGACCGTCACTTCGATCTCATCGCCGACGTTGAAGAACTCGGACGGATGATTGACGCGGCCCCAGGAGATGTCGGTGATGTGCAGCAATCCGTCGACGCCGCCGAGGTCGACGAAGACGCCGTAATCGGTGATGTTCTTGACCGCACCGTGCGTCAGCTCCCCCTCTTTGAGGCGGGCGAACGTCTGCGACTTGGCGGCGGTCTGCTCGACTTCGACGATGGCGCGGCGCGACAGCACGATGTTGCTGCGCTTCTTGTCGAAGGAGACGATCTTGAACTTGAGCTCCTGCCCTTTGAGCACGTCGAGGTTCTTGACCGGCTTGGTGTCGATCAGAGAGCCCGGAAGGAACGCCTTGACGCCGCCGACGTCGACGGCCAGGCCGCCTTTGACGCGGTCGATGACGCGGCCGGTGATGGCCTCGTCGGCCTTGAACGCGGCTTCGATGTCGTCCCACACGCGCATGCGTGCGGCTTTTTCACGGGAGAGGAGGACGTAACCGGACGAGTCTTCCAGCCGCTCGATGAAGACTTCCAGCTCGTCGTTCGGCTTGACCTTGACCTTGCCGTCGTAGCTGGTGACTTCTCCGACCGGGAGCAGTCCTTCGGATTTGTAGCCGATGTCGACGACGACATCGGAAGGCGTCACCTTGATGACGCGGCCACGGATGATCTCTCCCTCGACCAGCGTAGGCTTGGTATAGAGGTCGAGAAGCTCGTCCATGCCGAGGTTCTCCAGATTGCTGATGTCCGCCTGGCGCGGCGTTGGGGCTTTCTTGGACTCGTCACTGGACGCCATGTAATGGGGAACCTCCGTCGCTCTCAGGCTGCTGCCTGCTGAATGATTCGACGCCACGCCGCCCGCTGGCCGCGGAGACTCAACTTAAAGCTAACTTGTTGATACACGTCGAAATCCGGAGTTTAGCGACGGGGTGAGAGTGAGTCAAGGAAGGAAGGAACAAAAAGTCCAAGAAAGAAAGGATTTACGCCAGATTGAGCCATAACGGCACACGCTCTTCCACAGTCAGTAGAGGAAACAGCATCAATGGGACGAATGGGACCTATGGGAAATGGGACGGGTGGTCCTATCGGTCCCATAGGTTCCCCATCGGTCCTATTGGCGCTGCGCTGTCTACCCCCGAACCGCCGCCACAATCGCCCCGACCACCTCTTCAATGGTCATGTTCGACGTGTCGATGACCTGGTAGCTGTCATCGAAGGTCAGCGGCGACTCCGCCCTGTTGGAGTCCTGATCGTCCCGCTGGACGACCTCGGCCAGCACGGTCTCGAACGGCACGTCACTCCCCTTCGCCACCAGTTCCTTGTGCCTCCGCCCGGCCCGCACCTCGGCACGTGCGGTGAGGAAGAACTTGTGCGGCGTCTCGGGGAAGACCTTCGTTCCGATGTCGCGCCCCTCGAGGACGCCGCCGTTGCGGCGCCCGAGGTCTTGCTGCAGCTTGACCAGGACACGGCGGATGGCGGGGAACGCGCTGACGTGGCTGGCGGCCATGCTGATGTCGTTCGTGCGGATCAGGCCCGTGACGTCTTCCCCGTTGAGGAGGACGCGCGGCGGCTCGCCCGGGATGAACTCGATCTGCGCGGTCGAGGCGAGGCTGGCCAGCGCCGGCTCGTCGTGCTTGACGTCGATCCCTTTGCGCGTGGCGGCGAGGCCGATGGCGCGATACATCGCTCCGGTATCGATGTGAGGAATGTCGAGCTCGCGGGCGACCAGCTTGCTCGTCGTCGTCTTGCCGACGCCCGACGGGCCGTCGATCGCGACGATGAGGCTCATCGCGAGGCGCGGCTCCGGGTCGCCGGGGCCTTACGCGGCTTCTTGTCGGACGTCCCCTCGCGACGCTTCGTCGTCGTCTCGCGGCGCTTCGTCGTGGTTTCGCGACGCTTCGTCGTCGTTTCGCGGCGTGCACCGCCGGCTTCCCGGCGAGGAGCGCCCGATTCGCGGCGGCTGCCGGTGGCTTCACGACGCGCGCCGGTGCTCTCGCGCCGGCCGCCGCTGGCTTCCCGCCGCGTACTGGCCGGCTCGCGGCGCGTATTCGCCGATTCGCGGCGGGTGCCTGTCGCTTCGCGGCGTGCGCCCGCCGTTTCGCGGCGCGGTCCGCCAGCGTCGCGGCGCGGAGGCGTCTCCCGCCGCTTGGACGTCGCTGCTTCGCGCCGCTTCGACGGGGCTTTCGCGCCCGCGGCTTTCTTCGCTGCTGCCGGAGCCGCCTTCTTGCGCGGGGCACGGGTGCGCCGCACCGGCGGCTCCTGCATGGTCTGAAGCATCTTCACTTCGCGCGGCGTCAGCTCGCGCCATTCGCCCGGCGTCAGCTTCGGATCGGTGAGCGGTCCGATGGCGACGCGGCGCAGCTTGGAGACCGGATGGCCGACGACCTGGAACATCTTGCGGATCTGCTGCGTGCGTCCTTCGCGCAGCTTCACCTCGAACCAGGAGTTGCCTTCCTCGTCGCCCTTGCCCGTCGTCTTCATCCGCGCGATCTCGCACGGGAGCGTGCGCTTGCCGTCGATGGTGATGCCGCGCTCGAGCTTCTCGACGAGGCGCTGGTCCGGAACGCCGCGCACCTTGACGTGGTACGTCTTCACGGAGCCGTGCTTCGGATGCGAAACCTTGAACGCGAGGTCGCCGTCGTTCGTCAGGATGATCAAGCCCTCGGAGTGGTAGTCGAGGCGGCCGATCGGGTAAATGCGCTCGCGCACCCCTTTGACCAGCTCGATGACGGTGCGGCGTCCCTGCGGGTCGTCCACCGTCGTCATCACTTCCTTCGGCTTGTAGAGGAGGATGTAGCGATGCTCCTCGGCGTGCGTGATCAGCTTGCCGTCGACCTTGACGTGATCGCGACTGGCGTCGGCACGCGACCCGAGCTCGGTGACGACCTTGCCGTTCACCGTGACCCGCCCGGTTCGGATCATCTCTTCGGCTTCACGTCGTGACGCGAAGCCCGCGTGGGCGATGATCTTCTGCAGTCGCTCCTGTTCCATCAGTGTTCTGTCGGCTCGCCGTCCGATTCTATCTGAGCATCTGCGACTTCGCTCGACGATTCTTCATCAGGCGCATCTTCGATCGTCGCTTCGGCCGCTGCTTCAGAGGAATCGGTCGCTTCATCCACTACTTGTGCGGGCGCTTCTGCAGGCGTTTCGTCCGCGTCGCCCTCGTCTTCGCCGCTCATCTCGACCGGCGGTTCGTCGGGCGCTGCATCGCTTGCTTCGGCGCTCACCTCGGCACTCGCGTCGCTCGTTGCCTCGCCGCCCGCCGTCTCGGTGCTGGCTTCGGGCGCGGCCTCCAGCGTTGCGTCGTCCGCGTTCTCTTCGAAAGTCGTGCCGTCCTCGGGCAGCACCGGCGTGCCCTCCCCTCCCACTTCCGCGTTGGCGATGGCGGCGACGAGATCGTCGTTGATGTTCTCGCCGATCAGATCGCCGAACTCCTCGAGGCGCGGCAGGTCGCGGATGTCGTTGAGGCCGAAGTGCACGAGGAACTCTTTCGTCGTGCGGTAGAGGAACGGGCTGCCGACGACGTTCTTGCGTCCGGAGACGCGGATCATGCGCCGTTCGAGCAGCGTGCGGATGACGCCCGTCGAATTGACGCCGCGGATGTCGGAGACCTCCGGCGCCGTGATCGGCTGGCGGTACGCGACGATGGCGAGCGTCTCGAGCGCCGCGATGGAGAGACGGTTCTCCCCTTTCTTGGCGAAATACTTCTTCAGCACCGAGTCGTATTCGGGGCGCGTGGCGAAGCGCCAGCCGCCGGCCGTCTGCTCGAGCATGAAGCCGCCGACGTTCGTCTCCAGGTTGCGACGCATCTCCTCGAGCTGCGTGGCGATGGAGTCCTTCCCCTCCTCGGGGAACGACTCCGCGAGATCGTCGATCTTCACCGGATCGCTGCTGACGAAAAGAATCGCCTCGAGGGCGGAGCGGAGTTCGTTCGGTTCCATAGGTTTTCAGGGCCCGGGGCTCAGGGCTCAGGGCTCAGGTGCAGGAAACCGCTTTCCTGAGCCCTGAGCCCTGACCCCTGGGCCCTACTTTCTACATGTCGTCGAAGAGCTTGAACGTTTCGCGATCGATCTCGCTCTCGGTCTTCGAAATGAGGATCTCGCCGAAGTTGTCGCCCTGCTGGAGGGAGATGCCGCCGAGGCGGACGAGCTCCAGCATGCCGAGGAAGACGGCGATCAGCTCGTTGCGATCGCGGCCTTCGAGGAACCACTGCAGCCGCAGCGGCGACTTCTCCTGCACTTTATCGAAGATCTCGTGCATCTTGTCGCCGACTTTGTGCTTCGTGCGAATCAGCTCGATCGCCTGCGGGTGGTTCTGGCGATAGCGGCTGAGCGCGGAGCGGAAGGCGTCGATGAGGTCGAACAGCGAGACCTCGCTCATGTCGATCTCGGTCGGCTCGTCGCTGCCCGGGATCGGCACATTCGGCCGCGGCCAGACGCCCATGCGCAAGACGTCGATCTCGGCGAACGACTCGGCGACCGCCTTGTAGCGCTGGTATTCGAGGAGGCGGTCGACCAGCTCCTTGCGCGGATCCTCGATGTCGAGGTCCGTCTCCTCGTCGCGCGGGAGCAGCATGCGCGACTTGATGTTGATGAGGAGCGCCGCCATGTAGATGTAGTCGGCGGCGATGTCGAGGTCGAGCGCGGTCATCGCGTCGAGATACGCCTTGTACTGCTCGGTGATCAGGACGATGGGGATGTCGTAGATGTCCACCTCATGCTTCTTGATGAGGTGAAGCAGCAGGTCGAGCGGCCCGTGGAACTTCGGCAGCGTGACCTTGTACGCCGACGACTCTTCGACCTCGGCCGGCATCGGCTCGGCGGCCGGCGCGGCGGGCGCGGCCGTCTCGGCCACTTCCGTCTGTTTTTCGTCGTCCATCGCCGTCATCGCAGTTCAGGGTAATGGAGCTTCATCGCTTTGCGTGCGATCTCGAGCGTTTCGCCGGCGCACTCGCGCGCTTTCCGGTTGCCGCGCTTCAGCGCATCCCAGACAATCGAGGGATCGCGCTCCAGCTCCACGCGCTTCTCGCGGATCGGCCGCAGCGCCTCGATCATGATGTCCGCGAGCAGCTTCTTGTCGTCGACACAGCCGATCGTGGCGGTGCGGCACTCGTGATCCACCCGCTCGATGGTCGCGGTATCCGAGAACAGCTTGTGGAACTGATAGAGGTTGCAGATGTCGGGGTTGCCCGGGTCCTTGCGGCGGAGGCGGTTCGGGTCGGTGAACATCGTCATGACCTTCGCCCGGATCTCGTCCGCGCTCTCCGTCAGGCCGATGGTGTTGCCGTACGACTTCGACATCTTCCGCGCATCGAGCCCCGGCACCTTCGGCGTCGGGGTGAAGAGCGGCTTCGGCTCGGGGAAAACCTCGCCGTAGAAGTTGTTGAAGCGGCGGACGATCTCGCGCGACAGCTCGAGGTGCGACTCCTGGTCTTCCCCGACCGGTACGAAGCTCGCCCTATAGATAATGATATCGGCCGTCTGCAGCAGCGGGTAGCCGAGGAAGCCGTAGGTGTTGAGGTCTTTCTCCTGGAGCTGCGCCTGCTGGTCCTTGAACGTCGGGACGCGCTCGAGCCACGGCAGCGGCGTCACCATCGACAACAGGAGGTGCAGCTCCGCATGCTCCTTCACCTCGGACTGCAGAAAAACGTCGCACTTCTCCGGATCGATCCCCGCCGCGAGCCAGTCAGCAACCGCATCGAACGTGGCCTGATGCACCTTCGACGGATCGGCGTAGTCGGACGTCAGCGCGTGCCAGTCCGCCACCATGTAGAAGCAGCGGTAACGGTCCTGCAGCTCCACCCAGTTGCGGATCGCGCCGAAGTAGTTGCCGAGATGCACACGGCCCGTCGGCCGGAGGCCGCTGAGAACGTACTGAGGAGACTGGTTCAATCAAAACTCACAGGGTCGAAATGGACGGCGGAGTGTAGCACGCAGGGTTGAGGGGGGCCGGGAGGGCAAGATGGGACGAATGGGACGGATGGGACAGATGGGAGAAGCGGTGTATGGACCCGTTCGAACCGGGGATGGTCGGCGCGAACGCGTTCCAGCTCGTCGCCGACCATCTTGTGCGACGTGCGCACCTCGGTCCAGATCATCCGCCCATCGGCGCGGCGCATCCGGTAGTGGTGGACGAACGGCGACTCGACCGCGCCCGCGCGTGTGGCGTACGACAAACAATGACGGCGCGGCGAGCGACGGCGATCGATGCCGCGCCCTCACTTCGTGGCCAGATACTCCGTCAGCGCACCGTAGCGCACCGCGCGTTTCACCTCGGTGAAGCCGACCGAGCGCAGCGCCTCCATGATCGTTTCGGGGGGGACGCAGCTGTTCGTCGTTTCCCAGTAGTAGCGCATCATCCGCTCGGCGTCGCGGCTGCGGGTGCCGACGCGCACGATCATCGGGGCGATGTTCTTCATGTAGGTGCGGAGGACGCCGGCGCCGAAGCGTGATTCGGGCACTGTCAGCTCGAGCAGCACCACGCGTCCGCCCGGCTTGAGCACGCGGTGGTATTCGCGGAAGGCGGCGCCGAGGTCGCTCACGTGCCGCAGCGCGTAGCCCATGGTCAGGAAGTCGAACTCACTGCTGCGCAGCGCCAGCGCTTCGCCGACAGCTTGAACGAACCGCGCATCCACTTTCTGCTGCGCCATCCGTAGCATCCCGCGGCTGGGATCGATGCCGACGACGAGCCCCTTGTCGCCGACGATCTCCCGCGCGCTGACGGCGACGCGCCCGGTCCCGACGGCCACGTCGCAGACGCGCATCCCCTCGCGCAGACCGGCGTCGCGCAGCACCTGGCCGCGGTACCAGCGCCCGGACCCGAAGGAGAGCACCTCATCCACCCAGTCGTAGTGATGCGCGGAACTGTCGAAAAGCCCGTTGACGAACTGCTGGCGGTCGGCATCGTCACGGTAGTAATCCCGCAGAACGGGATGGGGATGGAAGCTCATGCGGCGCATGGTAACAGGCGCGGGAACGTGCCCTGGGTGTGCGGGGAATGGGAAATAGGACTTATAGGACCTATAGGACAGATGGGCCTGGCGGACCCTGGGTGCCGGGTGGCCTGTGGTCACGGCAGGCGTCCCTCCACGAAGTCAAAGTCCTATTAGTCCTATTCGTCCTATCGTCACCCTGCCGGTTCCACGGCCACTTCTTTGTGGTGGCGTTTCCGCTTCACCAGACGGCCCACCTTGGACCGCCACTCACTGAGGATCTCGTACACGGTGGGGATGACCAGCAGCGTCAGCAGCGTCGACGTGATCGTCCCGCCGATGACGGCGCGGCCCAGCGGCGCTCGGAAGTCGGCGCCTTCGCCGTGCCCGAGGGCGACGGGGATCATGCCGGCGATGAGGGCGAGCGTCGTCATCAGGATCGGGCGCAGGCGCACGTGGCCCGCTTCGATCAGCGCCTCGCGCAGCGGCATCCCCTTCTCGTGATTCCACTTCGCGAAGTCGATGAGGAGGATCGCGTTCTTCGCCACGATGCCCATCAACAGCATCACGCCGATGAGGCTCATGATGTTGAGCGTGTCGCCGGTGAGGATGAGCGTGAGCACGACGCCGATCAGCGACAGCGGCAGCGAGATGAGGATGGCGATCGGATCGAGGAACGAGCCGAACTGCACGACGAGGATGAGGTACATCAGCAGCACGGCCAGCGCGAGCGCGGCGAAAATGCCGCCGAACACCTCGTTCTGGCTTTCGACCTCGCCGCCCTGGGAGATCGTCACCCCCTGCGGCACCTGCATCGTATCGACGAGCTTCGTGATCTCGCGCGTGACGTCGCTGAACGGACGCCCCTCGACGTTCGCGCCGACGGTGATGATGCGCTCGCGGTCGAGGTGGCTGATCGACGCCGGCCCGTAGCCGCGCTCGATCGTCGCCACCTGCCGCAGCGGGATCGTCTGCGCGGCCGCTCCTGCCGTGCCGCCACCGGCGGCCATCGCCGCCGGATCGCGCGCCGCGGTCGAGCGCACGAGCAGCGGCATGTTCTCGACGTCGCCGATGCGCTCGCGCGCGGCGGGATCGAGGCGCACGGTGACGTCGCGCGTGCGGCCGGTCGGATCGACCCAGTCGCCGGCGTCGATGCCGGCGAACGACGGCCGCAGCGCCTGCGCGATCTGCGCGGTGTTGAGGCCGAGCGACGCGGCGAGCGCGCGGTCGATCGTGATCTCCAGCTCCGGCTTGCGGCCGCGCGTGGAGAGGCCGACGTCCGCCGCGCCCGGGATCTTCTGCATGTTCGCCGCGAGCTGCTCGGCGACGCCGGTCAGCACGTCGATGTCGTCACCACGCACCTGCACCTGGATCGCCTTGCCGCCGCCGCCACCGGGGCCGCTCGCGGCGATGTACGCCGTCGCGCCGGCCACGCTCTTGAGGTCCTTGCGCAGCGCTTCCTCGAGCTCCTGCTGCGACCGCGGCCGGTCCGCCTTCGGCTTCAGCTTCACGTAGATGCTGCCGGTGTCGATCGAGCCGGAGCCGTCGCTCGAGCCGATCGAAACGTACGTGTGCAGCACTTCCTTCGAATAGCGGCGGGCCAGCGCTGCGATCTCCTCCGACTTGATGCGCGTGTAGTCGAGCGACGAGCCGGGCGGCGTCTCCACCGTCAGCGTGATCTCGCTCTGGTCGCTCTCCGGCGCGAACGAGGAGCCGCCGACCGTGGCCTGCAGCATGATCGCGCCGACGAACGACACGATGATGATGCCGACCATGATCCAGCGGTGGTCGAGCGCCCACGCCACAATGCCGCGGTACTTCAGCGCCATACGGTCGAACCACTTGTTGAAGCGGTCGAGCACGCGCGAGATCACGCCGCGCCGCTTCCCTTCCTCCAGCGCCGGATCGGGCCAGTAGGCGGAGAGCATCGGGTCGAGCGAGAACGACACGAACAGCGACACGAGCACCGCGCAGGCGATGGTCAGCGCGAACGGCGCGAACCACTGACCGGCGATGCCGCCCATGAACGCGACGGGCACGAACACCGCCACGATGGAGAACGTCGTCGCGGCGACGGCGAGGCCGATCTCGTCCGTCCCCTCGTGGGCCGCCTGCACGTGATCCTTCCCCATCTCCACGTGCCGCACGATGTTCTCGCGCACGACGATGGCGTCGTCGATGAGGATGCCGATCGCCAGCGACAGCCCGAGCAGCGACATCGTGTTGAGGGTGAAGCCGAAGGCGAGGACCGGGATGAAGGCCGCGAGCACCGACACCGGCAGCGCCAGTCCGGTGATGACGGTCGAGCGCCACGAGTTGAGGAAGAGGAAGACGACGAGCACCGTGAGCACGGCGCCCTCGACGAGCGCCTCCTGCACGTTCTTCACGGACTCGGTGACGCGCTCCCCCGCATCCTTGATGACCTGCAGCTTCGTGCCGGGCGGCAGCGTTTTCTCGATCACGGCCACGCGCGCCTTGATCGCGTCCGCCACGGCCGCGGTGCTGTAGCCCTTCGCTTTCGTGATCTCGATGCCGACGGCCTGCAGACCATCGAGCGTCGCCGCGGAGCGCGCCTCTGCCGTCGCATCGGCGACGCTGGCCACGTCCGTCAGCCGCACGAGCTTCCCGGCACGATCGGCCACGACCATCGACTCGAAGTCCTTCGGATCTTCCAGCCGGCCGCGCAGGCGGATGGACTGCTCTTCACGCTCGGCGGTCACGCGGCCGACCGGCGCGGAGATGTTCTGCTGCTGCACCGCCGCTACGATCTCGGCGATGCTGACGCCGTTCGCCGCCAGCCGCTCCGGATCGACGTTGATCGAGATCTCGCGCTCGATGGCGCCGACCACGGTCACCTGCGCCACGCCGCCGATGCCGCGCAGCTCCTTCGTGATCCCCGGATCGGCGATCTGCGTCATCTCCGCCGGCGAGAGCCGGTTCGACGACATGACCAGCGACATGATCGGCATGTCGTTCGGGTCGAACTTGCGGATGATCGGGTCCTCCATCTCCTGCGGCAACTGGCCGCGCACGGCGGAGATGGCGTCGCGCACGTCCTGCGCGGCCTGGTCGGGGTTCTTGCTGTAGTCGAAGATCGCCGTGATCGTGGCGAAGCCGTCGATCGACTCCGAGTTGACGTCGTCGATGCCGGCGATGGCGGTGATCTGCTCCTCGATGCGGTCGACGACGTCGCGCTCGACCTGCTCCGGCGACGCGCCGGGATACGGGATGGCCACGAAGACGATCGGCGCGGCGATGTCGGGGAACTCGTCGACCTCCAGCTTGAAGAGTGCATAGAGACCGAAGACGACGAGCGCCAGCATCGCCACGACCGTCAGGACGGGCTTCTTGATCGCAACATCAGAAATGATCATTGCGCCGGCACCTCGGTCATCGTCAACGTCGCGTCGAGCGAGACCACGGTGCCGGGCGTCAGTTGCTGGGCCGCGCCGACGAGGAGCACGTCGCCGGCCTGCACGCCCTGGACGATCTCGATGCGGTCGCGCTTCTCATCCTCGATGCCGAGCTGGACCTGCACGCGCTCCACCTTCCGGTTGCGCACGCGCGACACGTACGGCGTGGTCATGCGGCGGTCGATGGCCGACGTGGGGACGACCAGTCCTACGCGCGACATGCTCTCGATGCGCCCCTCGGCGAAAAGACCAGCGACGAGCCGCCGCTCCACGTTCGGAATCTCCACGAACACCTGGATCTGCCGCGTCGTCGGATCGGCGGTCGGATTGATGCGGGTGATGATGCCGCGGAAGATGACGCCCGAGATCCCGGTGACGGTGAACTCGACGGGCGTGTTGATGCGGAGGCTGCCCAACTCGTCACTGGGAACGGAGGCGGCGAGCTCGAGACTGCGCAGGTCGACGATCGTGATCAGCGCGCCCCCCGGCTGCACCACATCCCCCTCGGCCACCTCACGCTTGCTGACGATGCCGTCGATCGGCGCGGTCACCGTCGTGTAGCCGAGCTGTTCCTGCGCCGACGAGACCATCGACTCCGCCTGCGCGAGCTGCGCCTTGGCGTTGGCGGTGTTCTGCCGGGCCAGCTCGACATCGCGGCGGGAGACGATGCCGGAGCGGTACAGCGATTCCTGCCGCGCCTGCTCTTTCTGCGCGGTGGCGTAAGTCGCTCGGGCGCCGACCACCCCCTGCTGCGCCGACTGCTGCTGCGCCCCGAGGGCGCCGGGATCGATGCGCGCCAACACCTTGCCGGACGTGACCGTTTCCCCCTCACTGACATAGACGGCATTGACCGACCCGGGCACCTGGGCGCGGACGGTGGCTTCCTCTTTGGCCGTGAGCGTACCGCTGAGCGTCGGCCCGGTGGCAATGCGCTCCTGCTTGACGACCACAGCATCCTGCGGCCCCACCTTGACCGGAGCAGCCGCCTCTTCCGGAGCTTCTTTGTCGCGACACCCGAGGAGAAGGACGAGAAGGAGAATCGAAACTGCCTGAACTGCTTTCACTGCTTTAACCACGGAGGGGCGACCGCGCAAAAAGCGCGCCCGAGGGGACCTGGACGACCGTTTGACTGCGAACGCGACCGAGTACGATGGAACCGCGATGGACGAGGATCTGAAAGAGTTCCTGGAGAGAATGCGCCGCGAAAACGAGACGGCGCATGCGGAGACGCGCCGGCAAGCGGACGACCGCATCGGGGAAACACTTCGGCGTGTCGATGAAACACGTGAGGACGTCGCCGGCCTGCGGAAGCACGTGGAGGCAACCGCCGAGGAGACACGCCGCCTTTTCGACCTGCGTGCAGCCGAGATGCGCCATCACTTCGACATCACCGGTGAACGACTGGAAAAGCGTTTCGATGCGCTGGTCGAGGTGGTCGCCAGCGTGGACGAGAAGCTCGACCGCAAAACCGCGGCACAAGATGAGCGGATGGAACGCGGCTTCGCCGATACCCAGTCCATGATCCGGTTTTCCCACGCGGAGCTGGACCGGCGCATGCGCGCGCTGGAAGACGGCTAGCCGATCTGCAGGCGCGGGTAGAGCGCCTGGAAAGCACTACCCATTAGCTGGGCCCGCGGGGAAACGATAGGACGAATAGGACCTATAGGACCAATGGGACGAATGGGACCTATTCACCGCGCGCAGCGCAAGGATGCTTTCGTAGTGAACCTTCAACAACCTGATTCACACGGACTGGGCCAGGCTTGGTCCCATAGGTCCTAATCGTCCTTAGGTCCTATCTGTCCCATCGTCCCCCGCCCCTAATCCTTGGCCGCCGCCACCGGGATCTCCACGCCCAGTAGCTTCCTGGCCAGCGCCTCACCCTTTTCTACGCCCTCGGCTTCCAGGTAGCTGATGGCCAGGTTGCGCGCTTTCTCCATCAGGTCGTAGTCGCGGATGATGTGGCCGAAGCGGAAGCGCATGGCTCCGGACTGGCGCGTGCCGAGGAATTCGCCGGGGCCGCGGAGTTGGAGGTCGCGGTCGGCGACCTCGAAGCCGTCGCGCGTTTCGGCGAACAGCTCGAGGCGCTCGCGCGCCTCGGGGTTGGTCTTTTCGTCGCGGACGAGGATGCAGTACGACTTGCGCTCGCCGCGGCCGACGCGGCCGCGCAACTGGTGGAGCTGCGACAGGCCGAAGCGGTCGGCGTCGACGATCAGCATGATCGACGCGTTGGGCACGTCGATGCCGACCTCGATGACCGTCGTCGAGACGAGGATGTCGATCTCCCCCGACTTGAAGCGCTGCATGAGGTTTTCCTTTTCCGCGGCGGGCATGCGGCCGTGCATCATCTCGACGCGCCGGCTCGGAAAGCGCTTCTTCAACGTCTCGAAACCTCGAGACAACGGTTTAAGGTTCAGCTTCTCCGACTCCTCGATGATCGGGTGCACCACGTAGATCTGCGCGCCGGCGTCGACCTGCTCGTCGATGAAGGTGTAGACCCGCTCCAGTTCGTGCGAGGTGCGCACGGCCGTCACGATGCGCTGTCGTCCGGGCGGGAGCTGGTCGATGACCGACAGCTCCAGATCGCCGTACATCGCCAGCGCCAGCGACCGCGGGATCGGGGTGGCCGTCATGACCAGGATGTCGGGCGTGTCGCCTTTGGCGAAGAGCTTCTGGCGCTGCTCGACTCCGAAGCGATGCTGCTCGTCGACGATGGCCAGCCCGAGCGACTTGAAGCCGATCTGCTCCTCGAGGAGGGCGTGCGTCCCGACGACGAGCTGGATGTACCCCTCGCGCAGGCCGGCGATGAGCGTGCGCCGCTCGCCCACTTTCATGGAGCCGGTGGCGCGCGCGAGGACGATGGACTGGTCAACTAGTTGACGAATCCGCTGGAAGTGCTGCTCGACGAGGATCTCGGTCGGCGCCAGCAGCGCCACCTGGTGCCCGTTGCGGATCATGATGACCGCGGCGATGAGCGCCACGATCGTCTTGCCGCTGCCGACGTCGCCCTGGAGGAGGCGGTACATCGGTGACTCTTTCCTCAGGTCGTCCGCGATCTCGCGGAGCACACGTTTCTGTGCAACCGTCAGCTTGAACGGAAGGATGCGCTTCACCTCGTCGCGGACCGCGTCGTCGATGGTGATGGTGCGGTTCTTCTTCTGCACTTCCTCGCGCGCGCGGCGGACGCGCATCGCGAGCTGAAACGTGAAGAACTCCTGGAGGATCACCCGGAGGTGCGCCGGCGAGCGGCCGCGCAGGTAGGCGTCGTTCAGCTCCGCCGGTGCATGCAGCGCGTGAAGGGCCGGGGCGAGCTCGATGACGCCGAGCTGCTCGCGGAGCGCGGGCGGCAGCGGATCCTCGAGCGTGGGGATCACCTCGAGCGCCTGGCCGACGATCTTGCGCAGAGCCTTCGGCGGGATGTTCGCGACCTTCGAGTAGATCGGGACGATGGCCCCTTCTTCCTCTTCGTCCCCCTCGAACTTCTCCCAGTCGGGGCTTTCGATGGTCAGCGCGCCGTGGCCCGCGCGCGGCACGCCGTAGACGGCGAGGCGGTCATTCCGCTGAATCTGGTCGGCGAGGAAGGCCTGGTTGAACCAGATCAGCTTCACCGAGCCGCTGCCGTCGTCGAGCATCGCCTCGAAGAGGCGCATCCGCTTGACCGGCGAGACGCGCGCGTGCGCCGAGACGACGCGGCCGCGCAGGAGCACCGGCTGGTCGACGGAGCGCCCGAGGTCGGCGATGCGGGCCGGGTGGCGCCGGTCCTCGTAGCGGAAGGGGAAGAACCAGAGGAGGTCGTTGACGGTGGCGATCCCGGCTCCGGCCAGCACTTCGGCCCGTCCCTTACCGACGCCTTTGATGAAGGTGACCTGCGTTTCCGGGGTGATGGTCAAGCAGGCGGATTGTGCAACAGATAGGACATATAGGACAGAGGCTATGGGACCGTCCTATCTGTCCTATTCGTCCTATCGTTTCCCGGGCGGGCTAGTCGAAGACGGCTTTCATCGCGATCAAGCCGATCTTCAGCATGTCGTTGCTGTGGATCGTGACCGGGACGCCGGTGGGGATGCGCTGGTCGTTCACGTACGTCCCGTTGACCGTCCCCACCTCTTCGAGGATGTGGTAGTCGTTGCCGGTGCGGAGGATCTTCGCGTGGCGGCGGGAGACGGAGCGGTTGGTGTCCACCGGCGTGAGGTCGATGTCCGGCAGGATCCCGGTGACGGGGTCGGCGCGCCCGATGGTGGTCTCGTCGCCCTGGCTGAAGAAGAACGCGGTACCGGTGGCGAGATCGACCAGACGGTGACGGGTGCCCTTCTCGTTGGGGGCGACGACGGTGGCGTCGAGCGCGGCGTGCTCGGCGTCGACCTCGCGGCCGACGAGGCGCTCGAGCAGCGCGTTCGCCTCGCGAAGACGCTTGGAGTACTTGCGGATGATGCGCACCGCGATCTCGGGGTTCTTGCGCAGCATCTCGTCGAAACGGGAGCCGCTGATGGCGACGACCTTGACGTCGGAGACAGCGACGGCGTCGGCGGTGCGCGGCAGCGCTTCGAGGATGGCCATCTCGCCGAAGAAGTCGCCCTTCTCCAGGCGGGAGAGGGTGTGCGATTCGCCGCCGATGTGCTTGACGATCTCGACCTCGCCCTCCTGGATGATGAACATCTCAGTGCCGAGCTCTCCCTGGGAGAAAATGCGCTCGCCGGAGGAGAACGCGAGCTGGGAGTCTTTGAGCGGATCTTTCCCGCCGGTGCCGCCACCGGTGGTCTTGAAGACTGCCTTCATTCCTGTAGGGACCTCGTTCATCGCAGGACCGCTGGCTCGGTCAACACCAGGGTGCGTTCACGGCTGCTCAGACGAACGTTCGTCCCGATGGGCATCAGCAGATTGTCGCCGAAGTGCCCGAACGGAAGGTTGCGAACGACCGGGATCTGAAAGGGTGCGAAAAATTCGCGCAGAAAAGCGAGCAGTTCCGGCTCGTCCCCACACCCTCTCAACTTGCCAATGACTACCCCTCGGAGTCCGTGCATTCTGCCTGAAAGGTGTAGGTGGGTCAACATACGGTCGAGCCGGTATACAGGCTCGTCGACGTCCTCCCAGAACCAGATCCCGTCGTCGATCCAGAAATCGTACGGCGTGCCGACGAGCGAGTCGGTCAGCGCGAGGCAGCCACCGAACAGCACCCCCTCAGCCTCGCCGTCGAGGAGGAGGTTGTCCTCGCTCAACTGCCACGTCAGCGGCGCTTCCCCGGCGAGGACGGCCCAGCACCAGCGGTCGATGTCGGGCGAAAGCCCGTCGTGGAAATCGAGGTTCAGAAGCGGTCCGTGGAAGCCGCGCACGCCGGCGTGAACGGCCATGGCCTGATGGATGGCGGTGATGTCGGAGAAGCCGACCACGGGGCGGGGGTGATCGACGATGGCCTGGTAGTCGAGGCGGTCGAGGATGCGCATCGCGCCGTAGCCGCCGCGGGCGAAGAAGAACGCGTCGAACTGCGGGTCGCGCAGGAAGCGGTTCGTGACCTCGGCGCGCTCGTCGTCCGTGCCGGCGAGATAGCCGCGATGGCGACGATCGATGTTCTCGGCGAGGGTGACGCGAAAGCCGCGCTGCTCGAGGGAGCGCTGGGCCAGTTGGATGCGATCGAGCGGTGAAGGGCCGGAGGCGGCCAGGACGGCGATGTGCCCGCCGGGAGGCAGGGCGCGCGGTGGAGTCAGCATGCGCGGCGGATGGTAGCAAGGGCGGCGCCGGGGGGAGGCGGTTTTCGGTTGTCGGTTGTTGGTTTTCGGTGCTGCGCTTCGCGAGGAGGACCGCGAAGCGCAACACCGAAAACCGAGAACCGACAACCGAAAACAAAGAAACGTGAAGCGACCCTGTAAGCCGAATTCTGTTCCCCCTCGGCGCTTGCGCGCTTTGGAGGTGAGGATCATTCATCTGCCGCGCGCGTTGCCGCGGCGGTCGAGCAACCTACCCGGACACTCTTGGCGGGAACGGGCGGTCCCATGGTGTCCCTATTTGGTCTTGCTCCGCAGGGGGTTTGCCGTGCCGTCGACACTCGCGTGCGACGCGGTGCGCTCTTACCGCACCGTTTCACCCTTACCTCGTTCCCGGCTTGCGCCGGAACCGTTTGGCGGTTTGTTTTCTGTTGCACTTTCCGTCGCGTCACCGCGCCTGGCCGTTAGCCAGCCTGCTGCCCGTGGGAGTTCGGACTTTCCTCGACAGTTGCCTGCCGCGATCCTCCGAGTCGCTTCACGGCGATTCATAACAGGATGCCGGCGGGAAACTTCCCCGAAAATACATCAAGCTAAATTGCTGCTGTTTTGAGACTTACAAACAATGTCGGCGTGCCGACATCGTTAATCCATCCGGTTTGTCGGATCGGCAAACCACGCCGCCCAGTCGTCGCCGCCCGCTTCGTCCCCTGTCGCCGACTCCTCCATCATCCGGATGAACGCCAGCGGCGCGACCACGTCCACCTGCCGCCGCTGCACCCTCTGCGCGAGCTGCCGGTCGTTCGTGACGACGCTCCACCCCCGCCCCTGCGCCGCCCGCTCGGCAATGACATCGTCGGCCGAACGGTGCCCGCTGAAGACGATGGAGACCGCGCCGAGGTGGCGGGCAAAGCTGGCCGGTTCCGGCCCGTCGAAGACGCAGGTAACCCGCGTCCGTTTGGCCCGCGCGAACGAAGCCAACAGGCGCATCAGGTTGCGCTTCGGTTCATCCGCATGCCGGTCCACGCGCATTGCGCCCAACAGATTGTTGCCGTCGATGAGCCAGGGCATCGTCGGGGACACGATAGGACAAATGGGACCAATGGGACAGATAGGACGAGTGGGATCGATGAAGATGTCTGCGCAACAAAAAGCCCCGGGGGTCGCCCGGGGCTGTCCTATTCGTCCTGTCGTTCCCCTGCCGTTATCGCGGCACCCGCACCACCGATGTCGCCGGATCGCGCAGCGACGCCGGCAGCGTGGCCACCGCCCGCTGGGCCTCTTCGCGGGTCGCGTAGCGCCCCCAGAAGACGCGGTAGCACGAGTTGCCGTGGCGCACGAACCAGACGTTGTCGCCGCCGGCGCGCAGGGCGTTCCCCACGCTGTTCGGCTGGCAGAAGATGGCGAACTGCACGGTGAAGTTGCCGCTCGGGCTGGCGGCGAAGTCGCGCGCCATGGCGTCGTAGCGCTGGCGCGCGTCCGCGCTTGCCGCGGGCCGCACGACCGGCAGCGCCGAGGTGGCGGGAGTCGTGGCGGTCGCCGCGGGCGTTGGGGTCGGTACTGGCGTCGGTGCGGCCGTCGCCGTCGGTACCGGCCGGGCCGTCGTCGTGGTAGCGATCGTGCCCGTCGTGGCGGTCGTGGAAGTGCCCGTCGTATCGGTGGTCACTACCAGCGGTGAGGTGGTGGTCGGCGCCAACGTCTCAGTCACCGGCGGCACCGGCGTCGGGCGCTCCGCGGGTCGTGGCGTCGCTGCCGCCGCGGCGAGCTGCGCGTCCTGCTGATCCTGCCACCAGAGGAAGCCGTAGTACGCCGCCCCGGCCAGGATGGCGATGACCAGCAGCGCCACGATCAGGCCGAACGGTCCCTTCCGCTTCTTCCGCGGACGCGCAAACGAGTCGTCGTCACCCGAGGGGCCGAGCGTCGCCGCACCGATACCGGCGGCCGGGATCGGCGCGCCGCGGCGGGCAGTCTCGATCTGCGCCTCGTCGAAGCCCCACTGCTCGGTCGTCTCCGCCGGCGGCTCCGGGCTCACCGGCACCGGGACGGCGGGCGTCGGCCGCACCGGGATCTCGTCCCAGGACGGCATGCTCGTCGCGGTCGCGCGCGGCGGGATGGCCGGCTCGGGCGCCGGCGTGGCGAAGGTGTCCTCTTCCGGCTCGTCCCACACGGACCGCGAAGCCGCCGGCGCCGGGGTGTCGTCGATCGGCGTGATGGCCGGGATCTCCAGCGTCGGACCGGCGTCGTCCAGCTCGAACGTTGGCGGATCGGGCTGGACCGTAAAGTCGCCCGCCGGTGAGCGGCGGGCTTCGCTGGGCGTCGACCACATGTCCGCCGCGTCGGCCACACCGGCCGATTCGAAGGAGTAATCGTCGTCCGCGGCCGCCACTGCAACGCCAGACGAAACCTCAGGTGTTACTTCAGGTTTGTCCGCGCGCCGGAGGATGCCCAGCAGCGCCATCGCGTGGAGCAGCTTGTAGACGTTGAAGGTGTCTTTACCCGACGCCAGCGCGACTTCCATGGCGCTCTTCTGCCCGTCGACTTCGTTGGCGATGGCGTCCGCATCCTCGTTGAGGCCGAGACGGCGGTAGACGTCGTGAAACTCAGGGCTCTTCTCGAAGGTGGCGGCACCGCCGTCGAGTGCGCGCTCGAAGCGGGTGCGATCCTGCTCCGTCACGATCAGCTCGACGAGGATCTGCGGCAGCGGGAACAGCGTCCCTTCTTCGCGCTTCGGGAGGTAGTCGGCGACGATGGTGAACGAGCCGTCGGTCCACGCGGCGATCGAGCGGATGACGCCGACGACCTGGACGCGGCGCGCCCACGTCAGCTCCTTGCGCGTGATGAAGCCCAGGTTGAGGAGGGCGTCGCCGAGGGTCTCGCTTTCCTTCCGTTTGGCCAGCGCCTGCTTCACATGCTCGCGCGTGACCTTGTTGGCGCGCATGAGGATCTCGTCGATCGAATCGGCGCGATCGTTCGTCGAGGCCGACAGCACGTCGCCGCCCTTGAAGTAGATGATCTTGATGATGCCGTCGCTCTCGAAGCGGATCGCACCGGTGAACCCCTCACGCCACAATTCGACGAGCCGCTCGAGCAGATTGATCTCGCCGATTTCACCTTCAAGTGTCACTTGTCAGCTCCTAGTTGTTAGCTCTCCGCTCTTGGAGGGAGAAGCCGCGCGGATTATGGCATGGGAAATAGGACCAATAGGACGGATAGGACGTAGAGGACTGCTGCGTCCTAGCGCTGTGCGGCGTGTAATTCTTCGTACAGCGTCTGTCCCACTTTGCGGCCCAGTACATTGACCAGGTCCTGCGCGCTCGCCTGTTTGATGGCGCTGACGCTGCCGAAGCGCTCCAGCAGGAGGCGCTTGCGCTTCTCGCCGATGCCCGGCAGATCGTCGAGCGCACTGTGGAGCGTACGCTTCGACCGGCGCTTGCGGTGCGAGGAGACGGCGAAGCGGTGCGTCTCGTCGCGCACCATCTGCAGGAGCTGCAATGCGGGGTCGCGCCGCGCGAGGAGGATCGGCTCCTCGCGGTCCGGCAGATAGATCTCTTCCTCGCGCTTGGCCAGGCCGGCGATCGCGATCTCCTCGATCCCGAGCTTGTTGAGCGCCGCCAGCGCCGCGTTGAGCTGACCGCGGCCGCCGTCGATGAGGATCATGTCCGGCAGCGACTTCTTCTCCTCGAGCAGGCGGCGGTAGCGGCGGTCGACCGCCTCCGCCATCGAGCGGAAGTCGTCCGCGCCGATGACCGTCTTGATGTTGAAGATGCGGTACTGGTTCTTGTCGAACTTACCGCGGTCGAGCACGACCATCCCGGCGACGGAGTCGGAGCCCTGGATGTTCGAGATGTCGAACGACTCGATGCGCCCGATCTCCCGGTCGTAGCCGAGGATCTGGCCGAGGCGCTGCGCGGCGATGGCGAGGCGGTCCTGCGTCGACTTCTTGAAGCGCGACTCGTGTGAGAGGCGCGAGTTGCGGTTCGCCAGCTCGATGCGGTCGACGCCCTTCCCCCGCTGCGGGACGCGCACGTGCACCTTGCGATTGGCCTGCTGCGTCAGCCACGCGTTGATCAACTCCTCCTCTTCCACCGCGAACGGCAGCAACACCTCGGGCGGGATGAAGAGGTTGTCCTGGTAATAGCGCTGCAGGACCTCGCTGAGGAAGTAGCCCGGCTGGTAGTCCGGCACCTTCTCCCAGAAGAGCTCGCGGCGGTCGACTACGTTGCCGTCGCGGATGACGAAGAGCTGGACGGCGACGTCGCTCCCCTCTTCGTACAGCCCCCAGACATCGACGTCCTCATCCTCGGCCGAGGCGACGCGCTGCTCGGCCTGGATGCGCTCCACGGTGCGGATGAGGTCGCGGTAATAGGTGGCCAGCTCGAAGCTTTCGTCGCCGGCGGCCTTGTACATCCGCTCCTTCAGCCGCTCCTGCAGTTCCTTGGTGCGGCCGCTGAGGAAGAGCGTGACGTCGTCCGACATCTCCCGGTACTGCTCCTTCGTCGTCAGGCCGACGACGCAGGGGCCGAGACACTGGTGCATGTCGTAGTAGAGGCAGGGGCGGCTGAGGGCGCTCTTGCCGTCGACGATCTCCAGGTCGCAGCTCCGCAGCTTGAACTGGTCGGCGACGAGCTTGAGGATGCGGCGGGCTGTACCGGCGAAGAAGGGGCCGAAGTAGAGGTCGCCTTTGCGGCGGTCCGTCCGGCGGGTGAACACCACTCGCGGAAAGTCCTCGGACGACGTGACCTTGAGGTACGGGTAGCTCTTATCGTCGCGAAGGAGGATGTTGTACCGCGGCTGGTTGGTCTTGATGAGGTTGTTCTCGAGGAGGATGGCCTCGAGCTCGTTGTTCGTCGTCACGAAATCGATGGTCTCGATCTCGTTGATGAGCGTCATCGTCTTGGCGTCGCGCGCACCTCTCCCGACGATGTACGAGGACACCCGGTTGCGCAGGTTGCGCGCCTTCCCCACATAGATGATCTCCCCCTCGGCGTTCTTGTGCATGTAGACGCCGGGGCGTTCCGGGAGCTCTTTGAGGCGGACCTTGAGGCGTTCGAGACGATCGGACGGCATGTGGCGTAGGTAGAACCATTTGCCAGCGGCCCATCATCCCGCGCGGAGCGTTGTCTGTTTTCCGTTCTCCGTTTTCCGTGCTGCGCTCGGGCGCCCTTACGGACAACGGAAAACGGAGAACGGACAACGCCGCCTCCGGTCATCGCACTGACTGGTCAACACGTTGACCAGTCATCAGGTTGGTTGCAGCGCTTTGATCACGGCCACGATTCCGTAAACCACGGCCACGATCGCCCAGATGATCGCAAGGATGTCGCAGACGATCGCGGCAATCGGATCGGTGATGCTGACGAGGAAGCGGGGCGGCAGACCGTGCAGGAACGAGACGACGAACGAGCCGATCAGTGAGGTGGCGACGAGCAGCATCAGCCCCATCTGTTTGAGGTAGCGCTGCTGCGCGAGGACGAGGCAGACGAACGCGGCAATCTTGAGGAACCAGGAGAGCCCGAGGATGGCCGCGGCTCCTCCGCGATCGAAGAAGGCGTAGAGCGCCATGTACGCGATCGTACCGAACGGGACCGCAAGCAGCAACGTCACGCGGATCATTAACTCGATGAACGCAGCGAGGAGGTTCTTGAACGCGGCGATGAAGACGAGCACGCCAACGACCAGCCCGATGATCCCCTGCGTCCGACCCTGGAGGTGATGGCCTATGACGATGGAGAGCGCCATCAGCCCGACGGTCAGCAGCAGCATGACGTCGACGAGCCCGAGCGCGGTGATTCCGTAGCCGGGCGGCTCATCCGTTTCGATCGAGGGAGTCGAGGCGAGCTGCCGCTGCGCCGCGATGAGCTGGGTCGGCGTCAACTGCGAGGCGATCTCCGGCGGCAGTCCGCGCTGGACCGGTGTTGCCCGAATGAGAAACGTGGAACCGAACTCCACCAGCACCGCCAGCACGATTAGGATGGCCGAAAGAAACAGGAACGGCCGGCGCAGGGAATCAAGCACGGCGGCCTCCCGCGACCAGACCGGACTGCGCCAGTCCTATCTGTCCTATCGGTCCTATCGGTCCTGTTTGTCCTATCGGTCCCATGGCCTTCGGTCCCATCAGAACCCCAGCGCCACCTGGCAGGTGCCTTCAGCACCCGGCGCTATGCAGTCGAAGGTCAGTACGCCGCCTTCCCCGCGGACGGGGATTTCGCCGTTGCCGTCCGGAACGATCGTCACGGCCACCTCGCGGTAAGCCATGCGCACTTCGCTGCCGTCGACGAGGCGTACCTTCGCCGTGCGCACGAAGCTCTTCGACTGGCGCACGCGCGCGGTGCAGTGCTGGAACGGGCGGCCGAAGCAATCCTGCTGGACGTCCGCCGGCGCCAGCGCGTTCGACGGCATCGCCGACTTCAGCCCGGTGAGCCACTTCGGCGGGTTCTCGAGGTCGAACTTCGAGTCGCCGCCGCAGGCTGCGAGCGTAAGGGCGAGCGCCGCGATCGCGAGGCGCCGGATCACTAACCTCTCCCTCGAGTGTCGTGCGTCGCGTTGTGTTTCCGCCCTAGGAGGTCGAGCCGCCGTTGGTACTCGGCAGGAAGTTTGTCGTATCCCGGAGGGGGCACCCACTTGCCTTTGCCGGTGCCGATGAACAACAGCACGCTGCTCCCTTTCGCCACCTGCGCGGGCCCCCGCGGAGTCTGTTTCATCACCTTGCCGGCCATCGCCGGTGTGCTCGCCTGCAGCCGCGGCGTGACAGTGAGCCCGAGCCTGTCGAGCTCCACGATCGCCTTCACCATCGAAGCGTTCTGGTAATCGCGCAGCGCGATGGTGTCGGGCGCGGCCGGGAAGCGTTGACGCAGGGCGTCCGCGGCGGCGACGCCGAGCCGTTCCTGATCCGCTGCCGCGAGCGTCAGCGGCTTGTCGTCGCGGACAGCGACGGTGAGGCGCACCGCGCTCGCCGCTTCCGCGGTGCCGGTGGGCGTCTGTTCGACGATCTTGCCCGCTGTCTCGGCTTCTTCCCGGCGCGCCGTCAGGTCCGTCTTGAAGCCGGCCTGCTGGAGCTCGATGATGCCGTCGACGACGTGCTTGCCCGCAACGGCAGGAACGGCAGCGGTGACAACCGGCGCGACGACCGGATCTTCTTTACGGCTGATGAGGAACGCAACAACGACACCGATCAGCAGGAGCGTCGCGGCAGCCGCGGCCCACACCCACCACGGAACGCCTTTCTTCTTCACCTCGGTCGCCTGCACTTCGAAGCCGACGATCGGACCTTCGTCGCGCTCTTCACCGGCGCGGCGTGCCGACACGACATCGAAGCGCCACGTGTAGCGGCCGGCCGGCGTGCCCTGCGGGACGTTCGCGTTGACGGAGAACTGATGGGTGCCGCCGGCGGGGAACTCGCGCGTCGGCTCGCCGGAGAGCGTCAGCCATTCCAGCTTCGTGTCGCCCAGGGGGACGAGCTTCGCCATGCCGCTGTTGGGTGTGGCCGCGGAGTTGGCGACGGTGAAGACCATCGAGCCCTGCCCGCCGGTGCCGAGTCGCACCGTATCCGCTGGTGTGGTGATGGTGAAGTTGCGCGACATGCGATCTCTCCTGTCTTTGGAGGAGCGCCGGCGCGCGCATGCGAACCGGCGCTCCCTGGCGGCTACGGCCGGCTGGTGTTCGAGAAGCCGAACAGCGCGGTGAAGCCGCCATCCGACACGAACGTGAAGATGATGCCCAGGCCGACGGCGGCGGCGCCGGCGATGAACAGCGGCGTGCTCGCACTCGAGCCGGCGACCGCGGCGATGATGCCGCCGATCGCAGCGAGCGCGCCGGCGACGATGAGGACTACAGCTGCGATGGCGAATCCCTTCTTGGTTGACTGCGTCATGACGTTTTCTCCTTTTCCGTTGTGGTTCGCTGAGTAGTGCGGCGAAGCGCCGCAACGTTTCACGCGAACACGAGCTCGGACGTCACGTAGGCGGGCTTTTCGGATTCGATGACGCGCGCGATCAGCTCGCGCTGCTCGGCCGCGATGGCCGGCGCACGCAGCACGAAGTGGAACGGGCGCGGCTCCTCGATGACGAAGCCACGCAAGCCGGTCGCGATCTCGAGAAACAGCACGAGCCCCTTCGCGGTGCCGCGCCATTTCGCGAGCGTGCTCGCCATCGCGATCAGCTCTCGCAAGCGGCGGTCGGGCACGGAGAGCAGCGTCTGTCCGACGTCGAATCCCATCCACGACGCGAGGAACGGCACGAAGCGCTCGGGCGCCGTGTACGGATTGAGCGCCTCGTCGAAATGCGCGAGCGCATGCTCCGACGGCGCATGCATCGCTTCCATGACACCGAGGATCGCGTCGAGCGGCCGCGACTCCGGCAGGGCGCGGCGGAACACCGTGGGCAGAAGCTGCGCGATCAGTTCACGTTGCATGGGTGCACCTGGGGGGTGTTGGTTTTCGGTTTTCGGTTTTCGGTTTTTGGTGCTGCGCACGGCGGGACTGTTCTGGTGCAGCGCAGCACCGAAAACCGACAACCGAAAACCGACAACCGGCCCCGCCGTTCACGGCCGTCCCTCCACCACCACATCCAAGTCATGCACGCCCGACGTGAACAACCACGTCTCCGGCAGGGTCACTTTGTCGGTGAACTCGGGTGAGGAAACGCGGGTGTACTTCCCCTCCGGATCGCTGGCGCGGTAGATGCCGCGCGGACCGCCGGCGAGGATCGGCTGGCCGTCGGGCGCCGCGGCGAGACCGCTCACCGGCTCGAAGCGCGTGAGCTCCTGGACCGGCAGGCCGGACGAGACTTCGCTCGCGTTCCAGCGCGAATCGGAGCGCGCGCTGTCGAGCCACAGCACGCCGGCGCGATGCGTCGCGGCCAGCACCTTCGTGCCGATGAACGACAGCGCGAGACAACTGCCGCCGTCCCAGCCGCGCGCCAGCGGCTCCCATTCGCTCCGCGCGTCGGGCGAGTCCCAGATGCGGAAGCGGAAACATCCCTTGCCGATCTCGCCCGGCGCGGCGACGCCGGCCCACAGCAACGCGTTGGGCCCTTCGGGCTGCATCTGCAGCACGCGGATGTCCTCCCCTTTCAGCCCGATCGCGCGGAACGTACCGGGACGCGCGCCGAGCGACGAGAGATAGACGCCGCCCATGCCGCGTGCAGCAGCGGCGACGCTCACCGCGCCCGAAGGACTCGTCGTCGCGGCGACGGCGTAGAAGCCGAGGTCCTGGTTCGCCGGCTCGACGAGGACCTGCAGTGGGACGGAGCCCGGCGCCATCGATAGCTCGTACAACCCCTTGCTCGTGGCGAGGAGCAGCAGCGGCACGCCGTCGCGGCGCGTCCATTCGAGGTCGTCGATCGACAGCGCGATCGGCACCTCCAGCGGCCACGATTCGCCGCAATCGCGGGAGACGTGGATGCCCGACTCCCCTGCCGGCGCGACCGTGATCGCGGCGACGAGCCCGGGCACCTGCGGATGCGCTTCGACGAGCGTGACGCTTTCATTCGGATACGTGCGGATCGATTCCCAGCCGTCGCCGCCGTCGAAGGTGCGATAAAGCGTGTCGCCGGCCGCGACGTAGAACGTGCGCGGCTGGAAGTGATCGGGAGCAATCTGGTTCACGTCCGCATCCGGCGCGCGATCGACGAAGAGGCGCACGTCGTCGGCGTAGCGCACGCCCGGCTCGGCGAGCAGCAGGTCGTAGATCTGGCCGATGCGCAGCGACTCGCCGAAGCGCCACCCTGCTGGATTCGCGGTGCTCGGCAGCGGCGTGATGAGCGCATGCAGCCGCTCCAGCAGCCGCGCGCGGATGGCCACGGGATCTTCGCCGCGGCGGATGACGACGCGCGCCACGACCCGCACGCCTTTGTAGCGCACCCACCCCGCACGGGCGCTGGTGCCGAGGGGACGGCGCTCGTCGAGTGAGGCCTGGGCGCGGAGGAGCGCTTCGTCCGTTGCGTACTGCAGCACCACAGCATCCGTCACCGCGCCGTGCCGCAGTTCGTCGGGCACGTGCGGCACCATCAACACGTCGACGGTACCGGGTTGCGCGTGGCGCCACACGTCCATGCTCGTCACGGCGCGCGCACGCTCGATGGCACCGGAGGAGCGGATGACGACGCGCTCGAAGTCGCGTGCGGTGACGGCGCGCTCGAGCGAGTAGAGCTCCTGCGGTGCGCGGATCATCGCGTTGTCGAGCGTCTCCGCGGCGCGGCCACCGGAGGCGGCGGCGAGATTGGTCACGGTGACGCCGGCGATCGCGTCCTTCATCACGGTGAGCGTGTTCGCGACGACGTTTCCCTCGGCGCCGCCACCGCGCCGATACCAGAGGCGCACCTGGCGTCCGTTCGGCGGGATGTTCGCCAGTTCGACCGGCGCGGACGTCAGTGCATCCTCCTGCCGGATGCGCGCGGCGGGTGCGAAAGTGATGGTGCCGGTGAGGCGATCGGCGACGTAGACGTGCCGCTCGTCGCCCGCGAGTGCGAACGATTCGACCTCGTGCCAGATGCGGAAGCGTTTACCGTCGAAGGCGATGACAGTGGCGTCGCGGTCGTCGTCGGCCGCACCCATCTCGACGCCGACGAGAAGGTCGAGCCCATCCCCTGTCGGCGCGACGATCGGCGGACGCTTCGCCGTCACCTTGAAGCCAGGTAGTCCGTTCGCCACGCCGGCGAGCTCGCCGTCGACCAGCTCCGCCTGATACGCGAGCACCTCGACGCTGCTGCCGTCGAGACGCACGGCTTCGGCCGTCGAGAAGATCGGCGCCGGCGCCCGCGCGATGGTGACCCGCGTCCCGCGTGGAATGTCGATCGGCGCGTCGCCGCGCTCGCGCGTGAAGCGCAGACGCACGCTCGCCGCCGACGGCGGTTGCAGCTTCACGCCGACCAGCCGCAGGAACTCGACGTACGCGTTCATCGGCAGCCGGTTCAGGCGATAGAGCATCACGTCCGTTAGGTGCGCGAAGAGCTCGACGAGCACCATGCCCGGATCGTTCGGTGAGCGGTCGGTCCATTCGGGGCAAAGGCGTTCGATGACGCGGCGGCCGTCGCCGACGAGATCGTCGAAGCCGCGGTCATCCAGTTTCGGGGTCGCGAGTGTCATTGCATGTCTCCCTCGGCAAGCGCCAGCGAGATGCGGATCTCGTCGGATCGCTGCGTGGCGCGCGAGCGGTACTCGAGCTGAATCTCCAGCCGCGACGGATCGGCGGTGCTGCGCGTGGCGTCGAGCCGCACGATGTGCGCGCGCGGCTCCCACCGCTCCACCGCCTGGCGGACGTAGTGGATGGCGAGGCCGGCGGTCGTGTTGTCGTTCGGCCAGAAAAGGATGCGGTCGAGATGGCAGCCGTAGTCGGGACGCATGACGCGCTCGCCCGGCCGCGTGGACAGTAGAAGGAGGATGGCCTGGCGGAGGGCCTCCGCGTCGTCGACCATTTCCACCCCGCCAGTCGGCGATACATGCAGACCGGCTTCTTCACGGTCGAGGTCCGGGTGCGCGAAGCGCCACGCGCGGGTCACGGGTGACTCCGCGGAGAGGACGATAGGACGAATAGGACGGATGGGACGAATAGGACAGATGGGACAAAGCGCAAGATCAGGGGGAAGGTCATCGTGATTCCTCCCCCACGAAGCCCTGCCCCGCGTTGCGGACCTTGTATTCGACGGCGCCGGGTGGGGTGCCGTCGGTGAAGCCGCGGACGGTGTCCAGGCAGACGCGCCGTCCATCGATGCGCAGCAGGGAGGAATAGCCCTGCTTCACCGCCAGCGTCAGCGTGCACGGCTTGATGGCCGGTCCGGTGTTCGGGCAACCGTTGATTTCGCGCCCTTCGGGATCCGCCTCCACCTCCACGAGCCGTTCTTCGATCGTGACGAGGTTCTGCGTGGCGATCGTTTTGACGTGCCCCAGCTCGTGGGTGCAGACGATGGTCGCGTCGATGGTGAGGAGCAACATCATGCTCTCCTGAAGTCGATCTTCTTGCCGCGGATCGTGACCTTGCGTCCCGGGGCTGAGATGTCGAGGTCGGTCGCGGCGTGGAGCTGCATCAGCTCCGGCGTGAGCTCGACGAAGCTGCCCGCCTTGTTCTCGATGCGCACGGCGTCGCGTGTGTCGTCGAGCTGGAGACGCTGCCCATTACGCGTGAGGAAGGTGAAGCGCTGCACGCAGGCGTCGGGATGCGCGTCGCCAAAGAGACTGCCGATGACGATTCCCTGCGCCGCTTCTCCTCGCGGAAAGAGCACGAGGACGTGATCGTCGACGTCGGGGATGGCGATGAAGCCTTTCGACGCGCCGGCTCCGGCCGCGGCGACGGGCAGCCATTCGGTCTCCACGCCGCCATACGCGGGGAGCACGAGCTGCACGCGGCCGAGCTTTTCCGGATCGTCGGTGGAGTTCACGATGCCGAGGGTGGCGACGGTGCCGCGCTTGCGGCGCTGCAGCTGCGGCAGCGGATTGGAGATCTCCGACCGGAAGCCGGTCGTGCGCTGGATGGTGTGGTCGACGGAGGTGAGAATGACGGTGCACGTCTCCGGCGCCACGCCGTCGACCGAGACGCTGACGCCCGGGCGCAGCTCGGCGTTGCCCACAGCGAGCCCCCAGACGTTCGTCGTGGAAAACTCCCGTCGCGCCAACTCCGCCCCCGCCACCTCCTCGGCGTGCGTGGCATCGGCGAGCACTTCATCGGTCAGCGTGCGCCCGGCCTCACCGGTATCGCTACCGCCATCAATGGTTGCGATGTGCCGCGGATCCCAGCCGCGAACCGCCACGGAGCGCACGAGCGGCTCGCTCATGTCGACGCGCGCTTCGTACAGCGTCTTTCCCAGTTCGAGTCCCAGCGATTCGCCGGCGACGAGACGGAAGAGGCGGAGCACGCCGTCATGCACCACGAAGTAGAGCCCCGAGCGCGCGCAGACTTCGGTCAGGAACTCGAGGTCGTCCTGCCGGTGCTGCACCCAGCGCGCGATGGTGCGCCCTTCATCGAGCGCGTCCACCTCGAGCTGCGTCAGCTCGCGAGCGAGTGAGGCCGCGGTGAAGTTCGTGTGCGCCTTGACCGGCTGGTTCCGCCGCAGCTTGTGCAGCGCGTCGTAGGCGCGGACCCGCACGACGCGTCCTGTCTGCGTGCGCGAGGCGTATTCGATACCCGTGACTTCGCCGGCGAAGAGCAGCGCGTCGTCCTCGACGCGCAGCTCCAGCGCGGCACCCCGCTCGATGGCCGGCGCACGCAGCGAGAAGGTCAGCTCGCACACGGCGGGCAAGCACAACCGCTGCTGCACGCGCACGCCGGCAAGGGCCGCGGCATCGGCCGCGCCGATGGCTTCCCCGTTGATGGAGAGTCGCACCTGCGGCAGCGCGCCGACGCTCTTCATCGCAGCTCCTTCGTCAGCTCGGCCAGCGGCGGTAGACGGAGCGCGAAGCCGGCCGGTACGCGGAAGGGATCGATGATCGAGTTGTAGGCGGCGAGCAGCTTCCACAGCGATGCATCGCCGTAGAAACGGTGCGCGACTTCGTCGAGCCGCTGCGGTGGCGGCGTGGGACTGACCGGCTCCGGCGGCACTTCGACGACCTGCGTCTCCGCGCCGGGCAACGCCTGCGGCGCGGTGAGCACCGGCTCCGCCGCGCCCGGCTCTTCGTCGACACGCAGCAGCCGCATGCGCAGCCACGAGCGTCCGGGTGCACCGTCACCGTCGAAGTATTCGAGGCGCTCCGCCACCGCGCCGATGACGGCGCGCAGGTTCCATGTCTTCCCCCAGACGAAGCGCACGACCGCGGCGCCTGGCTGCGCCGGATCGGTGTCTTCGCTCAGCTTCCACAGCGGCTGCGTGAGGAGCCGCACGTCGTTGAGCGGGATCGCGTTCGGCGACGGGCTCTCCACGAGCGACACGTCGAACAGCAGGTCGAGCAGCACTTCGGTCGTGCCGCCGCCGGTGTGCAACAGCGGATCGTCGTTGAGTGCGTTCGCGCCGGCGAGCCCGCCGACGTTGCGCAGCGGACGCACGCCGCTCCACCGCCGCAGCACGACGTTCTCCGGATTCAGCATGCACGGGATACGCAGCCCCGTCTGCTCGACGAGAAACGCTACTCGGTCCATGAATGCCCTCGCTGCTCTTCCTCGAGCAGCCGCAGATGATCGACGTCGTCCAGCGTAAGGATGGCCTCGATGGCCGCGGGCGAAAGCTCGGGGAGCTCGGGCCAGCGGTCGAGGGGCTCATCCAGGTCAGCGTGATGACGCTTGCGTGGGAGTGGCGGCGGCTCCTCTAAAGGAGGGAACGGGGAACGATGGGACGGATAGGACGGATGGGACTCATGGGACTCATAGGACCGATGGGACCGAATTGGCGTGACCGGCGCTAGTGCCTCTTCATTGATGCGATGCGTCCTATTCGTCCTCTTGGTCTCATCGTTCCCCTCGATCGCGGCGCGTGCCCGTTGCTGCGCCACTTCGAACGCACTGGGCGCACGCTTCGTCACGGCGGCCGGCGGCGCCGCGCCGCCCGACTCGACGAACTGCGGCGATGCCTTCCGCACTTTCTCCAGCCAGTGCTTCGGCGGACCGCCGCCCGACGGCGCGGCATCTTCCAGCCGCGCCGCCATTCGCAGCAGCGCCGCGCGCATCACGCGCCGCAACACCATTCGGATGCGCCACATACGTCACCCCTTCGCCTGCTGCTGGACGCCGGTGACCGTGCGGCGGAGCTGTTCGTAGACGAACGTCACCGACTCGATCGCGACCTCCTGCGCCAAGGCATCGAGCGCGGCGGCGCGCCACTTCGTGATCCACGCCTGCTCCAGATCCCAGCGCACCACTTCCTGCACGCCGGTCGTGTCGAGGAGGATGATCGACGCGTTCTTGCGCGCGACTTTCCCTTCCAGGCCGAGGTACATCCACTCCCACACCTTCGGGTCGGCGGTGAGGCCGTAGAGGCAGTGCACCTCGTGATACGTGACCTTCCCCGGGAGCCACTTCACGACCGGGCTGCGCCCTTCGGCATAGCGGATCGCTTCGATGGTGGCGCCGAGGCCGCGGCATTCGCTGAAGACCGCCTCGCCGACGTCCTGGATCTCGACGCGGAAGTTGTAGCCGCGGTACGGATCCACTCGTTGTGCTGTTTGCTCAGCCATTGCGTCCCTCCTCGATCTCTGCGCCGCCGGCGCTCTGTCCAATGCGGAAGATCACGAACTCGGCCGGCTTCACCGGCGCCACGCCGACGATGGTCACGACCTGCCCCGCGTCGACGACGTCGGGCGGATTCGTTTCGCGGTCGCACTTCACGAAAAACGCTTCTTCCGGCGTCGCACCCATCAGCGCTCCCTGCCGCCATAGCAGCGTGAGGAACGCGCGGACATCGCGCACGATGGAGTTCCACAGCGGCACGTCGTTCGGCTCGAATACGCACCAGCGAGTGCTGCGCTGGATGGACTCTTCGATGAAGGCGAACAGCCGGCGCACGTTGACGTAGCGCCATTCACTCCCCGGTCCCGCCACCGTGCGCGCACCCCACACGCGGATGCTGTCGTCGAACGCGCGGATGACGTTGACGCCGTTCAGGTTGAGCTGCCCCTGCTCGGCGTGCGTGACGGCGTAGGTGACGCCGAGGGCGCCGCGAATCACTTCGTTGGCGGGAGCTTTGTGGACGCCGCGCTCCGCGTCGGTGCGCGCGTAGATGCCCGCGATGTGACCCGACGGCGAGATGGCGACGCGCTCCTTCGGGTTGAGCGGATCCTGCGTGATGATGTGCGGGATATAGAGCGCACCGTAGCCACCGTCGGAGACGCGCGGTCGCAGTCCCGGCGCCTGTCCGCCGGCATCGGCTGCCGGTGCGGCGGCGTCTCCCCCTTCGCGGCGGCGCCGCGTTCCGGTCACGCCGGCACTGGCTACACGCGTGAAGAGATCGAGGTTCGCGAACTCCGCCGGTGCGTCGAGCACGGCCACGCGATCCTTCAATCGTTCGCAGTGCGACAGCACCGCGTCGTACGACCCGGCATCGGCGAAGCCGGGCGCGGCGACGATCGCCACCGCGTCGACGGTCTCGAGGACGTCGAGCCCTTTGCGTCCGCTGGCGTCGCCCGTGAGGCTGCCGTCGGCGCCGACGTTGACGACGTAGCAGAGCTGCCCGCCGTTGAGGAAGAAGCCGAAGACGGCGTGCGAGAGCGGAGTGCTCGCGGAGCCGGGCGGCGCATATTCGCGCACGAACTGCGACCAGTTGGTGATCGCGACCGGCGCGTTGAGGTGTGCCGCGGCGTCCGGTGCGATTCCGACGAAGCCCGCGGTGCTGGTGCCGACACCTTCGATGGTGCGCGGTCCGAGCTTGAGCTCTTCGATGTAAACACCCGGGGTGAGGTAACTCGGCATGGACTAGTCCTCCTGGTGCAGTTGCAGAACGGTGGTGCGAACGGGCGGTGCGAGGCGCTCTTCACGCGCCATCCGCACCGGCATCCGCACGACAAACGACGGCCGCGGCGCCACGCCGAAGGCACGCCACAAATCGGTCGTCAACGGCTCGTCGGCGACCTGCCACTCGGGCGTCGACAACGCGTCGAACGCGAGCGCCGCCAGCCAGCGGTGCGCGTCGCGCGCATCCTCCGCACTGGTGGTGACGAGATAGCTGACGGTGAGCTCCAGCGGAGGCCGCCGCGCGCCACGCGGCGCGTTGACGGGCTGGATGGTGAGGAGATGGATGCGGATGCCGTGATCATCGGCGGGCGCCGCCAGCATCACCTCCGCATCGGGCACGATCTTCCGCGCCCACGCCAACAACCGGTCATCGGTCTGGTCGATCATCTCGACCAGTTAGTGACCGCGGAGGCGGAATCGTTTCAAAAGGGAACGATAGGATGAATAGACCTATGGGACGAATAGGACCGTCGATCGTCCCATTCGTCCTATCGTTCCCTGTGGATCACATCGCGCAGCAGTTCCGCCACCGCCAGGCGGAAGTGGGCGGTCCATTCGTGGCCGCCGGTGAAGGCGCACACGCGCACCGTCGTGGTTTTCTGCAGGTATTGCAGGTCACGGTCGAACTTCTCCGGCGTGTACCACTCATCGCTGTCACCGCGGCCGATCAGCGTCGTGGGCAGCTTCACCGACTGGTCCTCCACGATCTCCGGCGGAATGTCGCCGCCGAGGAGGATCAGGGCCGACGGAGCGGCACCGGCGTAGGCGGCGGCGCGTGCGGCCATCGCGGCGCCTTGGGAGAAGCCGCAGAACACGAGGTGCTTCGGCGCCGGCAGCGCGGCGAGCACTCTTCGCACGTATTCAAGGTTGTCGGCGATCGCCAGCTCGCGGTCCTGCGCGGTCATCCAGTTCGCGACGACGTTGCCGCTGCGTGTATAGAAAGGATGCAGCGCCTGGACGGCGGCGACCGACCACGCATCGATGCCCGCGATCTGCTCCAGCTCGGCGAGATGCGCCTCGGCTCCCTCGCCGTACCCATGAAAACCGACCACTAGACGCTCCGGGGCTCTTTCTTCGTACAAGACGCGCCCATGGACCCGCGCCTCGATGTGCTGAATCTTCGTCATACGACCATCGTAGAATGCGCGGCCGTGCATCTCATCATCGTCGTCCCCTGCTACAACGAAGAAAAACGTCTCGACCTCGACGCGTTTCGCAGCTTTCGTGTCGAAGGGCAGCGTGTCGAGTTTCTCTTCGTCGACGATGGCAGCCGCGACGGCACGGCGAAGTTGCTGGCCGGACTGCAGCAGGAAGATCCGTCCCGCTTCTCCTTCCTGAAGCTCGACCGCAACCGCGGCAAGGCGGAGGCGGTGCGCCGCGGGATTCTGGCGGCCACGGAGCGCGGGGCGGACCTCGTCGGTTTCTGGGACGCCGACCTCGCCACGCCGCTCTCGGAGCTGCCGTCGTTCCTCCACATCTTCGCCACCCGTCCCGAGATCGACATGGTCTTCGCCGCCCGCGTCCGTCTTCTCGGGCGCGCCATCAGCAGGCGGCCGCAGCGCCATTACGTCGGACGGGTCGGCGCGACGCTCATCTCCTCGTCGCTCGGCCTGGCGGTGTACGACACCCAGTGCGGGGCGAAACTCTTCCGCAGCAGCGAGTCGATCCGTGAGCTGTTCGGCGCTCCGTTCCTCTCGCGCTGGATTTTCGACGTCGAGATCATCGCCCGTCTCATCACGCAACGCGGACGCGATGCCGCGGCGACCGCGATTTACGAGCTGCCGATCCGCGAATGGCACGACGTGACGGGCTCGAAAGTGAAGTCGCACGACTTCATCCGCGCGCTGCGGGATTTGTGGAAAATTCATCGGACGTACAACCGGAAGCGGTCATAATCCGCCCCGCATGACTGACCTCCTCACCCGCTGCTCGGACACGTCGCTCTCCTCGCTCGCACAGGGCCTCACCGGCTCGGAAGTGCTGAAGATCGCGGGGGAGATCCGGACGCTGATCGCGCAAGGAAAATCGATCTGCAACCTGACGGTCGGCGACTTTTCGTCGACCGAGTTCCGCATTCCGAAGGGACTCGAGCAGCTCATCATCGAAGCGCTCGCCGCCGGGCACACGAACTACCCGCCCTCGGACGGCACGATGGAGCTGCGCAAGGCCGTCGTCGCCTTCTACAAAGAGCGGATGGGGCTCGACTATCCGGTCGAGTCGATCGTCATCGCCGGCGGCTCGCGCCCGATCATCTTCGCCGCGTACGCCGCGGTCGTCGATCCGGGCGACAAGGTCATCTACCCGACGCCTTCGTGGAACAACAATCACTACACCTACCTGCTGCGCGGCGAGCCGGTCGAGCTGGTCGTCGGTCCTGAGACGAACTTCCTCCCCACCGCCGCGATGCTGCGTCCGCACGTGCGCGACGCGCGCCTCATCTGCATCAACACGCCGCTCAATCCGACCGGCACGGTCATGGCGCGCGAAGAAGTAGAAGCGATCGCGCAGCTCGTCGTCGATGAGAACGAGCGCCGCGCCTCAGTGAACGAGCGCCCGCTCTTCCTGATGTGGGATCAGGTCTACTGGCTCCTCACTTTCGGCGATCACAAGCACTACGCGCCGCCGCAGCTCGTGCGCGAGGCGATGGAGTGGACGATCTTCGTCGACGGCATCTCCAAGGCGTTCGCCGCGACCGGTCTGCGCGTCGGCTGGACCGTCGCGCCTCCCGCCGTCACCTCTCGCATGAAAGACATCCTCGGACACGTCGGCGCCTGGGCCCCGAAAGCGGAGCAGCTCGCCGTCGCCCACTTCCTCGGGCGCCCCGACGAGATCGCGTCGTTCCACGAGGTGATGATCCGCGAGCTGCAGTTGCGCCTGAACCTGCTGTACGACGGCTTCGCAGCGATGCGCGCCGAGGGGCTGCCGGTACACGCGATCGAGCCGCAGGGCGCGATCTACCTCTCCGTCCAGTTCGACCTCATCGACCGCCTCGGCACCAACGAAGCGATCCGCAAGATGCTCCTCGAGCGCGCCGGCTTCGCGGTCGTGCCGTTCCAGGCGTTCGGCCTGAAGGAAGAAGACGGATGGTTCCGCCTCAGCGTCGGTGCGGTCTCACCGCGCGAGATCGAAGAAGGACTGGCGCGCGTGCGCGAAGCGCTGCGGACATAAGGCCCGGCGATGCGCACGCTCGTTTCCTTCCGCACCGACGACGCCACCGACCTCGCGTCGTGGTTCGCCGGGCGGCTCCGCGCGCGCGGCTATGTCGTCACCGAGAAGATCGCGCAGGATGAACGCGGCTGGACCCTCGCCTTCCGCGCGGGAAACGACAAGTTCACATTCGTTCTTTCGCAGCGCGCGGGCAACGAATGGCTGGGCTGCGTGGAACGCAAGCGCGGCCTGTTCGGCCAGCGCCGCATGTTGCCCGCCGGACCCTTGGCGATTCACCACGCGCTGATCGACCCGCGCGTTCAGCGGCCGGCGTGGCACCACGCGGAAGGTGACAAGGGCGCGCCGCATCCGAGTGTCCCGTAGGACCGATAGGACCTATAGGACGAATAGGACAGATAGGTAGGCCCCCCCGGCCCACCTGCGAAGGCTGCGCGCAGGCTAACGATTCATCCCTTCCGGTGCTACGCTCCGCACCATGCGATCCGCTTTCGTCCTGCTGTTCGTTCTGCTGACGTCCGTCCTCACCGCCCAGGAAGCCGCGCTGCCGTCGATCGAGCTGCCGCCCGAACTGGCGCGGGTGCTGCGCGATTACGAAAAAGGTTGGGCCGCGCGCGATGCAAAGGCGCTGGCGCAGTTGTTCGCGGACGATGGGTTCGTCCTTTCGAACGGCAAGCCGCCGGTGCGCGGGCGCACCGCCATCGAGCAGGCGTATGCGGAAAGCGGCGGTCCGCTGTCGTTGCGCGCGATGGCGTACAGCACCGACGGCAACACCGGCTACATCATCGGCGGCTACGCATCCGCCAAAGGCGAAGCGGACATGGGCAAGTTCATCCTGGCGCTGAAGAAGGATGCGAATGGACGGTGGCTGATTGCCGCCGACATCGACAACTCCAACCAGCGCCCGAAACGCCCGGCACCGCCAGCCACTCCGTGATTCGTCCTATAGGTCCTACGCCGTTTCCTGCATCTCCGCCAGCGCCATTTCCAGCGCGGCGCTCTTGAGCTGTTCCTGCTCCGACAGGTATTCGATCTCTGCCTGCCGCGTTGCCGCGGCCTGCAGTTCCCGTTGCCCGAAGATGCACGACCAGACGAGGAAGATGTCTTCGAAGACGACCCAGCCGGCGTGCTCGAGGAAGCGCCACCACTCGGGATTGGCGATGCCGTAGACCGACTCGGGCCAGAGGATGCCGCGCGCGAAGTGATCGGAGGCGACGACGACCGTGGCCGTGAGAATCACGCGCCAGTCGAGATAGAACGCGAGGAACGCGAGCGAGCCGAAGACGTGGAAGTGCGTCTCGATGCGGCCGCCCATCAGATGGATGAGCAGCGCCGACGACAGCATCTGAGACGCGGCAATGACGTGACGCGTCAGAGCCGTGCCGGGACGGAACAGCGCGAGCAGGACCGGCAGCAGCGTGATGCCCGCGCCGCCGAGAATGGCCACCCAGACGTGCATGTGCAGCACGCGCTCTTTCCCGGCCCACGCGTACGGTGAGACGGCGAGCGCCGCGGCGATGCCGGCGACGTACTGCACGCCGAGGAGGACGGCGAACATGCGGTCGACTTTCTTGTAACGCAACAGGGCCTGCTCCTCGCGGAGCTCCGTGGCGCGTGCGGCAACTTCCGGGGTGGTGTTCATCGTGTGGTTTCCTTTGTCGTGCTGATCGCGCAGCCGAAGACCGGATGCGTTCCCTTGCCGTCGCGCTGCTTCGCAATGCGGATCACGTCCGCACGGCCGCCGTTGAGACCGGCGTGGCCGCGCAGCGACGTGACGCCGCCGGAGAAGCGGAGGCGGCCCTCGTCGTCGTAGAGAAAGGTCTGTCCCGAGGTGAAGCCGCCGAACACCGCGGCCTCGGCGCCGTCGGTGTCGATGACCACGCGCGCACCGCGCAGGCGCGTCGCCGCGTGATACACCTCGGTCTGCTCCCAGCCGCGCTTCGCATCGTGCGGCCGGTAGACCAGGACGTTCGTCTGCACGTGGCGCGGCGCTGCTTCAACGATCGCCGCGAGCTCCTGCACCGAGGCGCGGCTGCACGAGCAGTGAGGATGCACGAGCATCACCAGCGACCAGCTTCCGGGCGTGCGTGCGACGCGCGACGCCGCCGGCCAGACGCCGTTCGTTTTCGCCGCGGCGCCGGGCGTGGTCTCGAAGCGGCGAATGGCGTTGAAGGCCATGGCGATGGTGCCGCACCAGACGACCGCGGCGAGCCCGATGGCAACAGCGAGCAGCGTGCGCTTCGTCATTTCTTCTTGAGCGCATCCATCGGCGAGATGGGGAGACTGTCCTTCTCGAATTTGATGCGGCTGCTCGTCAGCAATTCGATGCGCGAGCCGAGAGGAATGGCGTAGAACTCGACCGGCGTCACCGTCTCCAGACGGCCGTCGGGATAACGGATGTGTGCCTTATCGAAATTCGATTTGAGGGACGCTGGCTCCATGCGGTGGGCGCATTGTAGGGGACTGCTCCCGATTGCGAAAGCAGCAAATTCGGCTTTAAATCAGACGAAAATCCTTACTTCCTTCAACTCCTTCAGCTTGTCGCGGATCTCTGCCGCGCGCTCGAAGTCGAGGTTCTTCGCCGCGTCCTTCATCTCTTTCTGCAGACGCGAAATCGCCTTGTCGAGGTCCTCCCCTTCCGCGAGGTCGAGCTTCGAGCGCTGGCCCGGCATCGGGACGTCGAGGTAGTCGAGGTTCGCCATGCGCACGAGGTCGGAATCGATCGCCTTGATGATCGTGGCGGGCTCGATGCCGTGCTCCTCGTTGTACTTCTGCTGAATCGCGCGGCGGCGGTTCGTCTCGTCCACGGCATAGCGCAGCGAGTCCGTCATCTTGTCCGCATAGAGGATCGCCACGCCGTTGACGTTGCGCGCCGCGCGCCCGATGGTCTGGATGAGCGACGTCTGCGAACGAAGGAACCCTTCCTTGTCTGCATCGAGAATCGCGACGAGCGAGACTTCCGGCACGTCGAGGCCTTCGCGCAACAGGTTGATGCCGACGAGCACGTCGAACACGCCCATGCGGAAGTCGCGGAGGATGGCGATGCGCTCCAGCGTCTCGACGTCGGAGTGGAGATAGTTGACCTTGATCCCCAGCTCCATCAGGTAGCGCGTCAGATCCTCGGACATGCGCTTGGTGAGCGTCGTGACCATCGTCCGCTCCCCTTTCGCGATGCGCGCTTTGATCTCGCCGATCAGATCGTCGACCTGCCCCTTGACCGGTTTCATGACGATCTGCGGATCGAGCAGCCCCGTGGGACGGATCACCTGTTCGGCGAAGAGGCCGCCGGTCTTCGTCATCTCGAACGGGCCGGGCGTGGCGGAGACGTAGATGATCTGATCGAGCTTCCCTTCGAACTCGTCGAAGGCCAGCGGCCGATTGTCGATGGCGCTCGGCAGGCGGAAGCCGTATTCGACGAGCGTCTGCTTGCGCGCGCGGTCGCCGCCCCACATCGCGCGCACCTGCGGGATCGTCTGGTGCGATTCGTCGACGACGAGCAGCAGATCCTTGGGGAAGTAATCGATGAGCGTCGGCGGCGGCTGTCCGGGCGCACGGCCGGAGAGATGGCGCGAGTAGTTCTCGATGCCGTTGCAGTAGCCGAGCTCCGCGATCATCTCCAGATCGAACAGCGTGCGCTGCGAGAGGCGCTGCGCTTCGAGCAGCCGGTCGTTCGCGCGCAGCTCCGCGACGCGCTCGTCGAGCTCCACGCGGATGTTCCCCATCGCCTGCATGAGGCGCTCGCGCGGCGTGACGTAGTGCGTGCGGGGATAGATCGCCACGCGATCGTATTCGCGGCCCGAGGTGCGGCCGGTGATCGGGTCGATGCGCATGATCTTGTCGACCTCGTCGCCGAAGAACTCGATGCGCAGCGCGTCGTCTTCGTATGCGGGCCACAGCTCGAGGACGTCGCCGCGCACGCGGAAGTTGCCGCGCGCGAGATCGTACGGCGTGCGCTCGTACTGCAGCTCCGTGAGCTTGCGCAGGTAGTTCGTCATCGGCATTTCGGCGCCGCGCTCGAAGAAGAGCAGCATCCCGTAATAGAGGTCGGGATCGCCGATGCCGTAGATGCAGGAAACGGAGGCGACGATGATGACGTCGCGGCGCTCGAACAACGCTTTCGTCGCCGCGAGCCGCAGCTTGTCGATCTCGTCGTTCTTCGTCATCTCCTTTTCGATGTACAGGTCCGACTGCGGAATGTACGCCTCGGGCTGGTAATAGTCGTAATAGGAGACGAAGTACTCGACGCGGTTTTCCGGAAAGAAGTTCTTGAACTCCTGATAGAGCTGCGCGGCGAGGATCTTGTTGTGGCTGAGGACGAGCGTCGGGCGATCGATCTGCTCGATGACTTTGGCGACGCTGAAGGTCTTGCCGGAGCCGGTGACGCCGAGGAGGACCTGATCGCGGTTGCCGGCCCTGATGCTCTCGACGAGCTGCCGGATCGCCTCGGGCTGATCGCCCTGAGGCTCGAAGGGGGAAACCAGTTTGAACGCCATGGGCCTAATTCTTCTGGACTATTTCTTCTGAACTATTTCTTTTGTGCTTGGCGCGCGAGGCGCGTGAGCTCGTCGACTTCCGCCGGCGAGACCTTCTTGTCCCCGATCGCCTTCTGCATCGACTGCATGAACGGCTGCAGTTTCGCGACGCTGAGCTTCTCCGTACGAACGCCTTCGCGCATCTTCTCGATTTCGGTATCCAGCGCGGTCTTCTGCGCCTCCGTCACCTCGGGCGTGAACATGCCGCGCAGCTCGCCGAGCGACATCCCCATCGCCATGTCCATGAACTGCGCGAAGCCGCCGGTCGAGAGAAACGCGCCTCCGATGAAGAGGATCAGTAGAAAGAGGATCGACGCGCCGCCGCAGCCGTACGTGACTCCTTTAGGGAACACACGTTTCGGAGCGGGACCGGAGTAGTAGTCCGCCGGAAGACGGAAACCCTGCGGCTCCGGTGGTGCCGTGTGGGGCGTCGTTTGCGGCGTCAGGGGCGCCGTCCCGGGCCCATTTTCCGGCGCTGGTGGTGCACCTTCCGTTGCAGGTGATGCAACAGGTTGCGGGGGCGGTGGATCGTCGAAATTTCCCGATGTCATCGAGGCGGGAGAATGTATCATGCGCCCGTATGCCACCGCTGTCTCATGTGACGGTCCTGATCCTCGATGACAATCCCCTGGTCCTGAAGCTGGGCAGAGCCCTGCTCGAGCGCGAGGGGTGCACGGTCCTCACCGCCTCGAGCTGGATCGAGTTCAATCACGTCCTGGCCGGAAACACGCCGGACATCATCTTCCTCGACGTCAACCTGCCGAGCATCAAGGGCAACCGTCTGAGCGAAGTGCTGAAGTCGCAGTCCAACAAGAAGGACATCCCCATCGTCCTGATCTCGGACCTTCCGGAGAAGTCGCTGGAAGAGATGTTCCCGAGCTCCGGCGCGAACGCGTGGATGCGCAAGCCGCTGACGCGCGACAAGATGGTCGACATGATCACGCGCTACGTGCCGGCCGCGAAGTAACGCCGCACGACCGCCTCAGCGCTGTACGGACATCACTAGTACCTGCCGCCGTAGCTGCTCACCCAGCGCGAGACGTAGGAATTGCGTGACGGCTGCAGCTCGCCGATGTACGTCTGCCGCTGCGAGCCCGCGGCGATCTCCTTGCCGGTGCCGCTGGCGAACGCGCCCCACATGCCGCGCGAGCTCGCGCGTGCCGTCTCTTCGGCCGCGAGCAGCTTCTCGTTGTACGGCGTCGTCACCCGCCGGTTGACGATCGCCAGCCCCTCGGTCACGAGCTTCTCGTTGAGGAACGTCGCCACCGCGCCGCGATTGACGTAGATGTACGCCTCGATGACGCCGTTCGCGTCCGCCTTGGGCTCCCCGTTCGGGAACTCGACATAGACCCACTGATTGCGCAGCGACTCCGCAAGGTAGATCTGCGACTCACGCCCGAGGCGCTGCAGATCGGGCTGCGGGTCGTTGACGTCGGGCGTGGCCACCCCGTGCATCCGCACCGTCATCGCCTTTCCCTGTGCATGGACCTTGAGAGTGGTGCCATTCACCGCCGCGACATACTTCGCCATCACGCTGCTGGCGTGAGCCGCGGGAACGACCAGAAAGAGGGCAAGAAGGACGGGGGCTACGCGGGGCATGCCGCGATTTTACGCCTGAGAGGCGGCAAATGGGGCGGAATCGGACCGATACGACCGATAGGACGATAGGACCGGTAGGAGGGATGAGGCCTTGGCGCGTCAGGGCGTCGCGGCGTGGCGGTTCCGCAGTCCCATTCGTCCTGGAAGTCCTATAGGTCCCATTCGTCCTATTGCTGTTTCCCGCCAGGACACCGCAAGCGCCGGCCGAGGCACCTCGAGCGCCGGCCCGGGCACCGCGAGCGCCGGCCAGGGCACCGCGAGCGCCGGCCAGGACACCGCGAGCGCGGGCCAGGACACTGCGAGCGCGGGCCAGGACACCTCGAGCGCGGGCCGGGACACCGCGAGCGCGGGCCGGGACACCGCGAGCGCGGGCCAGGACACCGCGAGCGCGGGCCAGGACACCTCGAGCGCGGGCCGGGACACCACGAGCGCGGGCCAGGACACCTCGAGCGCGGGCCGGGACACCGCGAGCGCGCGCTAGGACACAGCGAGTGTCCGCCCGTACACAGCGAGTGTCCGCCCGTACACAGCGAGCGCCCGCCCGTACACAGCGAGCGCCCGCCCGTACACGGCGAGCGCCCGCCCGTAAACAGCGAGCGCCCGCCCGTAAACCGCGAGTGTCCGCCCGTAAACAGCGAGCGCCCACCCGTAAACAGCGAGCGCCCACCCGTAAACAGCGAGCGCCCGCCCGTAAACCGCGAGTGTCCGCCCGTAAACCGCGAGTGTCCGCCCGTAAACCGCGAGCGCCCGCCCGTAAACCGCGAGTGTCCGCCCGTAAACCGCGAGTGTCTGCCGGGACACCTCAGGTGCCCAACGGGACACCGCAGGCGCCCAACGGGACACCTCAGGTGCCCAACGGGACACCTCAGGTGCCCAACCGGACACCTCAGGCGCCCAACGGGACACCGCAGGCGTCCGCCGGGACACCGCGAACGCCGGGCGAAAAAGACCGATAGGACGAATGGGACAAATAGGACCTATAGGACAGATGGGTCGCCGGCGCGTCAACGCGTCGCGGTGTGGCGACTCCGCCGGCCCACTCGTCCGATCGGTCCTATTTGTCCTATCGGTCCTATCCGTTTATCGCTGCTGCCCCGGCGCCGGCACCGCCTCAGGCTCGGTGGTGGTGGTGGTGGCCGGCGGTGCGGGCGGTGGCGCGGGTGCCGGCGTGCCGGGATTGACGTTCGGCGCGGGAGACTCCGCCCCCTCGCCCGACTGGGCTGAGGCATCCTCGGCGGCTTGCACCGGCTCCGACTCCTTCGGCTGGTAGAACGCGCGCTGCATGTAGTACGGCAGCTTGCTCACGGCGACGTTCGCGCCGCTGCAGTCCTTGTCGGGCTCCTGGCCGGCGACGAACGCCTGCATCACGACGCGCGAGCACGGACCGGTGCCGCGGCGGCCGGAGTAAAGATCCATCGGCACGATCACGACGCCGGCGGGCGGCTCGAAGTCGGGCTTCGGCTCGCGCAGCTTCTTCTCTTCGAACTGCTTGAAGATGTCGACCCAGATCGGGAGGGCGATGTCGGCTCCGGTGCCGCCGCCGCCGAGGGAACGGCTCGGATCGTCGTAGCCGACCCAGACGCCCACCGTGTACTCCGGCGAGAAGCCGATGAACCACGCGTCGGTGTAGCCGTTCGTCGTGCCGGTCTTCCCCGCCAACGGATCGGCCAGCGTATGCGCGGAATACGCGGTGCCGCGGTCGATGACGCCCTTCATCGTGTACGCCGTCTCGAACGCGACCTGCGGCGACGTGGCCTCGGAGAGCTCCGGCAACTGCTCCTCGAGCACGCGCTCCGACTGATCGGTGATCTTCCGGAGGTAGCGTGGCTTCGAGTAGACGCCGTTGTTGATGAAGACGTTGTACGCCGCGGTCATTTCGAGCGGCGAAACGCCGCCGGCGCCGAGCGACAACGACGGGTATTTCTGCAGCTCGGCAGTGATGCCGAGACGGCGGGTGAGATCGACGACGCGATCGCCGCCGGCCATCATGTACGTCTTGACCGCGGGGATGTTGATCGACAGCTCCATCGCGCGCTGGATCGTCACGATGCCGGCGTATTTGCCGTAGTAGTTCTTCGGCGCGTAAATCTGGTTCCCGACCGGAATGGCGATCGGCGAATCGAACAGCGTGTCGGCGGGCGTCAGCCCGGTCTCGAACGCCGCCGCGTAGACGAACGGCTTGAACGCGGAGCCGGTCTGGCGGCGCGACTGCACGGCGCGGTTGAACTTCGAGATGGCGAAGTCGTAGCCGCCGGCCAGCGCGCGGATCTCGCCCGACTTGACGTCGACGACGACCACGGCGCCCTGCACCTGCGGCATCTGGTCGAGCGTCCACGACTGCTGCTTCGTCTTGGCGTCCTCTTTCCGCAGCACGTGCACGACGTCGCCGCGCTTGAGGATGCCCTCCATCGTCTTCTTCTTCGTCCACGCGTACGCCGCCGGCTCGAGCGTCAGCTCCTCGCGGTGCACGCGCACCGTGACGTTCTTCTTCTCGACGTTCATCACGACGGCGGGATAGAGGGTGTCGAGGGCGTACGGGTCGTTGCTCCACGACGGATCGCGGTATTTCGCGGGGTCGATCCCCTCGGCCACGAGATTGCGCGACGGCTTCCGGAAGCCGCGCCGCTTATCGATGCGGCGCAGGCCCTTCTGCAGCGCGGCCTCGGTGATCTGCTGCACCTGCAGATCCAGCGTGGAATGGACCTTCAGTCCGCGCTGATAGAGGTTCTCGGCGCCGAACTTGTCGCTCTTCTCGATGTACTGGCGGATTTCTTCCGCGAAATAGGCACCGACGCGCGGCGCCTCCTCTTTATAAGTGCCGAGGATGATGGGCGTGTTGAGCGCCTGCTGATACTGAGCCGGCTCGATGAACTTCTCGATGAGCATGCGGCGCAGGACGTGATTGCGCCGCGAGAGCGCGCGCTCCGGATGCGAGATCGGGCTGTACGCGTTCGGCGCGCGGATCATGCCGCCGAGCAGCGCGGCCTCCGGGATGGTCAGCTCCTTCGCGCGCTTGCCGAAGTAGAGCCGCGAGGCGGCCTCGACGCCGTAGGCACCATGCCCCAGGTAGACCTGGTTGGCGTACATCTCCAGGATCTGGTCCTTGGTGAAGTCCTTCTCGATCTGGACGGCCAGAAAGACCTCGTTGATCTTCCGGCGGAAGCTCTTCTCCGGCGTGAGGTAGACCTGCTTCGCGAGCTGCTGCGTCAGCGTGGAAGCGCCCTGGACCTTCTTGCGGGCGATGATGTCCTTGATGGCGGCACGCGCGATGGCCTTCGGGTCGACACCGCCGTGCTTGTAGAACTCGGAGTCTTCGGTGGCCAGGATCGCCTGCACGAGGTGCGGCGACATGTCGCGCTTGGCGACGACGATGCGCTTCTGGATGGAGTACTCGGCGAACGGCACGCCGTTGCGGTCGTAGATGCGGGTGATGATGGCCGGCTGGTAGTCGGCGAGCCCCTTGACGACGGGCATGCGCACCGCGTGCGCGAACAGGAACCCCGCCGGAACGCCGAGCGCCAGAGCGAAGAAGATCATCAGCATCCGCGAACGGCGGCGCGACGGCGGCTTCTCGGGGAGGAGTTGGTGGTCGGTTTCGGTCACGGGACAAGTTTATCTGAGGAAACCGCAATAGGACGAATGGGACCTATGGGACCGATGGGACAAAGCCACACCCATACGTCCCATTCGTCCCCTAGGTCCTATTCGTCCTGGCGTGTTCCTCAGGATAAACTGGGGGGAATGTCCACGCTCCCCATGACTCCCCCGGCAGCCGATTGGAGCCGGCTCGTTGGTGTCTCTCTCAAACAGCACGGTGTCTGGCACACGTACGCGAAGCTGCTCGAAGCCCGCAATACGTATCCGGACGATCTTTCACTCCGCGGTTACATCGAGATCGTGCGCACGACGATCGTCCGCGAGCTCATGGCGCATCCGAAGGGGATGCAGGCTGTCCCGAAGCTGAGCGCGGAGTTCCTCACGAATTTCGATCGCTTCAACCTGAGCGCGCAGGAGGGCTACCTCGTGTCGCTCATCGACGGACGAATGGACGTCCAGAAGCTGCTGATCCTCAGTCCGTTCGATCCGTTCACCACGCTCTTCAACCTCGCCAAGCTCCAGCACGAGCGGGCGATCACGGTGCCGCAATGACCGCATTTGCCCTCTCCCTGCTCGACCGGATGCCGACGGCCATCGCCGTCGTCACCGATGCGGGCCACATCGAATACCGCAACCAGGCTTTCACCGACTCGTTCGGCGGCGACGGCACGCAGTGGCTCAACGACGCGGCCCGCGCGGTCGGCGGCGAGACAGGCTGGCTGCAGGGCTTCTTCATCGACGCCGACGAAGGACGCACGCTCGACGTCGAGATCGAGGGACGCGTCTACCGCATCGACAAGATCATGGCCGCCGACGGCGACACCGCCGCGGTGGCGCTGTCGTTCGAGGACGTCACCCGCCAGCGGGAGATGGAGCAGGCCAAGTCCGACTTCACCGCGCAGATCGTCCACGACCTCCGCGGCCCGCTGTCGGGCATCCAGGGGACGCTGGAGTTCGTGCTGTCGCAGGAAGGAACGAAGCTCGATTCGCTCTACACCGACCTGCTGCAGGAAGCGCAGCGCGAGTCGGAGCGCATGATGGGGCTCATCAACGAGCTGCTCGACTTCTCCAAGATCCAGTCGGGCAACTTCATCGTGGAGAAGGAGCCGGTGCGCGTCGCCGGCGTCCTCAAGCGCGCCGTGCGCTCGCTGCAGTCGGTGGCCGCGCGCGACGAGATCTTCCTCCTCAGCGCCCACGGCCGCGACGTACCGTCGATCATCGGCAGCGTCGAGAAGCTGACGCAGGCGATCATCAACCTCATCTCCAACTCGCTCAAGTTCACGCCGAAGAAGGGGCTGGTCTCGGTCGGCGCCCAGATCGTCCGCAACGGCGAACTGGCCGACTCCATCGTCATCACCGTGACGGACAGCGGCATGGGCATCCGCCCCGAAGAGCTGCAGAAGATCTTCGGAAAGTACAAGCAGAGCGGCAACAAATCGCTCCGCGGCGGCGGCGGTACCGGCCTGGGCCTCTACATCGTGAAACAGATCGTGGAAGCCCACGGCGGCGAAGTCAGCGTGGCCTCGATCGAAGGCGTGGGAACGTCGATGGTGCTGAAGCTGCCGGTGAAAAGGGCGGCGTAAGAACGATAGGACGAATAAGACAGATAGGACCTATGGGACGAATGGGACTTCGGTTGGGTCCTGTTCGTCCTATAGGTCCTTGACAGCCTACAGCGCAAACATGCGCTGCAACGCGTCAATGAGGCGCACGCGGGTGGCGTCATCCAGCATGCCGAGGTTGCGGATCGCGCGGACCTTATCGACGGTGCGCAGTTGATCCAGGGCGATGAAGCCGTCTTTGCGGTCGAAGGTGACCGGGACCCCATATGCGCTAACTTACGAGACGCCACGAGGGACCGCCCGCTGCTTTGTTGCCCCTCTCCCCGGCCTTGGGCAACAAAGCAGGCCCCCGCCCATCCCGGTGACGGTAAGTTAGTGCATATGGGCTTTCACCCGGGCTTCACGAAGCTACTGCGTCACCACATCCAGCGTCTTGAAGCTCGACAACCTCGAGATCGGGTCCAGCACGCCGACGGCGATGCTCACCTTTCCCTTCGGGACGCGGAGCTGGGCCGTGTGGGTCCAGGCTCGGGTGCGGGCGGCGTCGATGTCGCTGGCGGGGATCTCGACGATCTGCTCGCGGGAAACGCCGGCGGAGAAGTCGCCCTGCTCCGTGGCGGCCGCGTAGTGGACGGTGAAGCTGCCGCGGTACTTCTGGCCGTCCGGGAGGAGCGTCAGGCTGGAGATCGGGATCTGCACCTCGACCGGGACGAGGTACTCGCGGCCGCGCTTCGCTTCCGGCTCGCCCGCCGTCGCTTCGATCGAGAGCTCGTCCACTTCCTTCGGATACATCAGGCTCGCCACCACGAGGTCGTTCATCTCCTCGGCCGGCGACTTGCGGATGACGTCGCGGCGCGTGCGCACGCGCAGATCGTTCCGCCCTTTCACCTTCACGCTGATGTGGCGCGTCTTGTTCTCGACGGCGCTCGCCGGGCGGTAGCCGATCGAGTAATACGCGGCGTGATCCGCTTCGACGATGGCGAGCAGGTTGTCCACGTGAGCGTGGCCCCGCTTCCAGGCGCCGCCGGTGCGCTCGGTCAGGATCTCGAGCGACTCCTGCGTGTCCTCGACCGTCCGCGAGAAGTAGCGCTGCGTGCGGAGGTTCTGCTGCGACGCGAGGCGGGGACGCGCATCGGCCGACGGGCCGGGCGCGGAGATGCCGAAGCTGTACTCGGGCTGCATCGCGTAGATCGTGATGCCGTTCGAGCTCGCCTCCTCCGCGATGTCGCGGATGATGGGGCGGAGATCGACGACGCCGCAGTCGGGGCGGAAGCCGGAGCAGTCACCGCTCTCGAAGCCGCCGAATGCGAGCGGGAACAGGTCGCGGCCGGCCACGGCCGGGAGCGACTCGGTCATCATGATGATGCTCTTCTTCCCCGGCACCTCGGCCATCGCGTTGACGATGGAGGAGAGATGCGCCAGCGTCTTCTGCACGCGCCGGGCGATCCGCAGCGAGTACGCCTGATTCACCCCGCGGCGGACGGTGTCGATCCCTTCCATGTCGAGATCGACGTTCCCCTCGATGTACTCGCGCATGCGGGCGCTGTCCGCACGCATGCGGCTTTCCTCGATGATCTCGTCGAGCGCCGCGAGCACGGCGCTTTCGTCATTGGTGAAACGCAGCCGGATCTGCGTGTCCTTTGCATCCGGCTGGACGATCATCGCCTCGTCGCCGTTACGCATCATCGTGCGAAGGAAGGTGCCGAGCTCCTCGCGCATCTTCTCGCGCGTCTGCGGGTGCAGCGCCATTTCGTCGATGACGAAAACGAACTTGCGCGATTGCGCGTCGACGGGCGAGTTGTCCGCTGCGGGCGACGACGTGTCGCTGGCGGCGGACATCACACCACGCTCGTTGCGGTACTCCGAGAAGTTGGTGATGGGCTGCAGGACGCGGTCTTCGAAGACCTCGAAGTCCTCTTTCGTCAGGCCGGAGACGGGCTTTCCGGCCCTGTCGGTGACCACCACATCGATGTTGTGGATCTCGACGTCGAACGTCTCAACATACGGTGCTGTAGCAGTTTGCGGCGGATTGGACGGCGGATTCTGAGCTGCGGTTGCACAAACCGCTGTTGCAAGAATGGCGAGCGTGATTCCGAGAACCGCGACGGCGTTTTTCCTCATGGGACTGCTCTCCTCTCGAGTACCGGCGGTAGATTCCTAGAGCATTCGGTGTGCCGCAGAAATATTCTTGCGAATAACCGGTGAGGGCCGTCGTCCTCTTGGTCTTGTCCGTCCTCTTCGTCGGTCAGCCCCGCGGCTATCATGCGCCCGGTGAGTCTTTCCAGAATCGTCCCCTTCCTGAGGAGCATCGGCATCCCCGTCCGCTGCACGGATCTCGCGGAGCCCACCTTCCTGCCTGGGGTCACCCTTTCGCGCGGCGCACTGCTCTACGACCCCGCGCGTCTCCTCCATCCCGGCGATCTCCTGCATGAAGCCGGGCACCTCGCGTTCGCGCTTCCTTCCGTCCGGGCGACGCTCAGCGGCGCCGGTGCGTTCGATCTCGGGGAGGAGATGGCGGCGATCGCCTGGTCATGGGCGGCGCTCGTCCACCTCCGGCTCGATCCCGCGGTCGTCTTCCACGGGGGCGGCTATCGCGGAGCATCGCACGCGTTCATCGAGAACTTCAGCGCGCGCCGCTTCGTCGGCGTGCCGCTGCTCCAGTGGGCGGAGATGACCACGGAAAAGGAGTTCCCCGCCATGCGCTGCTGGCTGCGGCCTCAGCCCGAGTTACTTGCGGGCTTCTATGAGGACGTCCGTCCCGAAGCGCTCGCCGAGTAGACGGACGAACCAGCGCGGATACAGCTTCCAGATCACACCCGCCACACCCTTCGAGTACTTGCCGCTCGGCGACATCAGCAGCAGATCGCCGGTCGACAGGCGGCGCTCCACCGTCACGTCGCTGTAGCGCGCGAAGAGCTTGCGCACCTCGCGCTCCGTGTACGCTTTCGTCCCCGGGCTCTCGAGGTGATGGAACATCGCCCACCGCGGCGAGCGCCACGGCCGCAGCTTCGCCACTCCGTGAAAGAGCCAGAGCAGCAGCCCCACCCAGCCGTACGGGTGATAGACCATGATCAGCGCGCGGCCGCCCGGCTTCAGCACGCGATGCACTTCGTTGATCGCGCGCGGCGTGTCGGGGCTGTGGTGCAGGACACCGAACGAGTAGACGAGGTCGAAGCTCTCGTCCTGGAAAGGGAGCTGCTCCGCGTCGGCCACGTGCAGGTCGGCATGCAGCCCCTCGGACAGCACGCGCTCGCGCGTCAGTTGCAGCGACTGATCGGAGAGATCGACCCCGCACGCCTTCGCGCCGTTGCGAACCCAGTTGATGAAGTCCGTGCCGGCGCCGACGCCGACCTCGAGCATCCGCACGCCGCGCGCCCGCTCCGCGAATCGCGCGAACGGGTGAATGTACGGCTGCATCTCGTAGCGCTCGCGCTCGATGCGGTCGAAGTACGCGCGCCGCTCCGGCGCGGCCACGTCGCGCGTGCCGCACGGCTCGGCGTTCCAGTACTCACGAACCGACGCTTTCAGGTTCTCGATGGGGTCGTTCCTCCCTTTTCGGAACCATATCACGCAGCGCGGAGCGGCCTTATTTCCGCCCGGCGGAGAACGATGGGACGAATGGACGAATAGGACCTAGGACGAATGGGGTTAGGTCCTATTCGTTCTATCGGGCATCCAGCTCCAGCGTCTGGAACCCGGACTGGTGGGACACCACATCCATCGCACCCACGCCCACGCGCAGCTTGCCTTTGCGCATCTGCAGCTGGGACGGAGAAGCTGCCGCGGTAGTGGTCGCCCGAGGAGCCGCGGCGATCAATGCGTTCATTTCGTTGCTACCTCCACGGTCTGGAAGCCTGACAGACGAGAGACGGAATCGAGGACGCCGACGGCGACCTTCAACCGCCCCTGACTCATCTGCATCCTGGCCGAGTAGCGCCAGTACTTTTCCTGCATCCGCTGGAACTCGGCGGCCGGGATCTCCACCACCTGCTCCGCCTCTTCCCCGCTGACGAAGTCGATCGAGTGGCCGGAGGCCGCGTAGTGCACCGTGAAGCGCGCGCGGTAGACGTCACCCTCGGGGAGGAACGTCAGTTTCGAGAACGGGACGAGAACGTCGACCGTGGTGAAGTAGTTCTTGCGAATCATGTCGCTGACGGGATCGGATGCCTGCACCGCGATGGCCAGCTCGTTGCGCTCGCGCGGATAGAGGAGGCTGGCGACGACGCGGTCCGTCATCTCGCGCTGCGGCGACTTGCGCACCACTTCATCGCGGGTGCGGACGCGCAGTTCGGGACGCCCCTTGACGCGGACCTCGAGACGGCGCGGCTGGTCGATCTCGTCCGACGCGCGGTACGCCAGCGAGTAGTACGAAAGCACGTCGTTCGCCACCTGGCGGAAGACGTCGTCGATCTGGCCGTCGCCGCGGAACCACTTGCCGCCGGTCTTCTCCGTCAGCACGGAGAACGTCTGTTCGCTGCTGGAGATGATCTCGTTCATGAAGCGCGCTTCCGTCGGCGTGATCGGTCCGGGTATGCGCAGTTGCTCGCGCGTCTCCGAGAGCTGGCCCCGCGTGTCGGCGCCGCCAGGCGCGGCGACGGCGATGCCGTACTCCGGCTGCAGCGTGTAGATGGTGATGCCGGAGCTGCTCGCGGTGCGCGCGATCTCCTCCACCTTCGGCTTGAGGTTGGTCCATTCGTTCGGCAGGTAGTCGGTCGGTGCGTCGGAGGCGAGCGCCGCGATCTCCCCCGTGGCGACCGTCTTCGCCGGTGGACCGGAGCTGATCAGCGAGAACGCTTCGCGTCCCGGTTCCGACGGCAGCGACTCGCTCACCACGATCACCACCTTGCGTCCCGGCACCTCGGACAGAGCGGTGACGACGGAGCGGAGATTGCCGAGGCGCTGCTCGACGCGGCGGCGGACGAAGTCGGCGTAACGGAGGGCGACGGCCTTCTTCTCGAGCTGGCTCTCGGACAGTCCCATCTCCAGCTTCAGCAGGCGGATCTCGCGCTGCATGGCCGTGGTCTGGCGCCAGCCGCTTTCCTTCATCGCCTGGTCGATCTTCATGCGCACGAGCACCGGATCGGTCGTGAACGACAGTGCGATCTTCTCCTCGCCCGCCGGACGGATGACCATCACTTCGTCGCCCGGGCGCATGGCGCGCTCCAGCATCGTCGTGACGTTCTTCGCGAAGGTGTTCCGCGAATGCGGATGCGCGTTCAGCTCGTCGACGAAGAGGACGAACTTCTTGCGCGCCTCCTCCGGCTGCTCCTCCTCGGCCGGCTGCTCCGTCTGCGAACGGTTGAGCGCCGACGTCGCCTTGCTCTCGGCGTACTCGTGGAAGTTCGTGATCTCCTGCAGCGTGCCGTCCTGACGCAGCTCGAAGTCATCCTTCGTCAGCCCCGCCACGGGTTTCCCTTTGGCGTCGGTGACGATGACGTCGAGGTTGTGGATGCGCACCTCGAGCGTTTCGATGTACGGCGCGGTCGCGACCTGCTTGTCCTGCGCGATGACGACCGTCGAGAGAAGAATCAACAACGCGGGCAACGTCCGTTTCAACGTCCGATTCATTGAGCGGCGACCTCCATGGTCTGGAATCCGGTGAGCTTCGATGCCGAGTCCTTTACGCCGATCTCGACGCCATAGTTTCCCGGCTGGATACGAAGCTGTAAGGCATAAGTGAACACCCTCTCGTCGCGAGTGTCGAACTCTTCTTTGCCGATGGAGAACGAATGTTTGCGATTGCTCACCGGCGAGCCGTCGGAAAGGGCGCAACTCACCTCGATCGTGGCGCTGTAGCGCTCCTCCTCGTCCGGCACGAACGTGAGCTTCGCCATCGGCACCTCGATCGCGATGTCGACGATGCGCCAGCCGCCGTCGGCCACCGGCTTCTCCGCCGTGGCGAGGATGCCGAGCTCATTGCCCCGCTCCCCTGCCGCGAGCAGCGGCATCGGAGGCGGGACTTCGGTGCGTACGTCGCCGGCGATCTGCTGAAAGGCCTCGTCGAGGCTGCCGTCGCCGCGGAACAAAGCGCCGAGCGCGCGGGCGGCGCGTGCGGTTCGGATGCTGCTTTCCGACAGCAGCGCCGGCGCGATGCTGTCGTCGGGGTTGAAGTCGGGCACGATCGTGTAGAGGCTGACGCCGCGCGCCTTCGCCGCGGCGGCCAGCGCCTCCACGGCATCGGACGCGGCCGAGAGGTCGCTGGTGAAGAAGACGAGGATGCGCTCCCCTTCACGCGCGCCGAGTTGCCGGACGTATTTTTCGAGCTCGGCGAGACGGTCGCCGACGCGCGCTGACGTAGCCTCGTTCATCACCCGTTCCGTACGCTCGCGCAGCGCGTAGTCGCTCGGATTGGCGTCCACCGCCTCCATGCGGCGCGTGTGCAGGCGCAGCTCGCGGACGAATTTCGTGTTGAGCGAGGCGTCGTTGAGCTCCATTGCTTTCCGGAGGCCGCGTTGCAACGCCTCACGGTCGGTCGTGAACGGCTGCACGATCTTCACGGCGTGATACGGCAGCACGATCATGGCCTCGTCGCCCTCGCGGAGAGCGGTCAGCGCGTGCTTCATGATGCGCGAACGCGTGGCGGAGTGCAGCGCCATTTCATCGATCAGAAAGATGATGCGGCGCGGCGCGGCCAGCGCTGGTGCGGCGATGGCCAGCAGCACGATGATCAGCAACCAGGACCGATAGGACCTGTAGGACAGATGGGACTCATAGGACAAAGACCGGCGTGGCGCAGCCCCATCGGTCCCATTCGTCCCATGAGTCCCATTCCCCATCACTGCGCCGCCACCTCGATCGTCTGGAATCCCGTCTGGCGCGACGTCTCATCCATCACGCCGACTGCCAGGCGGTACTTGCCCGGCGACACGCGCAACCGCGAGCCGTACGTGAAGACGCGGGAGTTGCGGAACTCGTATTCGTCCCTGGTCAGCTCGATGGTCTGTTCGCGATCGTGGCCGGACCAGAAATCGGTTTTCTCGCCCGAGGCGGCGTAGTGGACGCTGAACTTCGCGCGCCAGACGTCGCCGTCCGGCAGGAACGTGAGCCGCTGCATCGGGACGTGCACGGTCAGCGGAATGACGACGGTGTTGCGCGCTTCGCGAGCGACGGTGCCGGCTTCGGCGGCGATCCAGAGCTCGTTCACCGGATTCGGGACGACGAGGTTCGCGACGACGAGGTCGCTCAGCGATGCGTCGTAGGAGTTGCCGACGACGTCGCTGCGGGTGCGCACTTTCAGGTCGTTGCGTCCCTTGACACTGACGGTGACGGCGCGCGGCGCCCCTTCGCTGCCGCTGGCGCGATAGCCGAGCGAGTAGTAGTTCTGCACATCGGTGCTGATGGTGCGGAACGCGTCGTCGATGTTGCCGTCGCCGCGGAACGTGGCGCCGCCGGTGGTCTGCGCGAGGATGGAGATCGTGCGCTGCGTGTTCTCGATCATCGCCGGGAAGATGGCCTGCGAGAGCGGCTGGCCGGTGGCGCTGGCGCGGCGATCGACATTGGCCTCGATGTTGGCGTCGATGTGCATGTCGGGGAAGAGCGAATAGATGGTGACGCCGTTGGCGGCGGCGCGCCGGCCGAGGGCGAGGATGTCGGGGCGCAGATCGACGTAGTCGACGTTCGTGTCGACGACGCCGGCGCCTTCGAACGGCATCGGCAGCGCCTCCGCTTCCTCGAAGATCACCGTCTTTTCGGTCTCTTTCGTCTGGCCGCCCGAGGCCGTGCGTGCGACCAGCTTTGCGTTCTTGCTGCGCTCGTCGGCCCACGCTTCGAGACCCGGCGTCGCGGAGAGGCTGCTGGTGACGAGGACGATGATGCGCTTCCCTTCCATCGCGCCGAGGGTGCCGACGAAGGAGTAGAGCTCGCCGAGGCGCTGCTCGACACGGCGGCGCGTATGGTCGGTGAAGATGCGCCGCACCTGCCGCCGCAGCTCGTAGTCGTTTTCGCCCTTGCCGGTGATCATGGAGAGCTGCGTGTTGAGGAAGCGGAGCTCGTTCGCGGCCTGCGTGTTGAGGCGCGACTGCGAGCTTTCCATCGCCTCCTGCAGCCCTTTGCGCATCGCTTCCTTGTCGCTGGTGAAGGTCTGCACGATCTTCGGGGTGCGGAACGGCGTGGCGACCATGACCTGGTCGCCCGGCTGCGCGACCGCGTCGAGCATCGACATGGCGTTCTTGAGGAGCTTCGACCGCGAGCTGGGGTGGAGCGACATCTCGTCAATGAAGAAGACGACCTTCTTCGGCGGCGGCTGGTCGCCCGTGTTCGCCACGCCCTCGGACGCGCCGAAGGCGGAGAAGTTCGTCACGGACTGCGGCGTGCCGTTCTCCGTGACGATGAAGTCGTCCTTCGTCAGGCCGGAGACCGGCTTGCCTTTGGCGTCCGTGACCACGACGTCGAGGTTGTGGATGCGGACCTCGAACGTTTCGAGGTACGCCGGTGCCTTCGCCGGTGCCGGTGCAGGCGGCTGCTGCGCGACCGCCGGGGAAATCGTGAGGAGAGCGATGAGAGCGAGCGGGAACCCTTTCATTGCGCGATGACCTCCAGTGTTTGAAATCCCGAAAGGCGGGAGACGCGGTCGAGGACACCGACGGCGACTCGATACTTACCCGGTGCGAAACGGAGTTTGGTGGTGAAGCGCCAGGTCTTGCCGGCGATCTGCGGCAGCTCGGAGGTCTTGATCTCCAGTACCTGCTGCTTTTCCTGCGCCGAGGTGAAGTCGGAGGCGACGCCGGCCGCCGCGTAATGGATCGTGAAGACGGCGCGCGCCTTCTCCCCTTCGGGGAGGAAGGTGAGCTTGTCCATCGGGATGCGTACGTCGATGGGCACGAGGATCGTCTTGAGCGGCTCCGTCACCATCGCGCCGGTCGTGGCGATCACACCGAGCTCGTTCACCGGCCGGGGATAAAGGAGGCTGGCGACGACGAGGTCCTGCATCTCATTGGCGTTGGTCTTGTTCACGACTTCGCTGCGGGTGCGGACCCGCAGCTCGGGGCGGTTCTTGACGCGCACTTCCACCTTGCGGATGCGGTCGTCGTCCTCACCGGCGCGGTAGCCGAGGGAGTAGTAGGTACCGAGGTCCTTCGAGACCTGCTGGAAGGCGTCGTCGACGTTGCCGTCGCCGCGGAACCAGCGGCCGCCGGTGCGCTCCGCGAGTGAGGACATCGTGAGCTCGTTCATCTCGAGCAGCGCGTGGAACGTGGAGGTCGTGCTGCCGCCGCGCTGCCGCGTGCTCACGCCGCCGGGCGTGACGTTCTCGAGCTGCACGTCGGGCTGCAGCGAATAGATGGTGACGCCGTTGGCGGCGGCGGTGCGCCCGAGGTCGGCGATGAAGGGGCGGAGGTCGTAGACGTCCTTCGCCCCGGCGAACGAGTCGGTGAGGCCGGTGGAGACGCCGCTGTCGAACTCCGACGTCTGGGTCGTCTGACCGTCGAGCATCTCCTGCCGCCGCTGCGCCCAGGCGTCGAGTCCGGGCATGGCGGAGAGCGAGGTGGTGGCGAGGACCAGCACCTTCTTCCCTTCGACCTGCGCCAGGGCGGCGACGAGCGAGCGCAGCTCGCCGAGGCGCTGCAGCACGCGGCGGCGGACGCTGTCGGCGTAGATCTGCCGGATGTGGCGCTGCTCGTCGTCCGTCGTTGCGCGGCCGCGCTGGTTCTCGAGGTAGAACTGCTCCTTGAACTGCTGCGTGGTGCGGCTGTTCATCGAGGCCATGACCTTCTCCAGCGCCGTGCGGATGGCGGCACGGTCGGTGGTGAAGTCCTGCACGATCTTCGTCTCGGCGGCGGGCGCGACGACCATGGCCTCGTCGGCGGCATGCATCGAGCTCTCGGCGAACTGCATGACCGTCTTCACGAACTTCGTCCGCGAGTTGGGATGGAGCGCCATCTCGTCGACGAAGAAGATGAAGCGCCGCGCCTGCGGCCGCTCGTCGGGCGCCTGGGATTGCGCCGTCCCGGCCGCGGAGGTCGCGGTGGCGGCCGAGCTGGCGAACGCGGAGAAGTTGGTCAGCGTCTGGGCGACGCCGTTCTCGAGCACGATGAAGTCGTCTTTGGTCAAGCCGCTGACGGGCTTGCCGTCACGGTCGGTGACCACCACATCCAGGCCATGGATGCGGACTTCGTAGTTCTCGATGTAAGGGAGCGATTGCGCGGCCGCCCCCACAGCGGCCAGCACCAACAAAAACCACAACACAGCAGTCTTCATCCAGACCTCTTGACGAGAATTGAAGTGATGAAACGCTGTGGTAATCCGGCCCGGCGAGTCTAACGCGGTGTTACGGCGTTGACCCGGCGGACGGGGAAAGTTTGGGAATTGGTAACAGGAGAAGGGCTCAGGGCTCAGGGGCTCCGCTTCGCGATGGTTTTCCTGAGCCCTGGGCGCTGTGCCCTGAGCCCCGAAGCACCGCATCCGCCCCGTACGCCAGTTCCTCTTCCGTGACGTCGGTGACCACCACGCACTCCCCCACCTTTTTCGGGAACACCATCACGCGTTGGGTGCCGGTGTTCTTCTTGTCGTGCTCGGTCGCGGCGAGGACCGCTCCGCGGTCGAGCGGCGGGATCGGCGCGGGGGCGTACGCCAGGATCGCGCGCTCGATGCGCGAGGCTTCGTCGCGCGCCAGGAGGCCGCGGCGAACGGCGATGGCGTTGGCGGCGATCATCCCCCACGCCACCGCCTCGCCGTGAGTCATCCCCTCGTAGTGCAGCGCGGCTTCGATGCCGTGGGCGATGGTGTGGCCGTAGTTGAGGAGGCGGCGGAGGTCGGCCTCGCGCTCGTCGGCGGAGACGATATCCGCCTTCACGCGGATGGCCATGCGCACCATTTCGTCGATGATGCGCGGCTCGCGTGCGAGGACGGCGTCGCGATGGTCCTCGAACAGCGCGAAGAGCGCCGGGTCGGCGATGACGCCGCCTTTCAGCGCTTCGTAGATCCCGCTGAGCAGCTCGCGCGGCGGCAGCGTGTCGAGGATCGCCGTGTCGGTGATGACGGCGCGCGGCGGAAAGAAGCTGCCGATCAGGTTCTTCCCCTTCTCGTGGTTGACCGCGAGCTTGCCGCCGAGGGAGCTGTCGACCTGCGCCAGGAGCGTGGTCGGCACGTGGACCAGATCGATGCCGCGCAGAAAGATCGACGCCGCGAAGCCGGCCGTGTCGCCGATCATCCCGCCGCCGACGACCACTGCCATCGAGTCGCGCTTGGCGCCCCGGTCGAGCAGTTGCGTGACGACGTCGTTCGCGGTGGCGAGGGTCTTGTGGGCTTCCCCTTCTTCGATGGTGAGGATGTCGGCGCCGGCGAAGGATGCGGCTACGCGCGTGCCGAAGCGCTCGCGGAGGGCCGTGGAGGTGATGATGAAGACGCGCCCTTTCGGGCGCACCAGTGCACCGGCGCGGTCGAGGGCCCCTCGCTGGACGTACACGGGGTAGTGCGTTGACTGCGTGATGGTCAGGAAGGGTTGCATGGCTTACGGGGAACGATAGGACAAATAGGACCTATAGGACAGATAGGACGAATGGGACCAAGCCTGGGCGCTCTACGCGTTGCAGCGTGGCCGTTCCCCGACGCGTAGCGTTCCCATTTGTCCTATCGTTCCCTGTCCCTACTTCCGCAAACCGATCCCCAACTCCACCAGCTGCTTTTCATCCACTGTGGACGGCGCGGCGCTCATCAGGTCCTGGGCGCGGGCGGTCTTGGGGAAGGCAATCACGTCGCGCAGCGACTCCGCGCGGGCCATCAGCATGGCCATGCGATCGATGCCGAGGGCGATGCCGCCGTGCGGGGGGGCTCCGTAGCGGAAGGCGTCGATCAGGAAGCCGAACTGCGCCTGCGCCTGCTCCGCGCCGATCCCCAGCGCCTCGAACATCTTCTGCTGCACCTCGGGCTGGTTGATGCGGATCGAGCCGCCGCCGAGCTCCAATCCGTTCAGCACGACGTCGTACGCGCGTGCCAGCGTGGCGCCCGGATCACTCTGCATGATGTCGATGTGCTGCGGCTGCGGCGCGGTGAACGGATGGTGCCGCGCGAAGAAGCGCTGCGACTCCTCGTCCCACTCGAAGAGCGGGAAGTCGGTGACCCAGAGGAACTCCCAACGCTCGTCCGGGATGAGGTTCTGCTCTTTGCCCAGCCGCAGACGCAGGCTGCCGAGGACGTCCCAAACCGTCTGCTGCTTGCCGGCGACGATGAGCGCTAGGTCGTTCTCGTTCGCCTTCAGCGCGTCACGCAGAGCATCGAAGTTTGCGTCGGTCAGGAACTTCTTGATCGAGGAGCCGCGCTGCGCGTCGAACTTGATCCACACAAGGCCGCTCGCGCCGAGCTTCTTCGCCTCTTCCGTCACCTCGTCGATCCGCTTGCGCGAGAGCGACGCGCCGCCCGGGACGACGATCGCCTGGATCTTCGCGGCCGCGCGAAACGGCTCGAACTCCAGCGTCTTCGCCAGCTCCGTGATGTTCTGCAGCTCCATGCCGAAGCGCAGATCCGGCCGGTCGATGCCGAAACGCTCCATCGCCTCGTGCCACGTCATCCGCGCGAACGGCGTCTTCACCGGGATGTTGGCCACGGGGAAGATCTCGGCGAACATCCCCTCGATCAGCCCGTAGATGAACTCCTCGTCGATGAATGACGCCTCGACGTCGATCTGCGTGAACTCCGGCTGGCGGTCGCGACGCAGGTCTTCGTCGCGGAAGCAGCGCGCGATCTGGAAGTAGCGCTCCAGCCCCGCAACCATGCAGAGCTGCTTGAAGATCTGCGGCGACTGCGGCAGCGCATAGAACTGCCCCTTGTGCACGCGGCTCGGCACGAGGTAATCACGCGCTCCCTCCGGCGTCGACTTCGTGAGAATCGGCGTCTCGATCTCGAGGAAGCCGCTGCGGTTCATGTAGTCGCGGATGCCGAACGTCAATTGATGACGCATCATCAGGTTCCGCGTGAGCGTCGGCCGCCGCAGGTCGAGGTAGCGATACTCGAGCCGCAGCTCCTCGGCCGCGTCGGTGTCGTCCTCGATGGGGAACGGCGTCGTCTCCGCGCGGTTGAGGATGACGATGTCGGTGGCGACGACCTCCACCTCCCCTGTCGGCAGCTTCGCGTTCTTCTGCGCCTCGGCACGCTCGACGACGGCGCCTTCGATGCGCACGACGAACTCGGAGCGCAGCTCCTTGGCGAGGGCAACCAGCTCCGCCGACGCGCCTTTGCCGCGGTCGACGACGACCTGCGTGATGCCGGTACGGTCGCGCAGATCGATGAAGATCAGCTCCCCGAAGTCGCGCTGCTTCTGCACCCAGCCATTGAGGGTGATGGTCTGTCCGACGTGATCCTTGCGAAGAGTTCCGGCGTAAAGGCGTGTCATGCGGTTTCCAGATACTTCTGTTTGTATTCGACGTAGTGTTGCCAGGAGAGCTCGAGGCGCGCGACTTCCTCGGCCGTGAGGTCGCGTTTGACGCGCGCCGGCACGCCGAGGACGAGCGTCCGCGGCGGCACCTGCATCCCCTCGGACACGAGCGCCCCGGCGCCGACGAGCGCCTGCTCGCCGACGACGGCCCCGTCGAGGATGCGCGAGCCCATTCCGATGAGCGCGCCGCGCCCGATCGTGCAGCCATGCACGATCACCCCATGCCCGATCGTCACTTCCTCGGCGATCGCCGTCGGGCAGTTGTCGTGGTTGACGTGGACGACGCAGTTGTCCTGAATGTTCGTGCGGGCCCCGACGCGGATGAAGTTGACGTCGCCGCGCAGGACGGTGCCGTACCAGATCGAGGCATCGTCGCCGAGCTCGACGTCGCCGATGAGCGTGGCGTTTTCCGCGAGAAAGACGCGCTGCCCGAGGCGGGGATGCTTGTCGTCGAAGGGGCGGATGAGCATCAGGGCGCGCAATTTAGCATGCGCGCGCTGGCGCGCGTTGTCCGTTGACCGTTTTCCGTTTTCCGTGCTGCGCCCGGCGAACTGCACGGCCAACGAACAACGGACAACGCCGTCCGCCGTTGCAAATCCACTGTGAACCCCGGACCGCCACGCTAAATACCCCGGCGCCTCCCGTTTAAACTACCCGCCGCATGCGTCGTCTGATCCTGACCCCGTTCCTTCTCCTCTTCCTGGTGGCCGCCCGCGGCCGCGTCGTCGCGCCGCATTTTCCGGACGCGCACATCGCGCGCGACATCTTCACGTACTCGGAGCCCGACAAGATCCGCACGCGGCACCTGACGCTCGACCTGACGGTCGACTTCGAGACGCAGCGGGTGCACGGCACGGTGAAGCTGGACCTGGAGAACCTCACCGGGACGAATAAGCTGATCCTCGACACGCGCGACCTGGACATCGCCACGGTGACGCTCGACGACGGCAGCGCCGCGCCGTTCACACTCGGCGGCAACTCGATCCTCGGGCAGGCGCTCAGCATCGACATCAAGCCCACCACGAAGTCGGTGAGCATCGCCTACGCGTCGCGGCCGACGGCGGACGGGCTGTGGTGGAACACGGCGGAGCAGAGCTACGGGCGCGTGGCGCCGTACCTCTACTCGCAGAACGAAGCGGACTCGGGACGAAGCTGGATCCCGATGCAGGACACGCCGAGGGTGCGCCTCACGTTCGACGCGACGCTGCGCGTGCCGCCCGGGATGCTCGCGCTGATGGGCGCGGAGAATCCGACGGAGACGAACGAGAGCGGCGTCTACACGTTCCGCATGCGCGACGACATCCCCTCGTACCTCATCGCCATCGCCGTCGGGCGCCTGGAGTTCCGCGCGCTCGACGAGCGTACCGGTGTCTACGCCGAACCGGAGCTGATCGAGGACGCCGAGTGGGACCTGCAGTACCTGCCGGAGATGGTCGACACGGCGGAGCGGATGCTCACGCCGTATCCGTTCGGCCGCTACGACCTGCTGCTGATGCCGCCGACGTACATCGCCGGCGGCATGGAGCATCCGCGCCTCAACTTCGTGAACCCGTTCAGCATCACGAACTTGAACCGCTCCGCCGATCCGCTGCCGTCGACGCTCGTGGCGCACGAGCTGGCGCATTCGTGGTCGGGCAACCTGGTCACGCTCGGCACGTGGCACGACGTCTGGCTCAACGAGGGCATCACGTCGTACCTGACGCTGCGCATCATCGAGGAGATGTCCGGCTTCGACCGCGCGGAGTACAACTGGTACCGCGACCGCCGTTCGTTCATCGGCTACGCCGACCGCGCGCCCGATCCGAACATGACGAAGCTGCACCGCCCCTTCCGCACCGGCGAAGGACCGAACTGGAACTTCGGCGCCGCCGCATACACCAAGGGACAGCTCTTCATCGAGACTCTCGAACAGCTCATGGGGCGCCCGACTCTCGACGCGTTCCTCCGCGACTGGTTCACGCGCTACGCGTGGAAGAACGTCGACGACCAGATGTTCATCGAGCGGATCAAGGCGTGGGCGCCGGACGCGATCGAGCCGTCGCTGCAACTCGAGGAGTGGATCTACGCCGCCGGGCTGCCGGACAACCACACGGCCACGCGCACCTCGCGCATCTACGACAAGGTGCTGGCGCAGACGATCCGCTTCCGCGCGGACACACCGATGGCGCAGCTCGACACCACCGGCTGGACCGACATCGAGATCGACCTCTTCCTCTCGCTGGCGAACCGGGAAGTCGTGGAGCGGATGGCCGAAGTCGACGCCTACTGGAACCTCACCGCACGCCCAACGCCCCCGCTCAATTGGCTGATCTTCGCCATCCAGGGCAACTACGCCCCGGCGGAGCCGGCGCTGGAACGCATGCTGGCCAGAGGCGGCGGGAACAGCACGATCGCCATCCTGTACGACGAAATGGTGTACACGTCGCCGGCCTGGGTGCAGAAGGCGAAAGGCTACTTCGAGCGGTTCGGCGGCCGGTACGAGGGGTCGGTGCGCGCGGACATCGCGGCGAAGCTGGCGCGGTTCAGCAAGATGGCGGCGTAGCCGGGGCCGCGCCACGAAGGCACCTTTGTACCGCAACGCCCGCCGGGCAAAGCCCGGGGCTAGCCAGTTTGGCCCTTAGACGCGCAGGCGTGCAGTCCTGCTAGGAGTCTGCGCGGCAGAAACGAAATCGAGGCAAACGTCCGAGTTGGGATCATCGGCAACGGGAGTGAAGGTCTCGGAAAGTTCGTCGGACGCGCGACGGTGGGCGAGTTCGATGTGATTCGGCGTCTGGATCCGTGGTTCGGGGCGGTTTTATGCTTTTCAAGCTGCCGCGAACCGGATTCCTGCGCTCATCCGACGCAGATTCATGGCCAGACAGACCAGATGCCATTCGGCGTTGGTCTTTCGCAGGCCGCGCAGACTGAATTGCCGAAATCCCAGGACGCTCTTGATCCAGCCGAACACCGGTTCGACGATGACCTTTCTGCGGCGGTACGCAGCCTCGCCTTCAGGATTGGCGAGTTTTTCTTTCATCCGTTGTGTGGCCTTTTTCGACAGTGAGATCGGTGGCGTGTCCGGTTTGCCTTCGCGTCCCAGCGCGATCAGTGCGTCGACCTTCCTGGCGTCCAGTCGTTCGAAGTTCTCATCCGATCGATAGCCCGCATCGGCGAGCACCTGCTCGGGGATCTGATCGATCACCGCTTCGGTCTCATCAATCATCGGAATGAGCTGCGCACTGTCCGAGGGATTGTTCGTTACCGCCACTGCCACGATGATCTGGTGTGCTTCGTCGACGCAGGCCTGGGCGTTGTAGCTCTGCTCGAAGCGATTGCCCATTTTCATGATCCGGCTCTCCGGATCGGTGAAGTTGTCCTGTGCTTTGTCGCGTGGTTGCCCGAACTCGCTCTTGAATGCCTGGCCTTTCTTGCCGTTCGGTTGCCCGCCGTCGCCTTCGTATCTGCCCTTGGCCCGATCCTGCTCGGCCTGCCGCTCTTCGAGCCGCTTCTTCGCTTCACGGATCTTCTTGAGCCGGCTCTCGCGGCGCTGCAACTCTTCCGGAACCTCGTCGCCTCGGTTTTCGCTGCCGTACTCCTGGTCTTCCTCACGATCCGTTTGCTCGGCCTGTCGGAGCAGTTCCGCGATCTCGCTCTCGAGCTTCTTCTCTTCCTGGTTCATACGGTCATAGCTCATCGCCTTGTGGCGGCTCGCATTCGCCTTCACCTTCGTTCCGTCGATGGCTACCCGACCCAGCTTGATCAAGCCGCTGCTCTTGGCGATTAGAACCACTTGTTTGAACAGCTCGACGAACTTCTGAAGGTGCTCCTGCCGAAAATCACAGATCGTACGGTGCTGCGGAAAGTTCCCGGCTGCCAGCACCCGGAAGGCCACGTCCTCTTCGATCTTCTGCGCGATCCTTCGTGATGAGAACGTGCCGGTCGCATACGCGTAGATCAGGATCTTGAGCATCATCGCCGGATGGAACGGCTGGTTCCCGCGAGGATCACCCTCCTCGTACCGCCCGTGAAACGCGCTCAGATCCATCTCGTCCACCACTTCCGAGATGAAGAACGCCAGGTGCTTTTCGGGCAGCCACTCACTCGGCGACGGCGGCAGCAGGTAACTCTGCTCCGGTTGGTACGCGCGGTAGTTGCTCGGCATGCATCATTTTACGACGCACTACCGCTTTTCTGCCGCGCAGGCTCCTAGCCCCGGGCTTTGCCCGGCGGACAGCGCAGCGGAACGGCACATTGGTCTTCCTGCCAAGTTACACTGCCCGCATGCCACCCAAGCCTTCGATTCGCACTCGTGCGACGGAGGTCTCGCGCGTCGAGGCCTTCAGCGACGTCGTCTTTGGTTTCGCGCTGACGCTGATCGTCATCTCGCTCGAGGTGCCGCGCACCTTCGCGGAGCTCGCCGAGGCGATGCGCGGCTTCGTGGCGTTCACGATCTGCTTCGCCATCCTCGTCTGGATCTGGCATGCGCACTACACGTTCTTCCGGCGCTTCGGGTTGCAGGACAGCTACACGATCGTGCTCAATACGGTGCTGCTGTTCCTCGTCCTCTTCTACATCTATCCGCTGAAGTTCCTCTTCTCGCTGCTCACGGGCGGTTTGGCGAAGGGGGCGGTGACGCGCGGCGACATGATCACGCTGATGGTCATCTACGGCGTCGGTTTCGCCGGGCTCTTTACGGTCTTCTCGCTCCTCTATCTGCACGCCTACAAGCAGCGCGAAGCGCTCGAGCTGTCGGAGCTGGAGCTCGCGTTCACGCGCAAGTACATGCTGATGTACGTGGGCTACGTCGGCATCGGGCTGCTCTCGACGCTGCTGGCGCTCACACTGCCGGGCCGGTTGATCGCCTTTTCGGGGCTGTCGTACTTTCTGATCGGGCCGGTGTCGGCGCTCGTGTGGACCATTCGTCCCATCAATGTTCCGGCGACGGGCTGACATGCTATAACCGCATACATGCGGACCACCATCGTCGCGCTGTTCCTCCTCTCCCTCGCCGTCGTCGCCTCCGCCGCGCCGCTCGTCGGCCGTGAGGTGCTGATCCCGATCGCCGGGCGTACGGTTGGTTTCGCGGGCTCCATCTGGCGCACGGAACTGGTCATCACGAACCTCACGTTCGAGTACCACTCGATCCCGGTCGCGGTGGAGTTCGTGCAGGGCGACGACCGCCAGACGTTCACGGTGGACATCCCGGCGCGCGGCACCGTCCGTTTCCCCGACTTCATCCGCCAGCAGCTCGGCCGCGACCACGCCCTCGGCATGGTCTTCGTCCGGACGAGCGTGGCCGAAGGACAGCTCGCGGCGGGCGCGGCGATCACCAACGAGGGACCGCACGGCACCTTCGGCCAGTTCGTCGACGGGCTCCCCCTGACCGCGCTGTCGAAGCAGCCCAGCCTCACCGGGCTTTCCGTGACGGAGAACGAACGGACGAACGTGGGTGTCGCCAATCCGACGGCGGCACCGGTCCGTGTGGCGTTCGTCTTCGACGCGGCGTTTGTCCGCGGCCCGTTCTCCGTGTTCGTGCCGGCGTTCTCGGTGGTGCAGATCGCGGCGCCGCCGGGCGCGCGGACGGCGCAGGTCTCCTCGCCCGAGCCGGTCTACGCCTTCGCCTCGGTCATCCGCAACGACACGGGCGACCCGACGTTCCGCATGCCGCTGGAGCGCCGCCCGACGAGGGACTTCGAGGTGGCGCCGAGCTGCGCGGCGCCCGCGACGATCGTCTATTACGACGGCGCCTTCGTGGCACCCGGCTGGATCGTGCAGTTCCGCGACGGCACCGACGCCGTCGCGATGACCGCGATGCTGGAGGCGAAGTACGGCTTCCGGGCGATCCACGTGTACGACTCGGCGCTGCTCGGCTTCTCCGCGGTGCTGACGCCGGAGCAGCTAGCCGCGATCCGCTGTGAGGCGGCTGTCACCCGGATCGACCAGAACGCGATGGCGTTTCCGGTGCAGTAGAGCGTTGGGATCGAGTGTCGAAGGGATCGATCCGACTGCAGAGTCGGAGTGGTTCGACTGTAGAGTCAGGGCTGGCCGACGGCTACATCAGAATTTTGCTCGCGCCACAGCTTCCACGTCCACGTGCCCCACGCCAGCGCGAACAGGATCGTGAGCGAAGCGATCCCGATGGTGGCCGGATAGGGCCCGATTGCGTCGGCCAGGACGCCGGCGCCGAGGCTCGAGAGCGCCATCGTCAGCGTGAGGAAGCCGTAGTCCGCGGCGAAGACACGGCCGCGCAGCCGATCGGGCGTCTCGCGCTGCAGGCCGTACGTGGAGATCTGCCACGAGGCGCCGCCGCCGAGGTGGGCCACGAAGATCGCGATCATCCCGAGCACGAGCGAGCCGGAGAGCGCCAGCGCCGTGTAGCCAATGCCGAACAGCAGCATGCATCCGGCGATCGCCCGGTACTGCCGGTTCTCCGAGCGGATGATCCCGCGGACGAGAAAGGGTCCGGTGAGCGCGCCCAGGCCCCGCGCCGCGTAGAGCAGCCCGATGCCCCACGCGCCGGCGTGGAAGACTTCCCTGCCGTAAATGCTCACCAGGGCGATGACGCCGCCGCCGGTGCCGTAGCCCCCCTTGCACGTGAGGAGGCCGAGGACGCGCGGGTGCGCTTTGGCGTACGCGAACGTCTCCCGCAGCGCCTTGAAAAACGTCGGATGCTCATGGTCCTCGGACAAGTCCTGCGCGAACCGTCCCCGCATGCGCCAGAGGAAGAAGGCGGAGAGGAGGAAGCTCGCGGAATCGACGAGAAACGAGGCGTCGCGGCCGAGGCTCGCGGTGACGAGGCCGCCGAGCGCGGAGCCGACGGCGAGCATCGTCCCCCAAGTCGACCCCATGAGGACGTTCGCGGCGCCGAGCTCCTCCGGCTTGACGATGTTCGGCAGCGCGGCGTGCATGGCGGGCTCGAAGTACGCCGAGCCGACGGAGATGAGGATGACGCCGAGGTACGCGAACGGCAGCATCGCCGGCGAGCGCGCCAGGAGCGGGAGCAGACAGGCCACCGCGCGCAACAGATCGACCGCGATCATCACCTTCCGCCGGTCCGACTTGTCGACCACGTGGCCCGCGACCGGCGTCGTGAAGAAGATTGGCAGCGTGGAGCAGAGCAGCATCAGCGACGCGAGCGTCGCGGAGCCGGTGAGCTCGAGCACCAGATCGAGCAGCGCCACCGCGAGAAACCAGTCGCCGCCGAGGGAGATCAGGGCACCGAGGTAGAGGAGCCGAAAGTCGCGATTCTCGCGAAGGAGGCGGAGGTACACGTTGGGCGGGATTCTGCCTCAGCGGGCTGCCCGCACGATCAACGGAAAAGGAAACAGCAGGGAAACGATAGGACAAATAGGACGTATAGGTGCGCGCACGTCGGGGACATGGCCGCGCAGAGTTCTGAGAGTTAAGAATTTCGAATTGGGAATGAAGAATGTCGGCGCGGAAACGGCGCCATCGACAATTCTTCATTCGAAATTCGAAATTCTTAATTCGGTCTTCGCGTCCCCTCGCCCCTACCCGCCTTCATCCCCCAGCTTCGGGTGCAGTTCGACTCCGGCGTTCCTCGTATACGTTAAAAACGAATAGGGGAATTCGTTCTTATCGTCGGCTTCGAAGTGTTCGGCGTCAACGAGGGACCACTCGACTTCGTCGAATTCGGGGAAAACGGCGTCGCCCTCCACCTCGGCGTGCACGCGCGTCAGGTACATGCGGTCGGCCAGGTGCAGCGCCTGAGCGTAGATCTCGGAGCCGCCACCGACGAAGGTGTGCGCCTCGACGTCGGCGACCCGCAGCGCCTCATCCAATGAGTGCACGACCTGCACGCCCTCGGCCGTGTAGCTGGCGTCGCGGGTAATGACGACCATCTTCCGTCCCGGAAGGACGCGGCCGATCGACTCGAAGGTCTTCCGGCCGACGATGAGGTGGTGCCCCATCGTCAGCGCCTTGAAGCGCTTGAGGTCCGACGACAGCCGCCAGGGGATCTGGTTGTCGCGTCCGATGATGCCGTTGTCGGCGAGCGCGGCGATGATGGAGATGGTCATACGGCGATCGGCGCCTTGATCGAAGGATGCGGGTCGTAGTTCTCCAGCGTGAAGTCGCTGAACTTGAAGTCGAAGATCGACCGCACCTCCGGGTTCAACCTCATGACCGGTAAAGGCCGAGGAGCGCGGCCGAGCTGTTCTCTCGCCTGATCGAGGTGGTTGAGATAAAGGTGAGTATCCCCGAACGTATGAACGAATTCGCCGAGCCCGAGGTTGCAGACCTGCGCGACCATCATCGTGAGGAGCGCGTATGACGCGATGTTGAACGGCACGCCGAGAAACACATCTGCGCTCCGCTGGTAGAGCTGGCAGGAGAGCTTCCCCTCCGCCACGTAGAACTGGAACAGCGCGTGACACGGCGCCAGCGCCATCTTGTCCAGCTCCCCGACGTTCCACGCGCTCACGACCAGCCGCCGCGAATCGGGGTTCCGCTTGATCTGCTCGATCACTTCCGAGATCTGGTCGATGTGCCGCCCATCCGCCGCCGGCCATGACCGCCACTGGTAGCCATACACCGGCCCCAGCTCCCCCTGCTCGTCCGCCCACTCGTCCCAGATCGTGACCTTGTTCTCGTTCAACCAGCGGACATTCGTCTCCCCCGCCAGGAACCAGAGCAACTCATAGATGATCGACCGGAGGTGCACCTTCTTGGTCGTGAGAAGCGGAAACCCCGCGGCCAGATCGAACCGCAACTGCGGCCCGAACACGCTGAGCGTCCCGGTCCCCGTACGATCCGTCTTCCGCGCCCCATGATCGAGTATGTGCCGAACAAGCGACAGGTATTGCTGCATGGGGGGCATTATCGCAGAGGGTTCGGTGCCCGGTGGGCAAGGGCTCAGAGCTCAGGGCCCAGGGCTCAGGGGCTCGCGCTCGGCGGGCGGGGCTGCGGGCAAAAGGCAGGAACGCGCCGTCCACACGTCGAAGGCGCAGGACTCGCGGATCATCCGCTCGGGCGGCGCTCACCAATCCGGCGCAGTCCACCTGAGCCCTGGGCCCTGAGCCCTGAGCCCTTTCTCGGCTACACTCTCGCGCTCGATGCAGTATCGCGATGGTGTTCTTCATATCGGCAACATCTCCACCCCTGAGTTGGCCGCGCGTTTCGGCACGCCGGCCTACATCTACGATGCCGAGATTCTGCGGCGGCAGACTTCGCGGATCACGCGGGCGTTTGCGGGGCTTCCGTTCCGGCCCTTTTACGCCATGAAGGCGAACGGCAACCTTTCGATCCTGAGGGTCGTGAAGGAGGCCGGGTTCGGCTGCGATGCCGTGTCGCCGGGGGAGATCTTTCTCGCGATGCGCGCCGGCTTCGCGGCGGAGGACATCTGGTTCACGTGCTCCAACGTGAGCGACGACGACCTGCGTGCGATCCCCGATCCCCGAATCGTGATCAACGTCAACTCCATGTCGGAGATCGACCGGGTGATCGCGCTGGAGCTGACGAATCCGATTGCCCTCCGTGTGAATCCGGACGTGGGCGCGGGGCATCACCACGATGTGATCACCGCCGGCAACAGCGTCAAGTTCGGGATCGATCTCGCGGAGGTCGAGAGCGCGCGAATGATTGTGGAGGACTCCGGACGGAAGGTCGTCGGGCTCCACGCGCACATCGGCTCCGGGGTCGACCACGTCGCGCCGCTCCTCGCTTCGGCGCAGCAACTGTTGGATCTCAGTGAGAGCTTCGGCAACCTGCGCTGGATCAACTTCGGCGGCGGGATCGCCACGCCGTATCGTCCGGGCGACGCGGACTTCCCGATCGAGGAGTACGGTCATTTCCTGACCGAGCTGGCGAAGCCGGTGCTGGAGCGGCGCGGCCTCACGGCGATCCTCGAGCCGGGCCGCTACGTCGTCGCCGAGTGCGGCATCCTCCTCGCGCGCGTCACTTCGAAGCGCATGAGCGCGGGGATCGAATGGCTCGGCGTCGACACCGGCTTCAACCACCTCGTGCGCCCGTCGAAGTACGGCGCGTATCACCACATCCTCAATGCGTCGAGCGGCAGCGACGCCTCGCTGCGGCAGTCGTACGACGGGAGCATTCTTCGTGAGGAGCTGGTCGTCGCCGGCAACCTCTGCGAGTCGAGCGACATCTTCACACGCGACAGCAGCGGCCAGACGGAGACGCGCGCCATCGATCCGACGCACAACGGCGATTTGATCGCGTTCTGTGACGCCGGCGCGTACGGCTTCTCCATGGCCTCGGTGTACAACGAGCGGCGGCTGCCGGCGGAAGTGCTCGTCGACGGCGACGAAGTCCGGCTCGTGCGCGAGCGCCAGACGTTCGACGACCTGCTGAGAGGGATGCCATGAAACGACTCGCACTCGCGGCCCTGCTCCTCACCGCCTGCACGACCACGACACCTCCGGTGAAGAACGACATGCTCGACCTCAAGATCACGAACGGCCGCATCCTCGACGGGACCGGCGCTCCCTGGTTCCGCGGCGACGTCGGCATCCGCGGCACCACCATCGTCGCCATCGGCGACCTGAGCGCGACGCAGGCGAAGGACACGCTCGACGCCAAAGGCCGGATCGTCTCCCCAGGCTTCATCGACCTCCTCGGGCAGTCGCAAGGCTCCGTGCTCAGCGACCCGGCCGTCGAGGCGAAGGTGCGTCAGGGCGTGACGACCGAGGTGACGGGCGAAGGGCATTCGCCCGGCCCGGTGAAGGGTGAGCCGACGAAGGACCGCCCGTGGCAGACGCTCGGCGACTACCTCGATCTGCTCGACCGCCGCGGCGCCGGCATCAACTTCGCGCTGTTCGTCGGCTCGTCGAACCCGCGGGCGATGGTCATCGGCGACACCGACCGCGTGCCGACCGGCGACGAGATGCGCCAGATGGAAGCGATCGTCGACCAGGCGATGCGCGACGGCGCCATCGGGCTCTCGTCGTCGCTCATCTACGTCCCGGCAATGTATTCGACGACCGAGGAACTGGTGAACCTGGCCAGGGTGGCGGCGAAGCATGGCGGCATGTACTTCACGCACATGCGCGATGAGGGTGACCGCATCGACATGGGGCTCGACGAAGCGTTCCGCATCGGCCGCGAGGCGAACATCCCGGTCAACATCTGGCACCTCAAGCTCGGCGGCCGCGCGAACTGGGGGCGCATGCCGCACGTGATCTCGCGCATCGAGGAAGCGCGCCGCAACGGCGTCGACGTCGCGGCGAACGTCTATCCGTATCCCGCGTCGGGCACGTCGCTCAGCACTCTCGCACCCGACTGGGCGATGGACGGCGGCTACGACGACTTCCGCGAGCGGCTGAAGAACCCCGCCGATCGCGCGCGCATCGCCGAAGCACTGCGCAAGCAGGTCGAGCGCCGCGGCGAGAAAGGGATCTTCGTCGCGCGCATCGGCAACGACGCGCAGAAGCAGTACGCGAAGAAGTACCTCGAGGACATCGCTCGAGAGATGAACCTCGCGCCCGACGAGGCGCTGATCGAGCTGTTCGAGGAGAACCCCAGCTCGCCGCACGTCATCTACTTCTCGATGCACGAGGACGACATGCAGTACGCGCTGAAGCAGCCGTTCGTCTCCGTCGGCGCCGACTCCGGCTCGCCCACGGCGGCGTCGCGCGCGAGTAACACGTACATCCACCCCCGCGCCTACGGCACGTTCGCTCGCGTCGTCGGGCACTACGTCCGCGACGTGAAGCTCTTCACGCTGGAAGAAGCGGTGCGCAAGGTGACGTCGCAGGCCGCGCTCCGCGTCGGCTTCGACGACCGCGGGATCCTCCGTCCCGGGATGAAAGCGGACATCGCCATCTTCGACCCCGAAGCGATCCGCGACCTCTCCCGCTTCGACGATCCGCATCACTACTCCGAGGGAGTGAGTGACGTGATCGTGAACGGCGTGCCGGTGCTGCGCGACGGGAAGATGACCGGCGCGCTGCCGGGAAGGACCATCCGGGGGAAGGGGTACCGGCGATAGCCGGGGAAGTCAGAACGCAGAACGCAGAACGTAGAATCAGAAAGACGTCGTGCTTCTTCATTCTGCGTTCTGCGTTCTGCGTTCCTTCATAATGCTTCACCAGAGAGAGAGGGCCGCTATTTGACCCAAGAGTCGCCGTCCGTAAAACTCGTCCGTACCGTCGGTTTCTGGGGCCTCGTGGCGATGTGCATCAATGCCGTCGTCGGCTCCGGCGTCTTCCTCCTCCCCTACGAGTCGTTCAAGCTGCTCGGCGCGTTTTCGCTGTGGGCGCCGCTGATCTTCGCGCTGCCGGTGTTCGTGCTCGTCCTCTGCTTCGCCGAGGCATCGAGTCACTTCAGTGAGCCGGGCGGCGCATACCTGTACGCCAAGACCGCATTCGGCGACTTCGTCGGCTTCGAGACCGGCTGGATGAACTGGATCGCACGTGTGACGTCGCTCGCGTCGCTGTCGAACGGCTTCGTGCGCGCTCTCGCCTTCTTCTTCCCGGAGGTCGAGAAAGGGATGGCGCGTGCGCTCGTCATCACGCTCACGATTCTCCTCCTCGCCCTCATTCACTTCCTCGGCGTGAAGTACGGCGCGGCGTCGATCTACATCTTCACGTTCGGCAAGCTCGTGCCGCTGGTCGGCTTCATCCTGCTGGCGCTGATCATGTGGAAGCACAATCCGCTGCCCGGTTCGTTCACGCTGCCGGGGCCGGGCACCGACTGGAGCTCCGCCGCGCTCTTCATGCTCTTCGCCTACGCCGGCTTCGAGAACCTCGGCGTCCCCGCCGGCGAGTTCCGCAATCCGCGGCGCGACCTGCCGCTGGCGCTGCTCACCGGCATCGCCGCGATCGGCGCGATCTATGTGCTCGCGCAGCTCGGCGCGATGGCGTCGCTGGCCGATCTCTCCACCAGCGAGCGTCCCATCGCGTCAGCCGCCAGCGCCCTCATCGGACCGATCGGCGGCATCATCGTGACGATCGGCGCGCTCCTATCGATGGCGGGCACGAACTCCGGCACGATGCTCGAGGGCTCGCGCATGCTGTACGCGCTGTCGCTCGACCGGCGCATGGGACCGATCTCGTACGTGCACCCGACGTTCCGCACGCCGAGCGTGGCCATCGTCATCCACACCATCGTCGCGCTGTCGCTAGCGCTGGGAGGCTCGTTCGCGCAGCTCGCGATGCTCTCCGCGGTGGCGCGCCTGACGACGTACCTCTTCACCTGCGCCGCCGTGCCGTACCTGCGCAAGCACAGCGAAGGCGGCTTCCGCGTGCCCATCGTGGTGCCGATCCTCGGCGTGATCATTTCGCTGTCGCTGTTTCTGACGCTGAACAAATTCAACTTCATCGCGGCAGCGATTGCGTTGACGGTGGGCGCGCTGGTGTACCTGGTATCGCGGCGGTGGCCAAAGGAAGAGGCACGATAGGGCGAATAGGACGTAGAGGACCTACAGGACGAATGGGACAGGGAAACCCGTCCTATTCGTCCCATCTGTCCTATTCGTCCTATCGTTTCCCCTCAAAACAGCCACAAACACACGGCCACGGTGACGATCGCGGCGACGATGTCGCCGATCAGGGCGGCCGGGACGGCGTGGCGGGTCTTGCGCACGCCGATGGCACCGAAGTAGACGGCGATCACGTAGAACGTGGTCTCGGAGCTGCCGTACATCGTGGCGGCCATGCGTCCCAGCAGCGAATCGGGGCCGTGGGTTTTGATCAGGTCCGTGGTCACGCCGAGTGAGCCGCTGCCGGAGAGCGTGCGGAGGACGGCGAGGGGGAAGAGCTCCGCCGGGAAGCCGACGGCGTTCAGCGCGGGGCGGATGGCCGCGGTCAGCATGTCCATCGCGCCGGAGCCGCGGAACATGCCGATCGCCACGAGGATGCCGACGAGGAACGGGATGATGCGCACCGCGACGTCGAAGCCTTCCTTCGCTCCCTCGACGAAGACGTCGAACACCTTCACCTTGCGGATGATCCCGGCCAGCGGGATCGCCACGAGCAGCACCGGCATCGCCCAGAGCGAGATGGCGTTCAGGGTTTCGCGGATCATGGCTTCACCTCATTCTTCGGGTAGAAGCGCTCGAGCAGCCTTGCGGCGATCACGGCCACGACGGTGCCGACGAACGTCGCCACGAGCGTCGGGGCGATGATCGCCGTCGGATCCTTTGACCCCGCGGCGACGAGGATGCCGATCATCGTCGCCGGGATGAGCTGCACGCCGGCGGTGTTCAGCGTCATGAACGTCACCTGCGCGTTGGTGGCGACGTCCTTGTCGTCGTTCAGCGTCTGCAGCTCTTCCATCGCCTTGATGCCCAGCGGCGTCGCGGCGTTGTTGAGGCCGAGCATGTTCGCGGCGATGGAGAGGACCATCGAGCCGACGGCGGGATGTTCGGGCGGCACGTTCGGGAAGAGCCAGCGCGCGAGGGGGCGCATGACGCGCCCGAGGAGCGCGACGAGGCCGGCGGCTTCGGCGATCTTCATCATCCCCAGCCAGAGCGTCATGACGCCGACGAGTCCGATGGCAAGCTCCACGGCGGTCTTGGCCATGTCGACGGCGCCTTTCGTCACCGCTTCCACCGATCCGTTGAAGGCGGCAACCACGAGCGCGATCGCCATCAGTGCAAACCAGATGTAGTTCAGCATGGCGCGCGATTGTACGACCGTGTTAGAAGCAACGGCATGCTCCGTCGATCCCTTCTGGCGATGGCGATGCTGATCGTTGCGTGCTCGAAACCGGAGACGCCGTCCGCAGCGGCGCCGTCTGCCCCTCCCCCGTCGATCCTCCTGGTGACGCTCGACACGACGCGCTACGACGCCATCGGTGCCGGAACGCCGTCATTCAACGCGCTCGCGGCGCGCGGCCGCACCTTCACGCAGGCCTACGCCACGGCGCCGCAGACGCTGCCTTCGCACAGCTCGATGCTCACGGGGATGTACCCGGCCGGTCACGGCGTGCACGAGAACGCGCGGCCCCTGGCGGCGACGCATCCGCTGGTGGCCGAGCGCCTGCGCGAGCGCGGCTACCGCACGGCGGCTTTCGTCTCGGCGTTCGTGCTGGCGAAGCGCTTCGGCCTCGCGCGCGGCTTCGACGTCTATGACGACGCCGAGGCCCGTAACGAGCGTTCGGCGCAGGAGACGACGGAGCGCGCGCTGGCCTGGCTGCGGACGCAAACCGCGGAGCCGGTGTTCCTCTGGGTGCACTACTTCGATCCGCACCATCCGTACGTGCCGTCGTACGAGCGTGAGGTCGCCACGATGGACGCGCAGCTCGGACGGCTCGTAGAGGCGTTTGCGCAGCGTCGCGACGCGGCCGTCATCGTCGCCGCCGATCACGGCGAGGGACTCGGCGAGCATGGCGAAGCGCAGCACGGAAACCTCCTCTACCAGGGCGTGATGCACGTGCCGCTGGTGATCTCCGGGCCGGGCGTCGCCGCGGGGAAACACGAGGCGCCGGTCAGCACGCGACGCATCTTCCACACGATCCTCGACTGGGCGGGCATCAGCGCCGAAAACAGCCTGCGCGGCGAAACGAAGGAAGTCGTCGCCGCCGAGGCGATGATCCCCTTCCTGCAGTTCGGCTGGCAGCCGCAGGTGATGGCCATCGACGGGCGGCAGAAGACGATCCACGCCGGCGCGCTCGAGGTCTACGACGTCGTCGCCGATCCGGCGGAGGCGCGCGACCTCGCCGCCACGGCCACGCTGTCGCGCGACGTGCGCAAAACGCTGCAGGAGTACCCGATCCCGTCGCTGGCGCCGCCTGCCTCCGACAACCTCACGCCCGAGGAACAGCGGCAGCTCGCGAGCCTTGGCTATCTGACCTCGACGACGAAGCCGGTCGTGCGGAAGGATGCGCCGCGTCCTCGCGACATGGTGCAGCTCTTCGACGAGCTCGATCGTGCGTCGGCGCTGTTCAGCGCGGAAAAGTACGGCGAGGTGGTGCCGCTCTTCGAGCAGATCCTCGCGGCCGATCCGCACAACCTGATGGCGGCGCTGCGGCTCGCGACGGCACAGTCGGCGCTGGGGCGCAACGACGCAGCGCTGGCGGCGTTCCGCCGCGCCGAGGCGATCGCGCCGCAGTCGGAGGATGTGCGCGTGTACCTCGCCCTGCACTACGCGAAGACGGCGGAGTGGCAGCGCGCGGTGCCGATGCTCGAAGCAATCGTGGCCGCGTCGCCGGAGCGCCTTCCGCCGCTGGAGGCGCTTGCGCTGCTGCGCGAGCGGCAGGGACGCCTGGCCGACGCGCTGGCGCTGCGCCAGCGCATCGCCACGATGAAGTCGCTCACCCAACCGGAGCTGGTCCACCTCGGGCGTCTGGCCATGGAGAACGGCCAGACGGCTGTGGCCATCGACGCGCTGGAGAACGCGCAGTCGCCGGAGACGCAACTGGAGCTGGGCGTGCTGTACCTGGCCGCAAACCGGCTGCAGGATGCGCGCGACGCGCTGGAACGCGTGCCTGCCACGCATCCGGAGTACCCGCTGGCGCTGTTCAAGCGCGCCCAGGTCAGCGTGCTGCTGAATGAGCCGGATCGCGCGGAACGCATTGCCCGGGCCCGCGCCAACGCGAATGCCACGACGCGTACGCTGATTGAACGGGAACGGTTGTTCGGATCTGCGCGGTAATGCGCCTTGCTGCAACGCGGTCCGCCGGGCGAAGCCCGGGGCTAGCAGGACTGCGCGCCTCCGCGTAGAGGCGCCGACTGGCTAGCCCCGGGCTTTGCCCGGCGGACCCATTGGCCGCAAAAAAACCGCCGGCCTTTCGGCCGGCGGTCGCACAGCAAACGACAGAAACTTAGAACTGGAAACGCATCGCCAACTGGAAGCGGCGCGGATCGTAGAAGCTCCGCGCGGTGCCGAAGTTGGCGGTGTGCACCTTGTTCTGGATGTTGTAGCCGGTCTGCGTGTCGAACAGGTTGAAGACGTCGGCCGCGACCTGCAGGTTGTAGCCGCGGATCGGGACGTTCTGCGTGTAGTTGAAGTCGAACTGGTAGTGCGCATCCGTCCGATGACGTCCGGCCGGCTCGGCGTAGCGCGCCGTGTCGTCGAGCGACGTCGTGAAGTTGCGGTACAGCTCGACGTCCCACGCTTCCCACGGCTGGCCCGACTGGTAGACGGAGAACGCGCCGACCGACGCGTTCCACGGCAGCGAGTACGTGCCGTAGACCTTCAGCATGTGACGGCGGTCGCCGCGGAGATCGCCGTAGCGATTGTTCCAGAGCTGGCGGCCGGCGCCGTCGGCGATGAACGACGAGCCGACGAACGAGCTGGCGTCATTGACCGTGGTGGTGTTGTCCTGGTCGAAGTTGCCGTAGTAGTGGCTCCACGTGTAGGAGCCGCGCACGAACATGTTGCCGCTGTTCCAGTCGGTCTCGGTCGTCACCTCGTAGTACTTGGTGAACGCGCCGTCGAGCTCCGCGATGACGTACGAGGCGCCCGGTCCGCCGATCTGCGCGATCTGGTCGGCGAGGTTCGGGATGTACAGCTCGCGCGGAATCCCCTCCGGCGCCTGATAGGCGATCCGAGCGTTGTTGTTCGTGTCTTCCCAGAAGTTCGCCGAGTAGCGGTGACGCGCGTACGCACGCGCCGTCCAGCGGTTGTTGATCTGCTGCGACGTGCCGATGAGGTACTCGTCGGTGTAGCGCGGCTTGATCCCTTCCTGGAACAGCTTGCCCGAAGAGCCGACGAGCGGCGTCACGCCCAGGAGCACACCGTTCTGGTCGAAGTTCGCCGTGATCTCGCGCGAGAGGTTGCGGTCCCACGACGCGGCGCGCGGCAGCGACGTGACGGCCGGGTTGTACTTCGCGTAGGAGACGTAGACGGTGTCGATGCTGTTGTACGCCCAGGTCGCGCCGATGCGCGGCTGGATCTGGTCGGTCCAGTCGACTTTGTGCATCACGTACTTGTTGCCCGGATCGCGGACGAAGCCGGAGAGCGTCGAGGAATCCTCGCGCAGCCCCTGCCCGTAGAGCGTGTCCTCGCTGAGGAGGACGCCGAGGTTGAACGACCAGTCGTTCCACTTGATGGTGTCGTTGATCTCGAGGTTCAGCGACTGAAACTCGCCGCGGATTGCCGGCACCGAATCGGAGAGCGTCTGCTGCTCGAAGATGGCCTGGTAGTAAACGGGCTGGCCGTTGAAGTTGACGCGGCCACCCGGCACTTCGATGCGGCCCCACCCGTTGGAGGTGCGCACGAGCTCTTCGGCGTCGCGGTACCACTGGAGGCCGAAGTGGAGGTCGTGCGACATCGTGCTGCCGAGGGTGAGGTCGTACGCGACCTGCGCGCTGTCGCGGTAGAAGTCGTCGAAGCTGAACGTCGAGTCGACGCCCACGCGGCCGCCGCCGCGGCGCGTGCCGTCCTGATCGTAGCCGTAGCGCTGGATGATCGGCGCGATGAACTCGTTGTAGGCGGTCTGCCCCGCGATCGGAAGCGGCACGACGACGAGACCCATCTGCTCGAGGTTGTTGATGTTGAGCTGCGCGCCCGGCGTGATCGAGAGCCCGGCGTCGACGACGTTGTCGGGACGGCTCAGCGTCTCGTTGACGAAGTTCGTGAACTTCGCCGAGGCGACGCTGCGGTTGTTGATGACCCACGAGCCTTCGAGGATGCCCATGCGGAAGCGCGATTCCTCGCCCTGCGACGCCGTGCCGGCGCGCGTGGCGTCGGTGACGCCCGTGCCCGAGACCTCGCGGTCGGAGTGACGGTAGCTGCCGTTGAGGAGGATGTTGCTCGTCGGCGTGAAGGTGAGCTTGCCGAAGACTTCGTCGCGCACGTTCGAGTACTCCGGCACGTCGCCGTAGAGGTTCGAACGGTTGTTGCGGTCGATGGTCGGACGGTAATAGGAGCCGTAGAAGAAGAGCCGGTCGCGTAGCACCGGGCCGCCGAGGTTGAGCGTGCCCCACGACTTGTCTTCTTCGAACTGGCTGCCGCCGTTCCGCTCGTCAGCCATGAACGAATGGTTCTGGACCTGGTAGCTCACCTGGCCCTTCCACTCGCTCGTGCCCGACTTGGAGACGGTGTCCATCATGAAGCCGCCGGCGCGGTTGAAATCGACGGCTTTCGCGCCACCGCGGACGATGGAGACCTGGTCGATGTCATGCGAGGACGGCTCGGCCGAAAGGTTGCCGTACAGCGGGAGCGTCACGTTGACGCCGTCGAACTGGTACACGTTGTCCTGGCCGCTGCCGCCGGCCGAGGGACCGCGGATGGTGTCCTCGCTGTACTGCACGGCGGGGACGAGCTTGAGCAGGTCGCGATACTCCTGCCGCATCGGGAGCTGCTCGATGATCTGGTCGGAAAGCGAGCTCTCGATCGCCGTGGTGTTGGGATCGACGAGCGTCTGCTCGGCGGTGACGGTGACGGTCTCGGAGACGCCGGCCATGCCGAGCGTCGCGTTACTCGTCACGTCCTGGCTGAGGAGCACCTGTACGGTGCGCGTTCTGGTTTCGAGACCGGCCAGGCTGAAAGTCAGCGTGTACGTGCCGGGAGGAAGCGCCGGCAGGCGGTACTCACCGTTCTCACTGGTGATGGTGGTGCGGACCTGAGGCAACACGGTGGACTGTGCTTCGACCGTGACACCGGGGAGACCGGCGCCGTCGACCGACGTGACCCTCCCGCTGATGGAACCGGTCTGTTGTGCGAATGCGAATGGTGCAACCAAAGCAAAGACGGATAGAAGGAAAATGACCCTCAATGCGCGTCTATCAACCATCAAACCTCCTCGGTACCTGCGAATAGAGTTGACGGTATGGTAGTGAAAGTTTCCAGTGATGGCGACGGAATTTCACCGCGTTCGCACGTGCGTGGAAACTGACCGGACGAATCGTACGAATGCGCCTGATGGCAGCTATGGAACGCCGTAAATCGGCGCAGTCAGCGTGTCCGTCCTGCGATTGCTACTCGCCGCCGAACGGCCATTCCAGCTCGCCGAGGAAACGCTCGTCTTCGCGCCAGCGCTCGTGGACGGCGACGTGGACGTCGAGGAAGACTTTCGTCCCCAGCGCCTTCTCGAGATCCATGCGCGCTTCGGTGCCGATGCGCTTGATCATCGCTCCCTGCTTGCCGACGACGATCCCCTTCTGCGAATCACGCTCGACGTAGATCGTCGCCCAGATGCTGAGCATCCCGGTCTCTTCGTCTTCCTCGAAGCGCTCGACGTTCACGGCGGTGGTGTACGGCAGTTCGTCAGCGGTGTGCTGCAGGACCTTCTCGCGCACCATCTCGGCGGCGAAGAAGCGCTCCGGCTGCGTGGTGTAGTCGTCGGTCGGGTAGATCGCATCGCCCTCTTCGACGCTGGCGAAGAAGAGCGCGAGGAGCTGCTCGATGCCTTCGCCCTCCATTGCGGAGATGGGAACGATGTCGTCGAAGAGCTCCATGCCGTTGTACTGCTGCATGAGCGGCAGGAGCTTGTGCTTCTTGAGCTTGTCGATCTTGTTGAGGATGACGACGTACTTGGCTTCGTGCTGCTCCTTCGCCTGGCGCAGCATCTCGATCACGAACTCATCCCCTTTGCCGAACGCCTCGGACGCATCGATGATGAGCGCGACAACGTCGGCTTCGCTGAGCGAGGAGCGGACGTGATCCATCATCCGCACGTTGAGCTTGTGCAGCGGACGATGGATGCCGGGCGTGTCGAGGAACGCGAGCTGGCCGCGCTCGTCGTTGAAGATGCCGACGATGCGGTTGCGCGTCGTCTGCGGCTTCGGCGAGACGATCGAGACCTTCTGCCCGAGGATGCGGTTGAGGAGCGTCGATTTGCCGGCATTCGGACGGCCGACGAAGGCGACGGTGCCGAAACGGGTGGAGGGTTCGCCGGCGGGAGCTTCGTTTTCGTCAGTGGACATGGCCGCGCCTCAACCCTCTTCTTCCTGATCTTCGGGGTTCCAGTTCGGATCGGGTGCGACTTTGACGCGGTAGATGCGGCGGCGGTCGGCGCGATCGACCTCGAAGCGGTAGCCGTTCTTCGTGATGACGGTGCCGGCGGCAGGCACGCGGCCGAGGGTGGTGAAGATGAGGCCTGCGACGGTTTCGTAGTCGTCGCCGGAGAGCTCCGCGTCGAGCAGCTCTTCGAGCGCTTCGACGCGCAGCAGGCCGCTGACGAGGTATTCGCCGTTGCCCAGCTCCACCATCGTCGCTTCGTCGGTCTCGTGCTCGTCGCTGATCTCGCCGACGATCTCCTCGAGGATGTCCTCGATGGTGATGATGCCGGCGGTTCCGCCGTATTCGTCGACGACGACGGCGACCTGGAGGTGCTCGCTCTGGAACTCGCGCAGCAGCTCGTCGACCTTCTTGGTCTCGGAGACGAAGTACGGCGGACGCGCCAGCTCGGAGACGCCCATGACGCGGTCGGTGCGCAGCACGGCGTCGAAGATCTCCTTGATGTGCACGATGCCGGTGATCTGGTCGATGCTCTCGGTGTAGATGGGGATGCGCGAGTACTTCGACTCGCTGAACTCGCGGGCCAAGTCGGCCAGCGGACGCTTGGCGTCAAACGCGTGGACGTCGATGCGCGGCGTCATGATCTCGTGCGCGAGGCGGTCGCCGAAGTCGACGATCTGCTGCAGCAGCCGCCCCTCGGTCCCTTCGAGGATGCCCTCTTCCTCACCGACGTCGATGTACGCCTGCACCTCTTCGTCCGTCGGATCTTCGTCGTCATCGTCGTTCCCGTCATCGCGGTCGAGACGCTCGAGCAGGATGCGCAAGGGATAGAGGACCGGCCAGAAGACGTAATAGAAGAAGTGCGAGATGGGGATCAGCGCGCGGAGCGTCGCTTCGCCGAGCTCCTCCGGCACGAGCGCCAGCAGGAACTTCCAGAGCATGACGATGGCGGCCCAGAGGAGCGTGGCGCGCAGGACGGCGGTGCCGGTGCTGAGCGCGGGGAGCGCCATGACGGTCGAGCCCACGGCAACGATGAGCGCGATCTGGAGCAGCGCGCCGCTGACGAGCTGGAAGTTCTGCGGGTCGTACTGCGACCAGCGCGCGGTGCCTTCCTGCCCTTCCAATCTGCGCAGACGCACGGGGCTGAGCTGCAACGCAAACGAGCGGAGCGCATCGAAAACGAGATACAGCACGCCGCAGATGATCGCGACGATCACCCAGTGGACGTGCAGAGTCGGGACACTACTTCCCATGCAGGTCGGCCGGATTCTAGCTCAGCAGGAGCGCAACCACCGCCGCTCCAATCGAAACTTTCATCAACCCCTCGGCTCTCCGGTGGAGGGTATTGAACGCGCGGCGGTGTGGATCAGACTCAGGCATGTCGGCTGTGAGATGCACGCGGCGCGCCTCCAGCGCCCGCTCGAGGTAGCCGACCTCGTAAAGGATGCTCGCGGCCATGACGCCGAGCGCGACCCAGCGGAGGGCGATCCAGGCGGTCGAGCGGCCGTCCTCCCAGAGGAAATGCTTCACGGCAGCCGCGGCGATGGCGATCACCAGCGTGACGAGGCGAATGCGGGCGAATTTTCGCAGCATCGGGCCGAAGGTGGCGCCGGCCTGGGGCCGTGGCAGAGTCCGGAAGAGCTGCGGCGCCGCGAGCGCGCCCAGAGCGACCGCCCCGCCGATCCAAAGGGCGAGGCTGACGTTGTAGGCGAAATTGTTGAGGAGGTACCCCCAGTTCGGCATCATGAGGATCTTACGTCATGCACTCTCTCGGCATCCTGCTCATCGTCCTCGTCCTCAAATCCGGCGAACGGATCGAGACGGACGAACCGGCACGCACGGAAAGTGGTGTGGTCGTGTTCAAGGTGGAGGGGCAGCTTTTCTCGATGCCCGCGGCCGAGGTCGACGCGGAAGCGACCCGGCGCGCAGCGGAGGAGAAGCCGCCCGAGGTCGAGACGACGAAGAAGCTGAAGGTGACGCCGGAGGAGCGCGACCGCCTGCTGCGCGAGCTGTCGAAGAACCACTCCGGGACACCCGCTGCCCCGCTGAAGCCGTCCGCGAACCTGGACGTGGTGGAGCCGAAGGTCGCGCCGGAGGATGAGGCCACGTGGCGACGCCGCGCGAAACGGCACGACGAGGCGGTGCTCCGCGCGAAAGAAGAGCTGCAGCTTCTGCACGACCGGATCGAAGCGTTGCGCGCCGAGATCAACACGTTCCTGATGCTCGGCTTCAGACCGCACCAGTTCACCTGGCAGGCGTCACGCCTGGTGCGCGCCCAGGAACAGATCCCCCGCGCCGAACTGGAAGTCACGCGCGCCGAACGCGCCCGGGCGGAGTTCCGTGAGGAAGCCCGGCGTGAAGGCGTGCTGCCGGGCTGGCTGCGGTAGAGGAACGAAAGGACGAATAGGACCTATAGGACCGATAGGACCCCACCCATCCTTCTACGAAGCTGCCGGCCTCTGAGGGGTTGGGCGGCACATGGGGGTCCTATAGGTCCTATTTGTCCTATAGGTCCCATCGTTCCCTGTTGGTCAGCGCCTACGGCTGCGGCCCAAACGATTCCATGATCATTTCCCGCCAGTCGATGCCCAGCGCCTCCAGGGCGCCGCGCGTGCGGTCGAGGAAAGAATCGAAGCCGACCGCCATGACGAACGAGCCGTTAAGCGCCTTCCGATTGCGTTCGATCAGCGTGTCGATCGGGCCGCTCTCGTGCACGATGCGGCCCGCACGCGCGAGCGGATCGAAGTCGGCGGCGTAGAGGATGTAGCGATGATCGGGCTCGTAGAGCACCGTGACCGCGCGCTCGTCGTTGGTGGCGATGAGGTCGAGGACGATGCTCCGCACCGGCGCGATCCCCGTGTCGCCGGCGAGGAAGACGAGCGGCCGCCCGTCATCGCTCGGCGCGACGAAGTCGCCATAGGGCCCATCGACGCGCACGGTTCCCCCGGCTTCCAGCCGCTGCACCGATTGACTCCCCCGCCCCACCCCGACGCGGACGCACAACTGCACCGCCTCGGGCCGCTGCGGCGCCGACGCGATCGTGTACGCGCGCGAGACGCCGTCGGGAAAGTGAAAGTTCACCCACTGCCCCGAACGGAAGTGGAACGGTGTCTCCGTAAACGAAATCGTGATCTGCCGGATCCCGGGCGCGAGCTCTTCGATCTCCGTGATGGTCGCGGTCGTGCGCATGCGCTAACTCTATCGCGAGGAAGCGATGGGACGAATAGGACAGATGGGACAAATAGGACGGAGTAGACGAACGCCCGTGCCTGAAACCTACCCCCACATCCCCGAGCGCTGCAGTTTCACGATCTTCTTGAGGATGCGGTCCTTCTTCAGGCCGCGGAGGTGGTCGACGAAAAGCGTTCCGTTGAGGTGGTCGATTTCGTGGCACATGGCGCGGGCCATGAGGCCGTCGCCCCACATCTCGCGCTCGCGGCCTTTGCGGTCGAGGTAGCGGAGCTTGACGCGCTCGGGGCGGGTCACGACTTCGACGAAATCGGGGATCGAGAGGCAGCCTTCCTCTTCGGTGATCTCCCCTTCGGCTTCGATGATCTCGGGGTTGATGAAGACGTGGCACTCGCCGGCGCGGCGCCCGACGGAGAGGTCGATGAGCATGAGGCGCTTGGAGACGCCGACCTGATTCGCCGCCAGTCCGACGCCGGGAGCGGCGTACATCGTGTCGATCATGTCGTCGATGAGCTGCTGGAGCTCGTCGTCGATGGTCTCGACCGGTTGTGCGGGGAGACGCAAAACCTCGTCTCCGTATTTGCAGATCGGCAGGACTGCCACGTTACGTTCCTCTCTTGCGAAGCGTTTCGATCATCGCCTCCACGGTGTGCTTCGCGCGCTTCTTGTAGAAGTCGTCGAGCACCTTGCGAATGCCGGGATGCTTGGCGAGCGCGCCGTCGAGCTTTTCCCGGTCCAGCCGCAGCAGATCGGTACGTTGCGAAGCAGTGATCGTCGCCGTGCGGGGCTTTCCGGTCAAAACGCTGACTTCTCCGAAAAAATCCCCTTCGCCGAGCTTGGCCAGGTAGACCGTGCCGGAGCCGACCGTGGTGCTGCGCGTGTAGATCTTCACCTCGCCGGAGACGATCAGGTACATCGAAGAACCGGGATCGCCTTCGGTGATGATGACGCTCCCCTCATCGTGCGTTTCGAGCTCCATCTCGCGGATGAAGGCCTCGCGCTCTTCCGGCGTCAGCACCTCGAAGAGAGGGCTCTTCGGCACCTGCCGCTCGAAGAGCGGCTCGCTCTTGCCGGCCACTTCCTCGACGACCGGCTTCTTCGCGGAGAGCTGGTCGCGCATCTTCTCCGCTTTTTTGCGAACGGCGATGGCCTGCACGGTCAGCCCGTTGTCGTCGTAATACTGCGCGGTCGCTTCGTATTGCTCGACTGCTTCCTCGAGCATCGTCGCGCCGGCAAGCGCGTCGGCGTATTGAAGGCGAATGCGGGGATTCGACGGGTACTTTTCGTGTTCGCGCTTGAGGAGCGGCACTGCGCGGGCGTACTCGCGTTTCGCGAGCAGCGTCGCGCCGCTTTCGGTTTCGTCTGCCATGCGACGGCTATTGTATAGGCAGCAATGGGACCGATGGGACGAATGGGACCGATGGGAGTCCCATTCGTCCCATAGGTCCTATTCGTCCTATCGCACCTCAGTACTTCAGCCGCGCCAGTTCCTGCTTCGCGGAGCCGGCCGGGGTGGAGTACGGGTACTTTGTGATCACGTCCTGCAGGGTGCGGCGCGCCAGGGCGATGTCGCCCGTCTTGGCCAGCGCCATGGCCGTCTTGTAGAGGGCGTCGGGCGCTTTGTTCTGGTCGCCGAACTCGGTCGTCACGCGGGAGTAGTAGCGCATGGCGTTCGAGAAGTCGTTCGCGGCAAAGTACGTCTCGCCGATCCAGAAGAGGGCGTTGTCGGCCAGCTCCCCTGTCGGGTCGGCGTCGAAGACGTTCTGGAAAGCGCGGCGCGCGTCGGCGGTCCGGCCGCGGCCGTAGAGCATGATCGCCTGGCGGTAGTCGTCGGCGATCTGTGCGCCGAGGAGCGCGCGCGAGGCCGTCGGAGCCGCACCGGCGAGCGTCGGCTGCGCCGATGAAGACGGCGAGGCCACCACCGGTGCCGGCGCCTGCGTCGCGGGCGCGACTGCCGCGGCCGGAGCCGCAACGGTCCGCTCTTCGAGCCGCGCGATGCGGTCGTTCATGACGTCGAGCCGCTCGAGCAGCTCGGTCAGCGTCGTCTGCAGCTCCGCCGAGCGCGGATCGGAGGTGGCCGCCGCGGTCTGCGCCGGCGGCACGAGGTTGTCTTCGTCGACCACCGGCGCCGAGGCGCAGGCGGCGACGAGCACGAGAGCGGCGGCGGAGACGGCGAAGTTTTTCATCACGCTTTCAGATCGCCGAGGCGGCGTTTGGCCCGGTCAGCATAGTCGCTGTCCGGGAACTCGGAGACGACGCGCTCGAAGTACAGCCGCGCCTCGCCGCTGCGTCCCAGCTCCGACAGCGCGTTGCCGAGGTCGAAGAACGCACCGTCACGGCCCGTGTAACTGGGATACGTGTCGATGAGGAAGTTCAGGCGCTGCACGGCCGCGGTCCAGCTCCGGCGCTTGATGTAGAAGCGGGCGACGATGTGCTCGTGCCGCGCGAGGCGGTCGAGCGATTCGTTCAGCCGCTTTTCCGCCTCCGGACGCAGCGCGCTCCGCGGATGCGTGCGCAGCATGTCCTGGAACTTCTCGACGGCTTCGCGAGTCTTCTGCTGATCGCGGTCGGGACGCTCCATCTGCTTGAACGAGACCATGGCGATCTGCAGCATCGCGTAATCGGCCTGGTCGCTCGTCGGGTAGCGGTTGATGAAGTCGCGGTACTTGTACTGCGCCTCGACGAGGTTCACCGGGTCGCCCTGCATGAAGTACGTGTCGGCGATGCGGAGGAGCGCGCGCCGGCCGAGGGGATCGTTCGGGAAGTTCTCGTACAGGTGCGAGTAGTACTGGCGCGCCCTCGGGTACTTCTTCGCGGCGAACTGGTCTTCCGCGCGCTGGAAGATCTGGTCCTTCGACAGCGACAGGAGCTGAGGATCGACCACGGGACGGACGATCCGCGGACCGCGGTTACACGCCGCGAGGGCGAGCATGGCCATCAGCACGATGGCGGTGATTCGGGTGAGTTTCAAACGTCTCTCCTCCTGGGGGATATCAGGCGACTACCGACTGAACAGCGTTTCGGATCGACTCCATTGCAGCGGAACGGTCCGGCTGTCCAAAGACCGCCGAGCCTGCCACGAGGATCGATGCCCCCGCGGCGACGACCGCCGGGGCCGTCTTCGCGTCGATACCGCCGTCCACCTCGATCTCCACACGTAACCCCCGCTCACGAATGAGTCTGGCTATCTGACGGATCTTGGGGACGACAGGTTCTATGAATTTTTGCCCGCCGAAGCCGGGATTGACGCTCATGACGAGCACGTAGTCGCAAAATTCGATGGCGGTCGAGAGAACTTCGGCGGGCGTGGCCGGGTTGAGCGCGATCCCCGCCTTCGCTCCGCCGTCGCGGATGAGCTGCAGCGCCCGCTGGAGATGCGGCTCCGCCTCGTAGTGGACGGAGATCATGTCCGCCCCCGCTTCGAGGAAGCGCTCGATGTAGTTCTGCGGCTCGACGATCATCAGGTGGCAGTCGAACGCCAGCTTCGTGTGCTTCCGCAGCGCCTTCACGATCGGCGCCCCGAACGTGATGTTCGGGACGAAGCGGCCGTCCATGACGTCGAGATGCAGTACGTCCGCTCTCTCAATCGTCTGCAACTCCTCGGCGAGACGCGAGAAGTCGGCGGAAAGCAGCGAGGGAGCGATCTTGATCATGCGTGTAGGGCTCAGGGCTCAGGGCCCAGAGCTCAGGGAGTTGGTCGGCAGAGGGTGGCCTGAGCCCTGAGCCCCGGGCCCTGAGCCCTCGATGATGCTGGTTTCTTCCTGCCTGCTGACGACGACCGTGATCGGATCGCGGGCCGAGACCGGCGCGCCGCGCAGCGGGTACTGGCGGATGATAATGCCATCGCGGATGCCGGGATACGCTTCGAATTTGACGCTCGTCACCGTCAGCCCCTGCCCTTCGAGCCGCGGGCGCACCTGATCGAGCGGCCGGTCGATGAGGTCAGGCATGACGTAAGTGGTCGAAGCCGGCGGGACCGCGACGAGCAGCGAGACCGGCGTCTGGGCCCCGACCACCGTGCCTTTCGGCGGATCGGCGGCGAGGATCCCTTTGCTGTTCGTCTCGACGTAGGTCATGTGGCCGAGCTTGAGGTTCTGCTGGCCGAGGCGGAGCATGCCGGTGCCGGGGCTCTGGCCGTCGAGGTCGGGCACGCGCAGGACGAGAGGCCCGGCGCTCAGCTCGACGCGCATCCTCGTGCCGCGCTTGATGAAGCTCGCGGCGCCGGGCGAGCGGTTCTGCCAGACGATGTGGCCGACCGGCACTTTGTCGCTGTTGCGGCGGTGCGACTCGTCGACGTCGAGGTCCACGCCGAGGTCCTGCGCGATCGCACGCGCCTCGGTCACCGATTTCCCGATGAGGTTCGGCGTCGGCAGCGAGCGTCCTTTGACGAAGAACGTGAACCAGAAGTAGGTGCTGCCGCCGAAGGCGAGCAGCAGCAGACCGGCGAAGACGACGTTGAAGAGACAGCCTCGCTTCATCGCAGCTCGGAACGCTCGCTCATCTGCTGCGCCGCACCTTCACCCTCCACCGCCGGCTGCTCGTACGTCGCGCCGCCTTCGGTGGACTCACTCTTCTCCATCAACGCCACCTTCCAGACGTCCTCGACGCGCTCGGCGAAGACGAAGGTGAGATTCTCCTTCACTTCGGCCGGGACTTCCTGAAGATCCTTGCGATTGCCTTCCGGCAGGACGACGGTCTTGATGTTCGCGCGGTGCGCGGCCATCACTTTTTCCTTGATGCCGCCGACCGACAGTACCTTGCCGCGCAGCGTGATCTCGCCGGTCATGGCGACATCATGACGCACGGGACGCTCGGCCATCACGGACGCGACGCAGGTGGCGATGGCGACGCCGGCCGAGGGACCGTCCTTCGGGATGGCGCCCGCGGGGAAGTGGATGTGGATGTCGGCCTCGCTGAAGCGCGCATCCTCGATCTCGACGTCGCGCGCTTTCGAGCGGACGTACGAATACGCGGCGGTGACGGATTCGCGCATGACGTCGCCGAGCTGCCCGGTGACGATCGTGCGGCCGTTGCCCGGCATGCGCGTGGCTTCGATGAACATGATCTCGCCGCCGACGGAAGTCCAGGCGAGGCCGGTGGCGACGCCGATCTCCGGCTGCCGCTCCGCGAACTCGTGCTCGAACTTCGGCAGCCCGAGGTAGCCCTCGACGTCTTCCGCCTTGACGGTGTAGTGCGCGGTCTCGTCACCCGAGGCCACCTTGCGCGCGATCTTGCGCAGGATGGTGGCCATGTTCCGCTCGAGATTGCGCACGCCCGATTCGGCCGTGTAGTCGCGCGCGACGAGGAGGATCGCCTCGTCGTCGATCGTGATCTGCTCCGGCGCGAGGCCGTGGTTCTCGATCTGCTCCGGGATGAGGTGCTTCTTCGCGATGTTCAACTTCTCGCTCTCGGTGTAGCCGGAGAGGCGGATGACTTCCATGCGGTCGCGCAGCGGCCCCGGGATCATGTCGAGGACGTTCGCGGTGCAGATGAAGAGCGTGTGCGAGAGGTCGTACGGGATCTCGAGGTAGCGGTCGACGAAGGCGTGGTTCTGCTTCGGATCGAGCACTTCGAGGAGCGCCGACGAGGGGTCGCCGCGGAAGTCTTTCCCGATCTTGTCGATCTCGTCGATCATGATCAGCGGGTTGTTCACGCCGACCTGGATGTAGCTGTTGATCAGCTTTCCGGGCATCGCGCCGATGTACGTCTTGCGGTGCCCGCGGATCTCGGATTCGTCGGTGACGCCGCCGACGGCCATGCGGATGAATTTGCGTCCGAGTGCGTCGGCGATGGCTGCTCCGAGCGACGTCTTGCCGACGCCCGGAGGTCCGGTGAAGCAGAGGATCGGCCCTTTGAGGTCGCCCTTCAGCTTGAGGACGGCGAGGAACTCGAGGACGCGCTCCTTCACCTTCTCCAGGCCGTAATGGCGCTCGTCGAGGATCTCCTCCGCCTTCGCCAGGTCGAGGCGATCCTCGGTCTTGTCGCTCCAGGGAATCTGCAGGACGATGTCGAGATGCCCCTTGAGCACCGCGTAATCGGAGGATGACGGCGAGAGCTGGCCGAGGCGGTTCACCTCGCGGCGCAACGCGACCTTCTGTTCTTCCGCGACCGGCAGCGCTTCGATGCGGTCGCGGTACGTGTCGGCTTCGCGCTCGGAGCCGTTCGTGTCGCCCAGCTCGTCCTGGATGATGCGGAGCTGCTCGCGGAGGTAGCTCTCGCGCTCGCGGCGGTCGATGGAGGTCTGGATCTGGCGCTGCAGCTCGCGGTCGACGGTGGCGCGCCCGAGGTCGCGCTGGATCCAGTCGATGAGGAGCTCGATGCGCTCGATGGGATTCACCGTCTCGAGCAGCAGTTGCTTCTCCTCGAGCGGGAAGTTCACGAAGGACGAGAGGAGGTCGGCGAACGTGTCCGGCCCCTCGTCGATGTTCATGCGGAGGATGTTCAGCAGCTCGTTCGAGTACTTCGAGTCGCTTTCGACGAGTTTCTCGAAGAGTGACATCGACTTCGTCATGAGCGCGTCGGTCTTGACGGTCTTCGGAATCGGGCGCGGCGCGACCTCGCGCAGCTTCGCTTCGAAGTACGGCTCGTTCTGCAGCATCTGCACGAGCTCCACGCGCTGGCGGCCCTGCAGGAAGAGCTGATAGCGGTCGGACGACAGCGGCAACCGCTGCACGATGGCGGCGAGGACGCCGATCTGCGAGAGGTCTTCCGGACGCGGATTCTCCTTGTCGCCGCTCTTCTGGCAGAAGGCGGCGATCAGGTTCTGATCGTCCGGCAGGTTCTTCAGGAGGCGTACGTTGCGGTCGATGCCGACCTGCAGCGAGAGCACGCCGCCGGGGAAGAGCACCGACGAAACGAGCGGAATGATCGGCAGCCGGCTCGGAACATCGAGGTCGACCCAGTCGCTGCCGGGAGTGGGAGTCGCTTTACCACGTGTGGACTGTGCCATTTATTTTTGTCGATCTGCGCTAGACTTCCAGCTCTTCCTCGCGGGCACGCGAATTGTAGAAAATGCCGCGAAGTTGAACAATGATCCTGAGAGTAGTGCAAACTCGATGAACGAATCGCTGATGCCGGGCTTGCCCGATGATCCGACACTGAAACGTGCGGATCTGCATTGCCACAGCCGCTACTCGATCTTCAAGTACTTCCGGCGTGCGAATACTCGCGACTGCTACAACCCGCCTGAAGATGTCTACCGTATCGCGAAAGAGCGTGGAATGTCTTATGTCACGCTCACCGACCACGATTCGATCGACGGCGCGCTGTATCTGCTGAACAAGTACCCCGATCTGACCGATTTCTTCATCGGTGAAGAGGTGGAAACGTATTTCCCCGAGACGGGACAGCGCATCCACGTCGGCGTCTGGGATCTGAACGAGGAGCAGCATCGCGAGATCCAGCGGCTGCGGCCGAACATTCGCGAGCTCATCCCCTACCTCAAGCAGCAGCAACTGCTGTTCGGGATCAACCACCTCTTTCAGAACTACCGGATGAAGAACGTCGCCGGCCGCTACATCGCCGAGCTGCTCGAGATGTTCGACATCTTCGAAGTGCTGAACGGCGCGATGGCCTCCTTTCACAACCGGATGGTCCATCAGCTCGTCACGACGGTGAAGGAGCACGGCCGCCATATCTCGATGGTCGGCGGCTCCGATGCGCACACGCTCAAGCACGTGGCGAAGGTGCACACCGTCTCCCGCGGCGAAACGAAGGAAGAGTTCCTCGCCAACGTGCGCGCCGGCAACTGCTTCGCCTGGGGCAGCGAGATGCGCTTCCGCGACCTCGTCGCCGACATCTATCTGCTGACGATTGCCTACCAGAGCGAAGCGCGCGCGGATTTTCTGTCGACCGAGTACACCGGCGCCGACAAAGCGCTGCAGCTCGCGATGCGGCTGGCGTCCATCCCCACCGCGCTGTCGGGCATCCCCGCGGCGATCACGTCACTGAACTATCTCAAGCAGATCGTGGTGACGAAGGGGATCTCGATGCGGTTCGCCAAGCTGGTGGAAGAGATCCGCCCGGGTCTGGCCAGCGGCGGCCAGCAGTAACGATAGGACGAATAGGACCGATAGGACGAATGGGACCGATGGGATCCCCTAGGTCCCATCTGTCCCATAGGTCCTATCGTGCTTGCCCCATCACTCCGGTGGGCGTTCGACCAGCACCGTGACGGCGCTTCCCGGTTTGCCTCGCACTTCCACGATGATCTCGTTCACTTCCTCCGCCGCGGCTTCGGTGGTGAACTCCGGGACCTTGTGCTTGAAGTCGGCGGGGGTGGCGATGACGCGGCCGTTGAGCATGATCACGCCGCTCGTGGCGCGGTTGTTCCCGTTCATGTCTCCGTTGATCACGCGAACGATGTAGTTGCGGCCGCCGGGGGTGACGAACGTATCGGCTTCCTGAACCGGCTTGCCGGTGTCGCGATAGAACGTGCGTGAATAGACGGCGGTCTGCGCGGACAGCTCCACTGCTGCGACGAGTGTCAGCACAAGCAGCATGAAGTAACGAGCCATAGGCTGCTCCTCTTTCGATTGTCGTTTTCAGACCTGTCGCCCATTCGACAGGTCCATCTCTCTGCTGGGGGGAAGTGCAGATCATACGCCTACCCGGAGGCGGCGTCGACGGTAGGACTTCCAGCGTCCGCGGCACTCCTACAGTGGATGGCCGCGACCTTCATCTCCTACTCTCACGATTCCACCACGCATCGCGAACGCGTCACGGCTCTGGCGAACCGCCTCCGGGCCGACGGCGTCGACTGCATGATCGACCGCTTCGTCTGGCCATTTCCCGAGGATGGGTGGTCCGGCTGGATGACGCGCTCCCTGCGTGAGGCGCGCTACGTCCTCGTGGTCTGCACCGAGACTTACACGCGCCGCTTCCACGGTGACGAGGAACCCGGCAAGGGCATGGGCGCGACCTGGGAAGGAGCGATCATCACGAAAGCGCTCTACGCCGCATATGGCCGCAACCGGAGGTTCATCCCGGTCGTCTTCGGCGCATCTGGTACAACACCGGTCCCTGACGTCCTGAGCGACGCCACGCGCTTCGACGTCACCAGCGAGGCGCACTACATCGACCTGCTGCGCGTGCTGACAGACCAGCGCGAGATCGTCCCCGTCCCGGTCGCTCCCAACGTTCGCGAGCTCCCTCCCCGCTCACTCGACGAGCTCCTCCACAACTCGACCACACCTCGCGAGCAGCGCTGTCCGATCCCGAAGCCGTTCCCCCGCATGCAGCGCAGCTTCGTCGACCGCGACACGCAGCGCGCAGAGCTGAAAGAACGGCTCGAAGGCGACGAGGCGTCGTTTCTCTGCGTCTCCGGTCCCGGCGGCTTCGGCAAGTCGAAGCTCGTGCACTGGCTGCTGAACGACGTCGCGCCGAATGCGCGCATCGCCAGCAGCCGCCTCTCCGGCATCGCCTACCTGGAGTGCGTCCCCCACAAGACGACCCTCGACGACATCCGCGACCTCCTCGGCCGCACGACCAATCAGTCGGCGCGCCTCCGCGAGCTCTTCGCGTCGGAGCTGTCCATCACGGCGAAGATCGAGCAGCTCCTCTCCGCGGTCAGCGACGCCGGCACCGCCTGGCTCGTCCTCGACGATCTGCAGAACATCCTCGACAGCGACGGAACACCGGTCAGCGCCGACGTCCTCGCTTTCTTCAACGCCGTCGTCAGCACCGCGCACTCGCTGCGCATCATCTCCACAACGCGTGTCGCGCCTCGGCTGACGGAGGCAGGGATGACGGTCATTCCTTTGAGCGAAGGGTTGCCGGTCGAGGAGGCGATTGCATTTCTGCGGCGTGAGGGAAAGAGCGTCGGTCTCGACCGCGCGGACGACGCCATGCTGCGCGATGCGGTCCGGCGCGTGCACGCCGTGCCAAAAGCGCTGGAGACGATCATCGGCTTTATCAGCGACCGCTACCCGTCGATGACGCTTCAGCAGCTCCTTGCCGATCCGGCGCGTTTCGCGGCCTTCGAGCAGTACGATTCCGAGCACGGCCTCCGCGCGCTCATTGCCGAACAGTTCGCAGGCCAGCCCGAAGGGGCGCGGCGCATCCTGACGGCGCTGGCGGTGTTCGCCATGCCGGTGCCGGTCGACGCGTTGCGGCACGTGCTGCCCGAGATCGACTGCGATCGCCAGTTGACGCCACTATTCAAGAACCACCTGGTGTCGTTCGACGCCGACTGCTGCGACACGCACCCGGTGGTGCGTGAGGCAGCGGCGAAAGCCGAGCCACTCGCGACCTTGCACGAGCGCGCGGCGAAGTGGTTCATGAGCATCGCCAAGCCGGTCGCCGAGTCGCGGACCCTTGCTGACGTCGAGCCGCGGCTACAGGCGTTTCATCACCTCGTCGAAGCGGGGCAGCATGACCGGGCCTGCGACCTGTTGAACGAGGTGCAACGCAAACAGCTCACGAACTGGGGCGAGTACGCGCGCGTCCTCGCGCTTCGAGCACGGCTGCGCCCGACTCAGCCGCGTCTGCAGGCGCTCGATCTCTTCTACCGCGGCATGCCGCTGATTCGCCTTGGCCGGATCAGCGAGGCACTCGGGGCGCTGCATGAGAGCATGGAGCTCGCCGCGAAACGCAGCGACATGAAGCTCGTCAGCCGCTGCGCCAATACGATCGCGGTGGCGTACTTCAACCGCCTCGAGATCGACGCGGCGGTGCGCTGGTACAAGCATTCGATGGAGCTGCGCGCGAAGGCCGGCTTGCGCACGATGGTAGGTCTCGGCAACCTGGGCGAGGCGTACCAGCTCGTTGGCGAATATGATCTCGCCGACACGTCCAACGCCGAGGCGTACGCCTATGCGCAAGCGCACGGAGAACGGCGATATAGCGGCTCATATCTCGCCGACCGCGCGAACATCATGGCCGCGCGTGGAGAGATGGACGGCGCGATCGACACTCTGCGCACGAGCGTCGCAATTGCGCAGGAGTTCGGCGACCGTCTGCGCGAAGGCATCCGCTGGGGCTCGCTGAGCATCATGTTCCTCAGCCGTGGTGAGTACGACGACGCACTTCGCTTCGCGCAGCAGTCGCTCGGGATCTTCGATGACCTCGGCGCGGTCGGTAAGCTCGTGTCACAGCAGACGAACGTCGGAACGCTGCACTGGCTGCGCAGTGAACACCGCGAAGCCGAAATCGCATACCGCAAGGCGAGCGACGTGCACACCGAAGGGAACCACTCCTACGCCGCGCAGATCATGCTGGGCGCACTCACCGGCGACCGCGCAGCGCTCTACCGTGGCCTGCGCGGCTGCGAGAATCTACTGGCTAAAACGCCGCGCTTCGTGGAGGCACGTTACCGCTACGCTTTCGGCCTGCTGGCCCGGAAGGATCCGCGCGCCGAGGCCGAATACCGCAATGCGCTGCAAGTCTGCGCTCTGCCTGGCATCGTGGCGGTGCAGGAAAGGGTGCGGGGCCTGCTGATGGGCAGTTCCCCATAGGTCCCATTCGTCCTATAGGTCCTATTCGTCCTATCGGCGCTTAGAAGTTCACGGCCAGGCCGCCGATCCACTTGCGGCTTTCGCCTTCGGGGACCAGGGCGTCCAGCAGGAAGGGGCTGTTCTCCGCGCGCGCGAGCTCCATTCCGAGGAGGAGCTTCATGTCGAGCGGAAGCCAGAGCGACTGGGCCATGCGGACGTGGACTCGCTCGCTGCGGTAGTCGACGCCTTCGCGGCGCGGCTGCTGGAGCTCGCGATACGAGACCGCGATCGTCGTGCCGGTCGGTCGGAACGTCGACTGGAGGTCGCCTGTGACGTAGATCTTCTGGCGGTCGCTGACCGTCGGGTCGGTGCGCGTGGCGGTGCCGGCGACGGTCGTGATGGCGACGACGAAGTGGTTGCCGAGCTCCCCGCGGTACGCGAGGCGGACGTCGCGGCGAACGTCGCCGCTCTCCATGTACAGGCCGTCCCAGAACTGGTCGTATCCATCGTTGAAGACGACGCGCAGCGGCGTGTCGATCGCGCTGAGCGTGGCCACCGCGGTCAGGCGGTTGTTCTCATCGCGGCCGGAGATGAAGCCGAGTGAATACGTGTACCGCGGCATGATGCGCGCGTCATCGGTCCAGTAGACGATGCTCGGCATGACGGCGGCGGCGTTCGCGTGGTCGAACAGCTTCAACATGGCCGAGGCAATGATCGAGGTGTCTTTCGTGATGCGCCACTCGGCGCCGGTGCGCGGCGCCCACTCCTGGCCGTCGACGCCGAGGCGTGAGGCCATGCCGTAGTGGAGGACCAGCGACGGGGCGACTTCCACCATGCCGTTCGCCGCGAGGTCGGCGGTACGCAGGGTGTTGCTCGTGGCGTGGGTGACGCTCTCCTGCGTCATGCGGATGGAGACGCCGAGGTCGTTGCGGCGGGTCTGCAGCAACGTGGTGTTGCCGGCGATCTCGATCATGTTCGAGGCGCCGCTCGCGAAGCCCTGCGCGGCCAGCGGCGTCGTGAGGTTGTCCTGCGCGAGGTAGCGGACCTGCACGCGTGCAGGACCATGCTCCCACTCGAAGTTGTGCGCCTGGACGGCGGCTTCGGCGCGGTCGTCGGCGTAGCGCCACGAGCTCTTCGTCGAGGCGACGCGATACGCATCGGTCGGCGAGGAGCGCAGCTCCATCGAAACGACGTTCGATTCAGCCAGCGGGTCGCGGAAGCCGCCTTCGCTGGAGGAGTCGGCGATGCGCTGCAGGTTGCCGCGGATGCCGAGCTGCCAGTTCTCGCCGATGCGTCCCTGGACGCCGAGGGCGGTCTGCGCGAAGGCAGGTGCGGTGGCTTCGGCGACGCCGGTCATCGAGACCATTTCGCCGCGGATGCGCGGCAGCTCGTACGAAGCGAGCGGCACCGCCGGCTCGAGCATCAGGTCGAGCTCGCGAAGGATGTCGGAGGGCAGCGAGCCGCGGATCTCCCAGATCTCCTGGTTCGTCGATTTGCGGGCGCCGTGCTTCTCCGGCTCCAGCTTCATCGCCAGACGGTGATCGGCGCGCGGCGGTGCGACGGTGGCGGTAGCCGGGGCGAAGCCCTGCTTGACGGCGATGATGCGGTAGACGCCGGCCGCGAGCGGCGGCAGCGTGAAACTGCCGTCCTTGGCCGTCCATGTCTTAGCGGCGGCGAAGGTGTTGAGGTTGAGGGCGATGATGAGGGCGTTGCCGACGGGACGGGCGGCGTTGGTGACGTTGCCGAGCACCTGAAGGGCCGCGGGCAGCGGCGTATCGGATTGCGCGGGAGCAGCAGCCATCACGATCATGGCCGCAACTGCAATGGCTCGAAACCGACGCATAGCCTCCTCCCTGTCGTCCTGACACTCCTCGGATACAAAGGTACGGCACGTGGGGGAACGCCTCTCTCTCCGCGCCACTTCCCCACCTGCCCCTGGCGATGCAGGCAATCTTACTGCCGCTTGGCCCCCGGAAGGCAAGAAGCGTGGCATTTCGTAACAAAATGGTTGAGCGGGGCGGGCTCAGCTCTGGGGACGTGAAGAAGAATTAAGAATTTCGAATTTCGAATTCAGAATGTGATTCGCGCCGCTGCCGTGGCGACGTCAGCACTTCTTCATTCGAACTTCGAAATTCTCAATTCTCCGTCGCTCGATCGTCATTCAAAACTCTTAATTCTCCGTCGCTCCACCGTCACTCCTCACTCTCCCCTCACCCGATGCACGCGCAGCAGATTCGTCCTGGCGCGTTGATAGATCGGCGATCCCATCAGAATCACGATCGGGTCGCCCGGCCGGACGATGTCCTTCGACAGCAGGACGTCATCGACGCGGTCGACGATCTGCTCGTGGAACTCCCCCGCGTCCTTCAACACGAACGGCTGCACGCCCCACAACATGTTCATGCGGCGTGCGACCCAGCTCGCTGGCGTGAGGGCGATGATCGGGGCGTCGGGGCGGAACTTCGACATCAGGCGCGCGGTGAAGCCGCTCTGCGTAAAGACGACGATGTACTTCGCCTTGATCTGTTCCGCCGCGTAGTTGGCGGCGCCGGCGAGGGAGTCGGTGAACTCGTCCGCGCGGTACGGCTCGCGTTCCCCGCGTCGGCTGTGCAGGTGCAGATTCGCCTCGGCCGCGAAGACGATGCGCGCCATCATCTGCACCGTCTCCACCGGGTACTTGCCCGACGCCGTCTCGGCGGAAAGCATCACCGCGTCCGAGCCGTCGAAGATCGCGTTCGCCACGTCCGACGCTTCGGCGCGCGTCGGCCGCGCGTTGGTGGTCATCGACTCCAGCATCTGGGTCGCCGTGATCGCGAACCTCCCCCACCGGCTGGCCGCCGTGAGGATCTTCTTCTGCATGATCGGCACGGCTTCGGGCGGCAGCTCGACGCCGAGGTCGCCGCGGGCGACCATGACGCCGTCGCTGACCTCGAGGATCTCGTCGAGGTTGTCCATCGCCTGCGGCTTTTCGAGCTTGGCGATGACCTCGATCTCCTGACCGCCGAGCTCCGCCAGCATCTTCCGCAGGTCGACGATGTCCGACTTGCGGCGGATGAAGGAGGCGGCGATGTAGTCGAGCTGATGCTCGACGGCGAAGCGGACGTCCTCGCGGTCTTTCTCCGTGATGGCGGGGATCGTCAGCTCCGAGTCCGGGAAGTTCATCCCCTTCTTCGAGGAGATCGGGCCGCCGTGGAGGACGCGCGTCGAGACGGTCGTCTCGTCCACGGCCGTGACGACCAGCTCGACGAGACCGTCATTGATGAGGATACGGTGGCCCACCTGCACTTCGCGCGGCAGCGGCGTGAACGGCGTCGAGCAGCCGTCGCTGCCGCCGATCCGTTTGACGGTGGAGATGACGAACGGCTGCCCGTTCTCCAGGTAGTGCACGCCCTCGACTTCGCCGATGCGGAGCTTGGGACCCTGGATGTCGCCGACGATCGGGACGTAGCGGCCGAGCTCCGTGGCGATGTCGCGAACGCGGCGGATCACCTTCGCGTGATCCTCGTGCAGTCCGTGGGAGAAATTGAGGCGGAAGACGTCGACGCCTGAAGTGAGGAGCCGGTAGAGCGTTTCTTCGCTGTTGGAGGCGGGACCTAGGGTGGCGATGATTTTCGTGCGACGCATGGGTTCGGGCGCGGATTGTAATGCGCGATACTGTGGCGATGCTGAACTGGCTGAAGAAGAAAAAGCCACCGGAGGTCCACCCGCTGTACCAGACGCTGTTCGGCGACCTGCCGCTGGAGCCCGGCCAGGACGCGCGGACCATGCTGGCGATGCCCGGTCTCGAGTCGCGGCGCTACCTTCAGGCGTGGCACGCGCTGCGCGCCCGCGGCGCGGCCGTCCCGCCGGAGAAAGAGAAGGAGCTGCTGGGTGTCGTCGTCGAGGTCGGGCTCGAGCAGGGGCTCGACGCCGTGGCCGCCTACTCCGATTACTCCGCGCGCTACCTCAACTTCAGCGGCGCCGCCATCATCTGGGACACGCCCGAACCGGCCATGAACGCGCACATCGACGCGCTCTTCGCCGCCGGCCGCCAGATCATCGATCTGATCGGCGTCTGGGACCAGCCCCGACCGGCCCCCGTGGAGCGCGGCATGGCCCGCATCAACCTGCTGGCCCCCGGCGGCCTTTACTTCGGCATGGGCCCCTGGCCGGAGTTCGCCCAGGACCGCCTGGCCGCGCCGGCGTTCACGGCCGCGCAGCGGTTGATGATGGCGCTGATGGACAAAACGCGCACGTAGCCGAAACCAAATAGGACCTATGGGACGAAGAGGACTGATAGGACAAAGGCCTGTCCTATTCGTCCCATCCGTCCTATAGGTCCTATTGTCCTATCGGTCCCTGTCGAAACCGGTCTACGTAGCCGCCAGAGCCGGCTGCAAAGACCGCCCCAGCACCTGCGCGATCGCGTCCACCTCTCGCACGAGCTGCGCAAACGCATCCGGCAGCAGCGCCTGGGGGCCGTCCGACAGCGCCTCTTCCGGCTTGTGGTGCACCTCGATCAGCACGCCGTCCGCGCCCGCCGCGATCGAGGCGCGCGACATCGGCAGCACCTTGTTCCGCTTCCCGGTACCGTGGCTCGGGTCGGACACGATCGGCAGATGGCTGATGCGCTTGATCGCCGGGATCACCGACAGGTCGAGCGTGTTGCGCGTGTGGTCGGCGAACGTCCGCACGCCCCGCTCGCAGAGGATCACGTTGTAGTTCCCCTCGGACATGATGTACTCGGCCGACAGAAGCAGCTCTTCGAGCGTCGCCGACATGCCGCGCTTCAGCAGCACCGGCTTGCGCGCGCGCCCCGCCGCCTTCAGCAGCGAGAAGTTCTGCATGTTGCGGGCGCCGATCTGGATGCAGTCCGCGTACTGCTCGACGAGCTTGAGCGACGTCTCGTCGATCGCCTCGGTCACGATGGGGAGGTCGAACTCCTCACGCACCTGGGCCAGGATCTCCAGCCCTTTCTCCCCCAGCCCCTGAAAGGAGTAAGGAGAGGTGCGCGGCTTGTAGGCGCCGCCGCGGAAGAGCTGCCCGCCGGCACGCCGGATCCCCTCGGCGATCGTGCGCGTCTGCTCCAGCGACTCGACCGCGCACGGTCCGCCGACGACGATCACACCCTTCCCGCCGACGTCGACGCCGCCGACGCTGACGATCGAGTCGTCCGGCTTCGCCTCACGGCTGACGAGCTTGTAGGGCTGGGAAACCGGGATGACTTCCTTCACCCCGGGGAAGTTTTCGAGGATTTGCAGATCGGTCTTCCCGCCGGAGCCGGTGACGCCGATGGCCGTGCGAAACGCGCCCGGGATCGGGTGAGGACGGAACCCCACACGCTCGATGTGGCGGACGACTGCTTCAATCTGTTCGGGCCGGGCACCGGCCTCCATGACGATCAACATCGGGTCTCCTGAGACCGAGAGCCGCCGGAATCGAGTCAGGCGGCGTCAGGTTTGACGATCCGTCAGTATAATCGAGCACTCAGCTGCTGGATTCCGGAGCGGACCATGAAAAAGACCCTCAGCCTCTTCGTTTTCGCGACCGTCATCGCGTCGCAGGCATTCGCCACCTATGTCGTCATCCTGAAAGACGGAACGACCTACAAAGCAAAAGCGAAGTGGACCGTCGTGAACGGGAAAGCGCTCGTCCAGCTCGAGTCGGGCGGCTCGCTGCAGCTCGACCCCTCGCTGATCGACGTCGCCAAGTCGGAGCAGATGACGAAGCTCGGCATCTCCAACGCCAAGCTGCTCGACCTCGATCCGAACATGCCCAATCCGCAGAACAAGAACCAGCAGCCCTCCCTCGGCGACCAGGTCCGCCTGCGCAACCTCAGCGGCACGGCCGGCCAGAAGCCGGCGGCGGCTCCGGCTCCGGCCACCACCACGCCCGGCACCACGACGCCGGCAGCCACGCTCCCCGCGGGCGGCGGCACCATCGATCCCGAGATCGTCGAGAAGTTCGACCGCGCTTACGACAACGTCGGCATCTTCGAGAAGAAGCTCATTTCGACCTCCGGCCGCTCCCTGCGCGCCGAGCTCGTCGCCGACAGCGAGGACAAAGTCTTCAACGCCCTCTCCGCCACGTCGTTCCTCATGGTCCGCAACGCCGGCGTCACCGGCGCCCAGATCGACCTCGTCGAGGTCTACATGAAAACGACCAACGGCGGCGCTGCCGGCCGCTTCCAGATGACCCGCGCCGACGCGGAAGCCATCGACCAGAAAAAGATGACCCTGCAGGACTACTTCGTGCGGAAGGTCATCTACTAGGACCGGGGCACGATAGGACCTATAGGACCTAGAGGACCTATAGGACAAATAGGACGGATGGGTCGCCGGCAGGTGCTATCAGTCCTATAGGTCCTAAGTCCTATAGGTCCCATTGTCCTATTGCAGCACGTCCACGGTAGCCTTCTCCCCATACACCAGCACGTATCGGAAGTTGCCCGGTTCCGGGTCGATCACCGTGCGCTCCCCGGGGGCGAAGACGAACGATCGCGTGCTCCATTCGACGCGCGTCAGCTCTTCGCGGGCGTAGGCGTAGCGGACGGTCACGGCGCGGCTGACGATCGAGTCGCCTTCGATCGTCACGCGGACCCGCCCCTTGGTGAAGCCGAAGTCGAAGGCGCGGGCGCGCACCGGATCGGCCACGGAGATGGCCACGCCACCGCTCGTCCGGATCGTCGGGAGGAACGCGTTGACCGGGAACACTTCGCGCGGGAGCAGCGTCCGCTGGAACGGCTCCGAGAATTCGCGCGGCTGGCGCGTCACGTAGTTCCAGCGCCCGATGGGCGGCTCGCCGATGAGCATCGGTGGGACCGGCGAAAGATCCGGCGCGTCGCGCAGCAGGATGTCGGGACGCCAGCGGCGGTAGATCTTCCAGCTCGCGTCGGTCACGAGAATGTTCTCCGCTTCCGGGCCGATGTCGACGCCGGCCAGGACGCCACCCACGCCCTGCATGGCACGGATGGCGATGACGATGCGGTTCTTTCCCGTCTTCGCCAGCTTCGAGACGTCGTAGACGTCGAGCTTGTGCGCGTCGTCGACGCGGCGGCCGGCGATCTCGTAGCCGTTGAACCAGAGCGTGTACACCGGATCGCCCAGCACGTTCAGCTTCGTGAACACCCGTCCCTCGGGCAGCTCGAAGTCGCGCGTGGCGAAGAACGCAAGCGGCTCGTTCTGCGTGAGGCGGTGCGGCGCCCAGATCCAGCGCGCCTCGCCGGTGATGTTGTAGAACTTCTGCGAGTACACCCGGTCGAGGCGCGAAAACGCCGCGGTGAAGAAGAAGATGAAGAGGATCACGATCGTGAGGCGCTTCATCAGCTCGCGGTCGACTGCACTAGAATGCGCCTCCGTCATGAGGGCGGTGATTGTAATTCCAGCGCGTTACGGCTCGACCCGGTTTCCCGGGAAACCTCTCGTGCCGATTGCCGGCGTCTCGCTGATCGAGCGCGTCTACCGCCGCGCCGTCGCGTCGACGCGGGCCGAGGCGGTGTACGTGGCGACGGACGACGACCGCATCTTCGCCCACGTCACGGGGTTCGGCGGCAAGGTGGTGCAGCCGGAGGGCGACTTCCAGAGCGGCACCGACCGCATCGCCGCCGCGCTGCCGATCATCGAGACGCTCGAGCAGCAGCGATTCGACGCCATCGTCAACGTGCAGGGCGACGAGCCGCTGATCGACATCGCCTCGGTCGACGCGCTGATCGACCTGCTGGCCGCGGGCGCGGAGATCGCCACGCTCGCGTCACCGCTGGAGACCGACGAGGAGCTTCACGCCCGGGACGTCGTCAAGGCCGTCGTCGATGTGCAGGATGTCGCCCTTTACTTCTCCCGCGCGGCGATCGGCTCGCGCGGCGAGGCGCTGCGGCACATCGGCGTCTACGCCTACCGCCGGCAGGCGCTGGAGACGTTCGTGTCGCTGCCCCCCTCTCCGCTGGAGCGCGCCGAATCGCTGGAACAGCTGCGCGCCCTGCAGCATGGGATGCGCATCGCGGTTTCCCGCACCCCGCGCCCTCATCTGGGGGTGGATCGCCCCGAAGATGTGGAGCGGGTGGAACGGGAATTGGCGAAACACCGATAGGACAAATAGGACGGATAGGACAGACAGGACGAATAGGACGGAGGAGGACGAAGCGGTAGGCTGAGTGCCCGCCGGGAACCGACTGCCCCCGCCTTGACGCACCGTGTGCCCGCCAGGGCGCTTCGTGTTGCCGCCCGGACACTCCGTGTGCGCACCCGGACACTCCGTGTTGCCGCCCGGACACTCCGTGTTGCCGCCCGGACACTTCGTGCGCGCGCCGGGACACTTCGTGCGTCCGCCCGGGCGCTCCGTGTGCGCGCTCGGACACTTCGTGTGTCCGCGCCGCATCTCCGTGTGTCCGCGCCGCATCTCCGTGTGTCCGCGCCGCATCTCCGGGTGTCCGCGCCGCGACTGCGGGCGTCCGCGCCGCGACTCCGGGTGCCCGCGCCGCGACTGCCGGTGCCCGCGCGTCGACTCCGGGTGTCCGCGCCGACACACACGGTGGCCGCCGGGACACATCCGGTGCCCGCGCGTCGAAATAGGACGACTGGGACCAATAGGTCGGGCAATCCGTCCCATCCGTCCTATCCGTCCCATTCGTCCCATTCGCGCACCCATCCAGACGAGTAGTTGCGACGCTTCCGCCCGCCCCTTAGAATTAGGTTCACCTTGCGTACCCGCATGCCTGAAACCCGAGGTCGTTCGTGAGCCGCAGGCTCAGAACTGACAAAACTCTCCAGACGCACCACAACTCTCCCCACCCGACAAGCAAGCACAGGCAGCCGGTTTTCGGCTGTCGGCCTCCGGTTTTGCCCAAACCGAAAACCGACAACCGAAAACCGACAACTGATTAATGGAGGTCCGATGAGCACGAAGTACATTTTCGTTACCGGTGGTGTGGTTTCCGGTCTCGGCAAGGGGATCGCCGCGGCGTCCATCGGCGCGCTGCTCGAAGCGCGCGGATTCAAGGTCACGCTGCAGAAGTTCGATCCCTACATCAACGTCGATCCCGGCACGATGTCGCCGTTCCAGCACGGCGAGGTCTTCGTCACCGATGACGGCGCCGAAACGGACCTCGACCTCGGCTACTACGAGCGCTTCACTTCGATGCGCGCCACCCGCAAGAACAACTTCACGACGGGACGCATCTACTCGAAGGTCATCGAGAAGGAGCGCCGCGGCGACTACCTCGGCAAGACCGTCCAGGTCATCCCCCACATCACCGACGAGATCAAGAAGTGCATCCGCTCCATCTCCGAGGGCGTGGACGTCGTGATCGTCGAGATTGGCGGCACGGTCGGCGACATCGAGTCGCTCCCCTTCCTCGAAGCGATCCGCCAGTTCCGCCAGGAAGCAGGCCGCGGCAACGCGATCAACGTCCACGTCACGCTCGTCCCGTACATCAAAGCCTCGGACGAGCTGAAGACGAAGCCGACGCAGCACTCCGTGCAGAAGCTGCGCGAGATCGGCATCCAGCCGGACATCCTCCTCTGCCGCTCCGAGCGCACCATCCCCGAGGAGATGAAGAGCAAGATCGGCCTGTTCTGCAACGTGGAAGAGGAATCGGTCGTCCCGGCTTACGACGTCGACTTCATCTACCAGGTCCCGCTCGCGTTCTCACGCGAAGGGCTCGACGAGATCCTGCTCGAGAAGCTGCATCTGCCGCAGGAAGAAGCCGGCTCGCTCGCGAAGTGGGAGGAGATCGTCCGCAAGCTGCGGCATCCCGAGGATGAGGTGCGGATCGGGTTCGTCGGCAAGTACGTCGACTTCGGCGATTCGTACAAGTCGCTCAACGAGGCGCTGCAGCACGGCGGCATCGCCAACAACGTCAAGACGCGCATCGTCTACATCGACTCCGAGGCGCTCGAGGAAGAGGGGTATCACGGCGAGCTGGCCAGCGTCGACGCGATCCTCGTCGGCCCCGGCTTCGGCGCCCGCGGCATCGAAGGGAAGCTGCGCGCGATCCGCTACGCCCGCGAGCGGAAGATCCCGTTCTTCGGCGTCTGCCTCGGCATGCAGTGCGCGACCATCGAGTTCGCCCGCGACATGGCCGGCATGGTCGGCGCGAACTCGACCGAGTTCGATGACGAGTCGCCGTACAAGGTGATCTTCAAGCTGCGCGACCTGATCGGCGTCGACGCCCTCGGCGGCACCATGCGCCTCGGCAAATACCCGTGCGCGCTCAAGGAAGGGTCGATCGCGCGCGAAGCATACGGCGTGGAGCTCATCGAGGAGCGCCACCGCCATCGCTACGAGGTCAACCCCGAATACGTACCGCAGCTCGAGGAGCGCGGCTTCCGCGTGACCGGCAAGTCGCCGGACGGCAAGTTCGTCGAGATCATCGAGCTGGAGAACCACCCCTGGTTCGTCGGCTGCCAGTTCCACCCCGAGTACAAGTCGCGCCCCACGGCGCCGCACCCGCTGTTCCGCTCCTTCATCGCCGCGGCTCGCGCTTACAAAAGCGCCAACAAGACCACCGTGGCGATGCCGGCGACGGAGCTGGTGTAGCGGCGGTTGCCAGGACGACCAGGACCTATGGGACGAAGGGGACGGATGGGACCGGGGAAGTCCCATCTGTCCTATAGGTCCTGTTCGTCCCATCGTTCCCCGGACTGAGTATCGCGGCGGCGGGTACGGGCCAGCCCCTACCCGCCGGTTTCACGTCAGTATTCGTGGGCGCCGATGTCGATGGCGGTGCCGCGTCCCGAGCGCGCCGTGCCGAAGTAGTCTTCGGTGACGGCCGCGGTGGCGGTGCCGGTGTTCTTACACGGCGAGCTGGAGGTCAGCATGTAGTCCTCCTGGTCGCTCCCGCCCGCATCGACGAAGAGCGGATCGGAGAGCACGTCTCCCGTGCCGCTCTTGTGCGTGTTCGCCGTGCCGTTGAACCAGCAGTTCGTCTGGTACGTGAAGCCGGTGGTCGGCGCCGACGCGTAGCTCGTCCCCGTCTTCGCGTAGAAGATGTTGTTCTTGATCGTGGTGGTGGTGTGGATGTTCGTGTTGTTGGTGCCGTTCTGGATGCTGAGGTTGAGGTAGACCGATTCCGAGAAGGTGTTGTTCGCGACGAGCGTGTTGTGCAGCCCGCCGCCGTATTCGGAGTTGCGGTACGCGAAGCCGGTATGGCAGCGGACGACGATGTTGTTCGTGATCGTCAGGTCGGTGGCCGGGTTCTGTTCCGTGTAGTACTCGTTGGCCACGCCGATGCCGCCCGCCGGGTTGCCGTTGCGGTAGTAGTTCGTGTGGTTCGGCGCCCAGCCGGTCACGATCCAGTTGCGGTCGACGGTCGTGTACTGCGCGTTGTCGAGGTAGAGGTTGACGCTGAAGTTGTCCCAGATCGAGTTGTCGCGGATCGTGCCGTGGTCGCTGCCGATGTAGTCGATCCCTTCGCCGTAGTTCTCGTAGACGTTGTTCCCGGTGATCTCGACGTAATCGCAGCGGACGGCGGACACGCCCTGCAGCCAGACGCTGTTCTCGTCGCGGTCGCTGTTGTCGAGCATGTTGTGATGCACCGAGTTGCCGTGGATCACGAGGTGATGCGCGGTGCCGAACGGACTGGCGCTCGCCGTCTTGGCGTTGATGCCGCCGCTGCCCATGTGATGCACGTTGTTCCAGCGCACTTTGATGTTGTTCGCGTCGTAGATGAAGATCCCGCCGTTCGGGCCGTTCTTCACCTCGAAGCCATCGAAGCGGACGTACGAGCTGTCGCCGATGACGACCACGCCGTTCTCCGTCTGGCCGGTGCCGTCGATGGCCACCGCTTCCCCGTTGTACGTGGTGATGTAGATCGGGTACGACGACGTTCCGGCTTTGTCCCAGATCGTGACGGCCTCGTCGTAGGTACCGCCGCGGACGTAGAGGTTGTCGCCGGCGTCGAGCTGGTCGACGCCGTGCTGGATGGTCAGGAAGGGAGCCGCGAGTGTGCCCGCGTTCGCGTCGCTGCCGGTGGTGGCAACGTAGTAATGGGTGGCGAAAGCAGGCGTGACGAGGAGCAGAGAGAGGAGAATCAGAATTGAGGCAAACCTCGAGCGATGCATGGAAGCTCCATGTAGATCGGGACTGCGAAACTGCGGTTGTACAGCGAGCGACGGATTGGGAATCGAGGCCCTGCTCGCCTCGCGGCGTCAACCGTTGACGCCTATCCGTCACTCCGAATAAATTGCATTCGCCGCGCCACGCGCGCGAATTCCGCTGTTACAGTTGCAGCGGAGCACGCTCCTCCCCTCGATGACATAATCCGCCGCGCAATGAGCGCCACGACGAAAGTCATCGACATTACTCCCGACATCCGCTTCGGCGGCGACCAGCCGCCGCTCTTCATGGCCGGCCCCTGCGTCATCGAATCGCTCGACCACGCCCTCCGCATGGCCCGCACGCTCCTCGCGCTGCGTGACGAATTGAAGATCAACCTCGTCTACAAGTCGTCGTTCGACAAAGCGAACCGCTCGTCGATCGAGTCGTTCCGCGGCCCCGGCCTGAAGAAAGGGCTCGAAGTGCTGCGGGCCGTCAAGGAGGAGACCGGGTTGCCGCTCGTCTCGGACATTCATGAATGGCAGCAGGCCGAGCCTGCCGCCGAAGTGCTCGACATCCTGCAGATCCCGGCGTTTCTCTGCCGCCAGACCGATCTCATCGCCGCCGCCGCGCGCACCGGCAAAGCCGTCGCCGTGAAGAAGGGACAGTTCCTGTCGCCCGAGGAGACGAAGAACATTCTGGAGAAAGGGGCGGAGGCGGGGAACGAGAAGGTCTTCATCACCGAGCGCGGCACATCGTTCGGCTACCAGAACCTCGTCGTCGACATGCGCTCCTTCCCTCTCATCCGCGCCCTCGGCTCCCCCGTCGTCTACGACATCACGCACTCCATGCAGCGCCCCGGCGGCGAAGGGAAGCAGACCGGCGGCACGCCGCAGTTCGCCCGGCCCCTCGCCCGAGCCGCCGCCGCGGCCGGCGCCGACGGCTTCTTCATGGAAGTGCACGACAACCCGCCATCCGCGCTGTCCGACCGCACGACGCAACTGCGCCCGGAAGTGGCGCGCGCCATCATCGAGGACGTGCTGCGGATCCGGGAAGCACTGGAGCCTATCTAGAACGATGGGACGAATGGGACCTGTGGGACCGATGGGACGAATGGGACACCGCAACCGGAAGTGGGTTGCGTCCGTCCTATCAGTCCTATTCGTCCTATTCGTCCTATCGGCCCCATGAAACCATGACCAAGTTGCGTTACTGGATCGCCGTTGCCGTCGCGCTGTTTGCGGCGCTCACGCTGCTCGAGCGGTTCGTGCTCGTCGAGCTGCTCGTGCGGCGTGTGTCGATTCCGCTGTTCCTCGCGCTGGCGGAGGTGCTGGCCATCATCGCGGTCGGCGCGCTCGTGCGGCGCGCCCGCCCTGTCGATCTGCCGCTCGACTTCCTCCTCGGCTATCCGATCTTCGGCGCGCTCTGTTTTCTCGTGGGGACGCTGAAGATCTCCGCGTGGACGATGGTGCCGCTCGTCGTGATCGGCGCGCTCGGCGGAGCGTGGATGGCGTCGCAGTACGGCGTGACCGCCGGCCTCGGCGCGCCGGCGGATGGGAAGCGGCGGAGCGTCGTGGCCATCCTCTGCATCGCGGTCGTGCTGGCCTGCGGCTTCGTCTTCGCGCAGGCGCCGCCGGCGTCGGCGGATGAGGTGGCGGTGCACCTGAACGTGCCGCGGACGTGGGCGCTCGAAGAGCGCGCCATCGAGCTGCCGCTCATCGCGCGATCGTACTTTCCGCTCGGCATCGAAGCCGCCGACCTGCCGCTGTTCACGATGCTCGGCATCGACGGCGGCGTCGCCTCGCACTTTCTCCATCTCGTCGCCGCCATTGCCACGACGCTGCTGATCGCGCGGCGCACGCAGTCGTGGCTGGCCACGGCCGCGATCGTGACGACTCCGGCGCTGGCGCTGACGGCCGGCTGGTCGCTCGCCGACTGGCCGCTGGCCGGCATCTGCGTGGCGCTCGCCGTGGCGCTCGAAAGCGAAGACTCCCGCACCTCCGCCGTGGCCACGGCCGCGGGGATGCTGACGAAGTACACCTTCTTCCCCTTCGCCGTGCTCGCCTACGCCGGCGCGCTGCTGATGAAGAAGCGTGTCGCGTGGAAGCCGCTGACGCTCGCCGTGGTGGCCGGCTCGCTGTTCCTCATCCGCAACCTCGTGCTCACCGGCAATCCGTTCGCACCGTTCTTCGGCGAGGACGCAATGAGCCTCGGCGGCTCCCGCGCGCTCTACCTGGCCGACTACATCTTCCACAGCAGCTTCATCGACGAGGCGCTTGGCGCGTCGCTGCTGGCCCTCTGCGTCTTCGCGACGGGCCGCATCGCCGTCCTCACGCTCCTCGGCGGCCTCGTCCTCTTCTTCTTCGCCCCCACGGCGCGCGTGCTGCTGCCGTTCTTCATCGTCCCGGCGATGACGGCCGCGCAGGCACTGGAGCGCCGCGTCTTCGCCATCATCGTCGGGGTGGCGATCGTGGTGCAGACGCTGCTCGCGGTCTGGTTCACCGAGCGGCACACGCCGTTCACGCTGCTCGCAGGCAGCGCCAGCGAGACCGCGTACCTCACGAAGCAGCGTCCCCCGTACGACGACATCGCCTGGATCAATCAGACCATCCCGCGCGGCGCGCGGACGCTGGTGCTGGGGACGAACCAGACGTACTGGTTCACCAGCCGCACCCGCGGCGGCGACAGCGCGCGCATTTCCCGCTACGTCGACTTGCCTACGCCCGATGCGCTGTACGTCCGCCTCAAACGCGACGGCATCACGCACGTCGCCGTGCTGCCGGCGGACAGCGGTGAGCTGGGCCCCACCTCCCAGCGGATGCTGGCCCGCGTGCTGGATCTGTACGCCAGCAGCATGACCTCACGCGGCAACGTGACCGTGTTTGCGCTGCGGTAGAAGCCAAAAAAAAGCCCCGGACTTGCGCCCGGGGCCATTCGGTTTTCCTGATTGAACCTTACGCCAGAACCGCGGCTTCCATGCCGGCGGCCGCGCGCAGCGCTTCCGCTTTGTCGGTGGCTTCCCAGGTGAATTCCGCTTCGTTGCGGCCGAAGTGGCCGTAGGCGGCGGTCTTCTTGAAGATCGGGCGGCGGAGCTGCAGCGACTCGATGATGCCGCGCGGCGTCATCTGGAAGTGCTCGCGCACGAGCTCCACGAGCTTCGGCTGCTCGATCTTGCCCGTGCCGAACGTGTCGACGTAGATCGACACCGGGTCGGCCACGCCGATGGCGTAGGCAAGCTGCACTTCGACTTCGTCGGCCAGGCCCGAAGCGACGAGGTTCTTCGCGATGTAGCGGGCCATGTAGCACGCCGAGCGGTCGACCTTTGTGGGGTCCTTGCCCGAGAACGCGCCACCGCCGTGACGGCCACGGCCGCCGTAGGTGTCGACGATGATCTTGCGGCCGGTGAGGCCGGTGTCGCCCTGCGGGCCGCCGATGACGAACTTGCCCGTCGGGTTGATGTGGAACTTCGTCTCGTTGTCGATCAGCTCCGCCGGGACGACCGGACGGATGACCTTCTCGATCATCGCATCGGTCATGTCGCGGTGGCTGACGCTCGGCGAGTGCTGCGTCGAGATGACGATCGCCGACGCGCGGACCGGCCGCTTTCCTTCGTACTCGATCGTGACCTGCGACTTGCCGTCCGGACGGAGGAAGTCGAGCTCATTGGACTTGCGCACCTCGGCGAGGCGGCGCGTGAGCTGGTGCGCGAGCATGATCGGGAGCGGCATCAGCTCCGGCGTCTCGCGGCAGGCATAGCCGAACATCAGACCCTGGTCGCCGGCGCCACCGGTGTCGACGCCCTGCGCGATGTCCGGCGACTGCGGGTCGATCGACGAAATCACCGCGCACGTCTCGCTGTCGAAGCCGTACTTTGCGCGCGTGTAGCCGATCTCTTTGATCGTGCTGCGCACGATGGAAGGGAAGTCGACATAAGTCTTGGTCGTGATCTCACCCGAGATCATCGCCAGGCCGGTCGTGACGAGCGTTTCGCACGCCACGCGACCCACCGGATCCTCGGCCAGAACGGCATCGAGGATCGCGTCGGAAATCTGGTCGGCAATCTTGTCCGGATGACCCTCGGTGACCGACTCCGACGTAAACAGGGTCCTGTAATTCGACATGTCTGGAAGCTCCTAAGAATGACTGCAGAAGAATCGGGGAATCCTAACAAACCTCTCTAGCGAACGCCACCCGAGGGCTCCGCGTCCTTCAGCCGCGCGTACAGCGTAGACGGGCTGATCTGAAGGGAGCGCGCTGCCTTGCGCACGTTGCCTCCAGTCGCCTGCACCGACGCGGCGACGTACTGCGCGATCACCTGATCGAGCGGCTGGATGTCCCACTCCTCCGCCGGCAGCGCGCCCGACTTCGCGGCCACCTGCGGCGTGCCGCCCTCGATGGTCAGATCCTCGCTGCGAATCTCGTCGCCGGTGAGCGTGAGGAGCGCGCGCTCCAGCACGTTCCGCAGCTCGCGGACGTTGCCCGGCCACGGATAGGTCTCGAGCTTCTTCAACGCTCGCGCACTGACGCGCGGCTGCGAGCGCGCCATCTCTTTCGACAGCGGCTTGAGGATCTCCTGCACGAGGATCGGCAGATCCTCCATCCGCTCGCGCAGCGGCGGCATCCGCAGCTTCACCACATTGAGCCTGTAATAGAGGTCGCCGCGGAACCGCCCGGCCGCCACCTCCGCCGCCAGATCGCGGTTCGTCGCGGCGATCAGGCGGAAGTCGGCGCGCAGGTCGCGGATGCCGCCCACGCGGCGGAAACGCTTCTCTTCAAGCGCCTTGAGCAGCCGCGCCTGCACCGTCAGCTCCATCTCGCCGATCTCGTCGAGGAACAGCGTCCCTTCGCCGGCGATCTCGAAGAGCCCCGGCTTCTGGTTCATGGCGTTCGTGAAGGCGCCGCGCTCGTGGCCGAACAGCTCCGATTCGAGCAGCTCCTTCGACAGACCGGCGCAGTTGAGATCGACGAACGGCGCCCGGGCGCGCGCCGAACGGTTGTGGATGAGACGCGCGATCACGCCCTTGCCCGTGCCCGACTCCCCTTCTACCAGGACGGGCGACGGTGCCCGGGCGATCTGCCCGAGGATCTGGTTGAGGTGGGCGATGGCGGGAGAGACGCCGGGGAGCTTCTCGACGTCCTTCGCGTCGCCGCGGCGGAGCGCCATCAGCTCACGGCGCGTGCCGATCATGCGCGAGACCTGTTCGAGAGTCAGCGTCAGCGTATCGAAATCGAACGGTTTCTGGAGGAAGGTCTCGGCGCCGAGCTTCATCGACTCGATGACGCGCTCCAGGTTCCCGACGCCGGACATCATGATGATGGCCGTCGTCTCGGAGTACATCTTCAACTGATGCAGCAGGTCGATGCCCGAAATGTCCGGAAGCTGGACGTCCAGGAGTACGACGTCCGGGGAAAACTCACTGAAGGCGATCATCGCCTCCTTGCCTGAGGCGGCGGAACGGACATCCCACTCATCCATGAGGAGGGCGGAGAGGCCGGCGGAGATCTGCGGATCGTCGTCGACGATCAAAATCCGGTTTCTGAGCTCAGTCATCGCACGCACATCATACACGTGTACGAATTTTGAACGCGCCCTCATTTGAGGATTTGCATCTAAGCCATTGATTCGACAGACGATACCGCACGTTGGACACATTGGTACCGCGTTTGGACTAGGGGGAACCGGTCCGAAACGGAGGAGAAAAACTCGAATGCTCGTCCTCGTCGCAGCGCTCACCCTTCAGTTGAATCTCGCCCCGCCGAAGCCGGTCACGGCGCCGCACGTCACGTGCGGGATCAAGACAGTGTCGTATCGCTTCGTCGGCACCCCCGGCAGCGAGTTCCGCTACGACGGCCGGACGTACCGGGTCCCGGTCGGCGGCACGATCGAGATTCTCGCCGACAAGCGGGAGACGTCGTACACGGCCGGCGGCAAGACGCTGCCGCTCGACGTCTGGGCGGCCGACGAGTTCGGGACCCGCACCGTCCCCCTTCCCACCGCAACTCAATAAGCAGACCTCAGAAAGAGAGAGGAGAACTCACATGTCTCACTTCGTCGAACACACCCTCACCGACATCCGCCGCGGCCGTCAGACGTGGCGCGTCATCGCCGCGCTCTCCAGCGCCTCGTTCGTCATCGCCGTCGCTGCCGCGCTGCTGCAGCAGGGCTTCTGAGGTCATGTCGATGCGATCCGATGCCCGCCGCGTCACTCTCGTCGCCCGCTCGCGCTCCACACCCGACCGCGATTGGGATGATTCCCACTCCTCCGCCACCCGCACGATCTTCGTCGACTCCTTCGCGGTGCTGAAGTACGCGATCCGCACCGGCATCGTCGACATGGAGATCGACATCGAGCGCGTGGTCGTCGACCGCGCCGCCACGCCCGCCGACTTTCTGGAACTGCTCTCCGCCCTGCCGCACGAGTTCTCCGGCGACGTGATCCTCATCAGCGAAAACGACGGCGCGTTCCTCAGCGCCACCGGCCGCGGCGGCGATCGCGTGCTGTATTCGCTGGCGCCGAAAGACGTGCGCTTCTACCTGGAAGCGCATGGGCTGGTCACCGGGCGGATGGCCATTGAGCATCGCCTGACGGCGTGACCGTTGTCCGTTGTCGGTCTGCCGTTGATATCGCGGGGGCACGATGGGACCGATAGGACAAATAGGACGAATAGGACTGATGGGACGCCCGGTATGGGTTCTATCCGTCCCATCCGTCCTATAGGTCCTATTCGTCCTATCGGTCCAACGCGCGTTCCATGGCATAGCGCAGCACGGAAAACGGACAACGGACAACGCCACCCGGCCTCCTAGCTGTTTTGTAACCCCCCGACCTGAAAATGCGGTGCTAGCATCGCAACCGTTCGGAGAGGGAATGTTCGAAACCGTTGCCCCCGCGTCCTTCGGGAAGGACAGCCGCAGGATCTTCTATGAGACGCTCCCGCTCTCGATCGCGATCCATCTCCTCGCCGTCGCCGGGTGGATGGTCTCGACGATCTGGCAGGTCGCGTTTCCGTCGCACTCTCCGAAGATGACGGCGATGTACAGCCTCCTCGAGGTGCCGCCGCCACCGCCTCCCCCGCCCCCTCCAGCCGCCGCGAAACGCGTCGCCCCCTCGACCCCCAGCGCGCCGGTGCAACAGGTGCCGACCGAAGTCGTCGCCCCGACCATCATCCCGGAGACGATCCCCCTCGTCCTCGACACACCGCCCGTCACCGTCGTCGAACAGCCGGCCGAAGGCGTGGAAGGCGGCGTCGAGGGAGGCATCATCGGCGGTGTCGCCGGCGGCCACGTCGACGGCGTCGAAGGTGGCCAGGTCGGCGGCCAGATCGGCGGCACGATCGGCGGCATCATCGACGACGGCCGCGTCCACGTGGAGCGCGACAAGAAGCTCCCGATGTACCCGCTCTCCCAGGTCTACCCCGGCTACCCGGAAGAAGCCCGCCTCCGCGGCTGGGAAGACGAATGCGTCGTCCGCTACGTCATCGGCACCAACGGCCGCGTCAAGGAAGCCTCCATCATCAAGCACGCCCAGAAGGACGTCTTCGAGAAAGAAGCCCTCAAAGCGATCCGCAACTGGCGCTTCCGCCCCCTCATCAAAAACGGCGTCGCCCAGGAAGTCGTGCACGAGCTGACCATCTTCTTTCGCCTCAACACGTAGGGAAAGACGATCGGGAGGCCTCCGGCGGCCCCTCGTCGTCTCCCTGCGATTGACCCGAAAGAGGAGGGCCTGATCCTTGCTCTGTGCAGCGGCAGTCGCGTATGGCGCCATCCGATCCACTACGTTTCCCCTATCGCAATGAATTGAGAATGCCGGTCATCGGGCTCGAGGCCGAATTCAAGCCGTTCCTCGACGGGCAGGAAGTCGTGCCCGAGGAGGAGTGGCGGACGCCGGCGGCGTTCATCGACGTGCCGCTGCTCAAGCGGACCACCAAATCGTCGCAGTTGCCGACCGGCGGCGCCGTCTACTTCGATGGCGGAGTCATCGAGGTCGTGACGCCGGTGATCGAGATCGCGCCGCAGTGCACCGCGCGCGTCGTGCGCAGTTTGTGGGAGCAGATCGGGTTCGTGCGCGATCAGCTCGACCGGTGGGAGCAGCAGGAGGGTCGCAAGGTCCGGCTGCAGGCATTCAGTTGCCACTTCAACATCTCGTTCGAGCTCGACCGTGCGGAGCGCAGCAACCGCCGGACGATCCAGAAGCTGGCGATGCTCCTCGCGTATCTGCTGCCGGTGCCGGTCATCGTCACCGGCGCCAACCGTCGCTCCAGCGGGATGGGTGTGCGGCCGCGGCGCGACCGCATCGAGATCACCCTCGACTTCACGCCCGACCCTGGATTGATGGCGGCGACGACGGCGCTGATCGTCGGCATCGTCCGCGACGTCATCGCCTGGCCGTCGTATCTCGTTTCCGAGCTCGAGGCGCGCGGCATCCCGGTCATCGCGGCGATGAAGCCGGGGAAGCATGCGACGCGCAACGGCTGGGTGGTGCGCAACTTCCACTTCCCCGCCGATCCGTTCACCGCGGATCTCAACAAGAAACTGTGGAAGCTGACGACCGGTCAGCATGCGTCGCTGCGCGACATCGCCCATCGCATCGCGCTCGCGTTCCGCGACTCGATCCGCCGCTACTCCGACCCGTTCAGTTTCCGGCTGCTCTTCTCCGTCCTGCGCGGTGAAACGCCGTCGCTGCTCGACCTCCCCGATCGTCCGCCGGCGTACGACGACGTCGGCCACACGACGCGCTGGGGCTCCGCGCTCCCGGAGCTGCAGAACTTCGCCCCGCTCATGCGCGACGATGAGGGTGAAGACGACGCTCCCCGCCGCCGCAAAGCCGACGTCGAGGAGAAGCTCGCCCCGCCCTGGCGCGGCGAAGCGACCGATCGCCGTCACGACGAGCGCAAGACCCGCGACCGCCGTGCCGACCTCCCCCAACCCTCCCCGCGCCTCACACGCTCCGAGTACGAGAAGGTGTTCCTCAAACTCGCCAGCGGCAAACGCCTCCGCATCGACGACGAGCTGCTGACCCCCATCGCCGTCCGCGGCTGGTACCACGGCGTGTTCCGCGCGCCGAATGGAGAGGAACGCCTGCTATCCATCGACGACGTCCTGGACCACATGGACGCATGGACTGGCTAGCTTTGTCGTAGCGCCGCAAGAGACACGACCGGGAGGCCTCCGGCGGGCGGGTGCGACCCGCGGCGCTTGTTGGCCAAGCCTCAGTCGACCCTGCGTACTAACGTGTTGATCGCGACGCCGTGCGCCGGGCCTGAGGCAACAA
>DASVEE010000013.1:0-5298 GCA_036380735.1 Thermoanaerobaculia bacterium | reverse complement strand
CGGGTCGTCCTCGATCTTCTCGCGCAACCGCCGCACGTGGACGGTCACCGTGGAGTGGTCGCCGAACGTCCAGCCCCACACCTTGTCCAGCAGCTCGGGGCGCCCGAACGCCTGCCCGGGGTGCCGCATCAGGAACGCCAGCAGGTCCAGCTCGCGGCCGGTGAGCGCCAGCTCCACGCCGCCGCGCATGGCCCGGCGCGCGGGCACGTCGATCTCCAGGTCGCCGTCGCGGAGCACGGCGGGGGCGGGCGCGGCGGCGGCCTCGGCGGTGCTCCGGGCGCGGCGCAGCACCGAGCCGACGCGCAGCGCCAGCTCACGCGGGCTGAACGGCTTCGTCACGTAGTCGTCGGCGCCGAGGTCGAGACCGGTGAGCTTATCCTCCTCGGTCGAGCGCGCCGTGACCATGACGATCGCGGCGTTGCTCTCTTCGCGCAGGTTGCGGCAGACGTCGAGGCCGCTCAGGCGCGGCAGCATGAGGTCGAGGACGACGAGATGCGGCTCGCGCTCGCGCGCCACTTCGAGCGCGCGGACGCCGTCCTCCGCGGTCGCGACCTCGTACCCTTCGCGCTCCAGATACAGCGCCAGCATGGCGCGCGTTTTCGGGTCGTCCTCGACGAGAAGAATGCGGCGGCGCACCACCGCATCGTAGCGTCAGTTGTGTGGAAGTTATGAAGACGCGGCGATCTGATACGATCCGCCGCATGAACATTGCCGTGCGGAAAGTCGGAGACGTGACGATCGTCGATTTCCAGGGACGCCTGGCCGTAGGCGTGGGAGACACGATCCTCCCCGCCGTCATTGACGAGATCCTGGACGAGGGCAGCAAGAAGATCCTGCTCAACCTGTCCGACATGGATTACATCGACAGTAATGGCCTCGGTGAGCTGGTGCAGAGCCTCAAGACCGCGAAGCGCAACAACGCCTCGCTCCGTCTGCTCAAACCGCAGGACCGCGTGGCCAAGACGCTGCGCCTGACCAACCTGCTGCCGATGTTCTCGGTCTACGACAGCGAAGACGAAGCGCTGCAGGCGTTTACCGCCTAGCGGCGCGCCGCGCTACGCGCGGTTTTCGGTTTTTGGTTGTTGGTTTTCGGTGCTCCGCAGTGCGGCGAGGCTCGCGGTAGCGCAGCACCGACAACCGAAAACCAAAAACCAACAACCGCGCAGCGCTCTACTTGGGCGCCGCGCACGACAGACACTCCAGCGTCCCGTCATCGCGCACGAGGTACGTGTCCTCGATCCGCACGCCCAGGCTCTCCTCCGGGATGTAGATGCCGGGCTCGATGGTGAAGACGGCGCCGGGGCTGAGCGGACGCGCGCCGTCGCCGGCATCGTGCACCTCCAGGCCGACGTAGTGACTGAGGCCGTGGATGAAGTACTTCCCGTAGCCGCGCTCGTTGAGGTACGCCAGCGCCACCTGATAGAGCGAGTTCGGCGCGTTGCGGCCGATGGTCGAGACGCCGGAGCGGAACGCGTCGACGGCCGCGCGCTGCGCGCCGAGGACGAGGTCGTAGACCTCGCGCTGGCGGGCGGTGAACTTGCCGTTGACCGGCAGCGTGCGCGTCACGTCGCTGGCGTACATCGAGTACTCCCCGCCGATGTCGAGCACCACGACGTCGCCGTCCTTCATCGTCCCGGAGCTCGCCGAGTAATGCAGCACCGTCGAGTTGAACCCGCTGCCGACGATCGAGGAGAACGCCGGCCCCTCGGCGCCGTGACGGCGGAACTCCGCCTCGATGATCCCGGCGAGCTCGTTCTCCGTCATCCCCGGCCGCGCCGCTTTCTTCGCCGCGAGGTGCGCCGCGACGGTGCCGTTCGCGGCCTTGCGCAGCAGGGCGATCTCGCCCGCGTCCTTCGTCACCCGCAGATCCGCCACGAGCGGCGCCACCTCGGCGAAGCTGACGTAGTTCGGGAACGCGTTGGCGCGGCGCAGCCAGGAGATCGGCGCCGAGGCCGCGTCGCCGGTGTAGATCGTGACGGCGGGTGTCGGCAGGATGCGCACCAGCTCGTTGCGCAGCTCGTCGAGCGCCATGACGCGATCGACCCCGGTGCGCTTCGCCGCGTCGGGCGTCGCCGCCGTCAGCTTCGGCCCGGTCCACCGCTCCTGCGAAACGTTCCGCGCCGGCAGAAACAGGATCTCCGTGTAAGGATTCGACGCGATGACGAGCCCGGCGCCCGGCTCCGCCCACCCGGTGAGGTAGTAGAAGTCGTTGTCCTGCCGGAACCCGCGCGTCGCGTTCTGCCCTTCTTCTTCGGCCGCGGCAAACACGACCACGACGCCGGCGCCTGCCTTTTCCGCCAGTTTCACCCGCCGCGCGCGGTAATCGGCATTGGGCTGCCGCTCGAAGGCAAACGCGGGAATCGCAAGAAGAAGGATCAGCAGAAGTCGGCGCATGGCGCCAAATTATGGGCCAAGGGAACGATAGGACGAATAGGACCTATAGGACTAATAGGACGAATAGGACAGATAGGACGAATAGGACAGATGGGACAAAACGCCGCGCGGACGCGCAGCGTCATCCCACGCAACAGCACCCAGGGTCCGCAGGCCTATAGGTCCTATTTGTCCTATCCGTCCTATAACCTATTCCCCGCACACCCAAGGCACGTTCACGCGATTCCCCGCACACCCAAGGCACGTTCACGCCTACTCCCCGCTGGCCACCTTGGTCCCATCGGTCTGCTGCGCGGCCACGGCCACGCTGGCTTCGGCGGTGGCCCCGGTCAGCTTGCGGAACAGCGCCCAGTAGACGCTGACCGAACGTTCGAACACCCACAGCGGGGCAAAGAACGCCGCGCGCAGCGGGAACACCGCCGTCGCGCCGTTGCGGCCTCGCAGTGCGAGCACCAGCGTGCCGATGGCGATCACCGCCCCGTAGCTGGCGGCGAGCTTCGCGCCGCCGAGCATGCCGAGGAGCAGCAGCATCGGGGCGAGGGCGAAGAAGAAGATCGTTTTCGCCGGGATCGAGAAATCGTCGCCCGCCTGACGCGGACGCTGGGCCATCCATTCATCGAGCGTCGGCGGCCGGCGCTGCACGAACGTTTCGTACGCGGCGTGGACCTCCGCGCCGTGCGCGGCGAGGCGGCGCACGTGATCGTCGCCCATCGTCGCGGAGAGGCCGCGCAGTCCGCGGATGGCGCTGCGGCGGAAGCCGTACGTCGCGCCGTGATCGGGGCTCGGCTCGATGCCGCGATGCACGAGCATCCGTCCCGCTTCGATCGCCCCCCACCACGGCAGCGGCTGGAGGTAATCCTGCGGCTCGACGACCTCGTGCAGCTCGAGCTGTTCGCACAGCTCGTCGATCGCCTCGGAGGTGTAGCGCACGTCGACGCCGGCCACGAGCACCTTCTCGCACGCCGCGTGTGCGGCCGCGGCGCGCACGATGTCCGGCTCACCACTCGAGTGGCGGTACTCCGTGCCGATCGGAATGTGCCGTCCCACCCAGCGGAGCACGCGGCGGTTCTGGTCGAAGAGGAACCGCGGCGACGGATCGAGGATCACCACATCGCAGTCGGACACGCAGAGATTGGAGAGATATCGGGAGAGGTCCTGAAGGTCGTCGGAGGTGGTGGTCGTCGAGAGCGTGACGACGTAGGAGCACCGGCGATCCTGCGATTTTTTCCGTGTCATGCCGAATGCGAATAACAGCGAGAGGCGTGCCACGGGGGGGCGGGGGTTACGGTTTTCGGTTTTCGGTTTTCGGTTTTTGGTTTTCGGTGCGGCGCCGTGAAACGACGCCCGTGCGCATGGCGGAGCACCGAAAACCGACAACCGAAACCGAAAACTGCCCCGCGTTCGCGCCATGGCATCCCCTTTGTACAACTGCTGCTCCGAGTCCTGTCTCGAAAGGAAGCGGTAGTGCGAATCTGGCCTGGCCGTCCGTATCCCCTCGGCGCCACATGGGATGGCGTCGGAACCAACTTTTCAGTCTTCTCCGAGATTGCCACGCGCGTCGAGCTTTGCCTCTTCGACGCGAACGGCAACGAAGCACGCGTCGATCTGCCGGAGACCACCGCCTTCATCTGGCATGGCTACCTGCCGAACGTCAACCCCGGCCAGCGTTACGGCTTCCGCATCCACGGACCGTGGGAGCCCGAGAACGGCCATCGCTGCAACCCCAACAAGCTGCTGCTCGATCCGTACAGCAAGGCCGTCGAGGGTGAGGTGCAGTGGAACGAGGCGGTTTTCCCCTACCACTTCAACAGCCCGGAAGATTCGAAGAACGACGCCGACAGCGCGCCGTTCATGCCGCGGTCAGTCGTCACCAATCCGTTCTTCGACTGGCAGAACGACCGCAATCCCCGCCATCCGTGGCACAAGACGATCATCTACGAGACGCACGTCAAAGGCTTCACCAAACGCCATCCCGGCGTCCCGGAGAACCTGCGCGGCACGTACGCCGGCCTCGCCCATCCCGCCGCGATCAAGCACCTCAAGTCGCTCGGCATCACCGCCGTCGAAGTCCTCCCCGTCCATCAGTTCACCCACGCCTCGCTGCTGCTCGAGCGCGGCCTGCGCAACTACTGGGGCTACGACTCCGTCTGCTTCCTCGCGCCGCACAACGAGTACGCCGCCAGCGGCCAGCTCGGGCAGCAGGTGATGGAGTTCAAGCAGATGGTGAAGGCCCTCCACGACGAGGGCATCGAGGTCATCCTCGACGTCGTCTACAACCACACGGCCGAGGGGAACCACCTCGGGCCGGTGCTGTCGATGAAGGGGATCGACAACGCGGCCTACTACCGCACGCACCAGGGCCGCTACTACATGGATTACACCGGCACGGGCAACAGCCTGAACATGCGGCATCCGCACGTGCTGCAGCTCATCATGGACTCGCTGCGCTACTGGCACGTCGAGATGCACGTCGACGGCTTCCGCTTCGACCTCGCCTCGACGCTCGCGCGCGAGTTGCACGACGTCGACCGCCTCTCCGCCTTCTTCGACATCATCCAGCAGGATCCGGTCATCTCCCAGGTCAAGCTGATCGCCGAGCCGTGGGACATCGGCGAGGGCGGGTACCAGGTGGGGAACTTCCCGGTGCTGTGGACGGAGTGGAACGGCGAGTACCGCGACAGTGTGCGCAGCTACTGGCGCAGCGACCCCGGCACGGTGCGCGAGCTGGGCTACCGGCTCACCGGGAGCAGCGACCTGTACGGCGACGACGGGCGGCACGCCTACGCCAGCATCAACTTCGTCACCGCGCACGACGGGTTCACGCTGCACGACCTCGTGTCCTACAACGAGAAACACAACGACGGCAACGGCGAAGACAACCGTGACGGCAGCGACAACAACCTG
>DASVEE010000012.1:0-202071 GCA_036380735.1 Thermoanaerobaculia bacterium | reverse complement strand
GCAGATGAACCGGGCGCCGCCATGCTCGTCGTCAGCTCGATCGCCAGGCAGTTCACCGCGGTGGCGATTCTGCAGCTGGTCGAGCAGGGGAAGATCAGCCTCGACGATCGTGTGCAGGTCTCCGCGGGCGCGGTTCAGCCGGCGCAGGCTCCGGCCCCCCCGGGCGCTTTTTTTCCACCGGACGAGGCGGTGCGGGAGTTCATCCGCCCCTATGTCGACAAGCGCCAGGCCAAGGGCATCGTGGTTGGGCTCATCGAACCGGACGGAAGCCGCCGTGTCCTCACCTTCGGCGAGGCCGGCGAAGGCGCGCGGCCTTTGGCGGCCAGTTCCGTCTTCGAGATCGGCTCGGTCACCAAGACGTTTACCGGCGCGGTCCTCGCCGACATGGTCAGGCGCGGAGAGGTGAAGCTCGACGACCCCGTCAGCAAGCACCTGCCCCGCGGCGTGCGCGTGCCCTCTCTCGACGGCCGCCAGATCACTCTGCTCGATCTGGCGACGCATATGTCCGGCCTGCCGCGGTTCCCGACGGGCTATGTCCCGGATCCGGCCAATCCCTACGGGGACTACGCCGCGGAGGATCTGTACGCGTTTCTGAACAGCCATGAACTGGCGCGCGCGCCGGGCGCGAAGTTCGAATATTCGAACCTCGGCATGGGCCTGCTCGGCCACGCCCTCGCCCGCAGGGCCGGCACGAAAAGCTTCCAGACGCTCGTCGCCGAGCGCGTGCTACGCCCGCTGGGCATGAAGATGACCGCTTACGGCCGCCCAGCCGCGCTCGCGCCGTGGATGACGAAGGGCCACAACCAGCAAGGCGAGGTCGCGACCCCCTTCGACATGTCCGACGTGGCGGTGCTCGCCGGCGGAGGCGGGCTCAAATCGAACGTCACCGATCTCATGACGTACCTGGAAGCCAATCTCGGCGAGCCCACATCTCCGCTGGAGCATGCCATGCGCGACGCCCATCGCGCCCATCACAGTCCGCGCCCCGGCATGGAAGTGGGGCTCGGCTGGATGACCATGAGGCGGGCCCCGCTCACCCTCGTGGGCCTCAACGGGGGCACGGCCGGGTACAGCACCTTCGTCGCGTTCGACCCTGAGACGCGCGCCGGCGTGGTGGTGCTCGCGAACAGCGGCGGCTTTGAATACGCGGACAAAATCGGGCGCGAACTTCTCAACCCCGAGCGACGCCCCTCGAGCGCAACGCCGGCAAAGGCGCCTCCGGCGGCCACCGCGTCCGAACCGCAATGACGTTACGGCTCGCGCGGAGCCGCTCCGTCGCGCTCAGGCCCGGCCGAGGAACAGGCGGGGCCTGAGCCGTCGTCAGGTCGTGGGTATCGTGCCGCCTCGACAAGTGTGATTCGTCGGCCCAACCGATCTCACGCGAAGCAGTTACCGCGATCAGCTCAAGCATCGTCGGTGACGATGGAGCGCTGCACCGCGCGGCAATAACTTCAACCTGTCTCGAGTACCACGATTACGCGTCCGGCATGCGTCTTCGGTTCCTGCAAGCGCGGGAGTGATGCGCAAGGAAGCCGCGATTTCCGTGTTAGCGCAACTGCTCCACAATCACGGGTCGCAGGTTGTCCGACCAGTTGCGATCGATGAGGAGCTGATGCGGATCCACGCCGGCGCGCGCCGGTGTCCCGTTCACCACCACGGAGATCCTCTGCCTCCCGGAGCGGATGCGATGCTTCTGAAGGTAGAGCGGTTCGGCGGACGCGTCGCCGAACACTCCGACGTCGACGAGGTCGTTCATCGGGACTTCCGTCTCTTTCCCGCTTCCGCCGGCGCGGAACTTCTGTGCTTCGACGTCGAGCGTCACGCGCCACGCGCCGTTTCCCGCGGGCTCCGCTGCGATGGCGGTCGTGCGAAGATTCCAGAGGGTGATGGTCTCCAGAAGGTCCTTCAACAAATAGTGGTACTCGGGCGGTGTCGCGCCTTGCAGCTCGCGATAGAGGTCACGTGAGGTGGCAAACGGCGGCCCGGCGGAACCATGTGTCGCGACGAGCCGGCGCAACGCCGCATTCAGCGGTTCCGCACCGACGTATTGTCGAAGCGCGTACATGACCAGTGGTCCCTTGTTGTCAATCACATTCGCGTGGTTCGTGACGTCGAGCAACGGAACCTCGGGATGGTTCGCCTTGCTACGCTGAGTCAGGTACTCGACGCGCCTGTTCCAAAGAAACCGCCGCACCATGTCCATCCCGTAAAGTTCCTCGATGACCAGGAGTGCGCTGTACTGCGCGAGAACTTCGCTGACCGCCGGCGCCCCTTCGACGGCGGCGGGGATGACCTGGAACCCCCACCACTGTTGCGCGACCTCGCGCGCCACAGTCATCGAAGCGAGATCGACTTCGCGCCTCTCGTCCACCTTCGTCAGCCATCCCGTTGCCTCGGCCTGCGCGATCATGCCGGGATAGGCGTGGGCCAGATTCGCGTATCGCGGAAACGCGGCGACGCGGATCTGCCGGTGCGGATAAGGACCGAAATTCTTCGTGTAGTACTCGAGAGAAGCGCGCACAGCCTTCGCGAACCGCTCCACGTTGAAGGTGTGGGTCGGGTGGTAGAAAAGCTCGATGACGACACCGTTCCACGTCTCGCGGTGCACCGCGTACCTGGCAGAGAAGATCGCAAACGTGTTCCTGACAGGGCGCTCGGTGGCGTAGTGGAAGTAGCGTCGCCCCCCTGAGCCTGCCGAAGGGTCGTTCCAGCTCCGCAGCAACGTTCCCGGAGCGACCGCGGTCTGCTCGGGCGAGGTGCCGATCACGGCCTCGAACGTGATGGTCTCGGGCCACGCGGCAGTTTTCTCGCTGGATGAGTCGAGCACGCTGGAAGTCACCGATGGTGCGAGCGGACGGGGAGGCAGTCCGTGCTCGCGTCGCACCTGAGCGAGTGACAACTCTCGACTCGTCTGATAGCCGACGAGCGGAAGCCAGCGTCGATGATTCACGGGCCCTCCGCCGTCGTGATCGAAGTACGTGCCGTTGCCGACGACGGAAGTGTTCGGATCACTGTTCGGGAATCCGCGCGGCTCGAACCGAACGTCAAAAGCCATGTGGAGCGAGCGGCCCGGCTCCAGCGCCTGCGCCAGCTCCACCGTGCGATGCCCGAGCGTATCGTCCGCAATGACGACGCGGCTCCCTCGATCGAACGACACGGCGCGAGTCTCGACCTCGGGATTGAGAAAGAGGTGAATCGTGCGGATCGGGGCCGCGGTCTTGTTGACCAGCGTATACGTACCGCGGACGTCGACGACGCGTCGCTCGGGATCGATCTCCACATGCAACTTCGTGCCGGTCACCGCCGGTTGCGGCGCGTTCTCGAACTTCCCATACCGGCGCTCGTACTCGGCGCTTTGCTCCTCGGCCTCGAACGGTGTGCGATACCCGGCAAGCACGTTCGTGTTGTAGAAGATGAAACCTCCGGCGCCGATGACGATCAGCGCCGCCAGCGCGGTGGCGAAGGCGGCGCGACGGCCAAACCGCTGCCGCGCCAGTCTCAGTCGCGTTGCCACTCCTCGATCGCGTCCGCGGATCCACAACAGCCCGGCGATCACCGCGAACAACAATGCCCAGCCGCCCCAATAGAGCTTGAACCAGAGCACCGGGCGGAGGAACGGCCCGAATTGGCTGATGTCCGAGTACGTCCACCCCGAGTCGCGGCCGTACACCAGCAGATTGTGATGCAGGCCGAAGCGCGTCGCGAACATCGTGAAGAGATGGCAGATCACGACGACGACGTGCCCGAGGTATTTGTTGTCGACGACGACGTGGACCAGCATCGCCAGCGCGGCGAGGAGCAGGTAGCTCGTGAGCTTCAGACCAAAGAGGATGCGCAGGTAGAGCGCGATCTCGAAATCGAAATGCCCGCTCGTAACCTGTACGACCAACCCCGACGCCATCAGAACCGCCTGCAGGGTCACGAGCACCAGACCGAGCGCGGCAACCTTGCCGGTGTAGATGATCCAGTCGGGAACGGGGCTGGCGTCCGCGATGTCCGCGAGCCCCACACTCCGTTCGCGGTGCACGAGCTCACCCGCATAGAACGTCGTCAGCAGCGCCATCGTGAGCGCGGGAAGAAAGCTCACGAGGAACCCGGCAACGAACTGCGTCAGCGGCCAGAGCGGCGTGCGGAAGTCGTCGCTGATCGATTCTGAACCGAACGACAACACCATGATCGCCATGAGAACGGCGATGACCGCGAAGTCGCGGCTGAACACCAGCTCCCGCGCGGAGTCACCAGCGATCGAGACGAACTGCGGGATGCGGGCCCGCCCGTTGAACGAGGCCCTGAAGAGTCGCGAGGAGGGCCGCGGCGAAACGTGAGCTGGCGAGACTTCCTTCTGATCTTCGAGACGCCCTTTCCGCCGCTGCGAAGGGACCGTCATCCGAAACCGCCATCGCGTGAAGAGCAGGATCGCGCCCGTAAGGACGGTCCACAACAGCCGGTTCCAGAGGAGTGACGCGTCGACGTCCAGAGGTCGCGTGTTCTTCTCGTGTGTCGTCCAGAACTCCCAGTTTTCGCTGAGGGCAACAAATCCCAGCGGATCGATGAGGGTTGCAAGGGGGGCAAGACCGCGTTCTCCCTCGATGTACTCTTCGGCCATCATCCCGCCGAGAAACACGAATGCGGCGGTGGCGAAAACGGCTAGCGTGCGCCGGGTCAGAACGCCTACGGCAAACAGGAGTGCGCCCGTGAAGAGAACGCTCGGCAGCAGAAGGGCGATCGCGGGCTGCACATACGTCGCCGCACGGAACGGGCCGAGCAACTCCTCCTTCACGAAGGGGGGGCGCATGAGGAGCATCAGCATGATCGGGACGACGCTCACGAACAGAGCGTTGACCAGGAGCGTCCCGACGAAGCGTCCGGCAAGATACTCGGTCTTCGTGATCGGCGAGGTCGCGAACAGCGAAGACATCCTGGTGTCGTCGTCGCGCAGAGCGGCCTCGCTGAAGAGCGCGGCGCTGATCACGAGTCCCAGCATGCTGACCAGAACGGCGGCCATGCCGACCAGCGAAGGCGCGTTCGCGTGCAGATCGCCTGCGCGCTCCGCCTCACCAACCATCACTTTCATGGCCAACAGACAGGCCATGCCGACGAATACCGCGCCGAGGATCCAGGTGTATGGACGGCGCAGCCGGTAGTCGATCTCGAAACGGACGATCTCGAGAAAGTTCATGACTGCGCCGTTGCAGCCGCCCCGTAGTGTCCGGCGTAGCGGCCTGACATGGCGCTGAAGTAGACATCCTCGAGATCGGGTGCGACCGCCTCGAATCCCTGACCGGGCGAGCCGTCGCGGAAGACGTGGGCGATCGTGCGGCCGGCCAGCAGTTTGGTGGAGATCACCACCTGCTCGCGCTCGAGCGCCGCCAGTTCATCTCTGCTGACGACTCGGCTCCAGATCCTTCCCTGCAGATCGCCTACCGCGCGATGCGGCTCACTCTCGAGCAGAATTCGCCCCCTGTCGATGATCGCCATTCGTGTGCAGAGCTCGGAGACGTCTTCCACGATGTGCGTCGACAGGATGACGACGCTCTGCTCACCCAGCTCGGCGAGGAGGTTCAGGAAGCGAACGCGCTCTGCTGGATCGAGACCGGCCGTGGGCTCATCGACGATGAGGAGTCGTGGATTGCCGATCATCGCGATGGCGACGCCGAAGCGTTGACGCATTCCGCCGGAGAAGCCACCGAGCTTCTGCTTCCGCACGTCCCAGAGATTCGTCTGGCGGAGCAGAGATTCGACCACATCCCTCCGCTCCCCTCGCCGCGTGATCCCGCGGAGGACGGCAAAGTGATTCAGCAGCCGCTCGGCCGTGGTCTTCGGATAGACGCCGAACTCCTGCGGCAGGTAGCCCAAGGTCTTGCGCACCTCGTCTTTCTGCCGCAGGACATCGAGCGACCCGAGATGGATCTCCCCCTCGTCGGGCTCCTGGAGGGTTGCGATCGTGCGCATGAGCGTCGACTTGCCGGCACCATTCGGGCCGAGAAGTCCGTACATGCCGGGTGGAATGGTCAGATTGATGCGCTGCAGCGCGTGGACGCCATTCGGATAGGTTTTCGACAGATCGCGGATCCGGAGGTCTGGCAATGGGCTTCTTCTCCTGACGATAGTTACGTCCGTCGGGCCAGGAGGTGTACAGCGGCGGCGGAGCTCATTCATCATCGCCGCCGGCGCGCGCGTTGGGGGGGACGATAGGACGAATAGGACCTATAGGACGGATAGGACGTATGGGACAACGCCCGGGCTAGCAGGGCGGCATGCCATGTCCTATAGGCACGATTCGCCTTCTCGTCATCCGCGAACGGCGAGCTACTCCTTCTTCAGCTTCATCTCGAAGAATTGCTTCCAGGTGGTGCCGTCGGTGGAGCGCTCCCCCACTTCCACCCACTGGCCGTTGGCGAACGTGGTCGTGTAGCGGACGGTCGCGCCGCCCGGCGTCTGCAGTTGCCACTGCCAGCCGTTCTCGCGCAGCACCAGCTCGTGGTCGCCGGACGTCCCCGTTGCCAGCCAGGTGGAGAACGCGTATTTGGCGCTCTTCGGATCGAACGAGATCACCGCCAGCGTCGTATGCACCGGCACCTCGGCCTCCGCCCCGGGCGGCTTGGCGAAGAACGCCCCCTCGACGAGCAGCGCCACGCCATGCAGCTTCCGCTGCACCGTCTCGCTGCCGCGGAACGCGAGCCGCGGTCCTCCCATCTCGATCCACCCCTCCCCTTTCCACACCCCGACCATCCCATCCAGCTTCTTCATGGCCGCGAGCTGCGCCTCCGGTCGCGGCTGCGCGATGACGGAAGTGGCGACGAGCAGTGAGAGCACCCATGCAATTCTCTTCATGCGGAGAAATATGGGTCCGCCGCGTCGGAGCGGGGAGTGACGAGAGTGCACTCGCCGAGGTGACAAGTGTCATCTGACCGGAGGTGCCGTCGCGGCAGCCGGCTTGTGGAAGGCTGACATAGCGCTGCGCGCGAGGACGGTCACCCGGCGCGCAGCGCCTCGGAAGTTGGGGTCGCGGCGCTACTTCTTCTTCGAGGCGGCCTTCTTCGAGGACGCTTTCTTCGCGGAAGACTTCGTGGTCGCTTTCTTCGCGGAAGACTTCGTGGTCGCTTTCTTCGCGGAAGACTTCGTGGTCGCTTTCTTCGCGGAAGATTTCGTGCTCGCTTTCTTCGCGGAAGATTTCGTGCTCGCTTTCTTCGCGGAAGATTTCGAACTCGCCTTCTTCGCGGAAGACTTCGTGGTCGCCTTCTTCGCGGCCGACTTCTTCGCCGGTGCGCGGTCGCCCTTGTCGCCCTGGCCCGACTTGACGACGGTCTTCGCCTTCCGCTTCTGGTCCTGCGAGAGCGAACGGCTCACGTCGTCCGATTCCTTGATCCGGCCTTGGTCGTCGCGCCGGATGTACCGCTTGTCGCCCTTGTGGGGCTCGATCAACTCACGCTTCTTCGCTGCCATGTGTTACCTCCGGAGACAAGCTGAGCAAGTCGAATGCCGCGATGCGCGGTGCTCCACTCACCGCGTCCGCTTCCCTGGCCCTGCCGTCCGCGATGCCAGATAGTGAAATCGCACCAGATACACGTTCTCCCCGCGCCCATGTTTCGCTACCTTCAACAGATCGGCGACGCTGGCGAAACCCGAAGCTTGCGCCAGTTCCGGAGTGATGTCGTCGAAGGTGATCGGCGTGATCGAGTCGACCTCGATCTCGCCTCCCTCCATCGGATAGCGGTTGCCGGCGATCACGTGCGGCCGGGTCCAGACACGGATGCTGCACGTGATCTCGCCGCTGCGGACGCCGTCACGGAGGAACTTCGTGAATTGCACGCGGGGAGTTTAGCGGAGACGCCGCAGCCTCCTCCCTCCTCTGCATTTCTTTCGCTGAATAACAATATCTCCCTCTCCCGAGCGTCCTCGTACACAAAGGAGAGATTCGATGTGCATTCTTCGGAGCATCATCGTCGTTGCAGTTGCTGCACTCTTCACCGCATCCGTCTGGGGCGCCTGTCCTGCCGTCTGTCCGAGCCTCAATACGTGCATGGTGCCGGTTCTCGGCGGCGACCATGCGCAGCAGATCAATGACCGCATTCAGTGCGGCTGCCACGCGAACCTCTGTCCGAACACGACCTGGACCCTGACGAAGACGGTGGCCTTCGATCCGTACAAGGCGGACGTGTTCATCTACACGCAGGGATTTCCGCGCGACAACACGCGGGCGCTGATCAAGCCGAAGAACGCCAACCTGCCGAACGGCGATCCGTTCGTCACGCTGATCCACGGCGGTGTCTGGGACTACAACGCCACGCTCGGCCGCTATCACGGCTCCGATAACTCGCAGCTGCGCAACATTCGCGTCGACGGCGGACGCCAGCAATTCGGTCACGTGGCCAGCGGCGCCGCGACCGTGGCCATGGGAGCCGTCACGACGGGGCAGATCGTCGACTCGGTCACGATCAGCTATCCACGCGGGGGAGCCTGCCTCGCCTTCGAGCGAGGGCCGAACAGCACCGGCACCTATGTCTGCCGCAACGCGCAGATCACGAACAACTGGTTCGGTCCCGCCGGCGAGCACTTCGCCATCCCGGGCGACACGGGCAAATGGTCCGACGGCCTCCAGTTGCAGTGCCAGAACAGCCTGGTCATGAACAATGAGATCACCGACGCGACCGACGCCGGCATCGCCGTCTTCCAGTCCGCCGGCTCCGACATCCACCACAACATCATCACGGCCTACTCGCGCGACATGATCTACGGCATCTCCATGGCCGACTACCACCCTCTGAACGGCGACTTCCGTAACGTGAAAGTCCACGACAACATCATCAACGGCGAAGGCGGCATGATTCAGATCGGCATCGGCATCGGCCCGCACGTCAGGGGCGACTGCGGGGAGCTCAACCTGACCAGCGACTACCAGGGCGGCTACGTGAGCACGAACTCACTGCGCGGCTGGATGGGCTACGGCATCGCCATCGACGGCGTGAAGAACCTGACGGTGAGCGGCAACACCTTCAGCGGCTTCTACGACGGCACGCCAGGCACCGGCTGCGACCTGCAGATGGCCGAGGCAAACCGCTGCCTCTACAAAGCCAACCACACGGCCACGTCATCGCTGCAATCGCCCTGCATGAACGTCGGCTTCCAGTACAGCCTCCACGGCGCGACGACCATCAGCCGCTAGCGCAGTCCATGCGGAGGCCGCTCTCACGAGCGGCCGCCGTTCCTTCCATCCCCGAACTCCACGGAGATTCGTATGCCCGTCGCCTTCGCCGTCTCTGCACCGCCACGGCCTGGGCGTACATCGATCGTGGAACGGCCGCTCGTGGGAGCGGCCGTTTTTGTTGGCAGGAACGATAGACAGATGGGACAAATGGGACGAATAGGACGCGTCCCATTTGTCCCATCTGTCCTATTTGTCCTATTCGTCCCATCGTCATCGCCCCCCGACGCAACTTCTCTCCTGAAAAGCGTATCTTTCTCCCAGGAGCATTCACTTCGCATGGCGAAATGGCCGTCCAGAAAGAAACTGTTCATCATCGGCGCCTTCGTGGCGATCGCCGTTGCGGCGACGATGGTCTTTGCGTCGCGCCGCGGCGAGAAGCCCACGCTCATCACCACCGAGAAGGCGTTTCGCACGAGCCTCACGCAGATCGTCACCGCCACCGGCAAGATCCAGCCGGAGATCGAGGTGAAGATCGCGCCGGAAGTGTCGGGCGAGATCGTCGAGATCCCCGTGCGCGAAGGGCAGCTCGTCAAGAAGGGCGATCTGCTGCTACGCATCCGCCCCGACAGCTACCGCGCGCAGGTGGAGTCGCAGCAGGCCGCGCTCAACGCCGCGCGCTCCGCCAGCGCGCAGAATCGCGCGCAGCTCTCGAAGGCGGACACCGAGTACCGGCGCATCCAGAAGCTCTTCGAGAGCGGCCTCCTCTCCGACACCGACCGCAACGCCGCGAAGACGACGTACGACAGCGCGAAGGCGGCGCTCGACGCGGCGAACTTCGAGATCCAGCGTGCCGAGGGGGCGCTGCGGCAGATCAATGAAGCGTTGTCGAAGACCGTCATCTACTCGCCCGTCGCCGGCACCATCAGCTCGCTCACCAGCCGCGCCGGCGAGCGCGTCGTCGGCACCAGCCAGTTCGCCGGGACCGAGGTGATGCGCATCGCCGATCTCGACCACATGGAGGCGCGCGTCAACGTCAACGAGAACGACGTCGTCGAGGTGAAGGTCGGCGACAGCGCGCGCATCCATGTCGACGCCTGGCCCGATCGCGAGATCCGCGGCGTCGTGCGCGAGATCGCCAGCACCGCGCTCACGCGCAACGCCGGCACGCAGGAAGAGGTCACGAACTTCGAAGTGAAGATCAGCATCCCCGACCGCTCGCTGCGCCTGCGCCCCGGCATGAGCACCACCGCCGACATCGAGACCGCCACGGTGAAAGACGTCGTGGCCGTGCCGATCCAGAGCGTAACCGTGCGCAGCACCGACACAGACCTCTCGCCCGAAGAACAGGAGCGACGCCGCGTGCGTGAAGCCGCGCGCGACAAGGACGACAACCGTGCCGAGGTGACGAGCCAGCAGGCGCAGAAACAGAAGGAGCGAGCGCTGCGCACGAAGCTCCAGCGCGTCGTCTTCATCCGCACCGGCGAGACCGTGCAGATGCGCAAGGTCGAGACCGGGATCGCCGACAACACCTTCATGGAGATCCGCAGCGGCCTGAAGCCGGGCGAGGAAGTCGTGTCGGGCTCCTACACCGCCATTTCGCGCAAGCTGAAGAACGGCTCCAAGGTGGCGCTGGAGAAAGAAGGCGAAGACTGAGATTCCTGAGCGAGCTCTCGATCGAGATCGTCGAGTCGTTCCGCACCGCGTGGCTCGTGATCCGGATGCACAAGATGCGCTCCGCGCTCACCGCCCTCGGTGTGATCATCGGCATCATCGCCGTGACGCTGATGGGATCCGCGATCGGTGGCATCGAGATCGGCTTCGAGCGCAGCCTCGCCGTCATCGGCGACGACATCCTCTACGTCGAGAAGTGGCCGTGGCACCACGTGGACGACTGGTGGAACTACCGCAACCGCCGCACGATGAACGTGCGCTATGCGGAGGACCTCAAGCGCATCATCCGCGACACGCCGAACTCGGAGCTGCTCACCGCCGTGCCGACGATGCAGACCATCCGCAACGTCAAGTACGGGGACAACGACGTGCGCAACGTCTTCACGCAGGGGACGACCGACGAGTTCCTCCTCACGTCGACCGCGGGCTTCAAGGAAGGACGCTTCTTCAATGAAGCGGAATCGCGCGGCGGCCGCAACGTCGTCGTCCTCGGGTATGACGTGGCCGAGGCGCTGTTCCCGAACGAAACGCCACTGGACAAGACGGTGCTGATCAGCGGCACGCCATTCCGCGTCATCGGTGTCTGGTCGAAGCAAGGCACCTTCCTCGGGCTCTTCAGCTTTGATACATACGCCGTCGTGCCGCTGCAGGCGTTCATGAAAGCGTTCAGCTCGCGCCTCGACACGTCGATCCGCGTGAAAGTGCGCGACAAGAATCGCCTGGAGATCGCGCGCGGCGAGTTGACCGGCGCGATGCGCCGCGTGCGCGGACTCGAGCCCGAGCAGCGGGACGACTTCTCCATCAACGCGCAGACCGCGCTGCGCAGCACGATCGATCCGATCAAGAGCGGCATCGCCGTCGCCGGCTTGTTCGTGACGAGCCTGGCGCTGTTCGTCGGCGCGATCGGCATCATGAACATCACCTACGTGAGCGTGAAGGAGCGCACGCGCGAGATCGGCACGCGCAAGGCCGTCGGCGCGCGGCGCCGCAACATCCTGCTGCAGTTCCTCGTCGAGGCCGTGTGCATCTGCCTCGTCGGCGGCGTGGTCGGCCTCGGCCTGTCGTGGCTGATGTGCACGGCCGTCGCCGCGGCGTTTCCGTCGTTCCCCATGCAGTTCTCCGTCGGCCTCGTCGTGACGGGGCTCATCGTGTCGATGCTCACCGGGATCTTCTCCGGCTTCGCTCCGGCGCTGAGCGCGTCGCGGCTCGATCCCATCGAAGCCTTGCGGTACGAGTGACCATGCAGCTCTCCGAGATCCTCCGCATCGCTCTGGGCGCCCTGCGCACGAACAAGCTGCGCTCGGCGCTGACCATCGTCGGCGTGACGATCGGCGTCTTCTCCGTCATCGGCGTGATGACCGCGCTCAGCGTCATCCAGACGTCCATCGAAGGAGGCCTCAGCTTCCTCGGCAGCAACATCTTCCAGTTCGCCAAATACCCGACGATGAACACGAGCGACCCGGAGAGCACGTTCGCCAACCGGCGGAACATCACGCTCGACGAGGCGCGGCGCTTCGAACAGCTCATGGACGGCCAGGCGAACGCCATCTGCTTCAAGATCTTCGACGGCGGCCAGGCCGCGAGCTACGGGCGCACCAAGATCCAGGGGCAGACGGTGGTCGGGACGAACGAGCATTTCCTCGTGGCGAACAGCTACACGCTCGGCTTCGGCCGCAATCTTTCGGCGGAGGATGTGGCGCTGGGGCGCAACGTGACGGTCGTCGGCACGAACATCCAGAAGAAACTGTTCGCGAACGAGACGCCGATCGGCAAGACGGTCAAGCTGAACGAGAAGCCGTACCAGATCGTCGGCGTGTTCGCGGAGAAGGGGTCGTCGTTCGGCCAGAACCAGGACGATCTCGTCATCGTCCCCATCTCCCGTTTCCTCGGCGACTACGGCAGCGCGAACCGCACGGTGAACATCGCGATCCAGTCGACGTCGCAGGCGACGTACAACCAGACGCTGGACAAAGCGATCGGCGCGATGCGCGCGGCGCGCGGCCTGAAGCTCGGCGAAGACGACGACTTCGCGATCTACAGCAACGATTCGCTGGTGAGCGCGTTCGCGCAGATCGCCGGCACGATCCGCGTCGGCGCGTTCGTGGTGAGCGTGATCGCGCTGCTCGCCGCGGGCATCGGCATCATGAACATCATGCTGGTGAGCGTCACGGAGCGCACGCGCGAGATCGGCATCCGCAAAGCCGTGGGTGCACGCAAAGACGACATCGTGCGCCAGTTCCTCCTGGAGGCGGTGATCCTGTCGGAGCTCGGCGGCTTACTCGGCATCCTGCTGGGCGTGGTGGGCGGCAACGGCGTGGCGATCTGGCTGGACATCGCCATGATCTTCCCGTGGGGTTGGGCTCTGACGGGGTTGATCGTGTGTTCGCTGATAGGGACGGGCTTCGGGTGGTATCCCGCGTGGAAGGCGGCGTCGTTGGATCCGATCGAGGCGCTGCGGTTTGAATGAACGAAGGGGAACGAGAGGACCTATAGGACTGATGCGCCGCGCGTCGTAGTCCTCTAGGTCCCATTCGTCGTATTGTTCCGCGCGAAGCAACAGGAGGAACGGCGAATGGACAGCGTGATTCACTTCGAGATGCCCTACGAGGACCGCGACCGGATGAAGGAGTTCTACGAGAGCGCCTTCGGCTGGCAGACGCAGACCCTCGGACCGGAGATGGGGAACTACGTCGTCGCCATGACGACCGAGACCGGCCCCGACCAGATCCCCACGAAACCTGGCGCGATCAACGGAGGCTTCTACGAGCGCCCCAGCGACCCTGCCGGCCAGCACCCGTCCGTGGTCATCGCCGTCACCGACATCCACGCCGCCATCCGCAAAATCACCGCCGCCGGCGGCACAGTCTTCGGCGAACCGATGGAAATCCCCGGCATCGGCCAGTACGCGTCGTTCGCGGACACGGAGGGCAACCGGGTGAGCATCCTGCAGCCGTCGGAGCGGGAGGGGTAAAGGGGGGCCGCAGGGGACGAGAGGACGGATGGGACCTATAGGACGAATGGGACGGATAGACACGAGTGTTTGTCCTCCCCACGAGCGATGTCCGAGTGGAGGACAGACACTCTTGTCTGTCCCGCGAGGAAAGACCGCCGGAGAGAGGGCGCTCGTGCGGCGAGGATGGTGATGCACCGCCGGAGGGACGGGGGAGGAGGACTGTGATGCGCCTAAGAGGCGCGCTTTTTCTTTGCGGGCTGGACCGGCGGCATGGCTGAGATCGCCGACCGAAGAAAGGTGTTCACCGCTTCGGCCGAACGGAAAACGGTCGCGACATCCGGGTCCAGCACCACGGCAACGGCACCTTCCGCGGCGCGTGAGGCGAATCGGTTCGGACGTGACTTGCTGTAGTCGAAGTCGTAGTGGGGACGCATGTCATCAGGAGCGGGTGTGCCTCGCTTTTTCGCGGCACGCACTGTCTTGCCGCTCGTGTCCGTGGCTTTGCTATCTGCCTTCTTCATAGTCCTGACGTTCGCGGGTATCCGGCAAACGGGCGCTGATGATCCTGACGGCGTCCTCCCGCTCCGTAAAGGATACCAAGAGAAGACGGCCCGCGGCGGAGCGGCCTACGATGATCTCCCGGTACTCACTCACCGAGTGGTCCGGATCATCGTGAATCCGCGCGAGCGGATCCAAAAACACGGTCACGGCCTCCTCGAAGGAAACGGCGTGCTTTCGCACGTTAGCAGCTGCTTTCGCTGGGTCCCACGAGAACCGCACGCGAAAAGTTTAGTGGAACGCTAGAACATCGTGTTCCCGTTCTCCGCCGTCTCCGGACGCGTTGCAGGACGTGCCAGTGTTCGACGACTTTGCCGGCTCAGATTCCCGCAGAGATCGTCGGCTGCGGGGTAGGAGGGAACGATAGGACAAATAGGACCTCCGGACCTTAGGGACGAGTGGGACGGCGGCGCGCCGCATCCGTCCGATGAAGTCATAGGTCCGATCTGTCCTCCCGGGTGCCATTCCGATACTCTGCGCGGCACATGTCGACGACCGACCTGCGCGATACCGAACTGACCTTTCGCGACACGAGCACGGGGAAGCTGCTCGCGGTGCGGTTTCTGTTCAAGCGGCTGGTGCCGCTGATGATCTCGGAGCGCCGGACCGAGGCGCTGGCGAAGCTGACGTTGAAACTGCCGTTCGGGAAACAGCTCGTGCGGCACATCGGGCCGTTTCCTCACTTCTGCGGCGGCACCAGCATCGAGGACTGCGGGCCGACGGTGCGGCAACTGGCGCGGCGTGGCGTGCGCTCGATCCTCGATTACTCGGCCGAGGGGCTGGCGACGGAGCAGGGATTCGACGCGAGCCGCGATGAGGTGCTGCGTACGATCGAGTTTGCGCGCCACAGCAAGGACGTCCCGTTCGCGGTCTTCAAGGTCACGGGCGTCGCTCCGAAGGAGCTGCTGGAGAAAGTCTCGTCGGGCAGCGCGCTCGATGCGGAAGAGCAGGCGGCGTACGACCGAGTCACGGAGCGCGTCCGCCAGATCTGCAGCGCCGCGCACGATGCGGGCTCCCGCGTGCTCATCGATGCCGAGGAGTCGTGGATCCAGCCGGCGATCGACGCGCTGGCCGAGCGGATGATGGAGGAGCACAACCGCGAGCGCGCCATCGTCTACACGACCGCGCAGTTGTATCGCACCGATCGGCTCGATTACGTGCGCGGTCTGCTCAACGACCGCTACGTCGTGGGCGTGAAGCTCGTGCGCGGCGCGTACATGGAGGCGGAGCGCGAACGCGCCGCCGCCCTCGGGCTGCCGAGCCCGATCCACCCGACGAAGGAAGCGACGGACGAGGCGTTCGATGCGGCGGTGGACTTCTGTCTCGACCACCTCGACCGCTTCGCGCTCCTCGCCGGGACGCACAACGAAGCATCGGTCGCGCGGCTGCTGGAGGAGCTCGACCGCCGCGGCCTCGACCCTCAGGATCCGCGCATCGAATGCACGCAGCTCCTCGGCATGAGCGACAACCTGAGCGTGGCCGTAGCGGCGCATGGGTGCAACGCGTCCAAGTACGTGCCGTACGGGCCGCTGCCCACCGCCATCCCCTACCTGATCCGCCGCGCCCGGGAGAATTCGTCGATGGAAGGGCAAACCAGCAGGGAACTGGATCTGATCAACGCGGAGCTGGCGCGGAGGCGCGGGGCAGGGAAACGATAGGACGAATGGGACTGCTGCGCGACGGAGTTTCCCTAGAAGAGATCCGGCTGGTGCACGAAGTTCTGCATGGCGGTCACGGTCTTTGGAGACACATCACCCAGGAACCACGTAAGCGCCTCAATGGTCTGCGGCGGAATTGGGTAGCGGGTGACAAACTGCACCTCCACTTCCCGGTGCGGCCCCTCCCCTGCCGGGAACAAGTCATTCACGGCGCTTTCATTGGGATTCACCACTTGCGCGCGCACGCCCGCTTCAGCAAGCGCCGCCGCGAAGTCATCCTTGCGGTAGCCGTAGTGCGTGCACGCCAGCGCCGCCACCACCGGCGCGGTGCGGTCCGGCATCTGCGCGATGGCTTTGTCCACCCACGCCGCAATCTCCTGGCGCGTTCTCGTCCCTTCGCGATCCTCGGAGATCGTGTCGGCCAGGCCGGGGCACGCCTGGCTCACGATACGTGACGCGTCGATGCCGCGCTCCTCGAGGAGGCGCGGGTACGTGCCGGCGTCGATCGTGGTCTGCGTGCCGAAGATCATGGCCACGCTGCGGGGATCGGTTTCGAGCTGCGCCAGCAGCAGCGCGACGCCGGTCTCGACGATCCCCTGCACCGGGATCTCTGCTTCCTGCATGTACGGCGTGTCGGGCAGCAGCACGGAAAGCGTGTTGCACGCGATGTAGATGGAGTCGGGGGTGAAGCGCTCCGTCACGTTGCGCAGGAAGCGGTCGAACGTCTGCAGCTTCACCTCGCGTGACGGCATGGCGTTGTAGCCGTAGTCGTTCTCCGGCGCGGCGTTGGCGAACGTCAGGCGTACGGGCTCGGTGATCCCGTGCGTGCGCACGAAGCGCTCCGCGTACGCCACGACCGAGAGGCCGCCCACGCCGGAATCGGTGATGAGGATGTGCATCAGAGCTCGAACCTGCCGGTCATGAGGTCGATGAGGATCGGCACGTGACGGTCCTTGAGCGTGTAGAGCGACGCGTCCTCGAGCTCCAGCGTGACGAGGTTCAGCCCCCGCTCGCTGGCCCACGTGCCCATGGAGCCCGGCGTGGGGTAGCCGATCTCGGTGAGGAACGGGAGCGCGCAGCGGTCGGCGAGCTGCCGCCCGAGGTGGGAGGCGCCGGAGTCGTCGACACAGGCGAGCGCGGAGTGCAGGCTGACCACCGCGCGCGGCTGCAGCCTGTCGATGAGCGCGATGAGCGCCTGCGTTTCCGGCTCCGACGCTGGTGCCGGTCCGGGACTGAGCGCGATGTCGCGCGCGTCGTTCGCCCGGCTCTTGTAGCAGACGGCGTCGGGGCTCCAGTTGGAGGTGGGAAAGTTGCGGTTCAGATCGATGCCGCTGGCGTTGCCGCGCGTGCCGCGCAGCATGCCGTCCGGATTGCCGCAGAGGATCACCGCCGCCCGCAGGTCGCCCGTCGGAAGGCAGCGCAGCGCCTCCGAAACGGCCACGGTGGTCTCGGATTCATCGCCATGAATCGCGGCGAGGATCAGCAGGTCGGTGCTGCCGCTCTCCGGCAGGAAGACGGTGAGCGGGACACCGTCGACGGAGGTGCCGTAGACGGTACTGCGGTGGCGGATCACGCCGCGATCGCGCCGCGCGACCAGCGGTTGCTCGGTTGCAGAAGTCATCGGCGGCGAGGGTAGGTGGGGCGGGGGGCGGCGTCAAGGGAGGGGGAACGATGGGACGAATGGGACCTATGGGACCTATAGGACAGAGCCGGCCGCCTGCCTTGCTGCCCTGTGGAATGCACTCTTGTTTTCCTGATTGCCATGACCACACGCACTGTCGCCCAGCTCATCCACGCCACGCCGCAGCTCGAAGGGGAGGGGATGATCGTCACGCGGCCGTTTCCGACCGCTCGTCTCGATCGACTCGATCCTTTTCTCCTCCTCGACCGGATGGGACCGGTCGTGCATGGGCCCGGTGAGGCGAAGGGTGCGCCCGACCATCCGCATCGCGGCTTCGAGACCGTCACGTACGTCCTCGAGGGCGCCATCGAGCACGGCGATTCGCAGGGCAACCGCGGCCGCATCGGTGCGGGCGACGTGCAGTGGATGACCGCCGGCTCCGGCGTCGTGCACTCCGAGATGCCGTCGGAAGACATCCGCCGTCACGGCGGCCGCCTGCACGGCTTCCAGCTCTGGGTGAACCTGCCGAAACGCGACAAGATGATGCAGCCGCGCTATCAGGAGTTGCGCGCGGCCGAGATCCCCACCGCGACCAGCGACGACGGCAAAGTCACGGTGACGGTGATCGCCGGCGAGTCGCTCGGCACGAGCGCCTCGATCGACACGCGCACGCCGATCATGTACCTGCACGTCCGCCTCGCCGCCGGCGCGCGCTTCACGCAACCGGTTCCCGAGACCTACAACGCCTTCGCCTTCCTCATCAGCGGCGAAGCGTCGGTCAACGACCGCGTCGCCCGTGAAAACGACGTCCTCATCTTCGACCGCAACGGCGACGCGGTGACGATCGCCTCCCAGTCCGGAGCCGAATTCCTCCTCATCGGCGGCGTCCCCCTCAACGAGCCGGTGGCGCGCTACGGCCCCTTCGTGATGAACACCCCCGGCGAGATCCGCCAGGCCATGCTCGACTACCAGAGCGGCCGCTTCGGCGAGATCGCGTGAGGCCACGGGGACCTATAGGGCAGCAGTTCAGCCGGTAGAGCAGCTGATTCGTAATCAGCAGGTCACCGGTTCATCCGTCCTATAGGTCCCATTCGTCCCATTCGTCCCATTGGTCCTATCGGTCCTATTGGCGCATCATGTGCTGCCCCGGCTCGGGCGAAGGACACTGCATGGATACGTTTTCGTGGACGCTGCCGTTGGCGGCGGCGACCGTCGGCGCGCTGCACACGCTGGCGCCGGATCACTGGATGCCGTTCGCGGCGCTGGCGCGGGTGCGGGGGTGGACACCGGCTCGCGCGCTGCGCACCACCATCCTCTGCGGACTGGGGCACGTCACGGTCTCGGCCATCCTCGGGATCGCCGCGCTCTCGATCGGACTCGGCGTGGCGGAAGTGATCGGCGGGAAGCTGGCCAGCTTCGCGCCGGCGCTGCTGATGCTGTTCGGCACGATCTACATGCTCTGGGGCTTGCGCCCGCACCGCCACCGCCACGAGAAGAACGGGGCGACGGAGTGGTCGCTGTTCGTGCTGTTCTCGTCCGACCCGTGCGTGGCGCTGATCCCGCTGATCATCGCGGCATCGAGCGGCGGCGCATCCGCGATCGCGGCGGTGATCGTGGCGTACGAGGTCGGAACGCTGGCGTCGATGTCGATTCTGGTGCTGACCGCGCAGGCGGGAGCACGCGCCGTGCGCGCACCGTTCCTGGATCGCTACGGCGATGCGGTGGCGGGCGCGCTGATTCTGACCGTGGGAGCGGCGGTGATGGTGCTGGGGATTTGAGCGCATGCGCGGTTGTCGGTTTTCGGTTTTTGGTTTTTGGTGCTGCGCTGACGCGAAACAGTGCCGGCGAGCGCAGCACCGAAAACCAAAAACCAGAAACCGAAAACCTGTTGCTCTGTTTGCGCGCGCTTTGATGTGCCTGGCCATCATGCTGAGTGTTCCTTCGAGCGCGGCGGAGCGCCGTGGCAGCGTCGCGTTTCACTACGGCGGCGCGCTGACGCCGGCGCAGCTCGAATGGTTCGCGCGTTTCGACGTGCTGGTCACGCACGATCCATTGCCGCGGGCACAGGTGGAGGAGCTGCGCAAGTGCGGGACGCGGCTGGCGCTGTACGAGTGGACGGTGGCGTTCTATCGCACGCTCGTGCGCAAGGGCACGTGGCAGGAGCGGTTGCTGCGCGGCAGCCGCGTGCTGCTCAACCGGCGGCCGCTGTACGGGCACGCGGGTGCAGAGGACGCGGACGCGTTCTACTACGACCCGGCGCATCCGGACTATGCCGCGGGGCGCGTCCGCGCGATTGCGCGGCGGCTGAAGGCGATCGGCTACGACGGCGTCTTCTTCGATACGACGACGGTGGAGAGCGTACACCCCGACGCGCTGGCGGAGTTCCGGCGGCGGCATCCGGACATCGAGTACGACGCGGCGATGGCGCGCTTTCTCGCGGCGCTGCGCAAGGAACTGCGGCTGATCGTGACGAATCAGGGGTACCGCGCGGCGGAGCACTACCTCCCCTACGCCGACTACGACATCACGGAGAGCCTGCTCACGCGGCCGTGGCACGACGCGGCGAACCGCTGGAACAGCGTCGACTTTCTGATGCCGGAGCTGATCCTGCCCGCGGCGCAACGCTATCCGCACGTGCGCTTCGTGCACCTGAACTACACGGACGACGTGGAGCGCATCGTGGCCACGGCCCGCCTCTACGGGCACGACGCGTTCGTCGCCGCGCCCGATGTGACGCGCACGATCTTCTCCGACCTCTACTTCATCGACCTGGGGTCTCCCAAGAGTGAGATCCGCTTCGACGGGCTCACCGCCACACGCGCGTTCGAGCACGGACACGTGACGGTGGCGCCGGAGCGTGCGAGGATCGTGCGTGCACTTCCGTGAAGCGACGGCCGCGGACCGCGACGCCATCCTGTCGCTGCGCGCGCGCTGCTTCGGCGACGTCGACGGCGAAAAGCGCGATCCCCGCTTCTGGGAGTGGGAGTTCGCCCGCGCACGGATGTTCGTCGGCGAACAGGACGGAGAGCTGGCGACGCACCTGGCTCTCCTAGACCTGCCGCACATGCGCGACGGCGTGGCCGTCGCGGGCGCGCTGGCCGTCGACGCGATGACGGCGCCGAGCGCGCGCGGCCAGGGCGCGTTCAGCGGCGTGGTGCGCCAGGCGATGACCGCGACCACCCACACCGTCGCCACTGCCTACCAGATCCGCTCCGCCGTCCTCGGCAGCATGCTCCGCGGCGGCTGGGCCGTGGCGGAGCGCGTGCCGGTGCTGCTGCGGCCCGCGCTGACACTCGCGCGCAGCAAGGGCGTACCAGTGCTGCAGCGCGACGACGTGCAGTGGATGAGCGAGCTGGCGCCGGGCGACGGCTGCATCGCGCGCACGGAGGAGTTCCTGGCGTGGCGCTACTTCGCGAATCCGGCGTGGGAGTACCGCGTGCTGGGGATCCGCGGCGAAGGCTACGTGGTCACGCGGCGCACGACGTTGAAAGGACTTGCCACGCTGGCGGTGGTCGATCTGGCCTTTCGGGATCGGCGCGTGGCGCGCGCGCTGCTGCGCGAGGCGGTTGCCTCCGCGCGCGGCTGCACGCTGGTGGCAGCGCTGGCGTCACGCCGGCATCCGGCGTTCGGGGTGCTGCTGCGCAGCGGCTTCGTGCCGGGGCCGCACTGGTTTCGGTTGCTGGTGCATCCCGCCGCGGAGGCGCGGCGCACGTGGCGGGTGATGTGGGGGGATACGGATCACTTGTAGCGCGTTGTCCGTTTTCCGTTGTCCGTTTTCCGTGCTGCGCTGCGCCAGGATGGTTGCCACGGACAACGGACAACGGACAACGGACAACGTGGTCCGCTATCCTGCGCGTGAATGTGCCCTATCTGCGGTAGCGCGCGGTTTTCCGCGGCCACGGTGGCCGGCGTCACCATCAACCGCTGTCGCGGTTGCGGGCTGCGCGTCAGCGTTATCGCGCCGGGCAAACAACTCAACTACGCGGATGTCGATGAGGCGGCGTATCTGCAATCGATCGGCAAGGTGCGGCGGCTGCAGGCGGAAAGCATCGTGGGCTTCGTGCGCGCGCATGGCGGTAAGGGCGAATGGCTCGATGTCGGCTGCGGGTACGGTTACGTGCTGGACGCGGCGCGTGCTGCCGGTTTCGAAGTCCGCGGGATCGAGCCCGATGCGAAAGCGGCGCAAGCCGCGCGCGAGCGCGTCGGCAGCGTCGAGCAGGGGCTGCTCGACGAGAGCACGCCGGCGTCGGACATTCTCTCCACCCTCGACGTGATCGAACACCTCCACGACCTCAACGCGTTCGCGCAGCTCGTGAAGCGGAAGGCTCGCACGCTGTGGGTGATCAAAGTGCCGTCGAGCGACGGGTTGTTCTACAAGGTCGCGCACGCGCTGCGCATCGGCGGCGCGGTGCGGCGGCTGTGGCAATCGGAGTACGAGCATCCGCACACGGTGTACTTCGACCGGCGCACGCTCGGGCGGTTCCTCGACAACAACGGCTTCAGCGTCATCGCCACGCGCTACCTGGACGAGGTGCCGGCGGCGACCGTCGTCGACCGGCTCACGTTGGACGGGCGCATGCCGCGCTGGAAGGCGGCGCTGGCGGTGCCGCTGTTTTTTGCCCTCAATCTCGTGGAGCGCGTGCGCGGCAAGTCGGACGCGCTCGTCGTGCTGGCGCGGCCGCGATGAACGTGCTCTTCGTCTTCGCCCATCAGGACGACGAGATCGCATTCGCCTCGCGCATCCGGCTGGCCGTGCGCCGCGGCGATCGGGTGACCTGCGTCTGCCTCACCGATGGCGCGTTCGCCGTCAGCGCCGCCGTGCGCGACGCGGAGTCGCGCCACGTCCTGCAGCGCCTCGGCGTCGACGACTATCGCGTGGCGGAGCGTCGCATCGCCGATGCGACGCTGCCGGAGCATCTCGACGAGGCGCTCGCGTTTCTGGAGACGATCGATGGCGTCGACGAGGTGCTCACGCTCGCCTGGGAAGGGGGGCATCAGGATCACGACGCGGCGAACCTCGTCGCGGCGGTGTTCGCGGAGCGGCGCGGCATTCCGTGCACGGAGCTGCCGCTCTACAACGGGCTGAACATCCGCGATCCGTTCTTCCGCGTGAACTATCCGATCGGCGACGGCTGGACTGCGCGCAGGCTCACGCGGCGCGAGTACTGGGCGAACATTCTGCTCACGCGCTTCTACAAGACGCAGCGGAAGACGTGGCTGGGGCTGGCGCCGTTCTTCCTCGTCGGGAAGCCGCGCGAATTCACTCGCGCGAGCGATCCGCGCCGCGCCTTCGCTCCCCCTCACGCGCGGCCGTTGTTGTACGAGCGGCGATTTCACTATCCGTACGAGCGTTTCGCCGCTCACGCGGAGCCGTTTCTTCGGCGGCACTGCCGATCGGTCCCTGGTTGATCGGATCGCGCGGCACGGCCGCGAGATCGTAGTGCGCGGCGGAGAGCAGCAGTTGCACGCCGATCATGATCATCAGCGCGGGCAGCACGACCGTGCCGGTGGGCGCGGCCTCGCGCAGGCGCGCCGAATACCAGAACCAGTTCCACGCGCCGAACGAGAGGCCCGTCAGCAGCAGAGGCAGCCCTACCGCGAGGTGGAGCGACGCGAGCGTGAAGTCGTAGACGAAGTTCATGAGCACGAGACGGCGCAGGAGCGACCAGACGAGCCGGCCCGGGAACTGTTGCAGCACACGCGGAATCGAGAGGCTCGACGTCTCCCCCGCATAGCGCGCCGGCATCGGCACTTCCTTCACCACCGCGCCGATGAGGTAGAGGTGGCTGAGCATCGAGATCTCGAAGTAGTACGTCTTGTCGATCTTCTGCAGCGGCAGTTGCGAGAGGACGTCGGCGCGGATGGCGAGGAAGCCGTTCGTCGCGTCGAACGTGCGCCAGTAGCCGGTCGCCGCTTTCGCCAGAAAGCTGAGCGCGACGTTGCCGATGCGGCGCGCGAGCGGCATCGCACGCACGGCCTTGAAGTCGCGGAAGCGGTTCCCCTTCGTGTAGTCGGCCTCGCCGCTGATGAGCGGCGCAATCAGCTCCGGCACGAGCCACAGCGGCATCTGGCCGTCGGCGTCGATCTTCACGCAGATGTCGGCGCCCGCGGCGACAGCGGTGCGGAAGCCGGTGAGCGTCGCGCCACCGACGCCCTCGTTCTGCTCGTGATGGACCACGGTGATGCGGTGATCGAGTTGTGCGTAGCGGTCGGCGATGGCGCCGGTCTGATCGCGCGAACCGTCGTTGACGATGACGATCGTGGTGAAGAGCGCCGGCAACGAGCGCAGCACGGCGCCGAGCTCGTTCGCCACGTTGTACGCCGGGAGCACGGCGGCGACGTGCACGTCGCTGCGCCGCTTGAGCTGCACGCGGTTCACGTCCGCCCTTCCCTGCGCGCGATCTGGTAGATGCGCACGTTCTCGTCATCGAGGTACACGCGGATGTCATTGTGCGTCATCCCGTAGAGCACGCACCACGTCTGCAGCCGCTCCTCCACGGCCGCGCGGTCGAAGCGCGTCGACCAGTTGTTGATCTGGAAGTGGTGCGGCCGCTTCTCCACCGCAATGAAGACGTGCGGCGTCGGGATGCGCAGCGGCGATTCCGAGGGGTCGAACTCCTCGAGGAAGTCGACGCCGTTGAGATGGAAGCCGCGCCCGAGGACCATGGGGTATTCCTGGCCGTAGCTGACGAGCGTCCAGGTGAACGGCTCGTGCCGCTGCGAGATCCGCAGCACGGCGTACGTCGTCGAGCCGTAGCCGGAGTAGTCGAGCAGCCGCGAGCGCATCGAGGCGCCGAAGAGGTTCGGCATCGTGGCCAGCCACACCACGATCGCCAGCGCTGGCACCGCGAAATACGCGCGGCGCGGCAGGCGCGCGGTGAAGGCGGCGATGGCGACGCCGAGGAGGACGGCGATGGTGAGGGCGAGCCAGGTGGCGTTGCGGCGGACCTCGACGATCTCCGGAATGCCGATGACGGAGGCGGCGTGCGTGAGGACGAAGAACATCGTGCCGAGCGCGATCCAGAGCGCCGCTGCTTCGCGCGTGCGGATGGCCGCGATGCCGAGGAGGATCGCGATGACGACGACGGCGATGAGGAACGGCGTCAGCATCATGTACGCGGTGGCTTCGCCCGTCGCGTCGCCGGTGAAGGAGCGGAGGAACGGGAAGTAATACAGCACGACGCCGCCAACGTTTGCGCCTACGTTTGCGTCTGCGTGGGCTTCACTCTTCGCGGCCATGCTGCTGTAGCGCAGGTACCCCAGCATCCAGGTGGAGCCGATGGCGATGCCCAAGGCGCCGGCACCGGCACCGTAGGCAACGTCCCGCAGGCGCACAGGGACCGATGGGACCAATGCGACAGATGGGACAGATGGGACAGATGGGACAGATGGGACGCTGCGCGGTTGGCAAATGAGTACTGCCACAGCGGCGGCTGCACAGAGGGCCACCAGCGGCACGGCTACGCCGGAGTGGATCGCGGCGATGGCCGCGCTGCAGCCGATGAAGCCGGTCAGGCGCCAGCGGTCGCGCGTGCGCAGCCAGTCGACGAGAAACAACGCTCCGGGCAGCAGCAGCACGATCGCCAGCTCCTGCGGGAGTGTCGTGGTCTGCCGCTGGAAGGCGGTCAGGAGGACGTCGAACTCGCCGGAGTCGGTGAGCATCTCCGCGTAGGGACGCGCGAGCATCTGCCGCGCCTGGACGGCGGTGGGGCTGGAGACGCTGCCGCCGAGGGCGAAGTACTGGCGCGCGCCGCCGATCATGGTGGCGAAGAGGAGCCCCGCGAGGAGCGCCGCCGTCGTGCTGCGCGTGATGCGCTGCGCGGTGTACGCGGCGGCGAGCGTCAGCAGCACGCCGCTGAACGCGCCGAAAAAGTTCATCAGCAGAATGGCGTCGACATTCGTCAGCCGCTCGATCGCCAGCAGCAGGAAGTGCATGCCGCGCGGGTACGGTCCCCAGGCGGGATCGACCTGCCGCCCCTCGTCGAGAAGGCGCATCAGGTAGAGGTGGACGTAGGTATCGGAGAAGCCGAGATTGGCGGTGGCGAAGGGGCGATAGAAGCGCGTGGCCGCCGCCACGGCGACGACCGCCGTCCAGGCGAGGAACGCGCCGCGATGGGTGGCGAAGTTGGTGGCCAGCCTCCGTGCGCCGCCGCGAATCGCCTCCGTTGCGCGTCCGCGAATGCCGGCGCTGCGGTCGAGGACGCGCAGCCCGAACAGCACCGCGTCGCGATACGCCTCGGCCAGCCAGCGCAGCGGCGGTGCGCCCGCCTGTTTCGCGCGGCCGAGGACGATGATCGTGGCGAAGAGCAGCAGGTACGTCACCGTCGCGGCGACGTTGAGCAGCGTGAAAAGCTGCCCCGCGAGCGTCAACAGAGTGATGCCGATCCCGAGGTTCCAGAAGAACCAGTCGAGGCGGGTGAAGGACGCGGGGCGCTTCCACGCCAGCGCGGGGATGCAGACGAACAACAGCAGCAGCGCCGCCGTGATCCGCAAGACCGCATCGATGCCGTAGAGCCAGTACATGTCAGTACGCCGCGTAATACGAGTAGTCGAGTTGTTCGAGCGTGCGCCGTGTTTCGCGCGCGGCCACGATGCACATGACGATGGCGCCGGCGACGACGCCCGCCACCGCCGCCCAGTAGCCGATGGCGCGGCTGCAGATGAAGCCGACCACCACGTCCGCCACCAGCGCGTACGCCACGCAGCGCACCGCGGAGTCGATGCGCGACAGCGTCAGGAGCAGCAGCACGTTGCGCGCGGCGAACATGAAGATGGTGTAGCCGAGCGCCGCGGCGATGAAGACGCGGATGGTCACGGGCGAGGTCAGCGCCTCGTGCAGCCGCACGTTGTCGACCTGCTGCAGCGAGACGAACAACAGCCACGCCAGCCCCAGCCCGATGACCGCGCCGATGCCGAGCTGGAAGGAGCGGCGGCGGTGCGCCTCGAAGTGCTCGTGCACGAACGTCTCGACGTCGCTGCTCGGCGTTCGCTTTTCATGCGGGATCAGCTTCTCGGAGAAACGCTCGATGGCGTACGAGACGACGCCGCCCATGACGATCACCACGACGAGCGCGAGATCCATCGCCAGCTCGTAGCGCACGTTCAGCCAGAAGGGATACGGCGGGAAGTCGTCGCGGCCGACGCGCGTGGTCCAGGCGATCACGCGATCGGCGAAGAGGAACGTGTTGAACAGGACGCCGTAGACGAAGTAGCGCGAGGTGCTGACGACGAGCACCGCCAGCCGCGGCGGATTCACCGGCTCGGCGTTACCGCGCTTGCGCGCCATGCGCCCGAGGATGAAGGTGGCGGCGCCGAGGCTGAGGAGGTCCGCCACGAGGACACCGACGCCGTTGGCCACGATCGGCGGCGCGCCGCCGAGCTTCGCCGTGGCGATCACCGCCGCGAGCGCGATGGCGGTGATGACGGCGAGGAGCTCCGTCCGCTGCACGAGATACAACAGCGCCCACGACAGCCAGAGCACCGTCAGCCCGGCGTAGAAGAGCGACGCCGTCAGCACCATCGACCACGGCAGAATCCCGAAGAGGAGGTTGACGAGGTACGCCGGCACGAGCAGCGCCAGCGTGATCCGCAGCGCGATGCCGAAGCCGCGCAACGCGGTCCAGCGCGCGAGCCCTTCTTCCTGCTGGTAGATGTAGAACAGGCCGCGGCGGACGATGGCCTGCGCGAAGCCGCCCGCGGCGATGTAGCTGGCGATGAAGCCGAGCGCGATGGCGCTGCCCTGGGCCAGCTCGAGGTCGATCGCACCCCAGATCCCGTAGCCCCACAGCAGCATCGACGCCGCCTGCATGGCCATTGGCATGGCGAACGCGATCCCGGCGAAATAGCGCCGCGTGAAGCGCACCCAGGGGATGACCCGCGGCACAGGATCGTCGGCCCCGACGGTGAAGCCGTAGGCGCCGGCGCGAAAGCGGCGCTCGATGGCGCGGGCCAGGTCGAAGAGGTCACGCGACCCGTAGCCGCTGCGCGCATCGCTGTCGCGCAGGCCCAGGACTTCGAGCTGCGCGGCGATTTCCCAGGCGTCTTTGGGCATGCCCACGACGTGGATGACGCGACGGCCCAGGTCGTCGAGGGCGGTCATGGGTGGGGCCCCGCGGGGGGAACGATAGGACGAATAGGACCTATAGGACAGATAGGACGAATGGGACGAACTGCAGGCCCATAAGTGCCATAGGTCCCATAGGTCCTATTCGTCCTATCCGTCCTATTCGTCCTATCGTCCTTCATGCGCGCGCCTCCACGATGTCCGGCGTGGCGTGCCGGGCGGCGGCGGTGCGGTAGAGGTTCAGGTAGGCGGCGATGCTGTTGTCCTGGCGGAACTCTTCCAGGACGCGGGCGCGGGCGCGGCGGCCGAGGCGGGCGCGCAGGGACGCATCATCCAGGAGTTGCCGTACTGCCGTGGCGAAGCCCTCCACGTCGCGGGGGCGCACCAGCAAGCCGCACTCCTCCACCGCTTCGCCGACGCCGCCGACGTCGCTGGCGACGACGGCGCGCTCGCACGCCATCGCTTCGATCACGGAGTATGGGAACGCCTCGGAGATGCTCGTCAGCAGCACGAGGTCGGCGTCGTGGTACGCCTTCACCACGTCGTCCGCGGGCACGCCCATCGTGACGATGTGCTCCAGGCCCAGCTCGCGGCGGAGGGTGAGGCACTTCTCGTAATACGCCTCGTCGGCCACGTTGCCGAAGATGGTGAAGCGCACCTCGGCGTGCGTCTCCCGCACTCGCGCGGCGACGCGGAGGAACGTCTCGATGTCCTTCAGCGGATCGATGCGCGCGGTGGCGATGACGTGCGCGGGGCCGCTGCGCTTCGGGCCGGGCGAGAACACCTCCGGGTCGACGCCGTTGTAGATCACGCGGATCTTGTGCTGCGGCGTGCCCTGCGCCAGCTCCCACCGCGTGTTGTAGTGGCAGACCGGCGCGACGACGTCGGCGTGGAAGTAGTTCGCGCGCACGACCGCGGTGATGAGGTTCAGCAGGAACTGCTTGCAGAAGAAGAGACGCTTGAAGCGCGACAGGAAAAGGTTCTGCTCGCGCAGGTAGACCCCGTGCTCCGTCACGATCATCGGCGTGCCGCGGCGCACTTTCGCGGTGATGCACGGCAAGCCGCAGAACGCCGCCGCCGTCGTGTGCGTGACGCTCACTTCCGGTACCCGCACCGTCAGCACGATCAGAAAGCGATAGAGCCAGCGCAGACACTCGGTGAGGTCGAAGATCGACGGGAGCTGATGCTCGCGCGCCTCGGGTGGCAGCGACGCGGCGGTGCGGCGCGCGTACGCCTGCATCGTCTCGACGAACGCGCGCCACACGGGGCGCGACTTCATCGTGAGGCTGTAATCGCGGCGCACGAAGTAGTCCTCGAGCTGCACGAGCACGCGCCCGAACGACGCCGGATCGTGTCCGCCGTTGACCAGCTCCAGGAACTCGCGGAACGGCGGGAGGAACTCCGCCTCGACCTCCTCTTCGCTCGTGGCGCGCTTGCGCTCGTACAGCTCGGCGAAGGTGGTGCCGAGCGCGAACTCGGAGGGCTCTTCGATGCCCCAGAGCGGGACGTTGATGATGCTGCGCACGTTCGACGGCGGCTCGAAGCGCGCCTCGATGTGCGGGTTCATCATGATGGGCAGCAGCGTGTAGCGGACGTCAGGCGTGTTCCGCAGCAGCGCATCACACCACGTGCTCACGCCCCCCGCGCCGTAGGGATACGTCCCCTCGGTCGTCATGAGGACGGAGAGCGTCATGGCGCGGCTCCGGCCTGCGCAACCGTCGCCGGTGTGTCGCTGCCGGCGCGGCGCTTCACCATCTGCTGGTATTTCCAGAGCTCGATGCGGGCGCCGAGGAGATCGCTTTCGCGGCGGGCGCGATCGGCGGCGACTTCGGCGACGTCGTTCTCCGGACGCAGCCCCGCGGCCACGAGACGGATCACCGACTCCTCGCGCCTGCGAGCGTTGTCGACCATCTGCTGCAGGAGGCCGATGCGCTTTTCGAGCGCGGCGATGCCGAGCCACAGTGAGGAGGTCTGCCGCTTGATCTGCTCGGTGGTGGTGCGCCGCTCCAGGCTCGCCTGCTCCATCTGCACGCGCGCCTCGGCGACGCGGCGTGCGGCGGCCGCGTCGAACATCGGCAGCGCGAGCGTGAAGCGGACGCCGAAGATGCCGTAGCCGCCGTCGTCTTCGCCGGCGATGTTCGTCAGCGCGGTGACGCCGCCGAAGGCGGACATCGTGAGCTGCGGCCGGCGCGCGGCCACGGCTTGTTCGAGCTCGAGGCGCTTGCGCTCGAAGAGCATCGTGGCGCGGGTCACGCCCTGGTCGGTGGCGATGAGCGGCGCGGGATCGGCGGCCAGCGCGAGCGCGCGCGAGGCCGGGTCTTCGTCGATGTGCAGGATGATCTCGACCGGCTCACCGGTGGTGTCGCCCATCAACTGCTTCACGTGCGTCTCCGCTTCGAGGCGCTGCAGCTCAAGATCGAGGAGTTGCGACTCGGCGACGATGGCCTCGTCCTGCCACTGCGTGGCGGTGATGTTGGAGATCTCCTGCACCTCGAGGAGCTGCCGCGCGCGATCGCGCATCTCGACGGCGCGTTTGAGCCCGGCGTTGAGGATGCGCAGCCGCTCCTGCGCGGTGTACAGGCGTGCGACGGCGTCGAGCGTCTCGCGGAAGAGGTTGTCGGACGTCTCGCGGAGGCGCTGCCGGAACGATTGCGCGTCGAGCTTCGCCACGCGAACCTGCTGGTCGCGAATGCCGCCGTCGAGCAGCGGATAGTCGACCAGGATCAGCGCGGAGAGCGCGTCGTAGCGAAAGACGTTCCGCGTGAAGGTGTCGACGTTGTGCGCGGTGGTGGCGCCGGTCTCGATGCGCAGCACGGGGATGCCGATGCGGTCGGACGAAGAGGCCAGCAGATCGGCAGCCTCGATGGCGGAAGGGGAAACGTCGTGGGCTTTTTCCGCCCGGGAGAGGACTTGTTCGAAGGAAAGTTTCTGCGTGGGTTGCGGCGGGGGAACGATGGGACTGATGGGACCAATAGGACCTATGGGACGAATGGGATTTTCATCTGTCCCATGGGTCCCATCTGTCCCATGGGTCCCGTCGGGTTCCCCCGCGACCGCGAAACCGGCGCACAGGACCACCACCGCGAAGACAAGCGCCCTTCTCATTGGATGGTAATGACCGCCGGCGTCCCAGGCTGCAGCATGCGGTCGGGATTGGGCACGTTCACGACGATTGCGGAGCCCCCCTCGGCGCCCGGCGGAATGACGCGCGCGATCGGCTCGCGGAAGCGGCGGGGAGGAATGGTCATCAGCTTGACGTCGACGGGGCGGCCGGCGCGGACGAAGCGCAGCAGTTCGGGGGCGAGCTGCGCCTGGACGCGCGCGGTCGTACTGTCGACGATCTCCGCGATGGGGTCGCGCGTGTAGATGGTGGCGCCGGCGGCGACGCGCAGCCGGGTGATGGTGCCGGTGGCTGGTGCCTTGATGACGAGCTGCGCCTTGCGATGCTCCGCGAAGCTGTGGTCGGCGCGAGCGCGCTCCGCCTCCGCTTCGAGCAGCTCGCGATTCGCGGCCGGCGCGGCGGCGGGCGCGACGCCGCGCTCGCGCTCCGCATCCAGCTCCCGCAGAGCGACGGACAGCTCCGCCTCGGCGTTCTCGACATCCTGTTTGGCGACGTCGCCGGTGGCGAGCAGCGCCCGCAGCCGGTCGAGCCGCTGCTGCCGCGCACGGACGAGCGCGGCGGCGGTGCGCTCCCGCTCCGGGCTGGTGCGCGGCGCCGCGCGAGGAGGCGCGCTCACGCTGCGCAGACGATGCTCGGCGGCAATGACCGCGGCGCGTGCGTACGCGAGCTCGCGCTCGACGGCGGGATTGGTCAGCGTGGCCAGGACGTCGCCCTGCTTCACCAGCGCCCCTTCGCTCGTGGTCAGCTCGAGGATGGTTCCCTCGATGGGCGATTGGATGGTGACGCCTTCGAAGGGGGCGACCGTGGCCTTGACCTCGATGCGCGGCGGATCGGCGGCCGCGGCGGGCTCGGATTCCCGGCAGGCCAATGGCCAGACGGCAACGGCCGTCAGCGCCAGGGCGGCAGCGACTCTCGCTCTTCTCATTTCTCTCGGCAAATAAGGCTAATTTCTTGCACCGTCGCGTCTGCAAAGCACGGGCCTCGCATGATAGGGCGAATGAAGTCTCCGGTGGAGCGGCACATTGCGGCGGGCGTACTGGCGGCAGCTCTGCTCTCCGCGATCGTCACCGCCGGCGTCAGTTATTGGTTCACGCAGAAGCAGCACGCCGCCGCTGGAGACGCCAACGCCGTCGTCGACGCGCTCACCGCCGCTCTCGCGAAGGACGCGCCTCCCCAACCGCTCCTCGATGCCTTCGCTGCCGCCGGAAGCGTGCGCGCCGCCACGATTTACGGAGCCGGCGGCGAGACCGTGGCGACGAGCGGCGCGCCCACCGGCGAACTGGAGCAGATCTTCCGCTCGCTCCCCGGCGGCGGCTCGCTGGCCGTGGAGCCGCGCGTCGCCACCGGCGGCACATCTTTGCGCAGCGTCGTGACGCCCGCGGCGGTCGCCGCCGCCATCGCGGCCGTGCTCGCGCTCGGCGTAGCCTCGCTGACGTCGCGCATGGTGCGTGGCCGCGTCGACGCCATCCGCGCCGGCGTCGACGACGCGATCCGCGATCAGACCTACGCCACGCGCATCGAGCCGCAGGCGGGCGCGCTGCGTCCCCTCGCGGCGAGTCTCAACAAGCTGCTCGAACAGACGCAGCAGCGCGATGCCGTCATGCGCCGCCGCTCCGCCGAGCTCGAAGCGGCGAACAAGGACCTGGAGTCGTTCGCCGCCACCGTCTCCCACGATCTGCGCGCACCCGTCGGCAGCATCTCCGGCTTCGCCCAGGCGCTCGATGAAGACTACGGCCCGAAGCTCGACGACATCGGCCGCGAGTGCATCTACTGGATCCGGCACAGCGCGAAGCAGATGAACGAGCTGATCGAAGGGATGCTGCAGATGGCGCGGCTGACGCGTCTCGAGGTGCATCGGACCGAGGTGGACATCACGCGCATCGCGCGCGACATCGCCATGAACCTGCGGCGCGCGCAGCCCGACCGCGAAGTCGAGTTCGTGATCCCGGACGGCCTCGTCGCCAGCGGCGACGACAAGCTCCTCCGCGCCGTGCTGGAGAACCTCATCGGCAACTCGTTCAAGTTCACCAGCAAGCGCCCCGGCGCGCGCATCGAGATCGGCGCGCGCAACGACGGCGGGACCATCACCTTCTACGTGCGCGACAACGGCGCCGGCTTCGCGCCGGAGCACGCCGCGAAGATGTTCCGCCCCTTCCAGCGCCTGCACTCGGAGAAGGAGTTCAGCGGCACCGGCATCGGGCTGGCCACCGTCGACCGCATCGTGCAGCGGCACGGCGGACGCGTATGGGCCGAGGGTGAGCCGGAGAAGGGCGCGACGGTGTACTTCACCACCGGAAGGTCGGAAGAGTGGGCGGCGTGAGCGCGCGTCCGCTGCGGCTGCTGCTCGTCGAGGACTCCGACCGCGACGCCGCACACGTGACGATGTCGCTGCGGCGCAGCGGCTGGGCGCCGGAGGTGTGCCGCGTCGAGACGAAGGAAGAGATGAGCGCCGCGCTGCGCGACGGCACGTGGGACGCCATCGTCAGCGACTACAAGCTCCCCCGCTTCAGCGCGCCCGACGCTCTGGCCACGCTGCGCGAGACCGGCCTCGACATCCCGTTCATCGTCCTTTCCGGCGCGATCGGCGAAGACACGGCCGTGCGCATGATGCGCGGCGGCGCCTCCGACTACCTGCTCAAGGACCGCATGACGCGCCTCACCGCGGCGCTGGAGCGCGAGTTGAAGCAGGCGCACGAGCGGCAGGCGAAACGCCGCGCGAACGCGCTGTTCCAGGCGGTGCTGCACGCGGCGCCGGACCCCTCCGCCATCGTCGACCGCACCACCGGCGCGGTCATCGACGGCAGCACCTCCTTCGCCCGCGCCTTCCTCGGCAACGCCACCTTTCCGGTGCCGAAGCCGCTGACGCAGCTCGTGCAGTTCTCGCTGCCGGAGCGCATCGAGCAGTTGCTCGCACGCGGCTCCGGCACCGCGCTGCACACGGTCTACTACCTCGGCGGCAGCGGCCGCGTGGCGAACGTCCGCTGCTACACCGTCGAGCATGACGGCGGGTCGTACGCGTACGTGGTCATCGAGGACGTCACCGAGCAGCACTACCTGAAAGCGGCGTTCGACGCCATCCCCGACGCGGTGCTCGTCATCGGCAGCGAGCAGCGGCTGCTGTACGGCAACCACGCGGCGGAGCAGTTGTTCGGCGACCTCTATTTCGGGATGGAAGTGTCGGAGCTGCTCGCGCGGCCGGAGCTCGGTCCTCGCTGGTGGCTGCGCCGCACGTCCCGCTTCGACGAGCAGCGCGTGCTGGCCAACGGCCAGCCGTACGCGGCGACGAGCGTGCTGTTCCGCTTCGCCGGCGAGCCGAATGCGTCCACGATCCTCACCCTGCGCAACATCGCCGAGGAAGAAGAGCTGCAGCGCATCGCGACACACGACGCGCTCACCGGCGTGCACAACGTGCGGCACTTCACCGAGGTGTTTCCCCGCTACGCGGAGCAGGGCGCGGCGCTGGCGCTGCTGGACCTCGACTACTTCAAGATGATCAACGACACGCAAGGCCACGCGGCGGGCGACGCGGCGCTGATCACGTTCGCCAAACTGGTCCGCGCCGAGCTGCGCGAAGCCGACCTCTTCGCCCGCCTCGGCGGCGACGAATTCGCCGTCATCTTCGCCGGCCTGACCGCCGAAGCCGCGGTGCCGCGCCTGGACGCCATCTACGAGAGGTTGCAGGGCACAACCCTGAGTGCGTCCTGCGGCGTGGCCACGATTGGCGCCGGCGACAGCGTGGAAAGCGCGAAGGAGCGCGCGGATCAGGCGCTGTATGAGGCGAAACGCGCCGGGCGGGGACGGTATGTGGTGATGGGGGGCGGGGAACGATAGGACGAATAGGACCTATAGGACCAATAGGACAAATAGGTAGGCCGCCGCCCGCCCCCGAAAAGCAGGATCCGCCGTCCTATTCGTCCTATAGGTCCTATCTGTCCTATTCGTCCTATCGTTCCCCCCGCGCAAACGCCTGCGCGGCTTCCGCGCTCAGCGGTTCCGCGAACAGAAACCCCTGCATGTAGCGCACGCCAAACTGCTGCAGCGCCTCCGACGCCTCCGCGGAATCGACGCCTTCGGCGATGACTTGCGCGCCGAAGTGGGCGGCCAGGTTGGCCACCATCTCGATGACGGCCTGGCGGTCGCGGTCGGCGTGGCACTTCTCGACGAAGTAGCGGTCCAGCTTCAGGAAGTCGGGGCGCACGTCGAGGATCATCTTGAAGTTGGATTGGCCGAGGCCGACGTCGTCGAGGGAGATCCGCATGCCGCTGTCGCGGAGGCGCGCCAGCGCGGCGGTGAAGCCGAGGCTGTCCCAGGGGGGAGCGTGCTCGATGATCTCGACGGTCAACTGCTCGCACGTCAGGCCGTTCGTGTAGGCGGTGGCGCAGAGGAAGTCGGGGAAGCCGTGGTCGCGGCCGAGCGTCGACGCGTGCACGTTCACCGTCAGGCCGAGCGACGCGTCCTTCGGCGCGCGCGACAGCGCGGCGGCGACGCAGGCGCGGTCGACGAGCGTCTCCTCGCGCTTGAGGCGCACGTACTCGAACATGACCTTCGCCGATTCGAAGTTCGTTCCCTTCGGGCCGCGGGAGAGGCACTCGAAGCCGGCGAGCTTCGCCGCGCCGTCGACGTGCATGATCGGCTGGAACACCGAGGTGATGCCGCCCGGCTCGAGGATCGTGTTGAGGGCTCGATGCTCGCGCATCAGCTCTCGAGCAGGGTGCGGGCGATGCTGGCGATCTCCATCATCGCTTTCGGTTTGTGGAGAAAGGCGTCGGCGCCGCGGTTGTACGACTCGCGCTCGATCTCCGGCGTGCCGAACGCGCTGAGGAGGATGACGCGCGTGTTCGCGCAGCGCTGGTGCACGTCCGAAACGATCTGCAAGCCTTCGACGCCGCCGAAGCCGGTGAGGCGGAGGTCGCAGATGACGAGGTCGTACTGGTAGGTGGCGAGCAGGGCCTGCGCTTCTTCGAGCTCGTACGCGGCATCGACGCTGTAGCCGAGGCCCTCGAAGTAGCGCCGCATGGCGAGCACGATGAGGTCTTCGTCGTCGACGATGAGGATCCGTTCGGGCACTTCAGGGTTTTCCGTGATACCTGGGAATGCGGACACAGACGACTGCTCCTTGGTCTGCATTCGATGCAGCCACAGTGCCACCGTGCTCCTCCACGATGCGCTGCACGATGGAGAGCCCGAGGCCGGTGCCGCCGCGGCGGCGGGTGAAGAACGGCTGGAAGACGCGCGTCAGCTCGTCGGGGTTGAAGCCGGGGCCGTGATCGCGCACGAGGACCTCGAGCCGCTCGCGGTCGCCGCGCGCGCTGACCACGATGCGACCGCCCGCACTCGAATGCTGGACGGCGTTGGCGAGGAGGTTCTCGAACACGAGCACGAGGCGGGTGGCGTCCATGAGGACGATCTCGCCGGCTTCGTCGAGCTGCTCTTCGATCGTCACGCCGGTCTCACGCGCGAGCGGCTGCACGGTAACGATGGCCTGCGCCACGACGCCGCGCAGCTCGCCCGGAATCAGCTCCGTCGTCCAGCCGCGGCCGTACGCGAGGAGGTTCTCGGTCAGGCTCTGCAACCGGGCGATCCACTGCTTCAGCGCGCCGGTCATTTCCAGTGCGTCGGCGTTGGCGCCGATCTGCTGCTCGATCAGCTCGACGGTGACGGACATGCCGAAGAGCGGGTTCTTGACCTCATGGGCGACGCCGGCCACGAGCTCACCGAGGGCGGCGAGCTGTTCCCCGCGGCGGACGGATTCCTGCAGGCGCACCAGCTCCGTCGTCTCACGCATGACGATGACGACGCGATCGTCCTCCCCGGTCGTGCTGAGCGGACTGGCCGCAATGTCCCAGTTGCGCTCCCCCGTCAAAACCTCGGCGGTACAGGTCATGGCGCCTTCGTGGACGGCGGTGACGATGTCGCGGAGCGTCGTCCACGGCTCGCCGTCAGCGACGGAGACGAGCGGCCGCCCGAGGACGTCGTCGTAATCGAGGCCGGTGAGGTCGTGCGCGGTGCGGTTGAGACGGACGATGGTGCCGTCGCCGCGCACGAGGAGGATCGGCATCTTGATGGCGTCGACGGTGAGGAGCCACTCGGCACCTTTGCGGGCGATCTGCTCGAGGAGGTTGCGGCGCTCGATGAGCTGCCCCAGCGCGGCGCCGCTGCGCACGAGCATCCGTTTCGTCGGCTCGTTGATGGGGCGGACGGAGTGGGTGAAGAGCTCGAGCACGCCGGTGACGCGCTGCTCGTCGACGAGTGGCGCGGCGACGACGGAGTGGAAGCCGGCCGCCGCGGCGAGCGCCGCGCGTCCGCGCGTGCTCTCGTCGAGCATGTCGGCGATCCAGACGACGTCGCCGGTGCTCCACGCCCGCCCGGGCGGGCCTTCCCCGCGTTGGAGGACGAGGTCGGCCAGGCGCGGCGCCAGCTTCGTGCGCGCCGCTTCCGACTCGAACCACATCGCGCGCGGGCGGAGCGTGTCTTCGTCGATGCGCCACAGCGCCGCCGCGTCCCAGCGGTCGGTGGCGCAGAGGAACTCGAGCGTCTTCGTCAGGATCTCGTCGAGCGGATCGTTGGAGGCGAAGAGGTGGAGCAGCGCCAGCTCGAGGCCGCGGTCGCGGCCCTCCCCTTCCGGCGGCACCTCGCGCGCGGTGAAGGCGACGCCGCCGCTGTCGATGGTGCGCGCGTGCAGCGTGTAGGTGCGCTCGATGCCGGCCACGATGACGCGCACGTTGGCCATGATCGAGCGGCCGGAAAGAGCGCGGCGCTGGAGGTCGGCCAACTGCGGGGCGCCTCCCTCCAGCACCACGCCCACCGCCGGCGCGCTGCCCGTGACTTCAGTCCACCATCTCTGGAAGGTGGAGTTGTAGGTGACGACCGCCCCCGCCGCATCGAGCACCCAGAGGGGATCGGGGGTGAGGTCGACCAACGCATCGAGCATCGCGCGATGCACGAGCTGCGGCTGCGGACGCAGCACGTGATCTGACGGCATGGCCGAGAACGCTTTCAACAGACGTGCCGGACGGGCGGTGTGGATTTTGAATGCCGGGGTCGGTTGACGATGCCGTTGTCCGTTTTCCGTTTTCCGTTGTCCGTTTTTCCGTTGTCCGTTTTCCGTTGTCGGTTTTCGGTTTTCGGTTTTCGGTTTTCGGCGGGCGTCCTATTCGTCGTATTGGTCCTAGGGTCCTATTTGTCCTATCCGTCCCGGGTGGAGGCCACGATGCGCGCACTGATGACTGCAGCCGTCTTTCTGTTTGCCGGCACTTTGGCCGCCCAAACACCGCTGGAACGCGGCAAGGAACACTACCGGGCCGGCCGTTACGTCGACGCCATCGAAGATCTGCGCGCGGCGGCGAATGCGGCGCTGCCACCCGAGGCGCGGCAGGCGTACGTGGCCACGGGGAAGCTGGATTCGGTGGCGGAGCTGGAGGAGTCGCTCCTCTACCTGGCCCTGGCCTACGACCGCATCGGGCGTGAGGCGGAGGCGCGCGATGCGGTGACGCGCCTGCTGAACGTGGAGCGGATCAAGCCGACCTATGCCTCGCTGCCGCTGGCCAACGACGCGGCGGCGTTCGAGCCGCTGGCGGAGCGGCTGGTGCCGTCGATTCCGCTGACCCCGAATCCGCGGCTGAAATCCGCGGGCGTCGTGGTGCAGCCCACCGTCGCGCAGCAGCGCGCCGACCTGATGAACCTGATCGAAGAGCGCGTCGCCGCCGCGCGCGCGGAGCTGGAGAAGAGCGCGAACGAGCGCGTCGCCGCGGCGCAGCGCGAAGCGGACGAGCGCGTGGCGCAGGCGCGTGCCGAGGCGATCAAGCGCGCGGAGGAGCGCGTCGTGGCGGAGACGGCGACGGCGCAGCGTGCGGCTGAAACGCGCATTGCGGCGGAGCGCGCCGCGGCGGAGAAGAGCGCCGACGAGCGCATCGCCGCCGTGCGTGCCGAGGTGGAGAAAGCGGCCGAGGCGAAGATCGCCGAGGAGCGCGCGCTCATCCAGAAGCTGTCGGAGGAGCGCATCGCCGTGGCCAAGGCCGCGGCGGAGAAGGACGCGCAGGAGCGCATCTCCGCCGTCGAAGCGGAGAAGCGCCGCGCGCTGCTGGCCAGCCTGCGCGAAGCGGAGACGCTGATCATCGCCGGCCAGTTGACCGAAGCGAACCGCATCTACACGTCGCTGGCGCAGAGCCCCGCGTCATCGCGCGAAGCCATCGCCGCCGCGGCGACGGGCTTCTATCGCACCGGCGCGTTCCAGGAAGCGGTGCGCGCGTTCGGCAAGCTGGGCGCGCTGAACCGCGGCGAAGACGACCTGCGCTACTACTACGCGGTGTCGCTGTTCGAGACCGGCCAGTTCGCGGAAGCGCGCGACCAACTGGCCGCGGCGCTGCCGAACCTGCAGCGCACCGATGACGTGGAACGGTACCGCGTGAAGATCGAACAGCAGGCGCAGGCGAAGAAGTAGACCGGGCGATGATGGGACCTATGGGACGGATGGGACCTATAGGACGAATGGGACCATGCGCGGGGTTGATGGTGTTGCAGTGCAGTTTCCTATCGGGGAAACGATAGGACCTATAGGACAAATAGGACCTATAGGACAGATGGGACCATGTGCGGGGGTTGAGGTGGTGCAGGTGCGGTTTCCTAACGCCACAGAGCTCCGCGCGGCAGTCCCATAGGTCCTATTCGTCCTATAGGTCCTATAGGTCCTATCGTCTTTCCTCAACGGGCCGGGCGTGCGCTGCACGCCCGGCCCCACTTCTGACTACCTACTCTTTCGCCGGCGCCACCTCCACGCGCGGTTCCGGGCGGGGGTGCTTCGCCTTGCGGGCGAATTTGTTCATGCCGCGCATGGCCTCGACCAGCGGCACCAGGGCGGCGTGCTCCTGCTGGCGTACCAGGCCTTTGGCGATGGTGTACGCCTGCAGGGCGAGGATGCCGAGGCGCTGGCTGCGGGTGCGGTTGGCTCCGGCGACGCCTTCGAGCAGCGTGCGCAGCTCGGTCTCGAACGCGCTCCAGCGCGCGGCTTCATCGCGCTCCTGTAAGGCGGTCTCCGCATCCTTGCCGATGGCCGAGGCCACCAGCGGTGAGGCGCCGATCGCGCTGATCCCCACCTGCAGGAAGGTGTCGCCGACATGGCCGGCGCGGCTCCGCGCCTTGGCCGAGCCGACCGGCAAGGGCTCGAACTCCGGGATGTGCTGCCGCATGGCCCGCAGTTGCTCGATGAGCTGCTCGGGCGTGGCCAGCGGCGTGCCGTCCAACGAAACGGCCGGTTTCACAGAAATGGATTGGAACGAAATCATGACAAGGCCTCCATGGGTCGTGCTTCCGGCACGACCTGGGTTGCCGGACGGTCACCGCGTGCAGACCGGTGGCCGTCCGGTGGATCTCACGGCCACGCGCCGAGAGATCCCGGTGGAACAACCCCGAGGTCGCGAGCCTCGGGCCCTCTATCGACATCCGTTACGCGTCGACGGCTGCCGTACTTCTGGGGAAGATGGAGGCAGTATGCATGATTTGTAATGCAGATGCAATACAAATTCTGCTTAGCCGGCGTCAGGCGGGGTTGCCGGGCCACCAAGGGCGTCGCGCGGAGACAACAAAGTTGTCTCGAAGGTCAGCAAGATTGACTCGCGAGACAACTTTGCTGTCTCGAAAGTCAGCAACATTGACTCGCGAGACAACTTTGCTGTCTCAAACGTCAGCAACATTGACTCGCGAGACAACTTCGCTGTCTCGAAAGTCAGCAACATTGACTCGCGAGACAATTTCGCTGTCTCGAAAGTCAGCAACATTGACTCGCGAGACAACTTTGTTGTCTCGAACGACGGCCATGCGGACGCGCACGCCGGCGGCGTTCTACCCTGCGGGAACCCGCTCGCCGTGGACGACGGCGGCGCCGTACTGCACCTTCGTCCCGGCCTTCAGGCGGACCTTGTCGAGGTCGACGCGGCCGGGCTCGAGGAGCATGACGACGCTGGAGCCCATGTGGAAGGTGCCGAGGCGGTCGCCGGGGCGGATGTCGATGCCGGGCGTGTAGTTGCGGATGGCGAGCTTGTCGACGCCCGCGGCGTTGGAGATGAAGCTGTCGTACACCACGGAGATCTTGCCGACGTTCGTCGCGCCGATCATCACCACGGCCACGAGGCCGAGGTTGCACTCGATGTAGGTGACGACGCGCTCGTTGATGGAGAAGAGCTCGTCCACGTTGGCCAGCGACCAGTCGTTGACCGGCCAGAGCTTGCCGGGGATGTGCACGCTGCGCACGATCTTGCCGCCGACGGGCGAATGCACGTGGTGATAGTCCTGCGGCGAGAGGTAGAGGTTGAAGAAGCTGCCGTGCTCGTAGCGGGAGGCGTGCTCCGCGTCGCTGAGGAAGCGCGCCAGGGTGTACGTCTTCCCCTTGATCTGCTCCAGGCGGCCGTCGGTGACGGTGCCGTAGTTGCGCAGGACGCCGTCGACCGGCGAGACGAAATCGCCCTCGATGGGCCGCAGTCCTTCGCGGAGGTCGCGGATGAAGAAGTGACCGATCGACGGGTACTCGTGCAGGTCGCGCGACGCGGCGGCCACGTCGATCTGGTACGTGCGCGCGAACCACTTCACCAGCCGCCGGGCCAGAGGCCGCGGCAGGCGCGCATGCACCAGCCGCCCGGCAGCGCGGCTGAGGCGGTTTTTCGGAACGTAGCGCAGGTAGCGGTACATCAGTCGAGAGTGAAGTGCAGTGTCTTTGCCATGATCGCCTTACGGGGGAAACCGTTGTCCGTGGTCCGTGGTCCGTGCTTCGCTGCACGGGCGGTCCGCCGCGCGAAGCACGGACGACGGACCACGGAAAACGCATCCTACTTCTTAGGCTGCAACATCACGTTGGACGCATGCAGGTGCGCGATCAGCCAGCGGCCGTCCTTCCGCGTGAGCACGAACGTGCGCCGGGAAAACGACGTCGGCTGGTCCGGCTGCAGCTTGCCGAGGTGGAAGGTGACGATGGCGGTGTCGCCGTGGATTTCTGTTTCCAGCTCGCCCGGTTCGGCGCGCTTCGACTTGCCCCATTGCGTGAAGGCGGGGGCGAAGGCGTCGCGGATCTGCTGTTTGCCCCGCATCCGTTGCGGGGCGGTGGTCATCGGCAGAAAGACGGTGGCGTCGTCGTGGAAGGTGGCCACCAGTGCATCGGCGTCGGCGTTGGCCAGGGCGTTGAGGAAAGCGTTGACCGGCTGCAGCGGGCCTTCGGCGGCAAGAAGCACCAGGGTGAGAAGGAAGTGCATCGCGCAAAAATAACAGGGAATCCTTACGCTTTTCGCGGCGCATCGCGACGGAGCTCGGACGCGCGCCTCGGACGTGACTTCCCGCTGCGCCGGTGAAATGTGTCATCCCGAATCCGCCCGTATGGGGGGCTGGGCGGAGGAGGGCGGTGAGGGATCTGTGTGGGGGAAGGTAGCCAACTGCCGCACCGTGTTCCCCCACACAGATCCCTCACCCGCCTCCCCCACCCGAGCCCCCATACGGCGGATTCGGGATGACACAGGGGGGCGCCTCCCCCACCCGAGCCCCCATACGGCGGATTCGGGATGACACAGGGGGGCGCCACCCCCACCCCCCATACGGCGGATTCGGGATACACAGGGGGGGCCACCCCCACCCTCCATACGGCGGATTCGGGATACACCGCGGGGGCGCCACCCCCGGCAAAGCCGGGGGCTAGTGGCAGCGACGGTTCCGCGCGCATCGCGTGATGCGCTTCGCCAGGATGTGGCGCGGGCAGCTCCGTCCTATAGGTCCTATCCGTCCTATCGGTCCTATCGGTCGCCGGCCAGCTTTGCCGCGCGGTCCAGCAACAGCGCGCGTTCCCTGGCGTTGCGCGTCAGGGCGGCGGCGCGTTGCAGTTCGGCGCGGGCTTCGTCGTGGCGGCCCAGCTTCGCTAAAAAGTCGCCGCGGACGGCGGGCAGCAGGTGGTAGCCCTCCAGTGCTTTTTCCGACTGCAGGCGGTCGGCGATCACCAAGCCCTCGGCCGGGCCGAAGGCCATGGCAATGGCCACGGCGCGGTTCAACTCGATGACCGGGGACGGGATCAACTGCGCCAGTTGCGCGTACAACGCGGCGATGCGCGCCCAGTCCGTGTCGTCGGCTTTGCGCGCTCGCGCGTGGCAGGCGGCGATCGCGGCCTGGTACGCGTACGGTCCGGGCGCGCCGCCGAGCTTCTCCGCGCGGGCCAGTGCGACGAGGCCGCGGCGGATGAGCATCTGGTCCCAGCGCGCGCGGTCCTGCTCGAGCAGCGGCACCGCCTCACCCGTCGGGCCGGTGCGAGCCCGCAGGCGCGAGGCCTGGATCTCCATCAGCGCCACGAGCCCGTGCACCTCCGCCTCCTGCGGCATCAGCTCGGCGAGGATGCGCCCGAGGCGGAGGGCGTCTTCGCAGAGGGCAGGGCGCATCCAGTCGTCGCCGGCGGTCGCCGAATAGCCCTCGTTGAAAACGAGGTAGATGACCTCGAGCACCGACGAGAGGCGCGCCGCGCGGTCGGCGCCGCGGGGGACTTCGAACGGCACCTTCGCGTCGGTCAGCGTCCGCTTCGCCCGCACGATGCGCTGCGCGATCGTCGCCTCGGGCGTGAGGAACGCGCGCGCGATCTCCGCCGTCGTCAGGCCGCCGATGAGGCGCAGCGTCAGCGCGACGCGCGCCTCCGTCGACAGCACCGGATGACAGGCGATGAAGACCAGCCGGAGCAGGTCGTCGCCGATGTCGTCGTCGATGGCTTCGATCACGTCGGTCTCGATCGCTTCGACGACGTCACGCCCGAGCTCCTCGTACTTGCGGTCGGCGAGCGTGGTGCGTCGCAGCATGTCGATCGCGCGCCGCTTGCCGATGGCCGTGAGCCAGGCGCCGGGATTGTCGGGGATGCCGGAGTCCGGCCACTGCTCCAGCGCCGTCAGCAGCGCGTCCTGCGCGAGATCCTCGGCCAGGCCGACGTCCCGCACCATGCGCGTGAGGGTGGCGATGAGCTTCGGCGACTCCATCCGCCAGACGGCGTCGATCGTGCGATGAGTGTCGGCAGCCGGCATCGGCTGCCGATCACACCATCATCCGTTCTTCTTCGCAACCTGCTCGCGGAACTTGCGCTCGTTCTCGAAGACTTCCGGCACCTTGTCGACGAGGTCGCCGAAGTCGGAGTCTTCGAACACCTGGCGGATCTCGATCTCGCCCACGCTGCCGGGCATCGGGTTCGGCGCGCGCTTCACCCACTCGATCGCTTCTTCCTTCGACTTGCACTCGAACAGCCAGAAGCCGGCGACCAGCTCCTTGGTCTCGGTGAACGGCCCGTCGATGACCTTGCGGTCGTTGCCGTCGAACTGGACGCGCACGCCTTTCGAGCTCGGGTGCAGCCCCTCACCGGCCAGCATGACGCCAGCCTTGATCAACTCTTCGTTGTACCTCCCCATCTCCGTGAGGAGCTCCTCGCTCGGCATCACGCCCGCTTCGGAGTCTTTGCTGGCTTTGACCATGACCATGAATCGCATCGTTTTTCCCCTTTCTATGAGGACGTCGAACGGGGCGGGGGGAATTCGACAGGGGGGAGAGAAAAGTTTTCGGTTCTCGGTTTTCGGGGCTGCGCTACGCGGCGATCCCGGCGTAGCGCAGCACCGAAAACCGACAACCAAAAACCGAAAACCGCCTACCCCAGCACCTTCTTCAACTCCCGCAGCAGCTTTTCCGCCTTCTCCACCTGCTCGAGCAGCTCGGCGTCGCCGCGGCTGTCGACGAGGGTGGTCCAGGGGTGGCGCTGGATGGCCTGGGTCAGCTCCTGGAGGTCGCCGGCGAGGCTCCCCTTCTTCGCTTCGCGCGGCTCGAGGGAGCTCATGACGACGTCGAGGCTGTGGCCGTCGATGAAGCGCTGCTTGGCCACGGGGTCGCGCAGGACCGTGCGCAGCTTGCGGATGTCCTTGGAGTTGGTGATTTCATTGTCGTTGACCTTGCGCACGATCTCGTCGAGGACGGTCGGCGTCAGCAGCGTCTTGTTGATGTTCTTGATCTCGCGGGCCCAGGTGATGGAGGAGCCGGGCTCCTTGAGGTTGGTGAGCTTTTCGGAGAGCTCGTAGATCTCGACGAGCTTGTCGAGCTCGCGGACGGTGACGCCGAGGATGTTGGCGGCGCTGGCGCGTCCGACGATGTCGACGAGGCCGTAGGCGACCATCTCCTTCTCCTTGGCGTCCCATTCCTTGCGCTGGCGGTGGATGTAGATCCAGACGCGGAGGCGCTCGTCGTCGGTGAGGGTGCGGTCGGTGATCTCGAGGGGGACACGGCGGAACTCCTCCCTCCGCTGCGATTCGACGAGGACCTTGGAGTTGGTCCAGCGGCGGTCGCCGTCGATGATGCGGTACTTGCCGGCGAGGTCGGGGTGGGGCTCGACGAGGAGCGGCTCGAAGATGCCTTCGTTCGCCTCGATCTGGCGCTGAAGCTCGAGGTCTTCCTTCGGCCCCATGCGCGGCTGGCGCTCGTTCGGGATGATGTCGTACAGGTCGCGCGTGTCGCGGTAGGTGCGAAGGATGGTGCGCCCGAGGCGGCGTTCCTGCCATGCAGGTGTGGCGGTCGTCATCAGTGCACTCGATACGCGGCGGGACGCAGCCGGGTCGGGGTGGCTTCGTCAGCCTCCGGTTCATCTCTCGCTTCGACGATCGCGCTGACGTCGGTGTCGAGCTCGCGGAGGACGTGCTTGATCCGCGTGAGCACCGTGCCGCGCTTCTTCCAGACGGTGTCGTGGGCGCGTTTTTCCTGTACGTCGATCTCCAGCGCCTCGTTCGCGAGGTCGGAGGCCTCGACGAGGCGGCGCTTGAACGCGGCCGAGGTGATGAATTTGAAGAGGCGGCTCAGCTTGTCGGCGCGCTCCTCGTCGCTCAGCCGGGCGACGTGCATGCCGACCAGCGCCTTCCGCAGCACCTCGACCATGGCCCGGACGCGCGCCGGGGCGACGACGATGACGCCGGAGTCGACGAACAGCTCGCGCTTGCCGGACGGAAACACGGGCGTGGAGAGGATGGCGTGGTCGGCCCCGACCTCGGACTGATCCTGCCGGAGCTTGACGACGTACGCGCTCTGCCAGGCGCCGCGAGGACGGGAATCGAGCAGGATCTTGCCCGCGGATTTCCCTTTGTAGCGGACATCGTGCAGGATATTGCCTCCCGCATTCTTCCCTTTGAGCTTCGAGAGCTGGTCGTCGGGGAAGGCGGCGCGGAGCTCCTCGAAGAGATCGAGCTCGGCGCCTTCGCCGATCTCGCTCCCCTTCTTCACGCGGCGGCTCATCTCGGAGATGCGCTTCTGCAGCGCGTCACGCTCGCGGGCGAACTCCGCCTCCTTCTTGAGGATCTGGGCGTCGCGGTCCTTCTGGAGGATGGAGCGGACCTCGGCCACCTCCTTCTTCTTCTGGAGGTCGGCCTGCTTGCGGACGGCATCGATCTGGCGGGTCATGCGGGCGCGCTCGGCATCGAGGGCCTGCCGCTCCTTGAGGAGCTTTTTGGCCTGAATGTCGACTTCCTTCTGGAGCTGCGCGCGGAGGGTGCGCTCCTGCTCGGCGAGCTTCTTCCGCTCGTCCTCGCGAATGGCCGCCTGGACCTGCAGGAACTTGGCGTGAGTGATTTCACTCCCGCACCAGGGGCATCGTTCGACCGCTGCAGCCATATCCACCTCCACGAAGCTTACGCTCCCTGAGTGTCCTTGTAAGTCCTTTTTAGAACTTGTAGGCCTTCAAGGGCTTGGTGTCAACCTCACGCAAAGGTTGATCCGGACGGGAACCTGTTATGGAAGACGATGATTGAGGGTGAGCTGACGACGTGAAGTTAGCGGCCCCGGACGTTCCGGCGTTGTTGCCGCGCCGCCGCGAGCGCCCGCTCCCAACCTGGAACCGCGGACGGCGGCATGGTGCCGATCGTCAGGGCGACAGTGACTGGCTTCCCGGCCCGCACGCATCTCAGGACCAGGCGTTCCCCAGGCTTGCGATCGCCGAGAAACAGGAGCAGATCGAGCTCATCACCGAAACCTGCCTGCACATCATTCAAGTGAGTGATGATGTCCCCCGGCCGGATACCGGCGCGGCTGGCGGGACCGGCGGCCGTGACTTTCTCGACCAGAAGAAACACGCGCTTCGCCTGGTCGCGATGCCATGTAAAGCCGAAGCCGAACCATGGCTTCGGTTTTGTGACCGTCTGCGCATCGCTCGCCGCAGCGAGGAGAAGCGTCAACAGCAGCAGCCTGCTCGCTCTGCTCACGTCAAACATCCTCCGGCGCTGCATTCTCGGTCTTGCTGAAATCCGCGGTGTGTTCGCCACCGGGCGTCACGGTGACGCTGCGGCACTCGCGTCCCGAGGCTGCGGGCGCACAAACTTCATAGGTGCCGGCGGCAAGGTGCACGCCGCCGCCGTAGGCGCCGAACGGCTCCGGGAAGTAGAGCACGTGGAAGGGAACGACGGCGTTGGCCGAACGGACAAGCGCGCGCGGCGCGCCACGCAGACGCAGAATGCCGCCCGAGGGCGGCAAGGAGATGTCGATCGGAATCCCCGCTTCCACCGGCACGCGCAGAACCACGCTCGGATACGCGTACGTCAGCACGGCCAGACTGATCTCCCGTGCGCCGGACGGTACGCTGTAACGGAAGCGTCCACGCATGTCGCTGACCGTCTTGAGCCAGGAAGAGCCGCCGTCGAGCGACACACGGATCACCGCACCACTCGCAGGCATCCCATTTGGCGCGGTGACGGTTCCTTCGATCGTCAGCGAGGGTGCGAGCACGAGCTTCACGGTGGAGGCTTCGTCCCGTTCGAGCTCCACGACGACGGGGATTTCGGTCGTGCCCGATTTTCCCTCCGCGTCGACGGCGTAGGTGCCGGCCCTCAAGCCGATGAGATCGAAGACGCCGTCCTCGCCCGTCATCTGCTGCGTCACGAGGCGTCCGCCGCGCGTGACATGGACGACCGCGCGTTCGGGCGGCCCCTGCGGTCCCGTTACTGTGCCGCGAATGCGTCCACCCGGGAGACGTACTTCCAGGGCGAAGCCGGGGGCGCGCTCCTCCGGCACCACCACGGTCTCCCCCTCCACCCGTGCGCCTGTCCGGCCTGGAGGGAACATGACGGTCGGCGTCCACGAGCCAGGCCGCGGAAAGGCCGCTGTGAACGTGCCGTCGTTCGCGCTGCTGACGGTGACGGTTTTGCCCGACTGATCGTAGAAGTGAATGTCGGCCTCGAGCGGCTCGTCCGCAACGAGCAACTGGCCGGGCACGAGGATGTGCTGCACCGACACGAGCAGTACGGTCTTGCCGCCGGCTGACAAATCGACTTCGCGGCGCTCGAGCACCGATCCGCGCGGATCACTCACCTCCAGGGTGTAAACGGTTGCCGGCAGCCGCTGCTTCACCCAGCGCCCTTCGGCGGTGGCCGTTTGCGCGCGCGCCGGCTTGCTCGTCAGGTCGATCGGAACCCGCTCGATGAGCTCCACCGTCCATGGCTGACCGTCAACGGTCACGGGTGGCTCGAGCGTCAGTTCCATCGCGGCATGAGGCACGTGCGTGATCGCGCGCGGCCACGTCACGGCCTCGCCGTCACGCGTGGTCACAGCCGCGATGAGTGCAGGTGAATAGTGCTCCGCGTGCGAGACCACGCGATACTGACCGGCCGAGAGACCGGTGAGCTGAAAGAATCCTCGCGCATTCGTCTTTGCAACGGTCTGGCGTCGCGTAAGGCTGGCGCTCTCCACCTCCAACGGCGTGGCGACGACACGCGCACTGACGAGAGGATTCCCTCCGGAATCGCGCACCCACCCGGCGATGCTCGCCCCCTGCCGCAAAGCCTGCGGCGCCAGTCGTACCGTTTCTCCGGCCGCTGCTGTGACGTCCCACCAGTACACATCGGCAAAGCCAGGCAGATCGAGCCGCACGTCCAGGAGGGCGCTCGGCACCTCACACGACCACTTCAGTGCGTCGAATGTGCACTCGACGCGATCCCCCGTCTCCTGCGGCGGCGAGCGATCGCTCTTGCGGAGGAAAACCGTGCCGCTCAAACCCGAGAGCGAGGTGCGCGCCGGGGTCGAGAGCTCTCCTCCGATGGTTCCGGTGCGATAGAGAGGCAGCGTGACGGCTCCCTCGACTCCAGCATCGACGAGGAGTGTGGAGGTCCAGCACGACTTCCTCTCCATCTGAATGCGCCACAGCCGGGAGCCTCCGAGCGGCAGCGTGTACTGCACGGCGTCCGGCTGCAGAGGGATCTCGACCTTCTTCGCGGAGCCGGAGAGCTCCTCGGGTGTCGCCACCAGCCGGCCGTCACCGAGGCAATCGCGCGCGCCCGGCTGCGGAACGAGCGTCACCTGAACCTCGGCCGCAACGGCGAGCTGCGACACGGCAGCCAGCAGCAGGGCGAACGCGGCGACCCGCACCGTCAGACCTCGAAACAGGGCTGCGAGTACTTGCACCAACAACCACAGAGGTCCGGCGACGTGCAGTCGCACTTGACGCCGCAGCCGACCGCGAGCATGCCTCCCGTGTTGCCGAAATGCATGTAGCACGTCGCGCTACCGCTTTCGCCGGTCTGGCAGTCCCACCACTCACAACCGGCGGTGACATTCATCGCCAGCACGAGCATCAACATCGAAAAGAGAATCGAGAGACGAAGACGCTTCCGCATCGACAGCTCCTTCTTTCCGTCTGGATGGCCAATGCTAAGACCACGGGATTCGAGTGTCAATTCGCCGGCGGCAGCGGGACGCGTCAGCCCTCCACCACCACCTCCGTCGTCACCGAGTTGGCCAGGAAGCACTCCTCGTGGGCTTCGTGGTGCACGGCGGCGATGGCGGCGGCGTCCGGGAGGGTGTCGCCGGAGAAGGCGATCTCGGGGCGGAGCGTGACCCTGGTCATCACGACTTTGCCGGCGGCGTTCTTCTCCATGATCCCGACGGCGCGGTCGACGTAGGAGTCGATGACGTAGCCGCGCTTCGCGGCGATGGAGAGGAAGAAGAGCATGTGGCAGCTCGAGAGCGCGGCCACGAAGGCTTCCTCCGGATCGACGGCTTCGGCGCTGGAGAACGGCGCCCGCACGACGTGCGGCGACGCGGACGCGGGGACGGTGATGCCGCCGTCGAACTCCCAGGAGTGCAGACGGCTGTAACGGTTGTCGGTGAAGCGCGCGTCCCCGCGCTGCCATTGGACGGTTGCGGTGTAGTCGGCCATGGCCGCGGTTTTTAGCACACGCATGTGGGTCGGGTTGGGACGGGGGTGGGTACAAATGGGAACGATAGGACCAATAGGACCTATAGGACGGATAGGACCAATAGGACACCGGAAGGGGCGTGGGTCACCTCATGGGTGGATGGTGTCCTATTCGTCCTATAGGTCCTATCCGTCCCATTCGTCCCATCGTTTCCCTGTCACCTTGTGCGCGCTTGCTGCGTCGCAGTGGCAATGCGCATCCTTCGCGTGCTGGCGCTGACGGCCCTACTCACCGTGACCCTCTTCGCGATTGCCGCGGCGCTGCTGCGGCAGCCGACCTTCACCACCATCCCCTTCCGCGGTGACGCACGCGCCGACGCGGTGCGGTTGCGCAGGCACGTCGACTTTTTCACCATCGATGTGCATCCGCGCAATGCGGAGCACCCGGAGAATCTGGACCGTGCGGCGGCGTACATCGCGGACGCCTTTCGCGGAGCGGGTGACCACACCAAACGCGACACGGCCGCCACGCTGGACTACGTGAAGATGGCCGGCGTGGTGGATGGGGTGTTCAACGCGGTGCGGTAGTGGGGCGAGGCGTTGTCCGTTTTCCGTTGTCCGTGCGCTGCAGTGCGCGGAGCGCAGCACGGAAAACGGACAACGGGCAACGGACAACGCCCCGCTTAGAATGCGCGCGTGTCCGCGCTGGCTGCACTGCTGCCGATTGTCGTTGTCACGTTGCTCGTGCGGCGCTTCGTGCATGACGGCGACACGCGTCGCGCGGCGGTGATCTTCGCCATCCTCGTGGCGGTCTGGCTGGCGCCGGCGTGGGCCACCAACCGGAGCATCGCCTCGTTCGACTTTCTCTCGAACGAAGCGCCGTGGCGGGAGTTGCGCGGTCCGGACGAGTTGATTCGCAATCCGCTGCTGAATGACGTCGTGCTGCAGTTTCTGCCGTGGCGCGAAGCGGCGCGGCGCGCGATCGTCAGCGGCGAGCCGCCGTTTCTCGATCGCAGCGCGAGCGGCGGGGCGCCGTTGTGGGCGAACTATCAATTGGCCATTCTTTATCCGGTGACGATCGCGGGGATGCTGTTTCCCACGTTCGTCTGGCCGTTGTTCGCCGCGGCTTCGAAGCTGCTGATCGCGCTGTACGGCACGTACTTTTTTCTGCGGCGTACGCTCGGCCATCGCGCGGCGCTGTTCGGCGCCATCGCGTACGCGTTCGGCTCGTTCACCATCGCCTTCCTCCTCTATCCGATCACGAACGTGACGGTGCTGCTGCCGTGGGTGCTGTGGGCCATCGACCGCGGACGCATTGGCGCGGCGGTGCTGATCGCCACCGTCACGATCACCGCGGGGCATCCGGAGTCGGCACTGCACGCGTTGCTCGTCGCGCTGCCGTATGCGTTGTGGCGCACGCCGCGGTCGCTGCCGAAGCTGCTGGGGGTGGCGGTGCTCGCGGTGCTGCTCGCGGCGCCGGCGTGGCTGCCGTTCGCGATGCTGCTGCCGGAATCGCAGCGGTTGCAGGACATCGCCGACCAGCCGCACATGCTCTCCGCGGCGCCGTTCGGGCTGGACACGCTGGTGCCGTTCGTCGTGCCGAACTACTTCGGCAATCCGCGCGTCCACAACTACCGGCACGCGATCAACTTCAACGAGCTGTGCACGGTGTACGCGGGGCTCGTGACGCTCGCACTCGCGTGCGCGGCCTTCTTCGCGCCGACGACGCGCACGCGCTTCTGGGCGCTGATCGTCGTGGGTGCGAGCGCGCTCGCCTTCGCACCGCAGCACCTCTTCGCAAAGATCCCCCTCCTCGGCATCAGCGCGAACGGGCGGCTGCGTTTCGTCATCACCTTCGCCCTCATCGTGCTGGCGGCGGAAGCGCTCGATGCATGGTCCGATGAGCGCGTGCGCCGTGCGGCGCGCGTCGCGGCGGTGGCGCTCGGCGTGCTCGTCGTCGCGATCGCGCTCGTGTCATATCCCGTGTTCGCGCAGGTGGGCATCCGGCGGCTGATCTTCTTCACGGAGCTCGCGGCGCTCGCCAGCGTGGCGTTGCTCGCTGTCGGCCGCATCAACCTGCTGCCGTACGTGCTGTTCGTCGATCTGGCCACGGTGATGATGCTGTTCAACCCTGCCACGCCGCGCGAGTGGTACTACCCCGCCATCCCGCCGCTGCAGCAGACGACGCCCGCGCGCGTGGCCGGCGTGGGGCTGGCGCTGCAACCGAATGCGGCCACGTTCTACGGACTCGAGGACATCCGGCCGCACGATCCGCTCGCGTGGTACCCGTACGTGCAGTTCCTGGAGACGCACGGCTGGAACCGGCGCGAGTACTTTGGGCGCTTCGCGTCGATGCCGCCACAGGATGCGTTGCGCTTTCTGGGCGTGACGCACGTCTTCACCGATGAGGGCGTGGTGCCGGTGACTGGGGCGCAGCCGCGCTTCCGGACACGCGACGGCGACGTTGCGCTGGCGCACTACGGCGCGCGGTCTTCGGTGGTTACCGTGGATGCGCCGCGGGAGACGTTTGTGGCTTCCAGCGAGGTGGCGTTGCCGGGATGGCGGCTGACGCGCAACGGTGAGCCGTGGCCGTTCGTGCGGCTGCAGGGCGCCTTCCTTGGATGGCGCGCGCCGGCGGGGCGCAGCACCTTTGCACTGCGCTACACGCCGCCGGGGTTGATGGCCGGGTGGGGGCTGGCGGCGTTGGGGGCGGTGCTGCTGATGATCGTCAGGAGACGATGGGACGGATAGGACCTATAGGACGGATACGACGGACGGGTTTACAGATCCGCCCAGCGGCGCAGCAGGTTGTGGTAGACGCCGGTCAGTTGCACGGCGCTGGGGTGGTCGGGGGCCAGGCGTTGGATGGCCAGGTCGAGGTCGAAGAGTAGTGTGCGTTCTCCGTCGTCGCGGACCATGCTTTGGATCCAGAAGAACGACGCTACGCGGGCGCCGCGTGTCACGGGGCGGACGTGGTGGAGGCTCGTCGACGGGTACAGCACCATGTTGCCCGCGGGGAGCTTCACCTGCTGGACGCCGTACGTGTCCTCCACGACGAGCTCACCGCCGTCGTACTCCTCGGGTCCACTGAGGAAGAGCGTCGCGGAGAGATCCGTGCGCAGTTGGTGCGCGGTGCCGGCGATCTGGCGCACGGCGTTGTCGACGTGGGAGCCGAACGACTGGCCGCCGCTGTAGCGGTTGAACAGCGGCGGGAAGATGTGCAGCGGCAGCGCGGCGGAGCGGAACAGCGGGTTGCGCGCGAGCGCGGCGACGATGGTCTCGCCGAGCTGCCGCGCGACCGGATGCGACTCGGGGATCTGCTGGTTGTCCTTCGCCCGCGCCGACTGATGCCCCGCGGTCACGCGGCCGTCGACCCATTCGGCGGCGTCGAGCAGCTCGCGTGCGCGCTTCACCTGTTCGGCGGTGAGAACCTCTGGAACCTGGAGCAGCATCAGAAATCGAAGTCGGCGCTGAGCACGACCGTGCGCCGTGCGCCGGGGATGTAGTGGCCGCCACCCACGCGGTCGACGTACGACTCGTCGGCGATGTTGTTGACGTTGAAGCGCAGCGTCAGCGCGCGGGTCACTTCGACCGAGGCCATGGCGTTGAGCAGCCAGTAGCTGGGGACGGCGGTGGTGTTCGTCGCGTTGCGGAACACGGCGTCCATGTACTGCGCGCCGCCGCCGAGCGTGACGCCGCCCGGCAGTGCGCCGGTGGTCCACACGTTGAACGAGTTCTCCGGCACGAACGCCATCGCGTTCCCCTCCTCGGCACCATTGGCCGAGGCGACGATCTCGCTCGAGAGGTGCGCGTAGGCGGCAAGGAGGCTCCAGCGGCTCGTGAGCTGGCCGCTGACGCTGACTTCCGCGCCGTCGACGCGCTGCTCGCCCGCCATGACGTACGGCTCGCTCGTGGCGCTACGCGTGCGCGCGTTCGTCTTCTCGGTGCGGAAGATGGCGGCGGTGAGCGCCGCGCGTGTCGATTCGAGCTTGCCGCCGATCTCGTAGTTGCGCGTCTTCTCGGGCTCCAGCGCGAGGTTGTTGATGGCGGTGGGGCTTTCGCTGAGGCCCGCGCCCGTCGATCCGGCTTCGACGGAGGGATTGAACGAGGTGCTGGCGCTGGCGTAGAGGCTGGCGTTCGCGCGCGGCTTGTACACCGCACCGGCGCGCCAGCTCAGCATGCTCTCCTCTTTCTCCAGCGACTGTGCGAGCAGCGTGGTGCGCGCGTCGATGCGATCGAAGCGGAGGCCGCCGCTCACCTGCCACTGCGTGCCGAGGTGGATGGTGTCGAAGGCGTAGATGCCGGCGACGTCGAGCGTCGTCTCCTCGCGGTTGCCGAGGTTCTCGGGCATCGGGCCCATCGGCGCCTGCGACGGATCGGGATCGAGGAGGTTGGTCTGCGGCTGGTTCGTGGTCTGCGCCTGGCGGCGCGTGAGCGTCGTCTCGCGCGCGACTTCGGCGCCGAAGACGAGATCGTGGCGGCCGCGCGTGCCGCTGAACGTGGTGGCGTTGGCGAGCTGCGCGTGATCCATCAGGCGCTGCTGCAACTGCCGGTTGGGCGGGCGCGGCGCGGTGATGGCGGAGTCGCGGTGGTTGTCGGCCCAGCGCGACGTGTTGCGCAGCAGCCAGCCGTTGCGCACGTCGCGGTCGATGGTCATCGTGGCGACGTCGCTGCGGACCTCTTCGTAGTCGTAATTTTCGAGGCCGTAGAAGTTCGTCTGGTCGACGTTCGGCGTTTCGAGCGCGGCCCACGGCAGTCCGTAGTCGGGGACGTTGTCCTGCTCGAGGTGCTGCCAGCCGAGCGTGAGGCGAGTCGGCTTGCCGAGACCGATGGCGAGCGACGGTGCGAGGCCCCAGCTCTCGTTGCTCACGACGTCGCGGCCGGCGACGCCGCCGCGCGTCATCATCGCGTTGAGGCGGAGCGCGACACCGTTGCTCATTGCCTCGTTCATGTCGACGGCGAGACGCGAATGATCCTCGGTGCCGGCGGCGCCGCTGATGCGCGTGAAGGCTTCGCTCTGCGGCGTCTTGGTGACGAGGTTGATCGAGCCGCCGGTGGCGCCGCGGCCGGAGGTGACGGAGCTCGGCCCTTTCACCACTTCGACCTGTTCGAGGTTGAACGCGTCGCGCGTGTAGGCGCCAACCTCGCGCACGCCGTCGAGCGTGATGTCGTTGCCGGCGGAGAAGCCGCGCATGGAGAAGGTGTCGCCCGGGAGACCGCCGCCGCCCTCACCCGCTTGGAACGTGATGCCGGGCGTGTTGCGGAGGACGTCGCGCAGCGTCGTGGCGCCCTGCGCGGTGAAGACTTCACTCGTGATGACGGCAACCGTCTGCGGCGTGTCGACGAGCGGTCCGCTGAACTTCGGCGACGAGATGGTCGCCTTCGGCGCGGTGACGTCGATGGCTTCTTCGAGCGCGTCGAGCTGCAGCGTCGCGGCGCGGCGCGAGGTGAAGCGGTGCGAGATGCCGCTATCGGTGAGGAGCTGCGCGAGCGCCTGCTCGTTCGTCATGAGGCCGCGCACGCCGTTGGTGTCGAGGTTGCGCAGCACTTCGCGCGGGAAGCGCACGTTGATCGTGACGCCGCTCGTCTCCTCGAACGCGCGCAGCGCGCCGTCCAGCGGCCCGGCGGCGATGTCGAAGCGGCGCACCGGCAGCTCCGCGGCGCTCGGCGCCGGCGTGGGTGCCGGCGTGGCGGCGGCGAGTGCTTCCTCGACGCTCCCGTGGAAGATGGTGTAGGCGACCAGGGTCCCGATGACGATTTTGTTGTTCACGAATCTCTCCTACTGCTGATGGGACGGATGGGACGAACGGGTGGCGAACGCGAGCTCCTGGCGCACGGCGCGGCGGCGGCGCCACGAGGTGAAGCGGCGCAGCGCGAGCGCGATGCCGGTCCAGACCAGCACGACGGCGGCGGCAGAAGCCACGGCGGCGACGATCTGGCCGGGGAGGCCGCCCGCTTCACCGGTATGAATCCAGCGCAGCCACGCGCGCGCTTTGCGGCCGCCTTCCTGCGCTGCGTAGGTTTCCCACCTGGTGATGCGTTGCGTTTGTGAGTCGATGATGAGCGTGGCGCGCTTGTCGGGACGCGCGCCGTTGCCCGCGTCGACGGTGAGTGAGACTTCGCCTTTCGCCGGCACGGGCAGACGGAAGGTGACGCTCTTCCAGTCCGGCATGGTGCGCGCGAGCTCCGGCTGCGCGGCGCGCCAGACGGCGTCGAGGTCTCCCGTCGGGCCTTTCGCGCGCGACGGCTGCTGTTGCTGCTGCTGGCGCGGCGGCTGTCCGCCGGCGACGGCGTAGATGAGGCGCGTCACCCACGGGTACGAGATGGCCATGCCGGAGAAGACGATCAGCAGCAGTGGGATCGCGCTCCAGAACCCGAGGACGTTGTGCCAGTTGAAGTCGCGCGCCTTGCCTTTGAGGCCGCCGCGGAACCAGAAAACGAATGCGCTCTTGCGCGGCCACCACAGCACCACGCCCGTCAGCACGAGAAAGAAGAACAGCAGGTTCGATGCGCCGGTGATGGCTTTGCCGGGCTCGCGCTTCATGGCCAGCCAGCGGTGGACGTCCTCGACGACGTGGAAGAATTTCTTCAGCGACGTGGCGCCTTCGCCGAGGCTTTTGCCGGTGGCGGGATCGACGAGGAGGGACTTCTCGCGCCCGAGGGCGACGGTGGCGGGGGCGGTGAGGTCGGAGCGGAGCGTGAGCGCGGTGGCCTTCGGCGGGAGCAGCTGCGACGGCGGCAGGTGCGTGCTGCCGCTCGCGCGGAGATGCGACTCGGCACGCGCGACCATCTGCCGCTCGAAGGCGAGGAGGACGCCGGTGACGGACATCGCCAGGATGACGAGTCCGGCGAGGGCGCCGAAGATGAGATGGATCCAGAACAGCGTTTTGCGCATGGGGGTTTCGAATGCAGTTGAGACTCAGTCTCAGCTGACGAACCGCACGTTAGTAGTCTCAATGGAGGTTGTCAACTTGGGGACGATGGGACGGACAGGACCCCCATGGCACGAATGGGACCGATAGGACGGGGACAGAATCGCCGGACGAGGCGATAATCGGGCGCCATGATCACAGCGCTGTTGTTCTCTTCGTTGCTGTTCGCCGCCGAGCCGTCGCAGGGCCGCGTGATCGAGACGCCGCCGGCCGTCCTGCCGGAGCGCGCTCGTGTCGAGGCAGTCAACACGATGCTGCGCGACCGGCTCGACAACCTCCTCCCTACGCTGATGCGCGAGACGGGGATCGACCTCTGGTTGATCATCAATCGCGAGTACGCCGAGGATCCGGTGTACCTGACGCTGGTCCCGGAGCCGGTGTTCGCCGCGCGCCGCACGACGATGCTCGTCATCCACGACCGCGGGCCGGAGAAAGGCGTGGAGCGCATCACCGTCAGCCGCTATCCGATGACCGGCTACTACACGGCCGCGTGGGAAGGCGGCTCGAACGCCGATCAATGGAAGCGGCTCGCGGAGATTCTCCGCGAGCGCAACCCGAAGAAGATCGGGATCAACGTCAGCCGCGAATGGGCGTTCGGCGACGGGCTCACGCACGGGCTGCACGAACAACTCGTGACGTCACTCGATCCGGCGTTGCGCGCGCGGCTGGTGTCGGCCGAGGAGCTGGCGGTGCGGTGGCTGGAGACGCGGACGGCGCTGGAGCTGGAGACGTATCCGCAGATCGTCGCGCTCGCGCGCTCGGTGGTGTCGGAGGCGTTCTCGAGCAAGGTGATCACGCCCGGCGTGACCACGACCGATGACGTCGCGTGGTACATCCGCCAGCGCTACGCGGAGCTCGGGCTGCCGATCTGGTTCATGCCGTACGTGAACGTGCAGCGCCCCGGCGTGGCATGCGAGGCGGCGACGGCCTTCTGCGGCACCAGCGGCGTCATCAAGCGCGGCGACGTGCTCCACACCGACGTCGGCATCACCTACCTCCGCTTGAACACGGACACGCAGGAGATGGGCTACGTGCTGCGCGCGGACGAAGAGGATGTGCCCGCGGGGCTGAAGGCGGCGCTCGCAGCCGGCAACCGCTGGCAGGACCTGCTGACGGCGAGCTTCGTCACGGGACGCACGGGGAACGAGATCCTCGCCGCGACGAAGAGCGCGGCGGAGCGGGAGAAGCTGGTCACCTCCACGTACACGCACCCGCTCGGCTTCTTCGGCCACGCGGCCGGCCCGACGATCGGCATGTGGGACAACCAGGGACCGACACCGGTACAGGGCGACTGGAAGCTGCGCCCCTCGACCGCGTACGCCATCGAGGGCAACGTGAAGGCACCGGTGCCGGAGTGGAACGGGCAGCTCGTGCAGGTGAAGCTGGAACAGTCGGCCTACTTCGACGGAAAGCGCGTGGTGTACCTGGCGGGACGGCAGACCAAGTGGCACGTGGTGCGGTAGGACCACCGGAGACCGATAGGACAAATAGGACGGATAGGACCTAGAGGACGGATAGGACGTCCTATCTGTCCCATTCGTCCTATTAGTGATGGCACGCGCGTCGCTTGAACGAGCCGTCATGGCACGCCCCCATTTTTCTCCTGACGAAACGGCACGCATTCTGGCGTTGCCGGCCACGGCAGTCACGCAGCTCATCAGCAGTGGACGCCTGATCGCGAAGGGGGCGTCCATCGCCGCGGACAGCATCGAGACGTTTCTCCGCGACCGGTTCCTCGAGCTCTACCGCGCGGAAGCGGCGCCGCAGGCGCAGGCGCAGCAGCAGCCGGAACCGCAGCCGCAGACGCAGCAGCAGCCGATTGCGCCTCCGCAGGACGAGCACACGATCGACCTCGAGCAGGCGGAAGCGGCGGCCGCGGAGCGGCTGGAGATCACGCGCTCGTTCAACGAGTACGAAGTGGACGCCCGGCCGGAGCGGCCGAACATGCGCATCGCACCGCGTTACGTGCCGCGGCGCCAGCTCGGCGGGAGCTTCCGCGGAACGCGCTTCACGGTGCTGCAGCTCTCGACCACCGGGCTGCGCATCCGCCACGAAGAATCGATGCGCCCGGGCGACGTGGCGCGCCTCACGCTCTCCCTCATGCGTCCGGCTCGCACGTTCGCCATGCAGGCGCGCGTCGTGTGGACGTCGATCGCGCAGCGCGGCGACGGCCCCTCCTTCTGCATCAGCGGCCTCCGCGTCGTGGAGAACGCCGATCAACTTCGCCAGGCGATCGACCTGCTCCGCGAAGGGCGCGATCTGCAGCAGGACGAAGGCGCGCGCCGCGGCACGCCCGCTTCGCTGACCGGCCTCTCCGACGATGACGTCGCCGCCATCATCCGCGCCGTGCGGAAGTTCAGCGCCGATCCGGTCGAAGCGAACCGCTGGTACACGCGCGCCCGCTTCGCGCTGGCCGAGGAGAGCGTGCGCAACGCGGCACCGCCACGTGCGCGCGACCGCGAAGAGGTCGTCGGCGTGTGGGAGTACCTCGACCGGAAAGTGGATCTGCACCAGATCGCCGGCGTCGTCACCTGGCTGCGCCAGACGCGCAGCGCCTCGGCGGGGTAGCCAGGGCGTTGTCCGTTGTCCGTGGGGCACGGTCAGCGCCGGATACCGCACGGAAACGGACAACGGAAAGCGGACGACACGCGTGCCCAGCGGCCTGTTCATCTGTTTGAGGTAATCTTGGTCACTTCCCATGACCAAGTGGTTGGCCGTCGCCTTGTTGTGTTTTGCGTCGATCGCGGGCGCCAGTGAGAGCGGCTCTCCGCTGATCAGCCTCTTCCGTCAGGAAGAGCACAAGGCGGGGGCGCAGACGTTCCGGGTGCGCAGCGATCCGCGGGGGCGGCTGTGGTTCGCCAACTCCGAAGGGGTGCTGACGTACGACGGGGCGTGGTGGACGGCGACGAAAGTGCCGGGCGACGTGGCGTTCGGCCTCGACGTCGATGACGCCGGCCGTGTGGCCGCGGTCGGGCTCGATGAGTTCGGGATCGTGCAGGACGGACAGTACCGTTCGCTCGTGGAGCAACTGCCGGTGTCGCTGCGCAGCGGGATCGGGCAACCGGAACCGTGCGCGTTCGTCAACGGGTTCGTCTTCGCCGCGGAGCGCTTCGTCGCACGCTGGGACGGCATCAAATTGATCGTGCTCGACGTGCCCGGCGACGGACGCACGCGCCGCTGCTTCGAAGCCGGCGGCAAACTTTTCATCGGCGGGCATGGCGGTCTCGTCGAGGTGGCCACGGGCCGCCGCTCGTTCGTCGATCGCCGCGTCGACTGGCTGCTGCCCGCCGCGGTGATCCTGCGCGGCGAGGGGCTCTTCCGGCTCGATGAAACGCCGATCGTCACCGACGGCAGCGAGTGGCTGCGCGGCAAGAGCGTCATGGACGCGCGCATGCTGCGCGACGGCCGCTTCGCCATCGCCACGCTGCGCCATGGACTGGCCATCCTGACGAAAGACTACCGCATCGATCGCATCATCGACGCGCGTGCCGGGCTGCCGGACGAGCTGCTGTTCGGCGTCGAGCAGGATCGCGAGGGAGCGCTCTGGCTCGCGTTCGACAACGGCATCGCGCGCGTCGACGTGGCCACGCCGCTGACGATCCTCGACCAGCGCATTGGACTGCGCGGCGGCGTGTACACCATCGGACGTCATGCCGGCCGGCTGCACGTCGCCACGGCGCACGGCGTGTTCGTGGTGGAGCCGACAAGCGAAGGCGTCCGCGCGCGCCGGCTCGCGGGGATCGACAACGTCACGTGGTCGCTGCTCGAGACGCACGGCGATCTCCTCGTCGGCACCTTCGGCGGTCTCTTCGTCCTCGGCGAACCACCGCGCATGATCGCCGGCACCGAGAACCTGCTGATCTATGCGATGCGCGCCTCGCGCAGCGACGCCACGCTGATCCATCTGGCCACGGACTCGGGTCTCGGACAGCTTCGGCGCCGCGGCAACGCGTGGGTATTCGACGGCATGGTCCCGAACACGCCCAGCCACATCCGTTCGCTCGCCGAAGATGCACGCGGGCTGTGGTGCGGCACGGAGCTCGACGGCGTCATGCTGGTCGCGCGCGACGGCTCGCGGCAGAAGTTCGGCAGCGGCGACACACAGGTCCTCACAGTCGACGGCCGTGTGGTGCTGCGTCCGCGACGCGGCAAGTTCTCGCAGCCCGGGCCTCGCGGCACGCTCGTCCCCGATCCGGTGCTGGGGCATCTCTTCACGAACGACGCGGTGCAGCAGGCGGGCGTGGACGCGGCGCAGAACATCTGGATCGGCTCGCGCCCCCCACGCATCGCCCGCCGCCTCGGCAACGGCCGCTACGAAGCGGAAGCGCACGCCGTCGGAGGCATTCGCGGCGAGATCAACGTCTACTTTGCCGAGCCCGATGGCGTGATGTGGCTTGGGACCGACCGCGGCCTCTATCGCGTCGAGCCGCGCGCGATCGCGCAGACGCGCCCCGCCGCGCCGGCCATCCGCCGCGTCGTGCACAACGACCGCGCGCTCGTAAACAGGAGCGAGCTGCCGCACAACTTCGGCCGCCTGCGCATCGAGGTCGCGCCGCTGTCGTATCGCGCATCGACCTCGTATCAATACAGGCTAGAGCCGCTCGACGTGTCGTGGACGCTCTGGACGAACGAGCCGTTCCGCGACTTCACCACGCTGGCGCCGGGTGCGTACACGTTCCGCGCACGCACGCGCTCCGCCTCAGGCGTCGTCAGCGACGAAGCCTTCTGGTCCTTCACCGTCCTCGGGCCGTGGTACGCCACGACGTGGGCGACGGCGCTGTGGGTAGCGCTGGCCGCAGCGATCGTGCTGATGACGGTGCTGCTGTGGACGCGCGCGCTGCGAAGCCGCGCGGAGAAGCTGCAGCGGCGCGTCGATACGCAGACGGTGGCGCTGCAGGAAACGGTCGAGCAGTTGCGCGAGGCGAAGGAGATGCTCGTCGACAAGAACGCGCTGCTCGAGGTGTCGAACATCCGCCTCGAGCAGGCGAACGAGCGGCTCGAACGGCTGTCACTGCGCGACGCGCTCACCGGTGTCGCGAACCGCCGCTACTTCGATCGCGCGCTAGCCGACGAATGGGACCGCGCCGCCCGCCGCGGCGACGCGATCGCGCTGATCCTCATCGACCTCGATCACTTCAAGGAGCTGAACGACTCCCAGGGCCACATCGCCGGCGACGAGTGCCTCCGCCGCGTCGGTGAGTACCTGGAGAGCGTCGTGCGCGGCGCCGGCGACGTGGTCGCGCGCTGGGGCGGCGAAGAGTTCGCGGTGCTGCTGCCGAATGCGAGCGAAGAGGAGGCTCTCGTCGTCGCGGAACGTTTGCGCGTCGGCGTCGAGCCGCAAGGCGTCACCGCGAGCTTCGGCGTAGCCACGTCCATCGATGCGGCGGATGCGCAGCAGCTCGTGGAGCGCGCCGATCGCGCGCTGTATGCGGCGAAGCGCGCGGGGCGGAACCGGGTCCAACTGGCCAGTGAGTGCGTGCGGGATGTGACCGCGTAGGACGGGCGAACGAGTCGACTCTGCGGCTGGTGCGTCGTTCCTCAGAGCGCTGTCGCACGATTCACGCGAATCTTCCACTCCCCGTTCTCTTTCTTCAGCACCGACATCACCTTGAACTCGCGGACGACCTTGGTCTCGTCTTCCAGCCAGACGTGCGCTTCGCCCCAGACGACATCGGGCGCGAGGAGCTGCAGCTCCTTGATCTCGGTGCGGTGACGCATCCCCGCCGGGACGCGCCCGAGGGAGTTGGTGAAGAAGGCGCGGACGTTGTCGCGGCCGGCGATGTCGTTCGTGTTGATGCGGATGTTCACGTCGGCCGTGAAGAGGTTCGACAGCCCGGCGGCGTCACGGTTGTTCCAGCGAACGTCGCTCTCCGCGACCATCGCCGCAATGGCGCGGACGTCAGCCTCGGCGACGCCGGTGATCTTCTGTGCAGAGAGCGGCAGAGCAAACAGCGAAAGCAGGACGGCAGAAAGCAAAGTTCGTTTCATCGTGACGGCAAGGTACGGCCCGCCAGCGGCGGAGTCGCCGAAGGGCGGTCAGCAGATCGTGACCGAGTGGTGAACTCCGCCAAGGCGACGATGGGACGAATGGGACCGATAGGTCCAATCGGACGGATGGGACTCCGCTAGAATTTACGCATGCCTAAAAGCACCGCAACGACGCCCGAAGCCTACCTGGATGAACTGCCGGAAGACCGCAGGGAAGTCGTGGCCAAAGTGCGCGACCTCGTGCAGAAGAACCTGCCGAAGGGGTACAAGGAAACGGTCAGCTTCGGGATGATCACGTGGTGCGTGCCGCTCGAGCGCTATCCGAACACCTACAACAAGCAGCCGCTCGGGTACGTGGCGCTCGCGGCGCAGAAGAACTACTACGCGCTCTACCTGATGAACGTGTACGCCGACTCCGAGCACGAGCAGCTCCTGCGCGAGGAGTACAAGAAAGCGGGCAAGAAGCTCGACATCGGCAAGTCGTGCCTGCGCTTCAAGAAGCTCGACGACCTGCAGATGGACGCGGTGGCGAAGATCATCGCCAGCACGACACCCGAGGAGTACATCGCGCGGTACGAGGCGACACGCGCGAAGTGATTCGCACGTTCAGAACGGCAGCCAGTAGCTGATCTTCAGCGCCAGGATGTTGTCGCCGGTGGCGCTGAGCGATTGTCCGAGTGAGCTGAACCTGGCGGTCCCCGGCGCGAGGTCGGCGAAGCGGTCCTGCTGCCAGACGAGGTACATCGTGCTGCCGGGACGCCACTCCCAACGCGCCACCGCATTGCTGCGGAACGAGCGGATGTTGAAGTCGCGGTTCGGCAGCGTGAACGTCTCGGTGGGCTCGTTGACGACGATGGCGCCGTCGTCGCGGCGGCGCGTGTCGTAGAAGCGGAGATCGCCGGAGCGCGGGCGCGGCAGCTCGCCGAAGTTGTAATAGCGGCCGGACGCGGCGAACGGCTCGGCGTAGAGCTCGAACGTGAGGTCGGGCGTCACCGCGAAGTCGGCGCGGAGGCGCAGCGACACCTGATCCTGATCGATGAAGGAGAAGATGTAGCGCGAGCCGCGCGTCGTGAACCACAGCCGCGGATTCGTGGTCTGGAAGTACGCCGGGCGCACGGAGAGCTGCCAGCGCGGCGTCGGCCGCACGGCGACGGTGCCGTAGAGCTCCCACGTGCGCTCGCCGTACTCGTTCTCCCCGCGATAGACCGTCGCGTTCCAGGTGTGGCGCGAGGAGGTGCTGTTGGCGACGGTGAGCATGTTCACCCACGCGCGCGCCGTGCGCACGAGCGGCCCGCCGCGCGTGGCGCGGTCGTCGTACGCCGGCAGGTCCATCCACGCGGTGAACGTCGTCGTCCAGAAGTTCTTCCACGTCACGAACGAATCGCTGCGGATCGCGGCGAAGGTGTTGACGCCGTCGAAGTTGAACGAGTTCTCAGAGTTGAAGCCGATCTCGTAGTCGCGCACGACGCCGCGCGGCTCGGTCTCGCGGTAGCGGATCTGGCCGAAGGCGAAGATGTTGTCGGCGCGTGAGAGCTGCCCGGCGTCGTTGAGCTCGAACCCGGGCGACGCGGCGTCGACACTCGCCATCCACAGCCAATGCTTGCCGCCCAGCTTCTCCACGCGCGCGCCTGCGGTGTAGCCGGAGAGCGACGTGCGCATCGGATCGAATTCGACGTGCCCGGCGTCGGGGCGCTGGTAGTAGCGCGCCGGAGCGCGCTGCGCGCGTGCGATCGCCGCGGCGTCGCCCGCGATGTGGCTGAAGCCGGCGTAGCCGCCGAACTCGTACTCCCCCTGCTTGAAGCGGAGGTTCCAGTCGGTGCCGCCGGCGAAGGCGCGCTCGTTGAGGTACGGCGCGAGCTGCGCGTCGAGGCTGCGGTTCACACCGGTCACACTGAGGCCGACCGTCGAGCCGCTCGCGCCGAACTGCTGCTCGCCGCGGAACACGCCGTACATCGCGCGAGGCACGACGCGTTGGTAGCCGATCTCGCTGCCGATGCCGGCGGAGGTGCGTGCGAGCTCGCTGTCGGTGACGGCGAAGAGTGCGCCGACCGAGGTGCCGGTGGGGAAGCGGCCGGTGAGTTTGGCGGCGCCGAGGATGCCGGTGGAAAGCGGGGCCTCGACGTAATCGGCATCGACGTTCGCCAGCACCGTGCCGGACGGCGCCGCGCCGATGCGCCGTGAATAGAACCAGTTCCGCCCGCCGCCGGTGAGGAGACGGCTCCCTTCGATGAAGAAGGGGCGGCGCTCGGGATAGACGGTCTCGAACGCGCTGAGATTCACGACCGCGGGGTCGGCTTCGACCTGGCCGAAGTCGGGATTGAGCGCGGCGTCGAGCGTGAGATTGGGACCGATGCCGGCCTTGATGTCGGCGCCGATGTTGCGGTTGAAGCGCTGCGATTCATCGAGCGGATTCTGCGGATCGGTCTCACCGCGCAGCCGGCTCGACGCCGCCACATACGGCAGCACCTCGGCCCGCCGCGTCGGCCGCACCTGGATGCCGGTGAGGTCGCCGAAGCGCGAGGCCCAGCCGACCTCCTTGCGCGGCACCACGATCCAGTAATCGTGCTCGTTGCGCGTGGGGATGGTGCGGCGCACGTTGATGCCCCACGTCTGCTCGGCGTGATCGTGAAAGCGAAGCTGCGAAAACGGGATGCGCAGTTCGGCAGTCCAGCCGCTCGCGTCGCGTGCCACCGCGGCTTCCCACACCGGATCGAACGTTTCGACGCGCGACTCCGAATCGAACGGCTGATAGCGGTCGACACGCGTCCCCGCCGCCGTCACGCCGAAGGTGTACGCGGTGCGGCGGTCGAGAAACGTGTCGAGCGACACGAGCAGATGCTCCGACTGCGTGACGTTGTCGCGGCGCGTGACGGGCGCGGCGATCTTCGCCGCGTCGGCCGCATGCATGCGTGCGCCGATCCACAGCGACACGTCATCCCAGGCGATGCGCACCTCCGTCTCCTCCGACGCCGCCGCGCCTTCGTTCGGCTGCCGCTGCACGAAGCCCGTCATCACCGGAGCCGTGGCCCAGAGCGCCTCGTCGAGCTTGCCGTCGAGCTGCAGCCGGCTGCCGTCAGCGACACGGACCGCACGGATCTGTTTACGATCCTGCGCGTGGAGCGTCGTGGCCAGGAGCAGGAGCAGAAGGAACCGGAGCATGCGCGTGAGTGAAACAGCACAGGCCGCAACCCGTGCAGGTGCAGGGATGAACGGTTGGCTTGGTGGGACAGGCATACCCACGAAGGACGCACGGGTGGGGGGAACGTTAGGCGCGCGACAGAAAGATGGGATGAATCGGGGGATGGGTGGGACGGATAGGACAAATAGGACCTATAGGACGAATAGGACGAATAGGACACCGGGCGGGGTCCTATCAGTCCTATTCGTCCTATCGATCCCCGCTAATTCAGCAGCCGTTCGATCTTTTCGCGGTAGCGGCGGCTGGACACCACCTTGGTGCCGTCCTTCAGCACCAGTTCGTACGTGCCGTTCAGCAGCGACCGCACTTCTTTGATGCGGTCGATGCGCACGATGGTGGACCGCCGGATGCGAAGGAACTGCGCGGCGTCGAGGCGCTGTTCGAGGCCGGTGACGGTCTCGCGCAGCAGGTACGTGCTGCCGGCGGCGTGGATCCGCACATAGTTGTCTTCGGCGTGCACCCAGTCGATGTCGTGGATCTCGACGAACTGCACGCGGTTCGCGGAGCGGACGATGAGGCGGTCGGCGCGAGGCCGCGCGCTTTCGAGCAGGCGCAGGAGGCGCTTTTCGAGGTCGCGGCGGTCGCCGCTGGCGATGCGCTGGCGCGCGCGCCCGAGGGCGCGCTCGAAGCGGTCGGGATCGACGGGCTTGAGGACGTAGTCGGCGGCGTTGTGGTCGAACGCGTCGAGCGCATAGCGGTCGAACGCGGTCACGAACACCACCGCCGGCATCGCCTCCGGGCCGACGGCTTCGACGACTTCGAGGCCGCTCATGCCGGGCATCTGGATGTCGAGGAAGACGAGGTCGGGATCGAGGACGCGGATGGCGTCGACGGCGGCGGGACCGCTCCCCGCTTCACCGGCGATCTCGATGTCGGTCTCGCGGTCGAGCAGGCGCCGCAGGCCGCGGCGGGCGATCGGTTCGTCGTCGACGATGAGGACTCGCATCACGCCGTCGCCATACGGAAGGGAATGGAGATGCTGACGAGGAGGCCGCCGGCCGCGGGGCTGGTGAGCTCGAGCTTCTGCTCCGTCCCATACATCTGCCGCAACCGCGCCTCGGTATTCGACAGGCCGATGCCGCGCTTCGCGTTGCGCGCGAGGCCGGGACCGTCGTCACGCACTTCGAGCTTCAGCTCTTCCCCCTGCTTCTCCGCGCGGATCGCGACGCGCGACGGGCGATCGACAGCCGCAACGCCGTAGCGGATCGCGTTCTCGACGAGCGGCTGCAGGATGAGGTTCGGCACGCGGGCGCCGAGGGAAGTCGGATCGACGTTCATGTCGATGGTGAGACGGTCGCCGAAGCGCATCCGCTCGATCTCGAGGTAGCGCTCGAGGAAGCGGAGCTCGCGCTCCAGGCTGACCTCGTGCGGCGAGTCGTCGGTGAGGCCGTGGCGGAGGATCTCGCTGAGGCGCAGCAGCATCCGGTTGGCGACTTTGACGTCCTCGAACATGAGGACGGAGATGGAGTTGAGAGTGTTGAAGAGGAAGTGCGGATGGAGCTGGCGCTTGAGCACTTCGAGCTTCGACTCGGCGAGCTCCGCGCGGAGCTGCGACGCGGTCAGCTCGCGGTCGCGCATGCGACGGTAGTAGCCGAGGGTGTGATCGATGACGATGACGGCCCAGTAGCGGAGGATGTCGCCGTGGAGCTCCTCGTACATCAACGCGCTCCAGCCGCGGGACCAGTCGTGCAGCGGCTCGCCGTTCACGAAGAGGTGCACGATCTCGACGATGAAGAGGGAGAGCGAAGAGAAGATCAGCGCCGCGGCCATGTGCAACGCAACGTGCGGCCAGCGATGGCGGCCGCTGAGCGGCCAGCGTTTGGAGAGGATGAGCAGGAACGGCGTGAAGAGCGCCCACGTGTAGGCACACGTCAGATGGATGCGCGCGAAATAGGCGAAAGGCAGCGGCCGGCCGAGATAGGAGTAGAGGGCCAGGCTGTGCACGGAGAAATAGAGCCCGACCAGGGTCCAGCAGACGAAGATCAGGAGAGCCTTGCGAGGCAGGGACATGGGCGTTTGTAATCGGATGGACCGCTGGAGTGTTGTTAACGTGGGACAGGCGGCGGGGTTTCAGGGAGGGGCGGTCGGGAGGGGACGGGGAGAGAATTAAGAATTTCGAAGTTCGAATTGAGAAGTGGGGGACCGCGCTGGAGGATTCTTCATTCGAAATTCGAAATTCTTAATTCACTTCGTCTGCACTCTTGCTCACAACCTGACCGTACAGTCCCAGATCTTCCCCTCATCCTCACACGTGATCCTCACGTCGAACGGCTCCATCGACGTGATGTGCACGCCGTCCCACGGCACTTCTCCCTTCGCGGCGATGACGGTGCGCGAGGGGCCGGCGAGCTGCTTCACGAGGTGGGCGAAGCCGCGGCCGGTGTGGCACGACTGGAGGACGATCGTGGCGTCGGGGTCGAGGCGCTCGAGGAATGCGGCGAGGCGGCCGCGGTCCGTGGCGTCGAGGGTGCGGCTCGTGCGGCTGGCGAAGTACATGGAGAAGGGATCGCCGTGCGCGGAGATGACGAGGAGCTTGGCGTCAGTGATGTCGACGGAGAAGAGGGCATCGTCGGTGGCGACCTGGCGGTGCACGTCGACGGCGTAGCGCTCGCGAAGCTGCTTGCGGAGCCCGTTCTGGTGCGGCGTGTAGAAGACAGGCCACAACGACCACCGTTCGCGCGGGTAGATCATGACCGCGCGGTCACGGGTCTCGGCAAACGCGGAGAGCGTCTGCACGCAGAGCAGCGCCAGCAGAATGACGATTCGGAGCATGGAGGCACCGAGCGACTTTGGACTCGAGGATTGTACGCCCGCGCTCGGCTGGAGTTGCGCAAAGGTGCGTGAAAAACGGACAAATTCGGCGTCAGAGACGTACCAACGGCATGAAGCCCGTAATTGCTGTGCTGCTCGTGTTGGTGGCTCTGCCGCTCGCCGGCCAGACCATCACCGTCGATCCGCCGCAGCCGGTGGCGGGAGCGCCGTTCACGCTCCGGCTCCAGGGGCTCGCGCAGTGTCTCCCGGCCGGGCCGATTCACGTGCTCGTGGCCGGCGATACGGTCGTCGTGACGACGGGCGCCGAAACGTGCGGCGGCTCGTTTCCCAACAGCTACGACCGGACGTTCACGCTGCCGCCGTTGCCGGCCGGCACATATCGCGTGCTCGCGCGCCGCTTCCTTCCTTTCTATCCGCTGGCGAACCTTCGGAACCTCCTCTCGCCGCTCGGTGAGACGATGGTGACGGTGACGGGCGCCGCGGCACCGTTCACCGTCTCACCCTCGTGGGGAGAAACGAAGGTGACGTTGCGCGGCAACTTCGGCCCCGTCACTCCGGACACGACGGTCACATTCGGTGGCGTCGCCGCCGGACCGCTCACCCTCGGCGAGGACGTCCTCATCGTCGAAGGCGTGCCCGAGCTCCCGGCGTCAGCCGGCGCAGTCGACGTGGTCGTGCGTCGCGGCGGCCAGACGCTGACCTGCCACTCCTGCTACAGCTACGTCGCAGTCGAGAAGCGGCTGCTGCCGTCGTACGTCGAAGGCGTGATTCCGGGCGCGCATGGCTCGCGCTGGCGCACGATCTTCGAGATGTTCCACTCCGGCAACGTCCAGCCGATTGCGGGGGTGGACACGCGGTTCTCGCCACGAGGCGATCACGCCTACTACACGATCCGCAGCGAGATGCTCCCCGGGATCGCGTGGTCGCTGCGCGTGCGCGACGAGTCGCGCGCGGCCACGACGTACGGCACGGAGGTGCCGATCGTGCGCGTCGCCGACTTCCCCGATGGCGTGCAGTTGTATCCCGTCCCCATCGGCGGCGACTTCCGTCAGACGTTGCGCCTTTTTCATGAACGAAACGAGGCGACAATCGCGTTCTGGGACGGCAAGGAACTGATCCACAGCATGACCACGGCGCTGCGTTCAGTCGATCTGGGATCGATGCCGGAGTTGGCAGGCCATGACCGTATCCGCATCACGGTCAATGGCGGTGTGTTCAACCCGCTTTGGGCCTACGTCAGCGTCACCCACAACGAAACGCAGCACGTGACGCTGGTAACGCCGCAGCGGTGAAGCTACAGAGAACGATACGAATAGGACAGATAGGACGGATAGGACAAACCCTGAAGTCCCATCTGTCCTATCTGTCCCATCTGTCCTATTCGTCCTATCGTTCCTTTGGTGCCCCGGGCAACAACCCGGGGCACCGCAAGATCAGTTACACCCCACGCTGGCGATCGACACCGTGGCGTCCTTCACCGTCACGTTATCGACCCACACGCCCAGCGGCATGGCATCCACCATCGGATCCGACGCGAAGCGGAAGCGGAACTGGGCGGTCTTGCCGGCGAAGGCGGAGAGGTCGGCGTCGTAGCGCTGCATCAGCGGGGAGACGCCGGAGAACATCGGCGCTCCGGCGGTGATGCACGTCGTGCCGCCGGAAGCCGCGGAGTAACCTTGCGTCAGCTCGACCGTGGTCCACGTGCGGCCGCCGTCGAGAGAGACCTGGACGTCGGTGCCGTCGTAGGCGGCGTCGGTGTTTTCGCTGACGTAGGCCAGGTCGAAGGAGAGCGTGGAGGACGACGTCAGCTCGACGGCCGGTGAGACGAGCGAGTCGCAGCGGTCGGCGGTGTAGGCGGACTGCCAGAGCGGGGTCTGGTTGCCCGTCGTGAGCGCCGTCGTGCGGTGCCAGCCGCCGCCGGTGTCGAGCCACCCTTCGGGGCCGGCGTCGAAGGTGTACGCGAGCGTGCGCGTGACGAGGTCGCGGTTGACGACGGTCGTCAGGGCGCGCGTCGACGAGACGGTCGAGCCGCTCCACGATACGGTTGCGGTCAACGTTGCCAGGTCAGCGTGTGGCGCGCTGCCGACAACGACCGCGAACGTCACAGTCTTCGTCTCGGACCCGAGAGGAGCCAGTGCGCCCACCGAAGCCGTGTCGTTCGCGATCGAGAGGTAGTTCTTGTCGGAGGAGAGGCGGACGCGGACGTCGCTGGCGGGGCGGTCACCGTTGTTGCTGACCGCCACCGTCACCTGGACCGTCTCGCGCGGATCGGGGGTGTTGTCGCCGTCGCCGCACGCGCCGAGCTTGTCGGAGGTGATGGCCAGCGACTGCACGGTGGGCGCGGCGCGCTTGTAGACGTAGCAGCTCGCGCCGGCATCGCCGATCTGCAGCGGCACGGCGATCGAGAAGCACCCCTGATCGGAGGTGATGTTGAGGACGAGCTGCGCGATGGTGCCGCACAGCGCGCCATTCGGATCGACGGTGACGGCGAACGGCTGCCCGACCGCGGCGCCGGCACCGATCGATCCGAACGCTCGCGGACCCGGCTTCGTCACCGCCACCCCGGAGGAGAGTGTGCTCATCGTGGCGTTGACGTTGGTGAGGCCCGCGATTCCCTGGTTCCCAATGACGATGAAGAGCGACGCCTGTTCGCCGGCGTCGAGCGTGCCGTCGGCATTCCCCTTCGGCGAATCGGTGATGACCACGCTCTTGAGGAACGCGTCGGGGAGCGAGACGGCGGTGGTCTTCACCGTGCCGGACGTCGTGAAGCACGACCCGGCGCCGTTCGCCTGCACGCGGTAGTGATAGGTGACGCCGTTGTCGACGCCCGCATCGGTGAACGAGGTGCCGTTCGTGAGGCGCGCGACCTCGAGGAAGACGTCGTGGCGGCGCTCGTTGCGGAGCACGGAGTACGACGCGGCGCCGGCCACCGGCGTCCAGCTCACCGTCACGGCGGGCGAGCCGGTGGAGCCGTCGATGTGCGCGGTCGTGGTGACCGACGGCGCGGCGAGCGTCGCGCAGTTCTTTGCGTCCGCGACCATCGGTGCGTTCGGCGCGAGCGGCGCCCATTCTTCGATGCCGTGGTGAACGTACGCGTCGTTGATGTAGGCGGCGTGCGGTGTGCCGTTGGCGAGGCCGTCGCCTTCGTCGTCGGCGATGAGGAAGCCGTCGTACGCCGACGGTCCCATGGCCTGGTAGCGCGTCGGCGCGTACGAGGCGACGATGGGGCGCGACTCGAAGTAGAGCCGCTCGAGCAGGGTCCACGCGGCGTCGCGATCGAACGCGGGGTTGTCGCCCGGCAGCGGATCGCCGGCGTAGGTGACATGCTGCTTGTTGGCGTCGAGCTTCACCGTGCCGTACTTGCGGCCGGTCATGAGGTTGTGCACGAGATGCCAGCCGGCCTGCCCCCACAGCTCGCCCTCGCAGTGGCCTTCGCCGAGGAGCGGTCCGATGTAGTAAGGCGCGGTGGTGACGGCGGCGCATTTCTGCGTCACGTTCGTGGCCGTGAGGATGCCGGTCGTGGCGCGGTGCTCGTCGACGTTGCGCACGCCGTCGCACATGGCGACGGACATGACGTCGGGATCGGTGATGAACGGTCCGGTGAAGCGGTTGTAGAACGACTGGCCGACGCAGGAGTCGTGGTCGACGAAGAGGGCGATGTAGTCGGCCGCGGCTTCGCCGGTGGCCATGTCGCCGAGGCCGGCGGCGTAGCCCGGATCCTCACCGTCGTTGTCGTCGAGGCCATGACCCCATTCGTGCTGCATGACGTCGCGGATCTCGCCGGTGTTCGCGCATTTGTAGGCGGAGCCGGTGGTCGAGGTCAGCTCGCCGCCCTTGAAGAAGTTGAGCGCGGTGCCGTCCCAGAAGGCGTTGCAGACGTCGTTGATGTTGACCTTCACCGGCACCTTGGTGTGCAGCCACGGGAGATCGAGCCACTTGAGCGCGATCGCGCGAGCGACGTTGGTGTGGAAGAAGGCGGTGCGGTCGGCCGGCGTCGAGGTGCCGTTGCCGTAAGCGATGGTCGGCTGGCCGGTGGTGAGGACGTCGCGGCCGCCGGTGCCGAGGCTGATGCGGCCGTTGACGCCCTGCGCGAACGGCTGGAAGGCGCTCTGCGGATCGGTCTCGGACTTCACGCAGTCTTCGCAGTTGGTGTCGAAGAAGGTGCCGTTGAGGCGCGTGGCCGTCGGTCCGCCGCTGTACGGGAAGGTGCCGTTCAGCGTCGAGGGAGCGGTGGCGTTGCCGGCTTCGACGTCGACGAAGGGGAAGGAGCGGACGACTTCCTCATCCGAGGCCTGCGCCGGACGGATGCCGCCCGTGACCTTGCCGGTCGTGGCGGTCTGGCAGTCGGCGTAGCGGTTCGTGTCCGCGAAGGCGAGGATGGCGCCGGTGAGCGCGTCGACCGTGACGCCCCACGTCGCGCGGCCGCCGGCGAGGCGGAAGCGGAGTTGATACACGAGCTGGTACGTGAGGAGCGAAGCGGTGTTGCGGGGGATCAGCTTCAGCGAAGGCTCGTCGACGACGGCAATCTGCGACGGCAGGAGAGCCGTGTAGCCGAGAACGTTCGTCAGCGCCTGCGCGGCGGTGATCGTGGGAGTGGTGATCGCCGGGACGTTGGCGATGTTCGCCGAGTGCCAGTAGATCATGTTGCCGTTGTTGACGGCGAAGACGAGGCGCCCGTGCTCGACGGGGACGCCGTTGATGGAGTAGTCGAAGGCGGCGTAGCGCACCCGTCCGCTGCGGACGGCGTTCGCGGCGATGGGGACGAACGTCAGCCGCTCGTTGCCCACGCCGATCAGGCCGCGGTTGGCGTCGATGAACTGCCGGGCGTGCTGCTCGAGGTCACCGCTCCAGGGGATGGCGCCGCCGAGGACGCGGCGCGGCTTGCCGGTGAGGGAGTCGAGTTGCGCCGTCCAGTTGCCGCCGTGGCTCTGGTTCCAGGCGCGCCAGACCGGATCGAGGAGGTAGAGCTGCGCTTTGGTGGCGTCGAAATTGACTTTGAGAGGGGGGAGCGTTTTGACTTTGGCGTCGAGGAGCTCTTCCTTGCGGCGGACGTCGAAAGCGAGGAGTTGCGATGCGACCAGGACAAGGGCAACGATCAGAGGAATGGGCAGTCGTTTCATCCTGTGTTCCTTTTGCTGAAGCTGTTTAGTAGTTCCACCACCACCGGTTGCTGGTAGTGCCACTACCGGCAAAGCGCAAGCCAACTGTCGCAATTTCTTGGTAGTACTACTACTTGACGCCTCGGGTGCGCGCGCCTACGCTGAAGCCGTGACGACCCAAGACGCCGACAGCACCCAAACCTCTCGTGGCCGGCTCCTGATGGCGGGCAAAACGCTCTTCAGCCGCAGCGGCTACGAATCGACGTCCACCGCCGCCATCGCCCGGGAGGCGGGCAGCTCGGAATCGCAGCTGATCCGCTACTTCGGCGGCAAGGCGGGGCTCCTGGAGGCGATCTTCAACGACGGCTGGACGGCTCTGGCCGACGCGGTGACGCGAGAGGTCGCCGAATCCCGCCACGGACGCGACGCCATCCTCCGCATCCTCGGCCTCATGATCGACGCCTTCACCCATGACCACGACATCGCGTTTCTCTTCCTCTTCGAAGGACGCCGCATGCGCGGTGCGACCCACGAAGTGGTCCTGTCGAAGGGCTACGTGACGTTCATGGAGCTGGTCCTCCAACTGATCCACAAAGGACAGGAGGACGGTTCCTTCCGCAAAGACGCCCCCGCCCCGGTGCTGGCCTCCGCCATGCTGGGCTGCGCCGAAGGCATGCTGCGCGAGCGCATCCTGGCGGAACGCCAGGGCCGCCCCCAGCCCGGCGATGACGGGGAAGTGCGGAAGGTGTTTGCCGCGATGGTCAACGGCCTGGCGCCCGAGGCGTAAGACCGGGAACGATAGGACGTATAGGACCTATAGGACAGATAGGACCTATAGGACGCCGAAGTCCTATCTGTCCTATTAGTCCTATCTGTCCTATCCGTCCTATCGTTTCCCCTTACGCCTCTTCCAGCAGGGCCGCGTGGGCGAAGTTGCCGATCACGGCGGGTTTGATCTTCCAGATTTCCCTGGCGTACTGGCGGATCGTCCGGTCCGAAGAAAACTTCCCCATCCGCGCGATGTTCAGCAGCGACTTGCGCAGCCACGCGTTGCGGTCGCGGTAGGCCACGTCGACCTTCGACTGCGCGTCGATGTACGGCTGCAGGTCGGCCAGGTGCACGTACTCGTCGCGCAGCGACAGCAGCTTGGCCACCAGCGGCCGGAAGATGTCCTTGTCGCCGCGGGAGAAATGCCCCGATCCCAGCGAGTCGACGACACGCCGCAGGTTACGGTTCGCGCCGAGGTAGCTGTGCGGGTCGTAGCCGCGCGCGAGGAGTGCCGCCACTTCGTCGGCCTTCAGGCCGAAGATGAAGATGTTCTCCTCCCCTACCTCGTCGCGGATCTCGATGTTCGCGCCGTCGAGCGTGCCGATGGTCAGCGCGCCGTTCAGGGCGAGCTTCATGTTGCCCGTGCCCGACGCTTCCTTCCCCGCCGTCGAGATCTGCTCCGACAGCTCCGCCGCCGGGATGATCGCCTCGGCCAGCGTGACGCGATAGTCCGGCAGGTAGACGACCTTGATCCAGTCGCGCGTGCGCGGGTCGGAGTTGATGACTTCACCGATGGAGTGGATGAATTTGATGATCAGCTTCGCGAGCCAGTAGCCCGGCGCCGCCTTGCCGGCGAAGAAGAAGGTGCGCGGCGCGAGCGGCGTCTGCCCGTCCTCGACGATCGACCAGTAGCGGTCGACGATGTGCAGCGCGTTGAGCAACTGCCGTTTGTATTCGTGGATGCGCTTGACCTGCACGTCGAACATGGAGAGCGGATCGACGATCGTGCCGGTCAGTTCCTTCGTCAGCCGCGCCAATGCGACCTTGTTGCGGCGCTTGACGCCTTCGAGGCGGTCGAGCAGCCCGACGTCGTCCGCGAACAGCTCGAGCTCGCGCAGGCGGTCGAGGTCCGTGACCCACGAGTCGCCGATGGTCTTGGTGATGAGCGACGCGAGCGGCCGGTTCGCGTGCAACAGCCAGCGCCGCGGCGTCACGCCGTTCGTCTTGTTGTTGAAGCGCTCGGGATACAGGCGGTAAAAGTCGGGAGCGAGCGTCGTGGTGACGAGCTGCGAATGGAGCTCGGCGACGCCGTTGACGGAATGGCTGCCGGCCATCGCGAGATTGGCCATGCGCACTTCGCCGTCGGCGATCACGGCGACGCGGTGTGTCATGCCGATCTCGCCGGGGAAGCGGCGCTCGACTTCCGCCACCAGCCTGCGGTTGATCTCCTGGATGATCTGCAGGTGCCGCGGCAGCACGCGCTCGAGCAGATCGAACGGCCACTTCTCCAGCGCCTCGGGAAGCAGCGTGTGGTTGGTGTAGCCGCACGTCCTGACGGTGAGCAGCCACGCCTCTTCCCACGGCATCCGCTCTTCGTCGACGAAGAAGCGCATGAGCTCCGCGACGGTGAGCGCCGGATGCGTGTCGTTCATCTGGATGGCGACGTGCTCCGGGAAGTGGGCGAGCGATTCGTGGACTTCGCGGAACTGCCGGATGATGTCGCGCACGGAACAGGCGACGAGGAAGTACTCCTGGAGCAGACGCAGTTCGCGGCCCGACTGCACCGCGTCCGAGGGGTAGAGGATCTTGGAGATCGCCTCGCTCTGGATCTTGTCGTGGACGGCCTTGATGTAGTCGCCGGAGTTGAAAATGGAGATGTCGAATTCGTCCGATGCGCGCGCGCTGAAGAGGCGCAGCACGTTCACGGTCTTGCCGCCGTAGCCGACGATCGGCATGTCGTGCGGAATGCCGATCATGATCTTGAAGTCGACCCATCGCGGCGTATAGATGCCGTTGATGGTCTCGGGGGCGATGGAGCCGTAGACGGGGATGCGCACGGCTTCATCGTGTCGCTCGACGAGCCACGGCGAGCCGCCGTCGAGCCAGTGATCGGGGCGTTCGTGCTGGTAGCCGTTGATGAACGACTGGCGGAAAAGGCCGAATTCGTAGTTGATGCCGTAGCCGAAGCCGGGGAGATCGAGCGTCGCCAGCGAGTCGAGGAAGCACGCGGCGAGGCGTCCGAGACCGCCGTTGCCGAGCGCGGCGTCGGGCTCGAGCCCCTGCAGCTCTTCGAGGTCCTCGCCGAGATCGGAGAGGATCGCCTTGGCGTCGTCGTAGAGACCGAGGTTGGTGAGGTTGTTCCCGAGGGCACGGCCCATGAGGAACTCCATCGAGAGGTAGTAGAGGCGCTTGGCGTCCTGCTCGCGGTAACGGCGCTCCGATTCGCGCATGGCGTCGAGCGAGGGGCGGCGGACGGAGCTGGCGAGAGCGTGCAGGCGCTCGCGATGCGAAGCCTCGTTCCAGACGCGCCCGCGGGCGAATCGTAAGAATGCTTCCAGCCCCTCGCGCAGGTGGACCGCACGAGAGGACGTTTCGGGTCGGGTGGTCTTCATGGATCTCTCTTCTCTACGCTAGACGAAACGCGCCCCGCGGGAGTGACATTCTGACGCAAACCATGGGAACGATAGGACGAATAGGACGGATAGGACCTATAGGACAGATAGGACGGCGGAGCGCAGCCCCTGAGCCCTGGGCCCTCAGCCCTGAGCCCTCGCCTCTTGTTACCGAACGAAAACCACGTGACTCCCCTCACGGCCTCAGCCGCAGCGCAAACCGATGTTGCGCGGGCTATGAAGAAGATTCTGAAACGAACTGCGATCGTGGTCCCGGTCACGATCGTGTTGCTCATCACATCGGCTCTGGGGTACGCGCACGTGACACTCTCTCGTGAGGTCGACGTGCCGCTGCCGGACATCAAGGCAGACATGCGGCCCGAGGCGCGCGCGAAAGGCGCGGCGATCTTCCATTCGATGTGCGAAGGCTGCCACCGCGAGCCGGACAGCGACCGCGCCGCCGGCGCGCACATGAAGGAGGTCCCCTCCTTCCTCGGCGAGTTCCACTCGGCGAACCTGACGCACCACAAGACGGCCGGCATCGGCGGGCTCTCGGATGGCCAGGTCGCGCGGCAGATCCGCTTCGCCGTCAACCGCCACAACCAGCGCACGATCATGCCCTCCCTCGGGATGAGCGACGAGGACCTGGCGGCGGTGATCGGCTACCTCCGCTCCGACGATCCGCTGTTCGCGCCCGACGCGAAGGTCAACCCGAGGAGCCGCCTCAGTCCCCAAGGGAAGTTCATCGCCCTCAGCGCAGGTGGGCTGCGCGTGCCCGACCGCCCGGCCAACGGGATCGTGGCGCCGCCGAAAGCGGCGAACGTGGAGTGGGGCCGCTACCTGGCGGAGCAGGTGTACGACTGCGGTGGCTGCCACACGGCCGGCTTCGGCCACGACAAGCTGCAGAAGCCGGGCGCGTACGCCGGCGGCGGCGAGTTCCTCGACCCGGCGGGCCAGCCGGTGCAGACGGCGAACATCACCTTCGCGAAGACCGGCCTCGCCACGTTCACGCCGGAGCAGTTCCACCTCGCCGTGATCGAAGGCGTGCGTCCGGACGGCACGACCCTGCGCGTGATGCCGCGCTTCCGCGGCCTCGACGAGACCGACACGCTTGCGCTGTACAAGTTCCTCTCGACGGTGCCGAAGTTCGAGAAGCAGATCGCGCGCACCGCCGCGCCGCCAGCGAAGAAGGGCGATGACCCGTCGAAGATGTTCGCCTCCCTCGGCTGCACGAGCTGCCACGGCCAGGGCGCGCAGTTCGAAGCGAAGCTGCAGAACGCCAAGGGCAAGAACGTCGAGGACGTGGCCCGCTGGATCCGCCACCCGGAGCAGTTCAAGCCCGGCACGCCGATGCCGACGTACGCCAGCCTGCTGGCGGAGGAAGACGCCATCCGTCTGGCGCAGTGGGTGACGAAGCGATAGAGGTGCACCAGGAAACTGATGTGTGAATCAGAAAATCTGATGCGCGAATCAAAAAATCTGATGCGTGCATCAAAAAATCTGATGCTGAATCCACCAGGTCCGACTCGTGAATCGGAAGAATCTGATTCGCGAGTCGGACGATCCGATCCGCGAATCCGGAAGTTTGACTCGTGAATCGAACATTCGACTGGTGAATCGGACGTATTGATTCCTGAATCGGACGTTCTGATTCCTGAATCGGAACGCCGTGATTCGTGAAACAAACGTTCTGATTCGCGCGGCAATGGGCGGCGGCTGCCCATCCGTCCCATTCGTCCTATCCGTCCCATTTCCCATGGGTTCCGCCGTCTCCCGGTGCACGAACTCCTCCGGCGCGCCTTACTGCCGGAATCAGCGGAATCGGCCGTCGCGTAGAATCAGGCGCAGTTGTCCATCTCCATTCGCAAACTGCTGGTCTGTGTCGCCGCCGCCGGTTTGATCCTGCTCGTTCCGGTGAGCGGCGATTTCACGGCGGCCATCCGGACGACGCTAGCCGTCGGGCTGCTGATGGCGCTGCTCTGGCTGACGGAGGCAGTGCCGATGGGGCTTGCGGCGCTGCTGCCGCTGGTGCTGTTTCCGCTCACCGGGATCACGACGACGGAAAAGATCGCGGCCCCATACGCGAATCCGGCGGTGTTCCTCTTCATGGGCGGCTTCCTCGTCTCGGCGACGTTCGAGCGGTGGGGATTGCACCGGCGGATCGCCTTCAACGCCCTCCGCCGCGTCGGTACCGCCCCGCGGCGCGTCGTCTTCGCGGTGATGCTCGTGACGGCGATCCTCTCGATGTGGATGTCGAACACGGCGACCACCCTGATGATGGCGCCGATCGCGGTGGCCATCGTCGGCGGCCTCGGCGCGCGCAAGGACGAGCACCACCCGATCGGCGAAGCGACGCTCCTCGGCGTCGCGTACGGCGCGTCGCTCGGTGGCATCGGCACCCCGATCGGTACGCCGACGAACCTGATCTTCCTTGGCGCCGCCCGCGAGCTGTTCCCCGAGGCGAAGGTGATCACGTTCGCGGAGTGGCTCGGGTTCGGCGTCGTGTATCTCGCCCTGGCGCTCCCGATCTGCTGGTTCATCCTCGTCGTCGCCGCCCGCGTCCCGCGCGGCGGCTCGGTCCCGATCGAGCAGCTCGGTCTGGAGCGCCCCGGCGCGATGACGCGCGCGGAGAAGACGGCGCTCGCGCTCTGCACGACGACGGCGCTGCTCTGGGTCTTTCGCGCCGACATTAATTTCGGCTCCTTCACGCTCCCCGGCTGGGCGAACCTGTTCGCGATGCCGAAGGCGATCAACGACGCGACGGTCGCCGTGGCGATGGCGTTCCTCGCCTTCCTGCTGCCGGTCGGCGGTGGAAAGCGCCTCCTGGAATGGGAGGAGTTCAAGCGCATCCCCTGGGACGTCCTGATCCTCTTCGGCGGCGGCTTCGCCCTGGCCGACGCGCTGGAAACGAGCGGCTTCTCGAAGTGGGCCGGCGCCAAGCTGTCGTTCGTCGGCAACTGGCACCCGGTGCTGCTGATCGTAGTGGTGTGCCTCGTCGTGACGCTCCTGTCGGAGGTGGCGTCGAACGTGGCCACGGCAACGGCGATGATGCCAGTGGCCGCCGCGCTGGCCGTCTCGATCGGCGTGCACCCTTATCTATTGATGGTGCCAGCGGTCCTGGCGGCGTCGTCTGGGTTCATGCTGCCGGTAGCCACGGCGCCGAACACCATCGTTTACGCCACAGGCCTGGTGCGCGTGAAGGCCATGGCGCGCGCGGGCTTCCTGCTGGACGTCGCCGCAGCCATCATCATCACCCTGCTGATTTTCCTGGTGGTGCCCAAGGTGACGGGGATCGCCCTGTGGACGGCGATCCGGTGAGGGGCTGCGATAGGACGAATAGGACGAATAGGACCTATAGGACAAATAAGACGGTGGGCTAGATGGCCTGGTAGTGCCGTTGTCCTATCAGTCCTATAGGTCCTATCTGTCCCATTCGTCCTATCGGTCCCTGTCTTACCTGCGCGTCGCGCGGCGCCTGCCCGGCCCCGGCGGCGGCGGTGGTGCACTCTCCCCGTTCCCTTCTTTCGGCACGCGCACCGTCACCGTTCCTCGGGCGGTGTTGCCCGCGTCGTCGGTGACTTCGATGTGGATCGTGTAGATGCGGTCGGTGCCCTGGCCGCTGCGCTCCGCGCGGAGGTCGACGGTCAGCGGGCCGGTGATGCGCCAGTCGACTTCGGTGTTGCCGCTGCCGGGGGCGTCGATGGCCTCGTTGGCGGTCACGTTGACGATCCGCGCGGTGCCTTCGCTGGCGATCACCTTCACCGTGACGCTGACCAGTTTGTGATTCGCGGGGGTGAGGACGTTCGGGCTGGCGGTGATGGTGTGGATGATCGGGGCGTTGGCGTCGAAGACGGTGACGGTGAACTCGCCGGTGGTGGTCTTGCCGTTCGCCGCCGTGGCCGTGCAGGTCACGGTGGTCATGCCGAGGGTGAAGAGGGAACCGGAGGGCGGCGTGCAGACGACCGTGCCGTTCGAGATCGCTTCGAAGACGACGACGGTGCCGGCGCTGCTCTCCGCCTCGACCGCGATGTTGTCGGGCAGGATCAGCGTCGGCGCCCCGGATTCGACCACCGTGACGTTGAACGTGCCGGTGACCGTCTTCGCGTTGGAGCCGTAGGCGGTGCACGAGACCTGCGTCGTGCCGATCGGGAAGAGGGAGGCGGACGGCGGCGTGCAGACGACGGTGCCGTTCGACGTCACCTCGTACGTGACCGCCGCACCGGCGCTGCTCGAGGCTTCGACCGTGATGTCGTCCGGCAGCTCGAGCGTCGGCAGGAACTCGTTGCGCACGGTGACGCGGAACGTGCCCGTGGTAGTGGCATTGTTGGAGGAGGCGGTGCCGCTGCACGTCACGGTCGTGCGGCCGATTGGGAAGAGCGAGCCCGACTCGGGCGTGCAGGTCACGAACACATGTCCTTCGTTCGGATCCATGCCCCGCACTTCGAACTCGACGATCGCGCCTGCGTGGCTCGTCGCGGGCACGCTGATGTCGGCGGGGAGCATCAGCATCGGCACGACGGCGGGGACGACGGTGACGGGGAAGCTCTGGATCGTGGAGCGCGTGTGGGCGTCGGTAGCGCTGCAGCGCACCTCGGTCGTGCGGTTCACCGCGAAGAGCGACCCGGAGGCGGGGAAGCAGTGGACGGCGACGTTGCCATCGACGATGTCCACGGCCGTTGCCTCGAAGTGAACGACCGCGCCCTCACGCTGCGTCGCCTCGAGCAGGATCTCGCGCGGCAGCGTCATGACCGGTGGCGTGGTGTCGATGATGGAGACCGGGAACTCCGCCGCCGCGCTGCCGCCGCCGTCAACGCTCGCGGTGCAGCGCACGGTGGTGATGCCGAGGGGGAAGAGGGAGCCGGAGGCGTGCGAGCAGGTCACGGAGCCGGCCGATGCCGTCACGGCGAACGTGGCGACGGCGCCGTGCGGACCGGTCGCTTCCGCGGAGACGCTCTGCGGCACGTGGAGCACCGGCGCGGCGCTGGTGACGTCGAAGTGCGCCGGCTCGGAGAGGCTGACCAGCGCGCGGTTGCTCGTCCCGTAGTTGCGTACGACGACGGAGTAACGGCCGGGCGACTGCACGACCGCCGCGGGAATGGCGATTTCGACGTGCGTCGTGGAGAACGCCGCCGGCGCGAGCTCCCACGTGCCGGCCGGACCGGCGAGGATGACGTCGGTGTAGCCGGCGCCGAGCTGGAAATTGTTGCCTTCGACGCGTAGCCCGTGCTCGCCGCTGCCCTGCGGAATCCGGTTCGTCGAGAGGTGATCGATCAGTGGCTGCGGCACTTCGCTTCCGGACGAGGAGCCTTCACTCGACTCCCTCGCGACGCGCACCGTGACGCTGGTCGTGTTGCGGTTCCCCGCCGCATCGACGCACTCCACGAACAGCGTGTAGACGCGGCCGTGCACCGCGCGCAGCTCCGCCGTCAGCGCCCCGGTCGTCCGGACGGGGCTGCTGCTGTAGATCGGCCCCGGCAGGTGGAACAGCGGCGCGACGCTGTCGCGCACCTCGACGGCGAACGTCGAGCCGTCCGAGCAGCGGGCCACGGTGCGCCCGATCGGGAAGAGAGAGCCGGACGCCGGAGCGCAACTGCCGAGAGGCCGGCCGTTCCCGTCGGTCCCGAAGCCGTCGTCGTAGTGGACCACGCTGCCATTCGGCCCGTGCGCCTCCGTCACCACGTCCGGTGGTGCCGCCAGCGCTGGCGACGTCAGGAGAAAAGCGAGAGCGACGAAGCTGGCAGCACGCATCTGTACCTCCGGAGGGGAACGTATGACCGAAACGGTCATACAGGATGCGTACCAGATGTATGGGACCCCAAGGGACGGGCGCCGGGGACGATAGGACGAATGGGACGAATAGGACGAATGGGACTGATAGGACAAAGCACGGGGCGCGTCCTATTGGTCCTATCCTCTCCCTGTCGCCAGCCCTACTCTTCGTACCCCAGCAACCCTTCCAGCTCGTCAACGGTGAATTGCTTCACCAGGGCCGGGTCGTCCGGGCGGATCAGGTCCGTCGCCAGGTCTGCTTTTTTCGCGATCAGTTCGTCGATTTTTTCTTCGACCGTGCCGCGTGTGATCAGCTTGATGACCTGGACGCCTTTGTTCTGCCCGAGGCGGTGGACGCGGTCGGTGGCCTGGTCTTCGCGCGCCTGATTCCACCAGCGGTCGTAGTGGATGACGACGGACGCGCTGGTGAGGTCGATGCCGAGGCCGCCGGCGCGGAGGGAGGCGGTGAAGACGCGGCAGTCGGGGTCTTCGCGGAAGCGCCAGATCTGCTGGCCGCGCTCGCGCGTGGCGCCCTTGATCGAGGCGTAGCCGATCTCCTGCTTCTCGAGGTGCTCCTCGATCAGCTCCATCATCTTCAGGTACTGGCTGAAGACGACCACCTTCAGGCCGCTGGCCATGCACTCGTTGATCAGGTCGACGAACAGCTCCCACTTGCCGGAGCTGGCTTCGGTGGCGAAGCCGCCGCTGACGGACGCGGGGTGATTGCAGATCTGCTTGAGGTAGTTCAGCGCGGCGAAGACGTGGATGTACGGAATCTTCCCGCCGCCGCGCAGCAGCGCCCGCAGCGGCTTCGCGCGCGCCTCGGCCACCTTGCGGTAGAGGGCGCGCTGCTCCGTCGTCAGCTCGCAGTAGCGCTTGTCGACGATCTTCGGCGGGAGCTGCGTCAGCACCTGCGATTTCGTGCGGCGAAGGACGAACGGCCGGACGAGGCGCTGCAGCGTCGGCGTGTCGTCGACGTACTTTGGCAGGTAGCCGGGGACGACGAAGTCGAGCAGCGCTTTCAGCTCGCGCTCGTGGTTCTCGACGGGCGTGCCGGTGAGGCCGATGGCGATGCGCTTGTCGATCGCGCGGAGGGCCTGATGCGTCGACGTCTCCGCGTTCTTGATGGTCTGCATCTCGTCGAGGATCATCACGTCGAATTTGCGGCCGCGGAACTGCTCGATGCGGCTGCGCACGATGCCGTACGAGGTCAGGGTGACGGTGATCTCCGGGACGTACATCGCCAGCTTCTCACGCCAGTGGTCGAGCAGCGACGTCGGGCAGACGACGAGCACCGACAGCTCCGGATTGACGTGCGTCAGGCCGCGGATCAGCGCCATCGCCTGGTGCGTTTTGCCGAGGCCCATGTCGTCGCAGAGGAGTCCACCGAAGCCGTTCTGCTGGAGGAGCCAGAGCCAGTGATAGCCGGTCTGCTGGTAGGCGTAGAGGTCCATCCCCAGGTCGGACGGCGACGGCGCGTCGTCGGAGACCTGAAGCTCGTCCACCATGCGGAAGACGCGCTCGCACGAGGGATCGCCCTGGAAGAGCTGCGTGCCGCGCAGCGAGCCGCGGACGCGCAGCAGCTCGAGCTTCGTCAGCAGCACGCGGCCGTTCTTGCCGACCGTGGCGCCGTCGAGCCAGGAGAACTGCGGGTCGGTGACGTCGATCCAGAGGCTGCCGCGGTTGAGCGCGCGCAGGCCGTCCTTGCGCGCTTTCGCGAGCTCGGCAGCGGTGACGTGCTCGCTGCCCGCCTTGAAGGTGATGCTCACCTCGAGGAGGTCGCGGTGCGGCGCGGCGAAGTCGAACACGACCTCGTCCTCGAGGCGGACCGGCTGCGCGTTGCGCACGTTCTCCGGCGCCAGCGCGGCCGGCATCTTCGCCAGACTCTCGCGATGCTTTTCGATGAACTCGAACACCTCATCCTCGGGGATCACCGTCTCGCGATCGAACGGCAGCCCGGTCGCGGGGCGCATGTCGAAAAGGAACGACTGCTCCCCCGAGGCCTTCTCCGCGAACATCGCGGGGACGGCCATCGGCGTGGCGAAGAGCTTCCCCAGGAGGAACCAGCGGCCGTAGCGAGGCAGGGTGAGGCGCTCGTGCAGCTTCTGGTCGCGCGTGAGGAGGACGGGGACGAAGCGGAGGGCGCGCTCGGCCGTCAGCTCGATGCGGAAGGACGGGGTGACGGCTTCGCGCACGACGTCGAAGCCGCCCGCCCGGGCAATGGCGCCGCCGCGGGCCTCGATGACCTGCTCGACGGCGTTGACCGGCAGCGGGACCTCCACGCCGTCGGCGAGAAGGTAAAACGCCCCCTCGCGCTCGACGAGCGTCGCCCCGCCGGCATCTCCAAAGCGTAGAAACATCGACTTGGCCCAGCGGTACCAGGGGGAGGCTTCCCACAGAAGGCGCGTGCTGCCGGAGCCGCGCTTGATCAGCTCCTGCTCCTGGTCGGTGAGGACGTATTTACGCAGGACCTGCTCGCGCGGATCGGCGTCGCGCACCGTCAGCTCCCGCGCCTCGGAGAACGACGCGAACCCGATCGCGCGCCAGATGCTGGACTCGAACTGCTCCCCCGGCAGCGCGCCATCGCCGGCGACGATGCGGGAGACGAGGACGGCCACATGCCGGCAAAGATCGTCCGGCCGCATCCAAGCCACGCACGTGCAGCGTCCGGCCACGACTCGGGCGGGCTCCAGGAGGGCAATGGGGGTGAACGTGCGGCGCTCGTTCTCGACCACGGTGCCGGTGTAAGCGGTGCGGAAGAAGAGCGGATCGCGAAGGTCGAGCTTGCCGCCATTGGCTTCGAGCGTCTGGAGCGTGGACGAGGAAAAAGCAGCGCGAAACCGATCGGGCACGGACATGACGGAGGGGCCGGATTGTAGCGACTCTCTACGGTGCGTGGGAGACTTGATCTTTGGCGAGGGACGTTGTCCGATTTGCGTTGTCCGTTGTCCGTTGTCCGTTTGGTTGTTGGTTGTCGGTTTTCGGTTTTCGGTTTTCGGTGCTGCGCCTTGCGGGGAGTGTCGGGTAGCGCAGCACCGAAAACCGAAAACTGAAAACCGACAACCGGCGGACGGTGGCCCCCTCCCGTGAGGGACTTTTCCCCCGTTCTACGCGATCCCTCCCAGAAGGAGCTTTCAGCACAATGCGTCGAGGTCTCGTCTTTCTGTTCGTGTGTCTTCTGTCCACCGCCATGTTTGCCCAGTCGGCCGATCAGCAGATCGTCTCGGTGACGGAATCAGCCGATCCTGTCGTTCCGGGCGCCAACTACACCTATACGATCCAGATACAGAACAACGGACCGAATGCGGCCACGAACGGAGGGGTGAACATCGCCCTCGACGGCATCATCGAGGCGGTCTCCACCTCGGCGCCGGGCGGCTGGACCTGCACCGCGCCCGCGCAGTTCATGTCGTGCACGACGCCTTCGTTCGCGAACGGCGCCAGCGCCACGATCGTGCTGACGGCACGCGTGCCCTCGCACAGGGCCAACTTTCCGGACGGCACGGTCAACGCGAGCTTCAGCACGTCCGGCACGACGACCGATCCGAACAGCGCCAACAACACCGTGAACGTGTCGACCGCGTGGGACTCGCCGCAGATCGAGCTCGGCATCTCCTCCGCCACCGACTCCCCCGATCCGGTCACCCCTGACGGCAACATCACGTATACCGTCGGCGTGAACAACGCCGGACCTGACACGGCGACGAACCTCACGTTCAGCGTGATCAACTCCCAGGGACTGCAGTTCCAGTCCGTCACCCCACCGGCAGGCTGGACGTGCGCAGCGCCCGCGGTGGGCGGCTCGGCGAACTTCAGTTGCACCAAGGCGTCGCTCGGCGTCGCTACCGACACCTTCACCGTCGTCCTGCGCGCTCCCGCCTCTGCCTTCGGCGTCAACGACGGAACGATTCAGACGCTCTTCCAGGTCGGCGGCACCGGGAACGAGACCGCCCACGGCGACGAGACCGTGCTGGTCACCACCACCTACCAGACGCCCGATGCCGACGTGGCGATCTCCGTCACCGACTCGCCCGATCCGGTTCCGTCGAACAGCAACATCACCTACACGGTCCAGGTGGTGAACAATGGCCCCGACGCTGCCCCGAACGCGACGGTCAGCTTCTCGAACTCGCAGGGACTGCAGTTCCAGTCGCTCACCGCGCCAGCCGGCTGGACCTGCAATCCGCCGTCGGTGGGCAGCTTCATCAGCATCACTTGCACGAACCCGAGCCTGGCGAACGGCGCGACCGCGACGTTCACGCTCGTCGGCCGCGCCGACGTCAACCAGTTCGGCGTCAACGAAGGCACCGTACAGACGGTGTTCCAGGTGAGCAGCTCCGTCGCCGATCCGGTGCCAGGCAACAACACCGAAGTCGAGGCGACCGCCTACACGACACCGGACGCCGACGTGGCCATTTCCGTCACCGACTCGCCCGACCCGGTCGCCCCGGACGGCAACATCACCTACACGGTGCAGGTGGTGAACAACGGGCCCGACGCGGCGCCCAATGCAACGGTCAGCTTCTCCAACTCGCAGGGACTGCAGTTCCAGTCGCTCTCCGCTCCAGCCGGCTGGACCTGCAATCCGCCGTCAGTGGGCAGCTTCATCGGCATCACCTGCACGAACCCGAGCCTGGCGAACGGCGCCTCCGCGACGTTCACGCTCGTCGGCCGCGCCGACGTCGACCAATTCGGCATCAACGACAGCACCATCCAGACGGTGTTCTCGGTGACGAGCTCCGTCTCCGACCCGGTGTCGGGCAACAACATCGAAGTCGAGGCGACCGCTTACACCACGCAGGACGCGAACCTGGGCATCACGGCCACGGATTCGCCGGACCCGGTGGTGAACGGCGGCACGCTGACGTTCACCGTGAACGCCACGAACGCCGGTCCCGATGCCGCGCCGAACGCGCAGGTCACGCTGGCGCCTTCGCCGCACCTCACCTTCCAGTCCATCACCGCGCCCGCCGGCTGGAACTGCACGACGCCGGCGATCGATGCCGCCGGCCCGACGACCTGCACGCTCGCCAGCTTCCCTTCGGGTGGCAGCGCGAGCTTCACGCTCGTGACGGAGCTCGTCAACAGCGGTTCGGGCGGCACGCTCGAATCGGTCTTCCTGGTCGGCAGCAGCATCCAGGATCCGGTCCCGGCGAACAACGAGGTCCACGTCTTCACGAACTGGGTCGGCCAGACGACCGACCTGGCAATCTCGAAGAACACGCTGTCGTCGGCCGCTGCGCAGGGTGAGCCGATCACCTACAACATCTCCACGACGAACAACGGCCCCGACGCGGCGTCGAACGTCACCGTCACCGACGTGCTGGACGCGGCGCTCCTCTTCCAGTCGATCACGGCCCCGGCCGGCTGGAACTGCACGACGCCCGCGGTCGGCACCAACGGCACCGTCACCTGCAGCATCGCGTCGCTGCCGAACGGCACCACCGCGAACTTCACCCTCGTCACCACCGTGGCCCCGAACGCCACCGGCGCCATCACGAACAGCGCGACCGTCGGCGGCGGCGGAACGGATCCGACGCCGGGTAACGGCAGCGGCTCCTCCGGCAGCGTCGTCATCGCCGGCGACTCCGACCTCGGCGTCACCAAGACCACGACGGCGACGGACGTGGCGCAGGGTGGCACCATCAGCTACACGATCAACGTCACGAACGCCGGTCCCGACGCCGCGGCCAGCGCCGTGATGACGGACGTCCTCCCCGCTTCGCTCCTCTTCCAGTCGATCGCCGCACCGGCCGGCTGGACCTGCACGACCCCCGCGGTCGGCGCGAACGGCACCGTGACGTGCAACGCCGCGACGCTCGCGAACGGCGCCACGGCGACGTTCACGCTCGTCGCCACCGTCGCACCGTCGGCCACCGGCACCATCACCAACACCGCCACGGCCGGCCACTCCGGCACCGACGGCAACCCGGGAAACTCCACCGGCGCATCGGCACCGACGCCGATCGTCGTCGTCGAAAACGCCGACCTCTCCGTCGACAAGACCACCACGGCCACGACGGCGGCGCCGGGCGGCACCTTCTCTTACACGATCAGCCTCACGAACAACGGCCCCGACGCGGCGGCCAACGTCGTCATGACCGACATCCTCCCGGCGGACCTGCAGTTCGTCTCGATCAACGCGCCGGCCGGGTTCACCTGCGTCAATCCCGCGGTCAACACAAACGGCACGGTCACGTGCAGCGCGGCCACGCTGGCCAACGGCACCACGGCGATCTTCACGCTCACGGTGCGCGTCTCGCCCAGCGCCACCTCCGGCACGGTGACAAACGGCGTCACCGTGACCAGCGCCACGGATGACGGGACGCCCGGCAACGACAGCGACAACGCGCCGGCCGTGCCGATCGCGCCCGCCGAGGCCGACCTCTCGATCACGAAGTCGACGGCGTCGACGACGGCCACGACCGGCAGCAACGTGACGTACACGATCACCGTGTCGAACAACGGACCGACGGCGGCGACGAACGTCGTCGTCAGCGATGACCTGCCGGCCGGTCTGACGTTCGTAAGCGCCACGCCGTCGCAGGGCACCTGCAACGCCTCCGACCCGATCTCCTGCAACCTCGGCACGCTGGCCAACGGCGCGTCCGCGACCGTTACCGTCGTGGCGAACGTGTCGGCCACCGGCGGCACGATCGCCAACACGGCGTCGGTCGACGGCGCCGAGACCGATCCGAATGGCGGCAACAACTCCTCCACGACGCCGCCCATCCCCGTCGGCCCCGGCGGTCCGCAGCAGGCGGAAGCCATCCCCACGATGTCCGAGTGGGCGCTGATCGCCATGGCCGCGCTGCTCGGCCTTGCGGCGATGCTGAAGATGCGCTGATCGCGTTAGCAGCAAAACGAAAGGGCCGGCTGCAAAGCCGGCCCTTTTTGTTTGGGGGGAACGATAGGACCTATGGGACGAATGGGACCTATAGGACAGATAGGACAGATAGGAGCGGCAAAGCCGATCTAGTGCGCCAGCACCTCGTACTTGGCGGCCAGTTCCACGATGGCTTCGATCGCGTGGTCGAGGTGTTCGCGCGTGTGGGCGGCGCTGATCTGGCAGCGGAGGCGGGCGGCGCCTTGCGGCACCACGGGGAAACCGAAGCCGGACACGTAGACGCCGCGCGGCAGCAGCTCGTTCGACATGGCGATGGCCTTGGCGGTGTCGCCGATGAGGATCGGCACGATCGGGGAGATCCCTTCGCGCACGCGCACGCCGCGGGTCGTGAGCTGCGTGCGGAAGTACTGCGTGTTCTCGCGGAGGCGCGTGAGGATCTCCGGCTCCTTCTCGATCAGGTCGATCGCCGCGAGCGACCCGAGGACCACGGCCGGGGGGAGGGAGTTGGAGAAGAGGTACGTGCGCGACTTCTGGCGCAGGTATTCGACCAGCGCGCGCGGCCCCGTCGTGAAGCCGCCGTGCGAACCGCCCAGCGCTTTACCGAGCGTCGACGTATACGCGTCGATCTTCCCGAACACGCCCAGCTCCTCGGCCGTACCGCGGCCGGTCTTGCCGAGAACGCCGGTGCCGTGGGAGTCGTCGACGACGAGGAACGCGTCGTACTCGCGCGCCAGATCGATCATCTCCGGCAGCGGCGCCACGGAGCCTTCCATGGAGAAGACGCCGTCCGTCATGACCACGCGGTTGCGCGACTCCTTCGTCGCTTCGAGCGCGCGCCGCAGATCGGCGAGATCGCGGTTCTTGAAGCGCTCCTTGCGCGCCTTGGCGAGGCGGATGCCGTCGATGATCGAGGCGTGATTCAGCTCGTCGGAGATGATCGCGTCCTGCTCGAGGGCGACGGTCTGGAACAGCCCCTCGTTCGCATTCCAGCACGAGCCATAGAGGATCGTGTCCTCGGTCCCGAGGAACTCGGCGATGCGCTCCTCGAGCTTGCGATGGATGGTCTGCGTGCCGCAGATGAAGCGCACCGAGGCGAGGCCGTAGCCGTAATCGCGCTCGGCTTTCTCCGCCGCCTCGACGATCGCCGGGTGATTGGCGAGCCCGAGGTAGTTGTTGGAGGTGAGCATGATGATCTCGCCGAAGCCTTCGATCTGGACGACCGGGCCTTGCGGCGATTGCAGCGCGAGCTCGCGCTTGAGAGTGCCGGCATCGCGCATCTGATCGAGCTCGGCGCTCAAAGTGGAGAGGAGAGACATGGGAGGGGACTTCCTTTCAGGTTAGGGCTCAGGGCTCGGGGCTCAGGGCTCAGGGGCTCCGCTGCACGACGCTCGTCGCGTAGGAACCTGAGCCCTGAGCCCTGGGCCCTGAGCCCTACTCGTTTTCGTACTTCAGCTCGCGCCGGTAGCAGCGCTGATTCTCCATGTCGAAGACGACGCAGGAATCGATGGGGCGTGAGTAGATGTGCATGCTGACGGCGCGCTCGTTCCACTCGGCGGGGTTGAGGATGCGGTGGATGGTCTGCGTCTTGTCGACGGTGTTGAGCGGTCCGCCGGGGATGGCGAGCTCGTTGCCGAGGTGCTGCATGTCGATTCTGGTGGCGCCGGCGAGACAGTCCATCCCCACGACCTGCTCGTTCTCCGGCTTGTTACACCCGGTCTTCCGGTAGTTCTCGACGAGGAGCTTCCCTTCGAGCATCGTCATCCAGCCGAGCTGCCCGTTGTGCGTGTGCAGCGGCGTGACGGCGCCGATGGGCCAGCAGATCAGCATCACCTCGATCATGTCGTTGCGGAAGATCTTGTTGCGCGTGTGCCGCCCCGGGACCCAGCTCTTGTAGCGCTCCAGGTCGTCGTCGGCGATGCAGTAGCTGACCAGATAGTCGTAGATCTTCTGCTTGGTGATCAGCCCTTCCGAAAGCTCGCGGATGCCGTCGACGAACCGGGCGGCCGAAATGGCCGTCGGGGAGTAAATCGGTTGCACATCCGGCGCGATCGTCTGGGAATCCATGTTCACTGAGACCTCCGAGGGCAGGGACTATAACGTCCGCAACCGGTGCGAGCAATTTCCGGGCCCCGCCCCACAGGACAGGATAGGACAAACAGGGCCCATAGGACGAATGGCGTCGATGAGGACCCATCTGTCCTATCGGCCCCATTCGTCCTGTCTGTCCCATCGCTCCCACCCGAGCCCTGAGCCCCGCCCCTGTGCTACTCTCCGCGCCGTTCATGAACGCTCAGCGAAACGTTGCTGTCATTGGTGCGCAGTGGGGGGATGAGGGGAAGGGGAAAATCGTCGATCTGCTCTGCGAGAGCTTCGACGTGGTCGCGCGTTATCAGGGAGGCCACAATGCGGGCCACACCGTCAAGTTCGGCGACAAGCATTTCGCCCTGCGGTTGATCCCGTCCGGCATCCTCCACCCGAACAAGCTCTGCCTCCTGGGCAACGGCATGGTCATCGATCCCGAGGCGCTCCTCGACGAGATCGAGCGCCTGCGCGCGCTCGGCGTCGTGATCGAGGAGAACCTCCTCATCAGCGACTCCGCGCATTGCATCCTTCCGTACCACAAGGCGCTCGACCTCGCGCGCGAGGAAGCCGCCGGCGTGGCGAAGATCGGCACCACGGGACGCGGCATCGGCCCGGCGTACGAGTCGAAAGTGGGGCGTTACGGCATCCGCATCGCGGATCTCGTCGACCCCGACGTCCTCCGCCAGAAAATCAACTTCACCTGCGCGGAGCGCAACGCCGTGCTGAAGCACGTCTACCAGCGCGACACGTTCGACCCGGGCAAGCTGTTCGACGATTACCTCCACTTCGGTGAGGTGATCAAGGACCGCATCACCAGCGGGACTGTGTGGCTCAACGAGCAGATCCGCAACGGCAAGTCGGTGATGTTCGAAGGCGCGCAGGGGATGATGCTCGACATCGACCACGGAACGTACCCGTACGTCACCTCCTCCAGCACCACCGTCGGCGGCGTCTGCATCGGCCTCGGCGTCGCCCCGAAGCACATCCACAAGGTGATCGGCGTGGCCAAGGCCTACACGACCCGCGTGGGCGGCGGCGCCTTCCCGACGGAGCTGGAGAACGAGCAGGGCGAGCACCTCCGCCGCCGCGGCAACGAGTTCGGCACCGTGACCGGCCGTCCGCGCCGCACGGGCTGGCTCGACCTCCCGGTGCTGCGCACGACGTCGACGATCAATGGCATCGACGAACTGGCGATCACGAAGCTCGACGTCCTCGACGACTTCGACGAGATCCCCATCTGCACCGCCTACAAAGTCCGCGGCGCCACCTGGAACACCTTCCCGGCGTTCGCCGTGGCCCACGACGACTACCAGCCCGAGTACAAGACGATGAAAGGCTGGAAGACGCCGACCGTGGGAATCACGTCCTACGACGACCTGCCACAGGCCGCGAAGGACTACGTGCAGTTCATCCAGGATGAGACGGGGGCCAGGGCTTCGATCATTTCGACGGGCCCGCGCAGAGAAGAAACGATTCTGCGCGCGCAATAGGACGGATAGGACCTATAGGACGAATAGGACCTATAGGCCTGCGGACCTTGCGGCGGGTACGCGTGTGGGGATACGGGGTTGTCCTATCGGTTCGATGCGACTAGCTGCGAGTGCGCATTCGATCGGAACTGCACGTCAACAGCTCAGCTCACCGAAGCCGGCAGCGGGTAGTGCTGCTCTTCCTCGACAAGCTCCACGGCGTAGACCAGCGCGGCGTCGATGTCTTCTTCGCTGACCCCGTACTCCTCGACGATCTCGGCACGCGCCATCCGGCCGGCGAGAGCCGACAAAACCGTGGTAACCGGCACGCGCGTACCGCGGATCACGGGCTTGCCGTGTTGGATGTGCGGATTGATCTCGATGCGATCGTGCATATGTGAATTGTACGCACCAACCCGGCGTGCGTCAGCCGCTCCCCCGTCCTACAGGTCCTATTCGTCCCATTCATCCTATCGTCACTCCCAGCGCAGGCACACGGCCGGTTCCACGCGGGAGGCGCGGCTCGCGGGGCGGGCGCTGGCCAGGATGGCGGTGACCAGCAGCAGCGCGGCTACCGCCGCGAAGGCCCACGGATCGGCGGGGCTCACCTGATAGAGCAGCGATTCCAGCCAGCGGGTCAGTACCAGCGCGCCGGCGGCGCCGAAGGCGATGCCGATTGACGCCAGCACGACGACGCGGCCGATGACGAGGCGGAGGACGTGGGTGGCCGTTGCGCCGGCGGCCATGCGGATGCCGAGCTCGCGCGTCCGTTGCGTCACACCGTAGGCGATGACGCCGTAGATGCCGATCGTCGACAGCGTCAGGGCGATGGCGGCGAAGATGCCGAGGATCATGGCCAGGAAGCCGCGGCCGGCAACGCCGTCGTCCAGCACCTCGTCCATCGTGCGGACGAGATACGGCGGGATGTCGGGATCGAGGGCACGGAGCTCACGCTGCACCATCTCCACCACTTCCTTCGTGGGCCGCGACGAGCGCACGACGATGTTCGTGGCGCGGAACGGCACGGGCATGCCGAGCGGCAGGTAGACATGGGCGGTCGGGGGGTAAGTGACGCCGGACTGGCGGACGTCGGCGACGACGCCGACGATGGTCGCCCGGTCGTCGCTCCCGACGAGCACCTGCTCTCCCAGCGGCGATCGTGACGGCCAGTAGCGGCGCGCCATCGTGCGGCTGATGATCACGACCTGCCGCGGCGCGGTGTCCTCACGCGTGAAATCCCGTCCTTCGAGGAGCGGAATGCCGGCGACGCCGAACCAGCCGGGGCTCACCGCCGAAATGGTGACGATCCGCCGCGCTCGCGCGACTCGCTCTTCCCCGGGAAACCGCAGGTTGCCGCTGTTGATGTTCGCCGTCGGAAGACCGCTCACCGTCGCCGATTGCGGGATGCGGTCGAGCAGCCGCAGGCAGAACGCGGTGGTCGACTCGGTCGTCGGGTAGGTCCGCTCCGGCAGAGCGATGCGCATCGTCACGAGCCCGTCCGGACGGATTCCGACGTCCACGTTCCGCGCGTGCACGAAGCTGCGGATGAGGAGCCCCGCGCCGACGAGCAGCAGAAACGTGAAGGCGACGACGGTGACGACACTGGCGTCGCGCAGCCGGCTGTGGATCGTGCTGCCGCGCGTGATGCCGCGCATCGTGAGATTCATCGTCAGCGGCGCGAGCCCGAACAGTACGCCCGTGAGCACGGCCACGGCGAAATTGAACGCGAGCACGCGTCCGTCGATGGCCAGCAGCTCCGGCCGGGAAAGATACGCGTCGCTGGTGGCGCGCACGATTGCCACGCCGCCGTACGCGAGGAGCAGTCCGGTCACGCCTCCGGCGAGCGACAGCAGCAGGCTCTCGAAGAGCAGTTGCCGCGCGAGACGTCCGCGGGTCGCACCCACGGCGCCCCGAATGGCCAGCTCACGCTGACGGCCGGCGGCGCGCGTCAGCAGGAGGTTCGCCGCGTTCGAGCAGGCGATGAGCAGCAGGAAGACGACCGCACCGAAGAGCACCAGCAGCGTGCGCCGCACATCGCCGACGAGCGCCTCGCGCAGCGTCGCCAGCCGTACGCCGATGCCGCGCGAGATCGACGGGTTCTCGTCGCCGATCTGCCGCGCCAGGCGCGCGAGCTCCGCCTCAGCCTGTGCCAGCGTCACGCCCGGCTTGAGACGGCCGACGACGCGGAGTTGATGGTAGCCGCGATCGTGTTCGGGCAGCGGTCCGGGAATCCAGAGCTCGGCGCGGCCGGGGTACGAGAAGCGCCGCGGCATCACCGCCGCGATGCGCATCGCCGAGCCGTTGATGCGCACCGTGCGGCCGATGATGTCCCGCTTCTCGCCGAACGTTCTGTGCCAGAGACCGTGGCTGAGCACGACCTCGTTCTGCTTGATGCTTCCGAGGAATGGCTTCGCGCCGAGCAGCGCGAAAAGGTTCGGTGTGACGGCCGAGCCGAGCACGCGTAGCGGCTCGTCGACGCCGCTGATGTTGTAGTCACCGCGTGCGGTCGCTGCCGCCATGTCCGAGAAGACGGTGTTGCGCGTCCGGAAGTCGATGAAGTCCGGAACGCTGACAGGGACCGCCTCCCCCGGTACGCGACTTCGCGCGACGGTGATGATCGAATCGGCGTCGCGGTACGGGAGGTCGCGGATGAGGAGGGAGTCGACGATGGAGAACATCGTCGTCGTCGGGCCGATCCCGATCGCCAGCGTGGCGATCAGCAGCACCGCGAACGACGGCGCCCGCAACAGCGAACGCACGGCGTAACGGAAGTCGGTCAGCATGGCGGTACACCATGCTACTGCCATCCGGAAGTGCGGAGTGGAACCTGTGGGTCACAATCCCCACAGGTTCCACTCTGCCGGACTACTTCACGATCTTGTCGATCGTGCCCACGGCCAGCGGGTGGTACGTCGGGCGTGCTTTCGCGTAGACCTGCTTGGCGAAGGCGACGTCCTGCGGGTTGGCCATCAGCTTCTTGTACAGCGGCTCGAGGAACTTGCGGCGTCCCATGCTCGTGAGGAGACGCTCGATCGACGGGTACGCCTCACGGTACTGGTTCGTCACCGCCTTCTGGAGGAACGCGGCGAGGACCTCGTTGTTGCCGGTCTCGGAGAGCTTGAACTGCGCGTCGAGGGCGCGGAGCTTGTCGGTGATGCCGGTGTCGGGCAGCCCTTTGACGAAATGCACCCACTGGTGGCTCGCCCAGCCGTTGGTATTGAGCTGCGCCGCGGTCTTGGAGCCGCCGAGGAAGGCCTGGCGTTCACTGTCGACCTTGGCGAAGGCCTGCGACTGCGGCTTCGGCGCGTTCGCCGGCAAGCCGGGGCCGTTGATCCACGCCTCGATGTTCACCTTCTCCTCGACGCCGGGGAAGGCGGCGCGCAGCGCTTCGCGGAACTTGGCGGTGGTCATCGACTGGAAGGCGTGGCTGTCGAAGTAGCTGCGGAGGAACGCGTCCCACTTGTCGCGGCCGACCGTCTCTTCGATGAGGCGGAGCAGCAGCGCGCCCTTCTCATAGACGATCGTCGGCGCGTCGTCCGGATCGCGTCCTTCGAGGTTGACGTAGAGGTGCTGGTCGGCCGGCGGCAGCGAGGCGATCTCGTCGTGCACTTCGGTCACGCCGAGGGCCCAGAGCATCTCCGCGTACTCCTTGCCGTAGAGCTTCTCGGTGATGCGGTGCTCGAAGTAGGTGGTGAAGCCTTCGTTGAGCCAGAAGTCGTTCCATGTCGCGTTCGTGACGAGGTTGCCCGACCACGAGTGCGCCAGCTCGTGCGCGATCAGCGCGACGAGCGAACGGTCGCCGGCGATGATGGTCGGCGTCAGGAACGTGAGGCGGGGATTCTCCATCCCGCCAAAGGGGAAGCTGGGCGGCAGGACGAGCATGTCGTAGCGTCCCCACCGGTACGGCCCGTACAGCGACTCCGCCGCCTGGATCATCTTCGGCGTGTCGACGAATTCGTCGGCGGCTTTCTGCGCGACCGGCGGCTCGGCATAGACGCCGCTGTTCGGTCCAAGCGGACGGAACTCGAGGTCACCCGCGGCGACGACGAGGAGGTACGACGGCACCGGCTGCGGCATGCGGAAGTTGTAGACGCCGTCCGGCGACTTCGCCTGCGGGTTCTCGGCGCCCATCAGCGCGAGCAGCTCGCGCGGAACCCGGATCTTCGCGTCGTACGTGAAGCGCACCTGCGGCGTGTCCTGCGTCGGCACCCAGGTGCGTGCGAGGATCGCCTGCGACTGCGACAGGAGGAACGGGTGCATCTTCCCGGCGGTCTGCGCCGGCTCGAGCCACTGAAGCGCGCCGGCGTTCGGGCTGGTCGCGTAGTTGATCGTGACGGCGTTCGTGTCGGCTTCGAGCGGGATCGTCAGCGGCGCGCCGAACGTTCCTTTCGCCTCGCCCAGCTTGAACTGCGACGGCTTGTTGCCCGGCTGCAGCGTGACGGAGTTGATCGTGAGGTCGCGCGCGTCGAGGATCAGCGTCTTCGCGTCGCCGTTGCGCTTGAGACGCCACGTGGCCGTGCCGGCGAGCTGTTTCTTCGTGAAGTCGACGTTGAGGTCGAGGGAGAGATGCTCGACGCGCACCTCCTGCGGATTCGAATAGGAGTGCGGGTCGGCGGTCGCGGCGGGCGTCTGCGCCGGCGCCGGCGCGGTGGACGTCGCCTGCGTCGTGGTCGACGGTGTTTCCTGCTGGCAGGCCATGAGGATCAGAAAGACTACGCTAACGATTCTTTTCATCAATTGCTCGCTTTGCTCATCGTCGGGCTGGTGAAGAGGTTGCGGACATTAGTCACGGCGACTTTGCGGAGACGCAGCGGGTAGTTGGCCCAGGCGGCGTCGAGCTGCACGGTGGCGACTTTCGCTTCCGGCACCTGCCACACGGTCGTGCCGTCGGGGAGCTTGGCGGTGGTGAACTCGTATTCGCTCCACGACTTGCCGAAAACGGGGTCGCGGCTCATGAGCTGCTCCTGCGTCAGGGCGAGGTGCGGCGTGCTCGTGACGATGACGTACTTGATGTTCTCGGTGTTGAGGTGGCGGCGGATGGCCGCGTTCACCTGCTCCGGCGTCACGGCGTCGAGCGACGCGAGGTAGTCGTCGAGGAATCCCTGCTGCGTGCCGTAGAAGGCGTCATCGACGCGCGCGGCGAGGAGGCGCGGCACGGTCTCGCCGAGGTTGAGGTAGAGGATGCGCGCTTTGTTCTTCGCCGCTTCGACATCGTCCGGCATGAGCCCGCGGCGGACGAGCTGTTCGAGCTCGTACGTGGCGGCCTTGGCCAGATGCACCGCATGCTCGTGCTTCACGGGACGGAGCCAGAGGGAGAAGTACTGCTGCTCGCGCGGCTGGTTGAAGACCTGGAAGAGACTCGACGTACGGCCGCCCCAGTATTCGATGTACGAGTAGTCGCCGTAGTTGTAGCCGCGCTCTTCGCGGATCTTCTGGTAGAGCTGGCCGAAGGAATCGCGGTGCGTGCCGAGCCAGACGTTCGCCACGTAGAGCGGCCAGTAGTCGGGATGGTTGCGGTTGACGGCGTAGGGGAAGCCGAGGTGCACGGAGGCGGCGGGAGCGTTCGGCTCCTCCACGATGAAGACCTCGCGGCCGGCGATGGCCGTCGGCTGCGGGATCGTGACTTTGGGCGAGGCGGTCGTGGCGTTGCGGTTCACGGAGCGCACCGCTTCCCTCACCTGATTCACGACGGCCGTGTCTTCGGTCGAGACGCCGATGATGAGGTTCTCCGGGCGATAGAAGTCGCGGTAGAAGCGGACGACGTCGTCGCGCGTGATCGTCGGAATGGAGGCGTCGGTGCCGACCGGATGATGCTCGTACGGCGTGCCGGCCAGCACGTACTGGTCGATGACGGCCAGCCCGAGGTTCTCCAGATCTTCGGAGCGGAGGGAGGAGATCGTCGAGAGTGTCTCGTTCTTCAGGCGGTCGATCTCCTGCGCGTCGAACGCGGGCTCTTTGAGCATCGGCCGGAGCACGTCGCGGACGTATTGCCCGAGGACTTCGCGCGGGGCGGTGAAGTAGAAGGTGGTGGTGCGCGAGCTCGTGAAGTTGGACGGCCGCGCGCCCGAGCCCCACGGCGCCGTCATCTCGGCGAGGCGCTCTTTGGTGACCTTCGTGCCGGCGTTCGTGTAGCCGCCGTCGAGGATGGCGTCGGCGGTGAGGTTGGCCAGCCCTTCCTTCCCGACTGGATCGGACGTCGCGCCGTGCGTCACCATGACGCTGATGGTGACGAGCGGCGAGGACGATGCGAGCGTGACGAGGCGCGGCTCACCCGGGTTGTACGGCGGCTCGATGTTCGCCTGCGACACGGCGGCCGGTGGTTCGTTGGTGATCGTCGTAGTCGGAGGCGGCGGCGTGATGGTCGTGCATGCCGCGATGAGCAGCATGCCGGCGAACGACAGCAGCTTCTGGTAGCCCTTCTTCATCACTGCGCACCTCCCTTGCCGGCCAGCGTCACGGAGACACGGTTCTTCGCGGTGAAGTACTTCCGCGCGAACGCGTCGATGTCGGCCGGCTTCACATTGGCGATGCCCGCGGCGACTTTCTCGAAGACCTGCGGATCGCGCGTGAAGCGGTAGTAGGTGGCGAAGCGCTCCGCGATCGCTCCGGGCGAGTTGAAGCTGGCGAGGAGGTCGTAGCGGAGCCGCGACTTGACGGCCTCGAGCCGCTGCGCGGCGTCGGGCGACGAGGAGAAGTTCGCCATCCCTTCCGTGGCCGCGGCCACGTCATTGACGACGCGGCCGAGGAGCGGCCGCCCGGTGGCGTCGTACTTGTCCTTCGCCACGGTGATCCAGTTGGCGAACGGGCGCGCATCGATGCCGGCCATCGTGCCGGTGTCGATGCCCATCGACGACGCGACCTGGTCGTCGAAGCGGAGTTTGCGGTAGAGCGGCGCCGTCTCGCCGGCGATCAGCTCCGGCAGCACTTCCATGACGGACGACTCGGTCGAGCCGGGGACGTACGCCGGGCCGAGGTAGGAGACGAGGACGCGCGGCGGGATCTCGGACTCCCACTCGACGTGCTTCTGCTTCGGGCCGTTGACCGGCTTCGGATCGGGCTGCGTCGGCGTCGGCTTGTTCTTCCACTGGCCGTAATGCTTTTCGACGACGCGGAAGACCTCCTCCGCCTTCACATCGCCCGAGACCACGACCACGGCGTTGTTCGGCCGGTAGTAGTCGTCGTAGAAGCGGAGGGCCGACTTGTACGCGTTCGGCATGTCCTGCACGTCGGCGACGTAACCGATCGTGCTGTGGCCGTAGCCGTGCGCGGTGCCGTACGTGAGATCGCTGACGGCCTCTTCGAGCGCGAGCGACGGGTCGGACGCGACGCGCCGGTACTCGCCGAAGACGGCGCCGGCTTCCGTGCGGAAGACGCGCTCGGTATACGTGAGCTCGCGGAAACGCGCCCCTTCCAGCGCGGCGAGGCGCTCGAGGTTCTGCGTGAACGTCAGCGGGTGGTAGTACGTGATGTCGTACCACGTGTACGCGTTGTTGAACGCGCCCATGGCGTCCATCGCGTTCTGGTACGACTGCGGCGTGTCGTGCGCGTGACGGAACATGATGTGCTCGAAGAGATGCGCCAGACCGGAGCGCCCCTTCTCGTTCTCACGGCCGGAGCCCGCGACGATCAGCGTGTTGAAACTGAGGACGTTCTTGAACTCGGGCGTCTCGATGACGATCACGTCGAGTCCGTTCGGCAGCGTCCGTTTCTGCACCGGGTAAGGGAAAAACTGGGCTTCGGCACTGGCCGCCAGCGCCAAAGCGAAGACCGTGGATAAAAGGCGTTTCATGCAATGACTCCTTCGTGGTGCCGCCCGATTGAACGGATATAACTGATCGCTTCGCGCAGCGAAGCCATTCGTCCCATCCGTCCTATCGGTCCTATCAAAACACCGGTTTCATACCCAGCTCGCGCAGCACGTTGTGTGCGCCGTCCACCGCGTCCATCACCCAGAGCATGTAGCGCGAATCCACGTGGATGGTCCGCGTCACGTCGGGGTCGACCACGTAATCCGCCCCCACACCCTCCCAGTTCATGTCGAAGGCGAGGCCGTTGAGCTCACCCCACGCGTTGAGCGTGGCCGAGCCGGAACTGCCGTTCGTCACCGTGGTCGTGGAGATGAATGCAACAGGCATGCTGCCGAGCTCGGGATCGGCGTAAGTGCCGAACTCTTTCGCCCGGGCGCGCTCGAGGAGCTTCTTCGGCGAGTTGAACGGCTCCACGCCCGTGTCCTTCTCCAGAATCCCCCGCACGTCGGTCTGCGGCGCGAAGCGCACCGCGTCGCGCGGGGCGTAACCCTCGACCGTGCCGAACGCGACGCGCAGCGTCGAGTTGGCGTCGGGATAGAGGCGGCCGCCGCGCGTCACGCGAAGGGCGTTGAGGATCACCGGGCGGATGCGCGACAGCGCGCCGGCCCGGGCGAGGTTGCGGCGGTCGTTCTCGGCGCCGAACTTCCGCAGCGACGCAGCGAAGTCGAGCATCGAGTCCTTCCGCGCCAGCAGCTGCTCGGTCGTCTCCTCGAACATCGCCTTCTCGATGTCGGCATTGCCGATGTTCGTGCTGGCGTACAGCTTGTCGAGCAGCGCGTCGACCTGCGCTTCCGTCCCGGTCGCGCCGGTGGCCGCGAGGGCGTCGTCGACCGGCTTGATGCGTTGATTCGCCGGCAGCTTCGCCGCTTCGAGGAGGAAGAGGCGCAGCCCGGCGCGGTCGCTGCCCGGCTCGATCGAGCGGCGCGTGCGCGTCATCGACGCGGCCAGCCGCTTGCGGTTGCGCTCCGTGTAGTCGTCGGCGCGATCGAGATCCGCCTTCGTCTTCTCCTGGCTCAGGCGATAGAGCGTGTTCGCCTGCGACAGCATCGGTGAGGCGGTGTAGAGCCAGCCGAAGACGGTGTCGCGCTCGCGCGTGGCGCTCTGCTCGTTCAGGAGCTTCGTCAGCTCGCCGAACGCGGCGTCGTACTCCGCCGTCAGTTTCGGATCGTTCGCGATCGCCGCGCGGATGGCCGCTTCTTCCTTCCGCTTCGCCTCGAGGACGCCGATGCTGCGGAACGACTCGAGCGTGCCGGTGTACTTCTTCAGGTAGTTCTCCAGCGACGCGATGCGGCTGGCGTTCTTGAGCGCGATGTCGCGATTGTCCTTGCCGCGCGCCTGCAGCACGTCGTTGAGCAGCTGGCGGTAGCGGATGGCCGTCGGGAGGTCGTACGCCTCGTCGTGCTCTACTTCGAGCGCGACCGAGTGCCGCTCCGTCACGCCGGGGTAGCCGGCGACGAAGACGAGATCCCCCGGATCGAGGTCGCGCGTGGAGATCTTGAGGTGGTGCTTCGGCTGGTACGGGACGTTCTCTCTGGAGAAGTCGGCCGGCTTGCCGTCCTTGCCGACGTACGCGCGGTAGAAGCCGAAGTCGCCGGTGTGGCGCGGCCACATCCAGTTGTCGATCTCGTCGCCGAAGTTGCCGACGCCGAGGGGCGGGGCGTAGACGAGACGGACGTCGCGGATCTCCATCTGCGTGATGCGCAGGTACTGCGCGCCGTCAAAGTATGAGGCGACGAGGCAGCGCGTGCCGCCGGCCTTCTCGCACTCGTTGATCATCTCGCGGCGGCGGCGCGTGATCGTCTTCGCGCGCTCTTCGTCGCTGGCCGGCATCTTCGCCAGGATCTGCGCCGTCACGTCCTCGATGTTGGTCGTGACGTACACGCGCGCGTCGGGCAGCGCCTGCACTTCCTCGGTCATCGTCTTCGCGAGGAAGCCGTTCTTCACGAGGTCGTTCTGCGGCGTGGCGTTGAACTGCAGCGCGCCGTAGACGCAGTGGTGGTTCGTGGCGATGAGGCCCTGCGGCGAAACGAACGAAGCGGAACAACCGCCGAGATGCACGACAGCGCCCATGGGGAAGCCGGTGAGGTCGGCGAACTGCTTCGGGTCGAGCTGGAGTCCGCGCTTGCGGAGCTCGTCCCCGAGCTGCGGAATCTGCTGCGGCATCCAGAGGCCGTCGTCAGCGACGGCGGCCGTTGCGGCGATGGTGAGAGCCAGGCCGCAGAGGAGGGTGCGGAGGAGGGACGACATTCGAGCGATACCTCTCTTCGTAGTTGGATTGTTGAGGCGGTGACGAGCAGGTTTTCGGTTGTCGGTTGTTGGTTTTCGGTGCTGCGCCCGGCGAACCCGGGTCGCACTGAAAACCGAAAACCGAAAACCAAAAACCGGCGAGGGCGGCGGTGCGGCAGCACCCCGGCACCCTCCATAACACGCCCGTCGCCGCAGTCAAAAACCTTTCCTGTAACACTCCGTAAACGCCTGCACTGTTCGAATTCGAACACCTGTGTCCCACGGACGGACAGCCCTGCCCGCCTCCGTGGCCCGTCCACGTCCATGTTTTCAACAACTTGCCTCGGCTTCCGTGACGGCAGCGCGCTTGCGCTTGCCTCGTGACGTCCATGTTCCTCCGCCACCTCTCACTCGCCGCGCGCAAGGCTCTGCGCCATCCCGGCCTCACCGGCGTCACCTTTTTCACCCTCGCGCTGGGGCTGGCGGTCAGCGCAACCATCTTCACCGTCGCCTGGGCCATCCTCATGCGCCCCTTCCCCTTCGCCGATGAAGAGCGCCTGATCCAGCTCTGGGCCCACGACGCCCAGGGGGAGATCAGCAAGCTCGAGCTGTCGTACGAGGAAGCCGAACAGCTCGGGAAGGAAGCGACGACCTTCGAGGCGCTCACCGTCTTCACGGCCGCGAATTTCCCCACGGTCATGCGCCGCGGCACCGAGCCGATGCACCTGGCGACGAACGTGGTCAGCGAGTCGTACTTCCGCACCTTCGGCGTGCAGCCGATCCTGGGCCGCCCGTTCGTCCCCGCCGACTACGTCCTCGGTACGCCGACCACCGCGGCGATCCTCCCCTACTGCACCTGGCGCGCGCAGTTCCGCGGCGCCCCCGACGTCCTCGGGCAGAAGCTGCAGGCGGACTTCGGACCGGTGATCATCGTCGGCGTCCTCCCGGAGCACTTCCGCGTTCCCGTCGGCGCCGAGATCATCCTCCCCTTCGCGCCTGATTCCGACCCCGTGTCGCGCGCGAACCGCGTGCTCACCGGCGTGGCCCGCCTGAAGCCGGGGATGACCATCAACGACGTCCGCCGCGAGGTGAGCGTGATCGCGCATCACGTCGTGCGCGCGCATCCCGACGCGAAGAAAGAAGTCGCCCTCGTCCCGTATCCGCTGACCGAGGAGCTCCTCGGCGATACGCGCCACGCGGTGCGCATTCTCTTCGGGATGGGACTCCTCGTCCTCGTCATCGCACTGCTGAACACCGCCTCGATCGCGCTCGCGCAAGGTGTGGGGCGCCTCGACGAGCTGGGCGTGCGCAGCGCCGTCGGCGCGACGCGCACCGCGACCGCGCTGCAGCTCTTCGCCGAGTTCGCCATCGTGTCGCTCGCGGCGGCCGTGGCCGCGCTGGCGCTCTCCGCGACGCTGCTGCCGCTGCTGCTGCGGCTCGCACCGAGCTCACTCCCCCGCCTCAGCGAGATCCGCATCGGCGTGGAGACGGTCGTCTTCACGCTCGCCGCCGCGCTGCTGGCCGCGCTCCTCGCGGCGTCGGTGCAGCTCTTCTCGACGAACGAGACCGATCTGCTGCGCGCGTTGCGAGCCGCGGCGAAAGCAACGAGCGGACGGCGCACGCGCCGCATCCTCGAAGTGCTCGCCGCCGGCCAGGTGGCGGTGGCGATCGTCACGCTCGTCGTCGCATCGCTGCTCATCCAGAGCTTCCGCCGCTACACCGAGATCGACGTCGGCTTCGACACGCGCAACGTCATCACCTTCCAGTTGCCGCGCGGTTACACGCTGGCGCCGGAGAAGGAGCGCACGCTCGCGCTGATCGACGATCTCCTCGAGCGGATGCGCGCGCTGGAAGGCGTCACCGCGGCCGGCGCGGTGCTCATGCGCCCGCTGGAGATCGAGCAGGGATGGGACTACTCGTTCACGCTCGATGGGCAGACGGAGCAGCAGCATCTCGCCAATCCGATGGCGAACCTCCTCACCGCGACGCCCGGCTACTTCGAGGCAATGGGCATCCGCCTTCTGCGCGGACGCACCTTCAGCGATACCGAGACGCCGTCGTCGCTGCCGGTGGCCATCGTCAGCGAATCGTTCGCGCGCCGCTCGTGGGGCAGCGTCGACGCGGCGATCGGCAAGCGCATCAAGTCGGGCGCACCGCGCCTGGAGCGGCCGTGGCTCACCGTCGTCGGCGTCGTGCGCGACGTCCGCTACCGCGGCCTGACGACGACGAAGCTCGATCTCTACGCGCCGCACACGCAGCTCAACTGGAGCCCGAACTATTACGTGCTGCGCACGGTGCAGCGCCGCCCCGAAGCCGTCATGCCGGCGGTGCGCGACATCGTGGCGCAGCTCGCGCCGGAGCTGCCGGTCGTCTCCGAGCGCACCACGCGCGAGCTGGTCGACCTCCACCTCGCCGAGCCGCGTCTCTCCGCGGTCATCGTGGGCATCTTCGCCGCGACGGCGGCGCTGCTCGCGCTGATCGGCCTGTACGGCGTGCTTGCGTACGGCGTGCGCCAGCGCACGGCGGAGATGGGCGTCCGCCTCGCCGTCGGCGCGACGCCACGCAACCTCGTGGCGCTGGTGACGAAACGCGCGCTGGCCATCGCGGTGGCCGGCGCGGTGGGCGGCATCGCCATCAGCTTCCTGACCAGCCGCATGTGGCAAAGCTTCGTCTACGGCGCGGACGGCATCGCGCCCGGCGACGCCGCGCTACTAGCCGCCGGCTTCGCCGCGGCGGCGCTGGTGGCCAGCCTGGTGCCGGCGGTACGCGCCACACGAGTGAATCCAGTCAGTGCACTGAAAGCAGAGTGATGGTGATGGAACGGGGAACGATGGGACAAATAGGACAGATAGGCCCCATAGGACAGATGGGACAACTGCGCCTTGCTTTGTCCCATTCGTCCTATTCGTCCTATCGGTCTCTTTAAAAAATGGACATCCAACGCACAGATGCAGCGCACCGCCGCAACCGCCGCTTTTACGGCGCCGGCGTCGTTGTGCTGGCCGTGGTGGCCAGCACAGCGTTGGGTGTGTCCCAGCTTCGGCCGGCTGCGCCGGAGCTTTCGCGCGCTACGCTGTGGACGGGGCGCGTCACGCGCGGGCCGATGCTGCGCGAAGTGCGCGGCACCGGCGTGCTCACGCCGCTGGAGATCCGCTGGCTCGCTTCGCCGGCCAGCGCTCGCGTCGAGCGCATCGTCGCGCAGCCCGGCACCGCCGTCGAAGCGAACGACGTCATCGTGGAGCTGACCAACCCGGAGCTCGTGCAGAGCGCCGATGAAGCGCGGCTCGCGCTCGCGGCGGCCGAGGCGGAGCTGGCCAGCCGCATGATCGAGCTCGAAAGCGACTTCCTCGCGCAGCAGGCCAACGCCGCCAGCGTCATCGCGCACGCCAGGGAAGCAGACCGCAAGCTGCGCATCGAAGAAGAGCTCGCGCGGCAGGGACTCAACTCCGGCCTCGCGCTCGACCTCGCCCGCACCCGCGCCGAGGAGCTGCGCACGCGGCAGTCGATCGAGGAGCGGCGCGTCACAATGGCCGGACAGTCGTTCCACACGCGCGTCGCCGAGGTCCGCGCGCGCGTCGATCAGCTCCGCAGCGCCGCGAAGCTGCGCGCGCAGCAGCGTGACGCGCTCTCCGTCCGCGCCGGCATCCGCGGCATCGTGCAGCAGGTGCCGGTGGAGATCGGGCAGCAGCTCGCGCCCGGCGCCACGCTCGCCAAGATCGCCCAGCCGGAGCGGCTCAAAGCCGAGCTGCGCGTTGCCGAGACCCAGGCGCGCGACATCCAGGCCGGCCAGCGCGTCGTCATCGATACCCGCAACGGGACCGTTCGTGGCACCGTCCTGCGCGTTCATCCCGCCTCACACCACGGCAGCGTCACCGTTGATATATATCTTCCGTCACAATTGCCGAAAGGTGCACGTCCCGATCTCACGATCGATGGCGTGATCGAGCTGGAGCGGCTGGCAAACGTCCTTCACGTCGCGCGTCCGCTGCAGGTCGAAGAACAAAGCAGAGTGAGCCTCTTCCGCATCGATGGCGATGAAGCGACCCGAGTGCGCGTCCGCACCGGCCGCGCCTCGGCCAGCGAGATCGAAGTCCTCGACGGACTGCGCGAAGGGGATGAGGTCGTGCTGTCCGACGTGTCGTCGTATGCAGGTGCGAAGCGGTTGCGGTTGAAGTAGCCGGAGAGACCCATGATCAAACTCGAAGACATCACGAAGATCTTCACCACCGACGAGGTCGAGACGCACGCGCTCTCTCGCGTCGATCTCTCCATCGAGCGGGGGGAGTACGTCTCCATCTCCGGCCCTTCCGGCGGCGGCAAGTCGACGCTGCTCTCCATCCTCGGCCTGCTCGACACGCCGACCAGCGGCGGCTACTGGCTCAACGGCAACGCCGTGGCCACGCTGTCGGCGCGCGAGCGCGCGCACATCCGCAATCAGGAGATCGGCTTCATCTTCCAGTCGTTCAACCTCATCGGCGATCTCACCGTCTACGAGAACGTCGAGCTGCCGCTCAACTACCGCCCCATCGGCAAGAGCGAGCGGAAGCAGCTCGTGCGCGAAGCGCTCGAGCGCGTCGGGATGGTGCATCGCACCAAGCACTACCCGGCGCAGCTCTCCGGCGGCCAGCAGCAGCGCGTTGCCGTCGCGCGCGCCATCGTCACGCGCCCCGCGGTGATCCTCGCCGACGAGCCGACCGGCAACCTCGACTCCCGCAACGGCGAAGCGGTCATGGACCTCCTCGGCGAGCTGCATCGCAACGGCGCCACCATCTGCATCGTCACGCACGATCCGCGCTACGCCGAATACGCGCAACGCACCATCCAGCTCTTCGACGGCCGCGTGGTCGAAGACGTCGCGTCCCACTCCCACCGAGGAACGTCGATCGCATGAGCAGGCCTACGCGCGTTCTGATTGCCGACGATCAACTCGACGTCCTCGAAGCGCTTCGGCTCGTGCTGAAGGCCGAGGGATGCGAGATCGAGACGGCGAACTCCCCCGCGGCCGTGCTGCGCGCGGTCGAGGCGAGCGACTTCGACGTCGTCATCCTCGACCTCAACTACAAGCGCGACACGACGTCGGGCGATGAAGGGCTCGACCTCCTGGCGACGCTGCACGCGTTCGACTCCACGCTGCCCATCGTCGTGATGACGGCGTGGGGCTCGATCGAGCTGGCCGTCGAAGCGATGCGCCGCGGCGCGCGCGATTTCCTGCAGAAGCCGTGGGAGAACGCACGCCTCATCGCCATCGTCAACACGCAGGCGGAGCTCGGACGCGCGCTGCGCAAAGGGCAGCGGCTCGAAGCAGAGAACCGCCTCCTCCGCGAGGGACGCTATCCCGACCTCATCGCCGAGTCGGAAGTGATGCGCCCCATCCTCGCCGTCATCGAGCGCGTCGGCCCCTCGGACGCCAACGTCCTCATCACCGGCGAGAACGGCACCGGCAAGGGCGTCGTCGCACGCGCACTGCACGCCGTCTCCAAGCGCGCCGCGCGGCCGATGGTCTCGGTCAACGCCGGCGGCCTCTCCGAATCGCTGTTCGAGAGTGAGCTGTTCGGCCACATGCGCGGCGCGTTCACCGACGCCAAGACCGACCGCATCGGCCGCTTCGAGCTCGCCGACGGCGGCACGCTCTTCCTCGACGAAATCGCCAACGTGCCGCTCGCGCAACAGGCGAAGCTCCTCCGCGTGCTGGAGACGGGCGAGTACGAGCGCGTCGGCTCGTCGCAGACACGCCGCGCCGACGTGCGCCTCATCTCCGCGACGAACGCGCGCCCTCAGGACGAAGTCGCCGCCGGCCGCTTCCGCGAAGACCTCCTCTTCCGCCTCAACACCATCAGCATCGAGATCCCGCCGCTGCGCGACCGCCGCGACGACATCCCGCCGCTGGCCGGCCACTTCCTCCGCCAGCACGCCACGCGCTACCGCAAGGCGCTGCGCGGCTTCGAGGAGAAAGCGATGAAGTCGCTCCTCGGCTACGCCTGGCCCGGCAACGTCCGCGAGCTCGATCACGTCATCGAGCGCGCCGTCCTCATGTCGACGACGCAGGACGTCACCGCGAGCGACCTCGCCCTCCGCGCCGCCGAAGCCGCGTCGGGACGCATCGAAGACCTCAGCCTCGAAGAGGTCGAATACCTCCTCGTGAAGAAAGCACTCAAACGCTTCGAAGGAAACATCAGCCGGGCCGCGGAAGCGCTCGGGCTGAGCCGCAGCGCCCTGTACCGGCGGCTGCAACGGTTCGGGCTTTAAAGAATTTGCCCGGAACGGTGAATAGAACGGATAGGACGAATAGGACGAGAGTCCACTGACCGCCATGACCTACACCAGCCGACTCACGCTGTACGCCATCGCCGCCGCTCTGCCGGCGACGCTGGTGATGTTCGTGCTGCTGGCGCTGCTGGATGTGCCCCTGCACGTCAGGTTCGGCATCGGCGGTGCGGTCGTGCTGATGACGGTCCTGGTGCTGTTCTTCTTCCGGCAGCGCCTCGCCTATCCGCTGCGCACGCTGTCGAACATCGTGGCGGGAATGCGCGAGCGCGATTACTCGCTGCGCGCCCGCGGCGGCCGGGACGACGATGCGCACGGCGAGCTCGCCACCGAGATCAACCGCCTCAGCGAGCAACTGCGCGAGCAACGCCTCGACGATGTCGAAGCCGCGGCGCTCCTGCGCACGCTCGTGGCGCAACTCGACTCGGCGCTCTTCGCCTTCGATCATCGCGGCCGCCTCCAGCTCACCAACGCGGCCGGCGAGCGGCTCCTCGCCTCGTCCGACCTCCTCGGCAAAACGATCGACGAGCTCGGACTCTCCCCGTGCTTCGCCCCCGCGCTGCCGAGCGCCGTCGAGATGCGCTTTCCCGGCGGCGACGGCAAATGGTCCATTCGCCGCTCCACATTCCGCGAGAAGGGGAAAGAGCGGCACTTCCTCGTCATCTCCGATCTCAGCCGCGCGCTACGCGACGAGGAGCTCTTCGCCTGGCAGCGCCTCGTGCGCGTCCTCGGGCATGAGCTCAACAACTCACTCGCCCCGATCAAGTCGATCGCGAGCAGCCTGCAGCGCGTCGTGGCGCTCGACCCGCTGCCGCACGACTGGCGCGACGATGCGAAGCGTGGCCTCGGCGTCATCGCCACGCGCGCCGAAGCGCTGACGCGCTTCACGCAGGCGTATGCACGCCTCGCGCGTCTGCCGCGCCCTTCGTTCGCGCCGGTGGAGATCTCCGCGCTCGTCCGCCGCGTCGCATCGCTCCGCTATCAGTTGCCCGTGCACGTCGAGCACACCACCGACGTCACCATCATGGGCGACGCCGATCAGCTCGAGCAGGCGCTGATCAACCTCATTCAGAACGGCGTCGACGCTTCGCTCGATACGAACGGCCGCGTCGCCGTCACCTGGACCACGGCACACGACGGAGCCGTGGAGATCGTCGTCCTCGACGAAGGGGCGGGGCTCAGCGGGAGCCTCAACCTCTTCGTCCCCTTCTTCACGACGAAGCCGGGCGGTACCGGCATCGGACTCGTGCTGTCGCGCCAGATCGCGGAGGCACACAACGGAAACCTGGTGCTGCAGAACCGGACAGAGGGCGGGTGCGAAGCGCGCCTGCGGCTGCCGGCGCTGCGGCAGGTCGGAGAACTGCGATGAACACAACCACGTGGAGCACAACCGCCATGAACACCTTGATCACGATTCCTGCACGCGTTCGTCATGCGAGCACCTTCACGTTGCCGCGTCTGCAGCAACTCTGGATCGAAGCCGTCGCCGACTCGCCGCTCGAAGCGGACGTCGACCCCCACGGCGTCTGGGCGTGGTCGTCGATGCACGACATCGATCTCGACCGCTCCGTCGTCCTCGAAAGCGAGACGGGTGAGTTCATCGGCCTGTCGCTGTTCGGCGTGCGCGGCGCGCGCGGCTGGATCGGCGCGTTCGGTGTCGCGCCGCGTTACCGGCGCGTGGGCTACGGCGCGATGCTCCTCGATGCGCAGATGCTCGTCGCCCGTGAATCGGGCCTCGGCAGCGTGCAGGTCGAAGTGCTGATCTACAACTGGGCGGCGAAGCTCTTCGAGCAGATCGGCTTCACCACCTCACGCGTCGTCGTCGACCTCGGCGGCGTGATCAACAAACGCCGCGCCTCCGCGGCCGTGACGCAACGCAACCCCGAGCTCCTCGTCGGCGAGATCCAGAGCCTCCGCTGCGGCCGCACCTGGCCATGGCGCCGCGAAATGCAGACCATCTGCCGCACACTGACACGCCGATCCCACGGCCTGACCGTCGACGTCGACGGCCGCTGCAGCGCCGCCCTCATCTGCGAGCTGGAAGGCTCCGACGAGCTGCGCATCCTCGACATCGCCGGCCGCCGCGACTGCGTGGGCACCCTGCTGGCCGCCGCCGGCGAAATGTTCCCCGGCCGCCAGGTGACCTTGCTGGCAGAACCGCAGGACAGCGAACTGCAGCCAGTCCTGGCCGAACACGGCCTGTCACCCTTTGCCATCCGCCGCGAACTGGTGCTGCACTGCGACCTGCCGCTGTAAGACGGAGGAACGATAGGACGAATAGGACGAATGGGACCTACAGGACGGCGGTGCTGGTGACGCGGGGCGCGTAGTTCTGTCCAACCGGTGCCCCGCCCTGCCCTCTCGAACAGTGTGCGCGGTGAAGCGCAGCGTCTCTGTCCTGTTCGTCCTATAGGTCCTATCCGTCCTATTCGTCCTATCGCTCCCTGCCGCTACACGCTGCGCCTTTTGCGGGCGCCCAGGGTGAGGTTGCCCACCCACTCCGTGCTGTTTCCAGCCGGATCGGCAAACGACACGCGCACGCTGATCTCCCCGCGTGGCGCGGTGGTCAGATCGGCGCGGTAGTAGCCATCCACCGCAGCCACGGGCAGTGGCATCCACGCACCGGTACCGACGCGCCACGACACCGCCACGGAATTGGCGTCGATCGGCGCACGCGCCAGTCCGCCTTCGACCCGGATGAAATCCACGGCGGAGAACACCAGCCCCTCCGGCAGCAGCCTCACCGACGTCAGCGTCGGCGCCACCGGGTCCGCGCGCTGTTTGTCGAAGCGTACAGTCAGCTTCGAGCCCGGTGCCGACGCCTCGAGGCGGTCGTCGAAGAGCTCATGCGCCGGCGGCAGCGTGTACACCTCGCCGAGGAGGCCGAGCCACTCGACGCGCGGCTGCTCGTGCATCAGCACGCGCGGCCAGCGGGCGCCGGCGCCGAGAGTCACTGTCGCGCCGAAGGGGACGACGTTGGCGAACGGCGGCAGGTTCAACTCGATGGAGGTCGTCAGGCCGTCCGTGATGCGGCGCAGCGGCGGCGACTGCACGTTGCCGTAGTGGAACGCCGCGGCGTTCCCTTCGTGCGGCAGCACGTCGCCCGTCATGTACAGCGTGAACGACGGCACGAACGGAATCGTGTAGCTCATGGCCATGAACGTGTGGCCGGTGGTCTCGCGCGTCAGCGCGCCCATGAGCACCGTCACGTCGTTCGCCTCTCCGGCGAGGCGCACCGGATTGCGCGTCCAGTCGGAGGGGGCGTAGCGCACGACGAAGCCGCGATCGACCGTCGCCGGGAGCAGTTGTCCGGAGAGATACAGAGAGTGCGTCAGCTCGTCGAAGCAGTACTCCGCCACGCGTCCGCGGACCGCGGCGAGATCGGAGACGTGGAACCGCGGCGAGGACGAGTCGGTGACGGACTCCGTCTGCACGTAGCCGTCCGGCCACGCGAGCGTCAGCCGGCGCGTGCACTCTCCCCGGCCCGGCAGCACCTCGAACTCGATCACGTTCTTCGCTTCCGCCGGCGAGCCGTCGAGCGACACATCGCGGCGCGCATCGACCGCCTCGTATTCGACGAGCAGCGGCTCCCCCTCCTCGGTGCTCGACCGCACCTCGAACATGTACTGGTCGAGCGGCAGGATCATGTCGGCCGCCAGCGACCCTTCCACGCGCTGCTTCATCTGCTTGCTGATCGCCGTGAGGACGAACGATGCCTCGCTGGCCCAGTTCACGCGCACGCGTGCCGCTTTGACGAAGGCCCACGGGAGGCGCAGCGTCTCGTCGCCGCCCCCGCCGCCGGCGATCGTGACGATGCCGCCGTAGCTGAGCGAGCCGCCGGCGGGCGCGAAGACGTTCGCGTTCGTCACTTCGATTGTGACCGGCACCGTCTTCGTTTCATCGGGCGCGAGCGTCACCGGCGCCATCGTCAGCGTGATGGCGGAGCTCGTGCCGGTGGCACCGGTCAGTGACAATGTCCGCGCCGACGACGCACGATTGTGCAGCGTCACCGTGACGGTCGAGGTCCACTTCGCGTCGCTCCCGTCCGTGCGCCCGAACGTCAGCGCGGCCGGTGAAGCGAAGACGGTCGCCGCCGAGGCCGCGAGCGCGTCGACGCGTCCCGCGCCGATGGCCATTGCTTCCTCGCTACCTCCGATGGTCGTCGTGACGAGGGCCGACTTGATCTCCGCCACCGACCACGTGGGATGAATCGCGCGCAGCAGCGCCGCGACGCCGGCCACGTGCGGCGTGGCCATCGACGTGCCGGAGTGCGCGATCTCGCCGCCGCCGAGCTTCGCCGAGACGATCTGCGTTCCGGGTGCGACCACTTCCGGCTTGAGCAGCAGCGACTGTGGCGACGGTCCCTTGGAGCTGAACGGCGCCAGGCGGTGCTCGCGGTCGATTGCGCCGACGGTGATCGCGGAAGGCGCGAGGCCGGGGCTGCCGATCATGAAGAAGTTCGAGTCGTTGCCCGCCGCGACCACGACCACCGCGCCGAAGAAGATCGCGTTCTCCACCGCCGTCACCGCCGCGTCGTCGGGCAAGCCTTGGCGCCCGAGCGACAGGTTGATGACGTCGGCGCGATCGGACAGATCGCCGTCCTGATTCGGATCCATCGCCAGCTCGATCGCGGCGATCACATCCGAATCGTTGCCGGCGCCGGCGTCGTTCAGCACCTTGTACGCGAGCAGCTTCGCGTCGGGCGCCACCGCCGCCACGATCCCGGCGACGTGCGTGCCGTGGCCGTTGTCGTCCATCGGATCGTCGTCGGAGTTGACGAAATCGAAGCCGCCGATGACGCGCCCCTGCAGCGCCGGATGCTCGTAGTCGATGCCGGTGTCGATGATGGCGACGGTCTGTCCCGAGCCGCGCGAGCCGTGCGTCTGCCACACCTGCGGCACGCGCATATCGGGGACACTGTCGTGCACCTGCGCTTCGACGCGGCCGTCGACGTGCACGCGGCGTACATACGGCAGCTTCGCGATGCGCGCCGCCTCCGCGGAATCGAGCGTCGCCGCCGCGCCGGAGAAGACGCGGCCGAACTGCTGCTCCACGCGAGGAATGTCGCGCGCGATCTTCGCGCGAGCCACATCGCCCCGGAACTCGACGATGAACCGTGACCGGTCAGCCGCAAACGAAGGCGTAGCCAGAAGGAAAAGGAATAGGACGATCTTGCGCATTTGGACCCGTGCTGCACCCAACGTACAGCGGCGCGCGCCGTTTGGCTGGGATGTGGATCACACTGCCGCCATCAACAATAGGACGAATAGGACAGATAGGACATAGGACCTATAGGACAAATAGGACCTATAGGCGTTCGGACCCTGCGGCCATTGGGCGGGTTGGACCCCTATTTGTCCTATTTGTCCTATGGGGTCCTATCGGACATGGCGCCTCTACTAGGTCACCACAGTCCGAAAATACTCGATGGTCTTCTGCAGCCCTTCCGCCAGCGGAACCTTCGGTTCCCACCCAAGGATGTTGCGCGCTTTGGTGATGTCCGGGCGGCGGATCTTCGGGTCGTCTTCCGGCAGAGGACGGAACTCGATCGGGGCGTTCGTGCCGGTGATGCGCTGGATCTCCTGCGCGAACTGCAGGACGGTCATCTCCGAGGGGTTGCCGATGTTGGTCGGCTGCGTTTCGTTCGACATCAGCAGGCGGTAGATGCCATCGACCAGGTCCGTCACGTAGCAGAACGACCGCGTCTGCGAGCCGTCGCCGAACACCGTCAGCGGCTCGTTGCGCAGCGCCTGCGCGATGAACGCGGGGACGACGCGGCCGTCCATCACGCGCATGCGCGGACCGTACGTGTTGAAGATGCGCACGATGCGCGTGTCCACGCCGTGGAAGCGGTGGTACGCCATCGTCATCGCCTCGGCGAAGCGCTTCGCTTCGTCGTACACGCCGCGCGGACCGACCGGGTTCACGTTCCCCCAGTAGTCCTCTTTCTGCGGGTGAATCAGCGGATCGCCGTAAACCTCGGACGTCGACGCGATGAGATACCGCGCCCCTTTGTCCTTGGCCACGCCGAGCGTCTTGTGCGTGCCGAGCGAGCCGACCTTCAGCGTCTGGATCGGCTTCTCCAGGTAATCGATCGGGCTGGCGGGCGAGGCGAAGTGGAGGACGTAGTCCAGCGGCCCCTCGACGTGGATGTAGTTCGTGACGTCGTACTTCACGAACTCGAACTTGTCGAGCCCCATGAGGTGCCGGATGTTCGCCGGGTTCCCGGTGATGAAGTTGTCCATGCAGATGACTTCATGACCGTTGGCGAGGAACAACTCGCAGAGGTGCGAGCCGAGAAAGCCCGCACCGCCGGTGATCAATGCACGACCCATCTATTTGCCCCTTTTCCGCACATCCTCCGCGCGGCCGACCGAGTAGTACTCGAAGCCGTGGTCGCGCATGCGATGCGGGTCATACACGTTGCGCAGGTCGACGATCACGGGACGGCGCAGCGCCTTCTTGATCCGCTCGAAATTGAGCGCGCGAAATTCGTTCCACTCCGTGGCAATCACCAGCGCATCGCACCCCTCGGCCGTCTCGTACGCGTCGTTGCAGTACGTGAGGTGCTCGAAGATCGTCTTCGCGTTCTCCGTCGCCTGCGGGTCGTAGGCGCGCACCGTGGCGCCCTGCTTCTGCAAGCCCTGGATGACCGGGATCGTCGGCGAGTCGCGCATGTCGTCCGTCTCCGGCTTGAACGCGAGTCCGAGGATGCCGACGGTCTTGCCTTTGACGTCGCCGCCGAGCGCTTCGGCGATCTTCACCACCATGCGCTCCTTGATGTCGTCGTTGACGCGCAGCACCGCTTCCATGATCTGGAAGTCGTAGCCCTGGCGGCGGGCGATGTCCGCCATCGCAGAGGTGTCTTTCGGGAAGCAGGAGCCGCCGAAGCCGGGACCGGCCTGCAGGAACTTCGGTCCGATGCGCGAGTCGAGGCCCATGCCGAGGGCGACGTCCTGCACGTTGGCGCCGACCTTCTCGCAGACGACGGCGATCTCGTTGATGAAGGTGATCTTCGTGGCGAGGAAGCCGTTCGCGGCGTACTTGATCAACTCCGACGATTCGACGTTCGTCACGACGAACGGGATCTCCAGCGAGTGCAGCGGCGCGTAGATCTCCTTCATCGCTTCCGCCGCCTCGGGGTCGGACGCGCCGATGACGACGCGATCGGGCTTCATGAAGTCTTCGATGGCGGAGCCTTCGCGGAGGAACTCGGGGTTCGAGACGACGGAGGCTTTGTGGCCGTTGCCGTGCGATTCGATGATCTGCTCGATCATGCGGCCGGTGCCGATCGGCACGGTCGACTTGGTGATGATGAGCTTCGGCCCGTTCATGTGCTCGGCGATGGAGTTCGCGACCTGCTCGACGTAGCGGAGGTCGGCGGAGCCGTCGGCCTTCGGCGGCGTCCCGACGGCGATGAAGATCGCGCGGCTGGCGCGGATGGCGTCGGCCAGCTCGGTGGTGAAGCGGAGACGTCCTTCGTCGACGTTCTTGCTCACCAGCTTGTCGAGCCCAGGCTCGTAGATGGGGATGACGCCCTTCTTCAGCGCATCGATTTTCTTGACGTCGACGTCGACGCAAATGACGTCGTTGCCGAAGTCGGCGAGGCCGGCGCCGGTGACGAGGCCGACGTAGCCCGTGCCGATGACTGCAATGTCCACTGGATTCCTCCGGGAAAGCGATCGCGCGCCTGGCGGCGCGGCGCGCATCGTAGCAGATTAGGACGAGGGCTCAGGGCCCGGGGCCCAGGGCTCAGGGGGTGGCCAACAGCACTGCTGCTGGCCACGACCGGCGGCCCGGGGGTCCTATCCGTCCCAGGTCCTATTCGTCCTATTTGTCCTATTGCCACATCGCCTCAGGCGAAGGCGGCGCCGTCTCTGTCGTTGGCGGCACTGCCGTCGCTGGCGGCGCCGTATCCGTCGTCGCCGGCGGCACCGGCGTCGTTTCCGCCGGTGGCGTCACCGTGTCCGCCGGAGGCGGGATCGGCGCCGGGGTGGCTTCGGTCGTCGGCGCAGTGATCGGCGCGGGCGTCGGCACCGGCGCGGGGGCTTTCTGCGCTTCGCGCGCGCGGCGTTCGATACCGGACTGCTGGCGGTTGCGGATCAGCCAGCGCAGCAGCTTCGACTCGTTGATGCCGATGAGGATGTCGTTGACCGACTCGTACAGCGACGGGTCGGTGATGATGCGGCCCGCCGTGCCTTCGCCGTTGTTGATGCGCGAGACGATCTGGTTGAGCTGCTGCACGAGCGTGGTGAACTCGGCCAGCGCCTGATCGCCGTACGCACGGTCGTTGAGGAGGCGCGGCACGAGTCCTTCGCCCTTCGACATCGTGTCGGTGAACGTCGTCAGGTTGACGGAGGCGAGGCGCAGGTTTTCCACGAGCTCGTTGACGCGGCGCGACCCTTCCGGATCGTTGAGCAGCGTCGGCAGGAGTCCCTTGCCGTCGTCGAAGCTTCCCTGCACGCTGGCGGTGATCGTGGCCAGCGAGCGCGCGGCGTCGCCGACCGACACCGTCAGATGCTCGGCGTACTGGTCGTCGTAGATCAGCTTCCCGAGAACGCCCTTGCCGCTCTCCATGTGGGTGAGCGCGGCGTTCGTTTTGTTGAGCGTGGTGAGGAACGTGTCGGTGATGCGCTGCTTCGTCTCGGGGGTCGAGGTCAGCTCGCCGATGAGACCTTCGCCGCGGTCGACCCGGCCGAGGATGTTCTTCAATGAATAGGAGATCTGCACGAGGTTGTCGACGAGGTCTTCACCCGACGACAAGAGCTGGTCGACGTTCGTCTGCCGCTGCGACGGGATCAGCGAGCCCGGCTCCATCGCGGGGAAGCGGGGGCTGCCGGGCGTCACGTCGATGTAGGAGTCGCCGGCGAGCAGGCCGAGCTTCTTGAGGCGCACGCGCGAATCGCCGCGCACGCGCTCGGCGAACTTGCGGTCGATCATCACCGACAGCTCGACGCTCTTCGACGCCGGATCGCGCGGCAGGCGGATGTCGCCGATGACGCCGATCGTCACGCCCGACATCTTCACCGGGTTGCCCTGCGCGAGGCCGCTGACGTTCTCCAGCTCCACGCGGTACTCGTTCTTGCGCGCGAAGATCTTCTGCTCCGATCCGATGAAGAAGAGGAAGATCATCAGGATCAGCAGTGCGCCGCTGACCAGCAGGCCCACGCGCATGCTTTTCTCTTTGGTCTTTTTCGCCATAGTCGTTTTGCTTCAGCGGGTCGGCTGCGCGGACGCCACCGCCGATGTCACGAGGAACTCCCGCAGCATCGGGTGGTCGGAGTTGCGCGCTTCGTCCATCGACCCTACCCATTCGAATACGCCTTTGTTGAGGAACGCGATGCGGTCGCCGACCATGAACGCCGACTGAATGTCGTGCGTCACGACGACCGAGGTGACGTTGAGCTTCGACTGCAGATCGATGATCAGCTCATTGATCTTGTGTGCCGTGATCGGATCGAGTCCGGTCGTCGGCTCGTCGTACAGAATCATCTTCGGATCGAGCACGATCGAGCGCGCCAGGCCGACGCGCTTGCGCATGCCGCCCGACAGGTCGACCGGCATGAGGTGCTCGGCGTTCGGCAGGCTCACCAGCTCCAGCCGCTCGCGCACGACGCGCGCGATCTCGTCGTCCGACATGTCCGTGTGCTCGCGCAGCGGGAACGCCACGTTCTCGAACACGGTCATGGAGTCGAACAGCGCGCCGCTCTGGAACAGCATCCCGAACTTCTTGCGGACGCGGTACAGCTCCTCTTCCGGAAGATCGGTGATGTCCTCTTCTTCCACGACCACGCGGCCCGCGTCGGGCGCTTCGAGCCCGAGCATGTGCCGCAGCGTGACCGACTTGCCGGTGCCGGAGCCGCCCAGGATCACCAGGACCTCGCCGCGGTAGACGGTGAGGCTGGCGCCGCGCAGGACGGCCTTCGGGCCGTACGCCTTGTACAGGTCGTGGAACTCGACGAACGGCTCCCGCGCATGTTTGCGGCGGTCCGGCGTGCCTCGCTCGACGGCACGGCGATCGTTGATTACGGCGTCGGTCATCAGAAGAGGGCGAGGAAGAGCTTAGTGAGAAAAAAGTCCATGATCAAAACGGTGATCGCGCCGGTGACGACGGTGATCGTCGTCGAGCGTCCCACGCCGTCGGCACCGCCGGACGTGTTCAAGCCGTTGTAGCAGGCGATCAGCGAGATGGCGAAGCCGAAGAAGAACGTCTTCCCGACGCCGGACGCGAGGTCGTTGTAGCCGATGGTCTCGATGACGCTGCGGAGGTAGAAGTTCGCGCTGAGGTGCAGGTTCGCCACCGCGATCAGGCCGCCGCCGAGGATGCCGAGGGCGCAGGAGATGATCGTGAGCAGCGGGAACATCAGCGTCGTCGCCAGCACGCGCGGCACGACGAGCTTCCGCACCGGGTTCGTCGCCAGCGCGCGGAGTGCATCGATCTGCTCCGTGACCTTCATCGTCCCGATCTCCGCCGCCATGCCGGCGCCGACCCGGCCGCCGACCATCAGCGACATGAGGACCGGCGCGAGCTCGCGCACGAGGGAGAGGGAGACGACCTTGCCGATGAACAGCTTCCCGCCGAAATCGGCCAGCGAGACCGCCGTCTGCAGCGCCAGCACCATCCCGATGAACGCGGAGGTGATGATCACGATGGAGAGCGACCGCACGCCGACCTGATCGAGCTGCTGGAGGAAGAGCTGCTTCTCGAGCGGCCCGCGGCGGAGCTGCACCACCGTCTCGCGCGCCAGGTCGGCCAGCCCGCCGACCTCGATGAACGCACCTTCGGCCCGTCGACGCAGACGCGACAACAGGTTCGGCTCGCTGGCTGGCGCCTGGCCAAGGGCGGTATCGGTCATCGGACAACGAAACGCGGGGGCTGCGAGGTTCTATTGCTCCGGCGAGGGAGCTCTGCAATTGGGCTGCCCGGCGCCCCCCAGCCGGCCGGTTGTTGGTTTTCGGTTTTTGGTTTTTGGTGCTGCGCTGTGCGCGGTGTTTGGCCTGGGGCGATACGGCGGATAGGACGAATAGGACGGATAGGACCTATAGGACGGATAGGACAAACCCACATGCCCCCACCCGGGGCATAGGCGGTTGGGGCCTTGTGCCGTTTTGGCCATGCCGCCCCCCATCCACCGGCGGGTCGGGGGCCGCAATGTGGTTTTGTCCTATGGGTCCTATCCGTCCTATAGGTCCTATCCGTCCTATCCGCCGTACCGCCCAGGCGTACCACGCCGCACAGCGCAGCACCAAAAACCGACAACCAACAACCGAAAACCGGCCGTGCGGCGGGCGCCTAATCCCCGAAAATTCTTCGCAACAGCCTTTTCACGGCGTTTTCGTCGCGTTTTTTGCGCTGTTGCTCCTGCTGTACGGCTGGCGGGGCCGTTTCGTCGGTGGGGGGCTGGTCTTCGGCCATCTGCGGCTCGTCGCTGCGCCACCAGGGGCTGGGCTCGCCGCTGCCGGCGTGGAGGGGGCAGACGCTCGGCGGCTCCGTCCCGACGACGAACACCTCGGAGCGGGTCGACGTCGTCGGGCAGTACGGCGTGGCCAGCATCCCGGAGAACGAATCGATCTCCCGTTCCACGACGTCCTCCGGGCGGCGCCAGTCGACGTCGGGGATCAGGCCGCTGACGCGGTTCATGTGCGACGTCCAGATCGGCAGGCAGGCGTCGCCGCCGGCGAGGCGCGTGCTGTGGCCGTCGTCGAAGCCGACCCACACCAGCGACAGGATGCGCGGCGAGTAGCCGATGAACCACGCGTCGCGGTAGTTGTTCGTCGTCCCCGTCTTCCCCGCGAAGGCACGCTGGAAGCCGAGGGAGCGCGCGCGGCCGGCGGTGCCGTAGCGAAGCACGTCCTTCAGCACGTCGTTCATCACGTACGTGACGCTGGCCGGCGCCACACGCTTCATCTTCACCTGCTTGTTCTCGAGCAGCTTCCCGTCGCGGGTGACGACGGCCAGGATGGAGACCGGCTCGGCTTTCACGCCGAGGTTGGCGAAGACGGAGTAGGCGTAGGCGATCTCGAGCGGCGTCACTTCGAACGAGCCGAGCGACACCGAGGGATACGGCTGCAACCGGCTCTCGACGCCGATGTTCGTCGCCGTCCTGATCACGTTCGGCACGCCCGCGTTGATCGCCGCGCGCACCGCCGGGATGTTGTACGAGTGCGCCAGCGCCTCACGCACGGTGACGCGGCCGTGGAAACGGTTGTCGTAGTTCTGCGGGCGCCACATCGCGTTCCCCGCGGGGACGGCGATCGGCGAATCGTCGAGCACCGTCGACGCGGTCAGCGCCTCGTGCCGGCGCGCGGGGTCCATCCCCGTCACGTACACGAACGGCTTGAAGAGCGAGCCGGGCTGGCGCTTGGCCTGGATCGCGCGGTTGAACTGCGTCCGCGAGTAATTGCGTCCGCCGACCAGCGCCTTCACGTAGCCGGTGCCGGGCTCGATGGTCAGCACGACGCCTTCGAGCGGCGTCGCCGACTTGCGGATGTGCGAGTACTTCTTCGTGAGGTTGGCGATCCCGGTGTCGAGCGACTGCTCGGCCGAGCGCTGCATGATCGTGTCGAGCGTCGTGAAGATGCGCAGCCCTTCGGTCTTGAGCTGCGTCTCGGGATACGTCTCGTTGAGCTGCTTGAGCACGAGATCGACGAAGAACGGCGCGCTGCGCGAGGTGCGCGGGAACTTGGTCACGGCGAGCGGCGCCGAGATGGCGAGCTCGAACTCCTCCTCCGTCAGCTTCCCCTGCTCCTTCATGAGGTTGAGGACGACGTCGCGGCGCGGCTGCGCGCGCTGGGGGTACTTGAGCGGCGAGAGGACGTTCGGCGAGCGGATCATGCCGGCGAGCGTCGCCGCCTCCCCCGCCGTCACGTACGCGGCGTGCTTGCCGAAGTAGACCTGCGAGGCCTGCTCGACGCCGATGATCTGCACGGAGCCGTTCTGCCCGAGGTAGATTTCGTTGAGGTAGGCCTCGAGGATCTCTTCCTTCGAATAGCGCGCTTCGAGCAACAGCGCCATCACCGCTTCCATCGCCTTGCGGCGGAAGGTGCGCTCCGGATTGAGGTAGAGGTTCTTGACGAGCTGCTGCGTCAGCGTCGAGCCGCCGGCCGCGAGCGACCCCTGTTTGATGTCGGTGACGATCGCGCGAATGATGCCCCGCAGCGAGATCCCTTCATGGTTGTAGAAGTTCCGGTCCTCGGTCGCGATGATCGCGTCCGTCAGCACCTTCGGCACGGCGTCGAGGGAGATGGGGACGCGGTCCTCCATCTCGTTGTTGTAGATCGAGGTGATGAGCTCCGGCTCGATGCGCACGCCGCGGAGGCTCGCGTTGTCGGTGAGGCGGCGGATGCCGCGCACCGTGGCGCCGTCGAAGTCGATGAGCACCGGCATGGCGTGGAACTCCATGTCGGGATATTCGAAGTTGTTGAGGAAGAGCTCGAGGTCGCCCTCGACGAAGCGGTACTCGCCGGGATTGGCGACACGCGCTTTGACCTCGCGGTAGCCGACATGGTTCAGCTTCGGCTCGAGCAGCGACTTGGGGATGGTCGTGCCCGGCACGAGCGCCGTGTGGTCGGAGTAGACGCGGCTGGGAAGGTCCCACCGCCGCGCCGAGTCGAATTTCTTCGTGATGACGACGTAGGTGTAGCCGATGAAGCCGATGAACGCGACGAAGGCGATCATCACCAGGAACGCGATACCGGCCGAGTGCCGCCAGAGAAAGTCTTTGATGCGCGAACGTTTAGCCATCAGTTAACCCGCATGAGGTTACCAGTACGGAACCGTTCGCGGCGGGTTTGTCATCCCGGGGCGGGGAAGCCGGGTGGTTGTTGGTTTTCGGTTTTCGGTTTTTGGTCCCCCCCACCGAAAACCAAAAACCAACAACCGAAACCGATAGGACCTATGGGCCAGGAACGGATGGTCGGGGGGTCCCATCCGTCCCATCGGTCCCATAGGTCCCATCCTTACCGCGCTACAGACAACTCACCACCCCACCCACCGGCGGGTTGCACTCCGGCAGGTTGAGCGTGCCGCCGATGTTGTTCGTATTGCGGATCACCAGACCCCAGTCGCCCGCGGCCGGACGGTTGAAGGTCCAGGTGTTGTCGCCGGCGTTGAACGTCTTGTTGGCGGTGCAGAGGCACGGGCCGCCGGCTCCGGTGCCGCGGCCGGCGTTGTACCACTCCGTCTTCCACGGCGCGGCGGCGGTGAACCCTGCCAGGTCCGACAGGTTCAGGCGGATGCTCGTGTTGTTCGGCAGGTACGCCACGGCGAAGACGCCGTTCGCGTCCTTCGCGTAGACGCGCTTCTGATCCTGCGGCAGCGCCGCCTGGTCGGCGTCCTTGATGTGCGCCGTGCCCGTGCTGTCGGGCTGCAGGCGGTACCAGCGCAGCGCGGAGAAGAGCGTGCGGATGCGGCCGATCTGCGTCGACGACTGCGAGTCGCGCCCCTCGGCCACCGTGCGGCACGTGAACGAGCCCTGCCAGTCCCAGATCCCGCCGACGCCGAGCGAGTAGCCGGCGCCGCCGGAGAGCAGCGAGTTGAACGCGACCTGGCGCGCCCGCGCCGCTGAGTAGTTCGCGTTCAACGTCCCATAGTCGCCCGGGAAGACTGCGCAGGGGGAGTTGTCCTTGAACTTGTAGCCGAAGTTGTCGTAGACCCCCTCCCCGTTGACGATCGGCTTCACCGGGATCGTCGGATCGGTCGCGTTGAGGTTGTAGTAGCGGAGGATGCGCGCGGTGGAGCGCTCCGCGATGCAGATCTCCTGACCGAGCGAGCAGTTGCCCGGCACGCCCTGGCCGCTCTGGATCAACTGGAAGTCGAGCCAGCCCTCCTTCTGGAAGCGAGCCGCCCACACCTCGGAAAGGCAGTTCGACGTGCCGTCGGAGCCGTCGTTGCAGCCGCCGCCGATGTGATGCGTCACGAGGATCGAGAGCGGCGTACCGGTGCGTGGCGTCGTGGCCGTCGTGAGCGCGAACGGCGCCTGCAGAAACAGCGCTTCCTTGATGGCGATGCCGACCTGCTTCGCGCGGCAGGCCATGTTCACGTTCGGCTCTCCGCAGTTCACTTCATCGACCGACTGGAAACGGCCGGGAAGCTCGTCGAAGCCCGGTGACACCGCGGCGTGATTCCCGGCCAGGCGCGCGGCGAGGAAGCGCGCATACGCCTTCGAGTGCGCAACGGTGGGCCAGGTGGCGTTCCCCTCGTTCACCCGCTTGAACAGACCGACCACGGTGACGTACATCGACTTCGCATTCACGTCGTTGATGTGATCGTCCCACGCGTTCCAGAAGAGAGGATTGGGGAGACAGCCGGCACGCGGCAGCACTCCGCTGGTGCAGCCGACGCCCGTGAACGGAGCATTGCCGGCGGCATCCGTCGGGGCCCCGGAGCCGGAGAGCGGCGCCGAGACCTGGATCACGCTGTAGTTCTTGTTCCGGCGGTTGTTCGTGTAGGTCTGCCAGCTCGCGAGCGTCGACTTGTGCGCCCCGCCCCACGAGGTGTCGCCGATCCACATGAACGCGGGGAAGCTGCCGCCGTTCTGGCGCGTCAGGTACCGCTGCGACGCGTCGACACGGATCGGCCCCTCGGCGTACAGCGCATTGCCCGCCGGCGCGACGCCGACGTTGATCGTGCCACTGTTCACCGGGAACGTGCCGGTGGCGAGACAGCCGGCCGTCGTGTCGCCGATCAGCGCCCACGACCACAGGCCGGTTTCATTGAAGGTGCCGCGGATGCGGAACGTGTCCTGGGTGCCGGAGCGGCTGTGCCAGAACCCGAGACCGTTGTATTGCGCGCCGGTGGGGCTGGTGTAGCGCACGCAGAGCTTCGCCGTGGGGCTGAGCCAGTCGTGATTGGCGTTGGAAACGAGGGCCTTGTCGAACCGCGCGCCGCGCGCACCGACATCCTGCGCGACCGCACTGAAAGCGAAAGTGATGGTGAGAGCGAACAGCAGCAAACAACGTTGCAGATGGTTCCTCATCGGGGTCTCTCTCCTGGGTCATGAAGCACGTGATGCATTGGATCGGAATGCCGTCGCGAACGGTGTATGCACATACATTAGGTTCGGAAAGGTCGTAACAATGAGTCGCAAGGGTGACGATGGTGGTGCCGGTCCGACACAGCGGGTGGCGTTTGCTGCAGACGTAACGGCGCCGGGAAACCCGGGCGTACCATTGCTCCCATTCGTCCTATGGGACCTATCCCTCCTATTCGTCCGAACGGTCGGATAAACTCCCCCCTCTGAAAACCTTCAAACGGATCCTTCTGGGCATCGGCCTGGTGCTGCTGCTGGCGATTGCCCTGTTCTTCATCGGAGTGGCGTGGCCGCTGGATGAGCTGCAGCCGGTTCGCACCACCACGCCGGTCGCCATCGTCAATGTGGCCACCGTCGACGTGGCGGCGGGCACGCTGCTGCCGGCGCAGACGGTCGTCATCGATCGCGGGCGCATCGTCGCCGCGGGCGCTGGCGTCACGCCGCCGAAGAATGCGCTCGTCGTCGATGGGCGGGGGCGCTACCTCCTCCCCTCGCTGTGGGACATGCACGCGCATGTCTACACGGTCAGTCCGCTGGTCGACCTGCCGCTCAACATCGCGTACGGCGTCACGAACGTGCGCGACATGCAGGGGTGCCCGAAGCCGGGCGATCCGTTCATCGCGTGTGCGGAGGAGAAGAGGTTGTGGTCGGCGGAGGCGGTGGCGGGGAAGCGTGTGGGGCCGCGCATCGTCGCCACCACGAGCTGGATGGCGAACGGGCCGGGGATGGCGAAGCGGCTCGGTGGCGTCCCGGCGTACTTCGACACCGCGAATGCAGAGCAGGCGCGCGCGTTCGTCCGGCATTTCGCCGGGCGGGCCGAAGCGATCAAGGTGTACGACCGCCTGCCGCGCGAGTCGTACTTTGCGATCGTCGACGAGGCGCGGCGCCTGCGCATGGACGTGGTGGGCCATCGCCCGCACGCCGTCAGCGCCATCGAGGCGGCGGCGCACCAGAAGAGCATCGAGCACGCCCGCTTTCTGCTGCACGAGTCGTTCGCCGGCGCCGCGGAGCTGCGCGCGAAAGGCGGCACGCCCGCCTGGAAGGAGAACCGCCGGCGCATCCTGGGCGAGCACGATCCGCGGATGGCGCAGGCGATCTTCGCCGCGATGAAGGCGCACGGCACGTGGTACGTGCCGACGCACCTCACGCGCTGGTCCGACGCGTACGCGCACGATCCCGTCGTGCGCGAGGACCCGCTGCTGCGCTACCTCCATCCGCTGGTGAAGCGGCAGTGGGTGGAGGACCTCGACGAGGTCGAGCGCGATCCGTCGTACCGCGAGTTCTACGTCAAGGGACTGGAGCTCACCGGCCAGGCGCACCGCGCCGGGGTGAAGATCCTCGCCGGGACGGACTACATCGTGGCCGGTGCCGATCTCCATCGCGAGCTACAGCAGCTCGTCGCGGCCGGCCTGCCGCCGGCGGCGGCGCTGCGCGCGGCGACGCTCTCGCCGGCCGAGTACTTCGGCCTCGAGCGCCACTACGGCAGCGTCAGCGCCGGGAAGGTCGCTGACGTCGTCCTGCTCGACGCCGATCCGTTGCGGGACATCCGCAACACGCGGCGTATCGTGGCCGTGGTGTTCAACGGCAATCTCTACGACCGCGCGGCGCTCGACCGCATCGACCGGCACGTGGCGCGCCGCGCGCGAAGCTGGAGCGTCGGCTGCAAGGTGCTGTGGCGCTTCGTCAAGAACCCCGCGGGGTATTGACGTGTACCGCCGGGCGCGCACCCCGGCGGCGCGCCTGATGAAGTTCATCATCGGGCTTGAAGAATTCTTCATCCGGTTTGAAGAATTCATCATCGGGCTTGAAGAATTCTTCGTCGCGTTGAGAAGGATTCTTCGTCGGGTTTGATGAATTCTTCGTCGGGTTTGATGAATTCTTCGTCGCGTTTGATGAAGTCTTCGTCGGGTTCGATGGATTCTTCGTCGGGGTTGATGAAGGTTTCGTCGCGCTCGATGAAGTGGTCGGACTTCGCCTCATGCCCTAAAAATTCTGCATGGCGACGCAGCAAGTGCTGGACATGTACAGCATCTGTGGTATCTTTACGTCAGCCCTGAGGACCGCGGCCTCTGGAACGCAGTTACCACGCTGAGCTCTGTCCACCCTATTGCCCGACCCAAGGAGGGTCATTTCATGTCGAAGATCTCGATCACCAGACCTGCCGTTTCCGTTGACCCCAGTACCGTCACCCTGACGCCCGAAGCCATGATCGAGCAGTTGCGCGCCATGCGCGCGCAGGTGCCCGAATTCACCCATATCGAAACGCCCGACGCGCGCTCGCTGCAGAGGGTGGCGAGCCTATCGCCCGAGCTCCTGGCGATGGCGGTCGCCGCCATCGGCGACTCGGCTCTGATGGAGCTCGTGATCGGGCAGCCGGCGGCCAACCTGCAGCAGGACCAGGACGACGCCGCCCGCTGGCTCGCCGTCGAGGAAGAGCTGCGCCGGCTGCTGAAAGGTCTCTCCGCGGCGAACCTGATCCGCCGGTACCGCGTCGGCCTGGCGGCGCTGCGGACGTACAACATCGGCCGCCAGCTCGTCCGCAACGGCGAGCACCGCGAGCTGGTGCCGCACGTCGAGAAGATGACGCGCCTGCTCGCCCTGGGGCAGCGCCCGAAGAAAGACCCGGCTCCCCAAACGGCCACCAAAGTCGCCGCGTAAGCACCACTGAATGACCGGCCCGGGCGCGCGGCACGCGCCCGGGCCACTTCCGCCAACGGGGAACGATAGGACGAATGGGACAGATAGGACCTATAGGACGAATGGGACCGATGCACCACGCACATCGTCCCGGCGGAACCGTAAGGGTGCGCCTGGGCAAAGGCGCGCGGTAACACCACGGGCAGGCACCTTTGCCGGTGCGCTACGGCAACGCCCACCGCGCATAGGTCCCATAGGTCCTATTCGTCCCATAGGTCCCATTCGTCCTATCGTCCCCCTGCAGCAAACGCAAAAAGGCCGCAACCGTCGCGGGTGCGCGCCAGCCCGGGCAAAGCCCGGGGCTAGTGGGGGCGCACCCTTCGGGTCATGGTGTGGTGGGCGGTGCGCCGGGGAAGGCAACGTCAAACAAAAAAGGCCGGCTTGCGCCGGCCTTTCCACGCGCGCATTCGCGCGCTTACATCGAGGACATGGCGTTCAGGAACTCGGCGTTGCTGCGGGTCTTGTCGAGTTTCTCGACCAGCAGCTCCATCGACTCGACCGTCGACAGTGGGGAGAACACCTTGCGCAGGACCCAGATGCGATTGAGCTCGTTGCGCTCGAGGAGGAGCTCCTCTTTGCGGGTGCCGCTCTTGTTGATGTCGATGGCGGGGAAGACGCGCTTTTCGACCAGCTTGCGGTCGAGGTGCACTTCCATGTTGCCCGTGCCTTTGAACTCTTCGAAGATGACGTCGTCCATGCGCGAGCCCGTGTCGATGAGGGCCGTTGCCATGATGGTCAGCGAGCCTCCCTCCTCGACGTTACGCGCGGCGCCGAAGAAGCGCTTCGGGCGCTGCAGGGCGTTGGAGTCGACGCCGCCCGACAGCACCTTGCCCGACGGCGGCACCACGGTGTTGTAGGCGCGCGCCAGGCGCGTGATCGAGTCGAGCAGGATCACGACGTCGCGCTTGTGCTCGACGAGGCGCTTGGCCTTCTCGATGACCATCTCCGCGACCTGCACGTGGCGCGAGGCCGGCTCGTCGAACGTCGAGGAGATGACCTCCCCCTTGACGCTGCGCTGCATGTCGGTGACTTCTTCCGGACGCTCGTCGATCAGCAGCACGATCAGCGTCACTTCCGGATGGTTCGTGGTGATGGAGTTGGCGATGCTCTGCAGCAGCATCGTCTTGCCGGTACGCGGCGGGGCGACGATGAGGCCGCGCTGTCCCTTGCCGACCGGTGCGATCAGGTCGAGGACGCGCGACGACATGTTCGACGGCACCTCGAGGCGGATGCGCCCCTGCGGATAGAGCGGCGTGAGGTTGTCGAACAGCGTCTTGTCGCGGGCGACGTCGGGGTGCTCGAAGTTCACCGCCTCGACTTTGATCAGCGCGAAGTAACGCTCGCCCTCTTTGGGAGGACGGACCTGGCCGGAGACGGTGTCGCCGGTGCGGAGGTCGAAGCGGCGGATCTGCGAGGGCGACACGTAGATGTCGTCCGGACCCGGGAGGTAGTTGTATTCGGGAGCCCGAAGGAAACCAAAGCCGTCCGGCAGGCACTCGAGCACGCCCTCGGAGAAGATGAGTCCCGACTTCTCCGTCTGCGCCTGGAGGATGCCGAAGATCAGGTCCTGCTTGCGCATGCCCGAGGCGTTTTCGACGCCGAGGTCCTTGGCGAGCTTGGAGAGATCGGGGAGCTTGATCTCCTTGAGCATGCGGATGTCGAGCAGTTCCGCGGCCGGCTCGGTCGGCACACGCTGCTTGCCGCCGTGCTCGCGCGCCTGCTGCGCTTCGGGGGAGACTTCGACGGCCGGCGTCTTCGGGGCTTCGACCGCGGGAGCGCCTTCGGCCGGCAGCTCTTCGAGCGCCGGTTCCGGCTCCGCCTTGGCCGCGGGGGCGGAGCCCCAGGCCGGCTGTGCCTTGGCTGCCGGAGCCGCATCGCCCCTGGCCACTTTGGCTTTCGCCGCGACGGGCGCCGCGGCCGGAGCTTCTGCGTCATCGGCAGCAGCATCGTCGGCAGCCGCGTCGTCGGCCTGGGCGGCGGGCGCCGCCTTCTCGGCCGCGGGGGCTGCCTTCTTGCGCGGGGCGCGCTTCGGCTTGTCCGCCTTCTCGGCCTTCTCGGCGATGACTGCCGCTTCCGGCTCCATCACGGTCGTTTCGTTTTCGAGTTCCTGTTGTGCCATGTCTTCCTCGATCACAGCCGGGAGAAGATCTCGCGGCGGATTTCGTCGATTCCTTTTTTAGAGACAGCCGAGGCGGGGATGAGGATCTCCGCGCCGACGTTCAGCTCCTGTGCGATTTCCTTGCGGCTCATCACGAGCTGGTTGTTCGACAGCTTGTCTGCTTTGGTGAGCACGATGCGTTCGTCGACCCCGGCCGCGCGCGACCAGTCGAAGATTTGACGGTCGTGCTCGCCCGGCGTTCGGCGAATGTCCATGAGCAGAAAGATCAGTTTGAGCTGGTCCGCGGTTTCGAGATAGCTGCGAACGAGCTCGCCCCAGGAGCGGGACATATCCTTCGGGACTTTCGCGTAGCCGTAGCCCGGAAGGTCGACGAGGTAGAACTTTTCGTTGATGAGATAGAACTGAATCGCCTGGGTCTTACCGGGTGTCTGGGAGACTCTGGCGATGCCCTTCCGGTTCAGGATGGCGTTGATCAGGCTCGACTTGCCGACGTTCGACCGGCCGACCATCGCAAACTGCGGTCTCTGGTCTCGCGGGAAGTCTCCGGGCTGGTACACCGCCCGATGGAAGGTAACAGTACGAATGTCCAAGTGAGTGCTGGCTCGAGACAACGCCAGTTGAGAACTACGGAAAGAAGGCTTGTGGAGTTGAGAACGCCGGAGATTGTGGCGATATTCGTGAGGGCTGTCAATCAGGGGCGAGGGGGCGGTAGCAGAACGTTTTGCGCTAAGACGCCGATGCTTGTCGGGGGGGGGGGACAGTTGTCGGTTTTTGGTTTTCGGTTTTCGGTGGCTGCGCTGCGCGGTGATCCCCGCATCGCGCAGCAACCGAAAACCGAAAACCGACAACCGAAAACCGGTAAACGACGCGAACGGGGCGGAGGAGACATCCTCCGCCCTCGTTCGCTCAGATTTTCAATGGATCGGCGGTTCGCCGCCGATGACTTTTTCGGGCTCGGGGAGCTTTTCCTTGGCAGCCAATGGAACAATCGTGCCATCGAGCGCAACCGTGACGACTTCGTCCATCGATTCCACCAGGTGGAACTCCATGCGCTCGCGCACGTCCTGAGGGATCTCCTCGAGATCGCGCTCGTTCTCCGCCGGAAGGATCACGCGCGTCACGCCGGCGCGCGCCGCGGCGAGGATCTTGTCCTTCACGCCACCCACCGGCAGCACCTTGCCGCGGAGGGTGATCTCACCCGTCATGGCCACGTCGCGATGCACCGGGATCTTGGTGACCGCGGAGAGCAGCGCCGTGGCCATGGTGATGCCGGCCGACGGACCGTCCTTCGGGATCGCCCCTTCGGGAACGTGGATGTGGATGTCCATCGAGGCGTGGAAGTCGGGGTCGAGGCCGAACAGCTCCGCACGCGAGCGGACGTACGAAAGCGCCGCGCGCGCCGACTCCTGCATGACGTCGCCGAGCTTGCCCGTCAGCGTCAGGTTGCCCTTGCCGCGCGCGAGCGCGACTTCGGTCGACAGGATCTCGCCGCCGACCTCGGTCCACGCCAGGCCCGTGGCCACGCCGATGTCCTGCGTGTCGCTGAGCTGCTGCGAGCGGAACTTGGCCTTGCCGAGGAGCTCGCGCACTTTCGTGCGGTCGATGCTGACGGTGTAGTCGGGGCCGTGCTTGACGACCTGGCGCGCGACCTTGCGCAGCACCGCGCCGACTTCGCGCTCGAGCCCGCGGACGCCGGCCTCGCGCGTGTACGACGCGATGAGCTCCTCGAGCGCGGTCTCTTCGACGCCGATCTTGGTGTCGTTGAGCCCCTGCTCTTCCTTCTGCTTCGGCACGAGGAACTGGCGCGCGATGGCGAGCTTCTCGAGGTGCGTGTAGCCGGAGAGCTGGATGATCTCCATGCGGTCGCGCAGCGGCGCCGGGATCGTGTGCGTCACGTTCGCCGTGGCGATGAACATGACCTTGGAGAGGTCGTACTCGACGTCGAGGTAGTGATCGACGAACGCGTTGTTCTGCTCGGGATCGAGGACCTCGAGGAGCGCCGCGGAGGGATCGCCGCGGAAGTCCATCGACATCTTGTCGACCTCGTCGAGGAGGAAGACCGGGTTGACGGTGCCGGCCTTCTTCATCCGCTGGATGATCTGGCCGGGGAAGGCGCCGATGTAGGTGCGGCGGTGGCCGCGGATCTCGGCTTCATCGCGCACGCCGCCCAGTGACAGGCGCACGAACTTGCGCCCGGTGGCGCGAGCGATCGACTTGGCGAGCGACGTCTTGCCGACGCCCGGAGGTCCGACGAAGCAGAGGATCGTTCCCTTCGGCTGCTTGACGAGCTGGCGCACCGAAAGGAACTCGAGGATGCGGTCCTTGATCTTCTCGAGGCCGAAGTGATCCTCGTTGAGGATCTGCTCGGCGAGCTCGATGTCCTTGATCTCCTTGGACGACTTCTTCCAGGGAACGGACACGAGCCACTCGATGTAGTTGCGCGAGACGGTGGCCTCGGCGCTGACGCCGGGCATCGCTTCGAGACGCTTCAGCTCCTGGAGAGCCTTTTCCTTCGTCTCCTTCGGCATGCCGGCGTCTTCGACCTTCTGGCGGAGCTCCTCGATCTCGTCCGAGCGATCGTCCTTGCGGCCCAGCTCGTGGTGGATCGCCTTGATCTTCTCGTTGAGGTAGTACTCCTTCTGCGCGCGCTCCATCTGCTTTTTGACTTTGGAGTTGATGCGCTTGTCGATGTTGATCTTCTCGATCTCGATCTCGATGAAGTCCTGCAGCTTCTGGAGGCGCTCGTACGGGGACGGCGTTTCGAGGAGCTGCTGCTTCTCGGTGGTCGTGATGAGGAGATGCGACGCGAGGGTGTCGGCGAACTTGTCGGGCTCGTCGAGCTTCAGCGTCGACATGACGCCTTCGAAGGCGAGGTGGTGCGACATCTTCGCGTACGTCTCGAAGATCTCGACCAGCTTCTGCATGTACTGGGAGACCTCGGGCGTCAGCGGGTAGCGCGTGTCGATCTCGCGCACGCTGACGGTGACGTAGCCGCTTTCTTCGTGGACGGAGACGATCTCGCCGCGGGTCAGACCCTCGACCATCACCTTCACGTTCTGGTTCGGAAGCTTGAGGTTCTGCACGACCGTGGCGATGACGCCGGTCCGGTAGATCTGATCCATCGAGGGATCGTCGACCTTCGGATCCTTCTGCGTCGCGAGGAAGATCTTCTTCTCGGACGTGGAAAGCGTCGCTTCGAGGGCCATGATCGAGGCCTTCCGCCCGACGACGAAGGGAGCCATCATCGACGGAAAGACCACCATGTCGCGGAGGGGAACGAGCGGTAGCTTGGTAATTCGGGATTCGTGCATGGACATTAGTTTTAAACCACCGGGCGGGGCTGAGACCTCCCCATAAGTTCAGGGCCGCCTTTTGGGCGGCCCCGATGAGAGACGATTGGTTCGGGTGCTGCTAGCCGGCTTTCTTGTAGACCGTGACCGGCTGGGCGCGGTTGTCGACCACTTCCCGGGTGATGACGCACTCGCTGATCGAGTGCTCGGAAGGGATCGTGTACATGATCTCGAGCATCAGCTCTTCGATGATGATCTTGAGGCCGCGCGCGCCGACGTTCCGCTTGAGCGCTTCCTCGGCGATCGCCTCGAGGGCGTCGTCGGTGAACTTCAGCTCGACGTTCTCGAAGCCCATGATCGTCTGGTACTGGCGGACGAGCGAGTTCTTCGGCTCGCGGAGGATCTCGATGAGAGCGCCGCGATCGAGCTCGCTGAGCGTGGCCACGACCGGGAGACGGCCGACGAACTCCGGGATCAGGCCGAACTTGATCAGATCCTCGGGGTGCACCTGCGCGAGCAGCTCGCCCGTCTTCTTCTCTTTCTTCGAGGCGATCTTCGCGCCGAAGCCCATCGACGTCTGCGAAAGGCGCCGCTCGATCACGTTGTCGAGACCGACGAACGCGCCGCCGCAGATGAAGAGGATGTTGGTGGTGTCGATCTGGATGAATTCCTGATGCGGGTGCTTGCGTCCGCCCTGCGGCGGAACGTTGGCCACCGTGCCCTCGAGGATCTTCAGCAGCGCCTGCTGGACGCCTTCGCCGCTCACGTCGCGCGTGATCGACGGGTTGTCGCCCTTGCGGCAGATCTTGTCGACCTCGTCGATGTAGACGATGCCGCGCTGCGTCTTTTCCTTGTCGTTGCCGGCAGCCTGGTAGAGCTTGAGGATGATGTTCTCGACGTCTTCACCCACGTAGCCCGCTTCCGTGAGCGTGGTGGCGTCGACGATCGTGAACGGCACCGACAGCATGCGGGCCAGCGTCTGCGCGAGCAGCGTCTTGCCGGTGCCGGTGGGGCCGATCAGGAGGATGTTGGATTTCTGCAGCTCGACGTCCTGCCGCGCGCTGCGCGACTGGTAATCGATCCGCTTGTAGTGGTTGTAGACGGCGACGGCGAGCTTCTTCTTCGCCCGCTCCTGTCCGATGACGTAGAGGTCGAGGAACTCCTTGATCTCTTTCGGCTTCGGAAGGTGACCCGAACCTTCGAGCGTTCCGGGCTCGTCCTTGCGGTCCTCGGCGATGATGTCGAGACAGATGTCCACGCACTCGTCGCAGATGTAGACCGTCGGTCCGGCGATCAACTTCTTGACGTCGCGCTGAGACTTGTTACAGAAGCTGCAACGCAGGACGTCGCCGTTGTTCCCCTTCTTCGACATTCGATGGGTCCTTTATCTGATGGTCGCTCAGGCTATGTTGATCCCGAGCTCGGTCCAAGTCAACTGAGGCGATTCCGTGGGCATTCCACCCCGAAATCCGCTACCTCTCCATCGGTACTGCGTCGCTGGACCACCGCCCCTCATCCGGCCTTCGGCCACCTTCTCCCCGCCCCGCGGGGAGAAGGGCAACAAAGCGGCGTGCGCTTCTTTCTTTGTTGCCCCTCGCCCCGCCTTAGCGGGGAGAGGGTGGCGCGTATGCGCCGGGTGAGGGGCGGTGCCACGTGCGGCACAGCCCCTCATTCGAAAAAGCCTACTAGTCGCGTTTCGAGATGACCTGATCGACGAGGCCGTATTCCTGTGCCTCGTGCGCCGAGAGGATGTAGTCGCGGTCGGTATCGCGGTCGATCTTGTCGATCGGCTGGCCGGTGTGGTTCGCCAGGATCGTGTTGAGCTTCTGCTTCATCTTCATGATGTCGCGCGCGTGGATGTCGATCTCGGTGGCCTGGCCGCCGAGGCCGTACATGAGCGGCTGGTGGATGAGGACGCGTGAGTTCGGGAGCGCGTAGCGCTTCCCTTTCGCACCCGCGGCGAGCAGGACCGCGGCCATCGACGCGCACTGCCCGATGCAGATCGTGGCGATGTCGGGCTTCACGTACTGCATCGTGTCGTAGATGGCCATGCCCGCGGTGATCGAGCCGCCGGGAGAGTTGATGTAGAGCGAGATGTCTTTTTCAGGATTCTCCGCTTCGAGAAACAGAAGCTGAGCGATGACGAGGTTGGCGATGTTGTCGTCGACCGCCTGACCGAGAAAGATGACGTTGTCTTTGAGAAGACGCGAGTAGATGTCGTAGGCGCGCTCGCCTCGCGACGTCTGCTCGACCACCATCGGGATCAAAACCATTTGCAGGATCTCCTTCGCAGCTTCGGAGTGTAGGCGCGAAGCGCGTCTGGGTCCACCTACCCGGAAGAGTAGGTGGGGCGTTCGGGGGCGCGTTGTCCGTTTTCCGTTGTCCGTTTTCCGTGCTGCGCGACGCGTGGTGCAGCGCCAGCACGGACAACGGACAACGGTCAACGGACAACGGCGCCGTCAGGCGCGTCAGGCGCGGGTGCGGGCTTCTTTCAGCACCAGTTCCAGCGCGCGCTCCTGGGCCAGGGAGAGGCGCAGTGCTTCGTAGCCGCCGTCGTGCTTGAGGCGGTGCTTCACGTCGGCGAACTCGCGGTCCTGTTCCTTGGCGGCGCGGCGGATCTCGGCGTCCACTTCGACGTCGCTGACCTGCAGCTTCTCCTGCTTGGCGATCGCTTCGAGGACCAGCGAGCGCTTCACGCGCTTGACGGCCTCCGGGCGGAACTCTTCACCGACCTTGCGCCAGTCGAGCTCCGCCTGCTCGAGGTTGACGCCCTGCGAGACGAGGTAGCGCGCGTAGTTGTTCAGCGACTTCCCGAGCTCGTCCTCGACGAGGGCATCGGGCACTTCGAAGTCGTGCGCGGCGATCAGCTTGTCGCCGATCTGCGTCCGCTTGAAGCGCTGCGCTTCCTGCTCGCGGTGCTTGCGGATGTCGGCGGCGATGGTCGTGCGCATCTCTTCGACCGTCTCCCAGCCGCCGACGCTCTTCGCGAACTCGTCGTTGACGTCGGGCTTCTCCTGGACGCGGATCTCTTTGAGCGTGACGACGTGATGCACGGTCTTGCCGCGCCACGCTTCCTGGTTCGCGTCCTCGGGGTAGTCCTTGTCGAACTCCGCCGACTCGCCCGGCTTCTTGCCGCGCATCGCGTCGTGCAGCTCCGGCAGAGGCGTCTCTTCGCCCATCTTGAAGTGGCCGGAGTCGGTCTTCGGCTCGATCCCTTCACCGCTGGAGGCGATGTCGATGATGCCGAAGTCGCCTTCCTCGATCGCGCGGTCGGTCTCCTGCCGGTAATGGCTGGCCTGCTCGCGGAGGCGCTCGATCATCGCGTCGACGTCGGTGTCGCTGACCTCGATCGCCGGATCGTCGACCTCGAGGCCGCGGTACTCGCGGAGCTCGACGCGCGGCTTCACCTCGAAGACGGCCTTGTACTTGATCGGCGCGCCTTCGATGAAGGAGTCGAGATGCTCGAGGCGCGGCTCGCCGACGGGCTCGAAGCCCTTCTCGGCGACCGCTTCACGGAAGGTCTGGCCGAGGAGGCGGTTCATCACCTCTTCCTCGATGTCCTTGGCGAAGCGGGTGCGGATCACCTGCGCCGGGATCTTGCCGGGACGGAAGCCCGGCACTTTCGCCTGGCGCCCGAACTCGTTCGTGACGCGCTGCGATTCGGAGGAGATGAGCGCCGAGGGGATCTCGATCTCGATGGACTTCTGGACGGAGGAAAGATCTTCGAAGTTGAGTACGGTCATATGCGTGCTGATCTGCTTTTCGATTGGAATGCAGAACGCAGAACGCAGAATGAAGAATCGGGAAAGCTCCCGGTTCTCAACTCTGCGGTCTGCGTTCGGCGTTCTTCATTCATCGGATGGTGCGAAAGGTGGGACTCGAACCCACACGGCTTTGGGCCACTGGATCCTAAGTCCAGCGCGTCTGCCAATTCCGCCACTTTCGCGCGAGGGGTAGGTTAATGCAAAAAGAGGACTGCATCGCAGCCCTCTCGTTGGATTTCGTTTTGGTGCCCCCACCAGGACTCGAACCTGGAACCAACGGATTAAGAGTCCGCTGCTCTACCAATTGAGCTATGGAGGCGCTCAGGGACCCGCTAAAACAAGCGGGCGCGAAAACTATTTCGGTTGCGGTTGAATGTCAAGAGTGGCCGCGGGATGCGCCCTCTCCCCGGTCGTTCCGTACAGCAGCTCCGGCGCCCGCCGGAGGTAATCCCACCCCGAGAAGAGGGTGATGAAGACCGCGACACGGAAGAGGATCTCGAGGTACGACTTCATCCCGGGCAGGAACGCGTTGACGGCGATCGTCGCCGCCAGCGTGATCGCCTGCGTCACGGTCGAAGCCTTCCCCGCCCACGACGGCGGGAAGCGCGTCACCTGCACTCGCGTGTACATGAGGTAGGCCACGAGCACGATGGCGAAGTCGCGGATGAAGACCGTGAACGTCAGCCACCCCGGCAGCCGCGCGGCCGGACTGCCATGCAGCGTGTAGAAGAGGTAGCCGCAGATCATCAGGATCTTGTCGGCCGCCGGATCGAGGATCGCCCCCAGCCGCGAGCGCAGGTTCATCCGCCGGGCGAGAAAGCCGTCGAGGATGTCCGTCACCGCCGCCGTCACGAAGAGGGCGAACGCCAGCATCCACTGCCCGCGGTACGAGGCCACGAGAAACCATGGCACCAGCGCGAGCCGGCCGATGGTGAGGATGTTGGGGAGCGTCAGCATGCGGTTTTCGGTTTTCGGTTGTTGGTTTTCGGTACCAGAAACCGAAAACCGGAAACCGAAAACCCAGCCTCGCACGGCCCGACGGCAGTGCAGCCCGCGTCAGCGTTCAGCTGCAGGCCGCGCAACTAGACCTCGGCCTTGAACTGATCGATGGCCGTCTTCCGCAGATAGATCGTCTTCCCCTCGGAGAGGAGCAGGTTCTGCCGCATGAGGTCGTGGATCAGGCGCGAGACGGTCTCGCGCGAAGTGCCGATCATGTTGGCGATGGCCTGATGCGTCGGGCGCGTGACCGCGACATAGCCGTTGTCCAGCACCTTGCCGGAATCGCGGGCCAGGTCGAGGAAGAAGCGCGCGAGACGGCCGTAGACGTCCATGGTGGCCAGCGACTCGATGCGGCTCGACGCGCTGCGCAGACGCTTCGACAGCTCGCCGAGGACCTTCTTCGTGATGTCGAAGTTCTCGGAGAGGATCGAGAGGAAGTCGGTGCGCCAGATCGTGACGAGGTCGAGCGGCTCGGTGGCCACGACCGTGGCGGAGCGCGGCTCGTCGTCGAGGAGAGCCATCTCCCCGAAGAAGTCTCCCGGCCCGAGGAGGGAGAGGATGATCTCCTTTCCTTCAGGCGAGATCATCGTCACCTTCACCTGTCCCTCACGGATCAGGCAGAAGACGTCGCCACTCTCGTCGGCGTGGAAGACCACATCGTCTTTCGCATAGCGGCGCGTTTTCGCCACCGCGGCGATCGACTGCAACTCACGCTCGTCGAGGTCGGAGAAGAGAGGGAACTTGCGAAAAAGGGAGGTCTGCATCAAGGCGGGGAGATTCTACCGGAAGTGCGCCCGATCGGACGACAGGACCGATGGGACGAATGGGACAGATGGGACGGATGGGACGGATGGGACGGATGGGACGGATGGGCCGAATGGGACGAATGGGACGAATGGGACGAATGGCATTTGCCCTCACGGGGCGGCGCATAGCGCCCCCCGTCGCCCCGCTCCCCGGCTTTTGCAAGGGTGGCGCGCAGCGCCGGGGGGGGCGCGGTGCACCAGCAAGGCCGCTTTGGCGCCGCCCGTAGATCCTTCGCCTGCGGCTCAGGATAGACTTGCGCCAGTGGCGATCAAGCGGATCATCCCGGTATCGTCGGGCAAGGGGGGCGTCGGCAAGACGACGTTCGCCATCAATTACGCGCTCGCCCTCTCCCGCCACGGGCGCACCGTCCTGGTCGACCTCGACACCGGAACTTCCGCCATCCGTAACGCGATCGACACGCCGATCGAGAAAGACCTCTACCACTTCTTCCGCCGCGGCGAGCCGCTGTCGGCCTGCGTCACGCATCTCTCCGATGCGCTCGATCCGCAGCACCGGTTCCGCAACTTCGGCTTCATCGCCGGGCCGCTCCACCTCATCGACGAGATCACGAACTTCGGCGCCGCGCACAAGGCGAGGCTGATCGCCGCCATCAACGGGCTCGATGCCGACTACATCGTGCTCGACATGCGCGCGGGGCTCGACTCGAACGTCATCGACTTCCTCCCCTTCTCCAACTCCGGCATCCTCGTCTTCACGCCGCACCTGCCGAGCGCCACGCTCGCCGCCTCCGACATCGTCAAGGCCATCCTCTTCCGCAAGCTGCGACTGATCTTCACGAAGGAATCGCCCTTCTTCGAGATGATGCCCGGCGGGATGGACTACTGGCGCCTCAGCAACGAGCTGATCGATCGCGTCGAAGACGTCTACGACTCCTCGGTTCAGAACCTCGACGCCTTCGCCCTCGACCTGCTCCAGAACCTCGGCGATCACCCCATCACACGCACCGTGCAGAACACGATCGACGAGTTCCGCGTGCACTACGTGCTGAACCTCTTCAACGGCGTGGAGGACTCGTTCAACACGGCCGTGAAGCCGTTCATCGACAACCTGACGAACAACGTCAGCTCCCGCTGCGGCGTCACCAACCTCGGCTGGATCACGCGCAGCGACGTCATCCACCGCGCCAACTGCAGCCGCGTCCCGGCGCTCCTGCTGCCGGAAGAGAAGAAGACGGCGAAGCCGGTCGACAAGGTCGCGCAGCAGCTCGAAGAGCTGCGCATGACCGCCATCGGCCTGGAGCCGCCGAAGAAGAAAGAGGTGAAGGCCGCACGCGTCTTCGCCGACACCGACGACCACCTCACGCGCCAGCTCGACGTCCTGCGCACCATGTTCGAGCAGAAGAAGAACGACGACTACTACGCCAACTTCGACTACGTCACGCAGCGCTCGCTCTTCACGATGAAGAACCGCCGCGCGAGCGAGTTCGGCGACCTCCGCATCTACACGCCGGCGGAGATGCTGTCCACGCTGTTTGCGAAATCGAATACCCCGAGCACCATCGACTGGAACGAGCTCGAATAGGAGAGAAACGACTTTGAATCGTACGAACATCCTGGCCACCGCCATCGCCTTCGCCCTCCTCTTCCCCATCGAGCTGCCGGCGCAGGACCTGGCGATGCAGTCGCGGATCCGGCAGGAGGGGTTCCGCAATTCGAAGGTGATGGAGCTCGCCTCCGGGCTCACCGACACGATCGGCCCGCGCCTGACGGCCTCGCCGTCGATGAAGCGCGCGAACGACTGGACGCGGCAGAAGCTCGCCGACTTCGGCCTGGCGAACGCGCACCTCGAGCCGTTCGCGTTCGGCCGCGGCTGGACGTCGGAGAGCTGCGTCGTGCGCATGATCGCGCCGGACGTGACGCAGCTCTACGCGCTGCCGAAGGCGTGGTCGCCTGGGACGAACGGGCCGGTGCGCGGCAAGGTCATGAAGGTGAAGCTGGAGTCGGAAGCAGACCTCGAGAAGCAGAAGGGGAAGCTGGCCGGCGCGATCGTGATGATGGCGGATCCGAGGCCGCTCGACCCGCACGACAAGTCGATGCTGGAGCGCTACGACGAGAAGGAGCTCGAGGAGCTCGCGGCGTACTCGATCCCGTCGTCGCGCGACAACGCGCGGCTGCTGGAGTACGTCAAGCGGCGCAAGTTCCGCCGCGCGCTGGCGCAGTTCACCATGGATGAGAAGATCGCGGCGATCGTCGACCTCGGCGGCGGCGGTGACGGCGGATCGTTCCGCATCCAGTCGGGCGGCTCGTGGAAGAAGGAAGATCCCATCGGCGTGCCGCAGGTCGTGCTCGCGCCCGAGCATTACGGCCGCCTCGCACGCCTCATCGATGCCGGCATCGAGGTGCAGCTCGAAGTGGACGTGAAGGCGCAGTTCCTCGACGCGGACACCAACGGCTACAACACCATCGCCGACCTGCCGGGCGGCGACCGGAAAAACGAGATCGTGATGCTCGGCGCGCACCTCGACTCGTGGCACGGCAGCACCGGCGCGACCGACAACGCGGCCGGCGTCGCCGTGATGATGGAAGCGATCCGCATCCTCAAGGCGCTGAACGTGACGCCGCGCCGGACCATCCGCATCGCCCTCTGGAGCGGCGAAGAGCAGGGGCTGCTCGGCTCCCGGGCGTACGTCGCGGAGCACTTCGCCTCGCGCGCCGAGCCGAAGGATCCGGAAGAGCGCGAGCTGCCGTTCTCCATGCGCAAGGAGAAGACGCCGCTGACGGTCAAGCCGGAGCACGCGAAGCTCTCCGCGTACTTCAACCTCGACAACGGCACCGGCAAGATCCGCGGCATTTACGCGCAGGAGAACGCCGCCGCCGTGCCGCTGTTCCGCACCTGGCTGGAGCCGCTCCACGACCTCGGCGCCACCACCGTGACGATGCGCAACACCAGCGGCACCGACCACCTGCCGTTCGACGAGGTCGGCCTCCCCGGCTTCCAGTTCATCCAGGACGAAGTCGAGTACAGCACCCGCACCCACCACACCAACTGGGATTCCTACGAACGCCTCCAGCGCGAAGACCTGATGCAGGCCGCGGTGGTGGTAGCTACCTTCGTGTGGGAAGCCGCCAACCGCGCGGAGCTGATGCCGCGCAAGGTGCTGCCGCAGTAGGACCGACAAGGCACGATAGGACGAATGGGACAAATAGGACGGATAGGACAGATAGGACAAAAATCAAAGTGCCATAGGTCCTATCCGTCCTATAGGTCCCATTCGTCCTATCGTCTTCTCTGGCGCTATCGCCAGAACAGCCGGGACCGAAACACCGTCCACGCGATGCGCAGCGTGTCCGCCAGCGGTTTGTAATGGCTGGTCGAAATGCCGTCCACGAACCCCAGGTCGATGGGGATGGTCTGCACGCGGAGGCCGCGGCGGCCGGCGCGGACGATGACTTCGCTTTCCATGTCGAAGCCGTCGGTGCGCAGCGTCAGGGTGCGCAGCAGGTTCGCGGAGTAAAAGCGAAACCCGCTCTGCGAATCGGTGACGCCGGTGCCGGACGTCTTGGCGATGCACCACGCGGAGAAGCGGTTCGCGATCCGCCTCCTCGGCAGCATCTGCGCGAAGAGGTGCGAGCGTCCGCCGATGATCAGGTCCGCCTTCGTCTCTTCCGCGGCGCGGAGAAACTTCGGGATCTCGGACGCCAGATGCTGTCCGTCGGCGTCCAGCGTGACGACGCCGTCGTAGCCGCGCTCCAGCGCGTAGGCGAAGCCGGTCTTGAGCGCACCGCCTTTGCCGCGGTTCACCTCGTGCCGCAGCACCGTCGCGCCGGCGGCGCGGGCGACGTCGCCCGTGCGGTCGCGGGAGCCGTCGTCGACGACGACCGTCTCCAGATGCTTCAGCGCCTCGGCGACGACCGGCGGCAACGTCCGCTCGGCGTTCAGCGCCGGAATGAGGGCGAGGATCTTCACTGCTCCTCCCGCGAGATCACGGCGCTAACGATACCGCCACCAGCGGACAGTGCGTTGATCAGAATGTGGCGCAACGGCATCGGGCGCCGTTCGCGCGTGACCTCGAAGCGCAGTTCCGGGTCGGGCTGCTCGAAGCCGTACGAGGCGTGCAGCGTCTGCTCGTCCATCGCCACGAGTGCCGCGGCGAGCTGCATGCTGCCGCCGCCGGAGTACTCGCCGAAGATGCCTTTGACCGCCACGACCGGCGGCACTTTGGCGCCGAACAGCGCGGAGAGCGCATGCAGTTCCAGCCGATCGGCGCGGCGCGTACCATTGGCCGCCGAGTAGATGGCGTCGATGTCGGAGACGGAGAGCTCCGCGTCGGCAATCGCTGCGCGCATGGCGGCGACGACGGCTTCGTGATCGTCGCCCCAGTCGGAGACGGAGGCGGTGACGTCGCGCGCGATGCCGAAGCCGGAGAGCCAGCCGTAGCGCTTCGCACCCTCACCGCCGGCGACCATGACCGCGCTGCCTTCGCCGATCGACAAGCCGTCGCGGCGCGCGTCGAAGGGACGCATCCCGTTCACCGACAGCGCGCCGACACGATCGAGCACGCTGAAGATCATCTCGTTCACTTCTTCGACGCCGCCGACGAGCGCCGACCGCACGGTGCCTTTCACGATCTGCGTCGCCGCGTACATCGTCGCGGCGAGCGCCGACGACTCCCGCTGCGTCACCGTGACGTTGAAACCGCGCAGGTTGTGCTCGATCGCGATGTGGCTGCCGGGCGCGTTCGCCACCGACTCGGCGAAGAGCTGCGGCGGCGCCAGCGCGGCGCCTTTCTCCACGTACTCCTGCATGTAATCGATCGACGTCTGCACCGGGCCGAAGGACGTGCCCATCGCCACGCCGCTGTTCGGCTCCGGCGCCGCGCCCGCATCGTCGATGGCCATCTTCGCGGCGGAGACCGCCAGCCGCGACAGCATGTTCATCCGGCGCATCTTCATCGGCGCGATGAACTGCTTCGGCACGAACTCGGTGACCAGCGCCGCCGCTTGCGCGCGCAACCCGGTGGTGTCGAAGCGCTCGACCTGACGGACGGCCGTACCGCCGCTGGCAAGCAGCGCCCGGAAAGCGTCGACGCCGACCGCGCCCGGCGCGACGATTCCGATGCCGGTGATGGGAACACGCGTCATAGGTGGCGCGGCGTTATACCACGGCCTCAGTTTACGCCTGAGGGGCAAAGGGACCACGGAATTGGTTGTCCGTTTTCCGTTGTCCGTTTTCCGTTGTCCGTTTTCCGTTGTCCGTTTTCCGTTGTCCGTTTTCCGTTGCTCCGCTCGGCGCCCATCCTTCCGTGAAGCGCAGCACGGAAAACGGACAATGGACAATGATCGGCTAGACCCGCCGGAACAACAGCGACACGTTGCTGCCGCCGAACCCGAAGGTATTGGACAGCACGTTGGTCATCGCCATCGCGCGCGGAACCTCGGGGATGTAGTCGAGGCTGCAGTCCGGCGCGGTGTCGCGCAGGCGCAGCGTCGGCGGTGCGGTCTGGTGGATCAGTGCGAGAACGCTGACGACGGCTTCGATGCCGCCGGCGGCACCGAGGGTGTGGCCGAAGAACGATTTGCTCGAGGAGACGGGGACGCCGCCGCCGCACGTGGAGATGATCGCTCGCGTTTCGGCGGAGTCGTTGAGCAGCGTGCCGGTGCCATGGGCGTTGATGTAGTCGACGCGTTCGGCGCCGAGGGCGCCGTCAGCGAGCGCACCGCGCATGGCGGCTTCGGCGCCGCGGCCGTCCTCGGGCGGTGCCGTCGGATGGTGCGCGTCACACGAGGCGCCGTAGCCGCGGAGCTCCGCCAGGATCGTGGCGCCGCGGGCGACGGCGTCGTCCCAGCGCTCGAGGATGAGATACGCGGCGCCTTCGCCGAGGGTGATGCCTTTGCGGCCGGCGGCGAAGGGAGAGCAGGGCGACGGGTCGACGGCCTGCAGCACGTTGAAGCCGCTGTAGGTCAGGCGGCAGAGCGCGTCGCTGCCGCCGGCAATGGCCACGTCGGCGTGACGGGAACGGAGGTAATCGGCAGCCATGCCGATGGCGGCGCCGGCCGACGCACACGCGGTGGCATTCGAGAGCACGCCGCCGCCGAGGTGGAAGGCGCGTGCGACGGCATCGGAGGGGCCGGACGTCGGCTGCTGCAGCACGCTGGAAGCGGCCGCGCGGCGGCGACCCTGCACGAGACGGTCGAAGTAGTAGGCCTCCCCTTCGAGGAGACCGCCGGTCGAGGTGCCGGTGGAGACGATGGCGCGCGTCAGCGGGAGCTTCGTGGCGCCGGCGTTCGCCTGCTCGAGCGCCTCGTTCGCGGCGATCACGGCGAGGAGGTCGGAGCGCGACATCCGCTTCGCTTCCCGACGCGCGATCGGCAGCATCGAGGCGAGGTCGCCGTCGATCTGCGCGGCGATGGTCGTCGGGAACGTCTCACCCGGGAAGCGGGTCAGCGTGTCGATGCCGTCACGCGACGCGGCAATCGAGGCCCAGACTTCTTCCTGATTGCGGCCGATGGCGCAGATGATGCCGAGGCCGGTGACTGCGATGCGGGTGTCGAGATCAGGCTTTCTCATTCAGGCTTGGCCAGATAAAACCGGCCCCGGACGGCATCTACTCCCCCGATTCGTCCGGTTCCGCTGAAGCGAAACGTACCACCGAAACCAACCTCGAGCGTGACGGAGATGTTCACGACGTCGCCGGCCTCGATGGGACGCAGCACCTCGCAGCGGTCGATGCCGGTGAGGAAGGCGTGGCCATGCTCCCCATGAAACGAGAGCCCGCCGGCAAACTGCGCCATCGCCTCGACCACCATGACCTCCGGCGTCAGGAAGTCGTTCGCCGTGCAGAGGAAATCCCCCTCGATGGTCTTGTCATCGATCCGCCGCGCGGCCGAGGCCGCACGGAAGGGGATCTGGTGAGGGAGGGACTGCAGCCAGTTCATGGTGTTGCGTTGTCCGTTTTCCGTTGTCCGCTTTCCGTGCTGCGCGCGGCGGACCAGTGCCCCACGGACAACGGGTCAACGGAAAACGGACAACGCTGGCTTACGCCTGCGGCTGTTCCTGCGCCAGCTTCACGCCGACGTAGTCGGCCAGCGTGGCCACGGAGCGGAAGTGATCGCGGGCGGAGGTTTCGTTCTTCACTTTGATGCCGAACTCGCTCTCGAGCATGACCACGATCTCCAGTGCATCGATGGAGTCGAGGCCGAGGCCGCCGGCGAAGAGGGGCTCGTCGTCGCCGATGTCGTCCGGGGTCATGTCCTCGAATTTGAGGCGCTCGATGAGGAGCTCTTTCAGTTTGCGTCGAATGTCGTTCATTGGGTCTCCCTGTGGCACTCAGGTACTGGAAACAACGGTGGCGGATGCAGCGGCGGGTAGTGCGTCCCAGGCGATCCGTGGGGCGATCGTGCCGAGCCATTTCTGCAGACGGACGAGGGCGAAGAAGACCGCCAGCTTGAAGCGGTCTTTGCGCCGGGTGAAGATGTTTCCGGCGAGCACGCCCACGATGGCCTTCAGCAGGCCAAAGCGCGTCGACGGCTGCAGAAACACTTCGAGAAATTCGCGGCGGTAGAAGTGGCCGATGAAACGGAAGTACTGCCCGAGGGCGGCGGTCATGTCGCGCTCGTACTGCTTGAGCGGCTTCATCGAGCCGGTCCGGAGCTTCTCCCCCGCGGCGGTGGCGATGATGTCGGCGGACTTCATGGCCATGAAGACGCCGGTGGAGAAGATGGGGTCGAGGAAGCCGGCCGCATCGCCGGCGAGGGCGAAGTTGGGACCGACGAGGTTGCGCATGCGGTAGGAGAAGTCCTTGCGCGCATAGATCTGCGTGGTGCGCTCGGCGTTGGCCATGCGCTGTGCCACCCACGGCGTCTCGGCGATCGTCTGCTCGAGGATCTGCTGCGGCGTGAGCCCCGACTTCACGTAGTGGTCGCGATCGACGACGAGGCCGACGCTCATGGTCTCGGCGTCGACCGGGATGAGCCAGAACCAGGCGTTGCGGAGGACGGTGATGGTGGTGTTGCCGGCATCGCGGCCGGCCGGGCGCGGCACGCCCTTGTAGTGGGCGAAGAAGGCGATCTTTTTCAGTTCCGCAACGTCGGCTTTGTTGCCGATGCGATGGCCGACGACGGAACCATGGCCGCTGGCGTCGACGACAAAGCGGGCTTCGAGCATCTCCCCCTTGGCCGTCGTGACGACGGCGCGGCTGGGGTCGGAGAGCTCGACGTTGGCGACCGCGGTCTCTTCCCGGACCTCGACCCCGTGCTTCGCGGCGTTCTTCAGGAGGACGTGGTCGAACACGGCCCGCTTGACCTGAAAAGAGCGCTGGTAGGGGGCGACCAGGTTGCGATCGAAGCGGAACGTGTACTCGACTCTCCCGTCGCCGGTGCAGAAATGGGCGCCGTACTTGGGGAAGAAGTCGCCGGCCAGAAGCTCATCCGTGACGCCCAGGCGGGCGAAGAGGTCGTTGTTGTACGGGAGGAGCGACTCGCCGATCTGGAAGCGAGGGAAGCGCTCACGCTCGAGGAGCGTGACGGAAAAGCCCTGTTGCGCGAGGAGCGTGGCGGCCGTGGAACCAGCCGGGCCTCCGCCGATGACGATGACGTCTTTCATGTCGGATGCTGACAAACGCGGATTATGGCCGATGTCATCCCTGGAGGGATTGTGATCCCGCTTACTTGACGTTATTTGCGTTGGTTCTTATTCTCGCGACTGGTCCAATGTTTAGACAGTTCCTATCCCTCACGGTTTCGGCGCCTGAAGCGGCGTCGGTGATCGAGGGCGACTCGGGGCACATCCACACGCGGAGCACGCTTCTGGCGCGCGCCGGCGAGCTGGCCGTGCAACTGACGTCGTCCGGTCTCCGCGCGCGCGACGGCGTGGCGATTCAGCTCCCCAACTCGGTCGATTTCCTGGCGACGATCCTCGCCGCCTCGCAGCTCGACCTCGTCGTCGTCCCCATCGACCGCGATGCGACCGAATCGGAAGTGGCGACGATCCTCACGCACTTTTCGATCAAGGGACTGGTGTACCGCAGCGACGTGCGCTCGCGTACCGCGGCCATCTCGACGCGAGAGATCACGGAGCGGCCGGCCGTCCCGGCGGACGCGCGGCTGATCAAGCTGACCTCGGGCTCGACCGGGATGCCGAAGGGAATCGTGGTGACGGAGGCGAACCTCGCCGCCGACAGCGCGAACATCTGCTCCACCATGGGCATCACCGCCGCCGACCTCAACCTCGGCGCCATCCCCTTCTCCCACTCGTACGGCTTCTCCAATCTGGTGATGCCGCTGCTTCTCCAGGGGACGGCGGTGGTCGTGTCGAACGATTACCTCCCGCAGTCGATCGTCGACCTCTGCAACCGCTTCGGCTGCACGGTCGCGCCGCTGATCCCGATGGTCTACGACCATCTGACCACGGTGCCGCGCGGCGACGGCGAGTTCACCACGCTGCGGACGTTCATCTCCGCCGGCGCACCGCTTCCCGCCGCGACGTCGAAGAAGTTCCGCGAGCGCTTCGGCATCGACATCCACACGTTCTACGGCTGCAGCGAATGCGGCGGGATCACGTACGACCGCGCCGGCGGCTCGGTCGAGCGCGGCACCGTCGGCGGCGCGCTGAATGGCGTGACGCTGACCGGCAACGGCACGCGGCTGCGCGTGCGGAGCGGCTCGGTGGCGTGCGGCTATCTGGTCGATGCGGCGACATTCGTGGCGTTCGAGAACTCGACGTTCCAGACGGACGACCTCATCGAGCTGCGCGAGGACGAAGTAGCGATCACCGGCCGCTCCAGCGATCTGATCAACATCGCCGGCAAGAAAGTGAACCCCCGCGAAGTCGAAGCCGTGATCGCGCAGATGGACGGCGTGCGTCAGGTGAAGGTGTACGGCGCCCCCGCAGGCGCCCGCGGCGAAGTCGTCGCCGCCGCGATCGTCGGAACCCCCAACGTAACCCGCGAACAAGTGCGCGAGTTCTGCCGCGAACGCCTGTCCCTGCACAAAGTGCCGAGGATCGTGAAGCTGATCGAAGCGATCCCCGTGGACGAACGCGGCAAGGTGAAACGGGCGGCGCTGGCGCTGTTGTAACGGAAACGATGGGACGAATCGGACCTATAGGTAGCCCGCCGACCAGCCCGAAAACAATCAGCCCTGCGGCGGTTCGACCACTGGCGCGGGCGCTGCGGCCGGAGTGACCACGCGTTTCCGTTTGAACAGCAGGCGCAGCGCGTCCAGCTCGGCTTTGGCCCACATCTTCATGCCGCGGCCGAGCATCTGGAACGGGGCGAAGTTCAGGTTGAAGTAGGCCTTGATGCGGCGGCCGTCGTTGCGCAGGCCGGCCTCTCCGGCGGCGCGGCGCGCGTCGGCAATCGTCTTGAAGCGCTGATTGACGATGCGCATCAGGTGGTAGCTGATGAACGCCGGCTTCGGGCCGAGGACCGGCATCCAGAGATAGCGCTTGGCGAAGCGGTACGCCGGCATCACCACGAAGATGTAATAGTGCGCCGTCTCGATGAGCATCGAGGCGGAGAGGAGGTCCGCCTCCCCCATGTAGTAGTACTTGTCCTTGTAGATCGAGCGGAAGAAGCGGTGGTACGAGCGCACGAAGGTCTCGTTGTGCTCGGCGATGCGTGCGGTGATGTCCTTCTGCATCGCGTCTTCGCCGATGATCTCGACGGTGGCGTCGACGGAGAAGCCGGCGTGATCGAGACCGGGCGAGTAGTACGGGTCGAGGAACGCCGCCGCGTCGCCGAGGAGGGCCCAGCCGCGACCCATGTACTGCTTGGTGACGTACGGCAGGTGCGAGTAGAAACGGAAATCGTCGAGGCGCGGCGTGGCGCCTTCGAGCAGCTCCGCGAGCGACGGGATCGCCTTGAGGAAGGCGACGAAGTCTTCCGTGCGGTTCTTGCTGTGATGAAGGTCGACGAGGCGCTTGTCGAAGACGACGCCGATCGAAGTCTCGCCGTTGCCGAGAGGAATGACCCAGATCCAGTAGCCGAGGCCCATGTAGTGGTTCGTGGCCAGGCGGCGGGAGCCGATGTTGGCTTTCGCCAGGTTGCCCTGGCGCGCGGCGACGTCGTCGATGTGCCGCACGTCTTTCCAGCGGCACCACATCGAGGCGGTGGGGTGCTCGTCGTTGCGCTCGATCAGGCCGAGCTTGCGGCCGAGGAAGTTGACGCGGCCGGTGGCGTCGAGAAGCCAGCGGCACTCGACCTCGCGCTTCTCGCCATCCACTTCGACGACGATTTTCTGCTGGAAGTCGCCCAGCTCCGCGCTCAGCACCTTGGCCGGACGCCAGAGCTCGGCGCCTTCATCGGCGGCCGTCTTCAGCAGGTATTCGTCCAGCGTGTCGCGCCGCAACTGGAAGGCGGGGATGGCGCTGCGGAGGAAGCCGCCCGTCTCGGTCGCGTTCGCATGACCGGTGACCTTGTCGTTCTGGAACCAGTAGCGCAGCCCTTCCTTCGGCAGGTGCTCCGCCTCGAGGTGATGCCACATGGCGAGGCGGCGCGTGATGAACATGGCCGACATCTCGGTGGTGGCTTCGCCGACCTTCGCGTCGAAGGCGACGGCCTTTTCGACGACGAGGACGCGCAGTTGCGGCTGCTCGCGCCGGAGGAGGATGGCGGCCGACGCTCCGGAAAAGGCGCCGCCGAGAATGACTACGTCGTAGCGATGGGACATCGGTCCTCAGGGAAAGGCAAATTGCGGAGTCTGAATTTCGGCAGCAGGATAGGACAAACAGGACGAATCGGGCCTACAGGACCGCATCGTCATTCCTGCGCATAGTGCTTCTCGATCTCGGCGATGGCCTGTTCCGCCTGCCAGATGTGGCGGCGCTCGTGGGCGGTCAGGATGCGGACGGCGGAGTAGAGGTTGTACTTCACCCGCTTGTCGAACGGCGAGACGATCTTCAGCTTCGCGAGGTCGAGGCCGTCCGCTTCGCGCACCGTCTCGAGGAGCTTCTGCTGCAGCGCGGCAAACTCGCTGAACGCCTCCGATTTGGCGCGCGTGGAGCGGGGAACGAACGGCGCGCTCGTCTTGACACGCGACCGCATCGGCGGCTCGAGGAACCAGCGCATCAGCCGTCCGATGAGGTCCATCGTCGGCGGCTTCTTCGCCGTCACGTTGCGCTTCCTGCCGTCATCGATTGCCGTCTTGAGGATCGGGATGAACGACTCGGTGGTCAGTGTGAGATGCGCGAGGCACTCCGCCGCCGACCAACTGTTGGGATTTGGCCGGACGGTGAAGACGCGCCCGTCGATCGAGTCGACGAGGTGGCGCGCGCGCGCCGTGGCGTCGTTGATTTCAGTTTCCAGATCGTTCAGCACCGGCGCGAATTGTAACCGTCCCGCCGCCGCGCGGGATCAGTTGCGGACTTCGTGGGACGCAATGGCGGTCGCGGGCTCGACCGGCGTCACCTGCTTCACGCCATCCGGCCGCGTGACCTCGACGGAGGCGACGCTGTAGGTGTCGGAGAGCTCGGCGATCGAGCCGTAGCCGCACGGCGTGGCGTATTGGACGCAGGGATTGCCGGCGACGTTGTAGCCGCCGAAGCACGTCGTTGGGAAGGGGACGTACACGATGCAGACGTCGCGGTCGTACTGCTCGCGGTATTCGCACTGACCGCAGGCGGCGTACATCGGGGTGGTACAGACGAGGGCGAGGACGACAGCAACAGCAATCCACCTGAGCTGCTTCATGAGAGTTCTCCTTTGTCTTTCACGCGGCGGCGGGAACCTGGATCAACGTTTTTTCTGGAAGCGGATGACGGCGTCGTTGGCGCCGGTGACGACGTTCACGACGATCGGCGCGGCGCCATACGGCGCTCCTGCGAACAGCCGCGCCGCCTCGGCCGGCGTGCTGTACGGCCAGAACTCGTACACGCCCGGCGGGATGTGCTGGAGGTGCGCGTCGCCGTTCTCGCCGGTGAACAGCGCGAGCTCCGACAGCTCCGGCGTCACGGTCTCTCCGTTGACCCGCATGAGCAGCCCCACATTCGGCAGCGCCGCTCCTTCCGTGGTCTTCGTGGCGATGCGCAGTGAGGCGCTCCCTTCCGGCACGACGAGTTTCGTCGTACGGTTTTCCTCGGCGAGCGGTGACGGCAGGCGGCGCACGAGCAGCGATCCTTCGCGCGGCTTGACGTACACCACCACCCCTTCATCCTCCGGTGTCGGCAGCAGCACATGTCCCTCGGCGTCGGTGCTCGCCACGGCGCGCACGCGGCCCTCGGCGACGACGAGCGCCGCCACGGCCGGTGCGCCGCTGGCGTGCGTGACGTGAAGAGCGCGCGGATAGCCGCGGCTGGCGACGAGCTGCACGTCGCGCTGCTCGCCCTCCTGCAGTTCGAGCTCGAGCGGCTCGGGGCGGAGGTAGGACGCCACATTCACTTTGATCGTTTGTGCGCCGGCGGGAACGCCGTTGAAGGCGAACGCGCCGTATTCGTCCGTCTTCGTTCGCAGCGTGACGGTCGCGGTATCGCGCTTCGAGGCGAGACCGACGCTCGCCCCTGCGACCGGCGCGCCGCTGGTGTCGACGACGCGCCCGGTGACGCTGCCGGCGGGGGCGTCGATCGTCATCGGGATCACCGGTCCGCCCGAGAGCTTCACGCTTCCGTAGATCGGCGCCTTGTTCGCCGGCGTGCGAATCTCGTAGTCGAAGAGCCCCTGCTCCCAGATGGGCGACGTCAGCTCCCCTTTCCCGTCGGTCTGCAGCGTCGCCGACCAGCGCTGGTTGCGCGCGAAGAGGCGCAGCTCCGAGTTTGCCAGCGGCGCGCCGCCGTGCGTGATGCGTCCCTCGACGAAGGCGAACGACAGCGCGACCGGCACGACGCGCGTGTCGCCGGTGCCGAGAATGACCTCCTGGGTGAGTTGGGCCAGCGGTTGCGAGCCGCGCACGAGGACGATGTACGCGCCGCGCTCCAGATCGCTGAACGTGGCTTTCGTCGCGCCCTTCACGAGGCGCTTGCGGTCGAACCAGCGCGGCGGTGCGTCGACGACGCGGGCGCCGATCAGCACTTCCTCTACGCCTTTCCCTTCGATCTCCACACGCACGGTGCCGCCGCGTGTCAGCTCGACGTCAGGCAGTGTGACGTCGGCCTCGGTCGCCGGGACGTCGACGAACTTCGTGCCGCGGCCGCTCGCGCGGACAGCAATGGACGTCGGCCACGCGGCGTCCTCGAACGTCTGTGCGAAGCGGCCGTCTTTGCCGGTCGTGGTCGAGCCGCCGATCCATTCGACGCGCGCGTTCGCCAGCGGCTTGCCGCCGGCGCGCACGATGCCGGAGAGCGACGGCGCGCGCTGCAGGGCGATGCTGCCGATGGCGGTGTCGCCGGTGATGTGGAGGATGCGCTCGGCAGGGCGATGACGCGCGACGTGAACCCTGAGCGTGTAGCGGCCGGGCTTGACGACGAGCGTTCGCAGCACGCTCACGTCGGCAGCGGATAACGTCTCGCTCCGTTCCGTTCCGTCACCGAGCGAGCGCAGCGTCAGCCGGCCGGCGCCCGCCTGTTGCGGCTCGATGCGTAGCGACATCCGCGCCGCGCCGTCAGCCGCGAAGACGATCTCGCGCCGCCCTTCGTCAGCGGCAGATGCCGCCGTCGCCACAAGCACTGCGATGAACAGCACGACCGCACATCGAGCCAGGTTCACGTCGCGCCTCCTGAAGCGTCAGGAGCGTACGCCGCGCGCGCTGCAGCGGGTAGACACGAAACTTTCGCGACCAGGGACGATGGGACGAATGGGACTTATGGGACGGATGGGACGAATCTACTTGGCGGCCGCGGTCGATTACTTGTGGGCAGCGATGCGTGCTTCGGCGACCACCGGCTGGGCGGCCTTTTTGGCCACGGCCGGTTTGCCTTCGTGCTTCACCTCGACCGAGGCGATCTGGTATTCGGCGGCGATGGCGGAGATGCCGGCGCTGCCGATGCACATCAGGCCGTTCGTACAACCGTCGCGCGTCAGCTTGCAGCGCGGTGTCGACTCCTGGGTCCACTCGCAGTTGCCGGTGAAGTCGCAGTAGGTGCAGGCGAACATCGGCTGGGCAACAGCGAGCACGACGAGAACGATGAGGACATAACGGGCGATACGCATGGGGACTCTCCTTTAGCGGTTCCGCGGCCGCCGAGCTCAATACCGTTTCTTCTGGAAGCGCACCGTGGCGTGGTTCTCGCCGGCCTGCACGTTGACGTTGATCGGCGCCGCGAGCGCGTCCGCCGCGGCGATGAGATTCGCCGCCTCCTCGTCCGTGCGGTAAGGCCAGAACTCGTACACGCCCGCGGGGATGTGCGGCAGCGAGGCGATGCCGTTCTCGTTCGTCAGCAGCGCCACGCCCTGGTGCCGGTTCATCTCTCTCGCCACCTCGGGCGGCACCACCTCGCCGTTCACGCGCATCAGCAGCGACACCTCGGGTAGCGGTGCGCCGTCCGTCGTGAGCGTCTCGATGTTCAGCGATGCATTCGCCGGCGGGACGACGATGCGCAACGCTTCGCGGTCGTCGTTCGCTGCGATCGTGCGGATGGCCAGCGACCCCTCGCGCGGCACGATGTAGAGCGTGCTTCCTTCCTCGATGGGCGTGCCGATGGAGGCACGGCCGTCCGCGCCGGTCGTGGCCATCGAGCGAATGATCGGGCCGCTGGCGCAGAGGATCGTCGCGCCGCCGAGCGCGGTGCCGTGCGTGTCGACGATCTGCAGCGTGCGCGCGTAGCCGTCGGCGAGCACAATCGTCACGTCGCGCTCGCGATCGTCTTCGCCGAGGGTCAACTCCGTGGGTGCGGGCCGAAGGTAACGCGGCGCGTTGACACGGATCGCCAGCGGCCCCGCGTAGACGCCGTCGTACGCGAAGCGGCCGTCGTCGGACGTGCGCGCCCTGCGGGTGACCGCGTAGTGATTCCCCATCATGCGCAACGCGACCTGCGCGTTCGGCACGGGGTTGCCTTTCGCATCGACGACGCGGCCACGGATGCGCCGATCGGCCACGTCGAAGCCGAAGCGCGCGAGCGCCGCGTCGGGGATCGCCACGCGTCCGGCGAAGGAGGCGTTGACGTTCGCCGCGCGCACCGAGACGTCGAAGTCGCCGCGCTCCCACACCACGCCGTGGTACGCGCCGCCGGCGTCGGTCTTCAGCGTGGTTTCCCAACGCGTGGCGGCGCGTGTGAGCGTGATCTCGGCGTTGGCCAGCGGTTTCCCGCCGACGGTGAAGTGCGCTTCGGCCAGCCCATGCTTCGGCTGAATCTCCACGGTACGCGTATCGCCCGCCGCCACAACGGAGAAGCCGCTCATGCGCTTCAGCGGCTGATCCCCCTCGAGGAGGATCGTGTACGCCCCCGCATCGAGATCGGTGAACGTGGCCGTCGTCTCCTTCGGCCCCAGCCGCCTGATCCCAAGCCACTGCGGATCGGCCTCTTCCCGATTCGGCGCAATGCGCACGATGAGCGGCGCGTCGTCCGCGCCACGGTGCACGCGCACGCGAACCGTGGCCGCCTTCTTCAGGACGATCGGCGGCAGCACCACATCCGTCTGCGCCGGAGGCACCGCAACTCGCCGCGTCCCAAGCCCGGTCCTCGCGACGAGTAGTTCTTCCGGCCACTCCGCCGGTTCGAGCGCGAACGTGCCGTCAGTCTTGGTAACACTGGCTTCCCCGGCCGGCAACGCCGTGACCCGCACCTGCGCCACCGGCTTCCCCGCCGGATCCACGACGACCCCGCGAATGACGAGCAACGACAACAGCAGCACGACCATGCAACCAATGTTGGTCCGCGCCCCGCACGAGGAGGAGACGGTGCGGTGACATATGTGTGCAGGTGCACACAGAAGTGTGACGGGGGATGATGGGACGGATAGGACGGATAGGACCTATAGGACGGATGGGACGAATAGGACGGGCAGGATGGCAAGGCCAGAGTCAGGCGAAGCAAAGACCGGAATCGGGTTTGCCACGTACCATGCAGAACCTCTAGGTCCTATCGGTCCTACAGGTCCTGTTCGTCCTAGGTCCTATTCGTCCTATAGGTCCTATTCGTCCTATTTGTCCTATCGTTCCCTCGGCTTGGCGGGCAGCCTTCGCCGCTGACGCGCGTCCAACCTGGCGAACACCTCTTCCGAAGGCAACGATCGCGCGGTGCCGCGCTGCAGTTGTTCGTAGCGGCGTGCCGCTTCCGCGACCCACAGACGCTGATGTTCCTCAGTCATGGCGGAGTCGTTACTCCTTCTTCAACATCGCCTCGCCCAGCTCCCTGGACCGCCTTGTCGCGGCTTCGACGGCGTTCATCAGGGTGGTGCGGACGCCACCGTTCTCCAGGGTGTGCAGGCCGGTGATGGCGGTGCCGCCGGGGGAGGTCACCATGTCTTTGAGGCGGCCGGGATGCTCGTTTGTTTCCAGGAGGAGCTTCGCCGATCCCAGCAGCGTCTGCGCGGCGAGCAGTTGCGAGTTGCGGCGGGACAGCCCCACCTTCACGCCCGCGTCGCTGAGTGCTTCGAGGATCAGGAAGACGTACGCCGGGCCGGAGCCGGAGAGGCCGGTCACGGCGTCGAGCTGCGACTCGTCGAGGATCACGGTCAAGCCGATGGAATCGAAGATGCGCTTCGCGTCTTCGAGGTCCGATTCGCGCGCGTGCTCGCCGCGTGCGATCGCGGTCGCGGCCGCGTCGACGAGCGCCGGCGTGTTCGGCATTGCCCGGACCACGCGCGTGCCGCTCGCCAGCTTCGACTGGATCGCCGCGACGGGGACGCCGGCGGCGATCGAGATGACCAGCGTGTCGGCGCCGATCGCGTCGGCCACTTCGTCGAGCACGCGGCTCATGATCTGCGGCTTCATCGACAACACGACGATCTCCGCCTTCGCGGCGGCCTTGTTGTCGGTCGTGGCGTGGATGCCGTAGGCGTCGCGCAGCTCGCGCATCCGCTCTTCGCGCGGGCCGGAGGCGGTGATGCGGGAAGGCTCGAAGTCGTTGCCGCGGAGCAGGCCGCGGATCATCGCTTCGGCCATGTTCCCGGCGCCGAGGAAGCTGATGGTTTTGTCGATCATGCGTTGTCCGTTTTCCGTTGTCCGTTTTCCGTGCCGTCGGGCAAAGCCACGGACAACGGAAAACGGACAACGAACTACGCGGGCGTCGAGCTACGCGGGCCTCGAGCTACGCGGCCGTGCCGTGGCACTTCTTGTACTTCTTGCCCGAGCCGCAGGGGCAGGGGTCGTTGCGGCCGACTTTGGGCTCGTTCTTCTTCACCGTTGCGGATGCGGCGGAGCCGCCGGCGCCGGAGAAGGTCATCGGCTGCTGGCGCGGCGGTTGCGGCGGGAGCGAGCGCTGCACGCGCTGCGACTCCTGCTGGCGCTGTTGCTGCTGCCCTTCGCGCTCCACCACGACCTCGACCTTCCAGATGTACTTGACGGCGCGATCCTGGATGCGCTCCATCATCTCCTGGAAGAGCTGGAACGATTCGCGTTTGTACTCGACGAGCGGATCGCGCTGGCCGTAGCCGCGGAGGCCGATGCCTTCCTTGAGGTGGTCGATGTTGAGGAGGTGATCCTTCCACTGCTGGTCGATGACCTGCAGCAGGATGTACTTCTCGTGCAGGCGCATGACGTCGGAGCCGATGGACGACTCCTTCTCTTCGTAGCGCTTGTTGACGGCTTCGTGCAGCGCGTACTTGACGTCCTCCGGACGCATCTCGTCCAGGTTGACGCCCGCCGCCTTCAGGTCGAGCCCGAAGTAGTCGTACGCCTCGGCGTTCAGCTCCGCCTCGTCCGGCTCGCCGTCCGCGGGGTAGTGCGTGTCGACGAGGTAATCGACGATCTCGTCGGCCGCGTTGACGATGTACTCCTTGCCTTCGCGTCCTTCGAGGATCGAGCGGCGCAGCGTGTAGATCGACACACGCTGCTTGTTCATCACGTCGTCGTACTCGAGGAGGTGCTTGCGCGCCTCGAAGTTGCGTCCTTCGACCTGCTTCTGCGCGCGCTCGATGGCACGCGTGACCATGCCGTGCTCGATCGGCACGCCTTCTTCCATCCCGAGGCGCTGCATGAGGCCGGAGATGCGGTCGGAGCCGAAGATGCGCATGAGGTCATCTTCGAGCGACAGGTAGAAGCGCGACGAACCGGGGTCGCCCTGACGGCCGGAGCGGCCGCGGAGCTGGTTGTCGATGCGGCGCGATTCGTGGCGCTCGGTGCCGATGATGTGGAGGCCGCCGAGGCTGACGACTTCCTCGTGCGCGGCATCCCATTCGCGCTTGATCTGCAGTTCGAGCTGCTTCCGCTCGAGCGGATCCTCGATGTCCTTCGACTTCTGGTTGAAGAGGAACTCCGCGTTGCCGCCGAGGAGAATGTCGGTGCCGCGGCCGGCCATGTTCGTGGCGATCGTGACGGCGCCTTTGCGGCCGGCCTGCGCGACGATCTCGGCCTCGCGGTCGTGATGCTTCGCGTTGAGGACGACGTGCGGCACGCCGTTGCGCTTGAGCGCGGAGGAGAGTGCTTCCGACTTCTCGATGGAGATCGTGCCGACCAGCGCCGGCTGCCCCTTGGAGTTGAGCTCCTTCACTTCCTTGACGATCGCCTCGAACTTTTCGCGCTCGGTGCGATAGACGAGGTCGGGCGAGTCGTTGCGGACGTTCGGCCGGTTCGGCGGGATGACCACGACCTCGAGGCTGTAGATCTTGTCGAACTCCGCCGCCTCGGTGTCGGCCGTACCGGTCATGCCGGCCAGCTTGTCGTACATGCGGAAGAGGTTCTGGAAGGTGATGGTCGCGAGCGTCTGATTCTCGGACTCGATCTTGACGCCTTCCTTGGCTTCGACGGCCTGGTGCAGACCGTCCGACCAGCGGCGGCCCGGCATGAGGCGGCCGGTGAACTCGTCGACGATGATGACTTCGCCGTCCTTCACGACGTACTCGACGTCGTTGCGGTATAGCGCGTGCGCACGCACCGCCTGATTGACGGCGTGCAGCAGGTCCATGTTGTCGGGGTCGTAGAGCTCGACGCCGCCGAGGAGCTTCTCGGCGTGCAGGACGCCTTCCTCGGTCAGGACGGCGGTGTGCTGCTTCTCATCGACCTGGAAGTCCTTGTCCTTGATGAGGCGGGGGATGATCCGGTCGGCGACGTAGTACTTGTCGACCGACTCCTCGGACGGACCGCTGATGATGAGCGGCGTACGGGCTTCGTCGATGAGGATGGAGTCGACCTCGTCGACGATGGCGTACGCGTGCTCGCGCTGCACCATCGACTCGAGATCGAACTTCATGTTGTCGCGGAGGTAGTCGAAGCCGAACTCGTTGTTCGTGCCGTAGGTGACGTCGCAGCGGTAGGCCACCTGACGCTCGCGGTCGCCGTGCGGGTTCTGGATGACGCCGACGGTGAGGCCGAGGAACGTGTAGAGCCGGCCCATCCACTCGGAGTCGCGGCGGGCGAGGTAGTCGTTGACGGTGACGACGTGCACGCCGCGGCCGGTGAGGGCGTTGAGGTAGACGGGGAGCGTGGCGACGAGCGTCTTGCCCTCGCCCGTCTTCATCTCGGCGATCTTGCCGCTGTGCAGGACCATGCCGCCCATGAGCTGGACGTCGAAGTGGCGCATGCCGAGGGCGCGCTTGCCGCCCTCACGGGCCACGGCGAAGGCCTCGGGCAACAGGTCGTCGAGCGCCTGCTGCAGATCCGCTTTGGCAGCCTTGATGGCGTTCTCGTCGCGGGGAACTTCGAGCTTCGCCGCGTCGAGAGCTTCGACAACGGGGCGGAGGCGCTCGCGGAACTCGGCTGTCTTGCCGCGGAGCTGATCATCGGTGAGGCGGGAGATCTCGGGCTCGAGCGAGTTGATGTGGTGCATGACGGGGATCATCTTTTTGACGTCCCGTTCGTGCTTGGAGCCGAAGATCATTGTCAGTAGTTTGTCGATCATGTTTCTTTTTCGTCCGTCAGAAAAACGGGTGAGACGGTATCAGAACGGGGGACGGGGGCCCAAGAATCCCGATGGGGGCGGTAGGGGGAGGGAAGACGGTTTTCGGTTGTCGGTTTTTGGTTTTTGGTGCTGCGCGCGGCGGCGGGCCATCGTGTGGCGCAGCACCGAAAACCGAAAACCAACAACCGAAAACCGCCTCAGCGCCCTAGCTCGGCAGCATCGTGATCCGCTTCAACCCCTGGTAGAGCTGATGCCCGAGGAAGACCACCAGGCTGAAGTACGCCACGGCAATGGCGGCGCGCTGGGGGGCCGTCACGGCGTAGAACTCCTTGTCCTCCTTCTCCCGGAGGATGGAGGCGTAGACCTGGAAGGCAGCCAGGATGAGGATCGCGATCATGAGGGGGTTCGGCTGGTCGATGACCTTCCAGACGAGGGCGGCGCCGCCGAACAGCCACATCCACTTGGTGATGGCGGCGGAGATCCGGCCGCCGTCGAGGACGCCGATGGGCAGCAGGTTCAGCAGGTTCAGCAGGAAGCCGGAGACGGCGATGAGGAGCCACAGCTCGTCCTTCGTCCACTTGAAGAGCTGGAGGCAGACCAGCGAGGCGATCGTCCCGGCGATCGGGCCGGCGAGGCCGATCTGCGCGTCGTCGTAGGCGGTGCGCGGTTGATCCTTCAGCGTCACGGCGCCGCCGATGAACGGGATGAACACCATGTAGCCGGCCCGCAGCCCTTTGGCCCGGATGACGACCGCGTGGCCGATCTCGTGGATCAGCGTGATCCCGACGAAGCCGATGACGACGCCGAGGAGGTTCGGATAGCTGGCGGCGTAGGCGGCGACGGTGACGAGCATCGAGCCGCCGGCCACGGCGTACTGCAAGGCGCCGAAGCCCTCGAAGGGATTGACGATCAGGAGCCGCACCTTCTCGACGAAGAGAATCAGGACGGTCTTCATCTTCAGCGCGGCGAGGCCGAGCAGGATGATGAACCCCGAGAGTACCTTCGCAAGCGAGCGCCGTTTCGGCGCGACCGGCTTCGAGCTCACTGGATTGTCGTCGGAAACTGAGGCGGAAGACATGGGATGGACTGCGGGAATACAACGCCGCGACGGCATTGAAATTCCGTAATTTGCACAGAAACAACGCCCTTAACGGGCGCGTTGTCCGTTTTCCGTTGTCCGTTGTCCCTGCCTGGTAGTGCGCGCCGCGACACAGTACGGAAAACGGACAACGGAAAACGGACAACGGCGCGGACCGCACCGCTACAATCCGCGCCGTGCCGGAGCCTTCGGTCGACCAGTTGCGCGCCCAGCTTCGCGAGCGCGGCTATCTGAGCCACGGGATTGAGCGGTGGTTTGCGCTCGATCCTTTTGCGTTCGGCACGGCCTCGCGCACTTTCTGGGTGGAGCTGCTGACGGTCGCGCTCAAGGCGGCCGTACTGATCGCGGCCTTTGCGTCGTTGACCATGACGGCGGTGATGGTGTTCCGCAATTACCCGCTGCATGCGTTCGAGACGCTGGGGCTTTTCGCCGTCTATGCGGCGGCGTGGCTCATTGTGGCGTTCGCGTTCGTCGTGCTCATTGCACTGGTGCTCAAGCTGCGTCCCGAATTGGCCATCGACACGCCACGGGCGCTGCTGGCGATCTCGATGGCCGCGGCGACGGGCCTGTCGGCGATCCTCGCCCTTTGGTGGTATCGCTTCGACGCCCCTTCCACGACGATCGAGCTGGTGGTCGGCTTCGGCCTCGCGCTCGTCTTCTTCCTCGTCGCTACGCTCGTCGTCTCGGCGGCGCTGCTCTCGTTCTCCATTTACGAGCTGCACCGCATCCCGGCCATCCACCAGAAATCGCGCGGCGTGCCGATGGCGATGGCGGCGGCGGTGCTTCTGGGGCTCCTGTTCGTCCCGGCGTGGGCAGCGCGGGAGCGGCCGGTGGAGACGCCGATGGTCGTCACGACGCCGACGACGCGCCGCGTGGCGCTGGTCGCGGTCGACGGGCTGACGTACGAGCTCTTCCAGTCGCGGCCGGAGCTGGTGCGCGCCTTCGTCGCCGCCCATCCGGCGCCGCCGGTCGACGGTGAGTCGACGGCCGAACGGTGGGCGTCGGTCGGCACCGGCGTGCGCACGGAGGCGCATCGCGTCCGGGCGATTGCCGGCGTGCGCTTCGTCGGCGGCCGGCACATCCTGCAACGCCTCTCCCGCAGCGACGTCGTGCTCCGCGACGCGGCCCCCCTCCTCGGCATCGTCCGCCGCGAGCCGCTCCCCCCGACCGTCCGCCGCCGAGACTACGTGTGGGAGATCTTCGGCCGCTACGGCGTCCCCTCCGTGGCGGTGAACTGGTGGACGAGCGACGACCAGGCGGCGATCTTCGCCGAGGCGAAAGGGGACGCGCTGCGCGTCGATGCCCTGGCGGCGCAGAAGGCGCTCAGCAGCGATGCGCGTTTCCTGACCGTGTACCTGCCGGCGCTCGACGTGATCCTGAACCGCCTCGAGCTCGACCGTTCCGCACAACTGGCCATGTCCGTGCGCGCCCTCGATGGAGTGGCGGCGACCATCGCCACGCTGCGCGCCCGCGGCTACGACGTCGTGCTGGCGGGATTGCCGGGCGAAGGACAGCAGGGACGGGCGATCGTCGCCGGAACGCTCTCGCTCGCCGCACCGTCCACGCCGTACGACGTGGCCCCGACGCTGGTCTCGCTGCTGGGCTTTCCGCTCTCCGATGAGATGCCGGGCAAGTCGCTCGCAGGGGCTTCGGTGGAGCGGATCGTTTCGTACGGAAACCGGGTGCAAACCACCGCCACGACTACAGCTAATGACGAGTACTACGAAAACTTGCGGTCGCTGGGATACATACGGTAGGCGTTGTCCGTTTTCCGTTGACCGTTGTCCGTGCTGCGCTGCACGGACGATGCAGCACGGAAAACGGACAACGGACAACGGACAACGCAACCTCACAGGAGCATGAATGAAGAGACTGGTACTACTGCTTCTTTTGACCACCACCGCACTCGCGCAACGGCCCATCACCTTCGAGGACATGGCCGCCGTCCGTCGCATCGGCGCGCCGCAGCTTTCGCCGGACGGGAACTGGGTGGCGTACGACGCCTCGACGATCGACCTCGCCGGTAACATTCGCCGCAGCGCGATCTACCTGATCCCCGCGGCTGGCGGTGAGTCGCGCAAGCTGACCGAAGGCGCCAAGCAGGACGAAGGTCCGGTCTGGTCGCCGGACGGGAAGACGATCGCGTACGTCTCGAACCGCGACGGCAACCCGAAGCAGATCTACCTCCTCGACGTCGCCGCGGGCACGTCGCGGAAGCTGACGAGCGTCGCCGGCGGCGCGTCCGCCGTCAAGTGGATGCCGGACGGCTCCGGCGTGGTCTTCGTCAGCGACGTCTATCCCGACTGCGGCGTCGATCCGGCGTGCACGGAGCAGAAGAATACCGCCGCCACGAAGGCGCCGTCGCAGGCACGCGTCATCGACAGCCTCCTCTTCCGCCACTGGAACACGTGGCAGGCGCCGACGCGCGCGCACATCCTCTATCACCCGATCTCGGGCGGCAGCGCGCGCGACCTCACCCCCGGAGCCTTCGACGCGCCGCCCTTCTCCCTCGGCGGAGGCAACGAGTTCGACGTCTCTCCCGACGGCAAGGAGCTGGTCTACGCGCGCAACACCGACGAGCGGCCGGAGCGGTCGACGAACTCCGACATCTTCCTCGTCCCCCTCACGGGCGGCGAAGCGCGGCGCCTGACGACGCGCACCGGCGCGGATACGAGCCCCAGCTACTCCCCCGACGGCCGCTGGATCGCCTGGCGCTCGCAGTCGCGCAACGGCTTCGAGTCCGATCTGTGGGAGCTGTGGCTTTACGACCGCACCAACGGCACCACGCGCCGCGTGGGCGCCGACTTCCCGAACTGGATCGAGTCGGCGACGTGGGCGCCCGACAGCAAGACGCTCTTCATCACCGCGCCGCTCAAGGGGAAGCACGCCATCTATGAGATGACGCTCGACGGCCGCGCCACGCTGGTGAACGCCGAGGGCTCCGCCGATGCGGTCGACATCAGCCGTGACGGCAAGACGATCTACTACCAGATGTCGACGCTGGAGCGTCCGGCGGACCTCTACTCGCAAGGCCGCAGCGGCCGCCCCGTGCGCCTCACGCGCGACAACGACGCGCTGCTCGCGCAGATCCGCATGGGCGACGCGAGCGACGTGTTCTGGACCGGCGCCGACGGCGCGCAGATCCAGGCGCACCTCATCAAGCCGCCCAACTTCGATCCGTCGAAGAAGTACCCGGCGCTGGTGCTGATCCACGGCGGTCCGCAGGGCGCGTGGTACGACGCCTGGTCGTACCGGTGGAACCCGCAGATCTTCGCCGCGCGCGACTACGTGATCATCATGCCGAACCCGCGCGGCTCGACCGGCTTCGGGCAACAGTTCGTCGAGCAGATCTCGCGCGACTGGGCGGGACGCGTCTACGTCGACCTGATGAACGGCGTCGACTGGCTCACGGCGCAGCCGTACGTCGACGCCTCACGCCTTGGCGCGGCCGGCGGCAGCTACGGCGGCTACATGGTCAACTGGATCCTGGGGCACAGCGACCGGTTCAAGGCGCTCGTCTCGCACGCCGGCGTGTACAACCTCGAGTCGATGTACGGCGTCACCGAGGAGCAGTGGTTCCCGGAGTGGGAGTTCGGCGGCAACCCGTGGGACAACCCGGAGCTGTACGAGAAGTGGTCGCCGCACCGCTTCGCGAAGAACTTCAAGACGCCGACGCTCGTGACGCACGGCGAGCTCGATTTCCGCGTCCCGATCGGTGAGGGCTTCCAGCTCTTCACGACGCTGCAGCGCCGCGGCGTGCCGTCGCGGTTGCTCTACTTCCCCGACGAAGGGCACTGGGTGCTGAAGCCGCAGAACTCGAAACTGTGGTTCCAGACGGTGGGCGACTGGTTCGACCAGTGGCTGAAGCCAGCAGCGAGATAGAAGCCTAAGGGCCGCCGCGAAACGGCGGCCCTTTTCCTATCTGGCTGCTTACGGGCGCGTGGCGCCGCCCGGCGTGCTGACCGTGCCGCTGCCGATGCCGCCACCACCTTCGCCGGGCCCGAGGGCCGGACGAGCGACGGTGGAGGTGATGCCGACCGCTTCCGCGTACTTGAGGTACGTGTCGATCGAGGCGATGACGACTCGCGCTTCAACGGTGATCAGGTCGATACCGACGAGGGAGATACGGACCCACGCGTCGACGACGATACCTTTGTCGAGGATGCGGTCGAGTACGTCAATGAGACTGGTGCCGCCCGGTGCGCGTTCAACGGCCATTGGTTACCTCTCTCTTTCGCGAGAATTGAGTTGTCGTTCGAGCTCGTCGATGCGCGCTTTCAGGGCATCGATGTCTTCGGGCTCCCTGAGGGCGCGGGGATCGCTGGAGTAGAAACGGTCCGACCGCCACCAGTTGATGCCGATCGCTTCCGCTTTATCGATGGAGCAGATGACGAGGCGAAGCTGGATCGTCAGAAGCTCGACGTTGGCCAGCGAGACTTTGACGTCCCCGGCCACGACCAGCCCCTTGTCGAGAATCTTGTCGAGGATGTCCACCAGCCCTTGCGGCTGACGCTGGAGTCCCCCCCGATCATCGATTGCCAATTCGGCCTCCCCCCTCTAAGTGCGGGGGAACGATTGCCGATTCAGCCCCGGCGAGTCAAGCAGAATCGAGGGACGATAGGACAAATAGGACCGATAGGACGAATACGACGGACAGGACGTCTGCATGGGCCCGGCAAAAGCACTCCTAATAGATCCGATTCGTCCTATAGGTCCTATTCGTCCTATCGTTCCCATCACTCCCACAGCTTCAACGGGCCCAGCCTCAGATTCAGATCATCGTTGTCGTAGCCGAAGGTGCGTTTCAGCTCGGCCATCTTTTCTTCGAGCTTCATGAGGGCGTTGCCGAGGCGTTCGATTTCTTCGTCGGTGAGGGTGCCGGAGTCCATGCGGCGGAGGGCCTGCTTCTCCAGGAGGCGGCGGACCAGCTCCACGATCGAGAGGACGAGCTTTGCGAGGCCGTTCTCGACCGACTCGGCGTCGGCGGCGATGCGGTCGGGGACTACGGCTTCGTTGAACGTGAGGGCGGCGCGGAGGCGCTCTTCTTCATTCGTGATCATCGTCGGCGAAGACCTCCAGTGGCCACGGACCGGAGAGCATGAACGCGACGCCGGGGCGGCGCAACGACTCTCCCGCGGAGTTGATCTGTGCGATGCGCTCGCGCGGCGTGAGCAGCGCCAGTTCGACCGACTTTTCATCGCGCGTCGACCAGCGGTGCTTCAGCGCGAGCGGCAGCAGCGACGCTTCGACGTCGCGGCGGAACTCGGGATCGATGGTGACGGCGTTGGCCGCGGCGTGCAGCGCGCGCAGGTAGTCGGCGCCGCTGGTGAAGTCGCGCCGGTCGGGGCGCGGCTGCGCCGACGTGGCGGCGACTTTCAGCGTCATCTCGACGTTGCCGCGATTCTCTTCGAGGACGCTCTTCCACTTCGGCAGGAAGGCAGCGCATTTCGCGAATGCATCGGCATCGCTCGACGCGACGAAACCGTAGCGGATGGCGATGAACGTGGCCTCCTCGACGAGCTTCGCGCGCATGGCCGCGACGCGCAGGAGCAGCGCGCGATCGCCGACCGGCTGCTCGTCCGGGATCTCCAGCGCGCTGAGAAAGAGGTAGCCGACCGCGATGGCGGTGGCGTGTGGCTCGACGTCGTCGCGCCGGAGGTGCGCGCCGATGACGACCGCTCTCATTTGCGCCGGCTCGTCCGGATGACCGCGTCGACGTTGGCCAGGATCACGTTGAGCCCGAGGTAGAGGAGATCGACGTCTCCGATGGAGATGACGGCTTCGCCGGCGATGACGACGCCGCGATCGAGCAGATGATCGATCGTTTCGAGCAGCGGAAGCTCTTCGTTCGGTGCGAGCAGGTCAGACATGAGCGAATGTGTACGGCGGCCACGGACCGGAGAGCGCGAGCGTGATGCCTTCGGAATCGTACGCGCGGCCGAGCTCCTCACGCAGCTCCTGCAACCGCGATTCCTCATCGCGCTGGATGAGAACGTTGATCTGCGGGAATGCCCCGTCGCGCCGTTCGCGCGATTCGGCCACGGTCTCCGCGGCCAGCTTCTCCATGATCCGCCGCTCGACCTCGGCCACGACCTGCTGTTCGGCGTCGCGCGAGGCGCGCTTCTTCTCGTCGTCCAGCTTCTTCCGCAGGAGGAACGCCTTCCCCGCGCTGGCCGCGGCGATCTCGTTCTGCAGCGTACGCAACGACTCGACGCGGCCGACGAGCGCTTCGCTCCAGCGCTGCGGCTCGAACTCGATGCGCAGCGTCCACTCCTGGCGCCCATCCAGCCGCTCGAGGATGCGGCGGAGCAGCTCCGCGTTCTCGGTGAGGTAGCGGCGCAATGCTTCCTCGCTGCTGAAGAGGGTGAATGCGCGCAACGGGACGAGGTTCGTCTGCTTCATCAGCGCGGCGACGACATCCTGATGGCGATAGCCGATGGCGCCGAGCCACTCGAGATCGCCGGAGCGGCGGTCGATGACGTCCTGCGAGAACTCTTCTTCGCTGACGCTGCTGAAGACCGCAGCGACGCCTGCCGCTTCGACGCTGCCGAACCGCGTCGTGCGGTCGACACCTTCGACTTCGGGCATGACCGCGGCCGCGGTGACCGCGTAGACGTAAAGGATCACGGCAGGATTGTAGTCGGCAAGGGGGGACGATGGGACGAATGGGACCTATAGGACCTATAGGACGAATAGGACGGGCGCGCTAGAGCGCGACAATTTCTTCGAGAGCGGTGGGCGTCTTATCCCTTCTTTCCACCACGCGCACGTCCCCCAACTCTGCCAAGGCGCGCAGCTCGTGGGTGCGCATCGACTGATCGCAGACATCGTCGTTTTCCGGCGTCACGTAGTTGGCGATCACCCCGGCGACGCGGATAGCGCGCGTCTCCAGGTCCTGCTTCAGGCGCTGCGTTTCGGCGACGACGATGCGCTCCGGCCGCGTCACGATCACCACAGCGGTGGCGTCGGAGTGCAACGTCGCTTCGAGCTGCTTCATCGCGCGCGAGGCGCGGACCAGCTCTTCGCCGAGGGAGCCGGGGAGGATCAGCTCCTTGTAGCGGAGGAGGAGGCGCATGAACTCGCGCACCCATTCACCCGCCGCTTTCGGCAGGTCGAGCAGCCGGAGGAAGTGCCCCGTCGGCGCGGTGTCGACGATGACCGCCGCCTGCGTCTCGTCGGCGGCCAGCTCGGCGAGGCGGTCGATGGCGAACAGCTCGTCGGCCCCCGGCGGCGCCATGTGCACGAGCTGCTTCATCGCCTCGGTGTCATACGCCACGCTCACCCCTCGCGGCGTGAGGGAGTCCATGGCCCGCTCGATCTCGTCGCCCAGCGATTCGCGGAAGCGCCGCCATTTGGCGCGCGTGTCGATGATCTCGACCGCCAGATTGGGCGGCGGAGCTTCGGTGGCAAAGACATCTCGCAGGGCGTGCGCCGGGTCGACGGAGATGATCGTGTAGCGCTTTTCCGGGTTCTCACGCGCCAGCCGCAGCGCGTGCGCGGAAGCCATCGTGGTTTTCCCCACGCCACCTTTGCCGGCGAAGAAGGTCAGCTTGGGAAGGGGAACGATGGGACCTATGGGACGAATGGGACCTATGGGACGGGTGGGACTGGGTGCGTGCGTCCCTATCGTTTCCCCCGCCGCCCACTCCAGCAACCGTTCCGCTGAATCCAACGGCACACAGGCCCGGGGTGCCTTCACCACCGGCACGTCAAACTCAACGGCCGTCCCGCGATCGCGGTTGAGCACCGCGAAGGGCACGGCGATCCCCTCTTCCCGCAGTTCCGCCATCAGGCGTTTCGTCTGAGCGATGACCCACGGTTCCGCCAGCATCACCGGGATGAACGCCGTCGCGTCCGACATCAGCAGTGCGCGCCGCCGCTGGGCACGTGCGGCAAAGTCGTCGATGAACACGTCCATCGCGTCGCGCACCTCGCGGCGCGTGAACTGCCACACGAGCCCGCGATGCTTTTCCTGCATCGCGTCGAGCGCCTGCGCCAACCGCTCGAAGTGGCCCGACGACGACAGCATCCGCACCGTGTGCCCGGTCGGCGCCGTGTCGACGACGACCAGCGCTTCCGGCCGCTCCTCGGCCAGCTCGCCGATGCGCATCCACGCCATCAGCTCATCGACGCCCGGCAGCGACAAAGCGAAGAATCGCCGCATCTCGTCGCGCTCGAGATACGTCCCGCGGTCGGCGATCTCCAGGAACGGCTCGAGGTGGGTGGAGAGGAAGCGCGCGTACAGCGCATCCGCGTCGAGTGCTTCGATGGTCAGCCGCGGAAAGGAAGAGGAGAACAGATCCGCCAGATTCGAGGCCGGGTCGGTCGTGAACAACACCACGTGGCGCTGTTGCGCGTGCCGCAACGCCGCGGCCGCGGCGATCGTCGTCTTCCCTACCCCACCCTTCCCGCCGAACAATACGACCCGCCGTTCCGCCAGCGAGTCGAGCGCAGCGGCCAGAGAAGCGGGGAGAGAGCTCACTTGCCGTATCCGGTGTAGATCCCGATCCCGGTGTCCTCGTCGTCGCCGCGCTGCCGCGCCGCCTCGCGCGCCATCTCCTCGCGGCGCGCGCGGATGTCGCGGAGAGCCTGAAACACGACTTTCTCTTCGACGACGTAGTCCTCTTCGCTGATCTCGCCCAGCTCGAGGCGCATCTGCAGCTCGATCAGCCGCTCCTTCCACGGCTGGTCGTTGAGCAGCTCCTCATCGGCGAGCTTCTGCACCGTGCGCATGATCCACTTGAACCCGGAGATCGGTCCGGTCAGCGGCAGCAGCAGGATGTCATCGAGGAGGAAGGCCATGGGTTAGGGCTCAGCGGTCAGGGCTCAGGGCTCAGGGCTCAGGAAAAGCGGAGGAACGACGCAGGACATAGGGCGGGCGGCCTGAGCCCTGAGCCCTGGGCCCTGAGCCCTATCCCCTATCGTTCCGCCCTCTCCAGCTTCAGCCGGATGTTCACGAAGTTGTACGGCGGCCACGGGCCGGTGTAGAGGAACGACAGCTTGTTCTCGTACTTTTTGGCGATCTCGGAGATCTGGTCGTCGAACGCTTTCGTCTTGTCGCGCTCCACGAGGAACGCGGCGTTCATGATCATCTTGTCGCCGATCGGCTTGTTCGAGCGGGAGGCGATGGCGGCGTCGCGCAGCGCTTCGTAGATCTCCGTGACGTACGCATCGGCTTTCGCCTGCAGCGCCGACTCGACCACGCGGCCGAGCTGCATGCGCGAGAAGTAGGTCGACGTCGAGGTCGACGACTGAATCTCTTCCTTCAGGCGGCGGATCTCCTCGTTCTCCCCTTCGATCTCCTTGACGACCTGGTCTTTGTCCCAGTTCACCTTCAGGCCGAACTCGATCTTCCCCTCCATCTTCTGGAGGACGTCACTCAACGCCTCGTACGTCCCCTTGAGGAACTCCTTGATGTCGTTCTCGGTGCGGAAGACGGTGCCGAAGCTCATCGGCAGGACGGTGAAGTCCTTCATCACGAGCTCGTTCACGTGCTCGTGGGCCAGTGCGTTTTCGCGGGTGGGGTCGAACACGATCAGCGGGCAGTTCGAGACGACCGCGCCGAATTCTTTGTAATGGACCGTGTACACACGATCGCCACGTCCGCCGATGCCGACCGAGCCGAAGTCTCGCGGCTGCTCGGTCTTGATGATGCAGTAGACGTACTTCCCCTGCTCGGCATCGGAATGCGTGGGTTGGACTTGTTCACTCATCGGGACTCCTCGACAGACCCGAAAGCATACAATACAAGCACGTTGCCAGCCCCGTCGCTCGTCTCCCTCACCCAGCGCCTGACCCAACGCACCGAGGCGTGGTTCGCCCGCCACCAGCGCCCCCTTCCGTGGCGCGCAACGTACGACCCGTACCACGTGTGGGTGTCCGAGGTGATGGCGCAGCAGACGAGACTCGAGGTGGTGATCGCGTACTTCGAGCGCTTCCTGACGAAGTTCCCGACGCTCGCGGCCCTGGCGAGCGCCACCGAGGACGAGGTGACGGCGGCGTGGTCGGGATTGGGCTACTACCGCCGCGCGCGGATGCTTCGTGAGGGTGCCATCGACGTCCAGCAGCGCTTCGGCGGACGCATTCCGTCGACCGTGGAGGAGCTGCTGACGATCCCCGGTATCGGCCGCTACACCGCCGGCGCCATCGCCTCGATCGCGCACGGCACCCATGCCCCGATCGTCGACGGCAACGTCACCCGCATCGTCGCGCGGCTGTTCGGCACCGATGCCGCCGCCGGCTCGCCGGTCTTCTGGACGCACGCTGAGGCGTTGGTCGAGGCATGCCGCTCACCGCGCGACTTCAACCAGGGGCTGATGGAGATCGGCGCGCTCATTTGCAAGCCGCGCAACCCGCTCTGCCTGATGTGTCCCGTGAGCGACGACTGCGTCGCGCGCGCCACCGGCCGCATCGACGAGCTGCCGGTGAAGAAGGAGAAGAAGGCCCCGCGGGCCATGCGCATCCCGCTCTACCTCGTCCGCGACGGCGAAGGGCGCGTGCTGATGCGCCGCGAATCCGGCCCCCTGATGAACGCCATGTTCCACCTGCCGCACGGCAACACGTCGCTCTTCTCCGGCGAGCCGCTGGCGATCCTTTCCAAGCGCCTGCTGGGAACGTTCAAGCACACCGTCACCACGCGCAAGATCGAGTTCGCGCTCTACGCGGCGGAAGTGCCGCCGGTCGAAGGCGGTGATTACGCGTGGATTGCCACGGACACGATGGAGGCGGTGCCGCATCCCAGCTATGTGGCCAAGGCGCTGGCGCTGGCCGCACGGTAAAGACCGATAGGACGGATAGGACGAATAGGACCTATGGGACCGCCTCCCGGGACAAGTCGTCAAACTTCCAATAAAATGCCGTCATGCGCGGGCGTGTGACAGCGGTTCTCATCCTCTCTTTCTTCCTTTCCCTTTCCAGCGAGGCGGCTTGCAACTGGTCGCCGCGGAACAGTATCCAGTTCCGCTCCACGCTCTACGACGTCGCCGTCGAGGGGAACGATCTCTGGACCGCTACCGGCTACGGCGTCGAGCTTTACGACCGCACCAGCGAGACGCTCATCGACACCCTGGCCATCCCCGGACCGACGCGCGTGATCCGCGTCCGCGGCGGGATCGCTTACGTCGGCAGCGGCCCGATGATCCACGTCGTCCGCTACAACGGCCGCTCTCTCGAGCGCCTCGGCGGCTTCGAGGCCGGCGGCACCGTCCACGACGTCGTCGTCCTCGACACCTACCTCTTCGCCGCCACCACGGCCGGCATCCGGCACTTTGCGATCTTCTCCCCCGTCAGCGCGACACCGACGAACGTGGCGCTCGCGACCAGCCGCCTCGACGTGACCAGCCTCTCGCTCGACGGCACGACGCTCTACGCCGCGGATGGCGATTCGACGATCGAGGTGTTTAACGTCAGCTCGCCGGCGCTGCCGCAGAAGAGCGGCACGATTGCCTCGCTGACGCGTCCCTCGTCGGTCGCAGCAGCGAACGGCCGCGTCTACGCGTCCGACGGCCAGATGACCGAGGTCTACATCAGCGGGACGCGCGCCGCGACGCTCCCTCTCGGCTCGACCGCCTTCGCCACGCTCACCGGCGACATCCACTTCATCGCCGGCAACGACCGCCGCTTCCACGCGCTCGACGTGACGCTGCCCGGTAATCCCATCGAGCTGTTCGAGGCCGAGCTGATTCCGAGCGGCGGGACGCTCAACCGCGCCCTGGCGATGCAGGTCGCCTCGGGCCATCTCTACGTCGCCGCGGGAGACGCCGGCCTCCTCATCTACGACATCCGCGACTTCCACGCGCCGTTCCCGCTACGCGGCTACAACATCGGCAGCGTCCAGAGCGTCGCGACGCTGCAGACGCACGCCTATTTCGGGCACGGCGGCGGCGGGATCAGCGAGCTGTCGATCAACTCCGCCGGCGCCCTCGGCGTCACGCGCAACTGGATGACGAACGGCACGCACATCGTGCACGACGCCGTCACCGGCTTCCTGCTCACCTCATCCGGGAAGACGCTGACCGAGTGGACGCTCGTCTCCACGACTCCCACCATCATCTGGACCGCGAACTTCCCCGACACCATCACCGCCGCAGCGATCGTCGGCAACACCGCGTACGCGCTCCTCGCCGACCGCACGCTCTGGTCCGCGTCGCTCGCGGCCGGCACGCCGGCGCCGGTGAAAGTCGTCGTTCCGCCGACGGACGAGATGGCACGCTTCGGCGGCGGCCTCGTGCTCGCCGAAGAGACGAGCGAAGGAACCACCATCCTGCGGCTGTTCGGCTCGATGGAGTTCGGGACGCCGACACGCACGATCACCATTGAAGGCGTCCCCGCCAGCGGCCTCGCCGCAGGCGACGCGAGCGCGGCCGTCTTCACCTTCCGCGGCGTCACCTTCGTCGACTTCACGGCAAACACCGTCACGGTCATGCCGGGGTCGAACAACGTCGTCGCGCGCCGGCTGGCCATCGCCGGACGCCGCGTCGTCGAGCTCACCGACGACGCGCTGCTCGTCTGGGACGTCGCCACGCAGCGCAAGATCAAAGAGCTGCCGCTGACGGCGGAAGGCGTCGCCGTCGCCGTCACGCCCGACAACCGGATCGCCGTCGCGGGCCTGAACGACGGCGCACTCTCCGCTTTGCTCGAGGGAGCCACGCAGCCGCCGACGCTCGCAACCTCCGTCAATCCCAACGCCTACTTCCGCAAGCTCGCCGCGAACGATACGCGTGCGTACCTCCTCGACAACCGCGGCGTCGACGTCCTCGACATCACCCTGGCCACGCCGCAGGTCCTCAACGCGATCCGCACCGCGGGGCTGATCGATCTCACCGCGACCGGCGACCGTCTCTTCACGCTCGCCGGCAACGGCCGCGTCACCGCTTACTCCCGCGACGGCTACGCCCTCGGCGAAACGACCATCAACGACGGTCCCGACACGCAGCCGCTCGCGATCCACGCGGCCGGCAACGCCGTGTGGGTCTCGATCTCGCGCGGCTGCCTCTCCGGCGGCTGTGAAAAGAAGACGCTCGTCCTCGATCCCAACTCGCTCGCCACGACCGCGACGCTGAGCGGCGGCGTGGTCGACGTCGTCAGCAGCGGCACACGCGCCTACGCCCTCTTCGACCAGCCGTCGGAAGCGCGCGTCCTCAACATCGCCGATCCGCTGCACCCCGCCGCCATCGCCACGCGCGAGACCACCGGCAACTCCATCGCTTTCGGCAACGGCCGCATCTACATCCTCGGCGACGTCCTCACCGCCTATACCGAGCAACTGCAGCCCGCCGGCACGCAGCTCAGCCCGATCGCCAGTCCCGATCCGCTCCAGCGCGTCCGCATCGACGGCGCGTGCGCCATCATCACCAGCCGCACGTTCAACGCCGCGACGTACACCCCCACCAACGGCGACTGGACCGCCAGCACCGCGATCGAGGTGCCGTCCGCGGTCAAAGCGGTGGTGGTGCAACCCGGCCGCGTCCTGCTGCTGACGGAGCACTCGCTGGAGATCTGGTCCACCAGCGAAGGGGAAACGCCGGCAAGGCGGAGGTCCAGCCGATAGGACGAATAGGACGAATAGGACCTATAGGACAGATAGGACGCCGATGGCCAACCGCGACGCCGTAACCCAACGGTCTCCCGGTTGTCCCATTCGTCCTATAGGTCCCATTCGTCCTATGTCCTATTCGGCCCATCGGCGCTGAGTTACCATCCGCGGTGATGCCCAAAATCCGCCTCACCGCCGAGCCGAATGCCTACCGCATCACGCTCGACGATCCGCCGCTCCACATCCTCGACATCGAGATGCTCACGGAGCTGCGCGATGCTCTCGGGCGGGTTCAGAACGACCGTCACGCGCTCATCATCGACGCCTCCGGCGAGAAGGCCTTCTCCGCCGGCGCCAGCGTGCAGGATCACCTCGGCGACCGCGTCGTGACGATGCTCTCCGTCTTCCACGACTGCTTCCGCGCGCTGGCGAAGCTCGACCTCGTCACGATCGCCCTCGTGCGCGGCGCCGCCCTCGGCGGCGGCTGCGAGCTCGCCCTCGCCTGCGATTTCATCCTCGCCTCCGACCGCGCCCGCTTCGGCCAGCCCGAGATCAACCTCGGCGTCTTTCCACCAGTGGCCGCGTACCAGCTCTCGCGACAGACATCGCCGCGCCGCGGACTCGAGCTCCTCCTGACCGGCGAGCCGATCGACGCCGCCACGGCCGAGCGCCTCGGCCTCGTCAACGCCATCTTCCCCGCAGCCGAGTTCGACGCGCGTGCCGCCGAGTGGCTGCAGCGCATCACGCGGCAGAGCGCTTCCTCGATCCGCTTCGCAAAAAAAGCGTTCCGCCTCGCGCAGAGCGCCGACTTCGAGCAACGCCTCGCCGACGTCGAGCGCCTCTACCTCGAGGACCTCATGCAGACCAGCGATGCCTCGGAAGGCTTGAACGCGTTCGTGGAGAAGCGCAAACCCTCATGGAGCGGGCGCTGACCGATGAGTTGGGACGTCTTCATCCAGCATCTCCCCTCCTCGGCCGTTCACGTCGCCGACATCCCGGACGACTTCGAGCCGCTGCCGCTCGGCACGCGCGCCGATGTCATGAAGACGGTCGCCACCGTTTTCGCGTCGACGGACATGACCGACCCTACGTGGATCAAGGTCTCGGACCAGCGCTACGCCATCGAGATCGGCGTCGGCGATGAAGACCCGGTCGCCTGCGTCGCCCTGCACGTGCGCGGCGACGAGTCGGTCATCCCGCCGATCGCGCGCCTCGTGGAGCTTTTCGGCGCACGCGCCATCGACAGCTGGACGGGCGAGTTCTTCGAGACCGAGCGCGCCGCGGAGTCGATCCGGCAATGGCGCGCGTTCGTGGACCAGCTCTAAACGACCGCTGGCTACTCGGCCTGTTCGTCGAAGATGACGGTGGTGTTCGCGTCGAGCTTGATGCTGATCTTCTTCGACGGCTGCTGACCGGTCGCGAACACGACGGTGGCCACGACGCCCGAGGTCTTCCCATCGCAGCCGACAGGCATCGGACGGATCACCTTCAGCTCGCCGAACTGCCGGGCGATCGTCTTCCCCTTGTCATCGACCCACTCGACGGGACCGGCCTGCTTCGAGGAGATCTGCTGGCTGAGCGCCTGCGCTTCCTGAAAAGTCAGCTTCCCGGTGAGCAGCGTAACCACCTGCCGCGGCCCTTCCGTGCGGCGCAGAAACTTATTCACACACACGGCGGCATCCGCCGACACGGGGACGAGCGCAAAGAGGGCGAGAGCGGCAGCAGAGGAGAGGAAACGGCTTTTCATGATCGGGGACCCGGGCTAATTGCTGACCCCATTGTGCACATTCAGCCCCCGCCTGTCACCTCCGGGGCTTGACGATCACGGTTTCGGTACATAAGTTCATACGTCCACATGCGCCGGTTCATGCTGCTGATCGGTTTGCTGAGCATGCCCGCTTTCGCCGCCGAGGTAACGCTCTGCGGGGAGGCACTCCAGTGCACGTGCATCACGTGGATGTCGGCCGGATCGGCCACGGTGGAGGTGCGCTGCCCCTCTGGTGCAAGCACCGGGGGAACGCCGACACAGGGCACGATCCCGTCGACGTGGGGCGGAACGGGGGTCCCGGCGGCACCCGCGACAACCGCGCCGGGCACGCCCTTGACCGGTGTACTCGATGTCACCGTCGGCGAGGCAGTCGATGCCGCCTGGCTGAAACTTCGTGGTGAATGGGATCCTGAGCTTCGGCGTTACACCGACAACGAGTGCACCAATCTTTTTGACGGCTCACGGCTCAGATACAGCGGCATGGCGCTGCTGACCTCATATGTGATGTTTCGCGACGGTACCAACGTGCAGGACGCCTCCGGACAGACACCGTGTAATGCGAATACGCTGGCATGGACGCGCTGCTGCAGTCACTCTCCATACGTCTTCATCTGTAACGCGTTTGCGTCCGCGCCTGCGGATCGCCGAACGTCGACGATCATTCACGAACTCATGCATGTAGGTGGGCAGAGGGAAGACGGCAATGCCACGGTCGGCGCCGGCGATCCGCCCAACAGCGGTAACATTACGAATGCCGTGAACGAAGCCTGCGGCCTCCGCTATTAGGAACCTTTATGAGACGACGCCTCCTGTTCCTTCTCGCCTTCACCATCGTTGTGGCAGCGACGGCATTGCAGGGTGCGGAGACGGCCGCGTCGCGATGTGCGCGCCTGCTCGATGAAACCAAAGAGTTGGTGTGGGAGGCGTCTCAGGATTCCTCAAAGGCCGGGGCCAAACGGCAGAAGCATCGCGAAGCGTTCAGCGCCTGCCGAGAGGAGGGGGTTCCGGCCAGCCTCGTCTCTCGTGCGTATGTCGCGTCGGCGATCGACCAATCGAATGACCGAGCCGAAGCAATCGCCCTGCTTCACGAGGGTCTCGCACATGTGGGGAAAGTCGAAGGCCCGGAGGGCCCTGCAGCCATCGTCATCCTCGACTGGCTCGCCTCGATGCACAACAGCGACGATGCTCGCTCCCAGGGCAGGCTCTTCGCCGAGCGCGCGCTGGCGCTCCGCAAAAGGCATTTCGGCGACATCTCGGAAGAGACGGCGCTCGGCATTACCTACCTCGCGACTTTCGATCGGGCGGATGGCAACGACAGTCTCGCTGAGAAGCGTTACCGCGAGGCGGTGCAGATCGCGCGAACAGCGTGTGGTGAACGCCGTCCATGCGAAGCCTTGGGCAGTGCGCTTAGCGGTATCGCCAGAATGATCCGCAAAGATCCGGATCGCGTGGAGGAGGCTGACGCCATGCTCGATGACATCATCGAAGCTCTGGACGGGCAGCGGCCGCCCGGACCTCCACGACCGCAGTGACAGGGCGAAGTGCACACTGCTCCCCACTCCGCGAGCGGCATACCGGACGCTGAGAGGCACCGCCCGGACACCGGGAGCGCCGCGCAGGAACCATCGAGCGCCCGGGCCGGCGCCGCGAGTGCCGAAGCGGGCGCCAGGAGGATCCGATCCGGCGCTCGCAGTGTACCGGTGGGCGCTCGCCGTACCTGGGTGGGCGCTCGCAGTGTCTGAGCGGGCGCTCGCAGTGTCTGATCGGGCGCTCGCAGTGTCTGAGTGGGCGCTCGCAGTGTTTGGGCGGGCGCTCGCAGTGTCTGAGCGGGCGTTCGTAGTGTCGGGGCGGGCGCTCGCAGTGTCCCGGCGGGGCCTCGCAGTGTCGCGGCGGGCGCTCGCAGTGTCCCGGCCGGGGCTCGCAGTGTCGCGGCGGACGCTCGCAGTGTCCCGGCGGGGGCTCGAGGTGTCCCGGCGGGGGCTCGAGGTGTCCCGGCCGGGGCTCGCGGCGTCCTGGCCGGGGCTCGAGGTGTTCCGGCGGGGGCTCGCGGTGTCCTGGCCGGGGCTCGAGGTGTCCTGGCCGGGGCTCGAGGTGTCCCGGCGGGGGCTCGAGGTGTCCTGGCCGGGGCTCGAGGTGTCCCGGCGCGCGCTCGTAGTGTCCCGGCCGGCGCTCGCGGTGTCCCGGCGCGCGCTCGCGGTGTCCCGGCCGGCGCTGGTGGTGCCACAACCGGCGCTCGCCTCGTCCCATTCGTCCTATCTGTCCTATCGGTCCTCTTCGTCCTATCGTCCCCCTCGAGGCACCGCCACCCTGCGTACCTTGCCACCTTCCTCCACCACTACCGCCTTCGGTTCCACCAAACCGAACGCGGCAATCGACAGCGCCAGCACCAGCACCGCGCCGATCACGACCGAGGCGTAGCTGCGCATTTCCGGGTCGACGACCTGCTCGAAGCGCACCTTGGTGCCGATCAGCGCCACCAGGAGCGTCCCGCCGAGGAGTACCGCTACCGGCACCGGCTCGAAGTAGGCGAACGCCAGTCCCGTCGGCAGCAGGCGCACCGCCCACACCTTCAGGCGCCGGCCGAACGTGAGGTCGTAGACATTGCCGAGGAGGGCCAGGGCTCGCGACTCCGCCGCCAGGACCACGAATCCGGCGAGCGCCAGCGCTCCCAGCAGCGGCAGGTCGTCGTTGAGGTCTCCTCGCAGGCCGAAGCGGATGGCGCCGAACACCGCCGCGCTCATCGCCATGACGAAGTGGAAATGACGGCCGCGGAGGGTGCGTCCGCTCGGCCAGAGATAGAGCAGCAGCAGGGCGAAGGCGCAGAAGGCGTAGCCGGCCCACGCCGCGAGCTCGCCGCCGTCGCGATGCAGCGTGTCCCACGGCGTCGCGTAGAGCAGCGTCACCCCCTGATACGACCGCACGAGGATCGTGTCGATCGCGCCGAGGACGACTCCCACGAGCCATGTGGCCAGAATGAACTGCGATGCGCTGACGAGCGCCAGACGCCAGAGCGGAGGGCGCGGTCGATACTCCAGCATCGGCCGATCTTACGACCGAGCGCAACCCGGCACCGCTTCATGACGTAGTTGACTCCGACGCGTCTCCGCTGCGAGGCGTGTGTCATCATGAGCGACGCGATGGATCAGGAGAAACGTCCGAGGCGTGTTGCGGCGGCCCCGATCGTCTGGGCCGCGGGCATCGTCGGCATCATCGTCCTCAGCTACCTCGACAAGCTCTTCCAGCGCTTCGAGATCCGGCTCCCCTTCCTCGACTTCTTCGCCTTCCTTCTCTGGCTCAGCGTCATCGGCCTCACGCTGTACGGGTTCGCGCTCGCCGTCCGCTGGACGCTGCGCGCGCTCTTCTGGACGGTCGGACGACGGCTCTTCCTGAGCTACGTCATGATCGGGGTCTTCCCCTTCTTCCTCTTCGCGATCCTCCTCGCGGCGATCCTCTATGTCGTCGCCGGCGTCGCCACGCAGGCGAACTTCCGCGCGGAGCGGCAGAGCGCCGTCGGCCAGCTCGAGTCGCTGAACACCGAATACGCGCTGCAGGGACGCAAGCCGCGCATCGACTCGGTCGAGATCTACGACAGCGAAGAGCCGAGCGGCGGCCAGATCCCGCCGTGGCTCCGCGGCACGAACTTCAGCGGCATGGCCCTGCGCGGTGACGAAGATCCGCTCTTCGTCGTCTCGCGACAGTACCCGTCCGAGGATGGCGAGACGCGCACGGTGCTGTTCGCGCGGCCGATCGACCGCCGCTGGGCCGACGAGCTCGAGGAGCGCAGCGGCATGGTCGTCTGGCCGCAGATCGCGCTGCGCGAGCGCGACAGCTTCACGGCGAACAGCGACGGCGGCGGCGACTTCAGCAGCCGCGCCTTCGCCTGGGGACGCATCCTCTGGTTCGAGATCACCGAGGAAGGTGGACTCATCGACTGGAACAGCGGCGCGCCACGCCCCGGCAAACGCCTCCTCACCGCCATCTCAAATCCCACGACGAACCTGGTGCAGTTCTACTTCGGCGGCGCCACGAGCTCCAGCATCATGCGCGCGGTCTTCGGCGCGATCGCCGGCCTCGCGACGCTGCTGATGCTGATCTACTTCGTCGCCACCGCGTTCGCCGCGGTGCTCATCTTCTCGATCTCACGCGCGGTCAATCGCATCGCCAAGGGGACGAAAGCCGTCGAGCGCGGCGACTTCTCCTACCGCATCCGCATGAAGCCGCAGAACCAGCTCGGCGAGATGGCAGTGTCGTTCGACCGGATGACGGAGTCGATCGCCTCGCTCCTCACCACGGTCGCCGAGAAAGAGCGCATGCAGAGCGAGATCGAGATCGCGGCCACGATCCAGCGCAACCTCCTGCCGAAGGAAGGCCCGCAGTTCCGCGGCGTCTCGTTCTCCGCCCACTTCGAGCCGACCGCCGCCATCGGTGGCGACTACTACGACGTCTTCAACATCGACAAGACCCGCCTCGCCGTCGCCATCGGCGACGTCTCCGGCCACGGCCTCTCCACCGGTCTGGTCATGGCCATGGTCAAAGCCGCCATCACTACGCTCGTCGAAGAAGGCGCCGAGGAAACGTCGCTCTTCCACCGCCTCAACGAGCTGGTCTTCCGCTCGACCGAACGCCGCGCCTTCATGACGCTGGCCTTCACGATCTTCGACCTGGAGCGCGGCACGATCCGCCACACGAACGCCGGCCACCTCTTCCCCTACCTGCTCCGCCAGGGCGTCCCGCAGCCGATCTCCATCGAATCCCCTTCGCTCCCCCTCGGCGTCCGCCACGAGCTGGTCACCCGCACCGTGGAAATGGACCTGCAGGAAGGCGACGCGATCGTCTACCTCTCCGACGGCATCGTCGAAGCCCAGGACGTCGCCGGCGACCCGTTCGGCTTCGAACAACTGGAAGCCCTCCTGGCCACCCAGACCGACCGCGCACCGTCCAACATCCGCGACGAAATCCTCCGCGCCATCGCCCGCCACTCCGGCGGCCGCGTCGCCGACGACGACCGCACCGTCATGGTCCTGCGCTTCGACAACCTGAAAACGAACGTGCCGCAGGAGATCACCACGCCGGTCGATGAACCTGCTCTCGCTACGTAGGTTACAGGGGACGACCGGGAGGCCTCCGGCGGGCGGGTACGACCCGCGGCGCTGGTTGCCATAGGCTCGGCGCACGGCGTCGCAGTCAACACGTTAGTTCGCAGGGTCGACTGAGGCTTGGCCAACCAGCGCCGCGGGTCGCACCCGCCCGCCGGAGGCCTCCCGGTTGTCTCCCTGTCGCCACCGGCACAAAGCCCGGGCATGATTGCGCCCGCTCCTCTGTTTCCCGCCGCGCATGATCTCGTTCAACAGGATTTCCAAGCAGTATGGGAAGCAGCTCGTCTTCGTCGAAGCGTCGTTTCAGCTCAACCCCGGGGAGCGTGCCGGGCTCGTCGGGCCGAACGGGGCGGGCAAGACCACGCTCTTCCGGATGATCGTCGGCGAGGAGTCGCCGGACGACGGCGAGATCTCCGTCCCCAAGCGCCTGACCATCGGCTACTTCCGGCAGGACATCGAGGAGATGTCGGGCCGGTCGGTGCTCGATGAGGCCATTGCCGGCAGCGGCCGCCTGGGCGACCTGCATCACGAGCTGGTCGACCTCGAGCACGCCATGGCGGATCCGGACCGCGGCGACGAGATGGAGAAGATCCTCGAGCGCTTCGGCGAGGTGCAGGAGGAGTACTCCCACCTCGGCGGCTACGAGCTGGAAGCGCGCGCCCGCGAAGTCCTCCACGGCCTCGGCTTCGAGGACGACCGCATCGAGGGTGACGTCGGCAAGCTCTCCGGCGGCTGGAAGATGCGCGTGGCGATGGCCAAGGTGCTCCTCGGGCGCCCCGACGTCCTGCTGATGGACGAGCCGACCAACCACCTCGACATCGAGTCGATCATCTGGCTCGAAGACTTCCTCAAGACCTATGAGGGCTCATTGCTGATGACCTCGCACGATCGCGAGTTCATGAACCGGGTCGTGTCCAAGATCATCGAGATCGACGAGGGCGACCTCGTCACGTACAGCGGCAACTACGACTTCTACGAGCGCGAGCGCGCCACTCGCGACGCGAACAAGGAAGCGGCCTACGAGCGGCAGCAGGCGAAGCTGGCGAAGGAGCAGCGCTTCATCGAGCGCTTCTCCGCGCACGCCGCGAAAGCCGCGCAGGTCCAGAGCCGCGTGAAGGCGCTGGAGAAGATCGAGAAGGTCGAGCCGCCGAAGAAGCGGCGCGTGATGAAGTTCGATTTCCGCCGCCCGCCGCGCTCCGGCGACGACGTGGCCATGCTCAAGGGCGTGACGAAGGTGTACGGCAAGCGCGTGGTGTACGACGACTTCAGCTTCATGATCCGGCGCGGCGAGCGGTGGTGCGTCATGGGAAAGAACGGCGCCGGCAAGTCGACGCTGCTCAAGATCGTCAGCGGCGCCCTGCAGCCCGACGAGGGCGACGTGCGCCTCGGCGCGTCGCTGAAGCTCGGCTACTTCTCGCAGCAGGCGTTCGACGTCCTCGACGCGAACCTGACGGTGTGGGAGCAGATCCAGAAAGACTTCCCGCTCGAAGGGATCGGCGTGCTGCGCAGCCTTCTCGGCGCGTTCCAGTTCTCCGGCGACGACGTCGACAAGAAGGTGCGGTCGCTGTCCGGCGGCGAGCGCTCGCGCCTCGTGCTCGCGCGCATGCTGCTCGAGCCGCCCAACTTCCTGGTGCTCGACGAGCCGACGAACCATCTCGACATGGCGACGAAGGAGATGCTCGTCGAAGCGCTCAGGGAGTTCGAGGGGACGATGCTGTTCGTCTCGCACGACCGTACGTTCCTCCGCGGGCTGTCGAACCGCGTGCTGGAGCTCGAAGGCGAGCCGCGCGTCTACGGCGGGTCGTACGTCGAGTACGTCGAGAGCACCGGACGTGAAGCGCCGGGAGTCCACGCGTAATGACCGACGAGACGCGCGCCGCGATCCTGGCCGGATCGATCAGCATCGCACCGCTGGATCCGAAAGAGATCCTGGAGCGCCTGCAGGTACCGGCCGTGCGGCGCATCCTGCGCGCGCTGGACGCGCCGCTGGACCTGCGGGCGAAGGTGTTCCGCTACCGCGTCGACCGCGCCGGCGAAATCGTGGCGCTGCGCGACGGTGGCCGCGTGTGCCGCCGGCACGATCATCACCGGTAGGATGACGATAGGACGTCCTATTCGTCCCATAGGTCCTATTTGTCCCATAGGTCCTATTCGTCCCATCGTTTCCCTGCCGGATCTGGCGCCACCGCCACCATTCACCCCAACGTCACGCGCGGCACCGGATGGTGTCGCTACGCTGGCGGCATGCTGAAGACGAGTGACGATGTCCTTCCCCTCATCGCGCGGCTGACGATCGCGCTGGCGATCTTTCCGCACGGCGCGCAGAAGTTGTTCGGCTGGTTCGGCGGGAAGGGCTGGGGTCCGACGATGGAGTTCTTCACCGAGTGGGGCTTCCCGGCGGTGCTCGTCGTGGCGCTGATCCTTACAGAGAGCATAGGGATGCTCCTGCTCGCGCTGGGTTTCGGCGGCCGCATCTGGGCCGCACTGACCGCGGTCGTGATGGGCGTCGCCGTCTGGAAGGCGAACCACTACCGCTACTTCTTCATGAACTGGTACGCCGAGCGCCGAGGAGAGGGGTTCGAGTATCACCTCCTCGTCCTCGGGCTGGTGGCGATCGTGTTGATTGCCGGGAGCGGACGCTGGTCGATCGATCGCGCGTTAACGCGACGCGCGAATCTCGATCGAGCCGTTGGTGGAGCGCAGGCGTAGCGGCGTGCCGCCGCCGTTGATCGCGCCGCGCAGCGAGTCCTTGCCGACGCGCGTCGTGGAGACCGGCAGGTCCGTCGTGACGGAACCGTTCGAGGTCGCCGCGTCGACGTCCGCCGCGAACGACGCGGGGAGCGTCACCGAGATGCGGCCGTTGGTGGTCTCGAAGCGGAGCGGCTGACCTTTCGTCGCGGTGAGCAGCTCGGCCTTGATGCCGCCGTTCGTGGTGGCCGCTTCGATCGAGCCGGCGCAGCGGAGGACTTCGATCCGGCCGTTCGTCGTCTCGAGCTGCATCTTGCCGCTGACGCCGTCGAGGTTGATCGAGCCGTTCGTGTTTTCGACTTCCATGTTGATCGCGGAGCGGGGAACGAAGACGTCGTAGGTGACGTTCGCGTTGACGCTCTCACCGAAGATCCAGTCGAAGAAGTCGCCTTCGTGGCGCGGATGCACGGTACGGACGGCGACGTTGTTGCCGCTCGCGTTGATCTCGACCTTCAGCGCGGCCAGCGCTTCCTTCGCCTTCGAGGCGCTGCCGCTCTCCACCTTCTTCGTAGCGATGACGCGGATGCGGGGCTGATCCCACGTCTTGACCGTGATCTTCCCGTTGACGTTGTCCAGCGACAGGTTGGCGCCCGGACGGACGTCGAACGTTCGGTCGATCTTCTCGACCAGCGTATCGGCACCCGCGACGGTCGCGAGGACCAGGGAAAGGAACGTGGTGAGGATGAGTTTGCGCATGGCGAGCCTCCGTGACGAAGGGATACGGCAGGAGGCCCCCAATGTTTCGCGCACGCCTCAACGGCGTGCGGTTTCGCGCACGCCAACGGCGTGCGTTTCGTTAGTCTCCCCGCACCAGCAGGTCCATCTTCCAGTCGTTCCCCTTCGGGGCGAAGCAGGCGCGCCAGCCGATGGGGCTGCGGAGGTTCGCCGTCGCCACGAAGCCTTCCCGGCCATCCGCGGTCTTCACCCGACGCCGCTCGGCGCGCTCGAACTCCTCCGCCGATTGCGCCGCATCCGGCACGTACGCCACGATGTCGTGCGACAGCGTGGCGATCGGCTTTCCGGCCGCGTCGACGAGCGGCACGTTCTCGGCGATGACGGCGAACGACATGAACGCATCGTGCTCCTCGGGCCATGCGCTGTAGACGTACGGCGCGCAGAACTGCTTCGTGTTGCCGAGGTTACGGAAGGTGCCGCCCATGGTGAGGATGGTGTGCAGCTCGTTCCAGAGCGGCGACGCGGCACCCTCGTCCAGCTTCCACATCTTGCGCAGGTCGTTCGTGCCGCCGCCGTCCCCGAATGACGTACGGATCTTCGGATCGACCAGCGTGAGCAGCGCCGCGGCATCTTTACGCGCGACCGCATCCAGCAGCTTCGCGCGATAGGCGGCGAAGGCGGCATCCTGCGCCGACTGATCGACCGGAAGGAGCTTCGGCCCCTGCACGACGGGCAACGGCGGCGCGGTCTGCGTCACCGGCGGCGGCGCCGGCTGGGTGGCGGCCGTTTCGACGGCGGGCGGCGCTTCCTGTTGCTGACAACCGAAAAGGAACAACACCAACATCAGTCGCTTCATGCGCGAAGCGCACGCAAGGCGTGGGCCGGATGGGCAGCATCCCAGTGTCATCCTTATTCGTCCTATCCGTCCCATTCGTCCTATCCGTCCCATTCGTCCTATCCGTCCCATTCGTCCTATTCGTCCCATTCGTCCCATCGGTCCTATTCGTCCTATCCGTCCTATCCGTCCTATCCGTCCTATCCGTCCTATCGGTCCCGCTACAATCGAGGCCTACATGCGCCGATTGCTACTGCTACTCATCCCCTTCGCCGTGATTCTGGCGATCGCGCTGTGGCGCATCGAAGGGCCGGCGCCCAAACCGGCCAGCGCACCGGCCCATGAGTTCTCCGCCGCGCGGGCGATGACGACGCTGCGCGCGCTGCTCGCGGAACAGACGCCGCATCCGCTCGGCAGCGCGGCGAACGCCGTCGTGCGCGAGCGCATCGTCGCGCAGTTCCGCAGCCTCGGGTACGACGTCACGGTCCAGCGCCGTTTCGCCTGCAACTCCGGCAAGGTCTGCGCGGAAGTGCAGAACGTGATCGCGCGGATGCCGGGCGCGCGCGGCGCTCACGCCGTGGCCGTCGCGGCGCACTACGACTCCGTCCCCGCCGGGCCGGGAGCCACGGACGACGGCGTCGGCACCGCCGCCATCCTCGAGATTGCGCGCGCCGTGCGCCGGGAGCGCTTCGCGAATCCCGTCGTCTTTCTCATCACCGACGGCGAGGAAGCAGGCCTCCTCGGCGCCGAAGGGTTCGTCGCCGACGCGTCTCTCTCGCGCGACGTCGCCGCGGTCATCAGCATCGAGAACCGCGGCACCGCCGGCCCGAGCGTCATGTTCGAGACGAGCCGCAACAACCGCTGGCTCGTGTCGCACTACGCGAGCACGGCACGGACGCCGATCACGAGCTCTCTCTTCTACACGATCTACGACATGCTGCCGAACGACACCGACGTCTCGGTGTTCAAGCGCGCCGGCAAGGGCGCGCTCAACTTCGGCGCCGTGCGCAACGTCGTCTGGTACCACTCCCCGTTCGACGACTTCGCGCACGTCGATCCCCGCACGTTCCAGCACCATGGCGACAACGGACTTGCGGCGCTGCGCGCCCTGGGCAACGCCGATCTCGCCCGCAGCAGCGACGGCAACGCCACGTGGTTCGACGTCCTCGGATTTTTCGTTCTTCAGTGGCCGCAAGCGTGGACGCTCTGGCTCGCGATCGTGAGTCTCGCCGTGCTCCTCTTCGTGTCGCGGCGAGCGAACGCGCGCGCGATCACATGGGGCGTCGTGGCCACGTTCCTCGCGATCGTGCTCGCCATCCTCGGCGGCATCGCCATCAGCCTTCTGGCCACGGCGCGCACGCGTGATGCGCAATGGGTCGCCACGCCCGGCGCCTCGATCGCCGCGGCGTGGCTCATCGGCATCGCCGCTTCGTTCTGCGGCTTCGCCATGCTCCGCAAACGCGCCGACGCCGACGGGCTGGCGCGCGGCATGGCCATCGTCTGGCACATCGCCGGAATCGCACTGGCGATCTTCCTGCCGGGCGCCGCGTTTCTCCTCGTCGTCCCGGCCGTAGTGCTGACGATCGCACTCGCGGCGCGAGGCAACGAGCTCGCCGTCGCCCTCGCCGGCTCCACCGCCGCCGCCATCCTGCTCTTCCCGCTCGGCATCGTCCTCTACGACGCCCTCGGCGCCGGCGCGATCCCGGCGCTGGCCATCCTGCTCGCGCTCTACGCCATGACCGCCGCACCGGCGATCGCCTCGTATCGCATGGCGGTCATCGCGGCGATCGCGGCGCTCGTCTTCGCGGTCGTTGCGATGACGCTCCCCGCGTACACGCCGCAGCGGCCGCGCGCGCTGAACCTCGTCTACGTCGACGACGCCGCGCTGCCGAGCCCCGTCTGGGCGGCGAACGCGTTGACGCCGCCGCTCGAGCGCGCCGCGAAATTCGCGCGCACGAATCCCGCGGATATGCCGTGGGTGCGCACGCCGATCCGCTGGTCGGCACCCGCGCCGCGCCTCAACCTGCCGCGCGTCGCCGTCACGGCGGCACGCGGTGCGAACGGCCTGCGCGTCAGCGTCAGGTCGCAGCGGAACGCGCAACGGGTCGCACTGGTCTTCCGCAGCGACGCGCCGGTGCGCGGCATCCGGATCAACGGCGTCGTCCCGCCGCCGCCTCCGGAGCGCAGCCGGACGCCGAGCATCAACGGCTGGCAGTTCGTCACCGTGTGGGGCACCGGCGCCGACGTCGACATCGACACGAGCGGTAAAGTCGAGGTCGTCGCCTCGGACACGACCTTCGGCCTGCCGGCCGAGGGGGCGGGGTTGATGCGGGCGCGCGAGGGCTCGATGGCGTTTCCGGTGCACGACGGCGACGTCACCATCACCCGCACGCGAGCGGTCTGGTAGAGTTTCGTCACTCCACCATGAGCTCCGCGGACGACAGCACGCTCCGCTTTCCCGACGCGACGCAGGCGCCGCTCGTCGAGGCGCGTTATCGTCTCGAAGAGCCGATCGGCAAGGGCGCTTTCGGGCAGGTGTTCCGCGCCCGCGACGAAATGCTCGGACGCACGGTGGCCTTCAAGAATCTCGGGCCGTCCGGCTCCTCCCGCTTCCTCGATGAAGCGCGCGCGGTCGCGAAGCTCGACCATCCCCACATCGTCCCCATCTACGACGCCGGAGTGAGCGACGGGAACGCGTTCCTCGTCATGAAACTGATCGACGGCTTCGGCCTCGAGCGGCTCATCGCCGCCGCCGCGCCGATGCCGCGCGAGCGCGTCGAAGCGATCCTGCGCCAGGTCGCGCTCGCGCTCGACCACGCGCATCGCAAGGGGATCGTGCACCGCGACGTGAAGCCGTCGAACATCCTCATCGAGGTGCGCGGCGAAAGCGACCACGCATGGCTCGCCGACTTCGGCATCGCCAAGGAAGTCGCGCTCGACACCTCCCGCGAAGGAGCGTTCGCGGGGACGCCGGCGTACATGGCGCCGGAGCAGATCACCGGACGCCGCGTCGACGCCCGCGCCGATCTCTTCGCCCTCGGGTGCGTCGCCTTCGAGATGCTGACGGGCCGCCGCGCGTTCGCCGCGAGCGGCGTCGGCGAAGTGCTCTACCGCATCGTGCACGACGAGCCGGAGGGGCTCGACGAGCTCGACGTCCATGCCGGCGAGCGGCTCGCGAACGCCGTTCGGCGGGCGCTCGCCAAATCGCCCGACGACCGCTTCGCCAGCGCGAGCGAGTTCGCCGAAGCCGTCGCCGGACGCCTGCGCGTCGCGCCCCTCACCCGCTCGCAGGAGCCGCTGTCGTGGGACGGCCGGCAGATCCTGATGATCGAGGGCCTGTGCAAGCGCTACACGAAGCCGGTGCTCGATCATCTCGATCTCACCATCGAGCGCGGCTCCATCTACGCGCTGCTCGGGCGCAACGGCGCGGGGAAATCGACGCTGCTGCGCACGGTGCTCGGCCTCTACCGGCGCGACGCGGGACGCGTGCTCCTCTTCGGCCGCGACCCGCAGGCGCACGACGCGAAGCTCCTCAACCGCATCGGCTACGTCCCGGAGTCGCTGACGCTGTACGACACGATGACCGTCGGTGAGCTCGTGCGCCTGCTGCCGGACGTGTACGCATCATGGGATCACGCGCTGGCGTATCGCCTTCTCGCGCGCTACGAGCTGCCGCTCGACACGAAGGTCCGCACGTTCTCGCGCGGCATGCGCACGAAGGTCTCGCTCCTCGCGGCGCTCGCACACCGGCCGGAGTTGCTCGTCCTCGACGATCCGACGCTCGGGCTCGACGCGGTGATCCTCGACGAATTCTTCGACACGATCCGCGAGGTCTCGCGCAACGAGGGGACGACCGTGCTCCTCGCCTCGCACAACATCGACGACGTCGCGCGCGTCGCCACGCACGTGGGCTTCCTCGGGCGCGGCAAGATCGTCTACTCCGAGGAGCTGGCGTCGCTGCGGAAGCGCGCGCCGGAGCGCTCGCTGAAAGACATGTTCGTCTCCTTCATCCGGCGGGAGCAGAGCGAATGAAGCGCCTGTTCGGAATGCACTTCCGGCGGATGTTCATCCCCCTCGTCGCGATCGCTGCCGTGACGTACTTTGCATTGCGGATCGCCGGGTTCGTGGCCACGCGCTACGCGCAGCAACTGCTGATGGGCGATGAGCTGATGGACATCCTCCTGCTCCTCCTCGCGGTGGCGTGCGCGTATCCGGCGGGCGCCGTGCCGTTCTCGCGCACGATGAAGGAGAGGCACGTTTACTTCTTCCACATGCTGCCGATTCCGCGGCGGCGGATGTGGCTGACGATCGCGGGAGCGTCGCTGGCGGCGCTCGTCGCGATGCAGTTGCTCATTGTCCTCGGGCGGCCGGCGCTGCTCACGGAAAACGGCCAGCTCACCGGCATCGTCTTCGCGGCGTCGCTCGTGCTCTTCTCGGCGGGTGTGGCGTTCGCGCTGTCGCTGGCGAGCACGCTCGCCGTCTACGTCATCGGGCTGGCGCTCCTCATCGGCACCGCATTCGTCTGCAGCGCTGCGGGCGCGCTCGCGCAGAGGATGTACGGCGGCGCGTTCGATGGCGCGGCCGCCATGCAGGGACTCGGCGCCGCCGCGCTGGCGCTGGCGGTGCTCGCGCCGTTGCTGCTCCTCCTGGCAGCGCGTGCGTACGAGCGCGGCGAGAACCTGCTGGCGAGGACGCAACTGACGAACATGCGCGCGATCGCGCTCGCGTGCGGCGCGGTCGTGTTGCTGGCGGCCCTCGTTCCGGCGCTGCCGCTGCCGCCGAACCTCAGCGAGCGAGTGGAGCTGACGCTCGCACCCGATGGCCGGCGCGTGGCGGTGCTGCGCCGCGTGGTGGCACTGCCGTTCCGCACGCGCGTGCAGCTCGTGGAGCTGGAGAGCGGCGACATCGACACGATCCGGAGGAATGGCGTCACCCGTGTGGGATGGAACCGCGACGGCGCGCTGGCGATGGCGTGGAAGCGCTGGCACCCGCTGCTGTCGTGGTCCTCGCGCGACGCGGTCGTGGCGAGCGCCGTGACGGCGGACCTCTACCGCCCCGCAGCGCCGATCGCTTCGCGGTTGCCGGCGTACGCGCCGCTGGCGAAGGGTATACCGCGCGAAGAGGGGGAGGAAGTCGTGCTGGCGCTGCCGCCCACCGGTGACGTGCCGGTGCTGTACGCCATGACCACGAATGGGCAGCGCGGCAGCATCTGGCGCCATGAGGGGAAGGGCGCGTGGACGTTCATCGCCGGCGACATCGCGGTGGAGCCGAAGGCGCCGCGCTACGGCGCGACCGCGTTCCAGCGCCCCTGGAGCACGATGTTCGACTACAAGAGCGGCCGCGTCCTCTACGCCTCAGGCGACCGCGTGTTCGGCTACCACCCGGACGACCGCACCAAGGTCGAGATCTGCCGCTGCCAGCCACGCATGGTCTACCTGCCGCACCGCGACGTGGTCGTGTTGGCCACCGGCGAAACGCAGCAACCGCGGATGTTCCTCTGGCGCGACGGCGCCGCGCGGGAGTTGCCGTTCCGCGTCAGGGGACATTTCGTGGGCGTCACCCCCGAGGCGACGCAGGTGCTGTATCACTTCGAAGAGGACCGGCTGATGCTGGTGGACGCACAAGGCAACGTGCGGCACATTGCGCTCTAGGGCGGCGGAAAACCATAGGACGGATAGGACCTATAGGACGAATGGGCAAAGGCGGGCCTCTGTCCTATTTGTCCCCTTCGTCCTATCTGTCCTATTCGTCCCATCGTCCCCTGCCGGCACCAACAAAAAAGCCCGCCGTTTCCGGCGGGCTTTTCAGTGAACCTACTCTTCTTTTTTCTTGCGGGACCGCTTGGGCTTGTCGTCGCTGGCTGCTTCGTCGGCTTTCGGCGCGGCTTTTTTGCTGCGCTTTTCGCCGCCGTCGCCTTTCGGGGCGGCTTCCTTTTTGGGGGCCGCTTTCCGGGAGGCCGTGGCATCCTTGGCCGGCTCGTTGGCGTCGGCGGAGCGCTCGACGAGCTCGAGGATCGCCATCTCGGCGGAGTCGCCGCGGCGAGGTCCGAGCTTGACGATGCGCGTGTAGCCGCCCGGGCGCGTCGAGAAACGCGGTCCGAGGGTGTCGAACAGCTTCTTGATCAGCGTGTCGTCGGCAACCGTGCGGAACGCCTGACGGCGATTGTGCACGCTGTCGTTCTTTCCGAGCGTGATCAGCTTCTCGATCAGCGGACGGAGCTCCTTCGCCTTCGGAAGCGTGGTGATGATGCGCTCCTTGTCGATGAGCGACGCCAGCTGGTTGCGGAACAGCGCAAGGCGGTGCGATGACGTGCGTCCGAGCTTGCGATTGACCATTCCGTGTCTCATTGCGAATTACCTCTTTTCCTGGATTCCTTAGTCGCGCAACTCGCCGGCGCGGGAACCGGCCGGCACACGCGTCATGCCGAACGACAGGCCGAGGCTGGCGAGAACGTCTTTGATCTCGTCGAGCGACTTGCGGCCGAAGTTCTTCGTCGACAGCATCTCGCGCTCGGTGCGCTGGACGAGGTCGCCGAGAGTACGGATGTTGGCGTTCTTGAGGCAGTTCGCCGAACGGACGGAGAGATCGAGCTCTTCGATCGGCTTGGCCAGCATTTCGGCCAGGCGGGGATCGACCTCGGGCGCGGCGATCTCCTCACGCTCTTCGGCGCGCGTTTCGAACGCGCTGAAGATCCGCAGGTGATCGGCGAGCAGCTCGGCCGCCAGGCTGACGGCTTCCTGGGGCGAGACGGCGCCGTTCGTCCAGACTTCGAGCACGAGCTTGTCGTAGTCGGTCATCTGGCCGACGCGGGCGCCTTCCACGTGATAGTTCACGCGGCGGACCGGCGAATGGATCGAATCGATGGGGATGTAGCCCAGCGGCAGGTCGCCGTCGGCGTTGCGATCGGCGACGACGTAGCCGCGGCCGCGCTTGAGACGCGCCTCGAGCTTGAGCGAGCCTTCCTTCGAAAGCGTCGCGATGTGGGCCGTCGGATCGAGGATCTCGACGTCCGGGTCCTGCTCGAAATCGGCAGCCGTGACGACGCCCGGCCCCTTCTTTTCGAGGTACAGCGTTTTCGGTCCCTCACCGTGCAGCTTGAACGGGACCTGTTTGAGGTTGAGCACGACGTCGGTCATGTCCTCGACGACACCCTGCAGCGAGGAGAACTCGTGCAGGACGCCTTCGACGCGGACGGCTGCGATCGCGGCTCCCTCGATGGAGGAGAGGAGCACACGGCGCAGCGCATTGCCGATCGTCGTGCCGAACCCACGCTCGAACGGCTGCGCGATGAAGCGGCCGTAGTTCGGCGTGAGGGTCTCGGGATCGTAATCGAGCTTTTTCGGTTTCTGGAAATCTGACCACAACATGTGAGCGGCCTCCTCGCGAGGCCTGTGTGCCACAGACACTCAATGTCTGTAGAGGGACAGACGCCACGGTCTGTCCTCCACACAAGCCGGTTTTTACTTCGAGTAGAGTTCGACGATGAGCTGTTCCTGGATCGGAAGACGGATGTCTTCGCGCTTCGGAACGTCCGTGACGGTGCCGCGGAACTGCTCGGCATTGAGCTCGAGCCAGGAAGGAACGCCGCGGCCGGCAGCCGTTTCGACGGACTGACGGATCTGGTCGTTCTTGCGGCTCTTCTCGCGAACCTGAACCACATCGCCCTTGCGGAGCTGGTAGGAGGGGATGTTGATCTTCTTGCCGTTCACCTCGATGTGCCCGTGGCGGACGAGCTGCCGCGACTGGGGGCGCGAAGAAGCGAACCCGAGGGAGTAGACCGCGTTGTCGAGACGAAGCTCGAGCTGGCGGAGAAGGTTTTCACCGGTGATGCCGGGCTTGCGCTCGGCGCGCTGGAAGTACAGACGGAACTGCTTTTCCAGGATTCCGTAGATACGCTTGACTTTCTGCTTTTCACGAAGCTGCAGACCGTAGCCAAGAACCTTGGAGCGGCGACGACCGTGCTGGCCCGGAGCGTAGTTGCGACGCTCGATCGAGCACTTGTCTTTGAAGCAGCGATCGCCTTTGAGAAACAGCTTCATGCCCTCGCGCCGGCAGAGCCGGCAGACGGGGTCGGTGTAACGAGCCACTGTGCCTCCTGTTGTTTCGCACCCGCCCCACCATGGAGCGTTGCGCGTACGGCGGCAGCTGCGCGCCGTACCTTCGTACCGCACCGGTGCAACACGCACCGGCCATCAATGTTGTCCGTTTTCCGTTGTCCGTTGTCCGTCTCCATGCGCCGCGTTCCTCACGGAAAACGGGCAACGGAAAACGGACCACGCGTCAGACGCGGCGCCGCTTCGGAGGACGGCAGCCGTTGTGCGGGATCGGGGTGACATCCTTGATCGACTTGATGTCGAGGCCACTCGCGGCGAGCGCGCGGATGGCGGACTCGCGGCCGGCGCCGGGGCCCTTCACCTTGACGTCGATCGTGCGGACACCATGCTCCTGCGCGAGCTGCGCCGCATTCTGTGCCGCGACCTGCGCCGCGAACGGAGTGCCTTTGCGCGAGCCCTTGAAGCCGATGCGGCCGGCGCTCGACCAGCTCAGGGTGTTGCCCATCGGATCGGAGATCGCCACGATGGTGTTGTTGAACGTCGCCGCGATCGACGCGACGGCGTGCGGAACGTTCTTCCGCTCCTTCCTCTTGGTGCCGGCGCGACGGGCGCCCGCTTTCGGTCCTCTGGCAGTGGCCATTCGAATGTTCCCCTAATCCTGTTGTCGGTTTTCGGTTGTCGGTTTTCGGTGGGCTCCCGGTCAACCGACCGAAAACCGACAACCGACAACCGAAAACTTGCTTACTTCTTGGTCGCCTTCTTCTTGCCGGCCACTGCGCCCTTGCGCGGACCTTTGCGCGTACGCGCATTGGTGTGGGTGCGCTGGCCGCGGACCGGCAGGCCGCGGCGGTGACGCTGGCCGCGGTAGCAGTTGATCTCCATCAAACGCTTGATGTCGAGTCCGATGTCCTTGCGCAGATCGCCTTCGACCTTGCCTTCGTCGGTGATGATCTGGCGGATCTTCCGGACGTCGTCCTCCGAGAGGTCCTTGACGCGGATGTTCCGGTCGACACCAGCCTGGCTGAGGATGGTGGTCGAGCGCGTGCGGCCGATGCCGTAGATGTACGTCAGGCCAACTTCGACCCGCTTGTTCAGAGGGAGATCGATTCCCGCGATACGTGCCATTGTTCTATAGCTCCTGTGCTATCCCTGACGCTGCTTGTGCTTGGGGTTCTCGCAGATGATGCGGATCACGCCCTGACGACGCACGACTTTGCACTTGGTGCAGATTCTCTTGACTGATGAACGGACTTTCATTGTCTCAACTCACTTATATCGGTACGTGATGCGCCCGCGCGTCAGATCGTACGGCGAGAGCTCGACCAAGACTTTGTCACCCGGAAGGATGCGGATGAAGTGCTTTCTCATCTTGCCGGAGATGTGCGCCAACACCTTGTGCTTGTTCTCCAGCTCGACCTGAAACATTGCATTGGGCAATGTCTCGAGGACGGTTCCGGTCACTTCAATCGCTTCTTCCTTCGACATGTTTCTCCTGTTCGTTTACTTCCCCAGCACCTTCGGACCGTTCGCCGTGATGGCCACCGAGTTTTCGAAGTGGGCCGCCAGCGCGCCGTCGAGCGTCCGTGCCGTCCAGCCGTCGGCATCGGTCCTGACGTCCTGCACCATCCCGTTGGGCGCGCGCTCGAGGCGCGACCGCAACTTCGGGCCGACCTCGCAGAGCATCGGCTCGATGGCCAGGACCATCCCTTCCTTCAGTTCCAGACCACGGCCGCGGCGGCCGTAGTTGTAGACCTGAGGATCCTCGTGCATGCGGCGTCCGATGCCGTGACCGACGAAGGTGCGGATGACGTGGAAGCCGCGTGCTTCCGCGTGCTCCTGCACCGCCGCGCCGATGTCGCCGATGTGGCGGCCCGGACGCATCTCTTCGATGGCCAGCTCGAGGCATTCGCGCGTCGTATCCATCAGCTCCTGCGCCCGCGGCGTCACTTTCCCGACCGGGATGGTGATCGCGGCGTCGCCGACGAAGCCTTCGAAGATGGAGCCGAAGTCGAGGCCGATGATATCGCCCTCCTGCAACTTCGCGCGGTTGGGGATGCCGTGCACGATGACATCGTTGACCGAAGCGCAGACGACCGCCGGATACGGCGGCAATCCCATCGGGGAGTAGCCTTTGAACGGCGATTTCGCGCCGCGCCGGGCCAGCTCCTCTTCCGCCACCGCATTGAGCTGCGCGGTCGTCACGCCGGGCTTCGTCATCTCGCGCATGATCTCGAGGATCTCTACGACGATACGATTCGTCCGGTCCATGACCGCAACTTCGTCAGCGGTTTTGAGCGTCGGTCCCTTCATTCTGTCGAGCAACGTCTCTCCTCAAGCCAGGGACTTGGTGATTCGTTCAAAGACCTCATCGACGGGACCAATCCCGTCGACCTCACGCAAAATGCTCTTCGACTTGTAATAAGTCGCGACCGGAAGCGTCTGCCTGTGGAACGCTTCGAGCCGCTTGCGCACTGCTTCCTCATTATCGTCCGGGCGCGCGACGACCTCGGCCCCGCATCGGTCGCAGACCGAGTCGGTTGCCGGGGGATTGTTCTCGAGATGGTAGATGGCCCCGCAGCCGGCGCACGTGCGGCGCAGTGAAATGCGACGCACGATTGCTTCGTCAGGGACGAGCAGTTGGAGAACCCGGAGGGGGTCGCTCCCATTCCCGACGATGGAATCGAGCTTTTCAGCCTGCACCAGCGTCCGCGGAAAGCCGTCCAGGATGAAGCCGTCGGCCGCGTCCGCCTTCGCAAGACGCTCGTTGATGATGCCGATCATCAGGTCGTCCGGCACGAGGCCGCCCGATGCCATGATCGGAGCGGCCTGCTGGCCGAGCCCGGTGCCGCCGGCGACCGCTTCGCGCAGCATGTCGCCCGTGGAAATGTGAGGGATCCCGTGCTGCGCCGCGAGGCGCTTCGCCTGAGTCCCCTTGCCGCTTCCCGGCGGCCCGATGAAGATGATCTTCACGCCCTTCCCCTGACTATCCGCGGCGGCCGCGGATGCGTCCCTTCTTCATGAAGCCGTCGTAATGGCGCATGACGAGCTGCGACTCGATCTGGTTGATCGTGTCCATCGCCACACCCACGACGATCAGCAGCGAGGTGCCGCCGAAGTAGAAGTTCAGCCCCATGCCTTCCGTGATCCACAGCGGCAGGACCGCGTCGAGCGACGGCCCGACGAACGGGAGCTGCGCCACGCGGAAACCGCGGATGAGGAACTCCGGCAGGATGCAGACGGCCGCCAGGTACGCCGAGCCGACGAACGTGATGCGCGTCAGCACGCGGTCGATGTAGTCCGACGTCCGCTTGCCCGGACGGATGCCCGGGATGAAGCCGCCGTACTTGCGCATGTTGTCGGCCGTGTCGACCGGATTGAAGACGATCGACGTGTAGAAGTAGGCAAAGAAGACGATGCCCGCGACCTGGAGGAGGTAGTACAGCGGCTGCCCCATCGAGATCTGGTTCGAGATCGACTGCGCCCACGGAGCCTTGATCATGCCCGACAGCGTCTGCGGGATCACGAGGATCGACGACGCGAAGATGACCGGGATGACGCCGGCCGTGTTCACGCGGAGCGGCAGGTACGTGTTGGCGCCGCCGTAGACTTTGCGGCCGACGACGCGCTTGGCGTACTGCACCGGAATCCGGCGCTGCGCCCGCTCCATGAAGACGACGAAGGCGACGACCGCGACCATGAACACGAGGAGGAACAGCATCGCGAAGATGTTGCGCTGCCCCGAGCGGATCTCGCCGAACGTGGAGATGACCGCGCTCGGCAGCCCGACGACGATACCGGCGAAGATGATCAGCGAGATGCCGTTGCCGATGCCGCGCTCGGTGATCTGCTCACCGAGCCACATGACGAAGGCCGTACCGGTCGTGAGCGTCAGGATCGTCATGATGGGGAAGCCGAGGCCCCACATCATGTCCTGCACGTGCGGCGGAACGAGCGGCGCGCCGCCGGGCGACGCCTGGCCCTTGAGCCAGAACGCAACGCCGAGCGACTGCACCACCGCGAGGACGATCGTCCCGTAGCGGGTGTACTGGTTGATCTTGCGGCGCCCCATCTCCCCTTCCTTCGAGAGCTTCTCGAGGTAAGGCCAGACGACGGTGAGGAGCTGCAGGATGATCGACGCCGAGATGTACGGCATGATGCCGAGGGCGAAGACGGAGAGACGGCTCAGCGCGCCGCCGGAGAAGAGGTCGAGAAATCCGAACACTCCGGAATTGACGGCAGCGAAGAACTCGCTGAGTGCTTTCGGGTCGACGCCCGGCGTCGGGATGTGCGAGCCGAGGCGATAGACGGCGAGCAGCGCAAACGTGAACAGCACACGCTTGCGCAGATCCTCGATCGCCCAGATGTTGCGGAGAGTCTCGAGGAGGTTCAAGTTACTGGATCTCCTGGCAGGAACCGCCTGCCTTCTCGATCGCCTCTTTCGCGGTCTTCGAGAACTTCGTGGCGTGCACGGTCAGCTTCTTGGTGAGCTCGCCGTCGCCGAGGACCTTGATCCCGTCGTTCTGTCCCTTGACGAGACCTGCCGAGCGGAGGGCTGCCTCATCGACCGTCGCGCCGTTGTCGAAGCGCTCCAGATCGCTGATGTTCACCACCGCGTAGTCTTTCTTGAAGATATTGGTGAAGCCGCGCTTCGGGATGCGACGGTGCAGCGGCATCTGGCCGCCTTCGAAGCCGAGCTTGCTGGTGTAGCCGGAGCGCGACTTCTGCCCCTTCTCACCGCGGCCGGCGGTCTTGCCGTGTCCCGAGCCCGGGCCGCGGCCGACACGCTTCTTGGCGTGGCGGGCGCCCTTTTTCGGTTTCAGATTATTCAGTTCCATGTGCCTATGCTCCTTCGAGGACCCTCAGCCGGCGCTGCCGGCGCGAGGATGACGCTCCATGCGTCACTCGACGACTTCGACCAGATGCGGGATCTTCGCGATCATGCCGCGGACTTCGCGGGTATCCACGCGCTCGGCGACGCGATGCATCTTGCCGAGCCCGAGGGCCTTGAGCGTCTCGCGCATTTCGATGGGACAGCCGATGCCGCTGCGGATCTGCCGGATGCGAATCTTCTTCGTTTCCGCCATGACTTACGCCTCCGCCTCGGCGGTCTCGGCATCGCTGCCACGAAGCGCCTTGTACTGGGCCTCGGTGCGGAGCGACTTGAGCGCCTCGAACGTCGCCTTGACGACGTTGTGCGGATTCGCCGTACCGAGCGACTTGGTCAGGATGTTCTGGATGCCGGCCGACTCGAGGATCGCGCGCACCGGACCACCGGCGATGACGCCGGTACCCTCGGAGGCGGGCTTGAGCAGGACCTTGCCCGCGCCGTAATGGCCGAGCGCGGCGTGCGGGATGGTCGTCCCGACCAGCGCCACCGAGATCATGTTCTTCTTCGCGATCTCGATGCCCTTCTTGATGGCGGCCGGAACTTCCTTCGCCTTGCCCGAGCCGTAACCGACGCGGCCCTTGCCGTCGCCGACGACGACGAGCGCGCTGAAGCTGAAGTTCTTGCCGCCCTTGACGACCTTCGTCACGCGGTTGATGTGGACGACCTTGTCGATCATCCCGCTTTCGGATCTATCCTCACGCTCGCGGCGATCGCCACGCGGTGATCCCTGTCCCGGACGCTGCTGCTGTGGACGCTGCAATGTGTGCCTCCTAGAATTCCAACCCGTTTGCACGCGCCGCATCCGCGAGCGCCTTGATGTTGCCGTGGTAGAGGTAACCGCCGCGGTCGAACACGACCCTGGTGATTCCCTTGTCTTTCGCCTTCTTCGCGATCAGCTCGCCGACGGCCTTGGCGGCCGCCTGGTTCGAGCCCTTCGCTCCGGCTTCCTGCTCCCGGGTCGAGGCCGAGGCGAGGGTGACCCCGTTCGCATCGTCGATGACCTGGACGTAGATGTTCTTCAGGCTGCGGAAGACCGCGAGACGCGGACGGCTCTCGGTGCCGCGAACCTTGTTGCGGATCCGCGTGCGGACCCGGTTACGTGCTTCGACTCTGTGTTTGGCGCGATCCATTGTTTCTTACCTTTCGGCGAGGCTTTGTACCCGCCTGTCCGGTTTTCGGTTGTCGGTTTTTGGTTTTCGGTGCTGCGCCGGCGGCGCCGAAAACCAACAACCAACAACCGAAAACCAAGTCGTACTACTTGCCTGCCGCCTTACCCGCCTTGCGACGAATCACTTCGTCGCTGTACTTGATGCCCTTGCCCTTGTAGGGATCGGGCTCGCGGAGTCCGCGGATCTCGGCCGCCACCTGACCGACTTTCTGCTTGTCGATGCCGGTGATGGTGATGTGTCCCGACTTCGGCTCGACGGTGATGTCGATGCCCTCGGGGATGGGGAAACGCACCGGGTGCGAGTAGCCGAGCGCGAAGACGACTTCGCGGCCCTTGACCTCGGCGCGGTAGCCGACGCCGATGATGTCGAGCTCGCGCTTGAAGCCTTCGCTCACACCCTTGACGTTGTTGGCCACGAGGGCGCGCATGAGACCGTGGAAGGCGCGAACCTTCCCCTCTTCCGAGGCGCGCTCGAACTTGACGACGTTGTTCTCCACGGACATGGTGATGCCCGGGACTTTCGCCGTCTGCAGCGTGCCCTTCGGTCCCTTCACGGTGATCGCGTCACCGCTCTGCTGAACCTCGACTCCCTTGGGGAGCGTGATTTCTTTTTTTCCGATACGCGACATTGGAGCTCTCCTTACCAGACCTGGCAGAGGACTTCGCCGCCGATGCCGCTCTTCACGGCCTCGGCGCCCGAAAGGACTCCGCGCGAGGTCGAGACGATCGAGAGGCCGAGGCCACCGAGGACGCGGGGAATCTCTTCCTTGCCGCGGTAGACCCGGCGGCCGGGACGAGAGACGCGCTCGATGCCGTGAATGACCGGCTCGCCGTCTTCCGAGTACTTCAGGTAGACGCGGAGCGTCGCCTGGGGCTTGCTGTCGTCTTCGACCAGCTTGTAGTTGCTGATGAAGCCTTCGCTCTTGAGAATGCGCGCGATCTCGACCTTCAGTTTCGAGGCCGGGAGCTCGACGCGGTCGTGGCGCGCCTGGATACCATTGCGGATACGGCTGAGCATATCCGCGATCGGGTCTGTCATCGACATTCGTTGTTCCTCCGTAGTGTCTGACGGGCCACGAGCTACCAGCTCGCCTTCGTCACGCCCGGGATGTAACCGCCGAGCGAGAGCTGACGGAAGCAGATGCGGCAGAGCTGAAACTTGCGCAGGAAGCCACGGGGGCGGCCGCAGACCTTGCAGCGGTTGCGTTTCCGCACCGAGAACTTCGGTTTCCGCTCAGCCTTCACCATCATTGAGATTTTTGCCATGAGTCGATTCCTTCTCGCTTACTTGCTGAACGGCATCCCGAGCTCGCGAAGAAGAAAACGAGCCTGGTCGTCGGTCTTCGCGTTCGTCACGATCGTGATGTTCATGCCCCTGGATTTGTCGACCTTGCCCGCGTCGATCTCAGGGAAGATCAGGTGGTCGCGCACGCCAAGGGTGTAATTGCCACGGCCGTCGAAGGACCGCGAAGGCACGCCGCGGAAGTCGCGGACGCGCGGCAGCGCGATGTTGATCAGACGGTCGAGGAACTCGTACATCTTCTCGCCGCGGAGGGTGACCATCGTGCCGATGGGAACGCCCTCACGGAGCTTGAAGGCTGCGATCGACTTCTTCGCCTTCGTGACGACCGGCTTCTGCCCGGTGATCGTCGACAGCTCGTCGACGGCCGAGTCGAGGATCTTGGCGTTGGCGATGGCCTCGCCCATCCCCATGTTCAGGACGACCTTCTCGATCTTGGGAACCGCCATCGGGTTCTTGATCTGGAACTCGTCCTGAAGCTTCTTGCGGACTTCCTTCGTGTACAGCTCTTTGAGTCGTGCAGCCATTGGTTTCGTTTTCCTTGCTCGGCGTAGTACGAGCGGTCCGGGTTACTTCCCGATCTCCGAGTTGCAGTTCT